>JAFSOC010000007.1 GCA_017447185.1 Clostridia bacterium | reverse complement strand
CCCTCCAGGACGATGCCGTCAATCGGTACTTTTTCCCCGGGCCGGACCACAATGACGCTGCCCACGGGAACTTCGTCCGGATCCACTTCCTCCTGGCCGCTCTCCGTTTCAATCCGCGCAAAGTCCGGACGGATATCCATCAGCGTGCTGATGTTCTTCCGGCTCTTCCCCACGGCATAGCTCTGGAAGAGCTCCCCGATCTGGTAGAACAGCATCACGGCAACCGCCTCGGCAAAATCCCCGGTTTTCGCCAGGCCGATGGCCAGAGCACCGACAGTGGCTACAGCCATCAGGAAGTTCTCATCGAACATCTGCCGGTTCAGGATGCCGCGGAACGCCTTCCGCAGGATATCGTGCCCGATGACCAGATAGGGAACCGCGTACAGCAGCATCCGGACCAGCCGCTGCAGGAAACCGCCTTCCTCCCCAGCGAAGCGCGGGAAATCCTCCGGCAGAAAATGCAGCGCGATCAGCAGCGCGGCGGACACACAGATGCGCACCAGCATCTTTTTCTGTTTCTTCGTCATATCCATCCAAAGTCCTTACAGCTCGATTTCGCAGTCGCTTTCCACTTTTTTGCAGGCCTTGAGCACGTTCTGCATCACAGCGGCAGGATCCGATCCTTCCGCGAAGGTCACATTCATCTTCTGGGTCATGAAATTCACGGTTACCGCTTCCACACCGGACACCTTCGCGGCGGCGCATTCCATCTTATTGGCACAGTTGGCGCAGTCCACTTCGATTTTGTAAGTTTTTTTCATGGTTCCATACCCCTTTCCACGGCCTTTTCATTTAACAATTAAATAATCGTTTAATCGTTGATGCAATCATAATCCCTTTCCGGAGGATTGTCAAGCGCTTTTCAAAGGTTTTTCAGTGGTTTTTTCATTGACAAGGCGAGCAGAATCTGACTATAATACGCTTATTCCGTTTCCGGACGCGTTTCCGGGGCGGCAAGAAGGAGATTTAAAGGAGGAAACTGTTATGAAGAAGATTCTGGCCCTGGTACTGGCCGCACTGCTGGTTCTGGGTTCCGCCGCGGCCGTGGCTGAAAATCAGAAGATCCGCGTCGCCGCGACCACCACGCCCCATGCGGTCATCCTGGAGTTCGTCAAGGACGACCTGGCTGCCCTGGGATACGACCTGGAGATCATGGAAGTCACCGACTACTTTGTTGCGAATCCCGCGACGGCTGCCGGCGAAGTGGACGTGAACTACTTCCAGCACCTGCCTTTCCTCAATGCTTACAATGACAGCGTTGACAATGAGGCGGACAAGCTGGTTGCCGCTTTCGGCGTGCACTGCGAACCCTACGGCATCTATCCCGGCACCAAGAAGGACCTGAAGGACATCGCTCCCGGGGATAAGATCGCCGTGACGAACGATCCTTCCAACGAAACCCGTGCCCTGCTGCTGCTGCAGGATGCCGGACTGATCACCCTGCCCGAAGGCGCCAATCCTGACAGCGGCCTGCAGAAGGAAGATATCGTGGAAGCCAACGGCCTGGAAATCATCGAAATGGACGCTGAGAAGATTCCCGCGACGCTGGACGACGTGGCCTTCGCCATTATCAACGGCAACTACGTGCTGGATGCCGGCATGACCGTCCGTGACGACGCACTGTTCACAGAAGCGGAAAGCGTTACCGGCCAGACCTACATCAACTACCTGGTTGTGAAGCCGGAAAACGTGGATGCCGACTGGCTGAAGGCGCTGGAATCCGTGCTGGCGACCGAAAAGGTAAAGAACTTCATCCTGGAGAATGAAGGCTTTGCCGGCGGCGTGATCCCGACCTTCGAAGTGGCCGCGGAATAAGCCGCATAGGGAAACCTGTTTCAGGATCCACAAACCGGGCTTCGTTTCGGAGCTCGGTTTTTCAGCTGAAGGAACCCAAAGAGGGGGGTTTGCATTGCCCGAGAAGGATCTGCTGATCGAAGTTAAAAACCTGAGAAAAGTGTATCCGGTGCCCGGTGGCGAAGTGGTAGCGCTGGACGGAATCGACCTGAGCATTGAGCGCGGGCAGATTTACGGTATCATCGGTATGTCCGGCGCCGGAAAATCCACCCTCATCCGCTGCATGAACCGGCTGGATACGCCCACGGAAGGGCAGATCCTGATCAACGGGCAGAACATCCTCGCGATGAATGAAAAGCAGCTGATGGCGACCCGCCGGAAGGTCAGCATGATTTTCCAGCAGTTTAACCTGCTGATGCAGAAAACCGTGGCACGCAATGTCCGCTATCCGCTGGAAATCGCCGGCGTGGACAAGAAAAAGGCGAACGAGCGGGTGATGGAGCTGCTGCGGATTGTCCAGCTGGAGGACAAGGCCAACGCCTATCCGATTCAGCTCTCCGGCGGCCAGCGCCAGCGCGTGGCCATCGCCCGGGCACTGGCCAGCAACCCGGAGGTGCTGCTCTGCGACGAGGCCACCTCCGCACTGGATCCCATGACGACGCAGTCCATTCTTGCACTGCTGCAGAAGATCAATAAGGAGCTGGGCATCACGGTGGTGCTGATCACCCACGAGATGGCGGTGATCCGGCAGATCTGCAGCCGCGTGGCTATCCTGGACGGCGGTAAAATCGCCGAGGAAGGCACGGTGGACGATGTGTTTGTCCATACGCGTTCCGCAGCCGGCCGCAGGCTTTTCGGCATCGTGCCCACCGGCGATGACGAAGAAGCGATCCCCGAGGTTCCCGCCCTGCGTATTGTATTTGAGGAAGGAAAGGAAACGCAGCCCATTATCGCCGGGCTTGTAAAGGAAGCCGGCGTGGAAGTAAATATCCTTTCCGCGGATATCAAGCGGATCAACGGAAAATCCTACGGGCAGATGCTGATTGAAACCCCGAAGGATGACGAAGCCCGCAAGAGAACAATCCATTACCTGGAAAGCCAGGGACTGACTGTGAAGGAGGTGGATCCGCTGTGAACTGGGAACTGATCTGGCAGGGCTTCCTGGAAACCTGCATGATGACTGTGATCGCGTCTTCCATTTCCTATCTTCTCGGCCTGCCGCTGGGGGTTCTGCTGGTGATCACCCGGAAAGACGGGATCAAACCGGCACCCACCTTCAACGCCATCCTGGGCGCTATCATCAATTTCCTGCGTTCCATCCCCTTTATCCTGCTGATCGCCATGCTGATTCCGGTGACCCGGGCGGTCATGGGAACGGCGATCGGAACACCCGCCTCCGTCTTCCCGCTGGTGATCAGCGCCACCCCCTATATTGCCAGGGTTGTGGAGCAGTCCTTCCTGGAAGTGGACGGCGGCGTGATCGAAGCTGCAAAAGCCATGGGATCCTCCACATGGCAGATTATCCGGAAGGTGCTGATTCCCGAATCCGTACCCTCCCTGGTAACCGGTGCGGCCATGGCTGTCACGACGATCCTCGCATATACCGCGATGGTCAGCGCAGTGGGCGGCGGCGGTATCGGCGCCTACGCCATCACCAAGGGATACCAGCGCGGCAAGAAGTACTATGATTTCATGTACGCGGCCAGCGCGGTGCTGGTGATCATGGTCCAGGTGATCGCGATTACCGGAACCCGGCTGACCCGCCGGCTGGACCACAGAATCCGGTAATGAAAAAAGAGCCTTGCTTATGCACAGGCTCTTTTTCGTATGCGGTTGAAGGGAATCCTGATCAGAACTCCTTCAGGTTTTCCTTTCCGGTTTTCCGTTTGCCATCCTGGATTTCCCGGATGAGCTTCACAATTTTGTCGTTGACCGGCGTGGGAACGCCGGTTTTCTTTCCCCAGTCGCAAACAACGCCGTTGATGGCATCCACTTCGCAGGGCTTGCCCTTTTTCAGGTCCTGCAGCATGGAGGGCTCGATGGCCGCATGCTTCTTCATGGCGATGGGCAGGAGCAGCTTGGCGGTAACTTTCTTCGCTGTGGTCTTCCAGTAGAACAGGACAGTGATATTCTTGCCCTGCACAGGGGCAAATTCCACGCCGGCTGCATGGCCCACGTCGATAACTTCCTTCATGCAGCGGACCGCAATTTCGCGGCCCAGGGGATCGCCGGTCACATCGCCGAAGGTGCCGCCGATGACGGTACCCAGGCCGGAGAAGGTGGCATTGATCAGGAGCTTGGACCAGCGTGCGCCGGGAAGATTGGTTTCAATTTCCACGGGGCACATCTTTTCCAGCACGTCCTTCACACGGCTCAGCTGTTCGTCCCCGATACCGGGCATGCCGCCCATATGGAAGGAAAGGCTGTCCGGCTCAGAGGTCAGGACGCTTTCGCCCGGGCTGGCCAGGGTGGCGCCCCATTCCACGACTACGCCGATGGTATGCTCCGGACCTACGATTTCGGCGATCCCGTCCTCCGGGATACCGTTCTGCAGGGTGACGATGAGGCCGTCCTCCGCAAGGAACTCCTTCAGGGAGGTGACGACTTCCCGGTTGTGCAGCTGTTTGGTCATCAGGAAGATGATGTCATACTTTCCGGACATTTCCTCCGGCAGGAGGGCGGATACCGGAACCGTGAAATCCACGGTGCCGGTGATATGTGCACCGGAAGCTTTCAGCGCCTCCACATGGGCCTTATTATGATTGATCAGGTCCACCGGGACACCGTTCTTTGTCAGGTAGGCACCCATGACGGTTCCCAGGGAACCTGCGCCGTAGATCGCAATTCTCATCTGTACTCATTCCTTCTCATGCCGAATCATTCTCTGCCGCGGAAAGATTCCGCAACGGGGCCTATTATACCAACGGGAAAGGAAAAGGACAAGGAGGGAAATTCGTTTGTTCGCCTTGAAATGGGGGAACGCAGCTTTTATAATACCCGTAGAATGAAAGATGAATCGGAGGATGGGGGATGAACGTACAGCAGCTGGCAGATCAGCTCCGCCGCGACAATCTGTTCATGAAAAACGTGACCCGGTGGGAAGTGCTTCCCGCACGCCCCGCGCGCACAGCGCCGTTCCCCGCGGGGATGGACGGGCGGCTGAAGGCCGCGCTGGAAAGCCGCGGCATCCATGAACTGTATATTCACCAGGCGGCCAGCCTGGAAGCCACTGCCCGGGGCGAGGATGTGACCGTGGTTACGCCCACAGCCTCCGGTAAAACCATGTGCTACAATCTCCCGGTGCTTTCCGCGATCCTGCAGGATGAGGATACCCGGGCGCTTTACCTTTTCCCGACAAAAGCCCTCTCCGCCGATCAGGTCAGCGAGCTGTACGAAATGATCGAGGAAATGGGTGTCAACATCAAAACCTATACCTACGACGGCGACACCCCGGCCGCGGCGCGCCGCGCGGTACGCCAGGCGGGGCACATTGTTGTCACCAATCCGGACATGCTGCATTCCGGCATCCTGCCCCATCACACGAAATGGGTCAAGCTCTTTGAAAACCTCAAGTATATCGTGATCGACGAAATCCATACCTACCGGGGTGTTTTCGGCAGCAACCTAGCCAACGTCCTGCGCCGCCTGCTGCGCCTGTGTGAGTTCTACGGGAGCCATCCGCAGTTCATCCTGTGCAGCGCCACCATCGCCAACCCGAAGGAGCTGGCAGAGACGCTGATCGGCCGCCCGGTCACTCTGGTGGATGAAAACGGCGCCCCCATGGGCGAGCGGCATTTCGTATTCTACAATCCACCGGTGGTTAACCGGCAGCTGGGAATCCGGGAAGGCGCGATCCACGTGACGCGGAACATTGCCGGCACGCTCCTGAAGAACGGAATCCAGACCATCACCTTCGCCCGTTCCCGCCTCACGGTGGAGGTGCTTACCCGATACCTGAAGGACCTGGTGCGCGATCCGCTGGGGAACGCGGGTAAGGTCCGGGGCTACCGGGGCGGTTATCTCCCCGGGGAGCGCCGCGCCATCGAGCGGGGGCTCCGGGCGGGACAGGTGGACGCGGTCGTCTCCACCAACGCGCTGGAATTGGGAATTGATATCGGCTCCCTGGACGCATGCGTCATGTGCGGTTATCCCGGCACGATTGCCAGTGCCTGGCAGCAGGCCGGCCGCGCCGGGCGGCGCAAGGGCGTCAGTATGGTCTTCTTCATTGCTTCCTCCGCCGCGATCGACCAGTACATAGTGAACCATCCGGACTACCTGTTGCAGCAGAGTCCTGAGAACGCGCTGCTGAATCCGGACAACCTGTACATCCTGCTGAGCCACTTCAAGTGCGCTGCCTTCGAGCTGCCCTTCCGGGAAGGGGATGGGTTCGGTAATGCCCCGGGCTGCGGGG
Source organism: Clostridia bacterium (assembly GCA_017447185.1). Taxonomy (GTDB): domain Bacteria; phylum Bacillota; class Clostridia; order Christensenellales; family Aristaeellaceae; genus Aristaeella. The sequence goes on along the minus strand of JAFSOC010000007.1, from coordinate 14,077 downwards.
AAATGCTGGAGTACCTGAGCGACCAGGGCATCCTGCACGAGGCGGAAGGCACCTATCACTGGTCTGCGGAGGATTTTCCCGCCAGCGAGCTGTCCCTGCGCTCCGCGGCTACGGAGAACTTCATCATTGTGGATATCACCGATCCGGCACACCACCGGGTAGTGGGGGAAATGGACCGGTTTACCGCACCCATGCTCCTGCATGAGAACGCGATCTACATGCACGAGGGCACCCAGTACCAGGTGGAGAAGCTGGACTTTGACGCCTGCAAGGCTTTCATCCGCAGCGTGGATGTGGGCTACTACACGGACGCGGACCTGAATATTTCCCTGAGCCTGCTGGATATCGAAAAGGAAGAGCCCTTTGCCGGCACAGCGGTGGCCGCCCTGGGGGAGATCAAGGTGACAGCCCTGGTGACGATGTTCAAGAAGATCCGGTTCGACACCCACGAGACGCTGGGCTTCGGCCACGTCCGCCTGCCGGAGACGGATATGCATACCACCGCCATGTGGTGGACGCTGCCGGATGCGCTGGCGGACCGGATGGCCGGCGACAGGCTCAAGAACGGCATGATGGGCGTGGCCAACCTGCTGCGCATCGTCTGTCCGCTGTACCTGATGTGCTCGGCCCAGGATATCGCCGTGGTCTACCAGGTGCGCAGCCCCATTACCGACAAGCCCACAATTATCCTGTATGACAACTGCCCAGGCGGCATCGGCCTGTCCCAGAAGGCTTTCGGGATGAAGGAACTGCTGCTGTCCAGGGCGCTGCAGGTGGCGGAGGACTGCCCCTGTGAATACGGCTGCCCCTCCTGCGCAGGCCCCGTCGGTGAGATCGGGGAGGACGGGAAAAGGACGGCCATCCGCCTGCTGAAGGAGCTGCTGAAATGAACCTGATGGAGAAACTCCGCGCGGTGGGCGGCACCTCCGGGAAACCGGCCGCCCCGGCAGAGGCTTCCACTGACTGCCGGCACTTCGCAGTGTACCGTCCGATTGAGGATTTTCCCGGCGCCTTCGGCCTGACGGCGGAGACGCTGCGCCTGATGAGCGACCGGGAGATTCCGGAAAAACTGGATCCCCGGAAGATCCTTTACCTGGATACGGAAACCACGGGACTGGGCGGAAGCGGGACCGTGGCTTTTCTTGTGGGTATGGGATACCTGACGGACAACGGTTTCGAGGTGCACCAGTTCCTGCTGCGGGACTATCCGGAGGAGCCCTTCCAGCTGAAGCATGTTGCGGCGGGCCTCGGAAAGTTTGACGTGCTGTGCACCTTCAACGGAACCACCTTTGACGTGCCTCTGCTGGAGAGCCGCTTCCGCATGAACCGTATGAATCCGGACTGCCTGGATATGCCGCACCTGGACCTTTTGCATATATGCCGCCGGCTGTGGAAGCTGCGGCTGGGCCGGTGCAACCTGGGCCGCCTGGAGGAAGTGATCCTGGGCCAGCCCCGGACCGACGATATTCCCGGCAGTGAAGTGCCGGAGAGATACTTCACCTACCTGAAAACCAAACAGATCGAGCTGCTGGAGGATGTGCTCAGCCACAATGCACAGGATATCATTTCCCTGTGCGTGCTGCTGAACCATATGGCGGACTTGTACCTGCATCCGGAAAAAATCCGGTTCAGCGAGGACGTCTATTCCATGGGCCGGGCCCTGGAGCGCATCAACCGGACGGAGAATGCGCGGCACTGCTACCGCCTGGCACGGCGGGGCCGGATGGGTGATTCCGCCGGGACGGCGCTGGCCATGAGCTACCGCCGGGCGGGAGAGAAGGAACAGGCCGCGGAGATCTGGCGGGAAATGATCCGGGAACGCCGGGGCGGCGTTCTTCCCTATGTGGAACTGGCGAAGTATGAAGAGCATGTCCGAAGGGATGTGAAAGCGGCCCTTGAGCTGACCGAAAAAGCGATGCTCCTGCTCAGCGAACCGGTGCTGCGGGAGGGCGGAACTGTACAAGAAACGAAAAATGAGTTACAATACCGCCGTCAAAGATTAATGAGGAAGCTGAAGGAGCGATAATCCATGGGTTTCTTTTCAGTGATCAAGGCCAACAAGGCTTTGCGTTTCCAGAAAAGCAAGAACTACGCGGAAGCGACCCGCCTGTATGAGGAAGCTTTTGCCGAAGGCCTGAAGGATCCGCGGTTTATGATGCCCTACGCGCTGATGATTATCCGCGAGGGACAGTACGAGAAGGCCAAGGATTTCCTGGTGGCCAACCAGAAGCTGCAGATGACGCCGGGCCAGCGCACAGAAATGCTGGTATACTACGCCACCTGCTGTTTCCGCCTGGGCGCCATCGACAAGGGCATCAACACCCTGGAACAGCAGTTCCACAAGGGGGAAACCGGCCTGGTGTACCAGACGCTGGGGTATCTGTATGTGGAAAAATATGATCAGGCCCATAAGCCGGATTTTGAAGCGATAAAGGCGGAGCGGGAAGCCGCGGAAGCCGCCCTGCAGGCGGAAAAGGAAGCCGCAGCGGAAGAAGCCGAAGAGCAAACCGCGGATGCGCCGGAGGAATCCGGAGAGCCCGGAGAGGAAGCAGCGGCTCCCGCGCTGACGCCGGAGGAAGAGTGGAACGCCGGCATTGAAAAGGCGGAAGCATTTATTCAGAAGTCTGTCGAATATGACGAGGAGGACGCTGTAAGCCTGGACAACATGGCGGAGTTCCTTTACCGGGTCAAAGGCGACAAGGCAGCCGCGAAGGAATGGTTTGACAAGGCCATTGCCATCAAGGAAAACCAGATCGATACGCTGTATTTCCTGAGCCGGTATGACCTGGAAGCCGGCAATAAGGAAGCCGCGCTGGAAAAACTGGAAAAAGCGCTGGGCGGCCGGTTTTCCCCGCTGAACTACTGCAATCCGGATATGATCCGGGAGGAGATTGAACAACTGAAAGGAGCTCTTTAAGATGAGCGAGACAGAACTCCGGAATGTGGCGGAAGTGCCGGAAGAAGAAACCACCGGCGGGAAAAAGAGAAAGAAGAAAGAGAAGGTAAAGAGACCTTTGTGGCGGGAAATTCTCAGCTGGGTTCTTACACTGCTGTGCGCCTTCGCGGCCGCACTTGTGATCCGTGCCATCATCTTCGAACCGGTCCGGGTGGACGGGGAATCCATGGACGATACCCTGTCCAACGGGGAAATCATGCTGGTCAGCAAGTATGACTACAACAGCATCTGGCTGAATATGCCCTGGCACAGTGACAACGGTGCCCAGCAGGCAGCCCGGTTTGGCTGGGGGAATCCCAATTTCCTGGATGTGGTCATCTGCCGGTATCCGGCCCGGGGCGCGGTGAACTTTGTAAAGCGCATTGTCGGCATGCCCGGGGAAACGGTGGAACTGCGGGAAGGCTATCTGTATATCGACGGAAACCAGGTGGAAGCGGAGAAAGACCTGATCAATCCGGATTACCGGGTGCGCGGCGCCTCGGATGGATACAGCTTCGGCCCGTACCGGGTGCCGAAAAAGGGCGATACGCTGACGGTTTCCGGCAGCAGCAGTTCCCTGCAGTTCCTGGTGAACGGCGAAGCGTGGGACCGGAAAAAAACCACGATCTATGCGAAGGATGAGAGTGGAAAGCTGCTGAAGATCTACAACAAAAAGGTGGAGGAATCCCGGAACGGCCGGGCGGAACAGGAAATGGTCGTCATCTCCTGGAACGGCAAGGACTGGACGAGCGCGAACTGGAGCGAGATCATCCCCGAACTGTCCGAGAAGACCTTCACCCTGGATGAAAACTATTACTTCGTCATGGGTGATCACCGGCTGAATTCCAACGACAGCCGCGCGGTGGGTGCCCTGGAACGGACCATGATTGTCGGCCACGTGCGCCGGGTGGCCTTCCCCTTCAACAAGTGGAGAGGCATCAAATAAGAAAGCAGTCAAGCGCCGAAGCAGCAGCTCCGGCGCTTTCAAGCAGCGGAAGGAGCACAAGAATGATCCGGAAAATCTTTGGCGGTATCAAAATGACATGGCCCCGGCTGATCCTGTTCGCGGTGATTTCCGGGCTGATTACAGGCCTGGTTGCCCTGCTGGTTCCGGAAGGCAATTCCTTCCGCCAGATCGCGGTGACCCTTGAAGCCTGGATTGTCCTGGCAATCATCGTGGTGGTCAACTGCGACAAGCCGCTGGAGGCTGCCTGCAAGACCTTCGTCTATTTCCTGATTTCCCAGCCGCTGGTCTACCTGGTGCAGGTGCCGTTCAACAGCATGGGGTTCGGGCTTTTCAAATACTACTATCCCTACTGGTTCTGGTGGACGGTAGCCACGCTTCCCGGCGGATTCATCGCCTGGTTCATCAAGCGGGATGACTGGATTGCCGCCCTCATTCTGTCCGTGGCGCTGTGCGGCCTGATCCTCTTCGGAACCGGCTATCTGGCGGACCTGATCCGGACGCCTCCGAAGTTCCTGGTCTCCACCCTGTTCTGCTACGGCTCAGTGCCGGTGCTGATTCTCTGCATCCTGCACAAGCGGAACCCGCGGCTGATTGCGGCCGGGATTTCCATCGCGGCGCTGATCGTACTGCTGATCCTCCAGTTCCGCGGCGGGATCAATAACCGGAATTTCCAGGTTTCCTTCGGGTTGGACGAGGAGAAATATCCCGTCACCGCTGAATGGAAGGTCCGTCTGGAGGATCCGGAGAACGGAACCGCTTCCCTTTACATTGGGGAAGGCATCATCAGCAGCGCAGTGACCGTGCAGATCAAGGACCTGGACAAGCCTGCCGGCGTGTACTTGACGGATCCGGAGGGGAATGAATATTACATTCCGGCCATTATCGAGAAGGACGGGAACGGTGTGCCGAGCGTTATCTACTAAAAATCGTCCGGAGGTGGAAAAATGACCTGGGACAGCATCAAAAATTTCCTGAGCACCGCAGGAGTGGATCTCCTGCGCGGTATCATTGTGCTGGTGGTGGGCCTGTTTCTCGTTCACTGGCTCGTCAAGCTCTTTGAACGTTATGAGAAGAAACTGAAGATCGATCCCACGCTGAAGAGCTTCCTCAGGAACCTGCTGCGGATTCTCCTGTATGTGCTGGTGATCCTGACGGCCGCGGGCACCATGGGGATCCCGCTGACCTCCATCATGACGCTGCTGGCTTCCGCCGGCGTCGCGGTCAGCCTGGCGATGCAGGGCGTGCTCACCAACCTGATCGGCGGCTTTATCCTGCTGCTGTTCAAGCCGATCAAGGTGGGCGAATATGTCCGGATCGGGGAGAATGAAGGCACGGTGAAAGCTATCGGCGCGTTCTATACGGAGATGGCCACTTTTGACAACCGCCATATCAACCTGCCTAACGGTACCCTGACCAATACTGCGATTATCAACTACACCCGGGAGGGAAGCCGGCGGCTGGACCTGACCTTTTCCGTCAGCTACGACAGCAGCATGGACCAGGTCTACGAAGTACTGAATCAGGTGGTTTCGCAGGAGGAAGCGCTCCTGCCGGATCCGGCGCCCGCCGTCGTCCTGAACAAATGCGCGGACAGCTCGCTGGATTTCCAGATCCGGGTCTGGGTCAAAACGGAGGACTACTGGCCGGTGAATTTCCGCTTGCTGGACAACGGCAAACGTGCCCTGGACAAGGCGGGTATTTCCATTCCTTATCCGCAGATGGATGTGCATATGAAGTGACCTGTGCCGGGATCCGTAAACAGGTGGACATATTACCCGGATAATGATATAATTTTTTATCATGCTAAAGTCCCAATAAAGTGTCAAAGGAAGAGTCATATGAGTAGACGCGTAAAATTCCATGAACACGGATTGCACGACGATATCAAGTACAAAGGCGTATTTTCGTTCCAGAGTTTCCAGGTCCTGGGCTGGATCTGCATTACGGTCGCTGTCGTGATGGCCCTGATGAAGGTTGCTGTCAGAGTCAACCCGGAAGACGCGCAAAGGTTCCTGGGTATCGCGGATGTGATTTCCTATATCGCGGAAATGTCCCTGCCTTTCCTGCTGATGGCCAACTTTGCGCGGATCCTGAACAATTCTGAAGGATATAAAAAGCAGCTGCTCCGGAACGGCGGTGCCGCGGCGGGCATTGCTTTGGTTTTCCTGATCTTCTTCAACCGCTATATCGTCGGTACGGTCGGACTGCTGCTGGAGGATGCGTCGGACGCGAACAACCTCGTGATGACCTCTTTCTACGGCGTGAACAAACGGGGATTTTTTGCCTTCAACATTTTTATCGACCTGCTGCTGTGCACTCTGTTCATGTATTTCATGAATGCCCGGCCGAAGAGGGTTTTTACCGGCAAAAAGATCCTCATCTTCCGTGCATTTGCGATCCTCCCCGTGGCATATGAAGTGGTCTCCCTGCTCCTCAAAGGCCTTTCCGCCGCCGGGCAGGTCCGGATTCCTTCCTGGGGATTCCCGCTGCTGTCGGTGAAGCCGCCGATGACCTTCATCGTATTTATGATGCTGGCGATCTATATCAAGACACGGGAGTGGCGCTACTGCAGGCATGGGAAAACCCATGAAGAATACCAGGAATTCCTGAAAACGAACCGCAATGCCTGGAACTTCTCCGTTTTCACGGCAGTGATCCTGTTTGTTGCCGGCGTGATTGACCTGATTATCTTTATTGTGATGGTACTCAACCAGGGAGGAAGCGCGGAAGGCGTGAACGCTCTGGTGGAATCTGAAACAGCGATCAAGAATACGGTTGCCTATTCTGTCGGTTTCGGCAAATCCCTGATCCTGATGATCTTCGCGCCGATTGTCCTGCTGTTCAACTATACGAAGATCCCGAAGAACAAGACGGTGGGTATGCTGATTCCTGTCGCCGGCATTGCCCTGATCGCGCTGATTGTGGTCCAGGGCGCCTACCAGCTGATCTCTATTGCGCCGATCAAGAAGCTGGACGGTAAGAGCCTGACTGAAGCGCTGAACTATATCTTTGGGTTGCTCTCAGGGCAGTAAATCGATAAGGCAGGAGCAGACGAATGAAGCTATTCAGACGGTTCAAACAGATCAAGAAAATAAAGAATATGAAATTCAGGGGCATGGGCTTCCTGACCGTCCTGGAGATGTTCTTTTCCCTGCTGATGATCCCCTGCGGCCTCGCTTTTGTTTCAGCTATGAATCCGGGAGCGACGGAAAACGCGCTGGATGTTTTCGGGCTGATGATGGCGCAGTACCTCCTGCTGGCGCTGGCTACGTTTTTCCGTGCGGTGCAGAGACGGTACAGACACCAGATTCCCCTGCGGAGGAAAGTGGATTTCATATCTTCCGGCGTGTTCCTGCTCTGTGCCGTGGCGTTGAATATCTGGCCGTCCTCTCCGCTGGCATGGATGATCACCGGCGCGATTTTCCTGCTCTCGCTGATTCCGTCACGGGTGCTTTCCATCCTCCGCAACCGCAAATGGTACAGGGTTGCGCTGAATGGTGCCGTGATTGCGCTGATCCTGTATTTCTGCATCGGGATCTGGTTTGAACAGGAACCAGAGACGCCGGTTGCCTTCGCGGTGGTCATCATGCTCCTGATTTCAATCAGGAGTTTTGCCCGGATCATGACGGTGACCTTTGCCCGCCTGCGGCTGGACCTGCTCCGGGATATCGTGAAACAGACCTACGCGGCAGAGATCATCTTCGGCCTCGTGTTGCTGATTGTTTCCTTCTCCTGGGTGCTGATGTATATGGATCCCGCCTTTACGCATTTTTCCGACGCATTGTGGTACTGCTTCGCGGTTGTAACCACCATTGGTTTCGGTGACATGACGGCGACATCGACGGTGGGGCGGATCCTTTCCGTGATCCTGGGCATCTATGGAATCGTGGTGGTGGCCCTGATCACATCTGTTGTCGTAAACTTCTACGGTGAGATGAAAAAAGCCGAGCCCGGGGAAGAGGAGGCACTGCCGGAAGGAGCACAGGCTGCCGGGAATCCCCCGGAACCGCCGGCAGAAGAAGCAAAAGAGCAGGAGAACTGACAATACCGGACATACAGGAATCCTGAAGAAGGTATACTTTTCGCAATGAAAAGCATACCTTCTTTGAATCGGACCAGGATTCCGGGAAAAACTGAAAAGGCAGGAAACAAGGCGATGATGAATATCCTGGAAGAAGCCATTATCTACGCCACCGTACTGCACCAGGGAAAAGTGCGCAAATTCGGAAACCGGCCGTACATCCTGCATCCGCTGGAGGTGGCGCAGATCCTGTCCACGATGACGGATGATGTGGAGATCATTACCGCCGGCATCCTGCACGACATCGTGGAGGATACGGACGGCACGCTGCCGGAGATTGAGAAACTCTTCGGCCCGCGGGTGGCGAAGCTGGTGGCCGCCGAATCGGAGGAAGAATATCCGGATGAGGAACCGGGCGCCACATGGCAGCGGCGCAAGGAAGGTACTCTGCGGGCACTGAAAAAAACCGATGACATCGGTGTAAAAATGCTCTGGCTTGCGGATAAGCTGGCGAATGTCCGGTCCCTGGCGGGGATGTATTCCGAGCATGGCGAAGCCATGTGGAAAAACTTCCACCAGAATGATCCCGAGATGCAGCACTGGTATTACCAGAGCCTTGCGGAGCAGCTGGAACTGTCCCTCAACAAAACCGGAGCCTTCAAGGAACTCATCAAGCATATCAACTTCATCTGGCCCGGTACCTTCGACTCGGAGAAGGCCCGGTACAGGAAGTACAGGGAAGTTTCCGTGGACGGGTGCAAGCTCCTGGGACGGGGCGCCAAAGGCGACGTATACCGCTACAATGACGAACTGGTCATCAAGGTGTTCAACCAGAACAATACATACCGCGACGTGGAGCGGGAGATTGCCCTGAGCCGGAGCGCCTTTATCCTCGGTGTTCCGACAGCGATCTCCTTCGGTATTGTGTCCGTCGGGAACCGGTACGGCGCCATGTATGAACTGGTGGATTCCGAAACGGTGTCCAAGAACCTTTCACGCTCCCCGGGACAGGTGGAAACCTACGCAAAAATCATGGCGGACCTGGCGCATACGATTCATGATGCTGAGGCGATCAAGGAAGCGGATTTCCCGGATGTACGGGACAGGCTGCGGGATTACATCAACGGAGGCCTCGGATATCATGACGAGGCCCTTGCCGGCAAATGCATGAAGCTGATCGACGACCTGCCCGATACCTGCCATCTGGTTCACGGCGATTTTCATACGGGGAATGTCTTCCTGCAGAAGGGGGAGGCGCTCCTGATTGACATGGACCGGATTTCGAGGGGACAGCCCATCGCGGAGCTCAGTGACCTGTATTATTTCTATGTGATCCTGGGCGAGGACGATCCGTCCGTCGTCGAGAAGTTCATGGGCTTCTCCTACAAGACGGCCCGTAAGTTCTTCGACGCTTTCCTGCGCTGCTACCTGGGGACAGACGACGAGGAAAAGCTCCGGGAGGTGGCCGAAAAGGCTTCACTCATCGGCTACGCACGGAAGATCCGGAAAATCCGGAGCGGCAAATCCCAGGCCGACTGCCAGCAGGAAGAGATTGACCGCTGCCTGGACAGGATCCGGAAACTGACGGAAAAACTGGACACCCTGACCTATGAGATCTGAAAAAACTGTGTTTCTCCGGCCCGGCTGCACTGAACAGCGGGCCGCTTTTTTGACAAAATGGAAAACAGGGGAAATGATATGGAAAAAAGGCGGGAAAATGTGATATAGTTATATATCGGCAAAAAAGGGGAGAAAACCATGCGGGCAAAGGGTAAACACGCGGAATACCGGCTGCTGTCCGGACTCTTTTTCAGACTGTTGCCATTCCAGGTCCTGTTGCTTGCGATTTCCGCGGTCAACGGCATCGTGGACAGCGTCTATGCCAGTAACGTGATCGGAAAAAGCGCCATGAGCGCCATCGGCCTGTTCGGGCCGTTCAACCACTTTCTTTATGCGGCGAGCATGCTGTTTGTCAGCGGGACACAGATGCTCTACGGCCGGTATCTCGCAAAGGACCGGCAGAACATCAACGGCCTGCTCAGCGTCAATCTGGTGGTTTCCGGCGGGCTGGCAGTGGTATCCACCCTGCTGATGGTGCTCGGCGCGGCCACCGGAGCGACCCGGATCTTTATCAACACACAGCCGGATCTGCAGATGCTGAATGATTACATCTACGGCCAGGCCATCGGTATTCCGGCGCTGGTGCTGGGGCAGCAGCTGTTCTCCTTCCTTTCACTTGAAAACCAGACAAAGCTGACCATGGCAGCCAGTATTGCCTGCCTGGTGGCCAACGCGGTGTTTGACCATATCTTTATCCTCGTTTTAAATATGGGAACCTTCGGACTGGGACTGAGCACTTCCCTTTCCTTCCTGGTATTCCTTGGAATCCAGGCTTCCTTCTATTTCCGGGGAAAATCCGAATGGAAGATTTTGCTGCACGGATGCAGGTGGAAGGATGCCGGAAAGATTTTCACGCTGGGATATCCCGGCGCTCTTTCCCGGTTTGTTGAAATGTTCCGTTGCCTGATTGTGAACGGGCTGATCCTGGCATATATCGGGAATGACGGTGTTTCGTCCTTTGCGGCGTCCAATTCGCTGCTTGCGGTGATCTGGGCGATCCCCTTCGGCATGGTTGCCGTTTCACGGATGCTGTTCAGTATCAGCATCGGAGAGGAAGACCGCCGGTCCCTGGTATCTGTTTTCCGGATTGTGATGACCAAGGGTATGCTGCTGATGGGCGTGATTGTCGCCCTGCTGGTCATCCTGGCGGAACCGCTGACGCGGATGTTCTACCAAAATCCTGCCGATCCGGTTTACCATATGACTGTGATGGGATTCCGGCTGCTGCCCCTGTGCATGCCCCTGTCGCTTATCAGTCTTCATTTTGCTGCTTATGCCCAGACAGCAGAGAAGAAGGTCCTGTCTGTGGTGCTGCCGGTGATGGATGGCATGCTGGGCGTGACACTGTGCAGTCTGATCCTGATTCCCCTGATGAAGAATATGAATGCCCTGTATCTTTCCAATATCCTGAACGGCGGGATCTGTATGCTGGTCGTCTTCTTCGGTGCCTGGATCCACCGGAAGAAGTGCCCTCGCACGTTTGAGCAGTTTATGGACATTCCGGATAATATCGGCGTAGGCAAGAAAGACCGGATTGACATTTCCGTCACAAAACTCGAAGAAGTCATGGAGGTTTCAAAGACGATTATTTCCTTCTGCAAAGAATACAAAGTGGATACCCGCAGGGGTTACTTCGCAGGCCTGTGCATGGAGGAAATGGCCGGCAATGTGGCGGAACACGGGTTTACAGGTGAAAAAAAGGGCCGCTCCGCGGATATCCGTGTGGTCCTGAAGGGAGACGAAATTATCCTGCGGATCCGGGACAACTGCGAGGGATTTGACCCCACCAGCCTGTACGCGAAAATTGCAGAAGGGAAAAGCGATGACGCGGGCAAGAATGTCGGCATCAAGCTGGTATACAGTCTCGCGAAGGATGTCAGTTACCAGAACCTGCTGGGAATGAACGTACTGACAATGCGGATCTGACGGGACAATGGATCCAATGCGAAAGGGGGCGGCTTTATGATCCGGATGATACTGACCGACCTGGACCATACCCTGCTGCGGCAGGACGGGACAGTTTCGGAACGGACGCTCCGGACGCTGGCGGAGTGCAGGGCGAAGGGCATCCGGTTTGCCATTGCCACAGCCCGGTACTGGATCGGCGCGGAAAAGTATATTCATCAGCTGCAGCCGGATTATGAGATCACTACGGACGGTACACTGGTTCATTCCGGGGAGAAGTGCATTTATTCCAGCTCCTTCTCCGTGCCGGACACGAACCGGATTGTGCAGGAGCTGCTGCAGGCGGTTCCCGGGGCGGAAATCACGGTTGCCTGCGGAAAAACCGTGTACTGGAACAGCTTGCATATCGCCGAATCGGAAAAACTGCACAAGGCGGTATACTGCGATTATTCCGATCCGCTGGAGGTCCGCGCGAACAAGATCGTGGCGGAACTTCAGGAAGAGGCTGTGGCCAGGGAAATTGCCGAAAAAACGAACTGCCGCCTGCAGTGCTACCGGGGAGAAAAATGGTACGCTTTCCTGCCGGCGGATACCGGCAAGACGGTGGCCATCCGGGCCGTGGCCGGAGCGGAATGGATTCCGCTGAAAAACATTGCCGCCTTCGGGGATGACCGGAATGACCTGGAAATGCTGGAGATGTGCGGAGAGGGGATCGCTGTGGCCAACGCGGTGCCCGAAGTGCTCGAAGCGGCAGACGAAATCACCTTGTCCAACGAGGAGGACGGCGTAGCGGCCTGGCTGGAGGAACACATCCTGCAGGCGTAACCATACAGGGAAAAACAGGGAGGAAACCATCATGAAACTGATTCCAAGCTTTTCTGTGGATCATACCCGGATCGTTCCGGGCATCTTTGAAAGCCGGGTGGACACGCTGGGCACGGAGACCGTGACGACCTTTGATGTCCGGCTGAAGAAACCGAACAGGGAGCCGTCCATTGATCCGGCAGCCATGCATACGATGGAGCATCTGGTGGCGACCTACCTGCGGAACCATGACGAGTGGAAGGACAAGCTGATTTACTGGGGACCGATGGGATGTCTCACAGGCTTTTACATCATCGTGAAGGGCCATCCCGCCGCGTCCGATATGTACCCGATCATCCTGGAATCCTTCCGGTATACGAGCCAGTACGAAGGGGAAGTGCCCGGGGCGACACCGGAGAACTGCGGCAAATCCCTGATGCACGACCTGCCCATGGCCCGGTGGGAAGCGGAGAAGTTTGTGAAATATCTTGAGGAAAACGCCGGCAGGAACATCCTGTTCGAGTATCCGAAGGCGGAGAGACTGCGGCTGGACGACGGCCAGCAGTTCTTCGATTCGTAAACGTGGAGTAAAAAAATGCGTGGAGTTTTGACTCCACGCATTTTTATGCTGATTCAGTTGACTTTCTGGATATCCATCAGCTTGTTGCCCTTTTCGTCGGAAATAAACGGATTGGCTCCTGAGCGCTTCGCGGTGATGAAAATCTGGTCGCCCACGTTGATTTTTGCCCAGTCGCTTTCAGTGAGGCGGTAGGTTTCCGGGGCGCTCTGTTTTTTCGTGTGTTCCACGGTGAAACGGTAATCTTCCGTTCGGGTGCCCTCACGCTCGTTGTCCGCCAGGGTGTATTCCGGCCAGGCAGTATTGTGGTCTGTGCCGGAGGCGGTCACCTCCCGTTCCGGTTTCCATCGCCAGATGGTGTAATAGTACTTCGTATTGTAAATCGGTTCGGGACGGGTGACGGCACGTTTCTCCGTCTCGGTATAGTATTCAGTACGGTAAACCGGGTGTGCCACCTGGGTGAAGGTGCCGTTTCCGTTATCCTTCAGCGTATACTCATCATGGTCATATACCTGGCGGGATCGCTGGACCTGGACGTTCTCATAGTGGTCGAAAACTTCCCGGTAACCGGAAATTTCCTGCTTTGTTTCGACCAGTTCCGCGCCCTGCGGCATGGACCAGTCGGATTCGCTGTACTGTTTATTGGCCTCAATCTGGATGACCCGGGTCCAGTTCAGCGCGGTAACCTTCAGGTCACCGGCGGTCTTGTTGCTGTTCATCCAGACAACGATGCCGACGATGGCCGCTACAATGACCGCGATGATCAGCAGGAGGCGGGATTTCGGCTTTGCGGCGGGAGTACTCCCCTGCGCTGCCAGCTCGGCAGCCTCCTGCTCCTGTCGTTTCTTCAGCCGGTCAAAATAGTTGGCTTCGGAATCGGCGCGGGTGGCACCGCAGTTGCCGCAGGTCTGGGCGTTGTCACTGTTCAGGGAATTGCAGAAGGAACAGTACCAGTCCGGATTGCTGCCTATCTCCTGCGCTTTCTGATCGTTCAGCTGCTCAAACTGATTCATCTCTTCCTTCCGGAGAGATTCGCCCTGATAGCCCTTGACGTAAAACTGAACATCCCCGCGGGCACGGCCGCAGGAAGGGCAGTTGGTGATATCGCCGCGGATTTCCTTGTTGCCGCAGATCGGGCAGTCCCAGTAGCCCATGACCAGTTTTGACATTTTACCGCTCCTTTCGGTTGCTGAAGATATTTTATTACAGATACCGTGCCGGCGCAATCTGTTTTTTCAGGGCTGCAAT
>JAFSOC010000041.1 GCA_017447185.1 Clostridia bacterium | reverse complement strand
TTTTGAACTGCGCAACAGGAAACGAAACCCATTTCCTCGCGGGTATCAGGGTTGGCAATCTGGAATATTTCTGTTCCCCGGCTTTCAAAAAGGGGAGAGCCTGTTCGGCTCTCCCCTTCTGTTGCCTTTGGGTTTCAATCAGGTTTCGGGAACCACCGGAATATAGCTGCCAACGCCCATGTAAGGTACTTCCCAATGACCCGGGACAGTATCGGTCGCTTCGACCCATATCGGTTCGACCGTCACTGCGGCGCCGTCCTTGCCGATGTAAACAATTTTCAGGCCTTCGGTATATTCCAGTTTCAGGCTCACTTTGATGTTTTCGTTGGTGCCCAGCGTGGTGCTGTTGCCTTCCTTGTCGACCAGTTTCACCTGGATACGCACTGCGCCTTCAAGAACCTTGAGTCCGGTCGGAACCTTCTCAATGGCTTCTTCCGTCTGCTTGGTATCTTCGTCGATGTCAACAATCAGGTGTGCACTGTCGTTTTCCTTCATAACCTTCTGGACTGCGGCAGTCTGCAGCACAACCTGGACATTCTCGCTCTTGCTGGCAACTGCAATGCTCTCCACGACGACCTTCTTGGCCTCGTCAATCAGTTCGCTGGAAACGGCTACTTCCGTCGTAGCCGCGGTTTCATCGGCAGCCTGGGTTGTTTCCGCGGGCGTGAGCACTACCGTCTTCTTACCTTCGCTGTCCGTCTGGACTTCCACCTTGGTGCTGGACGCTTCTTCCGGCTCGGTCTGAGCAATCGCTTCTTCAACGGCTTCCGTGATTTCTTCGTCCGTCTTCTGCTTCGGCGGGATCCTCTCCAGCGTTACAGACAGGGTTACGGCGCCGCCGCGCGGGATGATCAGGTAGTAATTGCCGTTTTCATCCTTCGCCAGCTGAACCTTTGTATCCGTTCCGTTATAGGCGTTCTTCAGGCGGTAGCCGGCGGGCACGTTCACCTTCAGGGTAACGGTATCGCCTTCTTTGGCTACTTTGTATCCTTCGTAGTCCGTCGTTCCGACAGTATCCACGCTGCCCTTGTTGGGCTGCTCTACGCGGATAATGTACTGGATCTGCTTTTCAAATTCTTCGTCTTCAACAGTGGAAGTGGTCCATTTGCCTTCCGCGTCTTCAGTCCAGATATTGGTCTGGCGGGCCGCAACTGCGCCGTCTTCATTGGGCTTGATCTCCCAGACAGTCAGGGAGACGTTCTCGGCAACGGTCTGAGCCTTCAGCACAACGCCGTTTTCTTCGCCGCTCAGGGTACCGTCGACAATCATGTTGATCTTGGCCTTTTCGCCATTCAGGTTGATGAGGACGGCCTCGTCTGTGCCGGTAACATCACCGATCACGTCGATGTTGGAAACGCTTTCCTTCTCCGTCTCAGGCGTTTTCAGAATCCACTGGTTGCCATATTCATCATAGTGGATTTCCTTGTCGCCGTCCTTGTGGATGTATTCCTTCCAGGTATAATTGCCGTCTTTGTCAATGCTGTAGTAGGTCAGCTCGGATTCGTCAACTTCAATCTTACCCTCGAGATATTCGTTTTCCCAGTTGCCGCTGTTCATTTCGATACCGGTGTCATTGGACGTGATATCGCCGACAACCGTCAGGGACAGCGTTCCGCCGTTATTAAAGGTTTCAACGCCGTCAGAGGTTTCGCCCGTCGCGTTGATATCGCCTTCTACTGTCGCATTCACAGTACTCTCGTCGGAAGCGCTCAGCTGGACGCCGACGCCAAATCCATCCGTGGAAGTCGCGGATATATCGCCATGGACAACCGCTTCGGCGGTGGATCCGCTGCCTGCGCTGACGCCGACACCGTTCGTCCAGTCCTTGCCTGTGGCGGAAACGTTCCCGTCGATGAGCAGCGCGGCTTCGCCTTTGCTGTCGCCGCCGACAGAGGCAGCCTGAGCGCCGGATTCAGCGGATACAGCGGTAACTGCGCCGTCAATGGCCATCGCGCCTTCCTGCTTTCCGGAACTGACATAAAGATTGGCGCCGTTCGCCCAGTCGGTATTACTGGCGCTGACATCGCCTTTCACCACAACGTCGGTGGTTCCTTCCACATCGGTATAGGTGATCTTCTGGTAGTCGGTCCATTCTTCTTCTTCGGAATAGACGGTGGTTACTCTGCGGTATTCCACATTATCCACAACCCAGGTTTCCTCGCTGTGCACAATGCCTTCGTCATCAACCCAGGAGCCGATATAGGTCGGTTCTTCAAGGCCCAGCGCCTCGAAGCTTTCCTCATCCATCCACTCGTAGTCGGATGCCCTGTTGGCGTATGCACTGATACCGTTTTTACCGGAAACCGACCCTGTCTGTACGTTTATTGTTCCGCCGTTGTTATAGGCAGAAACGCCGGTGCTGTTCTCCGAGGTGATGTTTCCGGCAGTAAAGTTGGTTATTCCCTCTTTGGCAACGCTGACGCTTGCACCCTGATCCTGTGCTTTCACGTCGCCGACCGTCACATTTACCGTGCTGGCGTTGTTGTAAACATCCACGCCGGTAGCGTCAGAAGTTACGTTGCCGGTTGTCAGATTTGCTTCACTGGGGATGATCACCGGCTCACCGTCGCTGTAATAGGTTCCCGCGTCTACGTTGACGGCAGAATAGTAATAGTCGTTCTCCTGTTCCGGATCTTTCTCGATCTTTAAGGTTACGTCCCCGGTGGTAACCGTTGCGGTGCCGCCGGTAACCCTTTCCGACACAGCTCCGTTGCCGCCGTTTATGACGGTTCCTGTCACATCGCCGGCAGTAACCTCGGATTTGCCTTCACCTTCAACGCTCACATACAGGCCGCTGGTCCAGTAATCTTCCGGATTGATGCCGAAAGTAATATCGCCGGTGTTAACGGTTACGTCGGTATTGTCGCCGAAGTTGTAAACATCCACCGCGCTCCCGCGGTCGCTCGTAATATCCCCGGTGGTAAGCGAAACCGTTGCGTCTTTGTAAGCCCAAACGTTGACAGCCTCATCAATGGAATCCACATTGCCGACAGTCACATCCGCGTTGTTGGTATAACTGTTGATGCTCACGCCGTCCGCATCGGAAGCGATATTGCCGGTCATTACAGTGACACTTCCGGTTTTACCGGCTTCCTCGCTGTCGTTGTATATATAAACGGACAAAGCGTTGCCGGAGGGATAATCACCCGTATTCGAGTAGATAATGTCCCCGGTATTCGCGGTGATATTACCGTCGCCGTACAGGTTCGTGGAAAGGCCGGTGCCGTAATTTTCACTGGTCATGCTGATGTCTCCTGCAACCAGAATTGCATTACCGTCCTCGGCGGTAATCCGGGCCCCCTGGCCATTCTGTCCGCTAACGTTCACATCACCGGTCAGCACCGCGGCATTTCCGTCTCCGGCAGTAACACTGATGCCGTTGACATAGCCTTCTCCCGTTACAGTAATATCTTCCCCGACTGCGATTGTTGCAGTGCCGGTTTCTTCCTCATAGTTTGTAAAAAGACGGATACCTTCCGCGCTGCCGTTCTCTCCCTGATTATCCACAGAGACGCCGCCTTCGACAACAACGGTTGCCGTCTGATCGGAGTATCGAACCTCTGCGTCAATACCAATCACCTGATTATTGTCCTCTGTTCCGACAACCGCCACATTGCCGCCGATCTGAACGTCCGTATCCGCAGGCAGCACAGTTCTCCACCATTTTACGTATGTCTCTGTGCCGTCACTCCAATAATCGTGTTGATACCTCGTTCCGTCCTCCAGAATAAATGTCTCGCTCCTGACAAGGTACGTCACTCCCGGAAGCAGATTTTCCGGAGGTTCACTGGTCCATACGTCATCCGGTTCTCCGGACACTGCCGCTGCAAATTCTTCCGCAGTTGCGCTTTCTGAATAAGTTTCAGCGCCGGAGGTTAGATCAACTCCGGTCGTTGTGTTGAGCGGGCCGATTGCCATTTCGCTCTCACCGTCATTTGCCGCTACGCTGAGCGCGCCGGTCTCCAGGTCAATCTCACCGCCGTTGTTATATACATAAAGGGCGGTATCGCCTGAGGTTACATCCTTAACCGTCACGTCCGCCGTGGCTTCTTCACCGGTCGTGCGGACTTCAACGGCGGGATAACCGTCATTTTCTTTCGAAGCCGAAACATCTCCGGTTGTGACTGTTACGGAACCGTTATCTCTGGCAGACACATCAATGCCTGTTTCAAAGATTTTACTTTCGACGTTCCCTTCAACTGTCACTCCCGTGACCTCGTCCTTTTCGGCAATGGCGGTCACATAATCCACATTGCCCTCAATGGTCACTGTGTCATTCTCGACATATGCGCCGCCGTCCGCTCTGGCGCGAAGGGCTCCGCTGCTCAGTCCGAGCGAGGTGGCCATCATCAATGCCAGAGTGATTGCCAAAAACTTTCTCCACCTGTTGTTCCTCATATGCACTTTCCTTTCTGTAATTGTCCTCTTAAGAGGGAGTGTAGAATGGTACCCATATTTTACCATGTGATATGCGGGAAAGTAAAGAACAAAAGCAGCCCCGAAACAAAAGTTTTTATATTAATTTTGATCAATAAAGAAAAAAGTGGAAAAATGTAATATTTTGTAGTATAATCTTAACAGAATCGTCACTGTATTCGCCGCCATCCTGCGGATCTGATGCGTATAAACAGATGCAACCGCCCGCCGGGCGCTGCAAATAGAAAATGAAACGGTAAGGGAGCGTTGAGCATGGACAACATGAAAGAACTGAATCTGGAAGAACTCGAAGGTATCGGTGGCGGCAAGGGCGGCTCCAAGGAGATCCTGCCCCGCAAGGAAGGCTTCATCTGCTACCAGATCGAGAAGGGCGATACCCTGGGCAAACTGGCCAAGCGGTTCAAAACCACCGTCGCCAAGATCATGGAAGCCAATGTCGGACTTATCCCCAACGAAAACGACATCAGCAGGGGACGCTACATTTACATCCCCCGCTGAGATACTTCCCCCATTTTCTATCCTCCTGAGCCGCGGATCTTCCGCGGCTCTCTCTTTTTGTTCAGACCAGCTTGCCGTCCAGGTGGTCAATCAGGTGCTGCACCACCTGGGCCTGAAAACCTTCCAGGATCGTTACCCGGCTCTGCATTTCCGTATCCTGCCAGGCAACGGTCACTGTCTCATACCGTTCCAGCGAGCAGGATTCCTCCAGCAGCGGGCACGCTTCGTCCGTCTGGTATTTCCGGGCCTTCCCCGTAATCTTCGGGTTCAGCATTGTGACGAAAAAAGGCCCGTTACAAATTGCGATGATCCGTTTCCGCTCCCCGATCATATTCGCGGACATGCCGAAAAAGCGATCCATGTTGGCCTGCAGTGTGTCCACCAGGTCCTGTGCAATCGCTTTGTCTGCTGCTGTGGCAGCTTTTGATTTCCGGCTCAGAAAAGCAGCATCCCTGATCAATTCACGAACCATGCGCTTTCCCTCCGGAGCCTCTGGTATTTTCCATGCGCATTCATCATTTCCTGACTCTCCACTTCCGCACGCCGGCCAGAAGGGTTTTCTGCACTCCGTCATTGTACGGTGCAATCTTCAGGCTTACCATCTGCGGTACGCCTTCCAGCATCAGGCGGTAGTGGGTCACAAACCGGCCCTCTTTTTCAATGACCTTCAGGACATTTTCCTTCGTGAACTCTGTCAGGAACTTCGGAACATCTTCCGGATAAAGTGTCTTCTTCCCGCTTTCCGCGCCCTGCCGGAAGAAATCATCGCCTTCCTTTGCAAGGTGGAGGGTTTCGTATTCGCTGGTTGCCGAATACTCAATGAAGTGCCCTGTTTCCGGATCCACGGAATACAGGCTCAGGTAGTCTTCCGTGATGGCCATCACCTTCGCCAGCGTATCCCGCTCCCGCCGGATGCTGGCAATCTGCCGCTGCTGCTTCATCTGGGAGTCGATAATGCTGACGCCCAGGATGATCCGGTTGGTCCCCTGCATGCGCGTAATCTTCATATGCGCATAGACAGGTTCACCGGTGTCGATGAGGCGGTAGACCGTGGTGAACACACCATGCTCGTCCAGCTCCCGGATCACATTTTCCTTTGTGAACCAGGTCAGGAACAGTTCCCGGTCATCTTCGTAGATCCGTGTCATCGTAGCTTGCCGGGAGGCTTCAAAGAAATCTGTTCCGTGGCGTTCCTCCGCCAGTTTGTCCTGACCCACCGGAGAGGTGTATTCGATGAAATATTCCGTATCCAGGTCCACAACATAGATATTGTAATAGTCTGCCGCCAGCGCCCGGGCAATATCCGCGTAGGACTCGCCTTCTCCCGGATCGGTAATCGACAGCACCGCTACGGCTACCGCCACTTCACCGGTGCACGTGTTGGCCCCGATCCGCCGGGCGAAGGTATGCACCACCGACCCGTCCGGCATGGTCTCGTTGTAGAAGGAACGCACACCCAGTTCACAGCAGGCCCGCACCACATTTTGGGTAAAAGCAGCACTGTATTTCTGGTATTCCTGCATCATGCCCGAGATATCCATATTGAAGAACCGTTTCATGAATTCCCGGTAGCTCGGGTTGCTTCGCACGAACCGTGCGCTGTCCCCCTTGATTTCAATAATGCCCATCGGCAGTGTGCTGAACGAATTCTGGAGTCCGTACTCATCCTGGCTGGCGATAACGCTCAGGTCATAGAGGTTAACCCGGCCCACGGTTTCATAATATCCGGCAGTGTCCGGATCCTCAAATCCGATCTGTTTTCCCGTTTCATAGCGTTCCAGGATCCCTGCATAGGAAATCGGTTTGCAGAAATAGAATCCCTGCAGCTTGGAACATCCGATCTCCTGAAGGAAGAGCGCCTGGTCTTCCGTTTCCACGCCCTCGCAGACCGTGTCCACGCCCAGGGACGTGGCCATCTTCATCAGCTCGGTCAGGATGATCTTCGCATTCTCGTTCTGGTCCAGTTTCCGCATGAAGCTCATGTCGAACTTGATCAGGTCAAATTCAATGCTCTGGAGCACATCCAGCGAGGAATACCCGCTGCCGAAATCGTCCATCCATACCGGGAAACCCAGGCCGCGGAAACGTTCCACCTGCTCCTTCATGAAGTCGAAATCACTGCCGATCACGCTCTCCGTGATCTCAATGCAGATCTTGCTCCTCGGGATGCCGAAATCGTCCACCCGTTTCCGGATTTCCTCCACGATGTCGCAGGTTTCAAAGTCGGACCGCGACAGGTTGATGGAATGCGGGGGAACGACCAGTTTCTCCTCCGCCTGTTTAGTCATTTTTTCAAGCACCTGCTCCAGCACGCACAGGTCCAGTTTGTAAATCAGGCCGGCGTTTTCCAGCTGCGGAATAAACTCCGCCGGGGACAGGAATCCCTCCTTCGGATCAATCCACCGGGCCAGCGCTTCCTCATTGCAGACCCGCTGGCTCATTGCCCGGACGATCGGCTGGTAATAGACCTGGATCCATCTTTCCTTTACAGCCTTGTCAATGTTTTGCTCAATATACTGTTTCCGCCGGACCGTCTCCGTCACTTCTGCGCTGTAATAGTTGACGGTCAGCACATCCGTCTTCCGGATGGCGTCGCAGCTCATCTTTGCCCGGTCATATGCCGTACTGATCGGCACATCCTCGATGGCGGTGGAATACACGCCGACCCGCACCGGCAGCGTATTGCCGTCGTTCATGGTCAGCACTTCCGTCCGGAAGCGTTCCAGCTGCCCGGGCAGCAGTTCCTCTGTCGCTGCGGCGGCAAACCGGTCTGCACCGATATGGCAGCTGTTTTCTTTGCCGAAAACAGACTCAAGTACATTTGCAAGGGCCTTCAGCAGCTTGTCACCTTCCGCAAATCCATTCTGATGGTTGAAATACTTCATTCCGGACAGGTCGATATACAGCAGCACACCCTGCCTGTTTTCTGCCTGCAGGCGTGCTTTTTCAATTTCGCTTCTTGTAAAGAACCATGCCAGGTTCGGCAGTCCTGTCAGCGCGTCATACCGGGAAGCTTTCAGAATGCTTTCCTCGTGCAGCGCACTGTTCAGCGCCTGATTGATACCGGTCGCGGAAGCCTCGTCTCCTTCCCGGTACTCGCCCTCGTCCATGTACCATACCTGTGCGAGCTGCACATCGGGCTCTGGATATACATGCTGTCCGTGGGCATGAACCACCTGGTAGTCATACCCGGCACCGACACCGGCTTTTGTCCGGAAAACCACATCGTAGACCGCGTCAGCTCCGCCCTTTGCGAACTGCATCGCCGCCGAGGCAATCCGTTCCCGGTCGTCCGGATGCGTATCCTTGTACATGTCGTGATCCATGTCATAGACAGTCTGTTCCCGGGTTTCATATCCCAGCAGCCTGCAGAAGCCGTCGGAAACGACAAGCGTAACCACCCGCTTGTCCACAATCTGATAAATGGCCAGCGGCTGCGCCAGGCTTTCCAGTATTGCTCTCTCTTCTTGCGAATAGGTATACTTTTCCATGCCTCTCCGCCTTTACAAGTATAGAATTCGGGGAAGTGATTGTAAACTTATCCACTTGTATTATAACATGGAAACAAATGAAAGCAACTTTTTTTATTTTTTATTCTTCGGCCCATCGAAGTGCCCGTTCCAGCCAGCCTTCCATGCACATGCCGGTACCGTCGCCAAAGCCGTGTCCCCCGCTTTCGCCAATCTCCAGCCTGCAGGGAATTCCGTTCTTTCCCAGCGACGCTGCCAGCATCTTCGAGTTCTCCGGCTCCACCAGCCCGTCATCCCCGGCCAGGAAAATCGCGCTGGGCGGGAATCCTTCCGTATGCTCCGCAATCTCAAATTCATGATGGATAGCTTCCGACAGCGGACATCCGTACAGGCAGGTGCTGTCTTCCGGTTCTGGATCTCCCCACTGCTGATAGATCAGCTTCGGGCTCACAAACGGATATACCGGAAAGCAGGCCACCGGTTTCGGCAGTCCGTGCTTCGGATATCCCAGTGCAGTGTTCCACAGGCAGATCAGATACCCGCCCGCGGAAAAACCGCAGGTAATATACCGGTCCGCGTCGACATGGAATTTCCCGGCGTTTTTCCGGATCAGCTGCAGCGCTCGGGCAAAGTCCTCCATGTTCTTTTCCAGCAGCCGTTTATTTTCCCCCACATGGTATGTCAGCACAAATACGTGCCGTCCCAGCCGGTTGAACGCATCGCCGATCGGCCAGCCTTCTGTCAGGTTCCATACATTTTCAAATCCGCCGCCCGGTACCACAAACAGGTACGGCCGCGTATCCGCTGCCGGATCTGCACTCGGCAGCCACAGCAGGTTCAGCCCCTTGCGCCGGCTGTCCGCCGCGCATTCCTCTTCGCTGTACAGCGGGTAGTACCATTCCCCGGTGGCGGCAGCGTCCATGAGGCGCCGGAGCCCGTCCCCCACCTTTCCGGCGAAGATATGCTCCTCCCGGATCTGCCGGATGGTTTTATTCCATATTTCCTCCTTCGCCAGGTCCCTTTCCCGGATCGCTTCCGGGGCAATCTTCGCAATGGAGGGCTCACTCAGCAGTTCTCCCAGTGTTCTTTCTTCCGTCTGCATTTTCATTTCCTCCTTTACAGGATACGTTTGAACGCTTCCAGCGTTGTCATCATCTGGTACTGCAGCAGCCACCAGGCGTCGTTCCATTCCGGCACTTTTTTGATCACATCCAGCAGTGCCGGGTAATACTTGTCCGTCTCCGCTGTGTAGCGGATCATCCATTCCCTCCCGAAGGCATCCGCCATCCCGGCCAGGTTATTCACCCGGTCCAGGCATTTCACCATGCAGGCCAGCGGATTCTTCCGGATATTCGCGTAGTACTTGTCTTCCCAGTCCGGTTCATTCGGATCGTATTCCGATTTGGATACCAGCCGCACCGCTTCCCGTACCCGGTCGCCCACCGGCAGATCCTTCGGCCGGATGTGCGCGTCCTCCACCATATCGTGCGCCAGCGCGGCCGCGAGGATATCGTCATCCTGCAGGCCCATCGCCAGCGCATGACAGGCCATGGTCAGCGGATGCACCATGTAGGTCGTGGCGAATCCGTACCGGGAGCGGCGCTCCTGTGCCCCGTGGGCTTCCCGCAGCCGGTCCAGCACGTGCAGCGTCTGTGTGAAGCGGAGCATCTGCGCCCGCCCCTTCACAAAGGTGAACATATGGCTGAAATCGTAGTTGATGCTCTTCAGCTCCCAGCTGTTTTCCCCTTCCGCGAACAGGCTGTCCAGGGAAATCCCCAGCACCTTTGCCAGCCTGGACAGATGACCGGAATCCGGGATAAACTTTCCCTGTTCCCAGGTACTGACTGCCTGGAAGCTGACTCCCAGCTTCTCTCCCAGCTGTTCCTGGGAAAGACCCTTCGCCTTCCGGGCGTTCCGGATCCGCTCCCCGATTTTTTTGTTGTCTGTCATCTTCCGATCAACTCCCACAGGATCCCCAGGGTTTCCGCCGGATCGATATGCAGGATGCCCGTGCCGCCCAGGTTCCGCCATTCCAGGATGGTATCCTCCCGGTCGTCAATCAGGACGCTTTCGGGGCCGGTGCAGTAATTTTTCTTTTCTTTCCGGAGAACGATGTTCATCCGGACCTTGTCCGACAGATGCTTCTTCATCCATTCGATCTTGTCTTCCCCGGCCGTTTCAATTCCCCGGTTTGCTTTCGGAACACCGGTCAGGACTTCCACCCTGTCCCCGAACTGTTCATAAATCCGGTCAAACATTTCCTTCGCTCCGGGCATCAGCGACAGTTTTCCGTAAAAATGGCCGATCTGCCGGATGGCCGCCCACATCCGGTCATCCTGTGCGTCGTCGCGTTCCTTGTTCTGCGAGGTCGGCTGCAGATGGCACAGCTCCTTCACACCGCGGTCAAAATCTGCCAGCACACCGTCCATATCCAGGTAAACCTTCTGAATCTCCATGGCAGTCCCTTCCTTCCGGGAACATTGTACATCGGGGAATCCGGAAGATAAAGCAACTTCCGGTTGAGTAACTCCTGTCCGGTTTCAAGTATGACTTGAATTCTGGTATTTGTCAATTCTTCTTCCGATTCTGAGCCGGCGGGATTGTTTCCCGGGCCGGTTATCTGTTATAATCCAGTCAGTCTTACAAAAAAACATTGCCGTTCGCCGCTGAAGGAGGAAAGCCCCGTGAGTTCACTCGTCCTGCAGAATCCAGCTGAAATCACTGTGCCCGTGGCTGAAATCGAAAATTTTGGCCACGCGCTGCTGGATCTTTCTGTGGAGGATTTCAATAAGGCCGGGTTCGACCTGGGAGATGTCGTAACGGTCTCAGCCGGCTCCTTCCGGAAGGATATGCCCTTCCTGAACGGTTACTATGTGGACAACGGGGAATATATGGTCCGGGCCTTCCCCAGCGATACCAATATCGCGGTCTGCCTGAATTACGGCCGTTTTAACGAGGTGGCGGGAATTGCCGAGGGCGATCCTGTCACCATCCGTCTCCGGGAAAAGGCCGGCGCCCTGGCGCTGCAACAAGCCTGCAGCCTCATTTCTTCAAACGACCGGGCGGATTATGCCTCCGATGAGGAATTCGCCAATTTCAGGGCCATCGTGCCGGGCCGGCTGTACCGTTCCTCCTCCCCGCTGCAAAATCCCCTGACGGACAGCCTGATCCGGAAGGCCGGTATCCGTGCTGTCATGAACCTGGTGGATTCGGAAGAAACGGTCCGCAAAACCCTTGCCGCGGGAAAGGTGGATTGCCCGTATTATCAGGAACTGCTCCGCGGCGGCAATGTCATCCTGCTGTGCATGCCGATCAATTTTGCCTCCGTCGAATTCGGCCGGGGAATTGTGAAAGGTTTTTCTTTCCTGCTGGAAAAGAAAGGGCCCTATCTCATCCACTGCCTGAAGGGAAAAGACCGGGCCGCTTTTGCCTCCATGCTGGCGGAAATGCTGCTCGGTATGGGCCGGGATGAAATCCTGGCGGATTATATGCTGAGCTACACGAATTATTACAAAGTGAAGCCAGGATCCGAAAAATACAACATGATTATGGAACGTGAAGCGTTGGCGATGATGCATACCATCGCCAGCCTGAAGAAAGGCGCCTCCCTGGACGGAATCAACTGGCAGGCTGCCGCGGCGCAGTATCTGATAGCCCACGGAATGGGCAAATCTGCCGTGGCTGCCTTCAAAGCATATCTGACCGAGTAAATATCCTCAGACAATAATCTTTCTGGATACAAATCCCATACTGTCCTTCTCGATACGCAGCACAAAGCCGAACCGGTCCCTTGCGATGCACATCCAGAAATCCTGTTCCGGAAAAACGTCCCGCAGTTCCGGATTGAAGAAATGGCTGCCGGCGCCGAAGCGGAGTTCCGGAAGTTTCCGGTCGATTCCCGGCATTTCTCCCTCCGTCAGCAGGCTCTTCAGGTAGGCGGCGCACAGTTCATCCTCTTCTGCCGTCTCGAGGCCTTCCTTTCCCATGCAGACCAGGGAGACCTTTGCCGGCGCCTTCTGCCGGATGTAGTCCGCAACTGCTTTTGCGTTCACAAAGCTGCCGGTCAGAATCTCGTCCGCGTGAACCGCGTTCACGATTCCCTGTGTTCCGGCGCTTGTGGTGTGAATGATCCGTTTCCCGCGGATCCTCTCCGGCCGGA
This sequence comes from Clostridia bacterium, assembly GCA_017447185.1. Taxonomy (GTDB): domain Bacteria; phylum Bacillota; class Clostridia; order Christensenellales; family Aristaeellaceae; genus Aristaeella. Next base: position 76,332 of record JAFSOC010000041.1, on the reverse strand, counting down.
TGGAGGACGGGGAATTTCCCAGGTCACACCCCTCAATCCTCCGGCCGTGCCGTTCTCCGGCCAGGATGCATTCCGGATCCCTTTCCCTCCAGGCAAAGGTCTCCTCAATCGTTCCCACCGGCCGCACCTCTCCGGCGCCCATGGCATACAGATAGCATTCCAGGGAAAACGCCCGGAATACGTCGATAATGACCGTCAGGCCCTCCGCGGCCCTGGCGCCTTCGATCAGATGATATACGGAAATCTCCATCCGCAGCCCCTGCCCCTTCTTCTGTTCTTATTCCCGGTACCTCTGGCACTGTTCCAGGAAAAAGCGGATCACGTCGCTGCCGTCCACCGCGTCCTCCCTGCGGAAGCGGAAACACAGCCGTTCCGGATGGAACTGAACGCCCCATACCGGCAGGGATTCGTGCTCAACCGCCTCGGCTACGCCGTCTTCTGACACTGCGGTCACCCGGAGCCCTTTCCCCGGCGTTTCAATGGCCTGGTGATGCGTTGAATTCACCCGGCATTCAGCGCCGTAAAGCGGATACAGGAAGGAGTCCGCACGGATCCGGATGATATGGGCGTTGTCCCCGCCTTCCGGAAGGCTTGCATGCTTTTCCGCATTCGGTAAATGCTGTATCAGCTTCCCGCCGAAAGCCACGTTCAGCAGCTGATGCCCCCTGCAGATTCCCAGCACGGGTTTACCGTTCTTCAGAAAGCTCTCCAGCACGGGAAACTGGACTGCGTCCAGGTCATCGTCTATGGTTTCCTCTGGGATGCTTGTCTTTCCGTACCGCACGGGGTTCACATCCCATCCGCCCGGCAGCAGCAGTCCGTCATATTCATTTGGGTTAAATGCCCGCCCGGCTTCCGCCTGGGCTCCCAGCTGTATCACCGCGTCCATATAATTGACGACTGCCTGCGGCCGGTTTGTCGGAATGGCTATTTTCATCATATTCTTTATTTCCTCTCCCCCGTCATGCGTTCTGGATCAGCATCAGTCCCATGCAGATCAGGAACGTCCCGATAATCATCCCTGCAAAGGAAACAGGAAGCTTTCCGTTTCGGTTGAAGCCGTAGAAATCCTCCCACCGCTTCTCTTCCGGCGCAAACTGTGTCTTCCGGAGATACAGCAGGCCGTACAGGAGCACCGGTACCATGCCGATCAACGCCTGTCCGAAGGTCAGTCCCCGCTTTTCATACACGCAGAAGGAGACCAGTGCCATCACCGGTGTCAGCAGGTGCATAAAAATGTCCGAGGGACGGCCGACCAGCAGCCGTTTTGCCCATCCTTTCCCGATGCTGGGCGCCAGGTACAGGAAAACCGTCATCATGGTGACTGTAACCATTGTTGTCGTGGCATACTTCAGCAGCCATACCCACCGGGGAACATTCCCGGCCAGGGTGAAAATCGCCGTCAGCAGGCACGCCGCCGCGCAGAACACATTGCTCTGCACCGTAAAGAACCGGAAAGCGATCCGGTATTTTTCCGGCGACCATCCCCCGCCATCCCGGGGAATAACCGTCACCAGAATGGCTGTCACAGCAAAAATAGTCAGGTTCAGTGCGATATCCATACATCATTGTCCTTTTCTGTTTTGTTTGCATCTGTATTTTACCACACCTCTTCCGCCCTGTACAGGGAAAAGGGATTTGCTGCGGAGCTGTCGAAAAGGCATATCATGAATATAAAGGAGTCCGTTTGCTGTGGATACAATTGATGGCGTATGGTATATGAAGGGCTGCCGCCGGAACGATCCGGGCTGTCTGCATTCTCCCCGGGAGCTGGCCGCGCTGGTGCGGACGATCGGGTTTCTTCCGCTCTTTTCCAATGATATTCCCGGGTTTTCCGTGGAAGAGCACACCCCGGCCGGCGACTGGTGGACTGACGGCCCGGGCGATCCCTGGGCCTGGCGGCAGGTGCTGGCCCCGGAGGAGGAAATCGCCTACGGAAAGTTCTTCGATAAAAAGGCCGGTTTTGTTTCAAAGAAATGGTTCCCCGTCTTCGCGAATTACCGCCGGGACGGATACGATTATGAAGGCCTGTATGAAGACGGGAAAATGAAGCACCGGAACAGGCAGGTCATGGAAGCCTTTGAACCGGATGAACAGATGCGCAGCCTGGAGCTGCTCACCTGTGACCTGAAAAAGAAAGCCGCCGTTGCAAAAGGCTTTGAAGGTGCCGTCACGGAGCTGCAGATGCAGACCTTCATCATCGTCAACGCGTTCCGCCAGCGGAAAAACAAGCAGGGCATCGGCTACGGCTGGCACGTGGGCGCCCTGATGACACCGGAAACCAAATGGGGTTACGATTATGTCAATCAGCCGGTGGGCTCCCCGGATGCCTGCCGGGACCGGATCTTTGAGCAGATCCGGAAATGCTTTCCCAATGCGGAGGAAAAAGCCATCCGGAAAGTAATCGGCATCCGGTACTGAACAGCAAATCAAATGAAAGCACCGGGAAGCGGTCAGATGCTTTCCGGTGTTTCTGTTGCCTGCTCCGGTGTCCGTGGGATTTCCGTGAAGTCCGTTTTGCGCAGGTCGCGTTCCGGCTGTGCCGGCACGGACCGGATATCGGAATGGTCCTGATCCACCGGAGTCCGGAAGGTAACGGTGTCTTCGTCGATATATACCTGTACCTGTTCCTCCGCGAAAAACGCCCGGAACAGTTCCCAGACACCTTCTTCGGAGCGCAGGTACGCGCAGTACGCTTCCACTGCATTCTCCGCTTCGCCGGTTCCGTACTGCAGGATCATCAGGATCGGCCCCGTGACCGTGCGGTCCATGGCAAAATCCTGCACCTGGTTGGTTATCACCAGCCGGACCCTCCCGACGCCCTGCGGGAGCGCCGCCGTCGTCTGGAACTTCTGCGTCCACAGGCCGTTTTCCAGCACGTAGCAGATCAGCCGGTTTACCTTGTCCGGTGTACGGACCAGGAGAAACCAGGTGCTTCCGGAACCTTCCCAGCAGGCCGTTTCAACGATATCGATCCCGCCGAACTGCGCTTTGATATCCAGCGGAAGCTGCGGCGTCGCCCGGGCTCCCTGCATGCAGAAGGCCATCAGCAGCAGTCCCAGCAGCACAGCCGCCCGGACCCTTATCCCCCTGTAGCATGTCGCCTTCATGGTTTTCCCCTCCCGCATTCTGTCTGCCTGCATTATACCTTTTTTGCCCGTTTCTGAACAGATCCCGTTCCGCCGGAGCGGTTTGCATGGTATAATCCGGTGACAGGATTCTTTTTGTTTCGTATATAAGAAATGAAGACACAAGTCTTCCCGGAACAGAATGAAAGGAAGAAAACCTATATGACAAAAGAAGTAATCAACGAAAAAATCGCTCTGGAAATCCCGGAAGGATTCCAGGTCATGAGCGCCGATGATCTGTATAAACTGTATCAGGAAAACAATTTTGACCGCTGGGGCATCTGGGACCGGGACCGCCATATCGTGATCACCGTTTCCTGGCAGCGGGTTCCTGCCCTGCTGTCCGTGCTGGCGGATGTGAAGTCGATCGCAAAACGCAACCAGCAGCTGGCCGCGAAGGGATATGCCGGCCATAACTACCGGGAGGAAGGGCTGTTCTCCACGGAAGCGGATAATGTGCACCTGGAGGGCTACCGTTTCTCCTATGACCTGCAGGACTTCCGCCAGAAGGCGGAAACCCTCCTGATGAAATACGAAAAGATGATCTACAACTTCACCTGCGTCAGCCGGGAGGAAAGTGCTGCGGAAGGCAGCGAACTTTTCCGGAACCTGATTGATGGAATGAAGCTGGACTGATCCTGCACCGGAATAAATCCTTCTCTCCCCTCTGACGAAAAACATGATAAATGCAAGGGTTCCGATTTGCGTGCGTCGAATTGAAAGAATCAGTCTTTTTGACCACATGTACGGAGGAATCACGGACGATGGAATTTAAACTGCTTGTTATTAACCCCGGTTCAACATCCACCAAGATCAGTATCTTTGTCAACGAGAAAGAACTGTTTGAAAAAAGCCGGTTCCACGACGCGCCGGTATTGCTGCAGTATCCCCACGTGAATGACCAGGTGCCTTTCCGGTATCAGGTCATTCTGGAAATGCTGGAAGAGGAAGGTGTGGATCCTTCCTCCATTGACGTGTTTGTTGGCCGCGGCGGCAGTGCCTGCACCCAGCCCAGCGGCGTCACCACCATTGACCGGAAGCTCTATGACGACACCTGGAATGCGGTCGGCGGCAGCGAGCATGCCGCCAAGCTGGGCGTCCTCCTGGCCTGGAAATTCTCCCTGGCCTATCATAAGCCGGCTTACACCCTGAACCCCACCAATGTGGATGAGTTCTGCGATTATGCGCGCCTCACAGGCATCCGCGGCATCTACCGCGTTTCCCATTCCCATTTCATGAACCATCGGGCTGTGGCGGAAGCCCACGCGAAGGCCATGGGCAAATCTTATGAGGAAGTCAACCTGGTTACCGCCCATATAGACGGCGGCGTTACCACCGGCGCGCATTCCGGTGGACGAATGATCGACGGCAGCATGGGAGCGGACGGTGAAGGTCCCTTCTCTCCCACCCGGATCGGTTATGTGCCAGTACTGGGGCTGCTGGACTATATCGAAGCCCATTCTGTAGACGATGTACGGCGGATGTGTTCCCGGGCCGGCGGCTTTGTCAGCCTTTTTGGCACCTCCAATTCCGATACGGTTCACGCCCTGGTGGAGCAGGGAGACAAAAAGGCCACCCTGGTCTGGAACACCATGATTTACCAGATCAGCAAGAGCATCGGCGAAATGAGCACCGTCCTCTGCGGCAAAGTGGATGCCATCGTCCTCACCGGCGGCCTCATGCGCTTTGACGATATCACGGAGGGGATCCGGGAGCGCTGCGGCTGGATTGCCCCGATCGTTGTCTATCCCGGTGAAATGGAGCAGGAAACCATGGCCCACTCCGTGCTGAAAGTGCTTCGTGGGGAAGCCAAAGCCATGACCTACAGCGGAAAGAACGTGTGGCAGGGGTTTGAAGGCATTACTTTCTGATTTCAGATTGTCTTTTGTCTGCACTTTTATTGTTTTTCGGCCTGTCTGCAGCTATACTATAGGACATCGAAAAGATCAGGAACCAACCTGATCACAAGGAGGAAAAAATATGAAAAAACTGATTGCCCTGGTACTGGCAATGATGCTGCTGGTTCCCGCTCTCGCCATGGCGGAAGACGTGGTGAAGATCGGCGTGTTCGAACCCGCTTCAGGTTCCAACGGCGCCGGTGGAAAACAGGAGACCCTGGGCGTCCAGTACGCCAACTACATGAATCCCACCGTCGTGATCAACGGTACGGAATACAAGGTTGAACTGGTGATCGCGGACAACGGATCCGACGACGCAAAGGCCCCCAGCGCCGCACAGAACATCATCTCGGCCGGCGCCAGCATCGCATTGGGTTCCTATGGTTCCAGCGTATCCAAGGCCGGTTCCAAGACCTTCAAAGATGCGGACGTTCCAGTCATCGGTCTGACCTGCACCAATCCGCAAGTAACCGCCGGTAACAGCCACTACTTCCGCGTATGCTTCCTGGATCCCTTCCAGGGCACGGTTTTGGCAAACTATGCTTTCAAGGAACTGGGCGTGAAGACGGCTTACTGCCTGGGCGAGCTGGGCAATGACTACGACCAGGGTCTGATCAACTACTTTAAGGAAGCATTCGAAGCGCTGGGTGGCACGGTCATCGCCGAGCCCTTCCCCGCCGACACCCAGGACTTCACTTCATACCTGAACAACTCCGCGGCCTACGGTGCTGAAGTCTTCTTCTGCCCCGTATCCGTGAAGTACGCAACCGCCATCATCCAGCAGGCATCCTCCCAGGGCCTGGAGATCCCGGTCCTCGGCGGCGACACGCTTGACAACAACATGGTGGCCGAAGCCGCCAAGGGCACCAACGTCAAGGTCATTATCACTACCTTCTATCAGGAAGGTGCGAACAAGGAATTTGACGACGGGTTCAAGGCCTGGCTGAACGCGAATCCCGAAATGCTGACCAACAACGGTGGCAACGACATGATCGCGGCCGTATCCGTGATGGGTTACGACGGATACATGATGGCGCTGGCAGCCCTGCAGTCAGCCGGGACCACTGATTCCGCCGCGGTGATGGCAGCGCTGCCGACCACAGAGATCGACGGCATTTCCGGCCACATCAAATTCGACGAAACCGGCGACGCGATCCGCACTGCCGCATTCGTCAAGAAGATCAACAACGAATCCGGTGAATGGGAATTTGTGGCTGAGCAGACGGTTGAATGATCCCTGAACCCGAAAGCCGGAACATTTGCGGCGGAGACAACACAGCCTCCGCCGCGTTTCATGTCTTTTGCTGATTGGTATGTTATGGGAATTTGATTGTTGGGAGTGAACTGTTCCATGTGGGATACCATCTTCCCCTACCTGCTCTCCGGCATCTCCGTTGGAGGGCAATACGCGCTGATTGCAATCGGCTACACGATGGTGTACGGCATTCTGCGCCTGATCAACTTTGCGCACGGCGACGTGTTCATGGTGTCCGCGATCATCATGGTCTATATCATGGCCTCCGGCCTACCGATGTGGATTTGCATTCCCCTGGTGCTGCTGATCACGGTGGCGATCGGTTTCCTGATTGAGCGGGCGGCCTATAAGCCGCTCCGGTCCGCGCCACGGATGTCTGTCATGATTTCCGCCATCGGCGTGAGCTATACGCTCCAGAACCTGGTACTCTATATTACCGGCGGTCTGAACAAACAGTATCCCACGATTCCGTGGATCTCCGACACGATGCAGATCGGTGCGGCTAAGACCAAGATCGTCACTGTGGTGACCCCTTTCCTGGTGATCCTGTTGGTAGTGGCGCTGGTGCTACTGATCAACAGGACCAAGATCGGCATGGCCATGCGGGCTGTGTCCAAGGACTTCGAGACCAGCCAGCTGATGGGTATCAAAATCAACAACGTGATTTCCGCAACGTTCATCATCGGGTCTTTCCTGGCGGGCGTGGGTTCGATCCTGTTCTTCACCAATTACCCCACCGTCATCCAGACCTCCGGCGCGATGCCGGGTCTGAAGGCTTTCGTGGCGGCGGTGTTCGGCGGGATCGGGTCGATCCCCGGAGCGGTGATCGGCGCGTTCATTATCGGTATCATGGAGAACATCATCAAGGGTTTGGACGTCATCCTGTTCAAGCTGGGCGTAATCCAGGCGCCCCTGGGGCTGGCCACATTCTCCGACGCTTTCACGTTCGCTCTGCTTATCGTGATCCTCGTCGTGAAGCCTTCTGGCCTCTTCGGCGAAAAAGTGACGGACAAGGTGTGAGGTGAGCAGCATGAATCAGAAAAAATCGAAAAAACCTATGATCATCTCGCTGTGCCTGATCGCTGCGGTCTATATCGGGGTTTTTATCGCGGAACAGTTCATCCCGCAGCAGTCCATGCTCTTCATCGTGCTGAAGAAGGGCGCGGTGTACGCGCTGGTAGCCGTCTCCATGAACCTGCTGAATGGCTTTACGGGGATCTTCTCCCTGGGGCAGGCTGGATTCATGCTGGTGGGCGCATATGTGTATGGAATCTTTACGATCCCCGTGGCGGAACGTATGAATGTTTACCAGTACTTTGACGGCGGATTGGTACAGTTCACGGTGCCGGTAATTATCGCCATGATCTTCTCCGGCCTTGCGGCGGCGCTCTTCGCCTTCCTGATCGGCCTGCCGGTTCTGCGGCTCAAAAGCGATTACCTGGCAATCGCAACCCTGGGCTTCGCGGAGATTATCCGCGCCATCTTCCAGTGGAATGGCCTGGGACGGATTACCAATAGCTCCAATATGCTCAACATGTTCCCCACGTTCAACGATTTCAATATCCTGGGGCCGGACGGGAAGGTGACGGTCTACCTGTCCACGCTGATTCCCTTCATCATGGCGGGCGTGTGCATCCTGCTGATCGTACTGCTGATCAATTCCACCTACGGCCGGGCGCTGAAAGCGATCCGGGATGACGAAGTGGCGGCGGAGGCGATGGGCATCAACCTGGCGCACCACAAGCGGCTGGCCTTCTGTGTCTCCTCTTTCTTTGCGGGTGTGGGCGGCGCGATGCTGGCCATGTATCAGACCACCGTGCAGGCGAAATCCTTCACCTCCGCGATGACCTATGAAATCCTGCTGATCGTCGTGATCGGCGGAATCGGATCGGTAACGGGCAGCGTGCTCAGTTCCTTCCTGTTTGTAGCCTGCAGCGAATGGTGGCTCCGCTTCCTGGACGAGAAGCAGATCATCGGGAACTTTGAAGTGCCGCTGCTGCGGATCGGCTTCCGCATGGTGGTCTTCTCCGTCATCATCATGATCGTGGTGCTGTTCTTCCGGAAGGGAATCATGGGGGACAAGGAATTGCCTGATCTGCTCTCCCGCAGCAGGAAAGCGAAAGGGAGGGCCGGCAAATGAGTAAAGTGAATCAGGACAGCACCCAGGTACTGAAACTGGAAAACATCACCATGCAGTTCGGCGGCGTGGTGGCCATCAACAACTTGTCCCTGGAAGTGAATAAGGGAGAAATCGTGGCCCTCATCGGCCCCAACGGCGCCGGAAAGACCACGGCCTTCAACTGCATCACCGGAGTGTATGAGCCCACCAACGGCATCGTGTATTTCAACGGGGAGCCCATCGTGGTAAATCATCCCCAGGGCAAGATGATCAAACAGTACGGCGGAATCAACGGCGACCTCTATAAAGACCGGAAACCCGTTGTCCACACGCCCGACAGGATCACCCATCTGGGCATTGCACGTACCTTCCAGAATATCCGCCTTTTCAAGAGCCAGACGGCCTTTGACAACGTGCTGATCGGCACCCACCTGCGCCGCACCAGCAATATGTTCACCGCCGCCTTCCATCTCAACGCGAAGGAAGAGAAGGCGAACCGGGAAAAGACCGCGGAGCTGCTGGAAATCGTCGGCCTGGCGGATGTGGCGGACGAACTGGCCACTTCCCTGCCGTACGGCAAGCAACGCCGGCTGGAAATCGCCCGGGCCCTGGCCACGAATCCGACGCTGCTGCTGCTGGACGAGCCGGCAGCCGGCATGAACCCGCAGGAGACGGACGAGCTGGGCGAATTCATCGTGGATATCAAGAACCGGTTCAACCTGACGGTCTTCATGATTGAGCATCATATGAACCTGGTTATGGAAATCTCGGACCGGATCTATGTGCTGGACTTCGGAAAGCAGATCGCCGAGGGCACGCCCGAGGAGATCCAGAAGAATCCGGTCGTCATCGCGGCCTACCTGGGGGTGGATGAGGAATGAGCATGCTGAAAGTCACGGATCTGGTGGTCTCCTACGGCGGCATTGAAGCACTGAAAGGGATCTCCTTCGATGTGGAGCAGGGCCAGATCGTCACCCTGATCGGCGCCAACGGCGCCGGCAAGAGCACAACCCTCCGCACCATCTCCGGCCTGGTGCGGCCGAAGGCTGGCCGGATCTATTTTGAAGGCCGGGATATCACCGATCTCAATACCCAGAAGATCGTTGAAACCGGAATTGCCATGGTGCCGGAAGGCCGCCGCGTTTTCGTGAACCTGACCGTGCTGGAAAACCTGCGGATCGGCGCCTATCTGCGTAAGGACAAGGCAGTCATCGAAGAAGATATCAATTATGTCTATGAGCTCTTCCCCCGGCTGAAGGAACGCTCCTGGCAGCTGGCGGGCACCCTGTCCGGCGGTGAACAGCAGATGCTGGCCGTCGGCCGCGCCGTCATGACCCGGCCGAAGCTGATCATGATGGACGAGCCCAGTCTGGGACTTGCTCCGCTGGTTGTGAAGGATATCTTCAAGATCATCGAGACCCTGAAGAGCACCGGCATGACCGTGCTGCTGATTGAGCAGAACGCCAATGCAGCCCTTCATGCCTGCGACTATGCCTATGTCATGGAGACCGGCCGTATCACCACCAGCGGCACCGGTGAGGAGCTCCTTGCCAGCGAAGCCATCCAGGAAGCGTACCTGGGGAAATCCAGCAAAAAATAATCCGGCTCCGTTTTAGTTTCATATCAGGTATCCGCTTTATGATGAATGCACCATTATAAAGGAGGATCCGATCATGAAACGTTCTGTCCGTATGGTTTTCTGCCTGCTTGTCCTGCTGGTGTTTTCCGTCAGCCTCTGCACCTCAGCGGGAGCCGACAGCCTTGTGGAAACGATTCTCAAAACAGGAACCACCCAGTCCTTTACGTCCGACCCTGTGCCGGATGAAGATATTCAGGCTATTCTGCAGGCCGGCGTTTCCACTGTCAGCGCCATCAATCAGCAGCCCTGGTACTTGGTGGCCATTACGAATCAGGACCTGATGAAGGAAATCGGCAGCTCCGGCATGGGTGGCGGCAGCGGCCGCCCCGATTCCGCTCCGGAGGGAGCCGGCGCCCCGCCAGAAGGGTTTACACCTCCCAAAGGCGGAAAACCTGAAGGCGGCGAAAAGCCTTCCGCGCCGTCCTGTTTCTCCGGCGGTGCCAAAGCATCCCTCGGGGATTCCCCCCTGGCGATCATTGTGTACAAGAACACCGCTTCCAAGTCCCCTTCCCCGGACTATGACTGCGGCCTGGCCACCCAGAACATGGTCATCGCAGCTTCATCCCTGGGATACGGCGTCAAGATCGTTTCCTCGCCCACCATGTCCCTGAACGGGCAGAATCACGATCAGATCTGTGAGAAACTGGGCGTGGATACAGGCCTGCAGGCGGTTGCGGTCCTGCTGGTCGGCACCCCCGCCGATCCCGATGCGGTCAGCAGCGCTTCCGTGCGGGAGGACCTGAACGCGAAATCTGTGATTGTCCACTGACAGAATGGTTATACAGCGTTTCATCAGGACGGTGCATCCGTCCTGATTTTTTTCGCCTGTACGCTTCTGTGAAATTTTGGTATAATCATTTGCAGATAAAAAAGTGATCCGGAGGCATATTCAATGGCAGTCTTTACATCCAATATATTCGCGCTGCGGAAAAAGATGATCCTGGAAGGCCTGGCCAAAGCCGGTGCCGGGAGCCCGGAAACTGCGAAAACCCTCGCCGAAGCCGGTTTGAAAAACCCGGATCTGTTTAAGGAATATACACAAAAACTAGTCCTGCTCGGAATCCTCCGCAGGACCAGTGACGGGAAATATTATCTGCCGGGGAAATAAGCCTTATTTTTCCGCTTTCATATCCAGCATGCCTTCTGTCATGTTGGCCCATGAATAGGAATCCATGTAGTTTCCCGTCGTAGATGATCAGGATAAAGCACATGATGATAAACGGACGCATCGAGTAACCTGTAATGGACATCGCCAGGCGGAGCTGGACATCGTTGTTATGCTCTGCAATCCATGAGAGCTGGCCCCTTTTTTTCTGTTTTTTCACAAGATGCCCGGTCGGGGATTAAAAGGACTGCCCCTTCCGATCCGGTGGATCGGGAGGGGCAGCCGTTCATTCAGTTCCTTCAGGCTGGCCTGTTACTGCCAGGCAACGTAGAACCGTTCGACCGTTTTCAGTTCCCCGTCCGCATCAAATGTGACATATACATTGTCCGCGTCGAAATCGGGTGAACCCGCTTCTTCCAGAATCCTGATGAATTCTTCTGCGTTGAACGTTGCCGCTTCCTCCCGGATCGAGCCGTCCGCTTCATCAATACCTTCGATGAAGACCAGATTCTTCGGAATCTTCATGGTCTTGGTAAACACGGTTTGGTAGAACGGATGGTTGAAGGAACTGACATGCACAACCGTCCCGTCGCCGTACTCGAAGAAGTACTGGTTATTCACCATGATGCCGTAATCCGTCTTATCCAGTTCTTCCACCTTAATGGTTTCGTTCTCAACTGTCACCGTATCTCCGGCCTTCAGGCTATCCACCAGTTCCCGGTCCATCTCCAGTTTCTCAAGCACTTCCACTTTCACTGTATTGTCTTCGCTGTTGTAGTCCGTCAGCCGGGCCAGGTATCTTTCATCCGCATTTATCTGTGCTTCTTCGTCGTCATCGTCTTCGGAAATGAAATCCATATCCGTCAGGAAATCGATGCACATCTTGACCTGGTCCTCAGTCAGTTCATTGATTCCCATATGCCAGGCAGGCAGCAGTACGCATTCTACGAGGTATCCCTTGTAGATGGACATGAAATCCATGTAATACTTACTGCCGTTTGTCAGCTTCGCAATCAGCAGTCGCGTTCCCAGGTGGGTTTCCCCATAGCTGATCTCCACGATCGGGTCATTCCGGATAAAGGTTTCTTCCAGCTTCGCCATCTCAGTCCAGTCCAGGTCGTTCATGCGGTCCACTTCCGCGTATTCTTTTTCGAAGCCTACTGTCAGACGCATCGTGGGTTTCGCCGGATCCTCACTGGTGATGACCGCATACATCTGGTCTCCGGAAGAATAGCCGGTTGCGATGGAATATCCTTCCGGCAGCGCGCACTCCAGGCTGAAAACGCCGTTGGCATCAACCACGCCCAGGGCCGTCTTTCCGCTTTCAGCCTCACTCAGTTCTATCGGGGATGTCGTTCCGATTTCTTTGGAATCCGCCACGTCAAGCTTGCTGATATAGCCAATATCCCCGCTCTCCAGGTTTTGCACCATCAGCCAGTTGGGGGTCTCCCGCAGGACCGTCAGGAGCTGCCCCGCGGAATAAGTCTCGATAATCGGTGCACTGTAGCTCGGAGCCCAGCGGAGGGCGGCCCAGCCGGTAATACGGGAAGGACGGACAGCAGTGTCATAAGTCTCAACATACTTGGCCTGAAGGAATTCAGCCGTAATCTCCTCGAACGGATCAAGGGATACAGCTTCCTCAGCAGCCGCCGGCACAGTCACCGCGAAGATCATCGCCACCACCAGCAGCAGGGAAATGAATTGTTTTTTCATATAATGGTTTCCTCCTTACATAATCCCTTACCATCCGGTGTTCACTTCTTCAGATTCGGATAGTATTCAAACATTTTCTGGCGGTTTTCCGGAATCGCCTTGATCCAGTCGCCGTCGATCTGGAAATCAGTAATGGTAACATCCATGTAGAAGGTTGCGCTGTTCGGACTGTAGTCCTTGATCTTCCACTTGTTCTCCTGGGTCGAATGGCCGGGATCCAAAGGCTGCCTGTAAACTGCCTCGACAGTGTTGCTTCCGAAGCTCTTGCTGTTGACAGGCACAGGATTGTGGTTGTTGTCGTACATTTCGATCTTTGCCGTAACAGAGGTGACCGGGATATTGTCGCTCACATTTTTCACGCGGATATAAAGATTGAGGTCTGCGTCATACTGCGCGTCAATGATCGAAAGCGCATCGTAATAGTTGCCGACCTTGACGAGGATGGATGTTTTGAATCCGCCGTCCTCCGTCGTGCCATGGACCGTCGTCTCACCCTTGCTGACGCCGGTGATGTTCACGCGGCTGCTGTTCCTCGCCGGTTTGACAGTGGCGATGGAAGGATCGTCCACTTCCCAGGTCATGTTGAGGTTGGAAGCGTCCTTCGGCTCCAGCACTGCGCTGGCGGTGGAGAAGGATTTCAGGTCGATATAGGCTGTTTTATGCTTCATATGGACCCCGGTCACGTGCTGGAGCACTTTGATCTGGATCTTTGCCCTCCGGTTGGATCCGTCCTGGGTCACCGCGGTCACGTTTGCCTTGCCGGCCTTGATGCCGGTAACCACGCCGTTGGCGTCCACTGTCAGGATCTTTTCGTTGGCAGATTTGAAGGTCAGGGCGGGATTGCTGGCATTGGCCGGCTCCGTCGTCCAGGTCAGCTGGGCGGTTTCGCCAGTATAGACCGTCGGCACTTCCCCGAAGGTCACTTTGGTCACCGGCTGCTGCACATGAACCTTCGCCTTGGCCTGCACTTCGCCGTTCTCCTGGCTGGTACAGGTGATTTCGCAGTCGCCCAGCGCCAGGCCCGTCACGCGTCCCTGCGCGTTCACGGTCGCGATGGTCTCATCGGATGAAGTCCAGGAAACCTTTTTGTTGTCTGTATTTTTCGGCAGTACCGTCGCCTTCAGGACGGCACCTTTGCCGCCGGCATCTACGGTAAGCTCTGTTGTATTCAGCTGGATCTCTTCAGCACCCTGGGTAACCTTGAGGCTGATATTGGCGCGGACACCGCTTCCGTCGTTCGCCGTCGCCGTAATCCGGACATTGCCCTTCTTGACGCCGGTCACGGTCCCGTTCGCATCCACCGTCGCGATGCCTTCATTGGAAGAAGCCCAGGACACCGTCTTCAGCTGTGCGTCTTCCGGCGTGAAAACGGGCGTCAGGGAAAGTGTCTTCCCTGCCGCGACCGATTTTTCGGGAGCGGTTACAGTCAGCCGTGTTACGGGCTGGAAAACGATCACGCGGTACTTCTGGGATACAGAAGGATCCGCCTTGCTGGTAACCGTCATCACCGTCTGGCCCGCCTGTATCGGCTGCAGGGTCGTTCCCTTGACCTTGACCACGTCTTCATTGTCAACGGTAACATCTACCTTCTTGTTCTTCGTATTTTTCGGAAGAACCGTAACGGCCAGCTTTGTGGCTTTTTTCGTCCGGACCAGGACCACCGGAAGCGTCTCCGTGCCTTCCGGGGCTGTCAGCCCCAGCGCCTGCACAAAAGCGTCGTCAGGTGTGCTGACGGGCGTCACGTCCAATGTAATCGTTGCGCTCTCCTCTGCCAGCGCCGCTGTGCAGCTGCACAGCATCATCAGTGCCAGCAGGGAAACCAGGATTTTTTTCATTCCCTTGACCTCCTTTATGGTTCCTGTATCGGCAGCATGGATACATCGCCGTACAGAAATGATTTTATGTTGTGCTTTACAGGAACAGTATATTCGAAAACCGGAAAAAAGGAAAGAATTTTTTTTCTCATTTGTTGCGGCGCTTTTTCTTGTTTTTTGCTGGACATTTGCCGGGTCGGGTGGTATATTTTGTTTCTGTCCGGTGCGGAAAGCACGGCAGAAAGGAAGTCTCTGTGATGAATGAGTCCCTCAGAAACCAGCTGATCAGCTTTGGCATTACTCTTGTCCTGCTTGGGGTTTCCCTGTTCGCTTTCAAGTCCTTCGACTGGGCGGACTACATTCTGATCGGCATCGGCACAATCGAGCTGATCCGCATCATCGCGACAGTTGTGAAGCTGAAGAAATCCGCGCAGTCCTGACCGGACGCAGCCGGGAACATGTCCGGAAAAAAAGGCTTGTCCAAAGGAAATTACCTATGGTATAATTCCTTTACTAACCGGCGTTGACGCGTCAGTGCTTTTCGCCGGAAAAATGAATGAATGTGTATGGAGGAAACAGTTATGAAGAAGATTCTTTCCCTGGTTCTGGTTCTGTGCATGATGGTGTTCGCCTTCTCCGCTTTCGCGGAGCAGACGACCGAAGCGGCTCCCCAGAGTGCTGAGAGCGCCCAGAGCGGCGAGAGCAGCGCTGACAGCAGCGAGGCCATGTCCAAGCTGTTTGCTGAAAGCGGCGAAAGCGCTGAAGGTACTGAAGGTACTGAAGGCCAGGGCCTCGATATGGACGCTGCCATGAAAGCCCTTGGGGCCACCAAGATGGAAGATGTGAAGACGGTCCCCGCTGACAGCGCTGACAAGTTCTACGGCACCTTCACCGTCACCAAGATGGTGATGAACGGCTATGCGTTCGACCTCTCCGTCATGATGGGTGCAGCGGCTGCCACGCCCTCCCTCACCATCTCCGCGGAAGGCGTTTCCACTGTTGACGAAAACGGCGAAGCGAAAGTCACCCCCTTTACCTCTTCTGAATTCGCGGATGGCGTTCTGAACGCCGTGGTCGAAGGCGGCAACGTGAAGCTGTCCCTGCTCGAAGACGGCAGTATTCTGTTGACCGCTGTGCTTCCCGGCGAAGAAGCCGTTGAAATGGGCCTCATCCTGGCCGCCGCCAAATAAGAAACCGTCACCCGTTATCGGCAAACCCCTGGAAACAGGGGTTTGTTTTATATAGGAGAAGAATCATGGACGCGTACTACGATGTCACAAATATCCTGCAGTACCTGGAACAGTCCGCGGAGAAATACCCGGACAAGCTTGCGTACCGGGATGACCGGGAATCCGTCACTTTCCGGGAATACCGGAATGCCGCCATGCGGGTCGGCAGCGGGCTGAAGCCCTTCGGGCTGCGCAAAGCCCCGGTTGTTCTCCTGATGGACGGGCGGCACATCTCCCAGCTGAAGGCAGCGATGGGCGTCGTTTACGCGGGATGCTTCTGGATCCCGCTGGATCCGGCCGCGCCAACGGAGCGAATCCGCCTGATCTTTGAAAAACTCCGCCCCGCCCTCGTGATCTGCGATGAGAAGGGCCGCATCCATCGGGACATTCTGGGATCGGACTGGCTGTTTGTGGATTATGCCGCGCTGACGGACGCGCCGGCGGATGAGGATTTCCTTTCTGAACGCAGAAGGGAAAGCACGGCGTATGATCTTCTTTTCATCATGTATACCAGCGGGTCGACCGGTGTTCCGAAAGGCGCCGTCCACACCCATCAGGATCTGATCCGCTATACGGAAATCACCGTGAACGTCTATCCCTTTGACGAAAACACGGTTTTCGGCAACCAGTCTCCCTTCTTCTACGCAAACTGCGTGCACGAAGTCTTCCTGCCGCTGAAAACCGGCAGCACAACCTACCTGCTGCCTTCCTGGATCCACTCCTTCCCCGGCAGGATGATTTCCTTCCTGCGGGAAAACCGGATTCAGTCCCTGCTGATGACGCCCAGCAGTTTCAACGCGGTGGCGGAAGCGGGCGTGCTGGAGCCCGGCTGCCTGCCGGATCTGAAATTCATTCTCCCCATCGGCGAGCGGACCAACCTGAAGCGGATGCGGATGTGGGAAAAGGCAGCGCCCAACGGCCGTTTCTGGAATTTCTACGGCAGCACCGAACTGCTGACCGTCGCTACCTGGCCGGTCACCGGAAACTTCAGCGAGGATGAGATCATTCCCGCGGGCGCTCCCTACCGGCTGGTGCATGTAATCATCGCGAATGAGAACGGGCAGGAATGTCCGCAGGGGGTCACCGGTGAGATCTATGTCAATTCCGCTTTCCGCTTCTCCGGTTATTACAACGATCCCGAAAGAACGCGGGAAGCGCTGGTCACGGATCCCCTGCGGAAGGGCTGGGCAGAGCGGTTTTTCCGCACCGGCGATATAGGCTTTATGAATGACGCCGGCCAGCTGGTTGTCGTAGGACGCAGGGATTCCATGATCAAGCACAGGGGCTACCGGATGGAACTGGGCGAAGTCGAATATACGGCGATGGGCGCCGGGGATGTGGGAACCTGCTGCTGCCTCGTGGACCGTGAAACAGAAAACGGGGAGCTGTATTTCTTCTATACCGGCAGCATTCCGGAGAAGGAGCTGCGGACCAGGCTCATGAAATCGCTCCCGAAATACGCGGTTCCTGAAAACCTGATCCGCCTGGAGGAAATGCCGTACAACGCAAACCGGAAAACAGACCGTCTTGCGCTCGCCCGGATGATTCCGGATTACAGGAAAACCTGATCCCTGCGGAAAAAGCGGCCGGAAGGAGGTGCTGCGGTATGGGTGAAAACAGCATAAACACGGTTCCGGAGCGGGCGGACAGCGCCGGTTACCGGATGCGGATCCTGAGCGCGCTGGCCATCAGCTTCGTCGTGCTCGGGCATATGAACTTCACGGGAGATATGACCGCCGCCCCGAAGGGGCCTCTGACCTTCGGGGAATGGTTTCCGTATTACTCCTTCCATTTGGCGCTGTTTCTGTTCATCTCCGGCTATTTCTTTACGGATTTGCCGGAAGGCTGTAATTTCCTGCCCGGGCTGCTCCGCTTCGCCGGAAAAAAAGCAAGGAAGCTCCTGCTTCCCTGTTACATTTATACCGGTCTTTCCCTGCTGCTCAACGGATGGCTCCATACGCGGGGATTCACCTTCGGCTTTTCCTTTACCCTTTCCCGCTGGCTTCTGAATCCCTGGACCGCGCCTTATACAGTGACCTTCTCCGTCGCGGACTGGTACCTTCCGGCGCTGTTTCTGGCGGAAATATACTTCGCCCTCCTGCGCGCCTTTTTCCGGAGGCTGATCCGCCGCAGCCTGCAGCGGGAAACCGCCCTGCTGGCCTTCACCCTGGCGGCTGGAATCGGCGCGGTTTACTGGAAAGAAACAGCGGCCCTTTCCGGAGCCGCCGTGGTATACCTGCGTTCGGTGGTCATGCTGTTCTTCCTGCAGGCCGGCGCGCTGTACCGGCGTCACCTGGAAGCTCATGATACGCTGAAAAGCTATTGGTATTTCCCCATCGTTTTCATCGCGCAGTTCCTGCTGATCCTCCTCTGCGGCGGCGACAGCCTGACGCCCGGGCTGTTCGGACTGCGGAACATGGGAAAAACCGGAGCGATGTATTTTATCGGCGGGATCACCGGGATCATGCTGTGGCTGCGCGTCAGCGCCATCCTCGCCTCCCTGCCGTGGCGAAGCCGCCTGGTTGTCTTTATCGGCAGAAACACAAAACACATCATGGCGGCACACATCTTCTGCTGGTTCCTGCTCAATACGCTGCTGGACCGCCTGCGCGCCCTGAATCCCGGCAGCGGACTTGCGGCCGGTTTCTCCGGTGTGCTGTACCGCGGTTTTATGTATTACTGCAGCATCGGAAACCCGCGGATGATCCTGCTGTATTATCTTGCCGGCATGGGGCTGCCCCTGCTTTGCTGCTTCCTCGTGCAGGCCGTCCGGCGCCGGTTTACCAGCCCAGCGGGTTCGCTTCCGGATCGGAGGAAATAAAGTTCGGGTACTGTTCCTTCCAGGTTGCGGCGCATTCCTCCCAGGAATCGTATGCCGGGTCTCCCCGCCGGTCCGGAAGGTCAAAAGCTTCCTTCAGGTCCTTCCCCAGCCTCCGGGTGAAGAGCACGCTGCCGTTGACATTCATGTGGTTCCAGTCGGCGAAGTCCTTCAGGTAGTCCAGGCCGATCTGGTACTTCTTCAGGTTGTAGTTGATATACGGGATCCCGTATTCATCCGCGATGGACCAGAGGGTGTTGTAATACAGATAATCCTGGAAATAGTTGGGGCACGGCATGCCGATCAGCATGAGCGGGATGCCCTTTTCTTTTGTCATTTCAAAGATCTTCCGCACGTATTCCTCTTCGCGCGCGTTGATCGGAAGCCTGGCTCCGATAAAGCTGAGGTCGAAGGTCCTGTGCCCGTCAATCTTATCGGCTTCGTTGAAGCCTTTCCAGGTGGAACCGCGTCCCTCGTTGTCCGGCGGCAGGATAAAATCGTTCCAGGTCAGGGTTTTGTAGGCGCTGTGGACCTCCGGCAGCTTGAGAACATACCCGAGGGCGTCCCGCGGGTTTTCGACGGAGGCGAGGGTTGCGCGGATCCGGACCGGAAGATCCCGGATGCCGAAAGTGTTCAGAATCACGCGGCCGCGTTTCTGATAGTCTGCGGGATACGTGGCCGGTTTTGCGTCCAGCAGAATCAGCTTCGGATGCTGGGTCTTCAGCGCTTCTTCCAGGGTATGGTATGCGATCCAGAAAGGCTCTTCCACCGTGCACAGGTTGTAGGCGGCGATCCCGTATTCCTTCCAGAGGATGTTGGTGTTGACGCCCGCGTATACCATGGAGGTTCCGGCCACCAGGACGTCCACGGTATCCGGCTTCTGGCGGTAATACGTCATCATGGAGCAGATGCCGTAATCACTCTTGGATGTAAAAACGTAACCGGCGTAGGACAGGAGGAGCGCCGTGATCACGGTGAAGCAGACTGCGCGCACGCCAAAGCCGGCCAGTTTCCTTCGCCTGGCCTTCTGCTGCGCCGCCTGCTCCTGCAGGGCTGTTTCCCTTCCTTCCATTTTTGCCTCCGGATCAGATGGTTTAAAACTGCGTGTAGAGGAACGCTGCCGGGTCGTATCCCGCGCCGTAGATGCCGAAGGTGGCGATCGCCAGAATCAGCAGGAGCAGCACCGGCCAGCGGATCCAGAAATGCGTCCGCGCCAGGGTGCCGCATACATCCTTCTTCCGCTCGCACAGGATGTCAACGATCAGGACAATCATGCATCCCGCACCGGTGATGATCCATTCCTGCCCGGTCATGATCGCTCCCATCCGTTCCGCGAACCCGGAGAAATCCCAGTTCCGGAAGGTGCCGCCCAGCAGTGAAAAGGCGGTGGAAGGATCCGGCGTAAAGGCGAAATACTGTGCGATCAGGATCAGCAGCCAGGTGCGCAGCAGGCGCACCGGCGTCATCCATCCGCCCTTTGGCAGCTTCAGCCGCTTTTGCAGGAATTTCCAGAACTGCTCCAGCAGCGTGGATACAGCCATGACCGCACCGAAGTATGCGCCGAAGATAACCGCGTTCCAGTTCGCCGAATGCCAGATGCCGATCAGCAGGAATACGATCAGGGTAGCCAGCGCTGTCGGCACCGTCCGCCCGGTCTTTTTGCCGAAAATCCGGGAAGCGGCTTTTCCCAGGGCGATGCCGGCGTGGCTGGTGGTCAGCGGATACAGCAGGTAGCTGCGGAACCAGGCGCCCAGGGTGATATGCCACCGCCGCCAGTATTCCGCCACGCTTTTTGAAAAGAATGGCCGGCGGAAGTTCTCCGGCAGTTCAATGCCTGCCATCCGTGAAAATCCGCGCACCACATCCATTCCGCCGGAAAAATCCAGATACAGCCGAATCGCATACAGGATGGTGCCGGAAAGGATCAGCCATCCCGGCAGCTCCCCGCCCTGCAGTACGGCGGCGGTGGTCGCCACCAGCCGGTCCGCAATGATCATTTTCTTGAACAGTCCCCACAGCACCAGCTGGAAACCGGAAACGATGTTCTCCGGCTCCAGGCGGTGGCCTGTCAGCAGCTGCCCGCCCAGTTCCTTCCAGGTGGAAATGGGCCCCTGGGACAGCTGCGGGAAGTATCCGACAAACAGCCAGGCCTTCAGGGGATTCCGCTGCGGCTCCGTCTTGCCGCGGTATACATCCACCAGGTATCCGGCGCTCTGGAACGTGAAATAGCTCAGGCCCACGGGCAGGAGCAGGTCCGCCCCGGAGAAAACCGGATAATACTTCAGGAACGCCATGGCGCCGAGATCCAGCGCCAGCAGGCCGGAGAGCAGCAGTCTGCTTCTGTGTTTCTGCAGCAGCAGTCCCCCGCCCCACATCACCAGCGCGACGGCCGTCAGGTGCGCGGCGGAATGCCAGCCGGAAAGGCATATGAAAGCAGCGCTGCCGCAAAGCAGCGCGATCCACCGGATTTTCAGCGGCAGCAGGTAATAGACGATCAGCGTCCCTGCCGCCAGCAGAAGAAACTCAATGGATAAGATGCTCACTTTCCGCCTCCTGTCTGAGGACTTTCCGGTCTATCTTTCCGCTGCCGGTACGCGGCAGGGTCTCCCGCTTCAGAAGCAGGTCCGGCAGCATGTATTTGGGCAGGGCAGCCTTCAGCGCCGTCTTCACGGCTGTCTCCTCCGCCTCGCCGGTATAGGCCGCCACAATCCATTCTTTTCCTTCGTCAAAGTAGCAGCAGGAAAGCACCACGCCGTCCGCATTCTGCAGTGCGCTTTCGATCTCCCCCAGCTCGATCCTGTATCCGCTGCGTTTGATCTGGCTGTCCCGCCTTCCGAGGAACATCAGTTCGCCCCGGTCGTTGTATGCTCCCAGGTCCCCGGTCCGGTACATCTTCTCCGGTATCTGCGGCCGCAGCGGGTGCTGCACGAAGGCGGCCGCGGTCTTTTCCGGGTCGTTGTAGTATCCCGGGGAAAGGCAGGTGCCGCTGACGCAGATTTCGCCGTCGATCAGGTCAATACGCGTATTGGTGCAGGGAAATCCGATCGGCAGGCTGTCCGTATCCGCGAAGTCCCGGTCCACCCGGTACCAGCTGCACACGTCTGTGATTTCCGTCGGACCGTACATGTTCACATAGTCCGCCCCGGGGACCGCCTGCTTCCAGCCATTCAGCGTCCCGCAGGGCATCGTCTCCCCGCAGAAGAAGATGCGCTTCATATCCGGCAGGCATCCGGGCTGCAGCACTTCCGCCCGGGCCAGCGCCGTCAGCGCGGAAGGCACCCAGAAGATCGTGTCGATCCGCTCCTCCTGCAACCGGGCCAGCAGGCGCTTCGGGAACATGAAATCTCCCCGGGGAATCAGCACGAGGCTTCCCTGCATCCGCATGGTGCAGTACAAGTCCAGCACGGAATTGTCAAAATAGAAGGGTGCCTGGCTTCCGAACCGGACGCCGGAAGGCAGCCGCAATGCGGAACATGCCCATTCAATGAAATCCACCACCGCGCGGTGCTGGATGGAAACGCCCTTCGGCGTTCCCGTGGAACCGCTTGTAAAGAGCACATATAAAAGATCTGTATCGATATGCCGGGCGCGGCGCCCCTCCAGCAGGGGCAGGTCCGTTTCCTCCGGAAGGTCCGCGGCATTCAGCAGTTTTGCTTCGCCGGAAATCCGTTCGGCCACTCCGGCATACTTGTCCCCGTACAGGATCACGGAAGGCTGCAGCCGCTCCGCGATCCGTTTCATCCGCGCCTCCGGCATGCCGGAATCCAGCGGTGTATAGAAGCAGCCGGCATACGCCGCGCCCAGCATGGCGCAGACGCATTCCGGCGTTTTGTCCATCAGGATCAGGACCGGCGTCTGGCGCGGAGCCAGCCGGGCCAGCGCTGTGCCCGCGCTGCGCGCTTTCCGGCAGACCGCATCCCAGGAAAGAACGTTTCCCGGCATTTCATACGCCGGAGCGTCCGGGGCGAGAGCTACAGCCTCCTCCAGCCAGTCCAGGATATTTCTCGTACTCATGGTTTCCGGTACCGGCGCACCATTTCCAGCATGGCGTCCAGGGTGTCAAAGTTCTCGGGTTCGATTTCCCCTGCGGGAATATGGATGTCAAACGCTTCATCCAGGGAGGCGATGATCCGTGTCAGGTCCAGCGAGTCCAGGATACCGTCCTCCACCAGATGCGCTTCCGCCGCAAAATCCACGTCGTCGCGAACCTCTTCCAGTGCCGCGATCAGCCTGCTCATCTCATCCAAGGAAAACCCTCCGTTTCTTTCTCAGCTTCCGGAGCCGATCATGCCCGTTATTGCTTCTGCGGACCCTTGTATTCCACACACAGCATGGTCAGGTCGTCAAACTGCTCCGCATCCTTCACAAAGCCGTCTACGGAAGCACGGACATTCTTCAGCACCTGTTCGGGCGCAGCATCCGGATCCTGGTTCAGTGCTTCAATCATGCGGTTCGTTCCGTACAGTTCCTTTTCAGCGCTGGTTGCTTCCGGTACGCCGTCTGTGTAGATGAACAGCTTGCTGCCGGGTTCCAGCTGGATTTCGTATGGACGGTACTTCACGCTTTCCATGCCGCCGATAACAAACCCATGCTTGTCCTTGAACAGTTCAAAGGGTTTCCCCGGGAACCGGATCGCCGGGAACTCGTGTCCCGCGTTGGCGGCGGTAAGTTTTCCGGTGGTAAGCTCCAGGATGCCCAGCCATACGGTAACAAACATCTCCGCCTCATTGTTGGAGCAGATCGCTGCGTTGGTCTTCTGCAGGATTTCCGCCGGGGACCAACCCAGCATCGCGGTGCTCTGCAGGATGATCTTCGACGCCATCATGAACAGGGCCGCCGGAACACCTTTACCGGAAACGTCCGCGATGACGATGCACAGGTGGTCTTCGTCGATCAGGAAATAATCATAGAAGTCACAGCCCACCTCTTTGGCCGGATCCATGCTGGCATAGATATCGAATTCAAGCCGTTCCGGGAAGGCCGGATAGATGTGGGGAAGCATGGACGCCTGGATGTTGGTGGCCAGGGCCAGTTCCGTGCCGATGCGCTCCTTCTCCGCGGTAACCGACCGCACCTGATCCACATACTGTAGCGTCCGCGCGGACAGGGTGGCAAAGGCTTCCGCCAGTGCTTGGATTTCATCCCTGGTGCGGTAGGTATCCTCCATCATGAACTGCAGGTCTTCCCTGCCGAGGGAGACGATCCGCTTCGTCATGGTCGTCAGTGGCTTCACGATCCGTCTGGCAAGGAGGGCCGCGCTGGTCAGCGCCAGGAGCGTCACGCCGATCAGCAGCACCGTAATGGTGGAGCGGGCATGGGATATTTCTGTAGCAAAAGCATTTTTCGCGTCCGCGAGAATGGTTTCATGCTGCTGTTCCATCAGGAGGGTCGGCTGATCCGCCATTGCCTTGTCCACCAGATTGAGAACCGTCCAGCCCACGGTTTCGATGGGCGATCCGGTCATATACCAGGTTGTGCCCTCCGCCTCAATCAGCTTCACCTCTGTGTTCTGCTGCAGGGCTTCGCTGATGAAAGCAGAGAATGCTTCTCCGCCCACCGTCCGCAGGTCTTCAGCTTCCCCGTTGGCCTTTACCTGGAAAATGCCTTCCGTTCGGGGAGAAAACACAACATGGCCGTTATCGTTGATAATCATGGTAAAACTGCTGTCTCTCCCGGAGGCGGTGACATACGTCTGCATGTTGTCCAGGAACAGGTCTGCTCCCGCAACGGCGACCAGTTCGCCTTTCACGTAGACCGGCACCGAGCACATCACGCAGTACTGTCCGGTGAATACATCCGACACAATATCCGTGAAATACAGTTTGCCGGTCCTGACAGCTCCGTTATACCATTCCCGCTCGTGGATCGGAATGGAAACCACCGTTCCCTTTTCGTCGAACTTGGAGGACGCGTGATTGTCCACCAGCAACATAATCCCTTCCGGCAGGGCGATGTAGCAGGAATCCACCTCCGCATGGGCATAGACCGACTGTAGCATTTCGGACAGGTTGCCGATCATTGCGAGCTTCTCCGTGAGGGCGGGATCGCCCAGGTTCACGCCTTCCTCGGTCAGCATCTGAACGGTGGCGGTTCCGTCCGTAGAAGCGTCCGGTCCTTTCACCTCATGAGCTGTGTAGCGCTCCGGTGTCTCAAAGAGCATCCGTGTATAGTCTCCGATGGTGCTCACGGCATCCGCGGTGTCCGAAAACATGTCGTCCGCGATCCGGGCCTGCATCTGCGTGCTGCTGCTGAGCGTCTGGGAAACCACGGCGCCCATGGTCTGCTCCGAAGTGCTCGTGATAGATGCCTTTTGCCTGTCATTCGTGTCAGCCACCAGGGCTGTGATGGAGTTCATCTGATGGTAAATCACCACGGAAAAAACAGCCATGACCAGGATCAGCATGATCATGACCAGGTTGAATATTTTCTGTTGGATACCACCCAGGGTAAAATGCTTAAACTGTTTCATCGCAACTCCTGTTTTACCTGTAATCATTCCTTTATCTGCTGAATGCAGCAGAATAGGAAAAGCGATATATTATTTTATCATCTGAAAGGAGCATCCGCAATCTTTTTATCTGCGCCGTCTCCTGTCATGGCGCTGGTAATACTGGCTCTTTTCCTCGTACATCCGCTGGTCGCTGACCCGGATCATCTGCTCCAGGGAATCCCCGCATTCGGTATGGGTGGCAAGTCCGATGGAAACCGACAGGCCGGACTGCCAGATTTCATCCAGGAACGCGGTCAGCGACTGCTGGATTTCTTCCTCACTGCAGTGGATAAAAAGGATCATGAACTCGTCGCCGCCGGTGCGGTAAGAAAGGGCTTTCCGCCCCATGATGTTCATGAATCCCCGGCCGAGCGTCTTCAGTGCCCGGTCCCCGGCTTCATGGCCCAGTTCGTCATTGATCTTTTTCAGGCCGTTCATGTCCACGGAAGCTACTGCCGTGATCGTGTTTTTGTACTTTTTGCAGTCTTCATAGAAGGTCCGGCGGTTCCACAGACGGGTCAGCGGGTCCCGGTCCATATCCTGCGCCCGCAGGAACAGGTAAAAGATCAGGCTGCTGATCAGGATGGCGGAGATGATGGCGACGCCGCCAAACAGCATATCCACCGCGATGGCGCCCAGGCACCCGACCGCGCTCAGGTAAACCACGAAGATATCCCCCGTGCGCCGATCCCTGAACCGGAGGTGAATCATCACCAGGGTCATGATCAGGTAAGCGATGCTGACAGCAAACGCGGCCGGATGCAGCGGGCCGGGCCGGAAGATGTAATCATTGTCAATCGCGAAGGTGAGCGGCAGGAACGGGGCTATACAGTACAGCAGGCCGTTGAGCGCCACCGGAATCCACAGGAACCATTTGGGCTTTTTTGCGGGCCAGATGACCAGCAGGAAGCCGAGAACCGCTGCCGGCCGCAGCACGTATCCCGCGATCGCCGCGATCAGGCGGATGTTTCTGTGAGCGGGATCCAGCGCGGCAGCGCTTTCCACAATATGCTGCCCCACCAGCAGCACACACACCAGCAGGGTGATCCAGAAGCTGCCCTGATGTACCCGCTCCGACAGGATGTTTCTGCTCATCAGGATGACAGAAAAGAGCACTACCAGCATCAATGCCAGGTAATGTTCTCCTCCGATGACTTTTCCGATATCAGCGATCATTCATCCATCTCCGGTTCACAGCTCCTGCGCTGCGTTTCCGCGTGCAGTCAGGGCAAAATATAACGGATGGATTTTACAGGAACACCGGTGCGAAAACAAGCAAACGTTCCAGAGTGTCACATTTTGTGACTATTGCTTCATAAAATCAGATGCATTATGATAAGTCTGAATGGTTCAGTAAGGAGCGGAAAAAGATGCGTCCATCATTTGCGGAAAACCTGCGCCGCCTGCGGGCGGAAAGAGGATTGTCCCAGCAGCAGCTGGCGGATCTGCTGTTTGTCACCCGTCCTGCTGTCGCCCGGTGGGAAAACGGCAGCCGCCTGCCGGATGCGGAAATGATTTCACGCCTTTCCGCCTGCCTGGGCGTGGATGCCGGCGTGTTGCTCAACACCATTGCGGATCAGGCCCTGGCGTCCAGCATTATCCTGGTGGACGATGAACGGATCATTCTGCAGGGCGGGCTTCCCATTCTGCAGGAAGTCTTTCCGGACGCGGTGATTACCGGTTTCACCCGCTGTGCGGAAGCGCTGGATTACGCAAAGGCCCATCCGGTGGCGCTGGCTTTCCTGGATGTGGAAATCGGCCGGACCAGCGGGCTGGAACTCTGCGGGCAGCTGCTTGAAATCAACCCCCGCACGAACGTGGTCTTCCTGACCTCCTACCTTGAATACTCTTTTGATGCGTGGAATACAGGCGCCTGCGGCTTCCTGCTCAAGCCCATCTCGGCCGACGCCGTGCGGAAACAGCTGCTGAAGCTGCGCTACCCGCTGAAAGGAGCGGATGCCCTGTGATCAGCTGGATTGATATGGTCAATTTTGCCTTTGCGGTGTGCGGTATGCTCGTGACGCTGCTGGGGCTGTTCATGAGCCGGTCCGTTACCCATCTGGACCGGTGGGCCCGGCTGTTTTTCCGGGCGGTTTTTTCGATTGCTCTGGCCTATACGGTTTCCGACCTGGTTTCCCAGATTTCCCTGCTTTTCCTGGGGCCGCAGTACCGGCTGCTTTCCGCAGCCGCCGTCTTTGGGGAATCCCTGCTGTCATCGCTCCTGATGCCCCTGATGACCCTGTATCTGCTGTACAGTCTGAAAAAGCCCTGGCGGAAAAGCCTTTCCTTCCGCCTGGCGGTCTTCCTGTGGGGCGTCTACCTTATCCTGCTGGTTGTCAATCTGTTTGTTCCGGAGTTCTATGTGATCACCGGTCAGAATGTGTATCAGCGCAAACCCCTGTATCCGGTGCTGCTGGTACCGCCGATCCTCCTTATGTCCGTCAATATTTTTGTGCTTTTCCGGAACTGGAAGGTGTTCACCCGGCGGCAGCGCCAGGCTTTTGCCAGCTATCTGCTGATTCCGCTGATCTGCATGCTGCTCCAGTCCCTTGCCTACGGGTTGCTGATGATCGTCATCGGCACCTCTGCCGCTGTCATGCTGATGTTCATTTTCATCCTGCGGGACCAGTTTGAGCAGTACCTCCTCCAGAAGGAGGAAAACACCCGCCAGCGTAACAGCATCATGGTACTGCAGATGCGGCCCCATTTCATCTACAACACCATGACCAGTATCTATTATCTCTGTAAGCAGGACAGCGACAAGGCGCAGCAGGTCATTCTGGATTTCACTTCCTACCTGCGCAGTAATTTCACAGCGGTTGCCCGGGAAGACACCGTTGCATTCTCAGAAGAAATGGAGCACACACGGGCCTATCTCGCCGTGGAGCAGGTCCGCTTCGAAGGCAAGCTGTCCGTGGAGTTTGATACACCGTATACATCCTTCCGGATTCCGCCGCTGACGCTGCAGCCCATTGTGGAGAACGCGGTCAAGCACGGCGTCGATCCGGATATGGATCCGCTGCATATTACGGTCCGCACCCGGAAATCCTCCCACGGAAATGAGATCATCGTGGAGGATAACGGTCCCGGATTCGGTCCTTCCGATAATGCGGATCCCCATATTGCCCTCAACAATATCCGGGAGCGGCTGAAGATCATGTGTAACGGTTCCCTGCATATTTCCGCCCGGGAAGGCGGCGGCACCGTTGTGACCATCGTGGTTTAAGCGTGCCGGCTGCCCCGGCTCATCCGGATATTGTATCCCAGGATTGCAACAATCACGATCGCGGCCCCGATCAGCGCCAGGGTGGAAACTGTTTCCCCGTAAAACAGCGCGACCCAGGTCGGATTCAGGATCGGCTCCAGTCCCGCAATGAGGCTGGCGGACACCGCCGGCGTATGCCGGATCCCTTCGGAAAAGAGGATATAAGCTCCGCCCACCTGGATGATTCCGAGGGCCAGCACGGCCAGGACGGTGGGCAGCGAGAAATCTGTTTCAAAAGCACACAGCGGGGAAAAGATGATCCCGGCGGTCAGCTGTCCCAGGAAGCAGGAGGACAGCGCGTCCGCGTCCTTCCCTGTGTTCATCATAAACACGCCCGCATAGCAGACGCCGGAAAGCAGCGCCAGCAGGTTCCCCAGCCAGTTCCCGGCCCGGATTCCGTCCACGAAGAAGAGGCAGACACCGGCCAGTACCAGGATGCAGGTCACCACATCCGGCCTTTTCGGCGGAACGTGATGGATCAGGGCCATCAGCAGGATCACAAAAACCGGTGCGGTAAACTGCAGCACAATCGTGTTGGCAGCGGTGGTCAGCTTGTTGGCAATCGCAAACAGCGTGGTCACCCCGATCATGGAGAGGGCGCCGATGATCACCTGCCGGCTGATCACAATCCGGTGATGCCGGATCAGCAGGTAAATCCCGATCACCATGGCGCCGATCAGGTTCCGCGCTCCGTTGATAGCCAGCGGTGACCAGGGAACCATCTTGATGAAAAGCCCGCCGGTGCTGAACGCCACGGATGCCAGGAATACGCAGAGCACAGATCCGGGCCGCAGCCCTTTTTCTTTTTCCGTGGTCCTCCCCGCCTTTCCGTCTGAATCCGGGAACAACAAAGCCGTCCCCCGATGTGCATCATATCACGAAACAGATGAAAGTAAAGGCCGGAAACAGGGGAAAAATATGGATTTGTCCCTCCGGCCATGCTATAATTGCGTGTCGGTGCTGAAAAACATACCCGGCGGAAGGAAGATACAGATGGAAGACAGGACAACCAGGAAAAGGCGCGCCCGGGCCCTGGATGCACTGTGCGTCGCAGGCGTGCTGCTGATTCCCCTTTTCCTCGGAGGCTTTTTTGTGATGCTGATTCAGCAGGGTGCTGCGCCGGTGTGGTACCTGGTGATTCACGGGCTCCTTCTTGCGGCCAGTCTCGGCGCGCTCATCTGGTTTATCGCCATCGGCCTTTTCCGTGCGATCTTTAAGAAGCGCTCGTCCAAGCGGAAGGGCGGTGAAGCCGCATGAATTCCGTTGCCTTCCTGGTGGCCGCGATTGGCTTTGTCCTCATTTCCGTTTTTGTTTTCATGAATTATCCTCTTTCCTGGCGGAAGGACAAGCTGTTCGTTACGCTGCTGGCCCTGTGGCATCTGGTGGGCACCGTAGCGCTGACAATCGTGTTCACCCGTTTCCGGTATATCGCTTATGAGAATATCCGGCATGAAATCTGCCGTACCGCCACCCTCTTCTTTGTCTCCACCACGCTGCTGGCCATGTTCTTCCTCTTCCGGATCATCTACACGCGGACCTATCAGTTCATCCTGCGGCGCACGGGGCACGGACCGAAGAATACCCACCGGCGGATTTCCGACCGGCGGTATCAGACGGTGATCTTCATCCTGCTGTCCTTCGGCATCGCCCTGGCGGGATATTTCAATATCGATTTCCTGAAACTGAACACCTACGATGTGGAAGTACATGCCGAATCGGCCGAAAGCGGACTGCGGATCTGCCTGGTCTCGGATATCCACGCCGGCTCCGGCTGCTATGAATACACCTATGATGATCTGGTCGAGCAGATCAATGCCTGCAACGCGGACGTGCTGCTGATTGGCGGCGATCTGTTTGATGAAACCACGGCGGAGAATGACGCGGATAATTTTGTATGGGTGCTGCAGACCATCAGGCAGCCGAAATACGGCATCTATTACGTCTACGGAAATCATGACGGCCTGATGGAGGACTGGGTCCCCGGCGCGAAGGACGCCGTGCTGAAAGCCGGCGTGAAAGTGCTCGCCGATGAGATGGTCACCCTTGGGGAGGATATCCAGCTGATCGGTTGCCTGGATCCGAAGCTCCGCGCTGAAGATTTTGAAACCCTGTATGCACGCCTGCAGCCTGATCCGGACAAACCGCTCATCGTGCTGACGCACCGGCCGAAGCATTTCCGCGAGATGGCGGCCCTGGGCGTGGACCTGGTCATGGCCGGCCATACCCATGGTTTCAATATCCCCCATTTCTTCAGCACCAGCCTTGTAAATGACATGCTGGACGGCCTGAAGACCTATGGGGATATGACTGCCATCACATCCTCGGGCGTCGGCGCCTGGGGCTTCCACTACAAGTGGCCGGCGGAAAGTGAAGTTGTGTGTATCCAGCTGCATTTTAACGGAACGGAGGAGTAGCTGGCCATGAAGAAACTGAAACAGTGGAAGGGTCTGGACCATACCACGAGCCTGTTCCTGCTGCTGCTCTCTGCGCTGTTCCTGGAGGTTGTCGTCACCAAGGCGCTGTTCCTGATCTGGCCGGAGCGGGAAACCGGCTGGAGCGCGTCGGATATCAATAAATATTATATGCCCTTCATGGCCCTGCTGATCATCCTCTTCTGGCTGAAGACGCCGCTGGAGGTCCGCTGGTCCGCGCTGAAGTTCCGGGACCGGAAGATGATCGGCCGGGAAATGCTCGTGGCCGTCCTCGTTTCCGCCGGGATTGTCCTGGCGATCGTCGGTGTGCGGCTGTGGATGAACGCCCATGATCCGGAGGCCGCGGCGCGGCCCTGGTTCGGGCTGTACCTGAACGTCCACGGGCGGTGGTTCTATCCGTTGAGTGTGATTGTGCAGGAGATTATGATCAAGGCCTTTATACAGGAAAATATCCGCCGTGCGAACACGACGGACAATAAACATATTACTGTGATTCTGACGGGACTGTTCTTCGCGATCCTGCATATGAACTACCCGCTGTATTACCTGGTTGCCGCGGGGCTCCTGTGCATGCTGACAGGTTACCTCTATGAGCGCAACGGGAACATCTGGGACGCGGTGCTGATCCATTTCACCCTTGGATTCATGCCCCGTGCCCTCGGTATGTACTGACGTTTACTCCCGGAACAGGACCCGCACCTCATTGCACTCTTCCGCCTCCGGGTCGTATGTGTATTCCAGTTCCTGGGCGGAGGCCTTCAGCAGGTTGTAGGAGAGTTCATTATCCCCGACTGACGGGTCAAACCGATCGCCGCCGTACCGCACTGTAACGGTGGCGGTTTGTTCTTTCTCCGAGTACTCCACCATCATGTTGATCGATATTTTCACGAGTATATCGCGCAACAGCTGCTGTACCAGTTCTTCAAAGGCAAGGCGGATGCGGTACTTGAGCCGGGCAGGAATGACGTTGGTCTGGCAGTAGCGGTCGATCTCCGCCGTGATGCCGGGATAGTCAAAGTCCGGATTTCCAAAGGTGACTTCCAGCACCTTCAGGCGGCGGATAAACTGCCGGGTCCTCTCCAGCTTCGGATCGTCAAAGACCTGCTCCGGCGGGCCTTCCTCGTAAATGCCGCCCTGGTCGATATAAAACACGCGGTTGCAGACCGCCCGGGCAAACTGCATTTCATGGGTCACGATCATCATGGTTTTTCCGGTATTTGTCAGGTCGCGGATAACCGCCTGCACTTCCCCGATCATCGTCGGATCCAGGGCGCTGGTGGGCTCGTCCAGCAGGATCACGTCCGGATCCATGGCGAGGGTCCTCGCGATGGCCACCCGCTGCTTCAGTCCGCCGGAGAGCTGTTCTGGATACAGCAGCTCCCGTCCTGCCAGGCCGACGCGCTTCAGCAGGGCTACGCCGGTTTCATAGGCTTCCTGCCTGGATTTTTTCAGAATATCCATGGGCGGAACCATCAGGTTTTCGATCACCGTCAGGTGGCCGAAAAGATTGAAGGACTGGAATACCATTCCCATCCGGCGCCGGGCCTGGGTGATATCATATTTCGACGCGGTGATGTCCACGCCGTCCAGCAGGATCTGCCCGCCCGTGGGCCGCTCCAGCATGTTGATGCAGCGCAGGAGCGTGCTCTTGCCCGATCCGGACGGACCAATGATGGAAATCACGTCGCCGTTGTTGATTTTGGCGTTCACATCCTTCAGGGGAGTGACGTTTTGATATTTCTTCTGCAGGTGAATCAGCTCGATCATTTTCCTTTCACCCCCTTCAGGACGTCCGTCTCTTTCCTGCGGCGCGGATCGATGAAATTGCCGAGGCGGTTGACGATGGCGGTCAGCACCGCCGCCAGGATGAAATAGATGATGGCAACGGCAATCAGGGGGAAGAAGGCGTCATATGTACGGCTGCGGATAATATCCGCGATCTTCGTCAGGTCCTGCACAGCCACATAGCCGACTACCGCCGTGGCTTTGATCAGCGCGGTGATTTCTCCCTTAAACGCCGGGAAGAAGTGAGGCAGCGCCTGGGGCAGGATCATCCGGAAGAAGGCTTTGCGGTCCGTGTAGCCCAGGGCATATGCCGCCTCAGTCTGTCCCTTATCGACCGCCACGACACCGCTCTTCAGCATGCTGACCACGCCCGCCGCGAACACCAGCGTAAATCCGACCACCGCGACGATCGTGCCGGAGATGGCCACATTGCCGAAAATAACATAATAGAGAATCATCAGGAGCACGACCACCGGCATGCCCTGCACCAGCCATATAAAGAAGCGTGTGAGCAGGTTGGCGGCTTTATTCCCCTTGCGGCACAGCATATAGATACCGAAGCCCAGGATCGTACCCAGCACGATGCTGCATGCCGTAATCAGGAGCGTGGTCAAGATACCTGACGCGAACAGCTTCCACCGGTCTTCCCGGATGAAGGTCTTTTCGAAGCTGGCACCCAGGCGGTCAAAGAAGCCTCCGCCGTCCGTCGCGCCGCCGTCATAGACGACCATGAGCGCTTTTTCCGTCATATAGGGTTCGGTCATGTTGACGCTTTCCTTGCGCGCGTCCGTAATGATGATGCCGGAAGCGGCAAAATCAGATTTCCCTGTGCTGACGGAAGGCAGCACGCTGCTGAAGGTCATGTCGGTGATCTCCAGCCCGTATCCTTTTGCCTGGCAGAAGCGGGCCGCCATATCGATCTCGATGCCGGCGAGTTTCCCATCCTGGATATATTCGTAGGGTGCGAAAGCGGCTTCTGTCGCCATATGGAGCACGCCGTTATTCGCGGGCAGGGTGGCCCAGTCCAGTACGGTCTTTCCGCTTTCCGGCCCTTCTGTCCACTTTTTCAGGATTTCCTCCAACTCGCCGCTGGCTTTGATCTCCTTAAACCAGGCGCTGAATTCGTCACGCAGTGCCTCCCCTTCCGGCGTCTTCGGCATGGCAAATCCGATGTCGCCTGCCATCAGGGAGAAGTCCGGCAGCGCCTGCAGCTTTGGATGTTCCGCGCGCATCTGGCGCAGGATCAGTTCAGCGGCGGGAAATGCGTCGATCTTCCCGTCATTCAGGGCGGCAAGCATATCAGCATTCGTGTTGAAATAAAGCAATTTCGCATTGGGCAGGATGCTGCGGAGCACCACGTCGTGGGTCGATCCGGTCTGTACGCCGATGGTGGCGTTTGCCAGGTCCTCCAGTGTGCGCGTCACCTTCCTGTCCTGCGCAGTATCGCGGACCGCGACACCCATCGTCTCTACATAAAGGTCCTGGGTAAATGTGGCCAATTCCCTGCGTTCGTCCGTAGCGTACAGATTCGCCATGATACAGTCCACATCGCCGTTCTGCAGGCCCGCAAGAATCCCGTCATAATCATAGACCATGTATTCCAGCGACGCGCCGATCGAAGCAGCAAAACGCCTCGCCAGTTCGATTTCATGGCCGGTCAGTTCCGTCCCCTCATAGAAGCTGAAAGGCATCGAGCTTCCGACAGTTCCGACCTTCAGTACGATGGGTGATTCTTCCGGAACATCAATATCCGGCATAGTGTAATCGCCCAGGTTGACCCAGCGGTTGTACATATCCTGCAGCGTTCCGTCTGCCCTGATCTGATCGATAAAGCTGTTCAGTTTTTCCAGCAGATTGGGGATTTTTGTTTTTTCGGAAACCGGGATGGCAACAGAATACCCCTCTTCCAGCGAACCCAGGTAGCGGATACCTTTCTGTCCGTTCCGGATCGCCGTCTGAATCTGGGAGATGCTGGAGATAAATGCATCCAGTTTCCCCTGGCTCACAGCAAGATAGCCGGAAATGGCGTCCTTCATGTGTACGACCGTCGCCCGGGGCATCTTCCGTGCCGCGATCAGGTCGTTATTCGTGTCGGAGACCACGCCGATCTTTATAGACGGCGCATTAAGTTGTTCCAGCGATGTGATGGATTCGGTTTTCTGCGCGCTGCAGCCTGTCAGCACTGCCAGTGCCAGTGCGAGCAGCAAAACCATGCAAACCCATTTTTTCATGAATGCCGTCCCTTCCTGCTGTCAATACTTGAATCGTTTCCCATGCGAACCTTTATTCATCCGGCATAATCACGGCGCAGAACAGGTATGCGACAATACCGACACCGGACAGCACCACCAGCACCCGGATCAGTGTGGAGCTGATTCCGAGATACTCCGCCAGCCCACCGCATACGCCGGCAATCCAGCGATCCGTCTTACTTCTGTGCAGCCTCTTTTCCATCTGCATTTCCTCCTGTAGAACGGTTCTTCTTAATGTGATATTTTATCAGAAAACAGTCCCGCAGGCAATCCGAAGGTCTCCCGTCCGCATACCCTCCGGAAGGATCAATCAGTTCGGGGAACTGAAATCGATATCCTTAAACCGGATATTATAGATCGCTTTGCAGTTCGGGCACTGCAGGAAGCAGATGTCCCCGTCTTCCGCGTATTCCAGCATGGCTTCTCCGCAATCCTCGCAGGGTTCGTTTTTCCTCCGTAGCCATTCATTCTGGAGGTCTTGCGGCGTCGCCTGTCTTTGGACTTTGCCCATGGATTGTTGCCCTCTTTCTTCTGTCCGGCCTGTCAGCGGAACTTTTTCTTTTTGTCTTTTTTACAGGATTCTATCATTTTTTTCCGGAGAATGAAACCGGAAAGCCGGAAAAAACCTGTTCATTCCCCGGCGTAGCGGAGAGATTGTTCTTCTCCCTCCACGCTGTAGATGACGGTCCTGTCCGCTTCGTCCAGCCGCAGGAAAAAGCTGACTGCAGGGAAAGCCAATCCGTCCTCCCCGGCAATAAACTTTGAGGCGGACAGTTTGGACCAGTACCGGGGAAGCAGCGGGGACGTCAGGTCGTCCACCGCGCAGCCGGAGTTCTCCCGGCGGCTGTCACTCATCAGGAAATAGTAGAGGCATAGTTCCTGCCCGTCCTCCGGCGAGTAGAGCGCCCAGGTGGGATCGGAATGGTATCCTTTGCCGTCAATCACGAAATAGGTCCAGGCATGGGCGATCTGCGGATTGGTGCAGCCAACCTGCATAGCCTCCACCCCGGCCTGGAGGAGAAAGTACGCGTAAACGCTGCCCAGCTGGACGCACTGTCCCTTTCCTTCCAGGATCGCCAGGTAGTTTGCCCCGTCCGGCATGGTTTCCTGGAAATCGTAGTTGTATGTGTAATGCTCACAGATGTAATGATAAAGTTTCAGACACTTTTCAAACGCGCTGTCATCCGGCTCCAGCACGGTGTTCAGTACTTCCTCCACTTTCGCCTCAAATGCTGCCTCACGCGCGGCAAATTCATCGGCGGGCATCCTGTAAACAATCCGGCCTGTGCCGTTTTTCCAGGGAACCGGCTCGTTCCTTTCCGCCTGTTTGATCTTTGTGCAGGCCGCAGGGAAAAGCTCCGCCCAGGTGGAAACGTCCATCGCCCACCGGTAGGCTTCCTCGCTGGAACAGGCGAATTCCGCCTCCCCCGCCCGCAGCGCATCGCACAGGCTGTGGAAGGCGTCCCAGTATTCCTGCGGAACATCCTGCGCAATCAGTGAAACATACAGATGGGGATTGAAGGTATACCTGCCCTCTCCGGATTCGCCGAAAGCCGGAACACAGGTGCCCGCCAGCAGCAAAACCGCCGCCAGCGCCAGGCAGAGGAGGGTTTTCACCGGGGAAGATGTCTTTTTTTGCTTCATCATTTTTCTGTTCCTTGTTTTTTTTCGGGGGTTCTGGCAGAATTCCCCGTTTATGTATACGGACACGATTCACCGGGTGGCATTTTTCCCTCCGGGGAATCTCCTTTACGGACAATTTACGGAAACTTGCAAATGTAACCATTTGATACTTCATGCAACTTTTCGCGTAATTTTATCATATTTCCGCTTTCTCTGAATACGGGAATTGTTAAATTTTCCCATTTCTTTTCTTTCTTCTCAATCTTTTTTCTTTTTTTTGGTTACATTTTTGTTTCGTTTCCATTTATTTCATGTCATTGTTCGTGCCTTGCAGGCTGTTCGGCTGCTCCTGTTTTCTCCTCGCCCCGGTTCTTAAAACGGCGGATTTTCGTGCAAAATCCGTTGTTGTGCGCTCAAAAAAGTACATATAAAATAGTTGCATGAACAGGAATTGAATGGTAGAATAAATGTACCATCACTGGCATGGCCGCAGAAAGAGATAATTGCTGATGAGAAGGACTGGCGCGAATTCCGATAAAATGAGTTTCCTGAACCGGACAATGGTCAATTTCCGCGAGCGCAAAACTTCATCGAAGGTTACGTTCGTGGTGCTGATCCTGTTGTATATCGGTTTTTCTGTTTATATGCCGTTTGTAGGCTCGTCACAGAAGGTGTTCGATGTCTTTGGCAAGAAGATGCCCTTCTCCTCCTGCACCGGCGTTCTTTCCTCCCTGCTGAGCATCTCCCTCATTTTCATGGTGGTGTTCTATGGGAAGCTCGGTTACTGGACGGCGCTGACGCTCTCCCTCCTCCAGTTCCCGCAGCAGATCGTCAACATCATCCGGGCCCCCGTTCTCGCCGGGCTGCCCGGTATCTTTTCCAACATCCTGATCATCATCACCATTACGGTGATCTACAGGAACCAGAAACGTTCCAGCGAAGCCCAGCGCAAGCTGCACGACCAGGCTGTAACGGATACACTCACCGGCCTGCCAAACAGGTTTGCCTGCAGCGTCTACCTGGATCAGCTGATTGCCAAGCGGAATCAGTTTGCCCTCGTCTCCATTGACCTGAACAACTTCAAAGGCATCAACGATATGATGGGCCACGCGGCCGGCGACCAGGTGCTGAAAGCTGTGGCGGAGCGGTGGAAGGCTGTTGTTGGGAGCGAAACCGGCACCGAGACCCTGATCGGCCGGATCAGCGGTGACGAGTTTGTTCTCTTTATCCAGGGATACAACGAAGAGGAAGAAGTAAACCAGACCATCAGGCGTTTCCGCGACGAGCTTGAAAAGCCGCTGACGGTCAACGAAGTCGATTACCATCTGCAGGCCTCCTTCGGCTACGCGAAATACCCCATGGA
This sequence comes from Clostridia bacterium, assembly GCA_017447185.1. Classification (GTDB taxonomy): domain Bacteria; phylum Bacillota; class Clostridia; order Christensenellales; family Aristaeellaceae; genus Aristaeella. The sequence goes on along the minus strand of JAFSOC010000041.1, from coordinate 38,404 downwards.
CGCCACAACCCACGACAGTCTGATCACCTATGCGGATGTGGCCATGAACAAGGCAAAAAGTTCCGGCGGAGCAAGGACCGTCGTCCGCTTCACCCGGGATCTCCTTTCCTATGAGCACGAGCTGGAAATCGAGCAGCAGATCCGTTCCGCCCTGGAGGAGGACCGTGTCTTTTACCATCTGCAGCCCCAGTTCAATATCGATCATCAGCTCCGCGGGTTTGAAGCCCTGGCCCGGATCAGGGATAAGGACGGGAAGCTTATCAGTCCCGGGGAATTCATTCCCGTTGCGGAAAAGACCGGCCTCGTCAGCAGGATTGACAGTGCCGTCTTCCGGAAGGCGGCATCCTTCTTTGGGGATGTGGTGCGCAGGAGCGGCTCGGACATCACCCTCAGCGTCAACATCTCCGTGCAGCACATGATGAAGAACAACTTCATCGCCGAAGTGAAATCCATTCTGGAGGAATGCAAAGTCCCGGCGAATCAGGTCGAGATCGAAATCACCGAATCCATCATGATCGATTCCGCGGAGAACGCATTCAAATGCCTGGATGCGCTGAAGCAGATGGGCCTGCGGATCGCGATCGACGATTTCGGCACCGGCTATTCCTCCCTCAGCTACCTGAACAGGATGTCGGCGGACTTGCTCAAGGTTGACAAAGCCTTTATCGACCAGATGAACGCCACCGATTCCTCCAGGAAGTATGTTGCCGCCATCATTTCCATCGGTCATATCATGAACCTGGAAGTCATCGCCGAGGGCGTGGAGGAAGGCGATCAGATGGAAACCCTGCGGGATATCGGCTGCGATTTCATCCAGGGATTTATCTGGGGCCGCCCGATGCCCCCGGAAGAAGCCGAAAAGCTCATTGCCTGAAACTCAAAAAACAAAGAAGCAGAGAGCGTTCTCTCTGCTTCTTTGTTTATTCTTCATACCAGATTAATTGCCAGCCACGGGGAAATCCAGAATCTCCGCATCATCCCCGTCATCTGTTCCCCCGTTCCAGGCTCGCACCACTCCGGCGATCCTCCTGTACTCATCCATCATTGCCGGATGTCCGGAGCGGATCACCGTTGCGTTTTCGGTTTTTCCGGCCTGTTCCAGTTCCAGGGCCATGGCGGAGAGTTCCATGGCGCCGATCAGTCTCGCGGAGCTCTTCAATGCGTGCACATACACCGTGTAGTTGCGCCAATCCTGCGTTTTGTAACAGCTTTCCAGGCTTTCACTTTTTTCTTCCGCGTCCCGGGCAAATTCCCGCAGCAGTTCCCCGTACAGGTCATGGCTGCCCTGGCTGTTGGCCAATCCTTCCGCCGCCTGGATTCCGGCTGCCTGCAGGTCTGCGTATTCGCCGTCTTCCTCCGAAGCGTTTTCTTTTTCTTCCCTTTCCTCCGCCGGCAGGATCTTTTCCGCCGGAAGATATTGCATCACTGCTTTTTCCAGTGCCTCGCCGTTCAACGGTTTGGACAGGTAGTCCGTGAATCCCTCGCTGATATAATGCTCCCTCGCACCGTTCACAGCGTCTGCAGTCAGACAGATCACCGGTGTCTGTGTGTTGGGGCCCTTCCCCTGCCGGATCCTGCGGAGCGCTTCCACACCGTCCATTTCAGGCATCCGCTGGTCCATGAGGATCAGGTCATACAGGGTCTCTTCCGCCAGGCGGATCGCGTCCGGTCCGCAGGCAGCTGTATCCATCCGGATGTCCGTTTCCTTCAGCAGCCCTTCGGTCACCATCCGGTTGATGCGGGTATCATCCACAATCAGGATACGCGCTTCCGGCGCCCGGAAGGAAGCATGAAGAGCAGTCCGGGGATCTGCTGCACTGTCAAATATCTGCCAGTGGAATTCGCCGATGGGCGCGTCGGAAACCACCTTCTGGGGCAGCTCCGCCCGGAAAACGGATCCTATTCCGTAGGTACTTTCCACCCGGATGCTGCCGCCCATCATCTCCAGCAGGTTGTGGGTGATCGCCAGGCCGAGGCCGGCGCCTTCCACCGTGCTGTTCATCTTCAGGTTTACGCGTTCAAACTTGTTGAACAGCCTGTCCATGTCCTCTTCCCGGATACCGATGCCCGTATCCTCCACAGCGATGCTGAGGCGGATCGTTCCTTCCTGCGGTGTTCCGGAATCAGCGGCCTGTCCGACCGAGAGGATAATGCTTCCCTTGCTGGTATATTTGAAAGCGTTGCCCAGCAGATTGCTGAGAATCTGCCGCAGGCGGATGTCATCTCCCCGCAGCCTGTCCGGCAGGCTGCTGTCCACGCGGACGTCAAAATCCAGCTTCTTTTCCGCGGCGCGAAGGGCGCACATGGAGCAGACATCGTTCAGCACGGAGCTGAGGCTGTATTCGTGTACCGTAATCCGCATCTTGCCGGATTCGATCCGGGAAAAGTCCAGAATATCGTTGACGATCGAAAGCAGGCTGTGGCCGGCGCTGCCAATATTCCGGGAATAGTCGTATACCCGGGAAAGTGCCTGGTTCGCCGCTTTCTCCGGCATCCCGGACGCTGAGCTTTCCCGGAGGATCATCTCGTTCATGCCCAGCATGGCGTTGATCGGCGTGCGGATCTCGTGGGACATATTGGCCAGGAAATCGCTTTTGGCCGCATTGGCCCGGTCGGCGGCTTCCTTTTCAATCTCCAGTTTTGACAGTTTGCGCACAGACTCTGCGTAAACGTACCGTTCAAAGCGGGAGCGGTTGATCACGTGCCCCACCAGGAATCCGGCGATGGAGAAGATAATCAGGTTTCCCAGGCCCCAGTAGTAGACATCCGGCTGGATCCTTGCCCGTCCGAAAATGATATATGCCGCCAGGTTCAGGGGCAGCAGCACCATCATCAGGGCGCTGCGTTCAATGAAGCAGATCGGAACGATGATAACAGCCACGAACATCGTGATGGATCGCACATCCGGCTGGAACACCGCAATGCCGATACTCGCGCTGAGAAATCCAAAGTCAAACAGGAGGATCAGTGGAAAGCGCAGTTTGCGAAAACGGGGCGCGAAAAAGAATGAGCCGATCAGGGTGATAATGCAACAGATCAGCCCCAAGGCATAGGCCACGCGGCAGTTGGCATAGGCCGGATCACTCAGGGACATAATCAGGCTGTAAATCCAGAACCCGCCGGCCACCAGCGACCAGCTGACAGCCGAACTCCGGTTATGTTCCAGCACGGATTCCCGCACCTGTTCAAAGTCTTCCTTATGCAGTCCGCCGTAAAACAGGCTCTCCCGGATGAATCGTTTCCACCTCATACAAACTCCCTGATTACTTTCCGTCAATAATCGCCAGCATGATCTCCGCGAAGACGGGATCAAACTGCGTTCCCTTTCCGTTTTCCAGCTCGGAACGAACCTTCTCGCCGGGCAGCACATCCCGGTAGCTCCTGCGGCTGGTCATCGCGTCATACGCGTCCGCCACTGCGATAATCCGGGCAATTTCAGGAATCTCGTTTCCCGCCAGCCCGTCCGGATAGCCTTTCCCGTCGTACCGTTCGTGATGCCACCGTGCGCCGATGGCCAGCTCCGGCCGCTCCCAGATGGTCTGAAGGATCCGCTCGCCGATCACAGGATGCGTCTTGATGATTTCGTATTCCTCCTGCGTCAGTTTTCCCGGTTTGTTGATAATGTTGTCCGGAATGCCGATCTTGCCCACATCGTGCAGGAGGCCTGTCATATAAATTTCCCGCTGGCGCCGGAAGCTGTATCCGTACCGTTCGGCAATCTGTTTCGCGTATTCCGCCACCCGGCCGGAATGGCCGTTTGTGTAGGCGTCCTTCGCGTCAATGGCCTGGGCCAGGGATTCAACCACCCGCAGGCTCAGCGACGCGTTTTCTTTCGCAATCCGGTCCACTTCCTCCGAAAGGTTCCGCTGCAGGCGGTCCAGCTCCACCGCGTGCCGCACCCGCAGGGACAGGATCTCCGGCAGGAAAGGCTTACGGATAAAGTCTGTCGCACCCAGCTTCAGTCCGCGCATTTCCATTTCACGGTTATCGTCCGCCGTGAGGAAAATCACGGGAATATCGCACTTGTCCCTGCGGATCTCCCGCAGCTGCGTCAGGGTTTCAAACCCGTCCATCCCCGGCATCAGGATATCCAGGAGGATCAGGTCCGGATCACCTTTCTCCGTATAATCCAGCAGCGCCTCCCCGGAGGCCAGCTGTGTCACCCGGAACTCCTTTCCTTCCAGGGAGCGCGCTGCAAGCTTCAGGTTCACCGGGTCGTCGTCCACGATCACGATCTCGTATCGGGCGGTCTCCGGATCTGACAACCTGCTGTCCGGCCGGATCTCGCTGGTTTCGCAGAATACGGTCGCTTCCCTGCCTTCCTCCGAGCTGTGCCAGATCTCCATGATCCGGCTGATAATCCGGTCCATGTCGTAATCGTGCGCTTCCGGCAGCAGCAGGAAAAACCGGTTCTCCCCGATCTCAATCAGGATGTCGCTGCCACGCAGCAGATCCTGCAGTTTTTCCCGGAATGCGTCCATGATCCGGGCCCGTGCTTCCGCCGGCAGATCTTCCTGTGAAGGCTCCACGGTAAAAAGCACTTGGAAAGCCGTTCCGTGATACCGCTCCATATAACGGAGCATATACCGGTAGGTGTTGGTCAGCACTTCCCGGCCCATCCATACCTTGTCCGTCGGGATATCCTGTTTTTCCAGGAAGGATACCACGGCACCCAGTTCCGTTGTTCTGTATTTTTCTTTCCGTTCCGTGCCAAGGACCTGCTGCACCCGGCGGAGCAGTTCCTCCGCGCCGTAGGGCTTCAGCAGGTAATCCTCCGCGCCCAGCCGCAGGCAGGCTTCCCGGGTGTCCGGGCTGTTGTCTGCCGTCAGCATCATCACAGGAATGGCAGCCGCGGGGCCGTTCTCTTCCCGGAGCCGGCGCAGCGTTTCCATCCCGTCCACTTCCGGCATCAGCACGTCCAGCAGGATCAGGTCCGGCGTATTGGACCGGAGGAACTCCAGCAGTGCCTTCCCGGACTTCACTGCCGTAGCGTGAATGCCGCTCTGGGAAAGAATGGTACCGGTCCTTTTGAGATTAACGATATCATCGTCAACGACAACGACCCATTTTTCCATAATTATCCGTCTCCTGACTTATGCCGGATCTTCCGGAAATGAATGCGAATCCAAAGTGTGAAACATTGTTCAATGAATGGAACAATTATATCAAAGAAAACGTGCCTTTTTCAAGTTCTGCACGCTTTTCCCTGTGTTTTTGTGCCCCTGCCGGTTGAAAAAAACTCCGGTATCCTGCAAAAGAGCAGGATACCGGAGTTTCTGATACAGTTGAACAGGATTTATTCCGCAGCAACGGCTTCTTCCACCAGCGCGACAAAGTCCATATCGCTGATAAAGTCTACCAGCATCTTGACATCCGCGTCGGTGATGCTTTCTTCGGCTACAGTAAAGATGTAGAATTCCATTTCATATCCCTTGTAGATCGTGTAGATATCCACAAAGTCAGGATCGGTAACCTTCAGCAGACGGGTGCCGTAAGCAGTCTGCAGGTCTTCAAAGGTCGCTTCTTCATCTTCTTCCTTGAAGGATTCGCGGATCAGTTCCACGGCTTCTTCGGGCAGATCGTTGAACCGCTCCACATCCGCGTACTCCTCATTGTATGCGATGGACATCATGATGACAGGTTTGTCTTCCCCGGCGGTCAGAAGTCCGAACATGCTCAGGTCTGATACTTCCACAGGCTCGTAGGAGTAGCCTTCCGGCAGTTTGCTCTGGATTTTGAAAGTTCCGTTTACATCCAGGACGCCCATATCCGTTTTTTCAACGGTTGTTTCTTCAGCCAGCGCGCTGAAGGCGCACAGGACCATCATCAGGCTGAGTACCAGCGCTATGATCTTTTTCATTTTCATTCATCTCCTATTCTTCTTTTCCGATTACTGCACGTAGTTCTTGTAGATATAGCCGACCGCGCCGGTCGCCGGATCGCTGACCTGGTACCAGTCTTTCAGCTCGGCGATAACAGTCACTTCATGGTAGCCGTTGAAGATTGCAATCTCCTTCGAGGCTCTGCTGGGGAACCACCGCAGGTAAACCCAGCCGCTGGCCCGGGTGGGGCGCACAACCACGGTGTAGGGCGTAACGGCCTTCGCAGTCGTGGTCAGCGTGTTCAGCTGTGCAACCGTGGAGAAGGCCCGGGTATCAGCAGTGGTGCCGGGATTGGAGGGATCGAAGGGACCGGGCTGGGTCTTCACCAGGAAGCGGTACATAACATACGCCGTCCGGTTACCGTAATCGATCATAGCCCAGCCGTCTTTCTGGCCGTAAATCACGACTTTCTGACCGTATTTCAGGTAGCCGATGATGTTGCTCTTGTCTCTCGTGCTCATGCTGGAACGAACCCGCAGCACATCGCCGTCACCTGTTTTGACATACATGGTTGTTCCCTGGCTTTCTGCCACTGCCGCAGCCATGAAGACCACAAGCAGCATCGCGGCAAGAACCAAACTGATTACCTTTTTCATCTGGATTTCATCCTTTCTACATTAAAATGTACAACAAGATCTCCCGCGTGCAATATTTGGTTTTACGGCAAATCTGATCAAAGGTATTTTAACCGAAAACCATCCGCAGGTCAACCTGTTCCGCAAAAAAACTCCTTTCGTTTTTGTTTGGCGCCTAAAAAAAGAACGAATTGGAAGAACATCTCCTTCCCATTCGTTTATATTCCGGAGGCGATTCCAATGAAATTACATCCCGGACGACTGCTCTGCGCCTTTCTCTCCCTCTGCCTGCTCTGGCTTTCCCTGCCGGCAGCCGCGGAAAAAACCGATCTGAAAACCCTGCAGTCCCGCCTGCTGTCCCTCGGCTATGAAATCGGCACGGCGGACGGAATTCTCGGGGATAAAACCACCGCCGCCATCCGGCTGGCCCAGGCCATCCTGGCGGATCACGGTTTCTCCGTATCCCCCACCGGCACGCCCGACGCAAAGACCGCCGAACTGATCCTGGAGGAGGAAAACGGCGATCTCCTGCGCACTCTGCAAAAAGGAAGCTGGGGTTCCCGGGTGCGGGAGGCCCAGCAGAAGCTGGTTCACCTGAACCTGCTGAATGACAGTGCGGACGGCAGCTACGGTGCCAATACGGAAGCCGCCGTCGCCGTCTTCGAAGAGCAGATGGCAGATCGGGCGCCGGACCGGATCACTCCGGACGGGAAGCTGTCCGCAGACGAATATTCCCTGCTGATGAGCGATCTCAGCGTTTACGGCTATGAGGCACCGATCTATTTTGACGATACGGACCCCGGCAGCCTGAAAGGGACCTGTCTCTATGCGAAAAATGCCTGCCTGATCAACGCGGTCACCGGCGAAGTCCTGCTGGAGAAAGCGGCGGACGAGCCGGCGGAACCGGCCAGTACCACCAAAATCATGACCCTCCTGACCGCGCTTTCCCTGTGCGATCCCGATGAAACCGTCGTCATTCCCGAGGCCGCGAAGGATGTGCCGGCGGACAGTACGCTGGTGCCGGTGACCCCCGGGGAAACCATGGCCATGCGGGACCTGCTTTACGGTATGATCATCCGTTCCGGCAACGATGCGGCAAATGCCGTGGCGGCGCTCTGTTCCGGCTCCGTGGAAGCTTTTGCCGGGGCAATGAATAAAACCGCGGCGGACCTGGGAATGACGAATTCACATTTCGTCAATCCCCACGGCTACACCGCGGAAGGACACTATACAACGGCGAGGGACCTGGTCACAGCGGCCCGCTATGGTCTGACGCTTACTCCCTTCCGTGAAATTGTTACCTGCCTGAAATATACCCTGCCGGCAACAGAAAAGCGGGATGCCCTGCCCATCACCCTGAAATGGGAGATTTTCAATCCCGCTTCCCAATATTATATTCCCCACGCGGCAGGCGTCAAAAGCGGCTATACCTCATCCGCTGGTTTCTGCTACGTGGGCGCCTACCAGGAAAACGGTGTCACGCTGATCGCCGCCATCATGGGCGGCCGCGGCCGGAACATGGCCTGGACAGATCTGAAAAGGCTTTTTGCCTACGGCATGGCTGTGATGAAATAAGCTGCTGCTCCGTTTTATTCGAGGAATCTGGCGCGGAGCGCTTCCCGTTCCGCTGCATCCACCCCGATCTCCTGCCGGAGATATTCCGTTACGGAACCATATTCCCGGTTCAGCGTATCGATGGCGGAATTCATGTATCTTTCGAACACGGTGCCTGTCGCAAAGCGCAGCGCTTTCACCTTTGCCTTCGGCCAGAGGAACAGCAGCATCCCTTTCACGCCGAACTCCCTCGGAGGAATGAATTCATTGGTCAGCATATAGTCCCGGAGCACAGTTTCCCGGTCCGCACCCAGGGCAAACAGCAGGAGCATGGCCGCGCAGCCCGCGCGGTCTTTTCCATCCACGCAGTGCCATAGCAGGGCCCGGTCCTCCTCCAGCGCCAGAAGCGCCCGGAAGAAGCCCTTCCAGGCTTTTTTCCCGTATTCGGGCAGCAGCGCCCGTGAATAAAGCTGTTCATCGAACATGCCGATTTTGTAGGCGGCGTTGAAAAGCGCCAGGGATTCCCGGTTTCCGTCCGCGTATTCCTGCAGCAGTTCGGGACCGATGGCCTTGAATTCATCCATTTCCATCAGCGGAAGATGCAGGTTCTCCGCGCCGGGGACCTCCGGTTCCGGATGCATGTTGCGCTCCACGGTCATGCGGAGGTCCACAACCGTCTGCACCCTGTATTTTTCCTGCAGGGAATTCAGTGCTTCCGGGGTTGCGTCCGTCAGCTTTCCTGAGCGCATCAGCAGCCCTTTCCGGATATGCTTTTCACCGATGACATATCCGCCCAGTTCCCGTGCATTGGCAACTCCGGGAAGTATGATCTCCTGTTGTGGCATATTCTGTCTCCTTTTTAAACGGGGCCCGAGGCTTTCAGGAGAACCTTGCGTTCATACATTCTCCGGTCCGCACGTTCGAAAATCTTGCGATAGGTATGGTCTTCCCCGGGACGGAATGTCGCAAGTCCGCTGGCCACGACGGCTTTTCCATTTTCCTGGTTCACTTCCGCGATGCGGTCAAACTCGGAAAGCAGTTCCTCCCGGTTCTGGTAATCTTCCCCTTCCAGCAGCGCCACAAACTCATCCCCGCCAATCCGGAAAACCGGGCTGTGTTTGAACCGCCGGCAGATCATCCTGCAGGCTGTCACAATCAGCTGATCTCCTGCCTCATGGCCTTTGCTGTCATTTGTCTTTTTCAGGTTGTTTACGTCAAACACAATCACACCCAGCTCCTGCAGTTCCTCGTCTGCGATGCGCCGGTTCAGCTGCGCTTCTGCTTCCACATAGGCGTGGGTATTCTTTACGCCGGTCAGCTGGTCCGTATAGGCAAGGTGGCGGGCGGAGCCGAGTTCACGGTCCCTCTCCCGCTCGCGCTGCAGCAGCTTTTCCAGTTCCATGCGCCGGTCTTCCTTCAGGTCTTCCACCACAAAGGTATGGAGGATACAGCTTCCCAGCAGGCATCCGATGCTGTACATCGGCATCAGCGGATAGATCACCTGCAGGATGACCATCACCATCATCGTGATCGCATAGATCCCGATCGCCAGGTGTCTGCGTCTTGAGCTTCTGCCTTTCCGTGCTCCCGTCGTCAGCACCGCCACTGCAATGGACAGGAACAGCAGCACCTGCAGCGCCAGCGCCACATATCTGAATTGTCCCGCATGATAGTTTCCCGCCGCGTCAAACCAGAACATGGCCTGGATGAAGAAATTCAGGACCAGGGATACCGTCATAAATCCGATGAACACCCATCCGGTATATTTCAGCACCTTTGTGAACGCGTTCTGTACCCCCAGGTAACAGATCACATACTGTGTCGTAAAGAATACCGTGGCGGCCATCGCGATGAAATACATGACTGTGTCCGTAAAGACCAGTGTGAGCAGCTGCTTTTCATACAGCACTCCCCAGAAAGCATCAAAAATAAAGAATGCCATCATGCTCAGGATCAGCCCGCGGTAGCTTTTCGCCGCCCTGGGATCCCGCTGATAGTATGCATTCCGGATCACATTGTAATTCACGATCAGTTCAACGACCATTGCCAGAAGGGCTGTCCCCGTGTATGTCATTCGATCCTCCCCTTCCGGTGTCCCTGCCTGCTCTTATCGGGATTCTTTTGTAATATTCTTCTCTGCCTTTCTATTATACCCGGAAATCCCGCCCGGATCAAACAAAAAAACTTTCCGCATGCGCAGCTCACTTATCAGTCCCTCGTCACAGCGCCCATGGATTTCAGCTGTTGCTTGCGTTCGTACATCAGGCCGTCCGCTCTTTTGAATACTTCATGGAAGTAATGGTCTTTCTCCGGATCGTATACCGCCAGTCCCAGGGAAGCCACCACCCGGTCCGTGCCGATGTTGCCTTCAATGGCTGTATTGATATCCTTCAGGATTTCCGCCCTTTCCTCGTAGTCATGGCCCTCCAGCAGCACCACAAACTCGTCGCCGCCGACTCGGTATACGGGGCTGTGTTTGAAATATTCGCAGAGCATCTTGCAGGCGGCGCAGATGTATTCGTCGCCGGCCTTGTGGCCCAGGGTATCGTTGATCCGCTTCAGGCCGTTCACGTCGCAGACAATGATGCCGAATGCCTCCATTTCCCCCTCGACGATCTTCGTCTCCATCTGGCCTTCCCGCACAGCGAAGGCATGCTTGCTCTTGACACCGGTCATTGGATCGGTGAATGCCGCGGTGCGGGCCTCATCCCGTTCCTCCTGCGCTTTCTGCTCCCATTTGTGCATGGAATGGTAGTTGACCATCATCACAACCAGCGACAGGCCGTAGAGCCCTGCAATGACCAGGACGCTGGTGTTGTTTGCGTCGTGGAGGCGTTCCCGTTCGATTTCCAGGAACTCCTCCTTCTCCATGGCGAGGTTTTTGCTGTCCCCCGTGCCGTCCATATAGTCGGAAATCTCATTGACAATGACGTTCTCCCTGGATTCGTTCAGCCGCTCCGCCCAGGTCATCGCCATCACGACAATAAAAGCCAGCAGCGCGATCCAGACGACGATGGCCCGGCCGAATTTCCTGGCATGGTCCTTCCGGATCACCCGGTTGAAGAAGAACAGTCCGAGGATGGACCATGCCGCCATCAGGATGTAGGTCTCCGTCTCAATGGTATGGTCCGCGAACATGCCCGGGAAAAGCAGGTAGACAAGGAAAACCACCATAATGATCAGACAGATGCCGCTGATGAAACGGTTCCGCTTGCAGCCCTCCTGGCCGGAAGCCTTGAATACCGCCAGGGACGCTGCACCATAGAGGATGGTCGCACCCATCGTTGTTGTGTCCACGATCCAGCCGATAGCTGTGCGACCCAGGAAAGGAATCGGCAGGGATACCAGCATCACCAGGAGGATCGTATTGACAGGGATCTGCTTCTTGTTCAGTTTCGTGAAGCGCTCCGAAAGAATGCCTTCCTGCGCCACCGCGTAGCAGAGGCGGCTGACCGTGCGCAGCATGCCTACCAGGCTGGTCAGCACCAGTGCCAGCAGGGACGCCATCAGGATATAGATCCCGGCGGGTCCAAGGTAATGCTGCGCGGCGTAGAAGGCCGGAAGCCCTTCGATTCCTTCAAACTCGTTCAGTCGGCTGATATAATCCAGCCAGCTGGAGCATCCTTCCGGATAGGCGGAAACGCTCAGCAGGATCACAAAGATATACAGTGCTGTCGTAACCACCAGGGAAATCACCAGCACCCGGAACAGGTTGCTGTGTTTGAACCGGTATTCCGCGGCGGAATGGGACACGCTTTCAAATCCGATGAATGCCCAGGGGGAGATGAAAGCGATGTGGATCACCTGGCGGAAGGCGCTCGCGTCCGGGATAAAGGCCGGATCCATGGTCATACCGGAGCCTCCGTGCCGGACCATGGCCACGACGAAGCAGGCCGTGATACCGGCAGTGAAAACCAGCGCCATGATTTCCATGGCACGGGCAGTGGCTTTTTTACTCTTCATGCACAGGCAGCCCACCAGCCCAATGACGGCAAGGGTGAGAAGTGTCTCGCCCAGGTAAACGTCATAACCAAAGATGGTGTAGAGATAGCCGAACTTGAACACGCCCTGCATGAAATACCGGGCAAACAGGGGAATACTGGTGGCGTTGGCCCAGAAGATGGAGATATAGATCAGGAACATGAACCAGGCCACAAGGAAGGCCCGGTCGTACCCGAAGATGACTTTGACGTAGTTGAACAGGCCGCCGGTGCCGGGATAGCGGTTGGCCAGGAAATGGTAATGGCTCGCCACCATCAGCATCATGACAAATCCGATCAGGAGGCCGAGGATGGATCCCAGCGGGCCGGCCTGGGAAAGGTAGGAACTGCTGGTAACCACAAGTGAGCCCCAGCCGATGGCTGAGCCGATGGACAGTGCCCACACCGCAAGGGGCGAAAGGTAGGGCTCCATTTTTGTCGGATTGCCGGAAGCAGACGACGGCGCCTTCGTATAAATCACTCCTCTGCAGGAATTTGAGGGTACCGGAGATCCGGAACTGAAGAAATTGTGAATCAAAGCCGGGATACGGAATGATTTGTAAAAATATTTGCAATCATAATAAAGCAAAACCGATGAAATTTCTACCCCAAATTGAAAAGGACGCTTTCATCTCACTCTTTTCTTTCTTGTTTTCTTTTTCCCCGGGCTATGGTAGAATCATTCATCATCAGCATTGTAAAAACAATCGAAGCAGCGGAACAAGGAGGATTCCTCATGAATTTTGATCAGATACTCTCTGCGTATAAAACCACGGCCTGCATTCTCTCCGTCGAAACATACGGCGACGGGAGATACGGAAATATCCGCATCGCCGCGGGAAATAAGCCGCACTGTGACGAAATGCTCCGGGTAATGGGTCGGCCCTTTATCCCGGATTCACCCTATGAGCAGTATCTCCCCCAGAACAGTAATTTTGAGGATTTCTGTTATCGCAGTGCCATTCTCGGCCAGCCGATGCACAGTTATGTTCCCCTGCCCCAGATGGGACTCTGGCTGAACATGTTCCTGCTGCCGCTCCAGTCAGACCGGGAGGGCGTCGGCTACTGTGTCTATATCTACAATGTGACGCCGGAGGCAGATTCCGGGCAGCGGGCAGATGTTTCGGCGGAAACCTCCGCGGCCGTGCTGACTACCTGTATCAAGCTCCGCGCCTCAGACAGCACGCGGGAAGCGCTGCAGGAGGTCGTCGAGGATGTACGGCAGATCTGTGATTCCGACCATTGCTGCATCCTGCTGACAAACAGTGCTGAGCGTACCTGCACGAGCATCGGTGAAGCAATCCGTCCGGGAAGCGGCCTGCCCACCATTGACAGGATGGCGGAGAATGGTTTCTTCGATGTGACGGAAACCTGGAAGGATACCATTGGGGACAGCACCTGCGTCATCATCCAGAACCCGCAGGACATGGAACATCTCAAAGAAATCAATCCGGTATGGCACCGGTCCCTGACGGCCGTCGGCGTGCGGAGCGTGGTTCTGTTCCCGCTGAAGTATAACGGCAAGACACTGGGCTACATGTGGGTCAATAATTTCAATGAGGAGAATACCGTCAAAATCAAGGAGACCCTGGAGCTGACCACCTTCTTCCTGGCCGCTGAAATCGCCAACTACCAGCTGCTGCAGCGGCTGGAGGTCATGAGCTCCATGGATATGCTGACCGGTGTGCGGAACCGCAACAGCATGAATGCCGCCGTGGATGATATCCGGAACAGGCGGGTCACCCTGCAGACGCCCTGCGCCGTGATTTTCTGCGATCTGAACGGGCTGAAGCGCGTCAACGATGTGGACGGCCACAGTGCGGGAGACCGGGTCCTGAAGAAGGCAGCCGCCATCCTGAACGAGGTTTTCCCGGACTACGAGGTCTACCGGGCCGGCGGCGATGAATTTATGATCATTGCGGAAGGAATGGACGAGGAAGCCGCCGCCGCGAAGCGGAAGCAGATCCATGACCTGGCTGCCGCAGTGGAAGGCCTGGCCTTCTCCACCGGTGTGCATGTCATCCGCGGCACCGAAGATATCCGCGCAGCCATGCGGGCCGCGGACGAGGAAATGTACGCGGATAAAAAAGCTTATTATGAAAGGCATCCGGATCGCAGATCCCGGTAAGGGCCCGGAGAAGTTATGGAACTGAAAAAGCTGGCATACTCCCTCACCGTGTGCAAAGTCGCCTCGTGGGAGGAGATCAATACATCGTCCGAATTTTTTTTCATCGGGAAAACGGATGAGGAACTGTCCCTGGTCTGCCGGACGGAGGATACCCCCGCCCGCACCACTGAACGGGAGGACGGATGGAAGGCATTCCGGATCCAGGGCGTCCTGGACTTTTCACTGGTGGGAATCCTGTCCGGAATATCCGGCATCCTTGCAGCGCAGGGCATCGGAATTTTTGCCGTTTCCACATTCAATACGGACTATATTCTTGTAAAAGAAGAGAATTTTGACCGGGCGCTGGACATCCTGGCCGCGGAAGGATACCGGATCGTATAATCCGGTTCTTTTTTTCAGATCAGCACCAGGATATTCGCCAGGATCAGCAGATGCTGCACAATATGATACAGGTCCGGAATCAGCCGCGTTTCGCTCATCGGGAAAATCCGGTATGTGTTCCGGAAGCAGTCGTTATATCCCTTCAGCTTTTGTTCACTGGCACCGAAGATCGTGAAATACCAGTGACAGAAAAACTCAACAACCAGCCAGAAGATCAGCACCCCCAGCAGGATCCACTTCCCTGCCGGACGGAAACAGTAATAGGCCACCAGGGCAGCTGTATAAACGCAGAGCATGATGAACTCCGCGCTTTTGACGCCCATACCTTCCACCAGGAATTTCTTCCCGAGCCTGTACGATACCGTACAGCCGAGGAACCATACCCACAGCGCAGCCTGCAATGCAGCCGTCCATTCCATATGCGAATTCCCTCCCCCTCTTCGGTTTCTGTTGTAATCCATTATAATCGATCAGGCAGGATGAAAAAAGATCTGTGGCTCCCCACATCCTTTGTTAGACATGCCTTTTTTATTTCCTCCATATCACTCTTCGCGTTTCTTTCTTCTTTTGCAGATGCTGTATTGCGTCATGTACCTGCAGATACAGAGGACTGTTCCCTTGTGCCGGTTGACAATCTGGAACACCCCTTGACAGTGTCGTAGATAAAACTGTACGCTTATATTGGGATAGAAAAACCTGGAAACGGGGTGTAATACAGCTAAGGAGGATGCTTTCATGTCGTCAATCAAGCAGGAAGCGGTAAAGTGTCTGAAATGTAAAAAGGCCCAGTGCTCCATGCACTGTCCTGTATCGACGGATGTGCCGAGGGTGATGGAGTTGTTCCTGAACGGGGAGATCAAAAAAGCAGGAGAAGTTCTCTTTATGAACAATCCTCTTTCCGCCGTGACTTCCGTCATATGTCCCCATGAAAGGAACTGCACAGGCCACTGTGTGCTGGGAAAAAAGGGAGAACCGATACAGTTCTACCGTGTTGAGGAATATATTTCGAGATTTTATCTTGAGACATCGGAGATTCCGGAGATCGAAAAAAACGGGATCAAGGTCGCGGTTGCGGGTTCCGGCCCCGCCGGAATCACCATGTCGCTCCTCTTGCTTCTGTCCGGGTATGACGTGACCATGTTTGAGGCCCAGGATAATATCGGCGGCGTGCTGCGGTACGGGATCCCCCCGTTCCGCCTGAACCGGGAGCTTCTGGACCTGTATAAGGACATCATGCTGCGCCTGGGTCTGCGCCTGCGGCCGAATACGAGAATCGGCAGCAACATCATGATCGAGGACCTCTTCCCGGACGGCTACAAGGCTGTGTTTATTTCAACCGGTACCGGAAGACCCCGGAAGCTGGGCCTGATCGGGGAAACGCTGGGACACGTTCACTTTGCCGTGGACTATCTGAAAACGCCCGAAGCCTTTAAGCTGGGAAACCGGGTTGCCATTGTCGGGGCGGGCAATGTGGCCATCGACGCGGCGAGAACGGCCATCCGCCGCAGCCACGCGCATGTTACCATCCTGCATTACATGGGCGAAAACGACATGACAGCCAATTCCGATGAGATCGAAATGGCCGAGATCGACGGCGTTGAATTCATTCACTATGCGCAGACGGTTCGCATTCTTCCGGACGCCGTGCGGTGTGTACATGTGAACCGCGTGGAAAAAGAAGACGGAACCGTCGCTTTTGAAGAGGATTACTCGCAGATATTCGATGTCCCGGCGGATTCCGTCATCATCGCCATCGGCCAGGGACCGGGCGCGGATATGCGGATCGCCGGCGTCAAACTGACGCAGCGGGGACTGCTGGATGTAAACGAATGGGGCGAGACGGATACCCCCGGCGTCTTTGCCGCCGGCGACATCGTTTCCGGCCCCAGGACGGTCGTCGATGCGGTAGCCTTTACAAAAAAGGTATTCCAGAGAATGCAGGAATACCTGGCAGCCAATGCATGACCGGGCCTTCGCCGGGGAACCCCGAAGCAGCCCGAAAACACAAAAGGACGGTCGCCTCAAAAACGGCAACAAAAAAACCCCGAAAGCCATTGATACAACGTCCTTCAGAGTTCATGGAGCTGATAGCCAGATTCGAACTGGCGACCTCATCCTTACCAAGGATGCGCTCTACCGACTGAGCTATATCAGCGCGTTGTCTTTCGACAACGAACGTATATTATCATATCGGTTATGAAAAAGCAAGCACTTTTTTACAGCGTGTCCTGATCCCGGAATTGCAGGTCGTAAAGCTTGCGGTATACGCCGTCCTGGCGGATCAGCTCCTCATGGCTCCCCTGCTCAATAATCCGCCCGTCATCCACGACGGCAATCTCGTCCGCGTTCTTGATCGTGCTCAGCCGGTGGGCCACCACCAGGGTGGTCCTTCCGACGCACAGCTCATCCAGGGCGTTCTGGATCAGGATCTCTGTGGTGTTGTCCAGGGCACTGGTGGCCTCGTCCAGGATCAGGATCGGCGGGTTCTTCAGGAACACCCGGGCAATGCTCAGCCGCTGCTTCTGTCCGCCGCTGAGGCGTACGCCCCGCTCGCCGATGTTCGTATCGTATCCGGAGGGCAGCGTCATAATATAGTCATGGATATTGGCGCGCTTCGCCGCCTCGATGATTTCCTCCTCCGTGGCGTCCGGCTTGCCGTAGCGGATATTCTCCCGCATGGTATCGTTGAAGAGGTAGATATCCTGCTGCACAATACCGATGTTCTTCCGCAGGCTCTCCAGCGTCAGGGTATGGATCTCCCGCCCGTCCAGCAGGATTTCCCCGCTGACCACATCGTAGAAATGCGGAATCAGGTGGCAGATGGTGGTCTTGCCGCCGCCGGAAGGCCCGACCAGTGCGAACTTCTTTCCCTTTCCGATATCCAGGCTCACATGGCGCAGCACCCGCTTGTCGTCGTCATAGGCATAGCTGACGTCCCTGAATTCGATATGCCCTTCCAGCTGTCCGGCCGGTTCGGCGCATTCCGCATCCCGTTCCGGTTCCGCGTCCATAATCTCACAGAAGCGTTCGAAACCGGTGACCCCGTTCTCAAAGCTTTCCATGAAATTGATCAGGGTCATCACCGGGCCGATGAACATGTTGATGGAAACGATAAAGGCAGAATAATCGCCGAACTGGATCTGGCCGTTGTAAAGGAAGAAGCCGCCGGCGATCAGAACGACCACGTTGAACACATCCGTAACGAAGGTGTTGCCGCTGTGGAAGCGGCCCATGGCGCTGTAGGAATCCTTCCGGGCGATTTTGAACTTCCGGTTGCCTTCCTCAAACTTTTCCCTTTCCTTGTCCGCGTTGGTGAAGGCCTTGGTGACCCGGATCCCGCTGATGCTGTTCTCCAGGCTGGCGTTGATATCGGCCATGGCGCTGCGGGTATCCCGGAAGGCCTTGCGCATTTTCTTCCGCAGGGACCAGGAGATGACCACGAGAAACGGCACGCACGCGAAGATGATCAGCGTCAGCCAGACGTTGATGGACATCAGGTAGGTAAAGGAAATCACAATGCTCAGGACGGAGATGATAATATTCTCCGGGCCATGGTGCGCCAGCTCGCTGACATCGAACAGGTCGTTTGTCATGCGGCTCATGATCTTCCCGGTCTCATGATGGTCATAGAAGCTGTAGGGCAGCTTCTCCAGGTGGTCAAACATGTCGCTGCGCATCTGTGCCTGCATGTAAACGCCCATCATATGTCCCTTGTACTGGATAAAGTAGTTCAGCATCATCTTGGCAAAATAGAGTGCCAGCAGCGTCACACCGAGGATCACAATCATCCGGTAGTTTTTCTCCGGGATCAGTGTGTTCAGCATGGTCCGGGTGATGATCGGATAAACGACGCCGATCAGCGACACCAGCACGGATGCGCCCATATCCATGAAGAAAAGCTTCTTATGCGGTTTGTAATAGTGGATAAAGCGGCGGACCAGGCCGGCTGTTTCCTTTCCGCTGCGTTTCTTACCCTCTTCGGGGGAATTGCTGCCACCCCGTTGCGACATCTTCCCGGCCCCCTCTGCTTTTTCCTTCCGCTTCAGCATATCACGCTTTCCGGCGGAAGGCAACCGCCTGTAAACCTTTTCAAAATGCCTCCCGCGGTATATAATGGACTGTATGCTTTATCCACGGATTTTGATCGGAGGACCCGAATGGAAAACGAGCTGAAACTGCCGGATCAGTGGCCGGAAGACTTTACCTACACCGATGAAGGCGGACTGACTCCGGAAGAGGCAGACGAGCGCATGCGCGCCGGCCGCGGCAATATTATCGATAACGACCAGGGAAAGTCCCTGAAAAAGATTCTCTTTGACAATATTTTCACTTTCTTCAACTTCCTGAACTTCGGCCTGGCCTTCTGCCTGCTGCTGGTCGGAAGCTACCGGAACATGCTGTTCATCGCGATCATCATCGCGAATATCCTGATCGGTACCATCCAGGAATACCGCGCGCAGAAGACGATTAAGGAACTTCAGCTGCTGAACGCGCCGGATGTGCACGTACTGCGCGGCGGGAAGGAAATCGTCCTCAAGCCGGAGCAGACGGTGCAGGGCGACCTTGCTGTGTTCCGCGCCGGGGACCAGATTGTGGCCGATGCCATCATCACTTCCGGCGAAGGCGCCGCCATGGAATCCCTGCTGACCGGCGAAAGCGACCCCGTGCCGAAGCAGGTCAACAGCTGGCTGTATTCCGGTTCCTACGTGGTGGAAGGCAAAATGACGGCGCAGCTCGTCTATGTTGCCAATGAAAGCTATATCGGCCGCCTGAACAAGGAAGCGAAGAAAACCGCGCGTCCCGGTTCCCGCCTGATGGAGGAACTGAACCGCCTGATCAAGTTTGATACGATGCTGCTGGTGCCCCTCGGCCTTCTGCTCTTCCTGAAGCAGGTCATCCTCAACCAGTGGTTCACCGCCAGTCCCCTGCCCTTTGTCGAACTGGCAAAAACCGCCGTACCGGATTCCGTCGCTGCGATGATCGGTATGATTCCGGAAGGGCTGATCCTGCTCACCAGCATTGCCATGGCCGTCGGTGTCATCAAGCTCGGCAGCCGGCACACCCTGGTGCAGGAGCTGGCCGGCATCGAGACTCTCGCCCGTGCCGATGTCCTCTGCCTGGACAAGACCGGCACCATCACCAGCGGCGAAATGGAACTCTCCCTGATCGAAGGGGTGGACCGCACCGAGGATGAAACGCGCCAGGCAATCAGCCGCTTCCTCGGTGTGTTTGACGAGCACAGTCCCACCCTCGATACCCTCCGCGCCTCGATCACTCCCGGAACGGAAAAGCCCAAAGCGGTACTTCCCTTCTCCTCGGAGCGCAAGAAATCCGCCGCCACCTTTGCGGACGGCACTGCGCTGATCTTCGGCGCGCCGGAATATGTGCTGGGCGATAACTGTCCCCCGGCGCTTCGTTCCCGCATTGAATCCCTCGCCGCGGAAGGCAAGCGCATCCTTGTGCTGGCCGGTGCCCGGGGCATCGTCTCCGCGGAAAACCTGCCGCCGGTTACAGAGATCATCGGCCTCATCGCCCTGACGGACAAGATCCGCCCCGGCGCGCAGCAGACCCTGCAGTACTTCCGGGAGCAGGGCGTTGAATGCAAGGTCATCTCCGGTGACAATCCGCACACAGTTTCCGTTATCGCCCGTGATGCCGGCCTGGAAGGCTGGGACCGGGTGGTGGATGCCCGCACGCTGGATACGCCGGAAGCCATCGCGGATGCCTGCGAACGCTATACCGTTTTCGGCCGCGTATCACCGGTGCAGAAAAAGGAACTTGTCGCCGCTCTGAAGGAGAAAGGCCATAACGTGGCCATGACCGGCGACGGCGTGAACGATATCCCCGCCCTGAAGTCGGCGGACTGCTCCATCGCCATGGCCGGCGGTGCGGACGCAGCCCGCCACGCCGCGCAGCTGACGCTGCTGGATTCCGATTTCAGCGTCATGCCGGAGATTGTGCTGGAAGGGCGCCGCGTGATCAACAATATTACACGGGCTGCCAGCCTGTTCCTGACCAAGACGCTCTTCAGCCTCTTCCTCAGCATCCTGACGCTGCTGCTGCCCGCGTCCTACCCCTTCCATCCGATTCATCTGACCCTTGTTTCCGGCCTCACGGTGGGCATTCCCGGCTTCTTCCTGGCGTTGGAGCCCTGCCATGAGCGAATCCGCGGCAGCTTCCTGCGGACGGTGCTGATGCGGGCCCTGCCCGGCGGCGTGGCGGTCACCCTGTGCGCCGCGCTGGCGATGATCATGGTGCAGTTCGGCTGGAGCAAGGAAATGTGCAGCACCGTCGCAACGATGGTAGCCTGGTTTGTCGGCTTCCTCGTGCTGCTGCGCACCTGCATGCCCCTGAACCGGAACCGGACGATCCTGCTGGTTGCCATGGCCGTGCTCTTCGTACTGGCGGTGCTGGTTACCGGAAAGATCTTCGAACTCGTGCCGCTGGATGGCAAAGCCTTTGCCGCCGTAGCCATCCTCTGCGCCCTGGGTGCGGCCATCGTGCTGGGCACCGCTGCCTTCCTCAAAAAGAAGCACTGGGACGAAATGCCCATCCCGGTTCGGAAGAAAAAGGGCGCCTGATTCGTTTGACAAGCAGAAGGAGTTTTTTCTATAATGAATTAACCCCTTACAACAAAAAACAGCCCATAATGACTGAATAAGGAGTATGTCCAGTGATGAAGCATTTCAAAGGAAACCGTCTGTCTGTACGCCTGATCGCAGCGCTGCTCGCGCTCCTGCTGGTTCCCGCCGCTGTGATGGCGGAAACGGTGGAGGTCGAGGATGTTCCGGATCTGCCGAACTATGCCCTGCCCATTGACTTTACGCCCGGCCCGGCGTTGAAGAACTCCGCCTTCTCCCAGACGAAGGATGCCAACGGCAACTCGGTGCACACCTATGAGGACAGCACCATCCGTGCCACCGTCTATACTGACGTTTACAAGGGGCCGGACGGCAGCTGGACCCACACCGACATCTGGGTGGCGGATGTTACGATCTCCGATCCTTCCCAACTGCGTACCGCTTCCTTTGATGACAATTTCGATTTCGTCAGCACCAAGCGTGCCGGCAAAATCGTCACCCTGGCAAAGCGGCTGAACGCCGTGGTCGCCGTGGACGGCGATTCCTGGGGTGCCAACAGCCGGAACGAAAAGAACGGTTTCGGTGTGGTCTTCCGCCAGGGCAAGCTGATCAAGAGCGCCCTGGATGAAAAGGGAAAGTATAAGATGGACCTCCTGATTGTGGATGCCTGGGGTGATTTCCACGGCATCCACGCCGCTGAGCCCGGCGACCTGGACGATCCCTACACCTTCGAAGGCAAAAAGGTCATGGATATCTTCTCCTTCGGTCCGATCCTCGTGGAAAACGGCGAAGCCATCTATGATTACCAGGGTGTTGACCGGGAGCCCGCCCTCGGCGGCAGCTGGATGGATATGCGCGCCCTGAAGGACGCCCAGCGCATCGCCCTATGCCAGATCGGGCCGCTGCATTACCTGATCGCTGCCAGCGCCGGCCAGATCGGCGGCAACCGCGGCCTGTCCATGCCGGAGTTCGCGGATTACCTGGTTTCCAAGGGTGTACAGTTCGCCTACAACCTGGATGGCGGCGTTTCCTCCGTCCTCTACTTCCCCGGTGCCGGCAACAACGGCAAGGTGAACCTGAAGAGCCGCGCCCAGGGCCGGGATCTGTGGGACCTGGTGTACTTCGCCACCGCTGAAAAGTAAAAAGCAGAATGGTACAGAAACCGCCTGCCCCCATCGGGACAGGCGGTTCTTTTATGCTTCCGGTCAGTATTTCGCGCCACATTCCTCCGTCAGCTTCACCGGATCCAGGAAACTGAAGTTCCGGTGCAGCAGCGCTTCGCGGCGATAGGTAACCTCCATGACGGTGTTGTCCTCCAGTACGGCCTTCACGCCTACTTCGCTCACGGGCAGGCAGGCCAGCAGGTCCCGGGCGATCCGCACGCCCATGGCGCTCAGGTATTTCTTCCCGTCTGCGTCCAGGTATTCCTTTTTGCATTTAAACTGGGCTTCCACCCGGTCTCCGCCGGGCGCCCGCATGCTGATTCCGTCTGCGAAGGCGGTCAGTTCTCCCAGCGGGTTCGCCTTTTTCAGCACCTCCGCGTAGGCCTTGGTGTCCCCGGCGAGCACGGCCTCCGCCTGGTTGTGGTAAAACGCCCACAGCCGCAGGTTCGTCAGCCCGTCCGTAGGATATTCGTGCGCCAGCGCATCCGTCCAGTCAATCGTCTCATCCGCGGTCATCCACAGGTTGTCGATACCGATTTCCGGGCGTTTCACCACCACGCGGGCCGGTTTTTCCGCCTTCGGCTTCGGTTCCGCCGAAACGTTCGGCGACTCGCGCCACAGGTCCGAGGCGATGGCGCGCATCTTTTTCAGCAGTTCTTCGGTTTCGGAAGGACGGCCGGTATTGTTATTGTTGTTATTGTTGTTTTCGCTCATGCCTCCTTCCCTCCTTCCTCAATGCGGCAGCGGATGCTCGGCGGATTGGCCGCCGTCTCGAATCCTTCAATCACGATCTTCGCGTTCTCCGTGATCTCATGGTCAAACAGCCACCGGCTCAGCGGGTTGATGACCAGGCTTTCCACCTGGTTGCCGATGCCCCGGCCGCCGTTGGACAGGTCGAAGGTCGCTGCTTCCTCCAGGCTCTTGTAGGCAAAGTCTTCGATGGAAATTTCGATGTTCTTCTGCTCCCGCAGCTTGGCGGTGATCTTGTTGACCTGGCTCTTCAGGATAAGGTCTGCCGCTTCCTTGCGGATATAGTCGAAGACAACAATATTCTCGCCAATCCGGTTCAGGATCTCCGGCCGGCCCAGTTCCAGCTTGAAGTAGTCCTCGATCGCCGAACGGACCCGGGCCTGCACTTCGCTGTATTCCATGTCCATGGTTACGTTCGGTTCCCGGTTTCCGAAGGCGTCCTTCACGTAGATGCCCAGGTTGCTGGTGAAGATGATGATCGTTTCGGAGAAATACACCGTATTCCCCTGTCCGTCCGTCATCCGGCCATCTTCCAGGATCTGCAGGAACTTGTCCAGGATCGTGGAATGGGCTTTCTCGATTTCATCAAATAACAGGATACAGAAGGGATTCTTCTTCACGGCGTTTGTCAGCTGTCCGCCCGCTTCGTAACCCACATATCCGGGAGGTGCGCCCATCAGCTTCTGGTCCGAGTGGCTCTGTCCGTATTCGCTCATGTCGAACCGGATGCAGGTACTCTCATCGCCGAAGAGTTTCTCCGCCAGCGCCTTGGCGGTCTCGGTCTTGCCGGTACCCGTCGGGCCCGCGAAGAACAGCACGCCCTTCGGTTTGCCCGTGGAGGAGGAATTCAGGCCGTTCATGCCGGTAACCGCGCGCTTGACCACGTCCAGCGTGCGCTCCAGCGCCGTATCCTGGCCCTTGATCCGCTTCTCGAAGTCCGTCTTCGCGGTCTTCAGGCTCTTGACGCTCAGCGTGCTCCAGGGGTTTTCCTTGATGCCGTACTTGTACAGGTCCACCACCTTGCACAGGTCGCGGATCGGCATTTCCTCCCGCTTGCACAGCATGCGCATCTCGTCCAGTTCCGTAAAGGTCATGCCTTCCGTCAGGCCGACGAATTTCTCCTTAATCCGTTCCAGCTCATCCTCATGCTCCGTGTAATACGGCATGTCGCGGCGGTATACCGTGCCGGAGAAGAAGGAGGCGAAGTTCGTCCCGGTCATCATACGCTTGCGCTCTTCCCGGTCCGGCGCTTCCAGCTGCAGGATCTTGCATACCGGATTGTTCAGGTAGAACCATGCCGGCAGGTCGTTCAGCTTGTTCACCAGCAGGATCAGCAGGTTCTGCTTCTTCCCGTGGGCCGTACGCACCCAGGAAGCGCTCAGGGCGCTCTGCATCAGGATATTGAAGCTGTTCACATCCTGCTGGTCCATGCGCTCGGGCGTGGTGATATAGTGGCTCGCCATCTCCATCACGGTGACGGTGGCCGCCTGCTGCTGGCTCATGGCGCGGCGGATCACATTAGGCGCTGTCTCCGCGCCGTTGCCCTTGAATTCCGCCGGGATCGCGCCGTTCTTGATCTCCGACCCGGTCAATGCCGCGTAGCGCTCCAGCATGCTCGGATCAAACGGGCTTACGAAGCCCAGCAGGTTGCTGTAGAAAATCACCTGGTCATATCCCTCGTCCGAGAAATACGCCTGCAGATAACGGCTCAGCGAAATAATCTCGTCCTGTCGCACGGAACCGTCCACCGGAAAACGGTACTGGTCCGTGATATTCCCTTCCAGAATCAGCAGCGGTTTGATCGCGCTGAACAGTTCCAGCTCCCGGTGCCATTTCGGAATCAATGCTTCCATGTCTCTGTTCCTCCATTTCCCTCACGGGGTTATCTGCTGTCCCGGCCCGGCTGCGGCGCCGGCGGTTCCGGTCCGTCCTCCGGGTAATATGCTTTGGATGCCTCTTCCTGGAAATCCAGTTTCACGTAGGCAAATCCCTTTTCATCCGTCCGGATTTCCGGCAGCTGGAAATCCGTATCCGCCTGCACGGCCGCAAGCACGGCCCCCGCCTCTTTCGCGGTCATGCGGCAGGGCTGGTAATTGTTCTCCGGATCCGTCCCGCTGGACCAGGCCGGATACAGGGTAATCTGCCTTCCCTTGCAGGCGCCGTCCTCCGTGAAGTACAGCCGTGCCTGCACCACCATGGTCAGGTTGGTGTCCGCGTTCTTTTCCTTCCGTACGGTGGTGTCCCCGCCGTAAACGAAATTCCCCAGGGAATAGAAAATGCCCCGGTTCTCCAGGATCCGGATTCCCTGCAGCACATGCGCCTGGTGCATGATCACCAGGTCCGCCCCGGCCTGCTGCACCGCGTATGCGCCAAATTCCTCCTGCCGCCGCTGGTGGGTAGGCAGGTATTCCCTTCCTTCGTGGATCAGGTACACCGTGGCGTTGATTTCGCCGCTGTCCCGCAGGGTCTGCAGCGCAGAGCGGATCTTGTCCCTGCTCCGCTGGTAGGCGCCGTAGTCGATGGAAACGAAGGCAATCCGGATTCCGTCCTTTTCAAAAATCCAGAAATCCCGTTCGCTGGTCCAGCCGATCCCGGCTTCCGTAAGCACGTGCTGGGTGTTCTCCAGTCCCCGCTGGGAATAGTCCCTGGTGTGGTTGTTGCTCAGCGAAACAGCTTCCACCGATCCCGCCTGCAGGATCTTCACGTATTCCTCCGCCCCGCGGAAACGGGCCGGCCGGGATTTCATCGCGCCGTCGTTTGTGTCGGCCAGCACGCCCAGCAGGTTCACCACCGTGCAGTCATCCGCCGCAAACAGGTCCCGGAAATTCGCAAAAAAATAATCGTATCCGTTTTTCTCTGCCGCGCTGTCGAAGGATTCCGGCAGCGCGTGGTTCCGCTCTTCGCTTCCGATCACACAGTCTCCGGCAAAGGTCAGCGTAATCACTTTCTCCGCCGTCGCCTGCGCGCTGAATGAGAGCGCCAGCAGCAGGACCAGCGCCGCTGCCGCAAGTTTTCCGGTGGTTCTCCGCTTTGCGGTCATGGCTTATTCCTCTCCCATTCCCTCAAAGCGCCTGCACCAGGTGTATTTGCTGATGGCGCTCGGCTGCGCCCCCTGGCAGTATTCGCTCAGCAGGTCCCGGATATAGGTGGGCAGCGCGTGGTTGTATTTGACTTCCAGGATAATCACGTTGTCATCGAAAGGCGGAATCGTCGGTACGTAGGGATCAAAAAGTTCCTTGCTGTACAGGCCGCTGCGCAGCTGCTTGTCAAAGGTGATGCGGACTTCCTCCGCGGGATGCAGGTAGGCTTCCCGCACATAGTCCACCAGCACCACCGGCCGCAGCAGGTTCACGGTCATCTCCCGGTACATATCGTTCAGCAGGCCGCTGCGCGTGGTTTCCAGCCCGGCCGGGTCGCCGGCCATCAGCTGTTCGCACAGCAGTTTCGGAATCGTCAGGCTCCGCTTGGAGATCAGCGTACCCACCTTGGTCTTGCACTCCAGCTTGATCACCTTGTCGCTGAAGTTGTAAATCCGGATCCGGTACTTGTCACGGTTCTGCACGCCGTTCAGTTTGTCGTACAGCGCGTTGTTGAAGATCGTGTCGAAGTACAGCGACCGGATATGGTATTCGTTGTATTCGTCCCCGTTGGGATCGCGGGAGAGCACAGCGTCCAGGATACCGGAAAGAACAAAATACTGCCGCTCGTTGATGAAGTACTTCAGTTCATGCCGCAAAGGCAGCGTATTCATGTTCATCTGCGTTCCCCCTTTCCTTATTTTCTAAAAACTAACAACTAAAAACCAAATCACTGTCCCGCTTCCGTCTGGCAGGATACCAGCGTGGCATCGTGCACACCTTCGATGTTCAGCACGGCACTCACCAGGTCCTGCTTGCTGTCCAGCCGCACTTCCACGGTCATTTCCGCTCCGGAGCGGGTCACGGTCTTGCTGCGCAGTTTCCGCTGTTTCACCGTGCGGCGCAGCAGCTGGGTGATCTCCTGCTCGGCATAGTCGTCATAATGCACCACCAGCAGGTAGGCGTTCGGATTCCGGAACCGCACAAACGTCATCACGAACAGGATAATGCTGATACCCAGCACCACGGCCAGGGCGTGCACAAACAACTCTGCGCCGAGCAATATGCCCATCGTCAGTGCCCAGAACATGTAGGCCGTATCCATCGGATCCTTCACGGCCGTACGGAAACGCACAATACTCAGTGCGCCGACCATACCCATACTCAGGGCGATGTCGCTCTTGATACACATAACCACCGGCGTGGTGATCAGCGTCAGCATCATCAGCGTCATGGCGAAGGTCGGGCTGTACAGCACGCCGCGGTAGCAGCGCTTGTACACAAAGGCGATGATCAGGCCCACCAGCGCGCCGGCGGCCAGGCCGATTACGATCTTCCACGGCGTCAGGTTTTCAAACTGGCTGAGGAAGTAGGAGCTCAGGCTGGAGTCGTTCTTGACCAGGGAGCTGGCTCCGGATGCGAGTGCGGTTGAGATAAACATGTCGGTTCCCTCCTATGTTTGTGCGTCTGGATAACCGGTTTCTTTGTTACGGGATCGCGTCCGGCGGCATTTCCGGCTTCGGCCCGAAGTATTTTTCCATTTCGGCGTTGGTCAGGTTGAAGGCGTCCTGGGTGAACTCCCACAGGCGGGTCGGCCGCAGCCGGCATACGTTCCGCAGGCGCTCCACGCGCTTCTCCCAGTAGCGGTAGGCGCCGTCGATCGTAGTCGGCACTTCCGCGATAACCATCTTGTCGTTTTCCTGTCCCCAGCGGGTCCAGTGGACCATCATTTCCGGTTCGATGATCTTGACCATGTCGTTCAGCGTCTGGATCATGAAATCGGTGGTCAGTTTCTTGAAGATCGTTCCGTAGATCGTCAGGTACCGGTCCTTGTATTCCGGCACGCTCAGCAGCTTCAGGAAGATCGTATTGTTGATGTTCTTCTGGCCCATACCGGTGGATTTCGTGTAGCTCCAGGGGCTGTTGAACTTGGAGTTGTACAAGCCGTAGTCCACGTCGTACAGCACCCATTTCCACTTGCTTCCCGGCTGGTTCGTATTGTAGAAGCGGGTGTTACCGATATCGCTGTTGCCGAAGAACATTTCAAAGCCCAAGTACATGAACAGGTTGTCCACATCCACGTTGTCCAGGATGTATTGCAGGTCCTCCGCGTTCTTCGCGGGCTCCCCGGCCTTGATCTTCTTCAGCATCGCCTTGAATGCCTTGTTGCTGCCGCTCTTGACGCTGCCGCTGCCCTGCAGCAGGTCAATCTGGTCCGCTTCATCTAGGGTCATGCCTTCGAACTGGGCGATCATGTATTTATCCGTGCGTTCACGAAGGTTCATGTGGCCCCAGTACTGGCCGTTCAGGTAGACGGCGTAGGGCTTCCATGCCTGGTGCGCAACCCACGCGTCCGTGATCTCCGACAGCTTGTCCCTGCACAGGTCCATCAGGTGCTGCTGGAATCCGTCCTGCAGCCGCGTCCACATGCAGTCGTTGCCGCTGTTGCGCAGCACGAATCCCTTGTATTCCGTGTAGTCGCGGTCCGGGAACAGCTTCGCGTTAAAGGTCTTGCTGCCGTACAGGCTCCTCGCCCGGAACTTGAAGCTCTTCTGCGGCATATCCAGCGAGAAGTCGCCCATCAGGCCCACCTCGCCGTTCTGGCTCATCAGCAGCTCCCCGGCGTCGTCATAGATTTCGATCGAGCATTCATACTTGATGCCCTGGTCCTTGACCTTCCGGTACACCGTGTTCTTGAAGGGCAGCTTGCCGGCTTCGCGGATCGCGTTGTCGCCGATGGTCAGCATACCGTAGTCCTTGTCCCACAGGTTCTTCGGGTCCGTCACGATGGACACCAGCGGCAGAGCGTGGAACGCGTTGATGAAGTAGGTTCCCGTGATCGTGTCGCTGGGCTTCATCAGCCCGGTGCCGAAGGCCCGTGCCCGGATCACTGTGGTGAAGTTCAGCTCCAGCCGCTCGCCGTTGTAGGCGGTGCTGCTCTGGGTCGGGGTGGATCCGTCCACGGTGTAGAAAACCTGCGTTCCTTCCGGAATGGAGATCTCTACATACTGCGAGGAGGAATACTGCCCCGGTGCGATGCTGAACTGCGGTTTTTCCGCATATCCGGTGAATCCGGTTCCGTTCTGCTTGAATGGTGTCGGCGAATCATAATAAAAAAGCCCGCCCATTCCGAGGGTCCGGCCGTAGGATACGTCTGTCTTCAGTTCCGGGAGGATCACCTTGTCCAGCACGCGTCCCGTCGGATCCGTCAGGGTAATGATTTCCTGTTGCAGCCGGCTGATCTTGAAATTCGTGTGCGGCTGCGCGGCGGAATTCTTTGCGGTATCCTTGTCGCACAGGATCACCTTGTATTCTCCCGGGCCGATGGTCGTCCCCTGCGGGAACTGCCATTTACGCCCACGGCTGAGGTTGTCGCTCAGGCCCCAGCCGGAAAGGTCCACCGTCGCTGTAGTGGAGTTGTATAGTTCAATCCAGTCCGTCCGCGCGGCGCCGTTGTAGGTGTCCACGGAATGGTTGCTGGCCATGACCTCGCTGATCCATACGCCGGTTTTGTTCATGGCGCGCAGGTTCATGTCCATCTGGTTGAATCCGCTCACATTGTTCGGCAGCGTCGGCGTCGGCGTCTGGAAAACCTGCATCTGGTTGTTCTCATTCCGGCCCCAGCTGCAATCCTGCGGCAGGTTGTCGATCATCACGCGGTCCATCACGTGGCCCTGGCTGTCGCACAGGATGATCGTCTCGTTCTCCGCGCTGATGCGGAAGTTGGTGTGATACACACCGTTCATCTTCGTATCCGCCCGGTCTTTCCCGCTGCACATCACCAGGTAGTATCCGTGCGCCGGGATCACCGCGCCGTCCGGGAACCGCCATTTCAGCGGCCGTTTTTCATTGTCGCTCAGGGCGTACATGTTCAGCTGGATATCCCGGTCCGTCGTATTGTACAGCTCAATCCAGTCCACCAGCTCATCCTCGTCGTCCCGGAGGCCGGTCAGCGGATCCGCCATCACCTCGTTGATCAGCACGGAGCCGTCCGATACGGTGATGCTTTCCCGGTACTTCCGGTGGCCTTCCTCGGTGTTCTCGAACCATGGGCTGAACCAGGTGACGCTCTTGAATCCGTCCGCCGTCAGGGACCAGCTGTCGTCGCTGGCCATGATCGGATATTTGCAGCTGTCAATCAGGTAGGCGTTCGGGTCATACAGGTAGACCGTCTCGCCCAGACTGCTCAACTTGAATTTTGCATGGAAAGGCATATTGGTGACAGCCTGGTTCCTGTTGTCGCAGAAGACGACCACGCGGCCCTGCGCTTCCAGCGTAACCGCCGGGAACAGGAATTTGACGCTGGTTCCGTCGTCGCTCAGGCCCAGGCCCTTCAGGTTCACTTCATGGTTGGAATCGTTCCAGATCTCGATCCAGTCCGGATATCCGCCGGTCTCGTCCGTGACGGAAGATTGGTTGGAACTCATGATCTCGCTGATCTTGAGTCCCTCGTATCCGGTGGACAGCGCGTGTTCGCTTTCCACATTGCCGGAGTCGGTGCCGATGGTCTTCGCGGCACGGCTCAGCTCCGTGAACGGAGACGGCATGCCCAGCCATACCGGCAGCACAAACACCAGCCAGAGAATGGCCGCGATGGCGCCTGCCAGCAACAGCAGGTTCATCCGCTGCTTCCTGCGCCGGAGCTTTGTGGCCCGGGAAGCCGAACGGCGTCCCTGGGGCTGGTATCCATTGTCCTGTCTGTCCATCGGCTTCCCTCCTTTCAATTTAGCTAACAACCAACTTGAAGATTATACCATAATCTTTCAGTGTCTGCAAATCCGCGGTCAGCTGAACAGCGCCCGGATTTCTTGCTCGGTAAGCGCGCTGACGCCCGATTCCCCGGGGGTAATCAGCCGCTCAAACAGCGCCTTTTTCCGCCCGCCGAGCTCGACCACCTGTTCTTCGATGCTCTCGCCCGTTACCAGCCGGATCACCTGCACCTTTTTCTGCTGGCCGATCCGGTGCGCCCGGTCGGTGGCCTGGTCTTCCGTCGCCGGGTTCCACCACGGGTCATAGTGAATCACCAGGTCTGCACCTGTCAGGTTCAGTCCGTATCCGCCGGCCCGCAGGCTGATCAGGAAAATCTGCGCTTCGCCGCCGTTGAACCGTTCCGCCAGCTGCAGCCGTTCGTCCGCCGGCGTGTCTCCGTCCAGGTACAGTGTGGAGAATCCGCTTTCCTCCAGCCGCGTCCGCAGCATTTTCAGCATCCGGGTAAACTGGCTGAACAGCAGGATCCGCCGCCCGCCGCCGATCATTTCCGGCAGGATTTCCAGCAGCAGGTCCTCCTTGCCGCTTCCGCCCCGGTATTCGTTCATCACCAGTGACGGGTGGCAGCAGATTTCCCGCAGTTCCGTGATAGCGCTCAGCACTTCCATCCGGCTGCGGTCCACACCTTTTTCCTCCAGCAGCTCGCTGATCTTCGGCCGCAGCCGTTCCAGCGCCGCCCGGTAGATGCGTTCCTGTTCCGGCGTCATCTGCGCCTTCATGGTGATCTCCATCTTGTCCGGCAGCTCTTCCAGCACTTCCTGCTTCAGCCGCCGCGTCAGGAACGGCCGGATCCGTCGCAGCAGATCCGCCGCGTTCTCCCCGTCCTGGTACCGGCGCAGGAAGGTATTGTATCCCGGCAGGTAGCCCGGCAGCACGAAGTCAAAGATGCTCCACAGCTCGCCCACGCCGTTCTCCATCGGAGTGCCCGTCAGCGCAAACCGGGTGTCGCCCTGCAGCTGCTTGGCTGCCTGGGCTGCCACGCTGCCCGCGTTCTTGATATTCTGCGCTTCGTCCAGGATCAGGAAACGGAACCGGATTTCCTTCAACAGCTCCGCGTCCCGGCGGATCAGCGGATAGCTGGTAATCGCCACGTCCACGTCCCCGTGCTCTGCGATATGCCGGATCATGGTGGCCCGCTGCGCCGCCGTCCCGTTCAGGATCACCGCGCTCAGTTCCGGCGCAAACCGCCGGATCTCGCTCAGCCAGTTGTAGGTCAGGGAGGTGGGTGCCACCACCAGGCTGGTCCGCCCGGCTTCCCGCGCCGTCTGCAGCAGCGCGATGACCTGCACCGTCTTGCCCAGGCCCATATCGTCCGCCAGGATGCCGCCCATGCGCATCCGGTCCAGGGTATACATCCAGTCGAATCCGCGCTTCTGGTATCCCCGCAGGCTCAAGCCCGGTGCCAGCGGCGGCACTGTCACGTTTTCGCTGCCCTCCGTCAGGCTCTCGGATACCTTCTTTACGCTTTCATCCACTTCGATGGGAATATTGCTGTTCTCCAGCATGCTGTTCAGGTACCAGGCCCGGTAGGCCCGAAGTTCCAGCACATCCCGGCCGGTTTCGCTGCCGTCCCGCTGCGCTGCTTCCACGATGCCGGCCGCCAGCTCCTGCCATTCTGCCAGTGCAGTCAGGTCCAGGAAATCCCCGTTCTTCAGCCGGAAATACCGCCGCCGGCGGCTCAGGGCTTCCATCAGCTCGAGGATCTCGTCCAGCGGTTCCCCGTCCTTCTCCAGCATCAGTTCCAGCTTGTCGCCGTTCATGCGCATGCTGCCGCTCAGCGTGGACCGCCGCGGCAGGATCCGCTTGAAATCGCGGCTCAGGAATACCTCGCAGTGCTCCTGCAGCTTCTTCACGCCTTCGCTGACGAAGTCAAATACCGGGTCGCTCCCGCTCAGGCGGATATGTTCCTTCTGTACCCGGAATCCAGCGTTTGCCAGGATATCCAGTACGGTATGCTCTCCTTCCGCGTCCCGCAGCAGCAGTTTTTCATCCTTTCCCAGGGCAATCTTCTTTTCCTCCGGGGCAAAGGGATTCAGTTCAATTTCACCGTAACGGAACACCACGGAACCGGTCACGCTCTTTCCGTCCCGGTCCAGGTATACCTGGGTTTTCAGCGGCAGTCGCACCAGGCGGCTCCGCAGGTCGTTGCCGATTTCCACCGCGCCGCGGATCTTCAGGTACGGCAGCACCTCGCTGATCACCCGGTCCGTCTCCTCCAGCGGATAGTGGAACAGGCACCGGCCTTCATACTGGTTTTCCCAGATCATCCGGATCAGCTCGCGCTGCTTCGGTTCTGTTTCAATCAGCCGGCCGCCGGTCATCGCCCAGGCGCAGTCCCTGGTCAGCGGTGTGAAATCCGCCGGCATCCTCGCTCCGGCGTTCAGGCCCCGGGGGCCCAGGTTCAGGCTGAACTGCAGCGGCAGCCGTGCCGTGCGCACCTGCCTGCACCGGATAATCTTTCCCTGGGAATCCATGATCCGCAGCGGTGTCTCCCCGATGTTCTCCAGCAGTTCCTTTACAAACGGATCCGGCAGCACGATCATCCGCCCGCCGGGCGCCAGGCTCTCGTTGCTCCGGATGGATAGCACCTTCCGCACCAGTGCCAGTACCCGCTCGTCATCCTCGGAGAAATGCATCCAGCCCGGTTCGTAAATGAAATCCTTGCCAAAGGTCATGGACTGTCCGTCTTCCATCGCCAGCAGGAAAGCCTGCGGGTCCTTGATCACATACAGTTTCTCCGTCCCGATGCGCAGGCCGGCCTGCACCTGGGTGCGGTGCCGCTTCTCCTGCGGCAGCGCCAGGGTCACTTCGATGCGTACATTCGCTTCCGCCGGCATTTCCCGCAGGATCAGGGCGGTCAGTTCTTCTCCGTGCTTCGGCGCCGTCTTCTGCAGCATGCTCTCAGGAATCTTCGCGCGCTCCGCTTCCAGCCATGCCGCAACGATATGGCGGCAGCATCCTGCCGTCTCATAGGTTTTGCAGTCGCACCGGGCTGTCAGATCCTGCTCGATCTGGACGGTATACGGCGGCTGCCCCGCCACGGTATACTTCACCCGTCCCGGTCCCTGCTCTGCGACCTTCACCCGGCCTGCTTCTTCCAGTTCCCTCCCGGCCGCGTATTCCTCTTCCCCGGCCGACTCTTCCATCCGCAAAGGATTCAGTTTCATGCTTCTCTCCTGTTCGTCCGTCCTGCAAACAGCGCCAACCTATTATACTTCTCCTCCCTTCCTTCTTTTTCCTTGTGTATTTTTGCTTTCTGCTGTCTTTTTTTCTACAGATCTTAGTACTTCTGTGGATTATCTGCCCGCTGCGTCCCCCCTGCTGGACAAAACAGACGGGAAAGATTTACAATATAAAAAAACATCCCCGGAGGAATCAGATATGTTGCACAGACGGATAGGTGCCTTTTTCGTTTTTGTCCTGCTGCTCTGCAGTGCCCTTTTCTCCTTCTCCGCCGCTGAACCGGCCGTCCAGCTGAAGAAGATCACTGCGGATGTGAAGGAAATTGTTCTGTATACCAATCAGGTTGATCCTGCCGTTGTGAACCTGGCTGCCGATCCGGAGGACGCGTCCCTGGAGGGAATGGAACTCACGGTAAAGAAGGAAGGCATCTGCTCCGCTGAACTGCAGGGGGCTGCGCTCCGTGTGCTGCCTGTCTCCGCCGGAAAAACCGCCCTGACCGTTACCGTCGGTAAAAAGAAGCTGGACCTGGCCGTAAAAGTCCTGGAGCCGGTCACCGGGCTGACTCTTTCCTCCAATGGAAGCCCTGTCCCCGGAGGAAAAGTCACCTTCACTGCCGCCCTCGAGCCGAAAAATGCCCCCAACAAGCAGGTGGAATGGTCCCTGGAGGGGGGAGACGGCCTGATCTCCCTGGATGCGAAAGGAAGGCTCACCGTTGCCCGCGACTGCCCCATCGGCACCGCTTATACCGTAAAGTGCCGCGCCCTGGGCTCCGGCGTTCCCGTGGAAGCGGAAATCTCCGGATCCATCTCCATGAATCTGCCGAAGGATGTAAAAAACGCTTTTGAAAATTTCAAAAACCTTCCCCTTCCTGAACCGCTTCAGAACCTCAGCCTGTCCGGAAAAGGCTGGATCCCGGCAACGGAAATACCCCAGCTTGCTGGGATTGAAACCGTTGAGCTCACCGACAATGTCCTGTATATTAAAACCGACAGGGATATCCAGAATATCTTTATCGTTGAATGTGACAACTACATGAATCCTTCCACCGTCTATGGCGAATACAATTCCCACAGCGACGACAAAATCAGATCACGCTGCGAAGCCCGTTTCCAGCTGCAGGATCCGGAAAAACATCATGTGATTGTGACGGTTTTCGAGGACATTGAGGTAAACGGGAAAATGCAGGATTTCAGCCTGTTGTACAGGCTGAAGCTGAACCCCGCCCGCCTGGAACCCGGCACCACCAATGTGTACAGGATTCTGGATCTGGCGGATTATCCGCCTTACACCGCAAAAACAGCTTCCTGTCACGATCTTTCCGCAAATGTATATCCGGACGGGAGCGTATCCTGGATCTACTACAGGTTCGGAAATGATCCAACCGGCTTGATCCATTTTCAGGCGCAGTTTAATAACAACCGTCTTTCAGATTCAATTTGCCTCAGCCGCAGTATCCTGCAGGATGATGTGTATGCGGATACCTGGATCAGCGTCAAAGGCCAGATGACAATGATGACCATGTCAAAAATCGGCCTTTTCTTCTGCGGCCTCCGGGAGTCTGAGCCCAGCCACTTTAAGCTCGTTACGCTGAAACAGAAATATCCCGAACTGGAAGAATACGAAGGGGAGCTGCATGCCTGGACCATAGAGCTGCAATACACAGGCTGCGCCGATCAGGAGCTGGAGTTTGTCACGGCAGGAGACCTCTTCACTCATGAAGCGGACGGTTCCATGGTCTTCCACCCGGATATCCTGGACGTCAGCGGAAATCCCTTCCCCTGGACCTTCCTGGAAGAACTTATCGGCCCCAATACCTTTGGCTATCCGCATTTCACAGAGTAAGAACCGCTTCCTCTGAAGGCATGAAAAAGACCGGATCTTTTCAGATCCGGTCTCCTTTTTAACTCATCAGAACTTCAGCGGGTTCACGCGCACGGAGGGTCCCATGGTGCTGGAGAGATATACACTCTTCATGTAGGTGCCCTTGGCTGCGGCGGGCTTCGCCTTGTTGATGGCTTCCATCAGAACGTTCAGGTTCTCCTGCAGCTTTTCCTTGCCGAAGGAAACCTTGCCGATCGGGCAGTGGATGATAGCGGTCTTGTCCAGACGGTACTCCACTTTACCGGCTTTGATGTCGTTGACGGCCCGGGCGATATCCATGGTGACGGTACCGCTCTTCGGGTTCGGCATCAGGCCCTTCGGGCCCAGCACACGGCCGATGCGGCCGACCATACCCATCATATCAGGGGTGGCAACGCAGACGTCGAATTCGAACCAGTTCTCCTGCTGGATCTTCTGGATCATTTCTTCAGCGCCGACATAGTCCGCACCGGCCTCTTCCGCTTCCTTGGCCTTGTCGCCCTTGGCGATAACCAGCACGCGGATGGTCCGGCCGGTACCATGGGGCAGAACCACAGCGCCGCGGACCTGCTGGTCAGCGTGCCGGGGGTCAACGCCCAGGCGGACGGAGATCTCGACGGTTTCATCAAACTTGGCCTTGCCGGTCTGCACAACCAGATCAACGGCCTCTTCGGGATCATACTGTTTCAGATGGTCGATCAGCTTCAGGCTGTCGGAATATTTCTTACCGTGTTTCATTCTTATTTCCTCCTGTGTGGTATTAGCGGCTCTGTGTCCTCCCACATCTTATAGGGGGCTTAGCCCCGGTTGCAGTTTCGCAATTATTCTTCGACAGTAACACCCATGCTGCGGGCGGTACCGGCCACCATGCTCATGGCGGCTTCGATGCTGCCGGCATTCAGGTCGGGCATCTTGGTCTCAGCGATACTGCGGACCTGCTCTTTTGTCAGCTTGCCAACCTTTTCCTTGTTGGGGCGGCCGCTGGCCTTCTGCAGATTCAGCGCCTTCTTGATCAGCACGGGCGCCGGAGGCGTCTTGGTGATGAAGGTGAAGGTCCGGTCGGTGTAAACGGTAATCACCACGGGGATGATCAGGCCGTTTTCCTTGGCCGTACGGTCATTGAATTCCTTGCAGAATCCGGGAATGTTCACGCCATGCTGGCCCAGAGCGGGACCGATAGGCGGAGCGGGTGTTGCTTTGCCTGCAGGAACCTGCAGCTTGATGTAAGCCGATACTTTCTTTGCCATTTGATTGGCACCTCCATAATGAATTGTGGTAGAGCGGAAGCTTTACGCTTCCTCCCACGTCCCTCCGGATGGAGAGATGCTTACTTTTCCTTTTCGACCTGGTCGAGATCGACTTCGACGGGCATCTCCCGGCCAAGGAACATCTGCACCTTGACCGTGAGCTTGCCGCGTACGGTATCGACGTCTTCAACCACACCGCTGAAATTTTCCAGAGGACCGGACAGAATCCGGACGTTCTCGCCGATCGCGAATCCGAAGTCGACGCTGCTTGCTTCTGTATTGAGCATCATGTCGACCTCTTCCTGCGTCAGCGGAACCGGCTTGGAGTCAGGGCCCACGAAGCCTGTCACGCCGCGGGTATTCCGCACGACGTACCAGCTTTCGCTGGTCTCGATCATGTGCACCAGCACATAACCGGGATAGACCTTACGGGTGCTCTTGACGCGCTTTCCGTTCCGGATCTCGACAACCTCTTCCATGGGAACCCGAACCTCAAGGATCAGATCCTGCATGCCGTTGTTCTCGACGGACTTCTCCAGCGTGTCCTTTACCTTGTTCTCGTAGCCCGAGTAGGTATGTACCACATACCAGCAGGCCTCTTTCTTGTTTTCAGCCATGTCTTTTCTCCTTGGATTACATGAGCAGTTTGATCAGAGCGCTCGCGCCCATGTCCAGCAGACCAATCACAACACCCATGAACAGCATGAACAGCAGCACGATGATGGAGTACGTGATGAGCTTATGCTTGCTCGGCCACGTAACCTTCTTCAGCTCGTAGTACATGTTTTTGAAGGGCTTGGAGATCCTCTGCGGGAGCTTGGCAAACCAGGCGATGATCTTGCTCAGTTTTCCTTCTCCGGACTTCTTCGCAGCCTTTTCGGTCTGCGCAGCCGCCTTCTTTTCTTCAGACATCTTTTTCACATCCTCACAGCATCAATTGATGTTGGATCACTTGGTCTCGCGATGAGTCGTGTGCTTCTTGCAGAAGGGGCAGTACTTCATGAGCTCAATGCGATCCGGGGTGTTTTTCTTGTTCTTCATGTTGTTGTAGTTGCGCTGTTTGCATTCAGTGCAAGCCAGGCAAACCTTGTTACGTGCGGCATTCGCCATTAGGGATCCCTCCTGACTTGATTACTCAATGACCTTCGCCACAACGCCGGAACCAACGGTACGGCCGCCTTCGCGGATAGCGAAGCGCAGTCCCTGCTCCATAGCGATGGGGGTGATCAGGGTGATTTCCATGTCGATGTTGTCGCCAGGCATAACCATTTCAACG
>JAFSOC010000040.1 GCA_017447185.1 Clostridia bacterium | reverse complement strand
TGAGGACGGGGTTGTTCTTGGTCTTACGGGAAAGGATACGGATGACATTCCGGATTTCGGAATCCCGGCCGATGACCGGATCCAGCTTCTGCTTCCGGGCCAGCTCCACCAGGTCGGTGCCGTACTTTTTCAGGGCATCGTAGGTGTCCTCCGGGCTGTCGGAAGTGACGCGGGCGGAACCCCGGACCTCCATCAGGGCCTTGAGGAATGCCTCCGGGGAATAGCCGAAAGTCTTCAGCAGGCGGGAGACGGCGGGGGAAGCCTTGGAACACAGGCCGATCCACAGATGCTCGACGGAAAGGTATTCGTCCTTCATCTGTTTGGCGGTCTTTTCAGCCTCCAGCAGGGCTTTTTCGATGTCTGCGGAGTAGCCGGGCTGGGAGGCGGCGGAACCGGACACCCGGGGCATACGGTTCAGGTTCTCCTCCAGGGAGCGGCGGAAGGCTTCCACCGAAATTCCGCAGCGGGTGAGGAGCTGGGGGACCAGGTCCTGGGGGTTCTCCGTCAGGGCGGAAATGAGATGCTCCTGCTGCACATCCACGTGGCCGTATTCGACAGCAAGAGACTGGGCCCGTTGCAGGGCGGCGAGGGTCTTTTGCGTTAATTGATTCATATTCATAGGTGATACCTCCTGAAAGGTCCTTTTCTGACTTTCTTTGACCTTTGCAGCCTTATTCTACACCTTTTTTCCGGAATGTCAACAGATTTCTTCTCGTTATATGAGTGTCCCGTCAAACTTGTTTAGGGGGATTGGGATGTGGTATAATACAATGTCCTGTTGTGTGCATTTTTTCGCGCACGGGCGGGGCTTGCAAATGCGGGAGGAGAAGAATGTTCGGTAAGAAGAAACGGGACCGGTGGGCGGAAGACGGTTTTCCGGAAGAGGAAGAATACCTCGAGGAAGACGACGGCCTGGGCGGAACCGAAAGATATTCCCAGCTCCGGGAGGATGAGGATCTGAACGGGGAAACCGGGAAGTATTACCAGGTGCGGGAGGAGCAGGCGCCGGAGATGCCGTACCCCGAAGAGGAGAACGGCCCGGAGGACGGCTACTATCCCGAAGAGGAATACTATCCGGAAGGGGAGGCACCGGAAGGCGAAAACTGGGGCCAGGACGAATGGACGGAGGAAGAATGGGAAGAGGAGCCGGAAAAGAAGCCGGAGCCCCGGAGCATCTTCAAGCCGGATGTGCGGAAACCCAATTTTGTCCTGAGCGTGCTGGTGAACACGGTGCGGGTGCTGATCCTTGTGGGCATCCTGGCCGGGGTGGCCGTATTGGGCTCCCTGGTGGGCATCGCCAAGGGATATGTGGACACGGCGCCGGAACTGGACCTGGTGGCCCTGGATACGCCGGACCAGAACACGGAATTCATGGACCGGAACCGGAACCTGCTGACGGTATACCGGGGAACGGAAAACCGGATCGCGGTGCCGCTGGCGTCGATTCCGCAGCGGCTGCGGAACGCCTTCGTGGCGGTGGAGGACGCCCGGTTCTACACCCACAGCGGCGTGGACCTGAAGCGCATCGTGGGCGCCTTTGTGGCGAACCTGACCACATCGGGCACCCAGGGCGGATCCACCATTACCCAGCAGCTGATCAAGAACACGCTGCTGTCCTCGGAACAAAGCTATAAACGGAAGATCCAGGAAGCCTACCTGGCCCTGCAGCTGGAGACGAAATACTCCAAGGACCAGATCCTGGAGAACTACCTGAACAAGATCTACCTGGGCGAAAATTACTACGGGGTCAAGGTGGCGGCGAAGGGCTACTTCAACAAGGAACTGAGCGAGCTGACGCTGCGGGAATGCGCCATGCTGGCGGGCGTCACGAACAACCCCTACTACTACAACCCGCGGCGGAACTTCTACACCCGGAACGACGGGGAGAAGGACTACGCGGAGCTGACCAACAACCGGACAAACTACGTGCTGCGCTGCATGTACGAAAACCAGTTCATCACCAAGGAAGAATACGAGGCGGCGCTGGATCCGGCTACCGCGTCCGTGACGCGGACGGAGGAGAACGCCACCGGCGGCATGTACAGCTATCCGCACTACATCGAATACGCAGTAAAGGAATGTGTGCAGATCCTGCTGGAGGTGAACGGCCTGCCGGACACCGCCCAGAACCGGGCGGCCATGGAAACCAAGCTGCGGACCGGCGGATACAAGGTGCAGCTGGCCATTGACCCGAACATCCAGCAGACGGTGGAGGAGACGCTGCAGAACTGGACCAAGTATCCCTCGCTGCGGGATCCCTCCGACAAGGTATACCGGAGCAAGAACTCCGACGGCACCTACACCGAGATCATCCAGCCCCAGGCGGCCTGCGCCGTGCTGGACTACCGGACCGGCGAACTGCTGGCAGTCGTAGGTTCCCGGTCGGAGGTGACGGCCCGGAAGACCATGAACCGGGCGACGGACATGAAGATGCCCGTTGGCTCGTCCATCAAACCGATCTCCGTCTACGCGCCGGCCATCGAGCTGGGGGCCAGCCCGGCCTCCGTGATCTATAACATGCCGCTGCCCATCTCCGGATGGAAGGATTCCCGCGGGAACGACAGCTTCCCGAAGAACTACGGCGGCGCGGGCTACACCGGACCGGAAACCCTGCGGACCGGCATGGCCAAGTCCCACAACACGGCGGCGGCGCAGACGCTGCTGGGCCGGGTTGGCGTGGAGCGCAGCGTGAACTACCTCCACAGCATGGGCATCGACGACGACCACATCGACAAGACACCGTTCGGCCTGAGCCTGGGCTCCTCCGGCATTACGCCGCTGCAGATGACGGTGGCCTTCGGCGTGCTGGCCAACGGCGGCGTGTACCAGGA
This sequence comes from Clostridia bacterium, assembly GCA_017447185.1. Lineage (GTDB taxonomy): Bacteria > Bacillota > Clostridia > Christensenellales > Aristaeellaceae > Aristaeella. The sequence continues at coordinate 133,369 of JAFSOC010000040.1, read as the reverse complement.
GCCGATCTCCGTGCTGGGTATCTCCGACTCCCACGGCGACGTGGTATGGGACGGACACCAGCACCAGGAGCGGCACCGGGTGTTCAAGGAAAGCACCAGCTACCTGATCGTGGACATGATGAAATCCGTCGTGTCCTCCGGTACGGGTACCAGCGCGAAGATCAAGGGCCAGGTGGTGGGCGGCAAGACCGGCACCAACTCGGACCAGAAGGGCGTATTCTTCGCCGGCGTGACGGGGTACTATTCCTCGGCGCTGTGGATCGGCCACGACAACTACAAGGCCCTGTCCTCCAAGTCCACGGGATCCGGCGCGGCAGCGCCCCTGTGGCAGGCCTACATGAGCAAGATTCATGAGGGCCTGGCAAAGAAGGAAATCCTGGACGGGGATCCGTCCATGTACGGGCTGGTGCAGGTGACCACCTGCGTGGTCAGCGGACAGCTGGCGACGGACGCCTGCCGGAACGACGCGTCGGGATACGGCGTGGTGACGGACTACTGGGCGGAAGGAACGCAGCCGACGCAGTACTGCCAGATGCACCAGGTGCAGAACGTATGTGCGGAGAGCGGCATGCCCGCCAGCCCCTACTGCCCGAACGTGGTGCAGAAGGGTGTGGTGGTGCTGCAGGCGGGACAGCCGCTGGCGACGTTCCTGGGAACGGAATACCAGAGCGTGCTGGAGGAATATCTGCACCTGTCCACGGATAACGGCGGGGCCACGTGCGATATTCACGGCGGCGGATACAGCAACTATGTGCCGGACGGAGGATCGGCTTTGCCGAACCGGCAGGCGCAGGACGCGGCGCAGATTATTGCCGCGGCGCAGCAGCAGCTGGCGACGCTGGATCCGGCAAGTGCGCAGTATGCGGCGATTGTGAACGCGGCGACGCGGCTGCAGCAGCTGGTGGACAGCGGGGCGGCGCAGAGTGAGGTCACAGCCGCGATGACGGCGCTGACGCAGGCGATGATAGGGATCTACTAAGTGGAGGGAAATATGCTGAAAATTGGATGTCATTTGTCGGCTTCGGGGGGATTTTTGCGGATGGGGAAGGAGATTGTTTCCATCGGGGGAAACACTTTCCAGTTCTTTACGCGGAACCCGCGGGGCGGAAGCGCCAAGGCGGTGGATGAAAAGGACGCGACGGATTTCCGGGCTTTTGCTGAAAAGAACGGGATTCCGGTGATCCTGGCCCATGCGCCCTACACCCTGAACGGGTGCAGCGCGGATCCCTCCATCCGGGACTTTGCCACGCGGACCATGGCGGACGACCTGATGCGCATGGAATACGTGCCCGGGAACCTTTACAACTTCCATCCCGGCTCCCACGTGGGGCAGGGGATTGAGGCCGGCATTGAGATGATCGCCGAAATGCTGAACACGATCCTGAAGCCGGAACAGCAGACCACGGTGCTGCTGGAGACCATGGCCGGGAAGGGCAGCGAGGTGGGCAGCCGCTTCGAAGAGCTGCGGGAGATCCTGGACCGGGTGAAGCTGCAGGAGAAGATGGGCGTGTGCATGGACACCTGCCACGTGAACGATGCGGGATACGACATCGTGAACGACCTGGACGGGGTGCTGACGGAGTTCGACAAGGTCATCGGCCTCGGCCGGCTGAAGGCCATCCACATCAACGACAGCAAGAACCCCATCGGGGCCCACAAGGACCGGCACGAGAAGATCGGCGAGGGCACGCTGGGGACGGAAACGATCCTGCGGGTGATGCGGCATGATGCGCTGAAGGAGCTGCCCTTCTACCTGGAGACGCCCAACGAGCTGGACGGCTACGAGCGGGAAATCAAGATGCTCAAGGAAATGTACTGAGAATACGATTGCACGGGGTAGGGAGATATGAGACGACTGTGGATCCTGCTGCTGGCAGCGGTGCTGCTGGCGGGGAGCCTGCCGGGGAATCCGGCACGGGCGGAGGCGCCGGAACTGCGGATTGCGGTATCCGGTGATGAAGTGCTGCCCGGACAGGCGACGGTGATCTCCTTTACGGTGCCCGCAGACGGGACGTGCAACATCGACGTGATCGACGGAAAGGGCGAGGCCGTGGCCCGGGTGGCGGAAAACCGCGCGGTGACCGCAGGCGAGAATGCCCTGTACTGGAACGGCACGTGGAAGGGGCTGGCGATCCCCCAGGGAAGCTGGACCCTGCGGATTGAAATGAACGGGGAGACGGCGGAAACACCGGTGGTGATCGGCCGGATGGTGCCGGTGCTGATCGGCCCGACGGCGGACACGGACACGGTGAAGACCGGCCGGCGGGTGACCATTTCCTTCTGGGCGACGGAAGCAGGCACGGTAACACTCTCCGCCGGGGAAGGGGAAAACCGGGTTTCCCGGGCGACCCCCGTGGAAGAGGGAGAAGGCACCGCGTCACTGGCGGCGGCACTGCCCCCGGGAGAATACATGTTGGAGGCGATCCTGACCCGGGAGGACGGGATGGCTTCGATTACTTACCAGTTCCCGATTACGGTGACGGAGGCGGAGGCGGACTACACGCCGCTGTCCCCGGAGAAAACGGTCCACAGCGGGGCTGCGCTGGACGGCTGGACCGTGCCCATGGACATCACGGACGAGGAAGCCGTATGGCAGGCGCTGACGGCGCCGATCACCGTGCTGGACGACGGGAAGGACCGGGCGCAGGTGCGGCAGATCGTGATCCGGAAGGAACCGAATGAGGAAAGCGACGGCGTCGGCGCGATTACCCTGGCCTCCCAGGGGGTGCACGTGATCGAGCGGGGAGCGGAATGGACGAAGATCCAGTGCTACTCCTCCTCCTTCCACGATTCACCGATCCTGAACTGGAACGCGCTGGTGACGGGATACGTGAAGACGGAGCTGCTGAAGGAAATCACGCCGAACCAGGAAATGGGCATCGTGGTGGACAAGCTGACGCAGCGGATGTACATTTTCAAAAAGGGGAAGCTGTACACGACGCTGCTGGTATCCACCGGAAAACCCAACGAGCGGCAGCCCTACAACGAGACCCGGAGCGGGGAATTCCTGCTGGTGAGCCGGGTGGGCGGGTTCATGTCGGACAACATGTACTGCCCGCGGGCCATCCGGTTCAACGACGGGGACCTGCTGCACGAGGTGCCCTACGTGGAGCGGAACGGGAACCAGATCTACTCCGTGACGGAGCCCTACATGGGCGAGAAGGCCAGCCACGGATGCATCCGGGTGCAGCGGCGGACGAACCCGGAAGGGGCCAACCAGGAATGGATCTTCAACAACGTGAAGATGGGCACGAAGATCCTGATCTGGGAAGACTGGCAGGGGCGGCAGATTCCCATCCCGGAGGATGATACCATCTTCTGGCGGCACCCGACGAAGAACGACTACTACCACTGCTCGGACCACTGCCCGATGCTGAACACGAAGAAACCCCAGGAAGTCACCTACGGGGAGCTGTCGGCGGAGGATTCGAAGCTGAAGATGTGTCCGGCCTGCGGACCGGCACCGAAGAAAAATGTCCTGATGGAAACAAACGCAACGTACGCGGAGGGCGGGGACCACAACCCGGTGCTGACGGAAGCGCTGAAGACCTGCCCGCGGCGGCTGAAAGAGAGGTGAGCATGTGAATCCTGTCGATTGGGTCATCCTGGGGATCCTGGGGATCAGCGTCCTGTTCGGGCTATACCGGGGATTCATCGCCTCGGTTGCGTCCATGGGCGGATGCCTGATCTCGCTGCTGGCCAGCTTCTGGCTGAGCCCGAAGGTGGCGGAATTCCTGGAGAAGAACACCTCGCTGAGCAGTACGCTGATGTCCTACGCGGACGCGGCGACACGCCTGAAGGACTCCACGCTGTCCTCCCTGAGCGTGCCGGGGCTGACGAGCGAGAACATCTCGGCGATCCTGAACCGGGCCTCGCTGCCGGCGCCGCTGGACAAGCTGCTGCAGAACAACCTGGAGCAGCAGGTATACAAGGCGGCGAACATTCCCCAGGACGTGGGGCACTATGTGACGCAGACGATCGTCAGCGCGCTGATGAACGTGATCTGCTTTGTGGTCGCGTTTGTGGTGCTGATGATCCTGTTCCACGTGATTGTGAACCTGCTGAAGGCGATCTTCAGGTTCCCGGTGCTGAAGCAGCTGAATTCGCTGGCGGGTGGCGTTTTCGGGCTCCTGCGGGGCGCGCTGTTCTGCTTCGTGCTGTTTGCGCTGTCGCCGCTGCTGCTGACGGTGGTGCCGGTGGAAGGGCTGGGGGAGATGATCAATACCAGCACCCTGGCGCCGTTGTTTAACAGCGGGAATCTGATACTGGCGATTATGAATGGGCATCTGTAGTTTTTAGCTGTTAGTTGTCAGAAGGAGAGCGAGCCTGCGGGCCCGCTTTTTTTCGTATGTTCTGCCGATTGGGTGTTGCGTGAAATGCGCGGGTGTGGGCAAGCGATGTAACCGAAAGAATGGAAGTTGACATTATTTACCATCAGAAATGCCAAAATATGTAACTAATCTAAAATATTATAGAAAAAAGAAAAACGGAAAAATGGACGGAAACATTGATACGCAAGGGGTTGCGGCTTTTCGGATTTATCCGGGAGAATTTTGGAAAAAACTGGCAGAAAATGAAAAGAATGGCAAAAACGTTTACATGTAACCGTATATGAAATGGACGATATGTTACAATTGGTACCGTAAAAGTGGGTTTACAGGCGGATTGAACACAATTTGCCGAGCCGATAGATGGAGGAAACGGAAATGACAAAGAGGAGAATCAAACGGATCGCCGCGCTGGCAATTGCCGGTATCCTGCTGGTTTGCGCTTCGTTTGCTTCCGCAACGGAAGAAGCGGACACAATCTTTGAAAACGATATAAACCTGACGGAAGGAACGGTCCCTGCCGGGGAAGGCGCTGCAGTAGGCGAACCCGTGGCAGAAGACGAAGCTGTACCTGAAGGCGAAGCTGTTCCGGAAGGTGAAGCCGTACCTGAAGGCGAAGCCGCCGACGAGAGCGCGTCGGACGACTGGACCGATGAGGAATGGGAAGACGACGGAGACGAGACCGAAGGCGCCGAAGAAGTATTCATGGACCTGGACGACGGGGACGCCGGATATGTGGAGCCGGATGTGGTTGCGGCTTTCTTCCCGGAGCTCACGGACGAAATGAAGGACTCCTCTTTCCTGTACGACGATGTGACGGAACCGGAACGGATCTGGATTGAAAAAGAGAACAAGGGCCGGGCGACCTTTATCGGGGAAACCATCGTGCTGAAGGCGAAGGCCCAGCCGGAACCCATCACCGGAAAGGTGAACTGGGAAATCCGGGACGACAGCTGGGAAAAGGACGCCTGGGAGAGCCTGGACAAGAATGACCAGCTGGTGCTGGATGTGACGGAAGAAATGAACGGGAAGCTGATCCGCTTCGTCACGGAAGACGGAAAGCAGTCCGCAATCTTCACCGTGAAGGCGATTGAGAAGCCCGCGGAAGAAGAAACCGAAGAGCCCGCCGCGGAAACGGAAGAAGAAGTGAACGAAGAACCCGCTGCGGAAACCGAGGAAGAAGTGGCGGAAGAGCCCGCTGCGGAAACCGAAGAAGAAGTGACCGAAGAACCCGCTGTGGAGACCGAAGAAGAAGCCACTGAAAAGCCCGCTGCGGAAACCGAGGAAGAAGTCACGGAAGAACCCGCCGCGGAAACCGAGGAAGAAACCACTGAAGAACCCGCCGCGGAAACCGAGGAAGAAGTCACGGAAGAACCCGCCGCGGAAACCGAGGAAGAAGTGACGGAAGAACCCGCCGCGGAAACCGAGGAAGAAACCACTGAAGAACCCGCCGCGGAAACGGAAGAAGAAGTGACCGAAGAGCCCGCTGCGGAAACCGAAGAAGAAGTGACCAAAGAGCCCGCTGCGGAAACCGAGGAAGAAACCACTGAAGAACCCGTCGCGGAAACGGAAGAAGAAGTGACCGAAGAGCCCGCTGCGGAGACCGAGGAAGAAGTGGCGGAAGAGCCTGCCGCGGAGACCGAAGAAGAAGCCACTGAAGAGCCCGTTGCGGAGACTGAGGAAGAAGTGACCGAAGAACCCGCTGCGGAGACCGAAGAAGAAGCCACTGAAGAGCCCGCTGCGGAAACTGAGGAAGAAGTGACCGAAGAACCCGCCGCGGAAACCGAGGAAGAAGCCACTGAAGAGTCCGCCGCGGAGACTGAGGAAGAAGCAGCTGAAGAGCCCGCTGCGGAAACTGAAGAAGTGACCGAAGAACCCGCTGCGGAGACCGAAGAAGAAGTGACGGAAGAGCCAGCTGCCGAAACCGAAGAAGAAGCCACGGAAGAACAGGGCCCGGCGGACGGGATTGAAATCGTCATTACAAAAGCCCTGAAGATCGGAGAATCCTGGAACGGCATCCTGCGGCCCGGCGCGACGGCGATCCTGAAGCTGGACCTGGAGGACGCAACGGATGTCCTGATGCTGTGCGAGGGAACGGGAATCCAGGCAGCCATCCAAAAGGCGGACCGGCAGAATGAAGCGCCCCTGACGGGAACGGCTGAGGCGGATTCGATGTCCGTGAACTGGGAAGCGGAAAAAGGATCCTACCTGATCACCCTCCAGTCCGCGGCGGAAGCGCAGTACACCAAAGTAAGCGTCAGCTTTGCAGACCGCGGGGCTGCGGCAGTGACCGAAGACGAAGAAGCGCCTGCGGACGAAACGGAAGAGATCCCCGGGGAAGCGGATCCGGAAACGGAACCGGAAGCAGAACCCGAAACCGAACCTGAAGCCGAACCCGAAACCGAAGCTGAAGCTGAAACTGAAGCTGAAACCGAACCGGAAACCGAAGCGGAACCGGAAGCCGAAGTGGAGAAGTCCATTACGGTGAGTGTTTCCTTTGACAATCCGAATCCTGTAATCGGGGATACGGCACACTTCAAGGCGGAACTGGAAGGATATGAAAAGCTGAATTATACGGTTCAGTGGCAGTACAGCGCCGACAGGGAGATCTGGACCGACCTGACCGGCGAAACGGAAGAAACCATGGATATCGTGGTGACAAATGAAAACAACCTTGTCTTCTGGCGGATTGTTGTTTACGTGGAGGAGGATGAGGAAGCATGAGAAACGGAATGAGGAAGGTCACAGCGCTCCTGATGGCACTGGTGCTGGTATACTGTTCGATTCCGGTGGCAACGGCAGGGAATACCGGTGAGATCGGCCCGCTGATGCTGCAATCCCCGCGGCCGCATTATATTACCATCCAGCTCAAGGATGAGCAGGATTCCATTACCCTGCAGGAGATTTGTGACGCAGCCGGGGACACTTACTCGGAGAATCTGGCTTGTTATTATCAGGATCCTGCTACAATTACAGTAAGCGGAGCGGAAATATCCAACCTCACCTCCATTCCGTACGGCCAGCAGGGCATATTATATGTCTATGACTGGGCAGGCGGCGATGACGGACAAGGGGAATGGGCTATTATTGTCACCTTTAATCCCCCGGCTGAAAAAAAGAAATATGTCGTCACGCAGATGGGTACCGTATCCCTGGCCGAGATTCTTGACGCGGCGGGGGTCACGGAGAGCACCTATGACAACTATATCCCGATAAAGTATGATTCGGATGCGGATTACTCCGCCTACCTGAATGTCAACCTGAGGGACCTTACGGTTACGTTCCTGACGACAGAGCTGCCGGCGGCAGGATGCGTCTTTATACTGTCTGCCAACGGAGGAGAACCATGTCCGTTCCTGCTGAAATTTATCGGCGGGGATGATATCAGCAATGCCAATGACGGACTTTTCACCTATACCATCAATGAAGAGACGGGCAGTGCCCTGATTTCCGGCTTTGTATCCGGACTTGAAGACGCGCAGAAAGCGAATCTCACCATTCCGGAAAGCATCACCTGGCCCAAGGACAGCGAAACCACATACACGGTGACCGGAACGGAAAGCAGGGTGTTCGAAGGAGAATCCTCCATCGAAACCGTTACGATCCAAGCCCCGGTATTCAGGATCGGAAATTACGCCTTCTACAGATGCACGGGCCTGAAGCAGGTTGCGCAGACAGCCGGGGGAAGCGGCAGCAAGCTGACCATCGGCGAACATGCATTTGACGCGGAAAACTATGAAGATTCCAGCCTGGAGAGCTTTACCAGCAAAGCCGGTATTGACCAGATCGGAGCCAAAGCTTTTGCCTTTGCAGGCAAACTGAAGACCTTTACCGCAGGAAGCAGCCAGAAAACAACCATCGGGCAGAATGCTTTCCAGAACAGTACCGGTGAGCTGTATTTCCAGGGCGGTATCCGTGATCTTGGATACTGTTCCTTCTACAATACAAAAGTCAGCAAAATTACAACGACCTGCATCGATGATGCCTGGTACAGCATTCTCGGCTGGCCGGATGCTCCCCAGATTGACCTGGAGCTGAATGTTCGTACCATTCCGAACGGAAACCTGACCTCCGATGCGCTGACGAATTCACTGCTCAAGTACGCATCCGGATTCAAAAACATCACGGTAAACCTGAAGCAGGGCGTGACCCAGATCAGCGCCGGCGCTTTCAGTACATTTGACTTTAACAGCTATGACTCCCTGACAGTGAACGTGGATACGGATGACACCGATGCACTGGTCACTGTTGAGACCGGCGCGGTGCCGGCGAACCAGGAAAAACTGCAGGTCAATTTCGCAGTCAGCCGGACAAACGTAACCGGTGCGGATAACGATCCGCTGCCCGCGCTGGAAGCGATCGGCCGGGTAACCTACCCTGACGCGGGATCGATTGATACCATCTGCCATGACAGCGTATTCTGGTATGAACTGGATGAAAACCACAAAGCCTGGATCACGGGACTGTATGACAGCACGGTGACGGACATCACCTTTACCAGCACGAACCAGGGAGAAGTATACAATTCCCGGGAAAAGCTGATGGACGGAATAACCCTGAGTGTGGCCGGGATCCGGGAACTTCCCGCGGCCGACAAGGCCGTGATCGAAAAGATCACCTTCAACCACAGCAGCACATTTACCGTCGGGGAGAATGCCCTGAACGAAATGGGCGCGCTGGAGGAGATTGCAGTCAACTGGGTGGGCGTGAACCTGCCGGCCAACGCATTCAAGGACTGCACGGCACTGAAAACGGTGACGCTGGGAACCACGGACAACCAGGACGGCAGCTTCACCCTTCCGGCAGGCACATTTGACGGCTGCAGCGCGCTGGCATCCTTCAGCGCCCGGTTCAACGCGATGGAAGTGAACCCGAGTGCCTTTACCGGCTGCACCGCGCTGAAAACCGTTTCCTTCACCGGAAAAGGATCCCAGAGAATCCAGGCGGGTGCATTCGCGGATGCGGCCGGCATTGCGGTGCTGCGGCTGGACAATCCCTACAATGTGGCGAACGGAGCCTTTGCGGCAACGGCCGGCGCCAGCTTCATCCAGAACAACGATGCGCCGCTGAACGACAACCTGGCCGCAAAAATCGGTTCCTTTGCAAATATCATTTTCCTGAACAATCCATGGTGGATGAACGGAAACGGATTCACCGGAAGCAATGCTCCGGCGAAGGCGTATTTCGCGAATTCCCAGAAAAATATGAGCCATGACCTGGTATATGTCATTATGAACGCCGGCAGCAACCTGACGGATGTGTATATTGACTGCACCCGCGCGGAGGTCACTTTCGCGGATGAACTGGACGCGGCAAATCCGAATGTCCGGATTCATTACCGGGAGAACGATGTGTATACCGGCCTGTATGTGGACGGCGTAAACGGTGACGACGCCGCCGGAGACGGCAGCAGGGACAACCCCTACAAGTCCTTTGACAAGATCAGGGACGTGCTGAACGCAAAGCAGGACGCTGCCTACGAAACCTATACCGAAGCCGCGGATACCGCAATGACGGACATTGTGGTGCGGGACTGCCAGGCTTTGGGCATGACGGTAACCCCCGGAACCTTCACCGATCATGTATACGCGGACAAGATGGCGCTGGTGCTGAACACCATCACGGTGGAAGACGCGGAATGGACCAGCGGGGACCGCAAACCGATTACCCTGCTGCGCGATCCGGCGTTCATCGGAACGATGGTGAACGTGACCGGAACGCTGACGCTGGAACACGTGATCCTGGACGGTAACAAGACAGAAGTTACGGCAGACGCGTCAATCATTCACGTGGGAAGCGGAGCTGTGCTGAACCTGGGTGACGGTTCGGTCCTGCGGAACAACAGCTATCCCGAAGCGGACTGGAACGGCACGCAATGGGAAGGCGGCGGCGCGGTATTCGCGAAGAATGCCCAGGTCAATGTCCGGCCGGGCAGCCTGATTACCGGAAACCTGTCCCTCTACGGCGGCGGTATCCATATGTACGGCGGAACGCTGAACATGAGCGGCGGCACTATCAGCAACAATATCGCAAAAGCGAGGAGATATATAAATAACCTGCCGGTCCAGGGCAACGGCGGCGGCGTTATTCTGGTTGCCGGCGCGGTCATGAACCTGAGCGGCGGCACGATTACGCAGAACCAGGCCAGCGGATATGAGTATAATCCCACTATCGGAATCAACGGCTCCACCGGCGGCGGAATCCAGGTCGGCGCATCCTACAATGACCTGAACAGCAACAGCCTGCTGAATATGACCGGAGGTACCGTATCCAACAATAAGGCGCACGCGGAAGGCGGCGGTATCTGCATCCAGGACAGCTGTACCGGTACGATTTCCGGAGGATTTATTACCGGGAACGAATCCCAAAATGATACGGGAAGCAGCTACGGCGGCGGCGGAATTTATGTGAACGCTGCCCGCGCCGGCACGAGGAACGGACTGCTGAAACTGACGAATGTACTGATTACAGGGAACGAAGCCACCTACGGCGGCGGTATTGCCTGCTGCGAAACGGTGAACCTGTCCCTCTTTATGGGAAGAGGCGCTGCAATCTACGGAAACACCGCCCCGAACGGGAATGACAATGACCTGTATTTCACCATGCGGCAGACGGGATACGGGACAAAAGCCAAGCTTTCTCCCTACATGATGAACGGTGCGGCATACAACTGGACCCATGTGGTGAGTGCATATGACAAAGAAGTTTTCGACAATCCGTTTAACAACGGTGAACCGGTCTCGGCAGAACTGATTGCGTACCTGGATGCCGGATCCACCGGGGATGTCCGGCTGAAGAGCAACCCGACGAATACAAACGTGAACGCGCTTGTGGTTATTTCCGGAAACAAGGCAAAAACCAGGGGCGGCGGCATCGGATCCAACGGCAACATTGTGATCGGTGACGTGCCGACTACCGGCAGTGTGACCATGACGCCTCCCGCATCCAAGACGGTTCTCGGATATGAAATGAAGGAAGCGGAGACATACACTTTCTCCGTTTACCTGGAAAAATCCACTGCCGGTATGAAAAACGGCCTTTACACCTACACCTATACGGACACACTGCTGGGACAGGGCAGCGTGACGGTGGACAAGACCGGCAATGTGAAAACCATCGACCTGCCGGGATATACGCTCAGCGACGTGAACGACGGGATGCTGGGGAAAACCTATACGCTGCTCGTTGTGGAAGACACAAAGAGCACAGGCGAAATGCTGACGGATGAGGAAACGTATTTCGCATTCCGCTATATCATCGGCCAGGGAAAGGACGATGAGGGAAAGAGCTGCTACCAGGCGATCCTGTACAAGACGGAACGGGGTAAGTACACCCGCGATGAAAACGGCGCTCCTGTGTTTGAATACGGAAGGGAGCCGATTCCGGGCCATGTGGACTTCCTGTGGAGGATCCGCAGCGAAATTACCGGAGACGCGGTTTTCGTAAACCGCATGACGAAACGGAGCGTCACAGCGGACAAGACCTGGCTGAATTACGACGGGACCAATACCCCGCCCGAAGGCGCAAAGATCGTCCTTGAACTGTATGCGGACGGCAGCGCCACCGGCAGGACCGTTGAACTGGACGGCACACCGGACAGCAACGGAGAAGCCAAGGCATGGACCGCAGAATGGACGGGCCTGGAAACCTATCGCAGGGACGGGGACGGCTACTTCTACAAAGAAGCAGAGACGGATCCGGACTACGCCAGAGTGGAATATACGGTCCGGGAAGTGTCGGCCAGCGTGCCGGGCACGGAATACAAGTCCTACACGCAGGGAAGCGACCTGACGGAGGACGGGAAACCCGCTTCCATCCAGATCGTCAACACCCAGAAGACCGGCGAACTGGAAATCAGCAAAACGGTGGAAAGCGACACGGCGGAAGACCATGAGAAGACCTTCCGCTTCACGGTGACGCTGGGAGACCGGTATGTGAACGGGACCTACGGCGACCTGACATTCAGGAACGGCATTGCCGAATTCACGCTGAAGGACGGTGAAAAGGCCCGGGCGAAGGGACTGCCGGTCGGCATTACCTTCACGGTGGCAGAGGAACCGGAAGAGCTGTTCACCACCACAGCCACCGGCGATACGGGAACGATCCGCGAGGAACTGAGCACCGCGGCATTTACCAATGCCCGCAAGCCGGAGGAAACGCCGACGCCCACACCGACGCCGACGCCGACGCCAACGCCTACACCTACGCCGACTCCGACGCCGACACCCACCCCGACGCCGACACCCACACCGGAGGAGACACCGGAAGTGACGCCGACGCCTACCCCCACACCGGAGGAGACGCCGGAAGTGACCCCGACGCCTACCCCCACACCGGAGGAGACGCCGGAAGTGACCCCGACGCCCACACCGGAAGAGACGCCGGAGGTGACCCCGACGCCCACACCGGAAGAGACGCCGGAAGTGACGCCGACGCCCACGCCCACACCGGAAGCAACACCGACGGCCACGCCCACGGTGACACCGGAAGTGACACCGACGGCTACGCCGGCGGTGACGCCGGAAGAGACGCCGGCACCCACGCCGGAAGCGACAGAGGCGCCCACACCGGAACCGGAAGCGACGCCTGAACCCATCACGCAGACGGTTGTGAAAATCTGGGACGATATGGACAACCTGGACGGCAGCCGGCCGGCAAAGATCACCGTGACCCTGCTGGCGGACGGAACCGCCGTGCAGACCGCGGTGCTGAGCGAGGAGAACGGATGGACTGCGGAGATCCATAACCTGGAAGCCACCCGCGACGGACAGCCGATCACCTACAGCTGGCAGGAGGAAGAAGTTCCGGGCTATACCGCCACGGTGGAAAAGACCGGAGACCGCACCGTGATTACGAACCGCCACCAGCCGGAAGTGACCTCCGTGTCCGTCCGGAAGGTATGGGACGACAATAACAACGAAATGGGCATGCGGCCCGCATCTGTGACCGTGGTGCTGAGCAACGGGGAAGCCGCTGTGGCGACCGTGCACCTGACGGAAGAAAACGGCTGGCACGCGGAGGTCAGGAACCTGCCGCTGACCCGGGCCGGAGAGACGATCACCTACAGCTGGACAGAACGCTCCGTTGCCGGGTATACTCAGAGCGGGGCAACAGTGAACGGGAATGAAACCGTATTCACCAACGCGCTGTGGACGCGTCCGCAGCTGCCCGAGGGAGAAACGGAGAAACCCAAGGTTCCGGGACAGGGACTGACGGTCATTGAAGACTACGATACACCTCTGGCCCTGGAGCTGCTGATCAACCATGTAGGCGACTGCTACGAGTAAAAAACGACTTACAACCGGATGAACAAACCTCACGAGGGGGCTGAATGACGCGGCCCCCTCGTGTATGAATTTTTCTGAAACGCTTCGAGGGAAGAAGGGACGGCATGTGAGAAACATCAAAAAACTGCTGAGCGTGCTCCTGGCCATGCTGATGATTGCGCAGGGACCGGCGGCCGCGCTGGCGGAAGAGGAATATATTCCCCCGGAGGAGCTGATCGTCGGACACACGACGATCACCAAAGGTGATTTCTTCACGGAAATGTTCGGGAACGACACCTCGGACATCGATGTGCGGGCGCTGATCCACGGATACAACCTGGTGAACTGGGACCAGAACCAGGGCGTCTATGTTTTCGACCCTTCCGTGGTGGTGCAGCACGAAAAACGGGCGGACAGCGAAGGAAACCACATCTACTACATCGTGCTGGCGGAGGACCTGGAATATTCCGACGGGACGCCGATCACCGCGTGGGACTATGCGTTTTCCCTGCTGCTGATGATGAGCCCCGAAATGGAGCAGATCGGCGCGAAGATCTATCGGGCGGAGCATCTTTTCGGCTATTCGGAATACATTTCCGGGCGGTTGAAGGCGATCCGCGGCGAAGAGGTTCCCTTTGCGGAAAAATCACTGACCGGGGTGGACGTGATTGACGACCACCAGCTGATGATCACGCTGAACCATGAATTCCTGCCGTACTTCTTTGAGCTGGGCCTGCTGCTGTGCGTGCCTTATCCGATCCACGTGATCGCGCCCGGATGCAAGGTATACGACGACGGCTACGGCATCTATATCGGCAACGAGGACCTGAACAATCCGGAACCGGCCTTTACCGCGGAACTGCTGAAGAAGACGATCCTGGATCCGGATACGGGATACAATTCCCATCCTTCCGTGGTTTCCGGACCCTATGAGCTGACGGGATGGGACGGGACGACGGCGCACTTCAAGATCAACGAACATTACAAGGGCATGTGGTACCACAACAGCCTGCCGGGGGTTTCCACGGCTTCCTACGCGGAAGGAAAGATGGTGCCGCTGCTGGATGAAGACGGAACCCAGCGGAAGGACGATTACGGCGCTGCGTGCTACCTGATCAAGCCCAGCATCGAGCGGATCGCGTTTACGGAAGTTTCCAATGATACGATGATCGGGGAGCTTTCGGAAGGAACCCTGCACCTGATCAACAAGGCCACCTACGGCCCGACGATCATGGACGGGATGGCCCGCAGGGACGAGGGCAACTACTCTTACCAGAACTACCCGCGGATCGGCCTGGCTTTCGCGACCTTCACCTATGACTGGCCGACCGTACACGAGGAAGCAGTGCGGCAGGCGATTGCCTGGTGCATGGACAGGGACGGGCTGACCGAGAAATACTGCACGAACTTCGGCATCACCGTGGACGGCTACTACGGGATGGAGCAGTGGGAATACCAACTGATTACCGGAGGGATTGCGTATCCGGTGACGCAGCTGGCGGAAGATTACCGGCCGGGGCAGAATGCGGACTATGACACGATGGTTTCCAACTCCGTGAACCGGTTTGCGCGGACGGACGAGGAATATGAGGCGGCGCTGGAAGCGTGGAAGGCGCTGAACCTGAACAAGCTGGTGCACTACGGTGTGAACCTGGAGAAGGCGGCGGCCCTGCTGGAGGAGGCCGGGTGGAACCTGAACGAGGCCGGGGAAGCATTCCGGCCGGGAACCGATGCGATCCGGTGCAAGGAAATTGACGGGGAGCTGGTGAAGCTGGACCTGTCGATGCTGTATCCGGAAGGGAACCACATGGCGGAATACATGCAGGAAGAGGGCATGTTTACAGACAACCTGGCGAAGGTCGGCATCCGGATGACGCTGGTGCCTGCGCCGATGCAGGATCTGCTGTATGCGTATTACCGGCAGACCGAGCGGACCACAGACATGATCTACCTGGCGACGAATTTCCACGTGGTGGTGGACCCGTCGATTACCTACAGCACGGATACGACCGTCGGGCACCAGGTATGGAACAATACCTACTCGGACGATGAGGAGCTATACGAGCTGGCGGTGGACCTGCGGAAAACGGAGCCGTATGATTACTACACCTATGTGAAGAAATGGATCGCGTTCCAGGAAAAGTACAATGAGGTTCTGCCGACGATTCCGGTTTATTCCAATGTATACTTCGACTTTCTGATTAATGAGCTGCAGAATTATTTCATCACCGCGCAGGTGACCTGGTCACAGGCGATTGTGATGGCGTATTTTGGGCTTGCGGAGGAAAGTGTGGAAGAGGAAGAAGTGGGAGAGTTTGAGGAGGATTTTTAAGGGCTGCCCAAAGGTTCTGTAAAAGTTTATATTAAGAGAGGATCCGGACTTGCGTCCGGATCCCATTTTTATTTCACGAGGGTTTGGATTTCGGGCCAGGTGGGGACTCTCCGGTAATTGGGGGTGGGGAACGGGGTTTCCCTGTTCCAGGGGCGGTCGAAGACGAGGACTTTCAGGTTTGGGAGGTGGGAGAAGAACCGGAAGGCCCGGGGGGAGTCTTCCACCGCATAATCAAAGGGCATTTTGTAGTAGTCTTCGAGCTCGAGGCAGCAGGGGCTTTGCTGCTGGGCGTACCAGCGGTCACCGTACTTATTCAGGAAGTAGATGGGGACGCGCACCAGGTTATGGCGGTTGAGCCATTCCCGGGAGGGTTCCATGGCGCTGTAGGGGCGGCCGGTGATGACGGAGACGTCATAGCCCTTATCCAGCCAGGAATTCAGGACCGTGGAGGCGCCGGGGGTTTCCTCCAGGGAGAGGAGGGCTTCCGGCTTATGGCCTTCGGTCATCATGAGGTTAAACTGCTCCCGGGAAAGGGAGAAGCTGACATCCATATCAAAGGAGTGCATCCGCTCATAGGGGACTCCGGAGCCGAAGAGTTTATCTGCGAGATCGCAGAAATAGCGGCCGGTTTCACAGAGGCAGTCATCAAAATCAACGTAAATTTTCATTCAACAGAGTTCCTTTTATGGTATTTGGGGTCAGCGCAGGACTGCACTGGTCTGGGCTTCCAGGGTGAGGAGGGTGCCCTCCAGGGTGGCGCCTGTGCCCACGAAGGAAAGCTGGGTGAAGGACACATCCGGGATAAGGGACAGATCCAGGGTCTGGGTTTTCTCCGTGGTGTTATGGAAAACGCCGACGGTGGAGCCGTTCCAGGTGCAGAGGAAGCCGCCGGCCTTCGTATCCGGGAAGGAGAGGGCGGTGTAGGTGCCGCGGGCGATCTCCGGATTCGCTTTCCGCAGGGCGATCACCTTGCGGTAATGCTGGAGGATGGTGCTGCCCATGGATTCCAGGTCCTTTACAGAATAAGGGGTCTGCTTGGTATAGGTGCTGCCGACCGGATCCTTCACGGTATCGCCGTCGCCCCAGACCATGGCCAGGCGGCGGTTTGCATCCGTATTCTCGCCGCCGCGGGAGCCGCGGAGGCCGATCTCCTCCCCATAATACATAAAGGGGGAACCAGGGGAGAGAAGATAGAGGCTGGCGGCCACCTGGGCCCGGCCGTTGGACATGGAGAGGAAGCCGGCAGCCCGGTCCGTATCATGATTGGCGAGGAACATGATATCCATGGCCTCGGGATTCTCGGCATGAATGGCATCCTGATACTTCTGGACGGTGAGGACGAACTTGTTCACATCGCCCTGGGCTGCGGTCTTGGAGATAATCCCTTCCGCCATGGCGGTGGAGAAATGGAAGCAGTTGAAGGCCTTGAGGTAGCGGCTGGTGATGCCGTCCCCGTCCCAGACCTCGCCGACGGTGTAAACATACGGATTGATCTTCTTCAGCTCGTCCATATACCAGGTCCAGAATTCCGTATTCTTATCATGCTCGCCGAAATAGATATACTTGGCGGCGTCGAAGCGGAAGCCGTCCACGCCCAGGTCCAGCCAGTAGGCGGCCACATCCACCACGGCCCTGCGGACCTTGTCATTATCAAAATTCAATTCGGGCATGCTGTCCGAAAAATTGGACTCATAGAGGCCGAGGTTATTCCGCATCTTCGTGAAATGCCGGCCGGCGGGAATGACGGCATCCGGCTCGAGCCAGGTATAGAAATCATAATAATCATTGTTCGGATTATGCATGAGATGGGCGTTGAAGAAATTCCTGAACCAGCGGTGATCGGTGCCGGTATGGTTCAGGGGCAGGTCGATAATCAGCTTCACATCCCGCTGATGGCAGATATCGATCAGCTCCTTCAGGTCCTCCAGGGTGCCGAAGGTGGCATCGATCTTATAATAATCGGTGGCATCATATTTATGATAGGTGGGGGAGGCGAAGATGGGGGTGAGCCAGATGCCCTCGATACCGAGGCTCTTGCCCGAGGCGGGATCCCCGTCATTCAGGTAATCCATGCGGTTGATAATACCCCGGAGATCACCGATGCCGTCCCCGTCCGAATCGGAAAAGGAACCGACGAAAATCTCATAGAATACCCGGCTGTTGTTCTCCATATTCAGCCCCTCTTTATCCAGCGCTTCCGACGCAAAAGACGATGTGCACAGCAGCATCAGCGCCAGCAAAAACAACGCAAACCGTTTCATGCATATTCCCTTCTTTCCGCAGGCTTCCCCTGTATCATGAACGAAAGCGGGCAGGTTGTCAAGGGACGGAAAAAATGTTATATTGCAAAAAAAGGAAGAGGAATGACCGATCCTATGGAGTTTTTCTGCACGGACGGGGAATGGCAGGCGGCGGAGCGAAAAGAACGCCGGCTGACCCTTATATACCGGATCCTGCTGATCTTGACGCCGCTCATATTTATTGTGCTGTGCCTGCTGGTGCGGACGGGGAACGCCCGGGTCATGCACCCGGTGATGCTGAGCGTGACCGGGGCGCTGGGGGCGGCGGCGATCATCGTATACCTGCTGTTCCTGCGGCCCACGCGGCAGGAGAAGCGGCACATGGACATGCTGCGCAACGGGGAGAAGGAGATCCTGGAAGGCCGGATCACGGTGACCGGGGAAAGCTTCCGGATTCCCAAGAGCGTGCGGGTATGCCGGGTGATCCTGGAAGAGGGCGAAGAAGCTGAGCCGTCAATGCCTGCAAGCATCGAAGAGGAAAAACGGCCGGCGCTGCTGAGCATCGACGAGCGGTGGGCCTGCCGGCTGCCGGCGGACGGCACAAAGGTGCGGCTGGCGACGGTGCACAACTACATCGCGGGAATGGAAACGACGGAAGCGGGCGCAGCGCGGCCGGACGTAAGCCGGAAGGTATCCCCGGTGCGGCGGTTCCTGCGGGGAGCATCGCTGGTGACGGCGCCGCTGGTCATGTGGGCCTTCGGCGCGGTGATCTTCGGAAGCTTCATCTTCTACCAGATTACGGACACGCGGCCGGAAAAGAAGATCTGCATCTACATGGACGGGGAAATGACCGGGGAGGACCAGCTGGCCGCACGGCTCGAAAAACTGCTGCCGGAGCCGATCCGGATGGTGAAGATCCACCCGTTCAGCTACGTGATGTTCGGCGGGAGCGAGCTGAAGGCCGGGGACCTGTTCCTGGTGCCGGATTCGAAACTCCACAATTACGCGGACTGGATGGAGACCGGGGAAAGCTGGATCCTCTATGACCCGGAAGGCGGCACCGCGATCGCGGCGGACACCTTCCTCTACACCGCGGACGGGACGGAGGACACCTGGCGGCTGTACATCGGGGCGGAGAGCGTGCACCGGGAGGACGGCCTGGCCAAAGAGGCGGCGGAACAGCTGATAGCGACAGAAAAAAAGGAGGAAATGCCATGAACGGACGGATCCTGATGACAGCGATACTGGCGATGTGCCTGTGTGTGCCCATGATCGCGGGGGCGGGAGCGGAGAGCGCTTCCGACACACTGTATGTGAAAAAGGTGGAGAACCTGCCGGAGGATTTTATCTTCGGGATGGACATCTCCAGCGTGCTGGCGGAGGAAGCCAGCGGCGTGAAATACTACGACTTCGACGGCAGGGAGACGGACCTGTTCCGGCTGCTGGCGGACAACGGAATCAACATGATCCGGGTGCGGATCTGGAACAACCCCTATGATGACAACGGCAACGGATTCGGCGGGGGCAACTGCGACATCCGGACCGCGGTGGAAATCGGCAAACGGGCCACGGCCTGCGGAATGAAGCTGCTGGCGGACTTCCACTACTCCGACTTCTGGGCGGACCCCTCGAAGCAGATGGTGCCCCGGGCGTGGGCCGGCATGGACATCGAGGAAAAGACCCGGGCGGCCTATGAATACACGCTGGACTGCCTGCAGCAGATGAAGGCCGCGGGCGTGGACGTGGGCATGGTGCAGGTTGGGAACGAGACGAACAACAAACTGTGCGGCGAGAAGACGTGGATGAACATCGCCTACATCATGGACGCGGGGGCGCGGGCGACCCGGGAGGTGTACCCGGAGGCGCTGGTGGCGCTGCACTTCGCCAACCCGGAGAAAACGGACAGCTACCGGACCTACGCGAAGAAAATGGACTACTACGAGAAGAACGGGCTGATCCACTACGATGTGTTCGCCACTTCCTATTATCCCTACTGGCACGGAACGCTGGAGAACCTTTCCACGATCCTGACGGAGATCGCCGAGACCTACGGAAAGAAAGTCATGGTGATGGAGACCTCCTACGCCTATACGGCGGAGGACACGGACTTCTCCGCCAACACCATCGGGGACGGGGGCGGCATCATCAAGGACTATCCCTTCACACCCCAGGGGCAGGCCAACTGCATCCGGAACATTACGGACACGGTGGTAAACAAAACGCCGGCGGGGATCGGCATCTGCTACTGGGAAGGCGCATGGATCACGGTCGGGACGGAAAGCTGGGAAGCGAACCACGAAAAGTGGGAGAAATACGGATCCGGATGGGCCAGCAGCTACGCCGCTGTATACGACCCGGAGGATGCGGGGAAATGGTACGGCGGCAGCGCGGTGGACAACCAGGCCTTCTTCGACGCTAACGGGAAAGCCCTGGAATCCCTGAAGGTATTCCGGCTGATGCGGGAAGGCAACGAAATCACCCCCACGGCGGACGCACTGGAGGAGCCGAGTGTGATCTGCGACCTGAGCATGCCGCTGGAGCTGCCGGAGACGGTGAACGCCATCATGACGGACGACAGCCGGCAGGCGGTGCCGGTGAAATGGAACCTGACGGAAGCGGAAGACCGGGGGATGCATGAAAACGGACCGAATCAGTACGTGATCACCGGGGAGGCGGAAGGCAGGGAAGCGAAATGCTACGTGTCTATGGTGCTGTACAACTACATGGAAGACTACAGCTTTGAGGACAGCAGCCGGGCCTGGGTGATCACCGACCTGAAGAACGCGGACGAGCTGTACATCGAAGACAAGAAGACGGACTCCCTGACGGGAAACAAGCACATGCACTTCTGGAGCGCGAAGCAGGACAGCGTGGAATTCACGCTGGAGCAGACGCTGCAGGACCTGCCGGAAGGCAAATTCAAATTCGGGGCGGCCATCATGGGCGGCGACTGCGGGGAGACGGACATCTACACCTACGTCAAGATCGACGGGGTCGAAGTAGCCCGGTCGGAGCAGATCCCGATCACGGGATACAACGACTGGCACGCGGGAATGATCCCGGAATTCACCCATCCCGCGGGGAGCGAAGTGACGGTCGGCATCTACGTCAAATGCCAGGGAACAGGCAACGGCGCCTGGGGAAAAATCGACGACGTAGTGCTGAATTCTGTGCAGTAAAAGGCTTCCGGGCCACAAGATATTGAAAACGATACCAATTACGTAAAATAAAGGGTTCCCGGAAAAATTTCTGTTGACAAAATATTGAAATGGAAATACAATATAGCCGAATTTGAACGGAATGAATCGGACAATAATGCGCGAGCGTTTTGTCCGGTTTTGATTCCGGCAAAAAATAAAAACTAAAAAGGAGAAAAGAATCATGAAAAAGTTCCTTGCCATCCTGATGGCGGCCATCATGGCCCTGTCCATGGTCTCCATCGCGTCCGCCGATCCCGGCACCTACGACATCACCGTGTGGTGCCCTGAAGAAGCGGTTGAGCTGACCAAGACTCAGATCGAAGACTTCAACAAGACCAACAACGGCGGCATCACCTTCAACGCCACGGTCGAGCCCGTTTCCGAATCCACTTCGGCGACGAACATGATCAACGACGTGGAAGCCGGCGCGGACATCTTCTTCTTCGCGCAGGACCAGTTTGCCCGCCTGGTGCAGGCCGGCGCGCTGACCAAGCTGGACGCCGCCACCGCCGAGACCGTGAAGGCTGAGAACGACGTGAGCGCCGTGGCAGCCGCCACCTCCGGCGATGCCATGTTCGCCTATCCGCTGACCGCGGACAACGGCTACTTCATGTACTACGACAAGAGCGTCATCCCGGAAGAGGATGTGGACTCCCTGGAAAAGCTGATCGCTGACTGCGAAGCTGCCCAGAAGTACTTCGCCATGGAGCTGCAGACCAGCGCCTGGTACATCGCTTCCTTCTTCTTCGCCACGGGCTGCAAATCCAACTGGGTCACCGACGACACCGGCGCCTTCATCGAAGTTGCTGATGACTTCGACAGCGCGGCCGGCCTGATCGCTGCCAAGGGTATCGAGAAGCTGGTGAAATCCCCCTTCCACCTGAGCAGCTCCAAGGCTTCCGAGTTCGCCAGCGGCGCGGCGGTTGTCGTGACCGGTATCTGGGACTACGCCACCGCGGCTGAAATCCTGGGCGACAACATGGGCATCACCGACCTGCCTTCCTTCGAAGTGGACGGCGTCGAATATCACCTGGGTTCCTTCTCCGGATGCAAACTGCTGGGCGTGAAGCCGCAGGTTGACTCCGGCAAAGCCACCGCGCTGACCCTGCTGGCCACCTACCTGACCGGCGAAAAGTGCCAGCTGGAGCGGTTCGAAGCCCGCGCCTGGGGTCCCTCCAACCTGAAGGCCCAGCAGAACGAAGCGGTGCAGGCCAACCCCGGCCTGGTCGCGCTGGCCAAGCAGAACCAGTACGCCACCGTGCAGGGCCAGATCCACGGTTCCTGGTGGGATATCGCCAAGGTTATCGGCGATGACATCAAGGCTGCTGAAGACGAAGCGGGCCTGCAGGCTGCGCTGGATGCCTACTACGACAAGATCGCCAGCCTGTTCACGCTGAGCGACGAAGTCAAGAACGGCTACACCATCATCGGTATGTACAACGACGCTGACGGATTCTTCTTCACCGACTACAGCGACGGCAAGGAAACCTGGACCGCTGACCTGGCCATGATCAAGGGCGCAGACGGCACCTGGACCACCGTGGAACCCTACGCGCTGGATGCGGGCGTCGAATTCAAGGTCCGCCAGGGCCTGAGCTGGGACGTCGCGTTCCCGGCCGACAACTTCAAGGTTGAGGAAGCCGGCACCTACTTCATCACCTTCGATGAAGCCACCGGCACCATCACCCTGGTAGCCGCCGAATAAGGCGAAGACAATTGCTCGATTGATATAATCCAGCAATCGCGAAACAACCGGCCGGAGCCAATCGTGATTGGCTCCGGCCTTTTTCCGTGACACGCGGGGAACGAGCCCGGAAGAAAAGAAACGGGGGATGTCTATGACAAACCAGGAGAGGGGGACGCAGGCCCCGAAGCGGAAACTGCCGCTGATTGCGCACATCCTGCTGGCGCAGGTGGCGGTGGTGCTGTGCTGCCTGCTGACCTGGTATCTGTGCGAGAACGTCGTGCAGAAGGAATATTCCGATGCCACCTACCGGACGGAAGTCGAAATGATCGACAACAACTACAACGCCATGGGATACCTGAAGGACGCGAACGGGAAAATCGCGGCCCTGCAGTATGCTCCGGTGAGCGACGCCATCACCAAGGCGCCGCTGTACCAGGCTGTTGTGGACGAGATGGACCTGCTGAACCAGCATAACCTGACCGTTGGCCGGCTGATTGACCGGGTCAAATGGGGATACGACGAGGCGGACACCACGGGGCGGACGATCACGATTGACGTGAGCTTCTCCGATCCGGCGGTGGCCGAGGAGATCGGCAACAAGCTGGCGGAAAAGCTGAACAGCATCCTGACGGACAAGTCCAAATTCCCGGGACCGCCCATCAACCAGCCGAACCGGATCGAGCACTACGGGCTGATCCAGAACCCGGTGCGCACCGGCCCGAACACCCTGGTATGGGTGATCATCGCCGGGATCATCGCGGAAGGCGTATTCCTGACGATGGCGTTCCAGACAGGATGGAAGAACAAGCTGACCTGCATCATCATGGGCTTCGCGAACCTGAGCCGGGGCCAGGTCCTGCGGGGACTGCTGTTCTTCCTGTTTGAGGTTGTGGCGATCGGCTACATGGTGGGCTGGGGCGTCGGATGGCTGCAGAAGCTGCCAACCTTGGGCACAGTGAAGACGGAGCACTACGCGCTGGTGGCCGGCGGACAGGAAATCGTGTCCTACGGCGACGACAGCTTCAAGATCCTGCTGTACGGCGTGCTGACGATCTTCTTCATCCTGGCGGTTATCTACACCTACTACCAGAACGTGAAGCAGGGCCGGCTGGCGCAGAAGATCGAGGAAGCGGGCAAGCGGCTGAAGAGCGGCCGGGAAGACCTGCGCTCCCTGGTGGACGACCAGTTCCACAAGACGCTGCTGGCGCTGCCGGTGGCAGGCATCACGGTGTTCACGATCATGCCGATCATCTTCATGGTGCTGGTCGCGTTCACGAACTACAGCGGCACCTTCGACGGGAAGGAGAACCTGTTCCACTGGGTGGGACTGGACAACTTCAACCAGCTGCTGACCTGGACGAGCAACGGAAGCGGCAACAAGACGTTCATGGCCACCTTCGGCGAGATCCTGGCCTGGACGCTGATGTGGGCTTTCTTCGCCACGTTCACCAACTACTTCCTGGGCATGTTTGTGGCCATGGCCATCAACAAGAAGGGCATTAAGGGAAAGAAGCTGTTCCGGACGATCCTGGTCATGACGATCGCGATTCCGCAGTTCATTTCCCTGCTGTATGTGTCCAAGATGTTCGACAAGAACGGAATCGTCAATTCCTTCCTGATGAACATGGGATGGATCGAACGGGCGCTGCCCTTCTGGGAGGACGCCACGTGGGCCCGGTTCACGGTGATCATCATCAACATCTGGATCGGTATCCCGTACCTGATGCTGATCACCACGGGTATCTTAATGAACATCCCGGCGGACCTGTACGAATCGGCACGCATCGACGGCGCGAACCCGTGGCAGCAGTACACGCGGATCACGCTGCCCTACATGCTGTTCGTGACGGGCCCATACCTGCTGACCAGCTTTACCGGGAACATGAACAACTTCAACGTGATCTACCTGCTGACAGGAGGCGGACCGACCAAGCTCGGCGCCTACAGCGCAGGCGGCGTTTCCGCGGGGAACACCGACCTGCTGATCACCTGGCTGTTCAAGATTACCATCGGCGGAGACCACCTGTACTACCAGGCTTCGGTGATCGGTATCCTGGTGTTCCTGGTGGTGGCGCTGATTACGCTGCTGGTATACAGCCGGCTGCCGTCGAATAAGAATGAGGAGGATTTCCAGTGATGAGTAATATAGCGAACACGGCCTCCTCCCAGCCGAAGATGAAAAAGCACATGGGTCTGAAGGCCTCCCGGACCGTCGGGAATACCCTGATCTACATCCTGCTGATCACCATCAGCATCATCTGGCTCATTCCCTTTGTATTCATCGTGCTGCAGTCCTTCCGGGTGGAAAGCACGCACCAGGTTGGCTACGTGGTGCCCCAGGTATGGGGATTCAAGAACTACGCAGACCTGTTTAACTCCAACTTCGTGAAATGGTACGTGAACACCTTCGTGACGGCGCTGTTCACCTGTATCCTGCAGACGCTGATCGTGCTGTGCATGAGCTACACGCTGAGCCGTTTCCGCTTCAAGATGCGGAAACCCCTGATGAAGATCATGCTGATCCTGGGACTTTTCCCCGGCATGCTGAGCATGATCATCCTGTACCGGGTGCTGAAGGACCTGGGACTGACACAGGCCAACGCGGTGCCCGGCCTGATCCTGGTATACGTGGCATCCTCCGGTATGGGATACTACGTATCGAAGGGCTTCTTTGACACGATTCCCAAATCGCTGGACGAAGCGGCCCGGATTGACGGCGCCACACGGGCGCAGGTGCTGTACAAGATTATCCTGCCCCTGTCCAAACCGATCGTGATCTACACCCTGCTGACCGCCTTCATGGGGCCCTGGGGCGACTACGTATTCGCCGCGTATGTATCGAACAATACGTCCGCGGGCATGAACGTGGCCGTCGGCCTGTATAACTGGCTGAGCCAGGACCAGATCAACAAGAAATACACGATGTTCTGCGCAGGCGGCGTGCTGGTTGCCGTGCCGGTAACGGTGCTGTTCATGTGCCTGCAGCGGTACTACGTGGAAGGCGTCACGGGTGGCGCGGTGAAGGGATAAGGAGGGAAAAAATATGGCAAGCGTAAAACTGACCAATATCAAAAAGATATATGACAACAACGTGACGGCGGTGCACGACTTCAACCTGGAGATCAAGGACAAGGAGTTCGTGGTGTTCGTCGGGCCTTCCGGCTGCGGCAAATCCACGACGCTGCGGATGATCGCGGGGCTGGAGGACATCTCCGACGGCACGCTGGAAATTGACGGCGAGGTCGTGAACGACCTGCAACCGAAGGACCGGGACATCGCGATGGTTTTCCAGAACTACGCGCTGTATCCCCACATGACGGTATACAACAACATCGCCTTCAGCCTGCGGCTGAAGAAGGTGCCGGAGGACGAGATCTTCACCCGGGTGAACAACGCGGCGCAGATCCTGGGCATCACAGAATACCTGAGCCGGAAGCCCCGGGCCCTTTCCGGCGGCCAGCGCCAGCGCGTGGCCATCGGCCGCGCCATGGTGCGGAACGCGAAGGTATTCCTGATGGACGAACCGCTGAGCAACCTGGACGCCAAGCTGCGGAACCAGATGCGCGCGGAAATCATCCTGCTGCGGCAGAAGCTGGACACCACGTTCGTATACGTGACCCATGACCAGACGGAAGCCATGACGCTGGGCGACCGGATTGTGATCATGAAGGACGGGTACATCGAGCAGGTGGGTACGCCGCAGGAGGTATTCGACACGCCGGTGAACCTGTTCGTTGCCGGATTCATCGGCAGCCCGCAGATGAACTTCCTGAAGGCAAAACTGGTGCAGGAAGGCAACGGATACAGCGTGGAAATCCTGGGGGCGAAGATCCCGCTGAACGCGGACCAGGTGGCGGTGCTGAGCAGGAAGAACGCGAAGAGCCAGGACATCATCCTGGGCGTGCGTCCGGAGCACACGACCGTGCTGTTCGACAAGGCGGAGAACGCCATTGAATGCACCATCGACGTGAACGAAATGATGGGCAGCGAGCTGCACCTGCACCTGTCGAGTGCCAACGATGACAAGATCATCGTACGGCTGCCCACGGTGGACCTGACGCAGGAACAGCGGAGCTCCCTGAGCTACGGCAACAAGATGTACATCACCTTCCCGGCGAAGGTTATGCACCTGTTTGATCCGGAGACGGAGCGGAGTCTGATTGACGGATAATTATAGTTAACTTTTACATGCGGACTGACAAGCGATTTGCCAGTCCGTATTTTTTTACGTATTTCTTACGATAATTTTGCAAAATCAAGGGTCGGAGCCTTTTCAAACGGGGCAAACTGTGATAGGATATCATGGACGCGCGAGAGAGAACGTTTACATTTACCGATCATAGCAATTACAAAGGGATATAAAAAGCGCCATTCGAAGGGGAAGGGGGTGCAGGCAGCCATGCAACTGGAGAACTATAATTCTGCCAGTGAAATCACCGTGATGGGTGTATGTCTGGTGATGGTGGTGCTGCTGCTCGTTTCCTTCAAGGTGCGAATGAAGACTTTCCGGATCTTCGCGGTGACGCTGGGGATCCTTATTTTCGCCACGGGCGCGGACCTGATGCTGCACTACCTGATGGACAAAAACCCGGACACGCCCCGGAACATCATTTACGGGCTACGAAGCCTGTACCACGTGCTGCTGTTCGCCATGCTGCACCACTTCGTTGTATACGCATGCACGGCGACGGCCCTGACGCGGGAGGCCCGGAATCCTTATGTGACGCTGGCCACGGCGCTGATGATCACCTTCTCCATTGCGGACACGGTGGCGATCTACACGGGGCGGAGCATGTACATCATCGACGGGAAGATCGCCTTTGAGGGATCGCTGATCTTCACGATCGGATACGGGCTGTTTGTGGTGCTGATTGCGACGCTGCTGTACCGGGTGCGGCACCGGCTGTACCGGCGGGTGATGATCGGATTTTTCTGGGTGGCGGTGATCTCGGTCGGGATGCTGGCGGTATCCCGGATCCGGATCCAGTCCACGTTCACGGCCACCACGTTCCTGTTTCCGCTGATCGCGGTGATGTACCTGATGCACTCCAATCCCTACGACGTGCAGCTGGGGGCCAACGACCTGCGGGGACTGAACAACCTGATCCGGTACAGCGACGAGAACGGGAAGAACTACCTGTTCCTGAGCCTGTACATGCGGGAGCTGGACGAGAACGGCAAGACCATGAGCGAGGAGATGCGGAGCCTGATCCGGCACGTGGCGGAGACCTACTACCGGAAATCCGTGCTGTTCCAGGTGAGCAACGGGCACATGCTGCTGATGGTGCCGAAGGACAAGAACCCCGGATACGAAGAGCGGACGAAGGAAATCCTGAAGGAATTCGATACGGAATACGAGAAATTCCGGTACGACTACAAGATGGTGATCGGCGAAACCACGCGGGAGCTGAGCCGGAAGAACGACTACATCATCTTCATCCGGAGCATTCACGCCCGGATTCCGGAGAACACGATCTACCGGGTGCAGGCGGACGACCTGAACAAATTCCGGATGTACGAGGCGGTGCTGAAGGAAGTGGCGGATATCGCCGCAAAGAAGAACATGGAGGATCCGCGGGTGCTGGTATACTGCCAGCCGGTATACAACATCCGGACGGGAAAATATGACACGGCGGAGGCGCTGATGCGGCTGCTGCTGGAGGACACGGGGATGATATTCCCGGACCTGTTTATCCCGCTGGCGGAGGAGAACGGATATATCCACGCGCTGACGCAGATCATCCTGAACAAGACCTGCACGGCGCTGAACAACCTGATTGCCGAGGGATACGGGATCACGCGGATCAGCGTGAACGTATCGGCGATGGAGCTGCGGGAGCCGGACTTCTGCGCGGACATCGGCAGCATCATCGATAAGAGCGGGCTGGACGCCAGCCGGATCGCCATCGAGCTGACGGAAAGCCGGAACGACAGCGACTTCCTGCTGATGAAGGAGCGGATCGAGGAGCTGAAGCAGAAGGGGATTACCTTCTACCTGGACGACTTCGGCACGGGATACAGCAACATGGAGCGGATCCTGGAGCTGCCCTTCGACATCATCAAATTCGACCGGAGCATGGTGATCGCGGGAGGACAGAGCAAGCGGAGCGAACAGGTGCTGGGGAGCCTGGCGGAGCTGTTCAGCAAGCTGCACTACTCGGTGCTGTACGAAGGCGTGGAGGACGAGAAGGACGAGAACATGTGCCGGGAGCTGAACGCCTCCTACCTGCAGGGATACAAATATTCCAAGCCGATTCCCATCAGCGAGCTGCGGAGGTTCCTGGAGAAAGCATCATAAGACGACGACCTTATACAGGGGTGCCCGGAGGGGCATCCCTTTTCCGTCTTGCGCGGAAAGAGGGCGGGGAGTAGAATAAGGGACAACAACACGACACAACAGGAGGAAACAGGAATGGGCTGCACAACGGTGCTGGTGGGCGCGAAGGCCAGCCATGACGGATCCACAATGATCGCCCGGACGGACGACGGACACTACGACGTGAAAAAGCTGATTGTGGTGAACCCCAAGGATCAGCCGCGGAAATACAGGAGCGTATGCTCCCATGTGGAGATTGAGCTGCCGGACAATCCCATGCGCTACACGGCCTGCCCCAACGTGGACCGGGAGAAGGAAGGCATCTGGGCTGCCACGGGCATCAACGAGGCGAACGTGGGCATGACGGCGACGGAGACCATCACCACCAACGCCCGGGTGCTGGCGGCGGACCCCATGGTGGAATACAAAAAGGCGAAGACCCGGCGGGAGAAGGACGTGCCCGGCGGAATCGGCGAAGAGGACTTCGTGGTGCTGGTGCTGCCCTACATCCGGAGCGCCCGGGAAGGCGTGCTGCGGCTGGCGGCGCTGCTGGAGAAATACGGCACCTACGAAGCCAACGGAATCGCCTTCAACGACGAGAACGAGGTATGGTGGATGGAGACCATCGGCGGGCACCACTGGATGGCCCGGAAGGTGCCGAGCCACCAGGTCGTCATCGCGCCGAACCAGTTCGCGATGGACGGATTCGACCTGGAGGACGCCTTCGGGAAGCAGAAGGCGCACCTGTGCAGCAAGGATCTCCGTGAATTCATCGAGAAGAACTGGCTGGACCTGAACCAGGACGGGGCATTCAATCCCCGGGCCATCTTCGGCAGCCGGCGGGATATGGACCACATCTACAACACGCCCCGGGCCTGGTTCATGGGCCGGTACCTGGCGCCCCGCACATACAAGTGGGACGGGCCGGACGCGGACTATACCCCGGAGAGCGACGACATTCCCTGGAGCCTGAAGCCGGAGCGGAAAGTGACGGCGGAGGACGTGAAATACCTGCTGAGCGGGAACTTCCAGGGAACGCCCTACAACCCCTACACCAGCCAGGACACGGGGGTGCGGGGCAAATACCGGTCCATCGGCATCAACCGGACGGGGGTCACCTCCATCTGCCAGATCCGGCCCTATGCGCCGGAATGTGCCAAGGGGATCGAATGGATCTGCTTCGGGAGCACCACGTTTGACGCGATGGTGCCGGTATACCCGAACGTGCCGAAGCTGCCGGACTACCTGAGCAAGGTGACGATGGACACGTCCACGGACAACTTCTACTGGGCGAGCCGACTGATCGGCGCACTGGCGGATCCGCACTACGCGGCGCAGATCCAGCACATCAACCGCTACCAGGAGGCCATGGCGGCCAAAGGGCGGCAGATCGTTGCGGAATACGACAAAAGGATCGAAAAGAGCGGGGACGCAGGCCTGATGGAGGAAGCGAACCGGAAACTGTGCGAAATGGCGCAGGAAGAGACGACGAAGGTGCTGAACCGGGTGCTGCAGACGGCAACGGAGAAAATGAAGAACGGATATAACCTGGCGGACAACTGACAACCCGGGGGGAGAACGTGACACAACATAAAAACCTGATGACGGAGGGGAACATCCGCCGGAAGATGCTGGGATTCGCGCTGCCGATCCTGGCGGGATACTTCTTCCAGCAGCTGTACAACACGGTGGACGCCCTGATCGTGGGCAACTACCTGGACGCGGACGCGCTGGCGGCGGTGACCTCCACCGGATCCATCACCTACCTGCTGGTAGGCTTCACGGCGGGATTCGCCACGGGGGCGGGGATCATTGTTGCCCGGCACATCGGCGCGGAGAACCCGGAGGAGACGGAGAAATCCGTGCACACGGCGGTGGCGCTGGGACTGTTCCTGAGCGTGCTGCTTTCGGCGGCCGGCGTGCTGCTGACGCCGGGGATCCTGCACCTGATGGGGACGCCGGAGAGCGTCTTTCCCCGGTCGTGCCGGTACCTGCAGATCTACTTCGCGGGGTCGGCGGCGCTGGTTATGTACAACATGCTGGTGAGCATCCTGCAGGCCTCGGGGGAAAGCCGGTATCCGCTGCTGTGCCTGGTGGCCAGCTCGCTGACGAACATCCTGCTGGACATCGTATTCATCTCCGTGTTCCACATGGACGTGGAGGGCGCGGCCATCGCCACGGTGATCTCCGAGGTGCTGAGCGTGGTGCTGGTGGCGGTGAAGCTGCTGAAGAGCAAGGAAGCCATCCGGCTGCGGCCGAGGCGAATCCGGGTGGACCGGGCAAACCTGAAATACATCATCCGCTACGGATTCCCGACGGCGATGCAGGGATGCGTCATCGACCTGAGCAACATGCTGATCCAGAGCTACATCAACTCCTTCGGGAGGGACGCCATGGCGGGCATCGGCGCCAGCCAGAAGGCGGAAGGATTCATGTTCCTGCCGGTGACGGCCTTCTCCATGGCGCTGACCACCTTCGTTTCCCAGAATATGGGGGCGAAGAAGATGGACCGGGTGAAGCAGGGGACGCGGTTCGGCCTGCTGTGCACGGCGGGGCTGCTGCTGGTATTCGGCGCAGTGGCCTACTTCCTGGCGCCGAAGATCGTATCGCTGTTCAGCGGGGATCCGGAGATCATCCGTTACGGCGCGGGACGGACGACGGTGTGCGCCTTCTTCTACTGCCTGTGCGGATTCAGCCACACGGCGTCCGCAGTGATGCGGGGGCTGGGGAAGCCCATGACGCCGATGCTGGTGATGCTGATTTGCTGGTGCGCGGTGCGGGTGCTGGTGCTGTTTACGATCGGGCAGGCGGTGCATGACATCCGGCTGATCTATTGGATTTATCCCTTCACATGGACGCTGTCGTCCATCGTATATTTCATCAGCTTCCGGAAACTTTCCATCTTCAGCGGCGGCAGGAAACCGGAGCCGGTGGAAAGCATTCCCGAATAAAGTCCCGGAAGGGGAGGAAGAGGAAACCATGGACTTCAAACCCATCGTACTGATCGTGGTGACGGTGATCTATATCTACAATATGGCACTGGACGCGGTGCGGATGCGCTCGGCGAAAAACCCGGTGCCGATGAACGTGGCGGATATCTACGACGAGGAAACCTACCACAAATGGCGGGCGTACCACGCGGAGAAAACCCGGTTCAGCGTGATCACGACCACGGTGAGCTTCGTGATCACATTCCTGCTGCTGCTGTTCAACGTGCACGCGGCGTTCGCGGGACTGTTCAACAAATCCGACTTCATGCAGCTGTTTGCGATCATCGTGCTGGAGACGCTGGTGGAGGTCGCCATGCTGCCCTTCGAATGGATCGAGGCGATGAAGATCGAAGAGAAATATGGATTCAACCGGATGACGCCGAAGACTTTCTTCATCGACCAGATCAAGAAATTCATCATCTCGCTGGCGCTCATGACAGGCATCGGCGCACTGCTGATGGTGGTCCACCAGGCGCTGGGCGACTGGCTGATCCTGGCCTTCGCGGGGGTGATGACGCTGTTCATCCTGGCGATCGCGTTCCTGTTCCCATTCCTGAGCAGGATCTTCAACAAGTTCACGCCCCTGGAGGACGGGGAGCTGAAGGACAAGCTGACGGGGCTGCTGGAAAAGAACGGATACAAGGTGCGTGCAATCAATGTGATGGACGCCTCCCGCCGATCCACGAAAGCGAACGCCTACTTCTCCGGATTCGGGAAGATGAAGACCATCGTGCTGTACGACACGCTGGTGGAGGCCATGACGCCGGACGAGATTTGTGCGGTGTTTGCCCACGAGCTGGGCCACGGCCTGCATAAGGACACGCTGCGGAACCAGGTGCTGACGGCGGTGCAGATGATCGTGCTGGCGGTGCTGGCATGGCTGACGCTGCGGACCGCGGGCGTCTTCACCTCCTTCGGATTCAGCGGGATCAACTACGGATTCGCGCTGATCCTGATCATGAATGTGGAATTTGCGCTGATCGCGCCGCTGTTCGGGCTGATTACCAACTATTTCTCCCGGAAGGCGGAATACGCGGCGGACGCCCACGCGGTGAAAGAAGGTTATGGTGAGGCGCTGATTACGGCGCTGAAGACGCTGGCGCGGAAGGACTATGCGGACCCGGCACCGTCGCCGCTGCTCATCAAACTGGAGTATTCGCATCCGTCGCTGAGCCAGAGATTTACCGCGATTGAGAAACAGATAAAACCGATGTGAAACGGGAAAAATCCGGACGCATTGCTGCAGGGCTGAAGAAAAAAGGAGGTACAGGATGTTTAACAGTAAAGAAAAGGAATTTGAGCTGCGGATTGAGCATCTGAAAGAAAGCATGGACAAGCTCGCCGAAGACAAAAAAGGCGTGGAAAAAGACCTGGAGAAAGCCCGGGCCAAAATTGCCGAGCTGGAGGAGAAACTTGCCCAGTCAGAGGTGGAAACCCTGAAGAAGAAAACCCAGGAGACCCTGGCTGAATACAGGAGCCTGAAGGAACAGTACCAGCAGAAAATCCAGGAATTTGACAGCAGCCTGCAGGAAAAGGAAGAGAACTACGCGATGGAAGCTGTCCGCGCACGCGGGCAGTTCGAGGAAGACATTGCGCAGGGAAAGCAGGATACGGAAAAGTATGTTGCCGAAAACGTGGAGACCTTCACCGAGACCTTCAACTACTACCTGGAACAGATCAAGGCGCTGGTGGATGCGCTGGGCCATGTGGCTTCAGCCAGCGGAAGGCAGCTGTTCTCCGGCGAAGAAGCGGACCGGAAGACGGAATTCGGCTGCCGGATGATCAGCGCACTGAAGGAGGAAACCGAAGCGCTGCCCCAGGGAGACGGCAACCGGATCCTGTTCGCTTCCCCGGAAGAAGAGGAAGCAAAACAGGAAGAGCCCGGGGATAAGCCGGAGGAAGCCGGGGAAGCGCCGAAGGAAGAAGCCGCGGACGGGGAAGCAAAAAAGGCCGAAAAAAAAGCCGGGAAAAAGAGCGGCGACAAAAAGAAGAAAGAAAAGAAGAAAGCCCAACAGGCGGACGAATAGAAGAAGGAACAACGGGGATCCTGCACTACCGGCACAAGGGAGCAGGATCCTTTTTTACGTCCGATATCCCCAAATTGTATTTTTCGTGTTTTTCGTATTTTTATGTTGGAAATATTGACGAATTTTCGGCGAATGTTTAAAGTATTAAGACAGGTTTGATGGAGAGTGAAATCATGAACGCAAAATTCCTGAGGTACCTTTTCAAACGTTTATTCATGGCTGTGCTGACGATTTTCCTGGTAATAGCGATCACTTTCTTTGTTATGCACGCCATTCCGGCAAGTCCTTTCAGCTCCGAAAAAGCAAAGAGCGACGCGGTTATTGCGGCACTGGAAGCAAAATATGGCTTTGATAAACCGGTACCGGTACAGTTTATCAATTATCTCGGGAATATCCTTCGCGGGGATTTCGGCCTATCGACCGGATGGGTCGGGAATACTGTATCAGAGCTGATTATGGGCGGTTTTTCCTATTCCGCCAGGATCGGATTCACGGCCGCAATCATCGCGATTGTACTGGGGGTTATCCTCGGATCCGTTGCGGCGCTACGGCGAGACAAACTGCTGGACAAGATTATTCAGGTGATTACGACAGCGCTGGTATCGATGCCATCCTTTGTCATGGCGACTTTGCTTTTGCTGTTATTCGCATTACAGCTAGGATGGCTTCCCTCCCTGGGAAATCAGCCCGGCGGACTGGTTCTTCCGGTGATTTCCCTAGCGCTGTATCCGATGGCCTATGTGACAAGGCTGCAGCGGTCTTCCATGCTGGATGTGCTGGGACAGGATTATATCCGGACGGCAAAGGCCAAAGGCGTACATAACAGCAAGCTGATCTTCAAGCACGCACTGAAAAACACGCTGACAC
The DNA here is from genome assembly GCA_017447185.1 of Clostridia bacterium. Taxonomy (GTDB): domain Bacteria; phylum Bacillota; class Clostridia; order Christensenellales; family Aristaeellaceae; genus Aristaeella. Next base: position 98,116 of record JAFSOC010000040.1, on the reverse strand, counting down.
CGGTGATCACATATGCCGGACCGATGATGGCTTATATCCTGACCGGCTCCATGGTGGTGGAAAACATTTTCTCCGTACCCGGACTTGGACGGCTGTTCACCAACAGCATGCTCCGAACGGATTATATGATGATCATGGGCGTGACGATTTTCCTGGCCACGATGATTATCCTGATGAATTTCCTGAGTGATATCCTGTACAAAGTGGTTGATCCACGGATTGATCTGGGCTGAAGCATAAAGAAAAGATTGAATTGAGGAAAGTATAATGTCCAAGAACAAAAGGCTTAAAAATCCGCTCAGTCTGCAGATTGATCCGGACCTTTTCCGGGAAGCTACGGAGGATGAAAAGAAACAGCAGGTAACCATGAGGGAATCCATCTCCTTCATGAAAGACGCGATGCGCAGGCTGAGGAAAAACAAGATTGCCATGATTTCCCTGGTGATTATTGTGCTGGTTGCGCTGATTGCATTTATTGTGCCGAGCTTCTATCCCTATACCTACACGAAACAGGACGTTACTGCACAGAACCTGGCGCCGTTCCAGTACAGCGCCAAGGAACAGATGAAAATCGACAAGGGCATCAGTGTATTCCCGCATATTATGGGCACGGACAGCCTCGGCCGGGACTATGCGATCCGGGTCATTTACGGAACGCGCATCTCCCTGCTGGTTGGCATTTTCTCCGCGCTGATTGTTATTGTGATCGGGATTATCTACGGATCCATTTCCGGTTATTTCGGCGGGAAAGTGGATATGATCATGATGCGGATTGTAGACATTATTTACTCGCTGCCGGATGTGCTGATCGTGATTCTGCTGTCGGTGGCGATTAAAGACATAGTATCCAACTCCAAGAGCGAACTGATTGCCAGGCTCGGCGCCGGAATGGTCAGCATCTTTATCGTATTCGGTCTGCTGTACTGGGTCAGCATGGCCCGGCAGGTTCGCGGACAGATCCTGTCCATCAAGGAACAGGAATATGTGCTTGCATCCAAGGCGATCGGCGCTTCCCCCGCGAGGATCATCCGGAAGCATATGGTTCCGAACTGCATTTCAGTCATCATCATTGTGGCCGCGATGCAGATTCCGAGCGCGATTTTCACCGAAAGCTTCCTCAGCTTCCTCGGACTGGGTGTATCGGTGCCGATGCCTTCGCTGGGATCTCTGGCCTCTGACGCCCGGACTGCCCTGCGCTCCTATCCCTACCAGCTGATTTTCCCGGCGATTGCGATTTTCCTGATTGTGCTGTCCTTCAACCTGCTGGGAAACGGACTGAGAGACGCTTTCGACCCGAAACTGCGGAACTGAGGAGGTCAAACAGATGAGTTTGCTTGAAGTCAAAGATCTGCATACTTCCTTCTTCACCTCCGCAGGGGAAGTGAAGGCCGTCAACGGCGTGTCCTTCAGCCTCGACAAGGGCAAAGTGCTGGGAATCGTTGGCGAGAGCGGATCCGGGAAATCGGTTACCGCCTATTCGATTCTCCAGATCCTGACCCATCCCGGGAAAATTGTATCCGGATCGATTCGGTTCCGGGATGAGGAGCTTGTGGGGAAAAGCGACACGGAGATGCGCGAAATCCGCGGCAACAAGATCAGCATTATTTTCCAGGATCCCATGACCTCGCTGAATCCGACGTTCACCATCGGCAACCAGCTGAAGGAAGCCATCCTGCTGCACACGGACCGGAACAAAAAACAGGCGGAAGAGCGGGCCATCGAGATGCTGAAACTGGTGGGCATTTCCGAACCGGAAAAGCGGATCCACCAATACGCGTATGAGCTGTCCGGCGGCATGCGGCAGCGGGTTATGATCGCCATGGCGCTGGCCTGCGAACCGGACATCCTGATTGCGGATGAACCGACGACGGCCCTGGATGTGACCATCCAGGCACAGATCCTGGAGCTGATTCTGGACCTGCAGAAAAAGATGGGCATGGCGGTCATCATGATCACCCACGACATGGGCGTTATCGCCCAGATCTGCGACGAAGTGATCGTCATGTATGCCGGAAGCGTGTGCGAGCGCGGGACGGCGGACGCGATTTTCTACCATCCGTGCCACGAATACACCAAGGGGCTGATGCGCTCCATTCCGGATATGAACGACGATGACAAGAAGCGGCTGATACCGATCACCGGCACGCCGATTGACCTGCTGCATATGCCGCCCGGATGCCCGTTTGCGCCCCGGTGCGACCGCGCGATGAAGATCTGCCTGCAGGAAAAGGCGCAGGAATACTGGGTCGGGCACGACCAGCTGTCCGCCTGCTGGCAAAACGTAAAAGACGGGATCTGCTCCACGGAACGTCCGGAAGAGGAAGAAGAGGAAAAGGAGGAAAAGGTCAAGCATGGAAAGAAATGAAAAAGCCTTTACTCCGGATCCGGAATACCTGCTGCAGGTGCGGAACCTGAAAGAATATTTCCCGATTACGACCGGATTCATGCAGACCACAATGCTGAAGGCAGTGGACGATGTTTCCTTCGACATCAGGCGTGGAGAGACCCTGGGCTTGGTGGGGGAGAGCGGTTGCGGAAAAACGACGGTGGGCCGCACGGTGCTGCAGCTGTACAAGCCGACAGCGGGCGAAATCTGGTTCAATGGCAAAAAGATCGACAACAGGGCAAACCTGAAGGAATTCCGCAAGAAGGCCCAGATGGTTTTCCAGGATCCGTATTCATCGCTGAATCCCCGGATGACAGTGGCGGACATCGTGGCTGAACCCATAGATGTGCACCAACTGTGCAAGACGAAAAAGGAGCGGGAAGAGCGGATCCACGAACTGATGAACCTGGTGGGGCTGAACACGGAACACGCGACGCGCTACGCGCACGAATTTTCCGGCGGACAGCGCCAGCGGATCGGGATTGCACGCGCACTGGCATCCAGACCTGAATTTATCGTCTGCGACGAACCGGTATCCGCACTGGACGTTTCCATCCAGGCGCAGGTGATCAACATGCTGGAGGACCTGCAGACCCAGTTCGGCCTGACGTATCTGTTCATCGCGCATGATATCAGCGTGGTAAAACACATCTCCAGCCGGATTGCGGTGATGTACCTGGGGCACATGATGGAGAGTGCTTCCGCAAACGAACTGACGAAGCATCCCCAGCATCCCTACACCATTTCCCTGATGAGCGCGGTGCCGATTCCCGATCCGGCGGTCAGCCGGAAACAGCATCGGATCGTGCTGAAGGGCGATGTGCCCAGCCCGCTGAAGGTGCCGGAAGGCTGCCCGTTCCGCCCCCGCTGCGAAAGGGTGACGGCAGCGTGCGCTAAGAGCTGTCCCGCCATGCGGGAAGTGGCACCCGGACACTTTGCGGCCTGCCACAATATCTGACCCGGTATTTCCGCCGGAAGGCGTGAAACAATATTATTCAAGGAGGAATCCCCATGAAGAAAATCCTGGCCCTCGTACTGGCTCTGGCAATGGTGCTGAGCGTTGCTTCCTTCGCATCCGCGGATGAAGGAAAGACCATCAGCCTGTTCCTGGGCGGCGGTACTCCCCTGTCTATGGATCCCGCGCTGAACAGCGCATCTGCCGGATCCAACATCATCCGTTCCGCTTTTGCGGGACTGACCGGTTTCCAGTACAACGAAGCCGGCGAACCCGTGATGGCGCCTGAACTGGCAGAATCCTATACAGTTTCTGAAGACGGCCTGACCTACTCTTTCGTGCTGCGCGAAGGACTAAAGTGGTCCGACGGCACCGATGCGACCGCCTCCCAGATCAAGGCTTCCTGGGAACGCGCTGCTTCCGCTGAACTGGGCGCCGACTACGGCTTCCTGTACGACGTGATCAGCCGGAACGATGACGGCAGCCTGGCTATCGACGTGGACGACGCGGCCCGTACCTTCGTGGTGCATCTGCCCCAGCCCTGCGCCTACTTCCTGGACCTGTGCGCGTTTGTTCCGTTCTATCCCGTACGCGTGGACCTGGCGGACAACGAAGGCAAATGGGCAATCAATCCCGAGACCTATGTCGGCCTGGGCGCGTTCAAGATGGTTGAGTATTCCGTGGACGACAAGATCGTCTTTGAAAAGAATCCCTACTACTGGAATGCGGACGCTGTAAAGCTCAGCGGACTGACCTTCTACCTGTCTGAAGACAATACGGCTATCCTGACCGCTTATGAAAACAACACGGTGGATTACATCCAGTCCATCTCCTCTTCCGAATTCGACCGGCTGAACAGCACGTATCCCGGCGAACTTGAGTTCTATCCGACCCAGGGCACCTACTACATCCTGTTCAACGTTCACAAGGACCTGAGCCCTTCCGCCAAGCAGCTGACCGTGCAGGAACAGAGCAAAGCCCGTTTCGCGCTGGGACAGCTGGTGAACCGCTATGAAGTGGTTACCTACGTGACCAAGGGCGGCGAAGTGCAGGCGACCGGCTTCTTCCCGAAGGGACTGGCGGACGGCCTGAATGCTGACGTCCGTGCGTCTGCAGACTACGGCGTATGGTACGAAGGCACCAACGAGCTCTCCGAAGTGAATCCGGACCTGACGGTGGACCAGGTGGCTGCCCTGCAGACCCTGATTGACCTGGGCTATCCCTACACCGGCACCATCGAAGGCGGAGACCTGACATTCACCGATTTCCCGTCCATTGAATTCGCGTTCAACAACAGCGGCAACAACGCCCTGATCATCCAGTATGTACAGGAGACCTGGAACCGGTTCGGCATTACCGGCGTGGTGAACCAGGAAGCCTGGGCGACCCTGCAGATGAAGCTGAAGGCGGGCGACGCCGAAGCTGCACGTATGGGCTGGGTTGCTGACTTCAACGACGTTGTCAACTTCCTGGAGATCTTCATCTCCGCTTCCGGCAACAACTATCCGCGCCTGGGCCGCGAACTCGGCGACTACACGCGGAACAGCGAAGTGACCAAGGACGCCGGCATGGGCGCCTACTGGGGCGAAAACGGAGACCAGACCTGGGCGGAAGCCTATGACAAGGTTGTGGACGCCGTGAAGTCCGCCACCGATCCCGAGGAACGCGCGAAGCTGGCTGCCCAGGCTGAAAAGATCCTGATGGCCACCGGCGCCGTGAACCCGCTGTACTACTACACCACAGCCCAGATGCTCAAGCCGAACGTACACAACGTGATTCGCCTGGCAACGGGTGACGTCATTTGGACCTACGCGGACAAAGACTAATCTCTGAATTCGTCTTTTTCCGGGGCTGCCGCCGATGCGGCAGCCCTCTTTTCTGCCCGTTTTACGGATTGTATTTTTCCTGTTTTTTGGACAAATCGGGATACTGGATACATTCAAAAACACATCATTTGGCGGGTGATCCTTGATTTTCATACAACATAGGTTTTTCCGGAGATGGAAACGTTACCATAAACGGTGAGAAAAGCAATTGCAAAACATTTGCCGTTATGATATCATCGTTTAGTACTTTTTCTGTATTGCAACGGAATATGTACCCCGCCGGAACAGGCTGCCGGCGGAGACTTGTTCTGTATTATCCGGGCGGAAAGCCCGTGTAATAATAAAATTTTATTTGGAGGGGAAAACCACATGAAGAAACTGTTGGCTCTGTTGATGGCGCTGTGCATGCTCGCGGGCGTGACGGCTGCTTTCGCGGAAAGCACCGCGGACATCCCGCTGGTGTGGGCAACGAGCACCCTGTCCCAGAAATTCAGTCCCTATTTTGCTGACACTGGCTACGACCAGGATGTCGTCAATATGACGCAGATCAGCATGATGACCACCGACCGCGTCGGCGGAATCATCTACAACGGTATCGAAGGCGAGACCATTCCGTACAACGGAACGGACTACACCTACTACGGCACCGGTGACCTGACCGTCAACTATGACGAGACCACCGATATCACCACCTACGGATACAAAATGCGTGAGGATCTGAAGTTCTCCGACGGCGTTCCGGTTACGATCGACGACGTGATCTTCACCTACTACATGTACCTGGATCCGGCCTACAACGGCTCCACCACGCTGAAGAGCTATGACATCGTCGGCCTGGGTGCTTACCTGAACCAGATTCCGGAAGCGAACCTGGAAGACGTCACCAAGATCGCCGAAGCTGTGAAGGCCGCCTTTGAAGAAAACGGCCTCGGATACACGGTTGCGGACGGCGGTCTGTTCTCCCAGGCGCTGTACGACGAGTATGCCAACGATGTGACCAAGCTGTGGGAAGAAGACCTGCAGGGCATCGTGGACTATGTATACGCCGCTTACGGCGAGAAGTACGCCGAGCAGATGACCGGCAAGAGCTACGAGGAAGTTGGCGCGTCCGAAGCCCTGAAGATCCTGCTGGCCGGCAATCTGTGGGGATTCCCGGTGGAAGGCGAAGAGCTGACCATCGAGGACCTGCTCGCCTCTGCGTCCGCCAAATACAACGGAAGCTTTGAAGCTTACCTGGCTGCCGGCGAATCCGCCACCGGAACCTCCGCTGACGCGATCAATGCTGAGCTGATGGCTGCCGCTGCGGCCCTGGCCGGTGTTGACACCTCCGCCGGTGTTCCGAACATTTCCGGTATCAAGCGCGTGGATGACTACACTGTTGAAGTGCAGGTCAAGGGCTTCAGCGCTCCTGCCGTGTACTCCATCCTGGGCCTGAGCATCACCCCCCTGCACTACTACGGCGATGTGGCCCAGTACGACTACGCGAACAACAAGTTCGGCCATCCCTTCGGCGACCTGAGCATTGCCCAGAGCAAGACCGACGCGCCCCTGGGTGCCGGCCCCTACAAGTTCGTGAAGTACGAGAACCGTGTTGTTTACTATGAAGCGAACGAGAACTACTACCTCGGCGCTCCCAAGACCAAGACCTTCCAGTACAAGGAAACCAACGCCGCTGAAGTTGCTTCCGCTGTGCAGACCGGTACCGCCGACGGCGGCGAAATGACCGGCAGCAAGACCAACTTCGAAATGCTGCGTTCCTTCAACGACAACGGCGAAGTGACCGGCAACGTTGTGACGACCTACTCCGTGGCCAACCTGGGCTACGGCTACATCGGCATGAACGCGGACACCATGAACGTGGCGGGCGAACCCGGCAGCGATGCTTCCAAGAACCTGCGCAAGGGCTTTGCCACCATCCTGGCGGTATACCGCGACACCTCTTTTGACAGCTACTACGGCGATGCCGCGGCCACCATCAACTACCCGATTTCCACCACCAGCTGGGCAGCTCCGCAGCCCACGGATGAAGGATACCGCGTAGCGTACTCCGTGGACGTGGACGGCAACCCGATCTACACCGCGACAATGACCGCTGAAGAAAAATACGAAGCTGCCAAGCAGGCTGCGATCGGATTCTTCAAAGCCGCCGGCTACACCTTCGACGAAGCTGCCGGCAAGTTCACCGCTGCTCCCGAAGGCGCTTCCATGAGCTACGAAGCCATCATCCCCGGCGACGGCACCGGCGACCACCCGTCCTTCGCGATCCTGACCGACGCCCGTGAAGCCCTGGGCTCCATCGGCATCGAGCTGAAGATCAACGACCCGGCGGACTCCAACGTGCTGTGGGATGCCCTGGATGCCGGCACCCAGAACATCTGGTGCGCTGCCTGGGGTTCCACCATTGACCCGGATATGTATCAGGTCTATCACTCCTCCAACATCGTGGGTAAGGGCGGCAGCGACAGCAACCACTACCACATCCAGAGCGCTGACCTGGATACGATGATCCTGAATGCCCGCCAGAGCTCCGACCAGGCTTACCGCAAGGAAGTCTACAAGGATGCCCTGAACGAGATCATGGACTGGGCGGTTGAAATCCCCGCCTATCAGCGTCAGAACATCGTCATTGCCAGCACCGAGCGTGTGAACATTGACACCGTGACGCCTGATGTCACCACCTACTGGGGCGTGCTGGCGGAAGTCCAGAAGATCGAAATGAACGCCACCAAGTAAGTTAAAAACCACTTTCAGAGGAACTGAAACAAGATCCCTGGCCGGACTCTGCCCTTCGGGGCGGAATCCGGTCAGGGAAAATTCTGCTTTATTGGGTCCGGGGAGGACGTCATCGTGTGGAAGTTTATTGTACGAAGGATTTTCCTGGCCATCATCATTGTGGTGCTGGGCTCCTTCATCATCTACGGCGTCATGCGCGCCATGCCAACCAGCTTTGTTGAATCGATGGCCCGGCAGCGGGCGGCGGCCAGCGCCACAACCGGCGGGCCGACCTATCAGGAATGGCTGGAACAGCTGAACAAATCTTATCACATGGATACAGACGTGGTCAGCGGCTTTTTCAGCTGGCTGGGCGGTATCGTGCAGGGGGATTTCGGCGACAGCTGGAAATACGGTGTCCCCGTCACACAGAAATTCGGGGAAGTTATCTGGCATTCTGTGATCCTGAACATCATCACGCTCATCCTTGAGGTGATTATCTGTATTCCGCTGGGAATCCAGGCCGCGCGCCACCAGTACAGCGGATTCGACTACGGGATCACTGTGTTTGCCATGCTATGTATATCGTTGCCAACATTTTTCCTGGCAACGCTGTTGAAATATGCTTTCGCAGTCAAACTGGGATGGTTTGACCTGTACGGAATGGTAGGGCGATACCACGAGCAATTAAGCCAGGGCGGAAAGATCCTGGACATCATGCATCACATGTTCCTGCCTGTGCTGACGCTGGCGATGCTGAACATCGGCGGCCTGACGCGCTATACCCGTACAAACATGCTGGAAGTACTGAATGCCGACTATATCCGCACTGCCCGGGCAAAGGGCCTCTCGGAAAAGACGGTCATCAACCGCCACGCTTTCCGGAACACCCTGATTCCGCTGGTCAGCTATATGAGCTACCTGATTCCGAGCCTGTTCTCCGGCTCGATGATCACGGAGACGCTGTACCAGATTCCGGGTATCGGTTATATTGCATATGACGCGATGGTGGCAGGCGACCTGCCTTTCACCATGTTCTATTCCATGTTCGGTCTGATCCTGACGCAGATCAGCCTGATGCTGGCGGATATCATGTATGCCGTGGTGGATCCGCGGGTACGTGTAAACTGAGGCAGGAGGGCAGCGAGATGAGCGAAAAGATCAAAGACAACAAGACGGAACAGAACAACCAGGAACAGATGGCCCTCGATGACGGCCGCCGGGTGAAAGTGCTTTCCCCGGGAATGATGGTTTTCAAGCGGTTTATCCGGAACCGGCTGGCGATTGCGGGGATCTGCATACTGATCTTCATGTTCCTGTTCTCCTTCCTGGGCGGGCTGATTTCCCCGTACCGGCAGGACCAGGTATTCTACAAAATCGACTCTGCAAACAAGGAATATGCCGGCGCTGTGGTCAACACAGACTACCGGTTTGTCGCCGTGGACGGGAAAACACTGTCCACCATGGTCCGCGCCACCTTCAACAGCCAGGTGAAGGGCAAGGCGGGGGACTCCGTCACCTTCACGGCGGACAACAATACCTACACCGCAAACAAGGTTGACGAGAACTTCTACATCATCACCTCCGGCGAAGAGCTGGGCACGGTGGCGCTGCTGGGCAAGATCGTGGACGTGCAGGCGGCGGAAGGGAAGGAAATATCCGCGGAACTGAACGCGGCGGCAGCGGACGCGGCGAAGGCGGGCCAGACCAGCTTTGAACTGGACGGGGCGGCCTACAGCCTGACCCGGGACGTGGGCAAGAACTACAAGCTGGGCGTGATGAAGGAAGTCGCGCTGGCGACGATGCTGAACGTTGACACGGCGGATCCGCAGTACAGCAGTGTGGCCGGCAGCTACGAATTCCGCAGGAACTGCGAAACGGCGATGCACGCGGGAGAAACCTCCTTCACCGCGGACGGCGTGACGTATACGCTGGAGATCACCAGCGAGACCGACGCCTCGGTGACGGATGCCAGCGGAAATGCGATCGCCAACGTATCCAACATCATCGTGAACCCGGTGACCAACGGCGTGATCCTGCCGGCGGACTACAAGGACGCCGTGGCGGACGCGATCACCAACAAGAAGACCTCCTTTGAATACGTGAACGCGAACGGCGAGACGGAAAAGCATACCATCCAGATGCGCGGGAGCACCTACATTATCTCCACCATCCAGCAGACGCACCTGATCGACATGTACGCGGAGCCCAGCGCCCAGCACCTGCTGGGAACGGACGACCACGGCATGGACGTGCTGACGCGGCTGATGTACGGCGGACGGATCTCCCTGCTGGTTGGCTTCATCGTTATGATCCTGGAGAATATCATCGGCATCATCATCGGCGGTATCTCCGGCTACTTCGGCGGCTGGGTGGACACGATGTTGATGCGCTTTGTGGACCTGTTCAACTCCATCCCGTATTACCCGATGATGATCATCGCGGGCGCGATCATGGACTCCTTTGAAGTGGATCCGTACCTGCGGCTGTACATGATGATGGCGATCATGGGTATTATGGGCTGGACCGGCGTGGCCCGCGTGGTGCGCGGCCAGATCCTGAGCCTGCGCGAGCAGGACTTCATGGTTGCGACGGAAGCCACGGGCATCAAGGTGTCCCGCCGGATCTTCCGGCACCTGGTGCCGAACGTGATGCCCCTGCTGATCGTGCAGGCCACGATGGGACTGGGCAGCATCATCCTGACCGAGGCGACGCTGAGCTTCCTGGGACTGGGCATCAAATACCCGCTGGCATCCTGGGGAACCATCATCAACTCTGCCTCCAACATCTATGTCATGACCAACTGCTGGTATCTGTGGATCCCGGCGGGACTGCTGATCGTACTGACGGTGCTCGGATTCAACTTCGTGGGCGACGGCCTGCGGGATGCGTTCGACCCGAAGATGAAGCGCTGAGACGGGAGGGGAAAAAAGATGGCGAAGAAAAATTCCAACTTTATTTCCGCCCGTGAATCGCGGAGAATCAGCAGGGAAAACGCGAAGATTACGCGGAAACTGGACAAGCAGCTGAGCCGGAAGCATGTGCCGGAAACCGAATACCTGACGACGATGCACGACAGCGGGAACGTGGTTGAATTCGACGACCTGCACACCTGCTTCTTCACGGACGTAGGCACGGTGAAGGCTGTGGACGGCGTCAGCTTCAACATCCCGGTCGGAAAGACCGTGGGCGTTGTGGGCGAATCCGGATGCGGGAAATCCGTGACCAGCCTGAGCCTGATGCAGCTGCTGCAGCGGCCCACGGGCCAGATCGTATCCGGTGAAATCCGGCTGAACCTGGGCGACAAAGCCTACGACGTGACAAAGATGCCGATCCGCGCGATGGAAAAGATCCGCGGAAACGTGGTATCCATGATCTTCCAGGAGCCCATGACCAGCCTGAACCCGGTATTCAAGATCGGCTTCCAGCTGGACGAGATCATCAAGCTGCACAATCCCGAACTGAGCGACGAAGAAGTGAAAAACCGCTCCGTGGAAGCGATCAAAATGGTCGGCATCCCGGACGCGGAAGGAATCTACATGCGGTATCCGCACGAGCTGTCCGGCGGCATGCGGCAGCGCATCGTGATCGCGATGGCGCTGGTATGCAACCCGCGGCTGATCATCGCGGATGAACCGACGACGGCGCTGGACGTGACGATCCAGGCGCAGATCCTGGAGCTGCTGCGGAAACTGAAGGGCGAAATCAACGCCTCCATCATGCTGATCACCCACGACCTGGGCGTGATCGCGGAGATGGCGGACTACGTGGTGGTCATGTACGCCGGGCGGATCGTCGAAAAAGGCCTGGCGCAGGAAGTATTCCTGGATCCCCGCCATCCGTACACGATCGGCCTGATGGAATCCAAGCCCGTGATCAACAAGACGGTGGACCGCCTCTATTCCATCCCGGGTTCCGTTCCGAACCCTGTCAACATGCCTGACTACTGCTATTTCCGGGACCGGTGCGAAAAGTGCGTCGAAAGATGCGACGGGAAATATCCGCCGGAAATCCACGTGAGCGACACGCATATTGTCAGCTGCTGGCGGTACTTTGACGATCAGAATCGAGGTGGCAACGAATGAGCGAGACCGGCGCGAACGTTCTGGAAGTTCGCAACCTGTGCAAATATTTCCCCATCAAGGCCGGGCTCTTCAGCCGCGTGGTCGGGCATGTGCACGCCGTTGAGAACGTTTCCTTCACACTGAAGCGGGGCACCACGATGGGCCTGGTGGGCGAATCCGGATGCGGAAAAACCACTGTGGGCAAAACGCTGCTGAACCTGACGCCGAAGACCAGCGGAGAGGTCGTATTCAACGGGAATGTGCACCTGGACGAACTGTCCGGCAAACAGCTGCGCGCATTCCGGCCGAAGATCCAGATCATTTTCCAAGATCCCTACGCCAGCCTTTCCCCCCGGCTGCCGGTGGGCGAAATCATCGGCGAGGCGGTGCGGGAGCATCACCTGGTTCCGAACAACGAACTGGACGCCTATGTATCCAAGGTGATGAAAAGCTGCGGCCTGTTCGACTACCAGAAGGACCGGTATCCGCACGAATTCTCGGGCGGACAGCGGCAGAGGATCTGCATCGCGCGGGCGATTGCGCTGAATCCGGACTTCATCGTCTGCGACGAGCCCGTATCCGCGCTGGACGTATCCATCCAGGCGCAGATCATCAACCTGCTGGAAGACCTGCAGAAGGAATACAACCTGACGTACCTGTTCATCAGCCATGACCTGTCCGTGGTGCAGCACATCTCGGACACGGTGGGCGTGATGTACCTGGGCAACATGGTTGAATACGCGGACAAGACGGAGATCTTCGCCAACCCGCTGCACCCGTACACGAAGGCGCTGTTCAGCGCGATTCCGGTGCCGGATCCCACGGTGAAGATGAACCGGATTATCCTGGAAGGGAGCATTCCGTCCCCGGCCAATCCGCCGTCCGGATGCAAATTCCATACCCGCTGCAAGGAATGCCGCGGCGTGTGCAGCCAGGCAGTGCCCAAGGTGATCGACATGGGCAACGGGCACACGGTGGCCTGCCACAAGTACGATGCGGAGAGCGGATATGACAAAGAAGAAGCCTGAACAGCCGGAATGGGATGACGGGCGCACGATCGCGAACATGAACGTGGAGGGAATGCCCTGGTATTCCCCCGGGCAGCGCTTCCCACGGCGAAAGGGCCGGAAAAAAACGGAAGGCCAGGAAGACCAGGAAGAACTGCTGACGAAGCAGGAATCCCGGTACTTCACCTGGGGCGCGCTGAAGGCGGCGCTGCTGGTGGTCGGGGTGCTGTGCGCCGGGCTGGTGCTGTTCATCCTGTTCTGCCAGTATGTATGGTTCCGGTAAAAACCGCAAAGAGAATAATGAAAACGGCATTGCCCCACGCAATGCCGTTTTTTATGCTGTTCCGGGGATTCAGTCCAGGGGGATATTCTGATCGTGATAGGTTCCATCGGTACAGATATTCAGGATGTTGGTCCACTGATTGCCGCCGTCGGTACGCATCTGGAACACCTTGCCGCCGGTCTCCAGGCGAATGAGGACCAGATCGCCGGTATCATCCGCGGGGACGGCGTAGAAGACGGCGTCATTGCAGACGGTGATTTTGACGGCCTTCTCCCGGTCAATGCGGAGAAAGGGAGGCATGGCGGCATCCTTGCGGAGATAGAAGGACAGGGACTTGTAATTACCCGGGACCACCACGAACCGCCGGCCTTCATACTCGGCGATGACCGCCTTGTCCGGCTCCGTCAGCGGCTCGCCCTGATTCTGCACCATGGCGGCGGACAGGACGGCATCCACCTGGAACTGATATTCCGAGGTGGTAAGGCGGGAATGGATGGAAAAGATCAGGAACACGATGCCGAAAAGCAGCAGGGCGATGACAACGATGAGCAGGATTTTGAAGCCCTTCATGCGGAAGCCTCCTCACGGACGGTGAGTCTGTTTTTGACACGGAAACGGGAGACGGTGGCGCAGGCGAGCAGGAAAGCCACCAGGAGCATCAGCGAGCCGGGCCACTCCCGGGACGCCTGGGAACCCACGAAGAGGAACACCGTATTGCCGATCAGGGCGGCAAGGGAAAAAATGGCGCAGCCGGCGGCGGAACGGAGGACACGGCCGATGCCGTTCTCCTTCTGGAGGCGGGTCATTTTCCCCTCCATGCGGAAGAGGGCAGCGATGCCCAGGACCCAGTAAAGAAGGGGGAAAAGGCTCAGGGCCGCGGGCAGGAAGACATACATGACCGTGGCGCCGGGGAAATTCAGCTTAAAATACAGAATGAGCAGGACGGCGAAGCCGACCCAGGGGATCAGCGCCTCCAGGATCAGGGCGCGCTTCGACTGCGGCGCGGAAAGACGGAACCAGTCCCCGCGGTATACCGGGACGCGGGTTTCTTTCCCCGTTTTATCATCAAAGCGGGTTTCATTCACCCAGTCTTCCTTGTATTTCCGTTCCTTCATGGCAGGGATCCATTCCTTCCGTGTGCAGATGATTCGGAATGATTATACCATATGTGGCGGGGAAAGGGAAAAAACAGATTTTCACGGGGGGATTTTTCCCTTCCGAAACGGAGGGATTTATGATACGATCCGGGGGAAGAGGGATTTTTTGATATGGGGAAGGGCGGAATCCATGGAAAAGCTGATCGAGACACGAAACCTGATCATCCGCAAATTCCGGGAGGAGGACGCGGAGCCGCTGTACGAAAACCACAGGGACGAGGAAGTGAAAAAGTGGTTTCCGAATGAATGCTACAAGGATCCGGAGGAGGCGCAGGGCGCGATCCAATTCTACGTGGACTGCGTGGATAACGGGCACCTGCCGTTTGTGCTGGGAGTGGAGCTGAAGGAGACCGGGGAGCTGATCGGCGACACGGGCATCAGCGAGGTGGAAGGCAAACCGGGAGAGGCCGAGATCGGATACTGCATCGGCGCGAAATACCGCGGGAAGGGATACGCCACGGAGATCCTGGAGGCGATCAGCGGATACGTGGCGGAGCGGTTCGGGATCAGGGAAATCTACGGGCGCGTGGTGCACGGCAACGATGCGTCCGCGAAGGTGCTGGAAAAAGGCGGATATACCTTCGTGACGGAGGAATTCGGCGCGGAGGACGACCCCTGCGGCAGGGGCATGTGGGTATACAAAAAAGAAGTGTAAATGAAAAACGGCACGGCGCTGAATGATGCGGGCCGTGCCGGTTTTCTACTTTTTGGTGGTTACCAGCCGAAGGCCAGGACCTTCAGGATCAGGATCAGGAAGAGGTGGCCCGGATAGAGGGCATAGCTGACGATCTTATTCATGCGGATATCCGAGGGGAAACGGATGAGGATAAAGGGCAGGGACAGGAGGGCGTAGGTCTCCAGGCGGAGGAAGGATTTGAGCGGGCTGGAGAGCCAGGTGGGCCAGTCAGACGGGTTGATTTTAATCCCGAAGAGGGAGGAGGAGACCTCATAACCGGTGCCCCAGAAGAGGAAGAAGGCCACCATGACGGCGGCGATGCCCGGGCGGTAGCCGCGGACCGCATACATCAGGATAAAGAGGAGGACACCCTTCCAGCCGTAATCCGCCTTGAGGATGGTGGCCAGGATGATCATGAGCACGGGGGCCCAGATATGGCTCCAGTACTTCTTCTCCCGGATGCCCCAGAGGGCGCAGAGGCCGAGGAAGAGGGTCAGGAAAATATTCGGCTTCTGGAGGAAAACGGCATAAAGCACATCCCGGAGGCCCTCAAAGGTGAAGCCGCCGGCGAGGGGGGCGAAGATCTCATGAATGAGGACGCCCAGGTGGCCCTGGGTATTGAGGGCAAGGGCGTAAAGCGGCTGGGACAGGAAGCCCACCAGCAGGATCCGGATCAGGTACTTGGGGACGCTGCGGGTGCGCTGGAAGCCGACGATCATACACCAGATATAAATCGGGAAGGCGATGCGGCCGAGGACGCGCAGCTCATAAAGATTATTGAAGAGCACCTTGCCGGCATGATCGATGAACATGAAACCCAGGGCAATCAGCTTCAGCCAGCCGGTTGCCAGATTTCCCGCGGGGAGCGGGGACTGGGGCGGAGCGTAATCCTCCAGGCGGACAATCTTCATGGGCAGACTCCTTATCGGGCACAGAATCCTTTGAAAAGCATTGTAACACGGCCGGCGGGGAAAGGAAAGAATCTCTTTGGATCCGGCGGGGGAGAAGCTTGTCAAGAAGGGCCAAAACCGGTATAATAGACACAAACAATCCGCAAGGAAACGAAAGAATGAATCCATCTGCGAGGAGGGCACTCTGATGATTGATGATGTTATGAATACCGCGAAAGAAAAGATGCAGAAATCCTGCGCCGTATATGAACGGGATATGATGGGCCTGCGGGCCGGCCGCGCCAATCCGCAGCTGCTGGACCGGATCATGGTGGACTACTACGGGACGCCCACGCCCATTCCCCAGATCGGCAACATTTCATCGCCGGAACCGCGGCTGCTGGTGATCGCCCCGTGGGAAGCGAAGATGATTCCCAACGTGGAAAAGGCCATCCAGAAGAGCGACCTGGGGCTGAACCCCTCCAACGACGGGAAAATTATCCGCCTGGTGTTCCCGGAACTGAACGAAGAACGCCGCAAGGACCTGACGAAGGTGGCCTCCAAGGGCGCGGAGGAGACCAAGGTGGCGATCCGCTCCATCCGCCGCGACGCGATTGAGCAGATCAAGAAGATGAAGAAAAACAGCGAGATCACCGAGGACGACCAGAAGGACGCCGAGGAAGAGATCCAGAAGATGACGGACAAGGCCATCAAGGAAGTGGACGCGATCTACGCCAAGAAGGAAAAGGAAATCATGGAGGTCTGACATCCTGTATGTTGGACGATTCCAAAACCCGCCGCTGAGGCGGGTTTTGGCAGTATGAAGAGGGAATTATATTTTATGTTGGCACATAAAATATATATGTGATTTACGGCGGGTTTTGGCAGCCGGAAGAGAGGAAAACCCATGAACCTGAAAGCATGGAAAACGGCGGCGGGGCTGGCGCTGAAGAAGGCGCCGCGGACCAGCGATGAATTTGTGAAGCTGCCGGGGCACGTGGCCATCATCATGGACGGAAACGGGCGATGGGCGAAGAAGCACCGCCTGAACGTATCCAAAGGGCACCGGCAGGGGACGGAAAACCTGCGGGAGATCATCCGGCACACGGATGACCTGGGGATCAAGGTGCTGAGCCTGTACGCGTTCTCCACGGAGAACTGGAACCGGTCGGAGGAAGAGGTCGGCGCGCTGATGCAGCTGATTCTCGAATTCTTCACGACGGAGATCGACGAGCTGGACGCGAAGAACGTGCGGATCCTGATCCTGGGCGACAAGGGCCGGCTGCCGGAGAAGCAGCGCGAGGTGCTGAAGGAAGCGGAGAAGCGGACGGAAAAGAACACAGGGCTGCGGCTGAACATCGCCGTGAACTACGGGAGCCGGGCGGAAATCGTGAAGGCGACGCAGGAGATCGCCGCCCTGGTGAAAAACGGGGAGATGCAGGCGGAGGAGATCAACGAGAAAACCATCTCCGACCACCTTTACACTGCGGGGCAGCCGGACGTGGACCTGATGATCCGCACCAGCGGCGAGCAGCGGCTGAGCAATTTCCTGCTGTACCAGAACGCGTATGCTGAATTTGTTTTCCCGGAGGCGCTGTGGCCGGATTTCTCGGTGCACGACTATGACATGGCGCTGGACGCCTACGGGCGGCGGGACCGGCGCTACGGGGGACGATAAAACCGGAAAGGGTATGTTGAAATGAGACAGAGGGTTCTTACCGGCGCAATGCTGATTATCCTGCTGGTGGTACTGCTGTGGCTGCCGGGCTGGTGTATGGCCACGGCGACGATGATCTGCATCGCCTTCGCGGTGCGGGAGGAAATGATGGCGCTGGAGAAGGCGGGACACCGGCTGGTGGTATGGCCTACATGGGCGGCGATGATCCTGTCGATTCCGCTGACGATCCTGCTGAGCCAGAAGGTGATGATTCCGCTGGTGGGCGCCGCGCTGCTGGCGATGACGGTGCAGGTCATGTTCCGGGAGAAGCCGGAGCTGACGGACCTGACGATGAGCATGCTGCCGCTGCTGACGGTGGCGCTGCCCGGGCTGGCGCTGGTGACGCTGAACATGGTGGATCCCTACGTATGGCGGTCGCCGTCGAATCCGGAACCGTGGCACGCGGTGGAGGTTGTGCTGCTGACGCTGACCTTCACGATTCCGCTGATGGGCGACATGATGGCGCTGTTTGTCGGGAAGGCATTCGGGAAGCGGAAGTTCTGCCCGGCGGTGAGCCCGAAGAAAACCCTGGAGGGAAGCCTGGGCGGACTGGCCGGCAGCGTGATCGCGGCGGTGATCATCTTCCTGCTGTCCCAGTGGCTGTGCAACAAGGCGACGCTGGACCTGCTGCCTGCCTGGTGGCACTACCCGCTGCTGGGCCTGGTGGGCGGATTCTGCGGGCAGATGGGCGACCTGTTTGCCTCGCTGGTGAAGCGGCACTGCGGGCTGAAGGACTACTCCAACCTGTTCCCCGGACACGGCGGAATGCTGGACCGGCTGGACAGCGTGCTGTTCATGGCGGTGCTGATGTACTGCTACCGGCTGTTCTTCCTGCCGTATTGATTGAGTAACTATCCCGTGGAGGGAATATGAAAAAGATTGCTATTTTGGGATCGACCGGGTCCATCGGGACGCAGGCGCTGGATCTTTGCAGGCGGCATCCGGACCGGTATCGGGTGACGGCGCTGACCGCCCGGGGAAGCCGGGAAAAGCTGTTTGAACAGGTGCGGGAATTCCGGCCGGAGATGGCCGGGCTGACGGAAGGCATCACGGCGGCGGAGATCCCGGAGGACCTGAAGTTCTGCCGGTTCATGAGCGGGAAGGAAGCGCTGCACACCGCGGCGGCGGAAGTGGACGCGGACCAGGTGCTGGTAAGTATCGTGGGGATCGCGGGGCTGCGGAGCGTGCTGGACGCGCTGCAGGCCGGGCGGCAGGTGCTGCTGGCCAACAAGGAGGCGCTGGTGACCGGCGGCCACCTGGTAATCGACCTGGCGGCGAAGATGGGGAAACCGCTGCTGCCCGTGGACAGCGAGCACAGCGCTATTTTCCAGTGCCTGCAGGCGGCGGGCGGAAACCGGGCGGAGAAGATCCTGCTGACGGCCTCCGGCGGACCTTTCCGGACCTGGGAGAAGGAGCGCATCGAAAAGGCGACGCCCGCGGAGGCGCTGAAGCATCCGAACTGGAACATGGGGGCCAAGATCACGATTGACTCGGCGAGCATGTTCAACAAAGGGCTGGAGATCATGGAAGCCCGGTGGCTGTTCGACATGCCGGAAGATAAGATCGAGGTCGTGGTGCACCCGGAGAGCATCGTGCACAGCGCAGTGGTGTTCAAAGACGGCGCAGTGCTGGCGCAGCTGGGCGTGCCGGACATGCGGGTGCCGATCGGATATGCGATGGCCTACCCGGAGCGGCTGGAGACCGGGGTGGAAGCGCCGGACCTGTTCGCGATGGGGAAACTGACATTTGAAAAACCCGATGAAGGGAAATTCCCGGCGCTGCGGCTGGCGCGGGAATCGCTGCGGGCCGGCGGAGCCGCCTGCACGGTATTCAACGGGGCCAACGAGGAAGCTGTGGCCGCCTTCCTGCGCGGGGAGATTGCCTTCGGGGAGATTGCCCGGAAGGTGGAAAGCGCGCTGGAGAAGCTGGGCGGGCTGCCGGCGGACAACCTGGAGGACATCCTGGAGGCGGACCGGCAGGCAAGATTAGTTGTTCGTTGTCAGTGATTAGTGATTGGCTATTTACTGGGAGCTGATGACTGAAGAGAGGTAAAACTAGGGTGTATATCTTACTGGCGATTCTTCTGCTGGCGATCCTGATCGTCGTGCATGAATTCGGACATTTTATGGCCGCGCGGGCGATGAAGATTGACGTGCGGGAATTTGCGGTTGGTTTCGGGCCGAAGCTGATTGGATGGAAAAGCAAGAAATACGAGACGACCTTCGCGATCCGGCTGATTCCCATGGGCGGATACTGCTCATTCTACGGCGAGGACGACGCTACGGGCATCTCCAAGGACGACCCGCGGAACTTCGGGAAGCACAACGTATGGAAACGGATGTTTGTGATCCTGATGGGGCCGATGATGAACTTTATCCTGGCGTTCGTGGTGGGCACGGTGATGCTGTGGTGCAGCGGCGTGACGGTGGTGAAGGATCCGGCGGAGTACGATCCCTTTATCCAGGATGTGCTGGCCTCCGGACCGGCCCAGGAAGCCGGAATGAAGGCCGGGGACGAAGTGCTGGAGATCAACGGGAAGAACATGATGGACGGCACGATGGACACGCTGCTGAACACGATCTCCTCCTGGAAGGAAGAGGACGGGCCGCTGAACATGAAGATCCGGCGGAACGGCGAGATCGTGGAGGCATCGGTGACGCCTGCGTGGAACGAAGAGGCGCAGAAGATGCAGATCGGCGTATACATCAGCGGATACCTGCGCACGGAGGCGCGGCCGGTGGGCTTCTTCGAGGGATTCGCGGAATCCGGGAAGCTGTGCTGGAACGCCAGCGGCGCGATCCTGCGGGCGCTGAAAAACCTGGTGACCAAGGGCGAAGGCCTGGAGGATACGGCGGGCCCGGTGGGCATTGTATCCATGATCTCCACGCAGGTGGAGGGCCAGGTGAAGCAGGGCGGCGTCGGGGCCGGCGTCGGGATGTTTACGCAGCTGCTGGTGCTGATTTCCATCAACCTGGGGCTGATGAACCTGCTGCCGATTCCCGGGCTGGACGGAAGCCGGCTGGTGTTCGGTATCATCGAAGTGATCCGGAAGAAGCCGGTGCCGCCGCAGAAGGAAGCGATTGTGCACCTGGTGGGCATGGGGCTGCTGCTTCTGCTGATGGTATTCTTCACGTTCAAGGATGTAATCAAGCTGTTCCGATGAGGGGGAGCGAAGTATGACAAAGGTAGTAAAGGTCGGCGATTTGCTGCTGGGCGGGGGAAACCCGGTGCTGGTGCAGAGCATGACGAACACGGACACCCGGGACGCGGCGGCGACCCTGGCGCAGATCCGGACCCTGGCGGATGCGGGATGCGACATCGTGCGGGTGAGCGTATACGACGAAGCCTGCGCCGAGGCGGTGAAGACGCTGGCGGCGGAAAGCCCGGTGCCGCTGGTGGCGGACATCCACTTCGACCACAAGCTGGCGATCAAATCCGCGGAGAACGGCATCGCGAAGCTGCGGATCAACCCCGGGAACATCGGCGGGGAAGCGCATGTGCGGGAGCTGGCGGACTGCGCGAAGGCGCACCATATTCCGATCCGGATCGGCGTGAACAGCGGATCAGCGGAGAAGGAACTGCTGGAGAAATACGGCGGGCCCACACCGGAATGCCTGGTGGAGAGCGCGCTGAACCACGCGCGGATGCTTGAGAAGGCCGGATTCGACGACATCGTGCTGAGCATGAAGAGCAGCGACGTCAAGGGGACTATCGAGGCCTACCGGCTGGCGAGCCGGCGGTGCGATTATCCGCTGCACCTGGGCGTGACGGAGGCCGGGCTGCCCGGACAGGGAACGGTGAAGAGCGCCATCGGCATCGGCGCGCTGCTGGCGGACGGGATCGGCGACACGATCCGGGTGAGCCTGAGTGGCGACCCTGTGCCGGAGGCGAAGGCGGCGTGGGACATCCTGCGGGCGCTGAACCTGCGGGTGCGCGGCGTGCAGCTGATTGCCTGCCCGACCTGCGGGCGGACCTGCATCCCGGTGGAGGCGATTGCCCGCCGGGTGGAAGCCGAGCTGGCGGACGTGACGGTGCCGCTGAAGGTGGCGGTCATGGGCTGCGTCGTCAACGGGCTGGGCGAAGGCCGGGAAGCGGACGTGGGCATCGCCGGGGGCAAGACCGGCGGCGTGCTGTTTATCCGCGGGCAGGAGCCGCAGCGGGTGGAAGGCGACCTGGCGGAGATTCTGATATCTGCAGTACGGGGAATGATTGAGTGAGTTACGAAGATCTGATGGCACGGATTGCGCGGGACATACCGGAACTGGCCGGAAAGCTGAGCGCGCCCCGCGTGACGTACGTCAAATCTATATCCAAGACCTATATTACGTTTGAATCCAGCGTGCTGGCCGGAGAGAAACAGTTCCTGCGCCTCGAAAAGATCCTGCGGGAGCTGTTTCCGGGGCGGCCGCTTTCGGTGCGCGTGGTCAGCCGGAGCCTGAAGGAAAAGTTCCTGGAGGATCCCACGCCCTACCGCCAGGTGCTGGACGATTTCCTGCGGCGGAACTATCCCTCCTCCGCGGGATGGGTGGGGCAGATCAGCTGGCGGATCGAGAAGAACCAGCTGAGCGGCGACAACCTGCCCACCGGGGAAGAGGAAGCGATGCTGACGCTGGTATTCCCCAGCGAGGTGAGCCTGGAGGTCATGGCGGAGCGGAACGTGGGCGCCCGGCTGGCCAAGGCCATCGAGGAGATTTTCGGCGCCCGGGTGCGGGTGGAGATGACGGTGGCCGGCGACCGGGAGGAGCGGCTGCGGCAGATCCAGGAAGAGCGGCGGGCGGCCGTGCTGACGGTGACCCGGGAGGAAATGGAACAGCGGGCGGCCGCGGAGAGCGCCGGTCCGGCGGGGACCGCGGGCGAAGGCGAAGCGAAGCAGCCCCGGACCCGGAAGCCGGCGGAGAAGAAGGACGAGCCCGGATCCGCGGTCGGGAAACCGATCCTGGGCCGGAGCATCGCGGACAGGCCGGTGGAGATCCGGGAGCTGACGGGCGAAAGCGGGCTGACGGTGATCCAGGGCGAGATCTTCAAACTGGAACAGAAAGAACTGAAGGGCGGCGAAATGCTGCTGGTTTCCTTTGCGGTGACGGACTACTCCAGCTCCATCCTCTGCAAGGCGTTTTTCCGCTACCGCTCCCGGTTCCTGCGCAAGGGCGAGGCGGAGGAGACGCCGATCACCGACGAGGAACGGCAGGCCGTCAACGACAAGGTAAGCCGGATCCAGGTCGGGATGAACGTGAAGGTACGGGGCGAATGCCTGTACGACAACTACGCGCGGGAGATCTCCATCACGGTGCGCGACCTGGTGGAGACGGAAAAGGAAGAGCGGGAGGACACGGCGACGGAGAAGCGGGTGGAGCTGCACATGCACACCAACATGAGCACGCTGGACGCGCTGACACCGGCGGAGGACCTGATTGCCCGGGCGGCGAAATGGGGCCACCCGGCAGTCGCCATTACGGACCACGGGGTGCTGCAGGCATTCCCGGCGGCATTCC
This sequence comes from Clostridia bacterium, assembly GCA_017447185.1. Classification (GTDB taxonomy): domain Bacteria; phylum Bacillota; class Clostridia; order Christensenellales; family Aristaeellaceae; genus Aristaeella. Next base: position 74,951 of record JAFSOC010000040.1, on the reverse strand, counting down.
AGGCGGCAAAGAAAAAAGAGATCAAGCTGATCCCGGGCTGCGAGGGATACCTGATCGACGAGAAGGCGGTCATCGACGGCGCGGACGAGCGGCCGTACGACGGGCCGATCGTTGTGCTGGACTTTGAGAGCACGGGACTGAACACGGCGAAGGCGCGGATCATCGAGGTGGGCGCGGTGAAGCTGACGGAGGGCACGGTGACGGAGACCTTCCAGCAGCTGGTGGACCCGCAAGAGGTGCTTCCGCCGAAAATCACGGAAATTACGGGAATCACAGACGCGAACCTGCAGGGTCAGCCCACGGCGGCAGAAGTGCTGCCGAAGCTGCTGGAGTTCATCGGGGACGCGCCCATCGCGGCGCACAATGCGTCCTTCGACGCAAACCTGCTGCGGAGCGAGCTGAAGCGGCTGAACCTTTCCTACAACGGGCCGGTGATGGACACGCTGACCTACGCGCGGAAGCTGTATCCGAAGCTGAAGAGCTTCCGGCTGGCGGCGCTGTGCAAACACCTGGGGGTCAGCCTGAAGAACGCGCACCGGGCGGTGCACGACGCGGCGGCCACGGCCCAGTGCCTGGACCGGATGTTCAAGGACACGAAGGAACAGTACCCGGAGGTCCGGACGGAGCGGGAGCTGAATGCGGCGCTGCAGGGCGGCGCCATCGGCGAAAGCTGGCACATTATCCTGCTGGCGAAGAACCGGACGGGGCTGGTGAACCTGAACCGGCTGGTGTCCATCAGCCACCTGGAATACTTCAAGCGGACGCCGCACATGCCCCGGGAGATTATCCGGAAGCACCGGGAAGGCCTGATCCTGGGGAGCGCCTGCGAGGCAGGCGAGCTTTTCCGCGCCGCGGTGCGGGGCGAGAGCATGGAGAAACTGAAGGAGATCGCCTCCTTCTACGACTACCTGGAGATCCAGCCCATCGGGAACAACGCGTTCATGCTGCGCAACGGTGAGGCGGACTCGGAAGAGGACCTGCGGAACCTGAACCGGCTGATCGTGAAGCTGGGCGAGGAGATGGGGAAACCCGTGGTCGCCACCGGCGACGTGCATTTCCTGGATCCCAAGGACGCGGTGGGCCGGGCCATTATCCAGGCGGGCATGAAATACGACGACGCGGACATGCAGCCGCCGCTGTACTTCCGGACCACGAACGAGATGCTGAAGGAATTCGCCTACCTGGGCGAGGAAAAGGCCCGGGAGGTGGTCATCGACAACCCGCGGAAGATCGCAGAGAGCGTCGAGGCGATCCGGCTGTTCCCGAAGCATCCGAAGGGGGAGGACACGTTCCAGCCCTACTGGGACTTCGCGGAGGACATGATCCAGGATATGACCTGGTCGACAGCGCAGGAAATGTACGGGAACCCGCTGCCGGAGATCGTGGAGAGCCGGCTGACGAAGGAGCTGAAATCCATCGTCGGATACGGCTACTGCACGTTGTACGCGATTGCGCAGAAGCTGGTATCCCGGTCGCTGGAGGACGGATACCTGGTGGGCAGCCGGGGCAGCGTCGGATCCAGCCTGGTGGCGCGGATGTGCGGGATCACCGAGGTGAACGCGCTGCCGCCGCACTACCGCTGCACCCACTGCCGGAAGGGCTTCTTCGACGTGGACAAGAGCCAGTACCACGTGGGGGTGGACCTGCCGGACCGGGACTGCCCGGAATGCGGGGAGAAACTGACAAAAGACGGATTTGACATCCCGTTCGAAGTATTCCTGGGATTCGAGGGAGACAAGGTGCCGGATATCGACCTGAACTTCTCCGGCGAATACCAGAACAAGGCACACCACTACGTGGAGGAGCTGTTCGGACACGATCACGTGTTCCGGGCGGGAACCATCAGCGGCCTGGCGGACAAGACGGCCTACGGGTATGTGCTGAAATACCTGGAGGAGCGGGGGATCCAGGCCGGGAACGCGGAGAAGGAGCGGCTGGCGCTGGAATGCACGGGCGTCAAGCGGACGACAGGCCAGCACCCGGGCGGCATGGTCGTGGTTCCGCTGGAATACGAGATCTACGACTTCACCGCGGTGCAGCACCCGGCGGACGACCTGGAAAGCGACTTCACCACCACCCACTTCGACTTCAACTCGATGCACGACATCCTGGTGAAGCTGGACTGCCTGGGACACGACGACCCGACGATGCTGCACGAGCTGGAGAAGCTGACGGGGATCAACTTCAAGGACGTGCCGCTGGACGACCCGGCGGTGCGGAGCCTGTTCACCTCCCCGGAGGCACTGGGCGTGACGTCGGAGGAGCTGCTGTGCAACACGGGCACGTACGGGGTGCCGGAATTCGGCACGGGATTCGTGCGCGGGATGCTGGAGGAAACCAAACCGCACACGATGGAAGAGCTGCTGCGCATCTCCGGCCTGAGCCACGGAACGGACGTATGGCTGGGGAACGCGCAGGAGATCATCGCCAACGGCACGGCGACGCTGAGCGAATGCGTCTGCTGCCGTGACGATATCATGAACTACCTGATCGACAAGGGCGTGAAGCCGAAGCTGGCCTTCACCACGATGGAAAGCGTCCGGAAGGGCCGGGGCCTGAAGCCGGAAATGGAACAGGCCATGATCGACCAGCAGGTGCCGGACTGGTTCATGGACAGCTGCAAGAAAATCAAATACATGTTCCCCAAGGGGCACGCGGTGGCCTACGTGACGATGGCGCTGCGGGTGGCCTGGTTCAAGGTGCATCACCCGCTGGCGTACTACTGCGCGTACTTCACGGTGCGCGGGGACGGATTTGACGCGACGACGATGATCCTGAGCCCGGAAGCGGCGCGGAAGCGGATTAATGAGATCCGGACCATGGACAAGCCGACGGCCCGGGACAAGGACACGGCCACGTGCCTGGAGCTGGTGCTGGAGATGAACCTGCGGGGGATCAAATTCCTGCCGGTGGACCTGTATCGCAGCGACGTGCGGCACTTCCGGATGGAGGACGGCAACATCCGCTGCCCGTTCATCAGCCTGCCGGGACTGGGCGAGAGCGCGGCGGTGCAGATCGCGGAAGCCCGGAAGGAAGGGAAATTCCTGAGCATTGAGGACCTGCGGGTGCGCGGCAAGGCGGGCAGCGCGGTGATCGATACGCTGCGGACCCACGGCGCCCTGGAAGGACTGACGGAAACGAACCAGCTGAGCTTCCTGGCAGGATTTTAAGGCGGAAGCGGAGAACTGTATTAAGAAATACCCCAAGTGAAAAAGGAAGGAGGAAGAGCCATGCAGCGGGCAATGACGATCAAGGGTTTTATCGTGATCCTGGCGCTGATCCTGGCCGTGTTTCTGTGCCTCCACCTGATCATGAAGGGGGACCTGTCCCGGAAGGCAGTGCAGGAGGCTGCCCTGCAGGAGGCGCTGGCCGCCCTGCAGAACGAGGAGAAGGACCTGCGGAACCAGCTGGAGATCGTCGGGACGGACGACTTCGTCATCTCCAGCGCGCGGGAGAACTACTCCTTCGTCAGCCGGAACGATATCCGGTTTGAATTTTCCAACCCGGAAGCGCTGTACACCTACACGGAGGAAGAACTGCGGATTCTCGTGGACGAAGTGGCGGACTAAAGGAGAACACGCTTATGCAGGCTGCTGTGATCGGAATCGGATCCAACTCGGTGCGTTCGCTGGTGGCGCGGAACAACGGGGGCGTTTTTGAACGCCTGTACCGCGGACGGGAAGGCACGCGCCTTTTTGCGGGCCTGGACAGCGACGGCAGGCTGAAGGAAGAGAGCATCCGGAAGACGGCGGAGGCCGTGGGCCGGATGGCGGAGGCTGCCCGGGAGAAGAAAACGGAGGACCTGAGCGTATTTGCCACCAGCGCGGCGCGGGACGCCGTGAACGGGAAAGACTTTATGGCCGCCATCGAGGCGGCGGCGGGGATTCCGCCGATGATCCTGACCGGGGAGGAGGAAGCGCAGCTGAGCTTCTTCGGCGCTTCCCGGGCGGTGAAGGATGAATGCTACTGCGGCGTGATCGACATCGGCGGCGGCAGCACGGAGATCGTCACCGGATGCGGGGACGACATCGCGAGCGCCTTCTCCTGCCAGATGGGCGCGGTGCGCCTGTTCCGGGAGCTGTCCATCGAAAAGACGGAAGACATGGCGCCGGTGGAGAAGGCGGCCGGGAAGATCCTGGAGCAGAAGCTGCAGGAAACCGGCGGCATCCGGGTGCCGGAAACCTGGATCGGCACCGGCGGCACCTTTACGACCATGGCGGCAATGGTGAAGGAAATTCCCTGGACCGCCCGGACCCATATGCACGGGACACGGGTGACCCGGGACGAAATACGGGAAGTCGGCGGGAAGCTGGCCGGCATGCCGCTGGAGGAGCGGATCCGCCTGCCGGGCCTGCAGCCCGGGCGCGCGGACATCGTGGTGCACGGGATCTGCATCCTGCTGGCAGTGATGGAACGGTTCGGGATCGAAACGATTACGGTCAGCGAATGGGGGAACCTGGACGGGTTCCTGTGGAAAAAGCTTATGAGTTGATAATTTTCAGTTGTTGGAAGATGACGGATAATGCGAACGGGAGTTAGGAATGCTTGAACTGAAGAATGTGTCCTTCCAGGTTGCGGAGGAAGGAACGGACAAGGAAATTGTGCGAGGAATCAGCCTGAAGGTGCCCGAAAAGAAACTGATCGTAGTGACGGGGCCCAACGGCGGCGGAAAATCCACGCTGGCCCGGCTGATCGCCGGCATTGAAAAACCCACGGCGGGGAAGATCTTCTTCGGCGGGGAGGATATTACGGAAAAGAGCGTGACGGAGCGGGCACGCATGGGCATTGCCTATGCCTTCCAGCAGCCGGTGCGCTTCAAGGGGATCCGGGTGGTGGACCTGATCCGGATCGCCGCGGGAAAGAAAGTGACAGCCGCGGAGGCCTGCGACTACCTGTCGGCGGTGGGCCTGTGCGCCCGGGACTACGTGGACCGGGAAGTGAACGCCAGCCTGTCGGGCGGGGAGCTGAAGCGGATCGAGATCGCCACGGTGCTGGCGCGGAAAGCGAAGCTGTCCGTGTTCGACGAGCCGGAGGCCGGGATTGACCTGTGGAGCTTCCGGAACCTGATCGACGTATTCCGGAACATGCGCGAGACGATCGCGGACAGCTCCATCCTGGTGATCTCACACCAGGAGCGGATCCTGAACATCGCGGATGAGATCATTGTGATCAAGGACGGCCGGGTGGAGAAGCAGGGAAGCCGGGAAGAGATCTATCCCTCCCTGGGAGCGGACAGCGCGGAGGCGCCGGCCTGTGACCGCCTGCTGAAGACGATGAAAGACGGGATGGAGGACGCATGATGGACGAGATTCAGAAACGGCTGCTGATGGAAGTGGCTGATCTGCATGAGGTGCCGGAAGGCGCCTACAATATCCGGGCGAACAGCCAGTCCGCCGGGCGCCGCTCCACCGAGAACATCGAGATCATCTCCAAGCAGGATGTGAGCGGACTGGAGATCCGGATCCGGCCGGGAACGAAGAATGAGAGCGTGCACATTCCCGTCGTGATGACGGAAAGCGGACTGAAAGAGGTCGTATACAACGATTTCTACATCGGGGAAGGATCCGACGTGGTGATCATCGCCGGATGCGGCATCGACAACTGCGGCAACCAGGACTCCCAGCACGACGGGATCCACCGGTTCTTCGTCGGCCCCGGGGCGAAGGTGCGCTATGTGGAGAAGCACTACGGATCCGGCGAAGGGAAGGGCAAGCGCATCCTGAACCCGGTGACGGAAGTATACATGCAGCAGGACAGCACCATGGAAATGGAAATGGTGCAGATCAAGGGCGTGGACGACACGGAACGGACCACGGTGGCGGAGCTGGATACCGGCGCGAAGCTGGTGGTGCGGGAGCGGCTGATGACCCACGGGGAGCAGCGCGCGATCAGCACCTATGACGTGAAGCTGAACGGGAAGGATTCCAGCGCGGACGTGGTGAGCCGGTCGGTGGCGCGGGACCGCTCCTTCCAGAAATTCGACGCGAAGATCGTCGGCAAGGCGCCCTGCAGCGGGCACACGGAATGCGATTCCATCATCATGGACGAGGGACGGATCCTGGCGGTGCCGGGACTGGAGGCCGACCATGTGGATGCCTCGCTGTTCCACGAAGCGGCCATCGGCAAGATCGCCGGGGAGCAGCTGACGAAGCTGATGACCCTGGGACTGACCGAAGCGGAAGCCGAGGAGCAGATCATCAACGGATTCCTGCGGTAAAGGAAAAGCAAATGAAAACAGCCTCATCGAACGATGAGGCTGTGATTTTTATACCTGGATCAGGGATTGCGGATGGTCTTGCCGATGAAGCAGAGGGCCACGGTGCCGGGGCCGGCATGGGCGCCGATAACGGGACCCACATGCTCAATCATGATATTGGCGCCGGGGAGCTTGGACTCGATATTGGCCTTGACGCGCTCCGCATCCTCCCGCGCGTCTGCATTCAGGATGAGGATCGGGCTTTCCGCCGGATCGGGCTCATCCTGCATCATGGCATCCACAATGTAGGCCAGGGCCTTTTTGCGGCCGCGGATCTTTTCGCCGGGCTGGAGCGTACCGTCGCTGGCTTCGATGATGATGGGCTTGAGGTCCAGCATGGTGCCCACGGCGGCAGCGGCGCCGGAAATACGGCCGCCGCGCTTCAGGTACTTCAGGTCGTCCACGGTGAAGTAGGCGCGGCTGCGGAGCTTGTTGGCCTCCAGCCAGGCGGCAACCTCTTCCATGGGCTTGCCGGCGCGGTACATCTCATGGGCCTTGAGGACCAGCAGGGCCATGGGCCCGGAGATGCTCAGGGTATCCACGATGGTGATCTTCCGGTCCGGATACTTCTTCAGCAGCTTTTCACGGGCAGTGTTGGCCGCCTGCAGGGTGCAGGAAAGCTTGCTGGAGAAGGCGACGAAGAGCAGGTCCTTGCCGCTCTGCAGGATCGGCTCGAAATAATCAAGATAGGCGGCTTCATTCAGCGCGGAGGTAACGGGATTGGCACCGTTACGCATCGCGTCGAAATAGCTCTTATGATCCAGCGTCTGGCCGAGATCATCAAAATACTCCTTGCCATCCAGGGCATAGGGCATATAAACGACGGGGATGTCGTATTCCTCTTTCAGGTGGTAGGGCAGGTCGCTGTCGCTGTCTGTCATAAAGACATAATCCATTTCCATGATGCGGGCCTCCTTTGGTCTCAGGTAAACATTACCAAAGAACATTCTATAATACGAGCGCTGAAATTGCAACCCCGGGTACAGGGGAAGTACCGGCGGCGGGGGCCGGAACGGAAACGGGTGTCAGGTGCTCCGCAAGGACGGGATCCGGATCGAAACCGTTATCCCGGTACAGGTCATAGGTCACGGCCCGGTCCGTGAGGCAGAGGGCGGTGAAGGTATGGTCATCCAGGGTTTCCGTGGATTCCCCGCCGGGGCACAGCAGCAGGGGATGGCCCTTCTTCAGGAAGAGGGGGAACTCCCGCAGGCTGCAGTCAATCCGGTGGTCTCCCTTCGGGAGGGGAACCAGGTCATAATCCTCGGGGGAGCGGAAGCGGACCATCAGCATATCCTCCGGCAGGTACACGTAGCGGCCGACGGCGTTCTGCTCCAGCACCGGGGCGATCATGCAGCCTTCGCCGAGCATGATCTGGTCCTCCGTGCGGACGGCCCGGGGATCGGAGGGGTAATCAAAGGCCAGGGGGCGGAAATACATACCGCCGGAGAGGGCGGCCTTCATGAACTCACTGTAAAGGAAGGGCAGGAGGGCGTAGCGCACCCGGAGCGTATCCCGCATGGACTCCCAGGTGGAGAAACGGTAGATTTCCTGCTCCCGGGTATGGAGGGCGGAATGATTGCGCATGAGGGGCGTGAAGACGCCCAGCTGCAGGAAACGGGCCAGCAGGTCCTCCGTGACATTGCAGCCGAAGCCGCCCAGGTCGCAGCCGGAATAGAGGAAGCCGCAGAGATTCAGGTTCGGCAGCATCTGCAGGGCCATCTTCAGGTGGCTCCACCAGGAGAAATTATCCCCCTGCCAGATGCCGCCGTTGCGGTGGGCGCCGATGAAGGAGGCACGGGAGAACAGCAGGAAACGCCGGTCCGGATCGAAACGGCGGAAGGCATCCGCCGTGGCGCGGGTCATGAAGGCGCCATACAGGTTATGCACCCTGTCATGGCGGACAGGGGTGCCGTTCACCTCATGATAGAAGGAACGGTAATCCTCCGGATTGTTCGCGATGCCGTTGAAGACATCCTTCAGGCCCCACATGGCTTCATAGTCCACATTGCCGGAGCGCAGCTCCTCCACCCGGCGGAAGGCGGCGGCCACGCAGTCCTCCGTATAGAACAGGGAGGGCTCATTCATATCGTTCCAGAAACCTTCGACACCGGACGCCAGCAGGGGCTGGTAGAGATCGCCGAACCAGCGGCGGGCATCCTCCCGGAAGAAATCGGGGAAGCAGCAGTCCCCGGGCCAGACGGCGGCGGAGAAATCGGAGCCGTCCTCCTTTTTGCAGAAGTAACCGCCGGCTTTTCCGGAGTCATAAGGCGCGTAGCCTTTCTCCCTTTTGATGCCGGCATCGATAATCGGAACCAGGCGGATATGATCCTGCTTCATGTCCGCGCTGAAGCGGGTCAGGTCCGGGAAGGCATCCTTCCGCCAGGTGAAGTTTTTGAAATCTTCCATATAGTCGATATCGAGGCAGACCGCGTCCAGCGGGATGCCCCGCTTCCGGTGCTCCGCGGCGACGGTGCGGACTTCCGCCTCGCTGGCATAGCCCCAGCGGCTCTGGATATAGCCGAAGGCCCAGCGGGGCGGGAGATAGCTGCGCCCGGTGAGGCGGCGGAAGGAACGGGCCAGCTCCGTGAGGGAATCCTCCTCCAGGATATACAGGTCCAGCTGGCCGTTCTCCGAGGTGATAACGGCGGTATCCGAACGGGTATACCCGAGATCCCAGGTGACCGTGCCCGGATCATCCAGGAAGACGCCGAAGAGCGTATCCGGACCGAAAAAGATCAGGAAGGTATGGGAGCTGTAGAGGCTGTCCGTGCTCTCCGTATGGTTAAAGATATCATTGTTCCAGGAGCGGTACAGGAAGCCGCGCTTATTAATGCCGCGGACGGATTCGCCCAGGCCGAAGAGGCAGTCCTCCGGCTGGAGGGGGCGGGTCAGCACGACGCGGTCGCCGTCCCGGGAAAGGGTGAAGAAGGGAACCGGCCCCGTTTCCGCCGGCAGGGAAAGAACAACAGCATCCGTCGGGAGCGGGGTGCCGAAGGTATACTTCCGGATCATGAAAAGACCTCACTTTGTGGTTTTTTTGATATTCTACCATGGCGGCAGCAGGATTGCAAAGCATCAAAAAACCGGCCGGCGCAACGGCCGGCCGGGAGGAATCTCCTCAGTTTTTCCTTTTCAGTATTTCGCTCATGACGATGCCCTTGACGATGTCGCTGCCGGTCCATCCGAAGGGGAGGCCGGGCTGCGTCTGCACAGGCTGCGCCAGGGCGGAGGGCTGCTCCGCACGGTTCAGGGGAGCCAGCTGTTCGTCATGGCAGGGATCGTAACCTTCTCCGGTAACGGCATTCATGCTGCCCTGGTAAATGGAGTCATCATGGCCGGTGAGGGAGACGGTGGGGGTCAGGGGTTTCAGGTGACCCGTATCGGCCTTTTTTTCCGGCGCCGGGCGGTTCACGTTTTCTTCCGGCTGCTTTTTGGGCGCGGCCTGGCGGGCATTCTGCTTCTGATTCTCCGCGGACCGTTTGAGCAGGAGGATCGGGATTCCGATCACCGCCCAGACGACCAGCATCATCAGAATGGGTGAGAATTCACGCATCCGTCTTACCTCCGATCCGGGGATTACTTCTTGCTGCGGGTATCAGGCTGTTCCTGCTGCGGCACGCTGGCCTTGGCAATGGATTCGCGCATATCGGTATCGGCAATGGTGTTCTTCATCTGATAGTAATCCAGGACACCGAGCTTGCCATCCCGCAGGGCGGTCGCCATGGCGCGCGGTACTTCGGCCTCGGCCTCGACCACCTTGGCGCGCATTTCCTGAACGGAAGCCTTCATTTCCTGCTCGCGGGCGACAGCCATGGCGCGGCGCTCTTCCGCCTTCGCCTGGGCGATACGGCGGTCGGCTTCGGCCTGGTCCATCTGGAGCTGGGCGCCTACGTTGCGGCCCACGTCCACGTCCGCGATGTCGATGGAGAGGATTTCATAGGCGGTTCCGGCATCCAGGCCCTTGTCCAGCACGGTACGGCTGATCAGGTCAGGATTTTCAAGAACCTGCTTGTGGGTTTCGGCGCTGCCGACGGTGGTAACGATACCTTCACCGACACGGGCGATAACGGTTTCCTCGCCGGCGCCGCCGACCAGGCGTTCAATATTGGTACGCACGGTGACGCGGGCCTTGGCGCGGAGTTCGATACCGTCCTTCGCGATGGCGGCGACCACAGGCGTTTCGATGACTTTGGGGGTAACGCTCATCTGCACAGCCTGGAACACGTCGCGGCCGGCAAGGTCGATGGCGCAGGCTTTTTCAAAAGGCATCTCGATATTCGCCCGCTGGGCGGCAATCAGCGCGTTGATGACACGGTCCACATTACCGCCGGCCAGATAGTGGGTCTCCAGCTGGGAGATGGTCAGGTTCAGGCCGGCCTTATTGGCTTTGATCAGGGGATAAACCAGGCGCTGGGGCTGGATGCGGCGGATCCGCATACCGACCAGGGAGCTGATGGAAATATGCACGCCGCTGGCCAGGGAGGAAATCCACAGGCCCATGGGCACGAAGTGCAGCAGGACCGCCAGCACGATCAGCGCAACAACGATAATGATAATGGTTACGGGATTGAATTGCATAACACTATCCTCCTTTTGCAGATTAAGCCTTGGTTACGATAAGATGATCGCCTTCGGCGCCGGTGACCTTCACGGAAGTGCCCTTGGAGAGGAACTCCCCGGTCGTGGAAGCATTCAGGCGGCGGCCGCCGATCTCAACAAAGCCGGCAGGACGCAGCGCGGTGACGGTGACACCCTTCTGATCCAGCCAGCTCTGCATGTCCGGCGGGACGGGAACGGACTGCTCCGTATCCTTCAGGATCAGGGCACTCTTGCTGAGCCGGCCCTTCATCGCGCTCCGGTAGGAGAAGAAGATCGCAAAGCCGACAAAAATGAGCGCCGCAAGGGTGGCGATCAGGCTCCACGTCAGCCCGAAGTACGTGTTGGTGAGCACAATGCCGACAATCTCCAGAATGACTCCCGCGATGCCGGCGATACCGAAGCCGGGCATAAAGGCTTCCAGGATCACCAGGCCGGTGCCGAAGACATAACAGATGATCATCAACAGTGTGCCTACAGAAGCATCCATCATTTGAACCTCCTTTCCGCGAAACAATCTTTCGTCGGAATCATGATAGCAAAGAAAAAGCGTGGAATACATGATCAAACGCGAAAGATAACAAGTGTTATTTCTCCGCCGGAAGAGAACAGCGTGGCGGAGAAAAAATCATATGTACATTATAGCAGAAAGGCGGAAACAATTGCAATCTTATGCTGCGCGGCGGAGGCGGATCACTTTTTTGTTCTTATACTCTTCCGAATCGGGCATCAGGCGCTGGCGCGCGGTGCGCATAATCTGGAAATAGCAGGGGAAGAGGAACAGGTCGGCCATGACCCAGGCCGCGGGATTCGCAAAGCAGGCGCCGCTGAAGCCAAAGGCCGGCACCACAAACAGCGCGACGACGGCGCGCGCGATCATTTCGCTCAGTCCGGCCAGCATCGCAACGCGGGTGTAGCCCATACCCTGGATGCAAAGCCGCACGATATTCACAAACAGCAGGGGGATATAGAACGCGGCGTTCACCGTCAGGTACTGCACGCCCATGGCGGTGACCTCCGGCGCGGCGTCCGTATCAATGAACAGGCTGAGCAGGGGGCGGGCAAACAGCGCGGCGACCGTGAAGGCCAGCACGCAGTACGCGATGCCGAGCAGGGATGTGCAGCGCAGCCCCTGGTGAATCCGGTCCAGCTTCCGGGCGCCCATATTCTGCCCGGCATAGGTTGCCATGGTGGACGCGAGGGCGTCGAACACGCAGGCGAAGAACATGCTGAGCTTGCCGGCGCCGGCGACGGCGGCCACGGCGTTCACGCCCAGGCCGTTCACAGACCACTGCACCATGACGGAGCCGATGGCCGTGATGGAGAACTGCAGGCCCATGGGCAGCCCTGTGCCCAGCATCTTGCGGGCCAGGCGGCCGTCGAAGCGCCGGTCTTCCTTCGAAAGGTGCAGCACAGGGAAACGGCGGACCATGACAATCACGCAGCCGATGCCGGAAAGCAGCTGGCTGACAGCGGTGGCGACGGCGGCACCGGCGACATCCATTCCGCACACGATGATCAGGAACAGGTCCAGAACGATATTAACCAGCGAAGCGAACACAAGGAAGATCACGGGCGTACGGCTGTCCCCCAGCGCGCGGAGGATGCCGCTGGCCATGTTATACAGGATGCAGAAGGGAATCGCGGCAAAGATGATGCCGATATACTGCGCGGAATGATCGATGATTTCCTCCGGCGTATTCATGAGCTGCAGGAGCGGCTTGCACAGCAGGGTGGAAGCGACGGCAAACACGATGCTCAGCACCGCGCTGAGCACGGCCGCATGGAAAACGCAGCGGCGGATTTCCGGCTCGTTTTTCGCACCAAAGGCCTGGGCAACGGGGATCGAGAACCCGGAGCACAGCCCCAGGCATAATCCGATGACCAGGAAGTTCACGGAGCCCGTCGCGCCGACGGCAGCAAGGCGCTCCGCACCGAGAAAATGGCCGACGACGGCCGTATCCACAAAGCTGTAGAGCTGCTGGAACAGCACGCCGAACAGCAGGGGAAGCGCAAAGGAAACAATCTGCTTCAGGGGACGTCCTTCCGTCAGATCGCGGGTCATGGTCCGTGACATACCTGGGTACCTTCTTTCTGAGCGGCCGTTCCGGCCGTCCGGAAGGTTATATCACTTTTCAACACAGGGAACAAGGGGAAAAAACGACGATTTTCAGGCCAGAAAAGGCAAAAAAGCGGGGGCATGTCCATACCGGACATGCCCCCGCCGGGGGATGGGTTATCCTTCGATACAGATGGTTTTCTTTTCAGGCGCTTTCGGCGCTTCCTTCTTCGGGATACTGAGGCTCAGCACGCCGTTTTCGTACTTCGCCTTGATATCCTCCTCGGTCACATAGGAGCCGACGTAGAAGCTGCGGGACATGGTGCCGGCATAACGCTCCTGGCGGAGCACACGGCCCTTCTGTTCTTCCTTGTTCTCCAGCGCCTTTTCAGTGGAGATGGTCAGATAGCCATTCTCCAGCTCCAGCTTGATTTCTTCCTTCTTAAAGCCGGGCAGGTCCACATCCAGTTCATAACCGGACTCCGTTTCCTTGACATCCGTCTTCATCATGCGGGAGGCATTCTTGCCGTAGAGCATATGCTCCGGGCGGTCCCATCCGCGGAAGAAATTCCGGTCAAAATCATTGAACACATCCATCAGGTTCTCTCCAAATACTGCAGGCAGGTAACTACTCATTGTCAAACCCTCCATTCAGGTTAGTTTTTTGATCTTTGTGGTCTTTTGCACCGCCCCGTCCGATCTCCCGAACGCTGATTATAATATAATGCAAGTGCCCCTAAAGATCAAAGATGGTCAAGGTCAAATAAGGTCAGAAAAAACGGAAAATACGGAATAATCATATTAAAACTAAATGAATCTGAAATAAACTAAATAATTCGATGTTTTTTGCAGATGGAATTTTATGAGGATGAAAGGACAGGCTTTTGTGGTATAATCCCCCTACGACTGAATCTGAAAAAAGGGAAGGAGCGGCTCCGGATGCGTACGCGGTACCCCTGGCGTTCCTTTCTGAAAAAGATCGCAGTGATCGCGATTCCCGTGGCACTGCAGAACCTGATGTCCACGACCGGGTCCATGGTGGATACGATGATGATCGCATCCCTGGGGCAGACGGAAGTGGGTGCGGTGGGGCTGTGCGCGCAGTTCTCCTCCCTGATGTTCTCCGCCTACTGGGGATTCGTGGGCGGCGGTATGCTGTTCTTCTCCCAGTACTGGGGTGCGAAGGACGACGACGGCATTAACCGGTCCTACGGGCTGACCTGGACCTGCATGATGACGGTCGGGATGCTGTTCGGCGTGATGGCGGTCTGTTTCCCGGAAACGGTGATGCGGCTGTATACAGACAAGGAGGCAATACGGCAGATCGGCGTGGAGTACCTGCAGATTGCCGGATTCGGATATCCGCTGATGGTTTTCTCGATGGCGATGGCGGCGCTGCTGCGCTGCACCGGAAGGGTGCGGATTCCGCTGTGGGGATCCGTCGCAGGCGTGCTGACCAATATCTTCATGAACTGGGTGCTGATTTTCGGCAATCTCGGGATGCCGGCCATGGGTGTGCGCGGTGCGGCGACAGCCACGGTGGTCGCGCAGGCGGTAAACTGCACGGTAATCCTGGTGGCGGCCCGGAAAAGCAGGCACCCCTATCTGTTGGCGATCCGCCGTCATTTCCGCTGGAGCAAAAAGTTCGTCCGGACCTATTTCCGGAAATGCTTCCCGATCCTGTGCAATGAAGTGCTGATCGGCGTCGGGAACATGGTGATCAACATCGTGCTGGGACGCCAGCCGGAGGAAGCCATTGCCGCGCTGGCGGTTTTCCGGACCATTGAAGGCCTCGTGATCGGATTCTTTGCCGGATTTTCGAACGCGTCCTCGGTGCTGGTCGGCACGGAGGTGGGCGCGGGACGCCTGGACAGGGCCTTCGGCCGGGCATGGCGCTTGGTTTACCTGTGCCAGGGGATTATCGCTCTGCTCGGCGCAGTGCTGATCTGCCTGCATACGCCGATCCTGAACGTCATGGGAATGAAGGGGGAGAGTTTCCGCCTGGCATTCGGCATGATGCTGATCTACCTGTCGCTGGGGATTATCCGGATGGGCAACTGGACGCAGAACGATACCTTCCGGGCGGCGGGAGACGCCACCTACGGGACGGTGCTCGAGATTGTGTTCATGTGGGTGATGCTGCTGCCGCTGGTATGCGTATCCGGCCTGGTGCTGAAATGGCCGACGCTGGTGGTGTTTGCCTTCTGCTACGCGGATGAGCCGATCCGGTATGTGCTGATGCAGGTTCACCTGTTCCGGGGAAAATGGATCAAGCCGGTGACGCCGGAAGGACAGTCGGCGTGGCATGTATGGAAGCCGAACCTGAAAATCATTGACGAAGAGGACTGAATAAAGAAAAGCGGGCGTTCCGGAAAGGAACGTCCGCTTTTATGCCGGGGTAAATTACCGGGCTTCGGCGATTTTGGCGTTGATTGCTTCGATCACGCGATCCACAGGCATGCCGTGCACAGCGCAGGCATCGGCCAGGGATTCCGCGCGGGAGGCGGGGCAGCCCAGGCAGTGCATGCCGATGGACAGCAGCACTTCGATCGCTTCGGGATACTGGGAAACAATTTCGCCTACCAGCGTTTCGCCGGTTACGTAAGATTCAGCCATGGTAAAAATCCTCCTTCTGAATTCGGGGAACATCTTATCATTAATAAACGGAAAACACAAGCACCGGAAATTACAGCGCGCCGCGGATCAGGGAGAGCAGTTCCTCATAGGTTTCGCAGGCGGGGTACTCGGGGTAGTCCTTCCGGATCTGCTCGGTGCTGCGGAAAAGGAAACCGGCCTTGCTGGCCTGAATCATGCCCAGGTCGTTAAAGCTGTCGCCGGAGGCGATCGTCTCAAAGCCGATGCTCTGCAGCGCCTTCACGGTGGTGAGCTTGCTCTGCGGAACGCGGATACGGTAGCCGGTGATCATGCCGTCTTTTCCGACTTCCAGCTCATTGCAGAAAATGGCAGGCCAACCCAGCTTCTTCATCAGGGGTGAAGCAAACTGGGTGAAGGTATCGGAAAGAATCAGCACCTGGGTTTCGCTGCGGAGGGTATCCAGGAATTCCTTCGCACCGGGCATCGGATCGATGGTGGCGATGGTGCGCTGGATATCCTTCAGGCCGAGACCGTGTTCCCGCAGGATGTTCAGGCGGAACTTCATCAGTTTGTCGTAATCCGGCTCATCCCGGGTGGTGCGCCGCAGTTCCGGAATTCCGCTGGCTTCGGAGAAGGCAATCCAGATTTCGGGAACAAGAACCCCTTCCAGGTCCAGGCAGACAATATTCATAGAGCATTCATTCCTTTCCCGGCGGCCTTCCGGCGCGCCTCCGCAAAAGCGTACCACAGGGCATGGGGAGCGTCAAGCAAAAAGAAAGCTCCCGCAGATGCGGGAGCAGGTCTCACCGGAATCAGGCTTCGGTGAACGCGTCTTTTCCGAGGCCGCAGACGGGGCATACCCAATCGTCCGGGATGTCCTCAAACGCGGTGCCGGGGGCGATGCCGCCGTCCGGATCGCCGACAGCGGGATCATAAACATAACCGCAGGGGCATTCGTACTTCATAACAGTCATCCTTTCTTCTTTATTCACTTTTCAGCCGGCCGGAGCCGGTCGCTGACTCCATCATAGCCGACGGAGGGAAAAGCGTCAAGAAGAAAAAGATGCATTTCAGATGTCAATGTGATAAGATGCAGGCAGGGGACCCGGAACAGGAGGAAAAACAGATGGAATTCGGGATGCCGACGCTGATCGAGAACCGGACGCTGGAGGAAAATGTCGCGCTTTGCCGGGAGCTGGGGCTGAAATTCATTGAGCTGAATATGAATTTTCCGGAATACCAGACAGACCGGCTGGAGGATACGGAAACCCTGCTGCGCCTCGCGGAAGACGCGGGAATCTACTACACGATCCACCTGGACGAAAACCTGAACATCGCAGATTTCAACCGCCTGGTGTCCGACGCTTACCTGGAGACCGTGCGGCGGTCCGTGGAAACGGCGAAAAAGCTGCTGTGCCTGCGCAACCGGTATGGGGCGGGGAGCCGGGCGCTGACGCTGAACATGCACATGCACCACGGGATTTTTATTACCCTGCCGGACCGGAAGGTGCAGATGTACGACCGGGATTTCGACACCTACCTGCAGTCCTTTGACCGCTTCCGCTCCCTGTGCGGGGAATGGATCGGAGACAGCGACATTATGATCACGGTGGAAAACACGGACGGATTCCGTGATTATGAAAAGAAAGCAATCGATTTCCTGCTGGAGAGCCCGAAATTCGGGCTGACATGGGATATCGGCCATTCGAAGGCTGTGAAGGAAAAGGATGTGCCGTTCCTGACGGAAAGGCAGGACCGGCTGATTCATTTCCATATTCATGACGGGACGGAGGAACCGCCGAAGAACCACCTGGGGCTCGGGAACGGGGAAATCGACCTGAAGGCCCGGCTGAAGCTGGCAGAGCAGCGGAACGCCCGGTGCGTGCTGGAGACAAAAACAATCGCGGCCCTGCGGCAGTCTGTCCGCTGGCTGCATGAAAATTGGCAAAAGAAGGAAAAATGACATGAAGAAAATAGCGGGAATCCTGCTGATGCTGGTGCTGCTGGCGGCGCTGTGTGCCGCGGCGGCGGAGACCACCGGCACCTGCGGCGAGGGAATCACCTGGACGCTGGACGGAGAAGGCCTCCTTCGGGTGGAAGGAAGTGGCGCAATGGCGGACGGAACCTTCTGGAAAGACACTGTGCAGGCGGACGCCATCCGGCGGGTTGAAATCGGGGAAGGCGTGACCCGGATCGGGGAAGGCGCTTTTACCGGATGCACGGAGCTGAGCGAGGTGACCGTTCCGGATAGCGTTACTGCCATCGGGGGAAGTGCTTTCGAGGAATGCGGCAAGCTTGCGGAAATGAAGCTGCCGGACCATATCACGGAAGTTGCCGGCATGTCCTTCAGCGAAAACACGAAACTGATTCTTTCCGGACTGCACACGGAATCCGGCGATACGCTCGGAGGCTGGGGTTTCCCTTTCTACCTGCAGGGGGACGATACGAAATACATCTATTCATATACGGAAGACGGAGTCCGGCTGGGGCTTTCCGTTGCCGAGCCGGTGGATCCGGATGCGGAGACAGTCATTTTCCCGGAAGGAATGGAGAGCATTTTCCCGGACTTCTTCAAGCAGATGAAACATTGCAAACAGGCACGGATTCCGGACAGCATGACGGATCTGACGATTGCATCCTTCGGAGGCGTGTACCGGGACTTTGTGATCCTGTGCAACAAAGGAAGCGCTGCCGAAGAGTTTGCGCGGGAGCAGGGACTGCAGTTTGACAACGGGGAGGAGCAGGTAATCGGCTGGCAGATCACCGATCCGGAAGAAAAAGTCAAATGGGTCGTGAAGAACTATATCCGGCCGGAGATGACGGAACGGGAAAAGGCCCTGATTCTGCATAACTGGATTATCAATAACTCCTCTTATGACGATTCAATGACGATCTACGAATCGGATCGGATCCTGGTGGAGGGCAAGGGTGTTTGCGAAGCCTATTCCCATGCTTACTACCGCCTGCTGCAGGAGGCCGGGATCGCTTCCTGTACCTTCTCGGGTGAGACGGTACCGCGGTCGCCGTCCGGCCACGCATGGAATATGGTACGGATCGACGGGACCTGGTATTTTGTGGATTGCACGTGGGATGATCCGGGCCGCTATCTGATGGATGCTCCCTGTATCAGCGGACAGGAAAAGACACATTATTTCCTGATGACAGACAGCGAAATGGCGGAGGATCACGAGTGGGATCCTGATTATTCTGCGGATAAGGGCAGAATGTTCGAGTGGTATGACCCGGAAACGAAGCAGGTTGTGCGCCAGCAGGACTGGGACGGGGAAGCACGCTACCTGCTGAACTGGCAGGATATGACGGCTGTCGTGATCAATTCTGTTCATGAAAAACAGTATGCCGTGGCGGTTCCGAAATTCTATCGGAAAGATGACAATGAATTCCGGGTCATCGGCGTGGAAGAGGGGGTCTGCAGGGGCAATGAAAAACTGGTTTATGTGACGATCGGTTCCATGGTGGAATTCATCGGAGCGGACGCTTTCCGGGATTGCCCGAAACTGAAGAACATTACGATTGAGACGGAACTTCTTACAGCAGACACCATCGGTGCAAATGTGTTTACCGGCATTCACAGCGACGCGGTCATCCACTGCCCGGAAAGCAAGGTGGAGGAATACCGGACCCTGTTTAAGGAAAAAGGCGTGGAAGCCACTGTAACCGGTTACTGAAAACTGCAAAAAGCGTGTGACAAGCCGCGGGATTGCATAGATCCCGCGGCTTTTTCATGCCGGACGGGTATAAAAGTTGTCTGTTTTTTGCATTCCAATAAGCAGGATTTGCATATTAGATAGCTGGATTTGCATGGTGGTATAGAGATTTTGCAATTATAATATGAGTAAATGGTAAAGAAACGATCCATAAAGTGCAAGTCCAGACAAGGGGGATGTCCATGACGACCGGCGTGATCCAGAAGAAAACCCCGAAACCCAACTGCTTTACCAGGGACTGGCGGCTGTACCTGATGCTGGTGCTGCCAATTGCGTTTTACCTGATTTTCTGCTACAAGCCCATGATCGGTATCATCGTTGGCTTTGAAAAGTACAACAAGTTCAAGGGCATGTGGGGCAGCGAATGGGTCGGACTGGAGAACTTCAGGTTCACCATGGGCATGTCCGATTTCTCCACGGCGCTTATTAATACCCTTTGGCTGAATTTCCTTGGCCTGGTGGCCGGTTTCCCGGTTCCAATTATCCTGGCAATCATGCTGAACGAGATGCGGAGCATCCGCGTCAAGAAAGTTTCCCAGACACTCCTGTACCTGCCGCATTTCCTGAGCTGGATCATCATCGGCGGTATGGTGCTGCAGATTTTTGCTCCGACAAGCGGTATCATCAACGCATTGCTGCTGAGATGGGGCTGGATCGACAAAAGCATTCCATTCCTTACGGACGGACCGCACTGGCAGTTCACCTATACACTGGTCGGTGTCTGGCAGGGCATGGGATGGGGAACGATCCTGTATCTTTCCGCCATTACCGGCATCAATATGGAACTGTTTGAAGCAGCGAAGATTGACGGTGCCAACAAGATGCAGCAGATCTGGCACGTCACCCTGCCGGGCATCCGTTCCACAATTGTCGTGCTGCTGATCCTGAGCGTCGGCCAGATGATGAATATCAGCTTTGACCGTCCGCAGGTGCTGGGTAACGCCCAGGTGCGCAAGTTCTGTGATGTGCTTTCCACTTTCGTATACCGGACCGGTATTGAAAACCATAAATACGAGCGGGCAACCGCAGTCGGTCTTTTCCAGTCCCTGGTCGGCCTGATCATGATTACCGGCGCCAACATCGTAGCCAAGAAGCTTGGCGAAGACGGAATCTGGTAAGGGGGCAGAAAGATGGATAAGAGTGCTGTTATGAATACCCCTGTGATTCCGAAGAAGAAAAAAAGGGTCTGGACAGGACCGCAGATCATCCTGACCATTATCATCCTGATTGTCAGCCTGACCTGCCTGCTGCCGTTCCTGAATGTGGCAGCAACCTCCCTGAGCTCCAAGTCCGCGATTCTGAGCGGCAAGGTGTCCTTCTGGCCGGTGGAAGTGGATACCCGGGCTTACCAGGCGATTTTCTCCGATCCGGCAATGATGCGAAGCCTGGTGTTCACGATAATCATTACGGTCGTCTATACGGTCTTCTCGATGCTGCTGACGATCCTGATGGCTTATCCGCTGACGAAGAAACGCCTGAAAGGCAGAAAGTTCTTTAATTTCCTGGCACTGTTCACGATGTATTTCTCGGGTGGTACCATCCCGCTGTACCTGAACATCAAGGAGCTCGGGCTGCTGGATACCCCGTGGGCCTTGATTTTGCCGGGGATGCTGAGCACCTACAACATGATCATCCTGAAGAGTTTCTTCACAGCGCTGCCGGGTGAACTGGAAGAAGCCGCGATCATTGACGGCGCGAACGATTTCCAGATCCTGATCAAGGTATATCTGCCGCTGTCCATGGCTTCGCTTGCGACGCTGACACTGTTCTACGCGGTCGGCAAATGGAACAGCTTCCAGGATGCCCTGTACTACATCAATACCAAGGCATACCAGCCGCTGCAGCTGAAACTGTATCACCTGATCAAAGGCTCCCAGGCAGTGGATATTGCAGCGATGGAAGGCGGTACCTCAACAATGGCTACGGATATTTCCGAGTCCATTGAACCGGCATCCATTATCTTCGCAACGCTGCCGATCCTGGTCGTATATCCCTTCGTCCAGCGGTACTTTGTTTCCGGCGTGACAATCGGCGCGATCAAGGGATAATCAAAAGATGGTTTTTGAGGGCTGGGGCCCTTGAAAAAATATAAAAAGGAGTGGAACCCGTATGAAGAAGACACTGGCTATCTTACTGACCCTGGCGCTGCTGCTGGGCCTGACCGGCTCTGTGGCGGTTGCCGAAGACGACTGGATCACCCTGCGCGTCGAATGCTATGACCGTGAAATCACCGGTCTGGACGTGACGGATTGCTGGCAGCTCCACTATGCGCAGGAGCACTTCGGTGATCCCAACAAAATCAAGCTCGAGTTTGTTTCTTACGCCCGCTGGACGGAAGGCACCCTGCTGGATCAGGCACTGAACGGATCCAATGCGCCCGACCTGTGCATGACCTATGACGGCGGCCTCGTGCAGCAGTGCATCGACCAGGAAGGTATCTGGCAGCTGGATGACCTGCTGAACACCTATGGTTCTAACCTGAAGGCGTTCCTCGGCGAAGAACTGCTGAGCTACGGCCAGAGCGACCATGATGGCGACGGCGTCAAAGAGCAGTGGTATCTCCCGGCCCGCCGGATCTCCCGCGCGAACGTCGGCAACTTCATCCGTGAAGACTGGCTGAAGGCCCTGAACATGGAAAAGCCCACCGATATCGAATCCTTCACCAATTATCTGCGTGCTGCCAAGGACGCGAAGCTGGCTGGCGACAACACCATGCCCTTCTCCTTCGGTATCTATGCTCCGGATCCCCTGTACAACGTACGCAGGTTCACCGACGCCTTTGTTGACTTCACCCAGGTCACCAAGGAAGACTGGTTTGCCTATGCCCGCAACCCCGAAATGCTGCCCGGTGCCAAGGAAGGCTTCCGCTGGCTGAACACCCTGTATCATGAAGGCCTGCTGCCGGACACCTTTGCCCTGGCTGACAACGACAAGGCGAACGACACCGCGCTGATCATGGGCTACAACGGCTTCTTCTCCCAGCAGCCCGACCAGCCCTGGCGTACCGACAAGAACTACCAGATCGAACTGGAAAAGAACGTTGAAGGCGGCCACTGGGTCACCGTTAACCCCTTCAAGAACGAGAGCCTGGGCGGCAAGACCCTGCATGACATGTATGCGCCTGCCGGCCTGAGCATCATCATCCCGCTGACCGCGAATGAACAGACCGCGATTGCCGCTATGAAGTACCTTGACTGGATGGCGATTCCGGAGAACATGTTCGCGATGCAGAATGGTATCGAAGGCATCAACTACGAAGGCCTGAACGATGACGGAATCCCCTACGGCGTGAAGAGCGCGGATGATGTCCCGAACGAAAACAAGATGCACGCCGGCGACATCTGCTTCATCTCCAACGGCCTGTGCTACTTCGACGATGCGAAGAACAACGCCGCTCTGGCGCTGCCCTTCAAGGGATATGAAGAAGACGTCAAGGCTTCCTACGCCGATTCTCTGACGGACGCCTGGACCCAGATCAGCTTCACCACCACGATCGAAGCCGAGACCGACTATGGCTCCACCGTGAAGAGCAAGCAGGGCGAATTCCTGGCCGCTGTGGTCAGCTGCGATCCTGCCGAATTTGACAAGGTTTATGACGACGGCATCCAGGACATCCTGAACTCCGGCGCACAGCAGATGATCGACGAATTCCGCAAGGCCTACAACGATGGCAACTATCGCGGAGTGTTCCCGGGAGATCTGTGATCTGAAAACCTGACGAACCAATAACAAAGGCGGGTGCCGATTCTCCGGCACCCGCCTTATCAAAAGGATCATTATTACTGGTTGTCATCCAGTTCCCTGTTCCGGTATTGCTGCAGCTGTTTGCGATACTGGCTGGGAGACATACCGACAATTTTCCCGAAGGAACGCAGGAAATTGGAGTAATCATTGAATCCGCACTGATAGGAAATCTCGTTTAGGGAACAATCGCCTAGCATCTGCTGGCGGGCCAGCATGACCCGGCGGTAGAGGACATAGTCATAGACGCTGCGGTTGGTAAAGCGGGAAAATTCATGGGAAAGCCAGGAAACGCTGACACCGAAGCTGCGGGCCAGATTTTCAATCCGGATCGGCTGGGTATAGTGGTTGTTGATATATTCCAGGATATCCTGAATCACGCTGCTGCCGAAAGCGTCGCCTTCCACAGGGTCGGTCCTGCGTGTGGTCCGGCAGAGCAGGGACATCAGGCTCATCATCAGGGAGTAGTTCTGGAAACGGTGATAAACGTCGTTCTCAAAGGATTCGTCCTGCTGGTTGTCCCGGATCTTCCGGATCCATGCGACAAACTGTTCCGCGTCCGCGTCTGTCAGCTGATAGGTACAGACGCCGCCGGATGCCTGGGAACGGAAGAACTGATCCAGGTCGATCTGCCCGCAGCCGAGAACGCGCATGACCTCCGGAGAAAGGTTCAGATAAGCGCGCTCGTAATCATGCATTTCCCGGGTACAGGACAGACCGTGCATGGAAAAAGGCGGAAGAATGAAAACCTGGTTGGGTTTCAGCAGGAACAGCTGGTTATCCACACCCATATATTCCCCGCCGCGGATATGAATGTAGAATTCATAATAATCATGGCAGTGGTATTGCGTAACCGCAAAGGTTTTGTCGAGATTATGATGGGCTTCATATCCCAGCGCCCCCTGCTGTCCCATGGGAAGGAAAGGAGCCCGGGTCATTTCGGCCTGTATCAGCTGCATGGCGGTTCCTCCGGTTTCAGATTGTGCAGGATCTGCATACATTGAAACATGATTTATATAGTATTGTCAACTCCATACAAGTTATACTGATTCCAGAAAAAAAGAACCTGACCATATTGGAGCAAACGCTTCAAAATCAATGAGTGAATTCATTCAGAGGGGTGTAGCTGTATGATTCGGATTGCCATCGTCGGAACCGGCGGAATTTCCCACGCACATATCAAAGCGTATATGCAATTTCCGGAGCGGTGCAAAATCGTCGCCCTGGTGGACATTATTCCCGGAAAAGCGCAGCAGGTAAAGGAACAGTACGGGCTGGACGCGGAAGTTTTCCTGGATCACCACGAGATCCTGGAGAAGGACATCGACCTGGTGGACGTCTGCACCCCGCCGTTTGTGCATGCGGAGATCAGCATCAACGCCCTGCGGAGCGGGAAGAATGTTGTATGCGAAAAACCCATGGCGGCCTCCCTGGAGGAATGTGACGCCATGCTGAAGGCCCGGGATGAGAGCGGGAAGAAACTGTCTATCATCGCACAGAACCGTTTCCGCCTGCCGGTGCGCAACCTGAAAGCGCTGCTGGATAACGGCATGGCCGGAAAGGTGCGCCATGTGACGGTGAATTCCCTGTGGTTCCGGGGCCACAGCTACTATGACCTGTGGTGGCGGGGCACCTGGGAGAAGGAAGGCGGCGGATGCACCCTGAATCACGCGGTGCACCATATCGACATGCTGGGCTGGATGATGGGTACGCCGGAGAAGGTGACCAGTGTGCTGGCAAACACCGGCCATGACAATGCCGAGGTGGAAGACCTGTCGGTTTCCATCGCGGAATATCCGGGCGCCCTGGCGGTGGTGACGGCTTCCGTCGTGGACCACGGGGAGGACCAGGCGCTGATCTTCCAGTGCGAGAAGGCAAAGATTGCGTTCCCGTACAGCGTGTTTGCTTCGCAGCCGCAGCCCAACGGCTTCCCGCTGGCGGAGCCGGATGAATCCTTTGCGAAACAGGCGGAGGAATTCCTTGCGTCGCTGCCGCCGGTGCCGTATGAGATGCATACCGGCCAGCTGGAGAATGTGCTGCACGCGCTGGAAACGGATTCCGCTCCGGCGATCACCGGCGAGGACGGCCGCAGGACGATTGAGCTGATTACCGCGATCTACAAGGCGGGATCTTCGCATCAGGCCGTGACGCTGCCGATCCCTCCGGAGGATCCTTTCTATACCGTGGAGGGAATCCGCGGTACGGTTCCGCATTTCTATGAGAAAACCACGTCGGTGGAGAGCCAGGACGGCAGCCTGAGCTTTGGCAATTTCAAGAAGGGGGAAAAATAAAATGAACGTTTCGGACGGCATGACGTATGCGCCGAAAGGGAAACCGCAGCCGGTGGTCAAGGGCAGGGAATTTGTCTTTTCCGCCGTACGGCTGGACCACGGACATATTTACGGAATGTGCAACGGGCTGACAGAGGCCGGCGGCACCCTGAAATATGTTTATGATCCGGACAAGAAAAAGGTGGCGGCGTTCCTGAAAGCTTTCCCCCAGGCCCGGGCAGCCAACAGCGAGGAGGAAGCACTGAATGATCCGGAAACGCAGATGATCGCCGGCGCGGCGGTCACCAGCGAACGGTGCGCCCTCGGACTGCGGGCCATGGACGCCGGAAAGGATTACTTTACGGACAAGGCGCCTTTCACGACGCTGGAGCAGTTGGCTTCTGCCCGGGAAGCGGTGAAACGCACCGGAAAGAAATATATGGTGTATTATGCGGAGCGCCTGCATGACGAAGGCTCCATCCTGGCGGGATACATCGCGCATTCCGGGGAGATCGGTAAGGTGATTTCCGTCACCGGCTTTGGCCCGCACCGGCTGGGTGCGCCGGGACGGCCTGCCTGGTTCTTTGAGCGGGAAAAATACGGCGGGATCCTCTGCGATATCGGCAGCCATCAGTTCGAACAGTTCCTGTATTATGCGCAGGAGGAAGACGCCACCGTGACGGCCAGCCGGATTGCCAATTTCGCGCATCCGGAATATCCGGAGCTGGAAGATTTCGGTGACGCGCAGCTGACCGGGAAGAACGGGGCAGCCGGCTATTTCCGGTTGGACTGGTTTACTCCGGACGGCCTGCGGACCTGGGGTGACGGCCGGATGTTTATCCTGGGGACCAAAGGTTTTGTGGAAATCCGCAAGTATGTCAATCTTGCGTCCGAAAAAGACGGCGGCGGACATGTATACCTGGTGAATGACCAGGGAGAAAAATACCTGAACGCGGCAGGCGCAACAGGATATCCCTTCTTCGGGCAGCTGATTCTGGACTGCCTGAACCGCACGGAAAACGCCATGACCCAGGAGCATGCCTTCAAGGCGGCGGAACTGTGCCTGCTGGCGCAGAAGAACGCCATCCGGATCGGAGAATAAACCATGATACAGGGAACAAAGGTCCGTCTGGGCATCATCGGTATCGGCAACATGGGCAGCGAACACTGCCGGCTGATCCTGGGCGGAGCATGCCCGGAGACAGAACTGTGCGCCGTGGCGGACCTGCGGCAGGAGCGCCGGGAGTGGGCCCGCGGGAACCTGCCTGAAAATGTAAGCATTTATACAGATGGCCGGGAGCTGATCGCTTCCGGCCGCTGCGACGCGGTGCTGATTGCCGTGCCGCATTTTCAGCATGAACCGCTGGCGGTGGCTGCGCTGGAGGCGGGCCTGCATGTGCTGTGCGAAAAGCCGGCGGCGGTGCAGGCGGACCGGGCGGAAAAGATGATCCGCGCGGCGGAGAAGGCCAGGAAAACCCTGACCTTCATGTTCAACCAGCGCACCAACTGCATGTACCGGGCGGTGAAAGAACTGCTGGACAGCGGCGAAATGGGCGCCATGAAGCGGATGAACTGGATCATTACCGACTGGTACCGGACGCAACGCTACTACGATTCCGGAAGCTGGCGGGCCACCTGGGCAGGGGAAGGCGGCGGCGTGCTGCTGAACCAGTGCCCTCATCAGCTGGACCTGCTGATCTGGCTGTGCGGGATGCCCTGCGCGGTGACGGCCCGGTGCCTGGAGGGAAAATGGCACCATATTGAGGTGGAGGACGACGTAACGGCCTTCCTGGAGTTCCCGGAGGGGGCGACAGGCGTTTTTGTGGCGTCCACCGGGGACCTGCCCGGAACCAACCGGCTGGAAATTGACTGCGAACGCGGAAAGATCGTCTGCGAGAACGGTCAGGTGAAGGTCTGGCGCCTGGGGGCGAATGAGCGGGAGATCTGTTTCAGCAGCGATGATCCGTGGTACCGGGAAGAGATCCGGGAATCCCTGCTGGAAACCGACGGGGAGAATCCGCAGCACGCGGGCGTGATCAACGCTTTCGCGGCGCACCTGCTGCGCGGGGAAAAACCGGTGGCCGGGGCGGAGGACGGGCTTCGCGCGCTGCAGCTTTCCAATGCCATTCACCTGTCCGGATGGACCGGCGGGCGGGTCGGGATTCCCGTGTCCCCTGAGGCGTTCAACCGGGAGCTGGAGCGCCGGATTGCCGCTTCCGGGACACATAAAACCGAAGACATCACCTACGATACGGACCACAGCCGCAGCGGCCGGCGAATGCACTGAACGGAAGATAACCCTTTCCTTCTGAAAATATCCGAATAAGATAAAATTGATAAAAAATTATCCTTACAGGATAATTTTTTATTGACAAATCCGTTTTCCGGGGATTATACTCCAGACAAAGAAAGCGGATATACGGAGGGACAGGGATGCGGTACGACGCGGAAAAGGCACGGGAGCGGAACGAGATCGGCGCGCGGCTGACGCAGGCGCGCAGGTCCCTGCGGCTGACACAGGGTGAGCTGGCGGAAGCGCTCGCGCTCCGCGGCGTCCGGGTACAGACGGCAGCGGTCAGCAAATGGGAAAAGGGAGATTCCGTTCCCAGCGCCTATCAGCTGGCGGCGGTGTGCGACGCGCTGCGGATTCCGCTCTTCGGCGAGGAGGAAAAGCTGAACGAGGAAGGGCGGAAGATGCTGGCAGGCTACCGGGGCTACCTGGAAAGCCAGCCGGCGTACCGCAGCCGCCCGATGCACAGGGAGCCTGTGGTGGCGATGAAGGTCAGCACGCTCCCGGCCTCGGCCGGATTCGGCGAGGCGCTGGACAACAACCTGTTTGAAAGCCAGACTTTCCCGGCTTCCTCGGTGCCGGCGGGCGCTTCCTTTGCCGTCCGCGTCAGCGGGGACAGTATGGAGCCGGTCCTGCATGACGGACAGTATGCCTGGGTGGAGGAATGCAGCCGGCTGCTCCCCGGGGAGGTAGGCCTGTTTGTAGTGGACGGGGAAGGATATATCAAGGTGTACGCCGAGCAGGAGCCGGAGGGGGACGAGGCGGAGAATTTTACGGACAGTGAAGGGATCCGTCATCTCCAGCCGGTACTGGTTTCCTGCAACACCGCATATGATCCGAAGGTGATCACCTCCGGGACGGACTTCCGGATCGTCGGCAGGGTACTGAATGCATAAGGGGGCAATCCCGTGCAGTATCTTTGCATCGACCTGAAGTCCTTCTATGCCTCGGTGGAATGCGTGGCCCGGAACCTGAACCCGCTGGAGGCAAACCTGCTGGTGGCAGATGAAAGCCGGACAGACAAGACGATCTGCCTGGCGGTTTCCCCGTCGCTCAAGGCAAAGGGGGTCTCATCCCGTCCCCGCCTGTTCGAGGCGAAACAGGCCATCCGGTTGTATGAAGCGGCGCACAAAACGAAGGTGGAATACATTGTGGCACCGCCGCGGATGGCGGAATACCTGCGGGTATCCGCGAGAGCCTACGAAATCTACCGGAAATTCCTGTCGGAAAAGGATATCCACGTTTATTCCATTGATGAATGTTTCATTGATCTGACGCCTTACCTTCACCTGTGCCGGGCGGAGGCGGAACGCGCCGGAGTTTCTCCGGCGCATTTTCTGGCGATGCGGCTGATCCGCGCCGTGCTGGCGGAGACGGGAATCACCGCGACGGCCGGCATCGGGACGAACCTGTACCTGGCCAAGGTGGGCATGGATATTGTGGCCAAAAAGGCGAAGCCGGACCGGGACGGCGTGCGCATCGCGGAACTGGGGGAGGAGGATTACCGGCTCCTTCTGTGGGAACACCGGCCGCTGACGGATTTCTGGCAGGTAGGGCCGGGGACGGCGCGCCGCCTGATGACCCATGGCATGCAGACTATGGGGGATGTTGCGGCCATGGCCGTGGCAAACCCGGAAGGGCTGTACCGCCTGTTCGGGGTGAACGCGGAGATCCTGATGGATCACGCCTGGGGCGTGGAACCCGTGGGGATGAGCGATATCAAGTCGTACCGGCCGTCCGCGCGCAGCTTTTCCACCGGGCAGGTGCTGCCCCGGCCGTACCGGTTTGAGGAATCGCTGCTGGTGTTCCGGGAAATGGCGGAGCAGGCGGTGATCAAACTGGTGGAGAAGCGGATGCGGATTCCCGCGGCAATGTGGTGGATCAGCTTTGATCCGGCCAGCCTGGAGGAGAACCCGGGATATACGGGGCCGGTATGCCTGGATTTTTACGGGCGGCTGCATCCGGTGCACGTGGGCGGAACGGTGCGCTTCCGGCCGGAGACGAACAGCCGCACGGTGATCCTGGAGGCACTGGACCGGGCCTTCCGGGAAAAGGTGGATCCGGGACTGCTGGTGCGCCGGCTCGGGCTGGCGCTGACGGATCCCCGGGAGGAAGGCTGCGCCCTGCAGATGGATATGTTCTCGGATCCTGATGCCCAGGACCGGGAATTCCGCATGCAAGAAGCGATGCTGGAAGTGCGGGGCCGGTTTGGAAGCAATCTGCTGGTGCGCGGGATGAATATGCTGGACGGCGCCACAGCGATGGAAAGAAATAAACAAATAGGCGGACACAGGGCATAGCGTAAGGAGGCGGGACGGTGCGGAAGGCTGAATCCAACTGGGATCTGCGGCGGATCGACCGCTCTTTTCCGTACCTGCGGGTACTGATGCGGGGACGGCCGGCACGCCGGGAGGACGATCCGAAGCATCCGCCCATGGACCGGGGACACCGGGCCAAGATTTTTGCGCCCTTTGACGCGCTGGACGGTTTTTCGGACCTGATCGGACAGAAAAACCGCCTCCGTGAGGAGACGGCTCTGGAAAAAACAGAGGAGAATATCTGTATGCCCTGGGAAGATCCGTAAGGACCTCAGGCGAACATCCATTCCACGATCTTCGCGATATATTCGCGCCAGAAGACCATATCATGGGTGCCCTTGCTTTCGTGATATTCGTGCGGAATGCCTTCCGCCTCGAGGAAGCTGTGCATCTGGCGGTTGTTCTGCAGGAGGAAGTCCTCCGTGCCGCAGCACATATAGATCTCCGGAATCTTCGCGCCGGAGGCTTTCAGTTTGCGGGCGAGGACTTCGGGGTTTGCATCCCGCTCCAGGACGGTTTCCAGATCCCCGAAGCAGGCCCGGTAGTAGGCGTAGTTCGCGACGGCGTTGCCGCCGCCGGGCTTCATGGTCGCGACTTCATGCACGATGAGCGCGGAGGAGAGGGCGCCGATTTTGCCGAAGGTCTCCGGATAGGCGAGGCCGGTATGCAGCGCGCCGAAACCGCCCATGGACAGGCCGGCGATGCAGGTGTTTTCCGGGCCGCTGGCCAGGTGGAAGGTCTTGCGGACATAATTCACCAGCTCTTCCCCCACCATGGTCTGGTAAGCGGTGCCGGTGGCTTCCCCGTTCAGGTAGAAGGAGTTTTCCGCCGTGGGCATGACGATAGCGAAGTTATACTTTTCCGGCAGGCCGTCCGGCACCCAGTTGCCGGCTTTTCCGGTGTAGCCATGCAGGAGGAACAGGGTGGACATGGGGCGGGAATGCGCTTTGCCGGCCTCCCACGGAACGCCCGCGGGGAAATCGTTGGGGATGATCATTTCAAAGGTGGTTGAACGGCGAAGGGCATTGGAGAAGTATTCGATCTGCAGTCTGGCCATGGGGAAACTCCTTTCAGCAATCTATGACAGGTTGATATGTTTTACAGTTCCGCTTCTCTGAGCACAGCGTCAAAGGCGGGTTTGGTTTTCCGGTCCGCGGTGATGAGGAGGGGATAGCTCGGCTCCTTGCGGAAACCGGGCAGCCAGCTGTCCGCGTCCGTTACGCCCCAGAAGGTAACGGCTTCCACCGGGATGCCTTCCTTCACCAGCTTTTTGATCATGGCGAACCAGGAACGGTAGGCTTCGGCCAGCGCGGCGACATGTGCTTCATCATCGCTGTTGCAGTGGATGTCCAGCTCGGTGACCTGCAGCTTCAGCCCCAGGGCGGCATAGGCCCGGGCCGCAGTCTCGCAGGCGGCGATATCCAGGTGGGGCAGGAGATAATGTCCCTGCATACCCATCGTGTCCACCAGGTTTTCCGCCTTCAGCATTTTCAGCACGTCGAGGATGGCGTCCCGCTTGACGGGCTCAAAGGCATTATAGTCGTTGTAGCACAGCGTCTGTCCCGGCGCCGCGTATCTGCGGGCAGCCCGGAAGGCGGCAGGCAGGAAATCCTGTCCGGCAGCAGTAAACCAGGGGCTGCGGGTCCGGTACAGGCCGGGACCGTCCTGGTCCGGCTCAATCGCTTCGTTCACCACATCCCAGGTGTAGACCACGCCGGGGAAGCAGGTGTTCACATGCTGCATGACATCCCGGATATAGTTTTCCAGCCGGGCAAGGATCACTTCCTTCGGCGCGAAAGGCGCCTCCCGGTCGTTCTCCCAGTCCTTTTTAAAGAACCAGACAGGCGTCTGGTTGTGCCAGGCCAGGACATGATAGCGTACAGACAGCTGATGGTCCCGGGCGAAGGAAAGCAGCGCGTCCACCCGTGTGAAGTCCGTGGCGGCATGGCAGGGATCGCCCTGCGCCAGCGTTCCTTCCAGGTTCAGCACGCTGTCCGGCTTCATCTGGTTGTCCGCTGTGATGGAATTGAAATGGCGGCATACGATTTCCACGAGCTCGGGATCTTTCACCAGCCAGCTGCTGAGGGCGGCACCGACGCGGAAATACGGTTCATATGCTTTGCAGAGGGAAGGGGCCTGTGTTGCAGAAATCATAGGGGGTTCACCTCCTGAATCATACAGTCAGTATATCAAAAGAACGCGGAACGCCGCAAGCGTTCCGCACAGAAAAGCGGATCAGAGGAGATTGCGCTGGATCTTGCCGGAAATGGTCTTCGGAAGCTCGTCCCGGAAAACGATCTTGCGCGGATATTTATAGGGAGCGGTGTGCTCCTTGACATACTGCTGGATTTCCTTTTTCAGCTCCTCGGTGCCTTCCGTTCCCCTGGTCAGGACAATGGATGCCTTGACGATCTGGCCGCGGACTTCATCCGGCTCGGCGGAGACGCCGCATTCCAGCACGTAGGGGAGTTCCATGATGACGCTTTCGATTTCGAACGGCCCGATCCGGTAGCCGGAGGACTTGATCACGTCGTCGATGCGGCTGACATACCAGAAATAGCCGTCCTCATCCCGCCAGGCGGTGTCGCCCGTGTGGTACAGGCCGTCGTGCCAGGCGTCCTTCGTTTTTTCTTCGTCCAGGTAATATTCCCGGAACAGGCCGCAGGGGACGGACTTGTCCGTGTGAATCACGATCTCGCCGACTTCACCGGTGGCAACAGGGTTGCCGTCCGGATCCACGATGTCCACATCGTACTGCGGGTTGGCCTTGCCCATGGAGCCGATTTTCGGCACGCCGCCGAACAGGTTGCCGATGGTCAGGGTGGTTTCCGTCTGGCCGAAGCCTTCCATGATCTGGAGGCCGGTGGCCTTTTCGAACTGGCGGAAGACTTCCGGGTTCAGCGCTTCGCCGGCGGTCGTCATATGATGGATGGAACTGAGGTCGTAGTTGGCCAGGTCCACCTTGATGAACATCCGGAGCATGGTGGGCGGCGCGCAGAAGGTCGTGATATTGTACTTTTTGAACATCGGCAGGATGTCCGCCGCGTCAAACCTGTCAAAGTCGTAGACGAAGACCGCGCCTTCGCACAGCCACTGGCCGTAGAGCTTGCCCCACAGGGACTTGCCCCAGCCGGTATCGGAGATGGTGAAGTGCAGTCCGTCGCGCTCGCAGCAGTGCCAGTACTTGGCGGTGACATAATGGCCCAGGGCGTAGGTGTGCTTATGCTGCGCCATCTTCGGGTTTCCGGTGGTGCCGGAGGTGAAGAACATCAGGGCCGGATCGTCGCCGCAGGAAGCATCCTCCGGACGGTGGTAGCGGCGGGTGAACAGCGGGTATTCGTCGTTCAGGCTGCGCCAGCCCTCCCGGGTGCCGTTGACGATGATCAGCGTTTCCACGGAGGGACACCTGGCGGCCGCGCGCTCGGCGATCTCGGCGGTATCCCCGTCCGCGGTGCAGATCAGCGCCTTCACGCCGGCGGCGTTGAAGCGGTATTCAAAGTCGTGTTCCTTCAGCTGGTTGGTGGCGGGGATGGCGATGGCGCCCAGCTTGTGCAGGGCCACCATGCAGAACCAGAACTGGTAATGCCGCTTGAGCACCAGCATCACCCGGTCGCCCCGTTTGATGCCCAGGGAAGTGAAGTAGTTGGCGCACTGGTTGGAAGCGTCCTTGACATCCTTGAAGGTGAAGCGGCGCTCCTCGTGATGCTTGTCCACATAGAGCATGGCCAGCTTGTCCGGATACTGGCGGGCGATTTCGTCCACAACGTCAAAGCCGAAGTTGAAGGTTTCCTTGTTCGGGAAGGAGATGGCCTGGAGCCGTCCCTGGTCGTCTTCCTTCGCGTCGATGAATTTCTCGGCGACGAGGTGTCCCTCGTACCGCGCGGCTTTCGGCGCGGTCACGGCGGCAGTTTCCACCTGCGGGCCCTCGCCGGGCAGGATCATCGCCAGGAAGACGCAGTCCTTGCCGTCCACGGCGATCATGCCGTGGGGCAGGGAGGAATTGTAGTAGATGCTGTCGCCTTCATGCAGGATTTCGGTATGGTCGCCGATCTGCACCTTCAGGCTGCCGGAGAGGACCAGGTCAAATTCCTGGCCGTGGTGCGTCGTCGTGTGGATCGGCTCGTTCTGCTGCTTTTCGGAATATTCATAGCGCACCCAGTAAGGCTCCGCCGCCTTGTCCCGGAACTTCGGGGCGAGGTTCGAGATGGCGATGCCTTCCTCCTTCGCGGTGGTTTCGCCCTTGCCGCGGCGGGTCACCGTATAGGTGGACAGGAAGGCGTTGTGTCCTTCCAGCAGTTCCGTCAGCTCCATGTTGAAGGCCTGGGCGGCCTTGTAGATGAAGGAGAAGGGCATATCCGCCTCGCCTGCTTCGTACAGCAGGTATTCCTCCGGGGTGACCTCGGTTTTTCCGGCCATTTCCTCCGCGGTCCATCCCATGATCTCCCGCATTTCACGCAGGCGGGAAGCGATGGCTTTCAGCTGGGCAAGATCTGTCTGGGTCTGCATCATTGTTTTCCTCCTTTGAAAAACAAATCGTTGGTGAAATAAAAATGACCCGTCTCAGCTTTGAGACGGGTCATACTGACTCGCGGTACCACTCAAATTGTGTGTTTCCACACCTCTTCAGGCACTGTCATGCCCTATGCATTGACGCAGCAGTCACGGGAGACGCCTACTGAGGAAAGCCCGTTCGGATCTCCGGCTCGGAAGGGATGGGATGAAGCTTCAGCCCGCCGGTTCGCACCAATCCCGGCTCTCTGCGGGGCCTCCCGCTGTTCCGTCTTCGTCATCGCCTGTATGAAATTGCACGCATTGTAACACCGCTTCCCGGTGACTGTCAAGGGCGTTTCGGAAATTCTTTTGTTTTTCGGAAATTCTTTTGTTTTTCGGATGTACAGCCGGCGGAGGCGCTTGCAGATGCTTGAAAACCGCGGCGGGAAGTGATACGCTCTTTGCAAAGGAACAACACATCGGAGGCAGGCATGAAAGCGAATAAACTGAGTCTTTTGTTTCCGGACCAGGACCGGATTACCTATGAGATGATCCCGGAGGAAAGCTGGCACGACCTGGGACTGGACGCCGTGGCGGAAAAGGTGGCGGCGCAGCCGGCGGAGCTGATGATGATCCAGCAGGTGATGCGGAGCCTGACGCCGGATCCGGAAGTCACCGCGTTCCGGTGCGGCGTGTTTGAGGATATCCTGCGCCATCCGGAAATCCGGGAGCGGATGCTGAAGCTGCTGGACCGGGTGAAGACCTTCTATGATTACGGCGTGGTACGGAAGCACCAGGGGGACGAGTCCGGCCTGTGGGACCTGATGCACCGGCTGGAGGAATACCACGACTATATCGTCACGGTGGAGGAGATCCGCGAGTGCCTGGCGGAGAAGGACCTGCAGTCGGACGGAATGATCCGCCTGCGGGAAGAGGTTGACAGCATTTACCGGGACAACGGTTTTGCCGCGCTGCGCAAGGATGTGGAGGAGATGCGGATCACCGCGTCGGAAGTGAAAAGCCTGACCGTCGGCATCAACCTGAACGACCGCTTTGAAGCCATCAATATGGGCCTGATCACGGTGAATTCGAAGCCCTTCACCCGCTCCGGCCTGCTGAAGAACTTCCTGACCGCCGTGACCCCGAAGGATGAGATCCATCCGGAGGCGGACTGGAACAAAAGCTACAGCTATTATCCGGCGAACGCGGGGGTGGGACTCGCGGACGGCGTGGGACAGTTCGTGGAGCGGGGCCTGGTGATGCGCAATCCCATCGCGGCGATGTCCATGGCCCGGATCCCGGATGCGGACGGATCCGCTTCCGTTCCCCGCCAGATGGACAGCGCCGCGACGATGCTGACCTCCCGGATCACGCGCAGGCTGCGGGAGATGCTGGGGAAATACCTGAACGTCAGCGTGAAGGAGATTTCCGAACTGATTCCGGAGCTGGTGTTCTATACCCGCTGGGCGGAATATATTGAGAAGTGCCGGGCGGCCGGATGGAAGTTCTGCACGCCGGAGATCCGGAAAAACCCGGAAGGCTCCGCCTGCGCGGAGGCGGAGGGATTCTACAACCTGAAGCTGATTTCCGCGGAAAAACCGGAGAATGTGGTTACCAACAACCTGGCCTTTGACCGGGAGAAGCGGGCATACATCCTGACCGGCGCGAACCGCGGCGGAAAAACCACGATCACGCAGGCGGTGGGACAGCTTTTCCTGCTGGCGCAGAGCGGTATCTCCGTTCCGGCGGACCGGTTCGTGTTTGATCCGGCGGACCAGGTGCTCACCCATTTCCCGGCGGATGAGGACAAGACGCTGGACCTGGGGCGGCTGGGCGAGGAATGCCGCCGGTTCCGGGAACTGTACGGGAAGAGCACCGGAAAGAGCCTGATCCTGCTGAACGAGACTTTCTCCACCACCTCCTTTGAGGAAGGATACTTCATTGCGGTGGACGCGGTGAAAGCCATCCTGCGCAGGGATACCCGCACGATTTACAATACGCATATGCATAAGCTGGCGAAGGAACTGGACAGCGAGATCAACACGGAGGGCCTGCCCGGGAAAGCGGTCTCCCTGGTGGCGGAAACCCGGGACGGAAAGAACTCCTTCCGGGTGAAGATCGCGCCGCCGGAAGGGAAATCCTTTGCCCGGGAAATCGCCGTCAAATACGGCGTAACCTATGAAGCGCTGACGCAGGAAGGGCAGTAACCGCAAGGGAAGAATCCCCGGTCTTTTCAGATGTCGGTTTGTATGATACAATTACAGAACAACAACTGAGTAATATACGCGGAAAGGGGAAGGGGAATGCCACAGTCTCTTCAGCTGGAGCAGTATATGTATGCAGGCGACCTGGTGGTTCTGGGGGTCTGTTCCATTATGCTGATTTTGCTGTTCTTCTCCTTCAAGGTGCGCTCCAGGGCGTTCCGGATGTTCCTTTCCCTGGTCGGCATCCTGATGGCCGCGGCGGCAACCCACGTAACCTTCCATACCCTGCTGAAATACCGGCCAAACCTGCCGACCGGACTGTTCTACGGGTTCCAGAGCCTGTATCACGGGCTGCTGCTGTTCATGCTGTACCAGTTTGCTGCCTACATCTGCCAGGTCACCGGCCTGACGAAGGAGGAACGGAAGGTATACCATACCATCGGCGGGATGCTGATCCTTGTGGTGCTGGCTGCGGAGCTCTTTGTCAATTTCTCCGGCAGCGGGATACAGCTGGGAGACGGCGCGGCTTCCGCCGGCGGGAACCGGATATTCATGATCGGATACGGGCTGTTCATCGTGATGCTGTCCATGCTGATGATCCAGGTGCGCCACCATCTGTACCGTCGGATGATGAACGGTTTCTACATGACCATGGTCTTCGCCGTGGCGATGCTCGCCATTGCCAAGCTGAACGGACAGGATTCGTTTACGACCGCCACCTTCCTCTTCCCGGTGGTTGCCATTATGTACCTGCTGCATTCCAATCCCTATGACGCGCAGCTGGGATCCAATGACCTGCGCGGACTGGAAGGCCTGATCCGCTACAGCGACGATAAAGGCAAGACATATCTGTACCTGAGCCTCTACATGCGGGAGCTGGATGAGACCGCACGCCAGATGCCCGGCGACCTGCAGGCGATCGTCCGCCGTTTTACGGCGCAGTATTTCCGCTCTTCCGTTATGTTCCGGGTCGGAAACGGCCACCTGCTGATGATGGTCCGGAAGGAGCGGAACCCGGACTATGAGGCGCGGACCGAAGCGATCCTGCGGGCGTTCGACCAGGAATATCAGAACTTCAAGCTGGATTACAAAATTGTGATCGGCCAGACGACAGCGGAACTGAACCGGAACAACGAATATGTCAGCTTTATCCGGAGCATCCATACCCGGATTCCGGAAAACACGATCTACCGGGTGCAGCCGGACGACATCGACAAATTCCGGAAGTATGAAGCGATCCTGCATCAGCTAGCGGATATTGCCGGGCAAAAGAACCTGGATGATCCGCGGGTGCTGGTTTACTGCCAGCCGGTGCTGAATATCCGCACCGGGAAGTACGATACCGCGGAGGCGCTGATGCGGCTGCAGCTGCCGGAGGAAGGCCTCGTTTATCCGGACCGCTTTATCGCGCTGGCGGAAGAGAACGGGTTTATCCACGTGCTGACCGAAATTATCCTGCATAAGGTCTGCAAGGCGGTAAAGGCGCTGAACGAGGAGGGCTACTGCATTGACCGCGTCAGCGTCAATGTTTCCGCGATGGAGCTGCGGAACCAGCATTTCTGCATGGATATCAGCAGCATTATCGACCGGAGCGGGATCGACGGCAAACAGATTGCCATTGAAATGACGGAATCCCGGAATGAGCGGGACTTCCTCCTCATGAAGGAAAAGATCGCCGAACTCAAGCAGAAGGGAATCACCTTCTACCTGGACGATTTCGGGACCGGCTACAGCAATATGGAGCGGATCCTGGAGCTGCCTTTCGATATCATCAAGTTTGACCGGAGCATGGTGGTGGCCGGCGCGCAGGACAAGCGTTCGGAGCAGGTGCTGGGCAGCCTGGCAGACCTGTTTGCCAAGCTGGATTACGCGGTGCTGTTTGAAGGCGTGGAAACGGAGCAGGATGAGGAGATGTGCAGGGAATGCTGCGCTTCCTACCTGCAGGGATATAAATATTCACGGCCGGTGCCGATGGAACAGCTGAAAGAATTCCTGACAAAAAAATAGATCCTGCATGTATTAAAGAACAGGGAGCCTCACTTCTGAGGCTCCCTGCTCTTTTTCCAGGCTTCCTTGTAGGCGGCTTCCAGGGTGCGTACCGGCCGGGAAAGCCGGTTCCGGGCGATGAACGCGGCGATCCTGTCCCGGACGCCGTTGACTTCCGCGTGGAATTCACGGGCCGAGGTGCGCAGGGCCGCGTTGCCGGAGGCGATGAGCTGCTCCGGCCGGTCGGAGGTGACCACCCGGATACGGGCGGTGTTCCGGCCGTAATACGTTGTCTGTTCAATGAAGGCGTCCGCTGTCTGGGCCTCCCGGGTGTAGATGACATAGATGTTCTTGTATTTCTCGGCCTTCCCGGGATTGTCCGGCACGGCATAGGCGTCGAACACCAGGATTACCGGTTTGCCGGTGGCGCCGGCGTAATCGCACAGCAGGTCGCGCAGGGCATCCCGGGCATCCTCCAGCCGGTCGGGCAGGAACGGCTTCCATTCGTCCCAGGCATGCAGGACGTTGTATCCGTCAATCAGCAGGATTTCACCGTCGGAGGCCGGAGCGGGTGCCGCCTCCCGCTGCTTTTCCGCCGCGGCCGAGGGAGCGGCCACCAGCTGGCGGGCCTTCACCGGCCCGTAGGTGCGCTCAAAGATTCTTTCCAGGGCCAGGTCTTCCTCCCGGGTGCCGTGGTAGGCGGAAGCGGCGCCGCCCGCGGCGGGGGCGGGAACCTCCCGGCGGGAAAGATCCTTCAGCAGCGGCAGGTGCATGTGGGCGTCCGCCTCGTCCCAGGGGACGGTGACGCCGGCGCCGTGGGAGCAGAAGACGGAATCCGGGGTATTCCAGACATCCCGGCGGGGATCATATCCTTTTTCGCGGATCACCTTTTCCGGATCGGCGCAGGGTTCCCAGTCCAGGAAGGCGGCGGTCAGGCTGCTCCGGCCTTTGGTGAAGACGGCCAGCTGCCGCCCGTAGTCCGCGCAGGCGGAGGCGGGAACCGCCGCGGACAGGCGGCGCAGGGTTTCCCCGGCGTCCTCCGGCGCGTCGAAGCGGCCGCCCATGAGGCTCAGGTCGTTCATCACCCGGCCGACACAGTCCTCCGGTACGGTGATGTCCAGCGTCATCCACGGTTCCAGCAGGATGCTGCGGGCTTTCATCAGCCCCTGCCGCAGGGCGCGGTAGGTGGCCTGGCGGAAATCTCCGCCTTCGGTATGCTTGAGATGCGCCTTTCCGGCAATCAGCGTGATATGCAGATCGGTGACGGGGGAACCGGTGAGTACGCCCACGTGCACTTTTTCCCGGAGATGGGTTACGATGAGCCGCTGCCAGTTGAGGGACAGGTCGTCTGTGGACACGGAGGAATCGCAGATCAGTCCGCTGCCGCGGGGCAGCGGCGCGATCAGCAGGTGGACCTCCGCGTAGTGGCGCAGCGGCTCGTAATGGCCGGCGCCCTCCACCGGGGCTTCAATCGTCTCCCGGTACAACACTGTGGTTTCGGCAAAGGAGACATCCAGCCCGAAACGGTCCGCCAGCTGGGCGCGCAGGACTTCCAGATATACATCGCCCATGGAATGGACCCGGATTTCCCTTCGGGGTTCCACATATTCCACCTGGATCAGCGGCTCTTCCTCCTGCAGGGTTTCCAGGCAGTTCAGCACATAATGCAGATCGGCGCCGGGCGGCAGCACCACGCGGCAGGCATAGCAGGGGCGGAGCTCCTGCTCCTTCCGGCCGGGATCGGTGCCCAGCCCGTCCCCGGGCAGCGCTTTGCTGAGCCCGACGACACTGCAGACCTGTCCGGCGGAAACTTCCTGCACGGCCGTATAGCGCGCGCCGGAATACAGACGGATCTCGGCGGCCTTCTCCGCCCAGAGCGTTTCACCCTCCGGGCTTTTCAGCGTCAGCAGGTCCCGCGCCTTCAGCGTTCCGCCGGTGATGCGCAGGAAGGCAAGGCGTGCGCCCTGCGGATCCCTGGCCACCTTGTAAACCCGGGCGCCGAACGCGGCGGGCGGAGCCGGCCGCGGATCGAAGCGGGCCAGGAAGTCCAGCAGGGGTTCTACGCCCTCGTTCCGCAGGGCGGAGCCGGAGAAGAGCGGGAAGATCCTGCGGCCGGCTACCATGGCATGGATCATCCGTTCCGGGATTTCACCCTCCCGGAGATAGGCGTCCAGGCAGGTTTCGTCGCACAGGGCCAGCTTCTCCGGATCCGGGGAGGGAAATGCAACGATCTGGCCGGAAAGCTCCCGGCTGAGGGAAGCGAAAAGCGCTTCCGCGTCATGGGGCAGATCAGTTTTGTTCAGGAAGAGAATCACGGGCAGCCCGCGCTGCTCCAGCAGCCGCCAGAGCGTACGGGTGTGCGGCTGGACGCCGTCGGCGGCGCTGATGACGAGCACGGCCGCGTCCAGCACATTCAGGGCGCGCTCGGTCTCGCCGGAAAAGTCGGTGTGCCCCGGCGTGTCCATCAGCGTCAGGTCCGTATGGTTCCAGGAGAGGCGGGCTTCCTTGGAAAAGATCGTAATGCCGCGGTCCTTCTCCATCCGGTCGGTATCGAGAAAGGCGTCGCCATGATCCACACGGCCCTGGCGGCGGACGGCGCCGGAGAGGAAAAGCATGGATTCAGAGAGCGTGGTTTTGCCCGCGTCCACATGGGCGCACAGTCCGATCACCGGTCCCGTTGCCATAGCTGTTTCCTCCCTTCCGCTTTTGTATGTGCATCGTATCATAACAGGCCGGGAAAGGAAAGAACAAAAGCTGTTTTGTACGGACAATCCGGGCGCTTCCGGTTGAGCGGAATGTATAAATATGGTATAATAGCGGGTGGTATCCCGACGAATGAAACGAGAGAGAACCATGAAGAAGCAATGGTACCGGCTGGATAACGCGGCGCTGATTTTCCCCGCCGTGATGCGAAAGAACTGGAATAATGTTTTCCGGGTTTCAGTTACGCTGAAGAACAGGGTGGATCCGGAGATCCTGGGCCGCGCGGCGGAGGATCTGCTGCCCCGGTTCCCCACGATCTATGTGCGGCTGAAAACCGGTTTTTTCTGGTATTACCTGGAGACCGTGGACGAAGCCCCGAAGGTGGAGGAAGATTACGCCTGGCCGCTGACGCCGATGACCAGGCGGAAGCTGAATAAATGCTGCATCCGCATTCTGTATTATCAAAACCGCATCGCCGTGGAGTTCTTCCATTCCGTGACAGATGGAACGGGAGGCATGGCCTTTCTGCAGAACCTGGCTGCAAGATACCTGACGCTGAAGGAAGGCGCGGTGATCCCGCCGGAGGGAAATATTGTCGATCCGGCGGAGCCGCCGAAGGAGGAGGAAGCCCGGGACTGCTTCCTGCAGTGCGCGGCGAAAGGAAAGGTTTCCCGTGCGGAGGCGAATGCCTACCATACGCGGGGCAATCCGGAAGAAGGCCCCTTCCGGCATATCGTAACCGGAATCATTCCGACGGAGGCGCTGCTGGCGAAGGCGCACGCGGAAGGCGTCACAGTGACGGCATGGCTGGCCGCGGTGATGGCGGAGGCGGTGCTGGCCCGGATGAAGGCGGATCCCCTGGCCGGGAAACGGAGCCATATCAAGATCACCGTGCCGGTGAACCTGCGGAAAACCTTCGGCCTGAATACCCTGCGGAACTTTACCCTGGCAGTCAACATCGGGTTTGACCCGCGGCTGGGGGAATATACCCGCAGCGAAATCTGCCGCCTGATGCACCATCAGCTGGCGGCGGAAACAATTCCACAGCGGATGGCCGGCCGGGTCGCGACCAACGTGGATCTCCAGCGCTGCCTGCCGCTGCGGCTGGTGCCCCTGCCGCTGAAGACCCTGGCCATGCGGCTGGTTTACACCCTGAGCGGGGAAAGCAAGGGAAGCCTGAATATTTCCAACATGGGTGTGGTGAAGCTGCCGGAGGCAATGGCCCCCTATGTGGAACGGTTTGATTTTATTATCGGGGTGCAGTATTCCTATCCGAATAACTGCTCCGTGGTTTCCTGGCAGGGAAAGACCTATATCAGCATGATCCGCGGGATCCGGGATTCGGAGCTGGAACGGCTGTTTTTCTCCTCGCTGGTGGAGATGGGCATACCTGTGGATATTGAAAGCAACAGGCGGTGAGTGAATGTATTGTGTATATTGCGGGGTGCGGCTGCAGGACGGCGTGACGGAGTGCCCCCTGTGTCATACGGAGGTACAGGTGGCGCCGGTGAAGCGGCCGGCGGAGGAAGCTCCCTATTCCAGGAAGTATCCGCAGCCGGAGAAGCAGAGCGGGAAATACCTGGTGCTGGGCCTGGTGACCATTATTTTTGCGGCGGTCGCGCTGTCCTGCCTGATTTTCTGCCTGAAGAGCAGGGGGGAAGTCGGCTGGAGCGGAATCGCGGCGCTGGGTATGGCGCTGGGCTGGGTCTGGCTGGTGCTGCCGCTGCTGTTTTCCCGGTGGAAACCGATGATTTTCCTGCCGATTGATTTTGCCTGCCTGGCAGGGTATCTGCTGTATATCTGCGTGAATACGGGCGGGCACTGGTTCCTGTCCTTCGCCTTCCCGGTGACCATGATTGCCGGTATCCTGACGCTGGCAGGCGTGGCAATGATGCGCTATATCGTGCAGGGACGGCTGCGGCTGATGAGCCTGCTGGTGATTGCCATCGGGCTGAGCTTCATGCTGGTGGAGTTCTTCCAGCATATCACGTTCCGGACGCCCATGTTCGTCTGGTCGCTGTACTGTATGATCGCGTTCTGCATGATCGGGCTGTTCCTGTTTGTCGCGTCGTTTATCCCCTCGCTGCGGGCGGCACTGCGGAGGAGTTTCTTCTTCTGAGGAAAATGAACGGAAGATGAATTTTCCGCCTTCATGGAACAAATCCGGTTGTTTCAGCGTATAAATGAGTGAGCAATGCTCACAAGGAGGTATTGGTATGCGCAAAAAAGCTGTAAGGTGGTTTGCCTTCGGCCTGGTGATTTGCCTGCTGACGTGGGCCGGAGCGGCCGCGGCAGACGGGCTGCATACGGAAGTGGAAAACCCGCAGCTGGAGATGGAAGTCCGGCTCGGGTATGACGGACAGGTGACCTATGGGAAAGCCATCCCGGTGCGGGTGACCGTCCGCAATAACGGCGGGGACCTGGAAGCCATGCTGGCGGTGAACGGATATGTGAACACCGCGAAATACGACCGCTTTGAAACGGCGCTGTCCGTTCCGGCGGGCGGCGAGCGTACGGTGGTGCTGCCCGTGGTGGCCCAGACCCGGCAGAATACCTTTACGGTGGAGATCGTTAAGGACGGAAAAGTCATCTCCGCTGTGAACAGCACACCTTCCGGCGTGATCAATCCCAACGCGATGATGATCGGCGTACTGTCCACC
Source organism: Clostridia bacterium (assembly GCA_017447185.1). Lineage (GTDB taxonomy): Bacteria > Bacillota > Clostridia > Christensenellales > Aristaeellaceae > Aristaeella. The sequence continues at coordinate 31,057 of JAFSOC010000040.1, read as the reverse complement.
CGGCCGCGGAACCTGGCGAATCTGGATATCAACCAGGAGAACGATGTGCTCTACCGCTATGAATTCTGGCAGACCGTGGCGCTGACGCCGGAGACCCTCCCGGAGAATCCGAAACTGCTGGATTCCTTCGGAATGATTGTGCTGGATGATACGGATCCTGCCCTGCTGACGGAAAAACAGCAGCAGGCGCTGAAGGACTGGATCGTTTCCGGGCATGTGTTGATTGCCGGCGGCGGGAGCACCGCGCCGCGCAACCTGGCTTTCCTGGGCGACCTGACGAAGCTGCAGGCTTCTGATTTCACGGTATCGGACGGCGTGCTTTCCGAGGTGGAGAGTCTTGCAGGCCAGAAACATTCCGGAAGGAAAACGGAGATCGCCCTGGCAAAGCTCGAAGGCGCGAATCCCCTGATTTCAGACAGCGAGGGCAACGGCCTGGTCTGGCTGGAAGGCGCCGGCAGCGGGCGGATCATTACCCTTGCCTGGGAGGCCGGCGATGCGGCGCTGAACACGGAAAGCGCCATGCATATTTTCTTCCAGCAGCTGCTGATCAAAATGGATCCCAATATGTACAGCAAGCTGCTGTATCCCGGGGAAGAGTCCAGCGCCCTGTATTCCGCGGGCGATGATACAAAGATACAGGTCCGGAACAGCCTGCCGGCCGCGGTGGCGGTCATTGCCGGGGCTGTGGTGATCTGCGGCGTGATGTGGATCATCCTGAAGAAGCGCAGTAAAACCCAGTGGATGTGGGCGGTGATTCCGGTAGCGGCGCTGGCGGCAGCGGCGGTGGTGACCGTGATGGCCGGAAGCTCGATGCTGAACCGGCCGGTGACCGCGACAACCGTTAACCTGGTGCAGAATGCGGAAGGAAGAGCCACCCGCTATGTGTTTGTGACCGCGGCGGCGCCGCGGCCGGGCCTGCACCGTTACAGCATGAACGGGGAGGACCTGGAAGCGCAGGTCTATGACGACGGCTATTACTACTGGGCGGAGGAGGAAGACACCGCGGAGCTGAAGGAACCGTCCCAGCTGCGGGTGGTTCAGATTACCGGGGAGAACGGCTCTTCGGCGCTGAATGCGAATACGCCCTGGGAGGTCGTCCGCCTGTCCTCCGTACGGACGTCGGAACAGGAAGGTCAGGTGGAGGCCCAGATCTGGATGGAGAGCGACGGCCTGCACGGTACCGTCCGGAACGGCCTGCCCTATTCCCTGAAGGAAGGCGTGGTGCTGAGCGTTTATGGCTTTGTCCGTGTTCCGGCACTGGCACCCGGGGAAAGCAGGGAATTTGCCATGGTCGCCAAGGATGCGCCTGATCCCTCCAATCCGGTGTTTGAGGACGGCGTGATGCTGCGGAATGTGACCTCCGGGGTTTATATGGTGCTCTCCGGCATGCGGGAGAATTCGGATACGAATGATTACGGCGGCCGGGAATCGATCCTGAGCGGGATGATGAACAGCGCCTATGACCAGCTGACGCGTGACAACAGTGCGGGGACCCGCGAAAACGTGATTTTCGTTTACTGTGCGGAACCGGAAGGAGATTTCGCTTCGCCGCTCATGGTGGACGGGAAGGAAGTGGAAGGCGGCACGGTGCTGCCGATGTACACGGCGAAAATAGAGTACCTGAAGATCGGGAAAACAGGCGTGGTATTCCATGCTCCCGGAATGGATCATGCGGTGCGCTGCGAGATCGATTCGTCGGGCATGCCGGCGGGCGATATGGCTGAGGATCCGAACGGCGGAAAACTGTATTACAATTATTTCCCGCTGTCAGAACATCCCACTTTCCGCTTTACCCTGGAGAACCTGGACCGGATTGAGATTGAAAAGCTGTCCGTCGGCGTGGAGGACTGGTACGCCAACGACGTGGCGTGCTTTGTGCTGAATGTGGAACTGAAAACCTGGGTGGAGGTGCAGATGAACACCCCGCTCAAGCAGCCCGGGAAATACCTGGATGAACAGGGGAACCTGTACTGCCAGTTCCGCCCCAAGGTGTCGGACAGCTACATGGATATTCCGGAGCCGTCACTGACCCTGGAGGGAAAAATAAAGGAAGGAGGGGAGACGCATGCTGAGCCTTGAGAAACTGACGAAGAAATACGGTGATTTCACCGCGCTGAACGGACTGTCCCTGGAGATTGCGGACGGGCAGCTCCACGGTTTTGTGGGGCCCAACGGCGCGGGAAAGACCACGACCATGCGGATCCTGGCAACGCTGCTCAAGCCCACTTCCGGAACGGCGACGATCGACGGGGTGGATGTGGTCCGCAACGGAACCGAGGCACGGCGGCTGATCGGCTATATGCCGGACTTCTTCGGCGTCTATGACAGCCTGAAGTGCTGGGAGTACCTGGATTTCTATGCCCGGTGCTACCGGATTCCTTCGGCGGACCGGAAGAAAATGACGGAACGCCTGCTGGACCTGGTGCAGCTGTCCGAAAAGAAGGACGCGTTTGTGGATTCCCTGTCCCGGGGCATGAAGCAGCGGCTGTGCCTGGCACGGAGCCTGATCCATGATCCGAAGCTGCTGATCCTGGACGAACCGGCTTCCGGCATGGATCCCCGGGCCCGGGCGGAAATGAAAACGATCCTGCGGACCCTGCGGGAAATGGGGAAAACCGTCCTGATCTCTTCCCACATCCTGCCGGAACTGAGCGAGATGTGCGATTCCCTGACGATCCTGGACCACGGTCAGCTGGTGTTTTCCGGCAGCGTGGAAGCGCTTTCGGAGAAAATGAACGGGAATGCCCCGCTGGAAATCCGCCTGCAGGAAGGCTGCGGTGAGGCGGCGGTGGATACGGCGGTGGCCTGCCTGAAGGAGCTTCCCTTTGTGAAGGAGATCCTGCAGGAGGGAACCTGCGTGCTGAAGGTCCGCACGGAAGGCGGCGAAGCAGAGCATATGCAGATGCTGCGGGAAATGATTTCCCGGAATATCCCGGTGTGCGATTTCCACCGTGCGCCGATGAATCTCGAAAAAGTATTCATGGAGGTGACAGGAGATGCTTAATCCGATTCTGTCCTTCTCCGCAACCCGCCGGATGCGGTCTTTCAAAACGCTGCTGATCGCAGCTGCCTATGTGGTGGTGATGCTGGCGGTCACGCTGCTGATTATGGGGCGGATCTTTGGGAACGAGGCTACCTTCTATTCCATCCGCAACAGCGTCACCTGCTACCAGGCGCAGATGGTCACCCAGTTTATCCTGATCCTCCTGATCGCGCCGGCGATGACCTCCGGCGCCATTGCCGGGGAGCGGGAACGGCAGACGCTGGAATTGCTGCTGGTGACAAACACCCGGTCCTTCCGGATCGTGATCGGCAAAGCCATGGAAAGCTTCGCCATGCTGGCGCTGCTGATTGTCTGCGGCTTCCCGGTGATGTGCCTGACGATGGTGGCCGGCGCGGTCACGCTGCCGCAGATCCTGATCGGGGAACTCTTCCTGCTGCTGATCGCTTTTGCGTCGGTGAGCGTCGGGGTGTTCTCCTCCACGCTGGCGCGCTCCACGGTGGCCAGCGGCGTCATCAGCTACCTGATTCTCCTGGCCATCGGCGGCCTGACGCTGATCCCCCTGATAATGGATTTTCCCGTGGAGGTTACCTCCGTTGTCTATGACACGAGCAGCCTGGCGGCGCTTGCCCCCGGTGATGCGCTGAAGATGATTTCCCCGGTGCTGCTGTGCAATCCGGGATATGCGCTGATCGCCCTCCTGCACGGACAGACGGGGATGCTCACCAGCACGATGGAATACCGTGAAATAGGCCGGCTGCTGTGCGAGTTCCGGCTGATGGACAAGGCGGGCGGCGAAACCCTGGCGTTGATTTCCTGCGGAATCATCCTGGTGCTGGCGGTCCTGCTGCTGCTTGCGGCGGGATTCCTGCTCCGGAAGAACTCCCTGAAACCGGCAAAAAGAACCAAGTAAAAAATTGTAATGACAGATGAATGCTGATGAAAGGGTACGACGGAATGAATGAGCTTCTGAGAGCCCTGCGTCCGGTGAAGAACCGGATCCGGCTCGGGCGGCTTTGGCGCGGCGCTGCGACCGGGCTTGCGGCCGGCGCGGCAGCGGCACTGGTGCTGCTGGCGGTGACAACCTTTGTGCCGCTGGAGGGCCGGTGGTGGATTGCCGGGGCCGCCGTGGCCGGAGGCGCGCTGCTGGGGGCCGTAATCAACGCCCTGCGTCCGGTGGACAGCCGGGAAGCTGCCCGCGCCGCGGATCGCTGCGGCCTGCGGGAGCGGACCGTGACCGCGCTGGAAATGGCGGACCGGCCACCGGCGGACGGGAAGGCTGCGGAGCTTGCCGCGGCCCAGCGGCAGGATGCCTGCGCGCACCTGCAGGCGCTGGATGCCCGGAAGATCCGGCTGCAGGCGCCGAAGAAACGGCTGCTGGCCGCCGCGGCGCTGCTGGTGCTTTGCGCCGGGACGCTGCTGATTCCCGGCGGCGGGGACCGGATCGTGTCGGAACGCAAAATCCTGCAGGAAAAGACCGCCCGCATGGCGGAGGAAATCGATGAAGCCGAAGCCGCGGAGGAAGCCGGAAAGACCGAGAAGGAAAAGGCGGAGCTGCGGAAACTGACGGCGGACCTGAAACGGGAGCTGGAGGACAGCCGGGACGATGTGGACGCGCTGGTGGCGGTCGACAAAGCAGAAAGCCGGCTGGAGGAAATCCGGCAGAAGACGGCCGGGGATGCCGTCAGCGAGCTGGCGGACGCGCTGCGGGATGCCGGAATGGACGCGGCGGCCCAGGCCCTGGAGAACGGGGACGCAGCGGAAATGTCCGCGGCACTGTCGGAAATCAATACCGACGAACTCAAAGAGGCGGCGAAAGGCCTGAGCGGGGAAGCGCAGGAAATGGCGGAACAGATGGCGCAGGCCGCGCAGCAGGGCGAAATGTCCGATGCGCAGATGCAGGCCATGCAGTCCGGAAGCAGCCAGGCCAGTGCGATGCAGCAGGCCCTGGCCCAGATGAAAGCCGCGCTCGGCGCCGCACAGGGCGCTTCCTCGCAGCAACAGCAGAGCAGCAACAGTAACTCCTCCGGCAGCGGCTCGGGCGGCAGCGGCAATCAGGGACAGAATGCGGCCGGCGCCGGCAGCGGCACCACCAATGAGGAGGAACAGGGCGGAGGCGGCGGAAACAAGTCCTCTGCGTCCAGGGGAAACCGGCCGCCGGAATACAAGGAAGGCGAATACGAAACGATTTATGACCCGGAAAAGGTGAACACCGCTTCCAGGGACGTAATGACGGAACAGCAGCAGCTGGGAAAAGACTCCGTGCAGATCGAAACCGGTCCCGGCAAAGGAAACCTGGAAGGGAATGTGCCCTACCGGCAGGTGATCGGGGAATACGCGGAAACGGAAGCGCAGGCGGCGGAATCGGCGCATCTGACCCGGGAACAGAAGGAATGGGTGGATGAGTATTTCCGTCAGCTCACCGATGAATGAGAGGAAGGAACGAAACATGAACACGAATCAGTCTATCGAAGCGTTCGCGGAAAAATACGCGAAGATCCGCACGGAAATCGCAAAGGAAATGATCGGCCAGGAGGACGTGGTGGAACACCTGCTGCTGGCGGTCATCGCCGGCGGCAACGTGCTGCTGGAAGGCGTTCCAGGCCTGGGAAAAACCCATCTGGTCCGGATCCTTTCCAAGACGCTGGATCTGCCTTTCTCCCGGATCCAGTTTACACCGGACCTGATGCCCGCGGATATCACGGGTACGAACATCCTGATCCGTACGGAGGAGGGAAGCAGCTTCCGCTTCCAGCAGGGACCGCTGTTTGCTTCCATCGTGCTGGCGGATGAAATCAACCGCGCGACGCCCAAGACCCAGGCGGCCCTGCTGGAAGCCATGCAGGAGCACAGCGTTACCGTGGCCGGGGAAACCATGAAGCTGCCGGAACCCTACTTCGTGCTGGCGACGCAGAACCCGGTGGAGCAGGAAGGTACCTACCCCCTGCCCGAGGCGCAGCTGGACCGTTTCCTGTTCAAGGTGCTGGTGCCCTTCCCGAACCTGAAGGAGCTGGGCGGCATCATGAACCTGACCATCGGCAGCGCGGCGCAGGAAGCCGGGAAAGCGGCGGACGCGGCGGAGCTGCTGGATATGCGGGAGACCGCGCGGCAGGTGCCGGTGGCGGACAGCGTGCAGGAAAGCGCACTCCGGCTGGTGCTGGCCACCCATCCGGAAACGGAGGACGCGCCGGAAATTACGAAGAAGTACCTGCGCTTCGGCGCCAGTCCCCGGGCGGCGCAGGCGATCCTGTCCACGGCCCGTGTGCGGGCGCTGGAGCAGGGCCGCTACAACGTGGCCTATGAGGATATCCGCTATGTGGCGCCGGCATGCCTGCGGCACCGCCTGGCCCTGAATTTTGCCGCCGTGACCGAGGGCAAGGATATGGAATCGATCGTGGCGGAACTGGTGGAAAACTATGTTAAGTGACGCGTTTCTGTCCCGGCTGGACACGCTGCAGCTGGCGATGAAGGGCCGCGCTTCCGGCGGCGCCGGCGGAACCCGGCGGTCCCGGCAGACCGGTTCCTCGGCGGAATTCTCCGATTACCGGGAGTATATTCCCGGGGACGATATCCGCCGCATTGACTGGAACGCCATGGCCCGGTTCGACAAAATCTTCCTGAAGCTGTTCATGGAAGAGCAGGAATCGGCGGTGACGGTCCTGCTGGACGGCAGCGGAAGCATGGGCGAAAAATGGGAAACGGCGCGGCAGGCGGCGGAGGCCGTCAGCTACCTGGCGCTCACCGGCGGGGACCGGCTGCGGGTGATCTGCCTGCAGGAAGGCGGAAACCGCATGTCGCCCCAGCTGTCCGGGCGCCAGGCCTATGCCCGGCTGGAGCAGTTCCTGGATACCTGCCCCCCCGGCGGCGCCGGCAGGCTGACGGAGACCGTGATGCGGACCGAAGGCCTGCGGCGGGGACTCTGCTTCCTGATCAGCGACTGCTATGAGGAAGGCGGAATCGGCACGGCGCTGGACAGCCTGCGTTACCGCGGGCAGGAATGCGCGGTCATCCAGCCGCTCTCCGCCTTTGAGCTGGATCCGGCCCTGGACGGCGCGGTGAAGCTGACGGACAGCGAGACCGGGGAGGCCATCAATCTCCTGGCGGACCGGGAAGCCTTGGAAAACTACCGGCAGACGCTGGAGAATTTCCTGCGGGAGGTTCGCGAAACCTGCTTCCGGCGTGAAACGCCCTATGCGCTGCTGGATGCCGGAAAGAATTTTGAAGAGGAATGGATTCCGCTGATTTCACAGAGCGGAATGATCTAGAGAGGTTATCATGCTGACATTTGCTGCCCCGCAGTTTGCGTGGTTTCTGCTGCTCCCGGCCGGGATTGTGGTGCTGTATCTGCTGCGGCGGAAATATCTGCCGAAGCAGGTTCCGAGCACCTTCCTGTGGCGGACAGCCATCCGGGACCATGCCGCCAACAAGCCGCTGCAGCGCCTGCGGAAAAACATCCTGCTTCCGGTGCAGTTCCTGGCGGCGCTGGTGCTGGCGCTGGCGCTGATGCAGCCGAACCTGACCGGCAGGGAGGCTTCCCGGACCGTGATGATTTTTGACCTGTCCGCGAGTATGCAGACGGTCAGCGCGGGAAAGAGCCGGCTGGACGAGGCGAAGGACCGGGCGGAGGAACTGCTGCAGGGCCTGCCGCCGGGAGAGGAAATCACGATCCTTGCGGCCGGAACGGAAGTCCGCCAGACCCTGACCGGAAGCACGGACCGGGAGGATGTGCGTCAGGCCATCCGGAGCCTGTCCTGCGGACGGGAAGGCGCCGACCTGGAAAAAGCGGTTTCCCTGGCGGAAGCGATCCGCCGGGAGGAAACGGACCGGGGAACGCGGATTGTTGTTTTCTCGGACAGCTATACACCGAAGGCGGGCGTCGCCGGGATCCATGCCGGGCGGGGTGAGGAGAACCGCGGCGTGTATACGCTGACCGCGGAGGAGGGATCCGCCTACGCGCGGATCTGCAATTTCGGCAGCGACTGCAGGATTACGGTGGCCTGCGAGGCGGACGGCAAACTGTGTGAGGCGAAGGAAACGGAGATTCCCGCGGGTGAAACGGCGGGAGTGCTGTTCACCATTCCGGAAAATGCCGTAAAGGTGGAAGTCTATATCCGGGAGCCGGACGCGCTCATGGCGGATAACCGGGCGGAAGCGCCGGTGGAGCGCAGCACGGTGCGGACTGTGGCGCTGACCGGGGATAACCTGTTCCTGGAAAGCGCGCTGAAGGTCCGGGAAGACCTGCGGGTTGTGCGGACGAGCGAGGAAGCCCCGGCGGAGACGGAAGCGGACCTGTATATTTACGGGACCTCGCCCCTGTTGTTCTCCCGGGATCCCTCAAAGACGGCTTTCACCTGGAGCGAAGAGGAGAAGGAGCCGGCCGGCAGCCTGACGGCGGAGGAATCCCCGATGACGGAGGGCCTGACCCTGCGGGATGTGGCGTTGCGCGCCTGCAAGCCGCTCACCGGCGGAAAGGCCGTGATCCGGGCCGGAAGCGACGTGCTGGCGGCCTATACGGACAGCGAGGCAGCCATCGGGTTCCTTCTGCAGGATTCCAACCTGCCCCTGAAATATGATTTTCCTGTCCTGGTGCAGAACATTCTGAATATGCTCCTGCCCCGGAGTGCGGCGGAGGTTCCGGAGACGGAAGCGCCGGTGGCCCGGGAGGAGAGCGATGTGCGTACGGTGGCGCAGGATACGGAAGGCGCGGATGCCGCAGCCGCAGGAAGCCGCGGCCAGGACCTGACCGGAATCCTGATGGGCGTGTTCCTCGCGCTGCTGATGATTGAGTTTATCCTGGCCCGTGAACCGTGGAGCCGCAGGAAAGGGAAGGGGGCTGCCGCATGAGCTTTGAGATTGCGCATCCGCTCCGGCTGCTGGTCATCCCGGTCTGCATGGCGCTGGTGCTGTGGATGGCACATCTGCAGAGGAGCAGGAGCCTGAAGGAAAGGGTTTCCCATATCCTGCGCCATGTGCTGATCATCCTGACGGCACTGGCCTTCGCGGGACTGAGTATCCTGACGGCGAGCCCGGACCGGACCGCCTGGCTGGTGCTAGACGCTTCCGCCTCCGTGCGGGAGGAGGAAGTGGTTTCCCTGGCCCGGCAGGCCTTGCAGGAAGCGGGGAATGACCGGAAGACCGGTATTATCGTTTTCGGCCGGCATGCGGCGGTGGAAAAATCCATCGGCGGGAATACGGAATGGACCGGGCTGCATGTCTCGGCCGACCGCAGCGCCAGCAACCTGGGAGAGGCACTGTCCCTGGCTTCAGCGCTGCTGCCCACGGATTCCAACGGCGGCATTGCCGTCATCAGCGACGGCGCGGTAACCGGCGCCGCGGAATGGGCGGACAGCCGGACCGGCGTGCCGGTGAACACCCTGCAGGTGGCCCGGAAAACGGGACCGGATGCCCAGGTGACGGAAATCAGCGTACCGGATACGCTGTACCAGGGCCAGAAGTATACGACCCTGGTGACGGTCTACACAAACACGGCAGGGGAAGCGACGCTCCTGCTGAGTGAAAACCATGAAACGCCCCGGACGCAGCGGGTGACCCTGCGGAAGGGAGAGAATACCTTTGCTTTTGAGTCCGTTGCCACGCGCAGCGGCGTCATTCCCTGCGAGGCGCAGATCCTGCTGGACGGGGATACGGTGGCGCCGAACAACCTGAACGGCACCTATACCGTCGTCTCCGGCGAGATGAATGTCCTCCTGGCGGAAGGGAAGAGCGGGGAAGGCGAAGAGCTGAAAAAGATGCTGGAGAGCGCGGGCATGAAGGTCCGCGTGATCCCGGTCAGCATGCTCAGCGAGCAGGCCGCGGACTTGTGGGCGTATCACGCGATCGCCCTGGTGAACGTGGATGCGGAACAGCTGTCGGAAGCACAGGCGGAAGCGCTGGACGAGGCCGTGCGGGAGCTGGGCTGCGGCCTGGCGGTGTTCGGCGGTGATTCCAGCTATGCCCTCGGCGGATACCGGGGCAGCCTGATCGAAAAGATGCTGCCTGTATCCATTGATGTCAAGAACAAGATGGACCTGCCTTCCACGGCGCTGGTGATCGCGATCGACAAATCCGGCTCCATGTCGGACAGCTCCTGGGGACTGACCCGGCTGCAGCTGGCCCGGGAGGCGGCCTGCAGCGCGCTGGAGATCCTGAACGAGCGGGACAGCGCCGGTGTCATCGCCTTTGACAATACCGGGAAATGGGTGGTACCCCTGAGCCCGGTGACGGATGTGGCGGCCATGCAGGAAAAGGTCCGGACCATCCGCCTGGGCGGCGGTACGGCCTTCTATTCTCCGCTGAAGATGGCGAAGGACGCGCTGGAAAATGTGAACGCGCAGTACAAGCATGTGATTTTCCTGACGGACGGCGAAGCCGGGGATACCGGATATGAAGATGTCGTGAAGGAAATGGCGGAGAAGGGCATCACCGTAACGACCGTGGCGGTCGGCGACGGATCGGATACGGCGGGCATGCGGAAACTGGCGGAGCTCGGCAAGGGACGGATGTATTACGCCGGCCCCTTCGACAGCCTGCCGAAGATTTTCACCAAGGAAACCCTGATGATCTCCGGATCCTATGTGCAGAACCGGACCTTCACGCCCATTGTCACGGATCCTTCCATGACAAACTTTGACGGATTCCCGGTGCTGGACGGATACCTGGCAACAACGGAAAAGCCGCTGGCAACGGTATCCCTCTGCAGCAACCGGAAGGAACCGGTGCTGGCCTGGTGGCAGTACGGCGCCGGCAAGGTGGCCGCCTGGACCAGCGATGTGCAGGGCGGCTGGACCGGAAGCTTCCTGAACTGGGAGGACGCGCCGGCTTTCTTCAGCGGAATCCTGTCCTATATCCTGCCGGTGAATACCCGCAGCGGCGATGCGGAACTGGAGGACGGGAAGCTGCGCTTCACCGCGGACGCGGAGGACGAGCTGATGAGCCGCGCGGCGAAGGCGGAAGCCCGGATTATCCGGCCGGACGGCACCCAGGAAACCGTGGAACTGAACCAGGTGAATGCCCGGACCTTTGAGGGCGAAGCGGATACCTCCCAGGCCGGCGCCTATGCGGTGCACGTGTCTGTGCGGGACCGGCTGGGGAATGAGCTCCTGGCTACGGACAGCGGTGCGGTGCTTTCCTGGAGCAGGGAATACGACCTGCGTACCACCGATGACGGGATCCTGGCGCAGCTGAGCGCATCAAGCGGAGGCATCGCAACGGAGAACACATCGGAGCTCCTGCGTTTCCCGGATACGAGCGCGCGCAAGCGCAGGGACCTGACGTGGATCCTGGCACTGCTGGCCGGCCTCATCTTCCTGTTTGACGTGGCGCAGCGCCGGCTTGACTGGCTGCATGAGCCGGAGAAGAAGGAAGAGCCGGAAGCGGAGAAACCGGTGAAGCCGGAAAAGAAGAAGAAACCGGAAAAGAAGCAGCCGGAGAAGCCGCAGGAGAAAGCGGCGGACGTGCTGTGGGAGAATCTGCAGAAAAAGAAGCGGCTGTAAAAAACCACCCGGAAAACACCGGGGCTCCCCATATGGGAGCCCCGGATTTTCTTTGCTTTTCGGGGGTTCCGGGAGCTTCTGTCCATGGACTGTACACAAAGAACAAAAAAATACAAAAGAAAAAAGTTTAGTAATATTGACATTTTAGTTTAGGAGTGCTATTGTTTGCGAGGTTTAGCAAAAATGGATTCCGTGTTTAGAATTACTTGGACTTAAGACAGAAAGGCGGATGGCGGGAAAAACAATGGACGCGGAGAGAGTTATGACGCAGGTAGGCACAAAACTCCGGGATCTGCGCAAACAGAACGGGCTGACCCAGCAGGAGCTGGCGGACCGCGCGGAGCTGACCAAGGGCTTTATTTCCCAGCTGGAACAGGGCCAGGTAACGCCGTCGCTGGTGACGCTGCTGGATCTGATCGAGTGCCTGGGAACGACCCCTTCCGATTTCTTCAAGACGTCGGGAGCGGAAAAAGTGGTCTTCGGGGACCGGGATTATTTCGAGAAGATTGACGACGCCGGAAACAGCAAGGTCTGGGTGGTCCCTTCCGCCCAGAGCAACCAGATGGAACCGATCCTGGTGACGCTCCAGCCCCACGGTTCACTTCCTGTGGACGATCCCCACAACGGGGAGGAGTTCGGCTACGTGCTCAGCGGGAAGATCGCGCTTTACCGGCAGGAAACCCGCTATGACGTCAAGGCGGGGGAGAGCTTCTATTATGAAGCGGACAAGACGCACCGGATCGAGAATCCGGGCAGCCGGCCGGCGCGGTTCATCTGGGTGTCCACACCTCCGAGTTTTTAAATCGGGTATCAGCTTTTTAGTTTTCAGACAGGGGAAGGAGATATTTCTCACATGGAAAAGCAGGAAAACATTATTGAACTGAAGCACATTTCACGGACCTTCAGCGACGGGTTCAAGGCTGTCTCTGATTTCAACCTGGAAGTAAAGCGCGGCGAATTCGTCACGTTCCTCGGGCCGTCCGGCTGCGGAAAAACCACGACCCTTCGTATGATCGCCGGTTTTGATATGCCCACGGAAGGCGATATCCTGCTGAACGGACGGGATATCTCCAAGCTGCCGCCCAACGAGCGGCCGATCAATACGGTGTTCCAGCGCTATGCGCTGTTCCCGCATATGAATGTGTATGAAAATATCGCCTTTGGCCTGAAGCTGAAAAAGATGCCGAAGGATGAAATCAAGAAAAAGGTCAAGAAGGTGCTGGAGCTGGTGGACCTGGAAGGCTTCGAGAAGCGCTCCGTTCCCACGCTGTCCGGCGGCCAGCAGCAGCGTGTGGCAATCGCCCGCGCCCTGGTGAATGAGCCGGAAATCCTCCTGCTGGATGAGCCCCTCGGCGCCCTGGACCTGAAGATGCGCAAGGAAATGCAGATCGAACTGAAGGCGATGCACGATGAGCTGGGCATTACCTTCATTTACGTGACGCACGACCAGGAGGAAGCCCTGACCATGAGCGACAAGATCGTGGTCATGTCCGAAGGCAAAATCCAGCAGATCGGCACGCCTGAGGATATCTACAATGAGCCGCAGAACGCCTTTGTCGCGGACTTTATCGGCGACAGCAACATCTTCAACGGCATCATGACCGGCAACATGACGGCGCGGTTTGCCGGCGGCCAGTTCACCTGCGTGGATGATGTGACGGAAGGCACGCAGATCACCGCGGTTCTCCGTCCGGAGGATATCGAACTGACCGCGCCGGAAAACGGACAGATCCGCGGCAAGGTCATTTCCGTGATCTTCAAGGGAATCCACTATGAAATCACCGTGCAGTCCGGCCGCTATGAAGTGGTGATCCAGAGCACGAAATCCGCGGAGGTCGGCAGCGAAGTCGGCATGCGGGTGGAGCCGGACGGCATCCATATCATGATCGCCGAGGACCACACCAATGTGTTCCCCGTGGATATGAACAGGAACCACCGCCTGGAATTCAACGAGCAGGAGCTGGATGTCAGCCTGACGCAGCTGATCAAGGGCAGCCGCCGGAACGAGAATCACGAGCTGCTGGATGAGAACGGCGAAGTGATCGATCCTGAAAAGATCCATATCATCGCGGCCATCGAACCCCAGGATATCCGCATGACGGACGATGTGGACGATGAGCAGGTCCTGATCGAAGGCACCATCAGCAACCTGATTTACAAGGGCGACCACTACAGCTACGTGATCAATACCGATGTGGGACAGGACTTCATCGTGGACGATGAATACCTGTGGAACATGGGGGACCAGGTCGGCCTGATCCTGCCGCTGGACAAGATGCGCTTTACGGTGAAGAAGTAAGGAGGAGCATATGAGATTTTCCAGAAAAACGCTGGGCATACCGTATGCTGTGTTCCTGCTGCTATTCGTGGTGGCGCCGCTGCTGGTACTGTTTTATTATGCGTTTACGAACGGGCAGGGAGTATTCACCCTGAAAAACCTGACGGATTTCTTTACGGATCCGAATACCCTGGGAACCCTGGCTTACAGCTTCGCCGTTTCCCTGGCGACCACGGTGCTGTGCCTGCTGATCGCTTATCCGGTGGCCTATATCCTGGCCACCAGCAAGCTGAAGGCCAAATCGGTCATTATCATGATCTTCATACTGCCCATGTGGATCAACTTCTCCCTGCGCGTTACCGCCCTGAAGGAGATCCTGACCATCATCGAGGGCAACCTGGCCTTCTATCCCTTCCTGAATTCCGTGCTGGGTATGACCTACGATTTCCTGCCCTTCATGATCCTGCCGATTTACAACTCGATCGTGAAGCTGGATATCTCGCTGAATGAGGCGGCCCGGGACCTGGGCGCCAACGGGCGCATGGCCTTCCTGCGGGTGACGCTGCCGCTCTCCCTGCCGGGAATCATCAGCGGCGTGTCCATGGTTTTCCTGCCGGCCATGACGAACTACGTGGTGCTGGATATGCTGTACAACAGCACCTATATCATGGGCAGCCTGATCGGCAGCTACTTCAATGCCTACAACTGGCACGGCGGATCCATGATCGCGCTGGTGCTGCTGGGTATCATCTGTGTCTTCTCCCTGATCACCAACGGTAAGGAAGATGAAGAAGCGAAGACGGGAGGTGCGCTGCTGTGACAAGAAAGATTGTACGCATTGCGTTCCCGATCCTGGTGCTGCTCTTCCTGTATGTTCCGATCCTGGTGCTGGCCTTCTACAGCATTACGGACGCGACGCAGATCGGTTCCTTCCGGAATTTCTCCTTCCAGAATTATGTGACGCTGTTCAACACTGAGGAACTGCGGAACATGATTATCGGAACAATCCTGCTGGCGCTGGGCGCGGCCCTGATCGCCACGATCCTCGGTACGCTGGGTGCCATCGGCGCCTTCTACTCCGGGAAGCGGGCCGGTTCCGCCATCGCCACCGTCAACAATATTCCGGTTATCAACGCGGACGTCGTGACAGGCTTCTCCCTGTGCGTGCTGCTGGTGGTCGTGTTCGGCATCGCCAAGGATACCTACATTCCGCTGGTGATCGGGCATGTGACGCTGTGCGCGCCGTTTGTGTACCTGTCCGTGATACCGAAGCTCCGGCAGATGGATTCCAGCCTGTATGAGGCGGCACTGGACCTGGGCGCGAAGCCCAGCAAGGCCCTGCTCAAGGTTGTGATCCCCCAGATCTTCTCCGGTATGATCTCCGGTTTCGCCCTGGCGGTCACCCTTTCCCTGGATGACTATTTCATCGCGACCTATACCAAACCGGCTACGTTCGACACGATCAGCACCTATGTGGTGAACGCCACAAAAGGCTCCCAGACCCAGATCAAGACCGCCCTGTGGGCGCTGTCCACCCTGATCTTCCTGCTGGTGATCGTCTTCGTAGTGGTGATGAATATCCGCTCCTGGCGGGCGACGAAGAAGGGGGAGAAAGCATGATGAACACGAAACGCATGCTGAGCGCCGCCCTGCTGCTGTGCCTGCTCGGCACCCTGCTGTGCCCGGCCTTCTCCCTTGCGGCGAAGGAAGAAACCATCACCCTGCGGATCTGCAACTGGGAGGAATATATCGACCAGGGCGACTGGGGCGAGGATGAAGTGATCGACCTGGAAAGCGGCGATATCTTCGGCGAGAATTCCCTGGTCGATGATTTCGAAACCTGGTATGAGGAAACCTATGGGAAGAAGGTCCATGTGGAGTATTCCACCTTCGGCACCAATGAAGACCTGTACAACATGCTGACCATCGGCGATGTGTACGATCTGGTCTGCCCCTCCGAGTACATGATCATGAAACTCATGGCGGAGGACAAGGTGCAGCCGCTGTCGGAGGACTTCTTCGACGGGGAGAATGAGAATAACTACTATATCCGGGGCGTATCCCCCTATATCCGCAATATCTTCGAAACCCATGATATCGGCGGCGTGACCTGGGACAAGTGCGCGGCGGGCTACATGTGGGGTGTCACCGGATTCCTGTATAATCCGGAAGTGCTCGAGGAAGAGAACGCCGCTACCTGGAACCTGCTGGAAAACAGGGATTACAACCGCCAGATCACCATGAAGGACAACGTGCGGGACGCCTATTTCGCGGCGGTCGGCGCGCTGAAATCCGAAAAGCTGACGTCGGAGGACTTTACCAGCAGGGAAGATTATGTGCTGGCCCTGCAGGATGAAATGAACGATGTTTCCCAGGAGACGGTGGACGCGGCGCAGGAATACCTGCAGAAGATCCGCGATAACCTGTACTCCTTCGAAACCGACTCCGGCAAGGCGGATATGATCACCGGCAAGGTCGTGGCCAACTACCAGTGGTCCGGCGACGCGGTGTACGCCATGGATACGGCGGAAGAGGATGATTATATCCTGAACTTCGCCGTTCCGCAGGAATGCACGAACATCTACTTTGACGGATGGATCATGCTGAAGAGCGGAATCAACGGAAACGCGGAGAAACAGCAGGCGGCGGAGGCGTTTATCAACTTTATCTCCCGCCCGGACAATGTCATCCGCAATATGTACTATATCGGATACACCTCCGCGATCTCCGGCGGTGAGGATGAGCGGATCTTCGAATACCTGGACTGGAACTACGGCGCGGAGGAAGACGAGGAGGAAGTCGTCGATTATCCGGTGGGATATTTCTTCGCCGGGGAAGAGGACAATGAGGACTATGTCCTGTCCGTTCCGGAGGAACAGCTGCACCGGCAGCTGTCCGCCCAGTATCCGTCGCAGGAAGTCATCCGCCGGGCCTCCATCATGGTATATTTCAATGAGGAGCAGAGTGAGCGGATCAACCGCATGTGGATCCGGATCCGGTGCTTCAATATCCAGTCGGTTCCGGTATGGGTCTGGATTGCCATCGGCGCGGTGATTATCCTCGGTGTCCTCTTCGGATACCAGCGGAAATTGTCCAAACAGCGGCAGTACAGCTGACAGAACACAGTAAAAAACAGGCAGCGCAGATTTTTGCGCTGCCTGTTTGCTTTTTTCTCTGCCGGATGATATAATCCATTCACGGCAAGTGCCGAATAAAAGAAAAATAAAATATTTTGGAGGTAAAAAATTATGAAGTGGGTATGCCCTGTATGCGGCTACGTACATGAAGGACCCGAACCGCCGGAGAAGTGCCCGGTCTGCAAAGTGCCCGGTGAAAAGTTCATCAAGCAGGAAGGCGAAATGACCTGGGCCGCCGAACATGTGATCGGCATCGCCAAGGATGTGCCGGAAGAGATCAAGGCCGGCCTGCGCTCCAACTTTGAAGGGGAGTGCTGTGAAGTCGGTATGTACCTGGCCATGGGCCGCGCTGCTGCCCGTGAAGGCTATCCGGAGATCGCGGAATACTGGAAGACCGCCGCATTCGAGGAAGCGGAGCACGCTGCCAAGTTTGCCGAGCTGCTGGGCGAAGTTGTTTCCCCCAGCACCAAGGAAAACCTGCGCGTCCGCGTGGAAGCCGAAAACGGCGCCACCCAGGGAAAGACCGACCTGGCCAAGAAAGCCAAGGAACTCGGCCTGGATGCCATCCATGACACCGTGCATGAAATGGCCCGCGACGAAGCCCGTCACGGCAAAGCCTTCAAAGGCCTGCTGGAACGGTACTTCGGGAAGTAATCATCAACAGAGAGGGCGGAATTCCGCCCTTTTTGGTCTGTGCAGACATGATAGGAGGCAGCTCATGAAAGGAGCCGGGCGGAAAAGGTGTGTGGATCTTCCGCTCTCTGAGCTGGATCAGGTAATCACCTGTCCCCATTCAAAGCGCTGTCTGCTGAAGGCGGGTATAAATACGCTTGCGCAGCTGCGTACCCTGTCAAGAGAAGACCTCCTGCTCATCCGGGGAATCGGTCCGGTGATTGCGGACGGCATTCTTGATGCACAGGCACAGTATACATCGCAGCCAGTCGGCGGGGAATCCTGATGTCACAGCCTGTCAGGGCAAATCCTTCAGGGGACTGCCGGATCGGTACTTCGGGAAGTAATCCTTAACAAGGAGAGCAATGCCGTATGTTCAACAATATCGGCTCGAAAATCAAGGCGCTTGCAAAGGTGATCTGCTGGCTGGGCATCATCATTTCGGTGATCACCGGCATCATCGGCATCATCAACGGGACCGAACAGTCCACTGTTTCAGGCATCATTACGATCATCTTTGGTTCTCTGGCATCCTGGCTCGGCTCCTTCTTCGCTTACGGATTCGGCCAGTTGATTGAGAACACGGATGAAATCCGGAAAAACACTTCTGAACGATAAGGTCCGGCAAAGCCTTCAAGGGACTGCTGGAACGGTATTTCAAGTAATCAATCAAAAAAGAGGATTCTCCCTGTGGGGAGAATCCTTTTTTCATGCCTTATTTGTTTTCCACAATCCGGCGCACGCGGATCACGCCGCTGATCTCTTTCAGGCGTTCCACCGTGTCATGAGGCATCGGGTGGCTGATGTCCAGCAGCGTATAGGCGTAATCGCCGCGGCTCTTGTTGGCCAGGTTTTCAATGTTCAGTCCCTGGTTGCCAAAGAAGGTCGTGATCTGGCTCAGCATGTTCGGAATGTTCCGGTGCAGGATGCCGACCCGGGCTTCCGTTTCGCAGACGCCGAGGTTGATCTCCGGATAGTTGACGGAGTTATGGATATTGCCGTTGTCCAGGTAATCCTGCAGTTCCTTTACCGCCATGACCGCGCAGTTGTCCTCCGCCTCTTCGGTGGATGCACCCAGGTGCGGAATCACGATCGCGTTCTTCAGGTGCGCGCTGACGGGCGTCGGGAAATCGGATACATAGCGCTTCACGGCGCCGGATTCCAGCGCTTCCGCCAGGGCCTTCTCATCCACCAGGGTATCCCGGGCGAAGTTCAGCAGGATCGCACCCTGCTTCATCTGGGCGATCGCCTCCGCCCCGATCATGCCCTTCGTACTCGCGGTGGCGGGAACATGAATGGTGATATAGTCGCTGACGGCATAGATCTCTTCGATCTTTTCCGCGTGAATGACCATCGGGGAAAGGTTCCAGGCGGAGTTGACGGACAGGTAGGGGTCGAATCCGTATACCTTCATCCCGAGGGAAACCGCAGCATTGGCCACCAGCACACCGATGGCACCCAGGCCGATGACGCCCAGCGTTTTGCCGGTCAGTTCGTTTCCGGCGAAAGCCTTCTTGGCCTTTTCCGTCGTCTTGGCAATGTTCTCGTCCGCAGCGTTTTCACGGACCCAGGAGATGCCGCCGGCAACGTCCCGGGCAGCCAGCAGCATGCCGCACAGCACCAGCTCCTTGACGGAGTTCGCATTGGCGCCGGGCGTGTTGAAGACCACGATGCCTTCCTCCGCGCAGCGGTCCAGCGGGATGTTGTTGACGCCGGCACCGGCCCGGGCAATCGCCCGGAGCCCGGCAGGGAACACCATTTCCTTCATGTCGGCGGAGCGTACCAGCACACCGGCCGCTTCGTCCATGGAGTCGATCAGGGTATAGCCGGAACGGAAACCGTCCGTTCCGATCTTCGCGATATTGTTCAGGCAATAGATTTTCCGTTCTTTCATCTTCATCCGCTTCCTTTCGTTCAAGGCAGAATGCTAGCACAGACAATCCGTCCGGTCAAGCTTTTTGACCATACTCTTTTCATATGGTATATTTTAGAAAAGATTACTACAGACCTATTCATAGCTTTCAGACATTGGAAGAAAACCGGAATGAAGAAAACAATCGCTTTCCTGGCAGCTTTCGTGATGGCATTATCCGTTGTGAACATTTCTTTTGCGCTGGTCAGCCAGCCGGATCAGATTCAGCCGTTTCTTGGCGTATGGACCAGGCTTACGGAAGACAATTACAATGTCTCTATTTAACCAATTCGCCTGAATCGGTTACGGTAAGGTGCAAGGTGGAAGACGGGAATTTGCTGATTTATCATGTGTTTAACAATACGGAAGTGGTCTATCAAAAACTGGAAAACTGATCCTGTTTAGTCCCAGGTGAACCGCAGTACGCTGGTATCAGAGCCCGCCGGAGGAAACAGCACTCCGCGGGCCTGTTTTTTTCGGATCCGGCTGCCGTTGCAGGTGTATTGCGGAAATAAACCTGTTGCGAAAACAGGCCGAAAAATGTATAGTAGCAGTAAGCAAATCCAGTCCGAAACGGAAAAAGAGAAGAGAACGGTGCAAGCAGATCCCGGAGCACCGGCAGCGAAGCCGGCTGCAGGCTCCCGGGGGAGGAGAGACGGAAAATGGGGGATATGATACAGCAGGGACTCGTCTATACAAATGACAGATGTATCGGCTGCAACAAGTGCATCCGCGCGTGCAGCTGCATCGGGGCCTGTGTCTCCACCGAGCCGGATGAAAACGGCAGTTCCCGGATTGTGGTGGACGGCAGCCTCTGCGTGTCCTGCGGCGCCTGCTTTGATATCTGTGAACATAACGCCCGTGACTACAGGGATGATACGGAACGGTTCTTTGCGGACCTGGAGAAGGGGGAGAAGATCTCCCTCCTGGTTGCGCCATCGTTCCCTGCGAATTATCCGGATACGTATGACAGGGTTTTCGGCAAACTGAAGGAGCTGGGCGTGAACCGGATTGTCAGCGTTTCCTTCGGCGCCGATATCACCACCTGGGGATATATCAACTATATACAGAAGTATGACTTTACAGGCGGCATCTCCCAGCCCTGCCCGGCGGTGGTGGGCTACATCGAACGGTATATGCCGGAACTGCTCCCGAAGCTCTTCCCTGTGCAGAGCCCGCTCATGTGCGCAGCCATCTACGCGCGGAAGGAGCTCGGCATCACGGACCGGCTTGCCTTCATCAGTCCGTGTATCGCCAAGAAGATGGAGATCGATGATCCGAACAATCACGGGTATGTCAGCTACAACGTGACCTTTGCGCATCTGATGGACTATGTGGAAAAACACAGCCTCTACGGGGAACCCTGCAGGGATGAAATCGAGTACGGCCTGGGTTCGGTTTACCCGATGCCGGGCGGACTGAAGGAAAATGTTCTGTGGCTTCTTGGCTCCGACGCGTTCATTCGCCAGGTGGAGGGGGAGAAAAGGCTGTTTCATTACCTGGAGAAAAACAGCACAGCCCTGCGCGACGGAAAAACGCCGTTCCTCTTTGTGGACGCGCTCAACTGCGAGAAGGGCTGCATCTGCGGTACCGGTACCGATATGACCCTGTCCGCCACCGATTATTCCCTGTATCATCTGCATGATATCCGGCAGGCGGTCCAGAAGGATACCGCGGGCAGCGCCTGGTCCCGGAATGCCACGCCGGAGGAAAGGCTTGCCTGCCTGAACCGGCAGTTTGCACACCTGAAGCTGGAGGATTACCTGCGCGCCTATACTGACCGGTCGGAGCAGTGCTCCCTGCGCATCCCCGATCCCGAGGAGCTGGAGAGTATTTTCCTGGAGATGAACAAGACCGATGAGGCCTCCCGGCATATCAACTGCTCCTGCTGCGGATATGACACCTGCCTGGAGATGGCGACCGCGATTCACAACGGCTTCAACCACAAGGACAACTGTATCCACTATCTCAAGGATATGTATGTAAAGAAAGCCGCTGAGACAGATCTCATGACCGGGCTGCCGAATGCCGCCGGGTTCAGGACATTCATCAACCGGATCTGGGCTGCGGGGACGCTGACGAGCTATAACGCGTTCTACCTGAATGTGAAGAGCTTCGGGCTGATCAACAAAAAGTACGGAAAGCAGGAAGCCGACCGGATCATGATCCGTTTCGCGGAGCGCCTTCGGTCGTATACAGGCGAGGATGAGTGCGCGGGACGCCTGGCCGGGGATGCTTTCATCCTCGTGGTACATAAGGAGAAGACCGACGCTGTGCTGAAGCTGACCTCGGGTGTCCAGATCAGCGCCGTGATCGACGGCCATGAGGAAATGACAACCCTGCAGGCCATTGCGGGCTGCCTGGATATTGACGATGACAATATTGACAGTGAAGGCATCATCGGACGGTGCACCACGGCGCTGAACGCCGCCAGGTATGAACAGCATGTACCCTATCTGTTCTCCACGCCCGAAATGCACAGGAAGGCCATCCGCCAGAAGCAGATTCTTTCCATTTTTGACGAAGCCCTGGCGAACGGGGAGTTCCAGCCATACTATCAGCCGAAGGTCAACACAAAAACCAAGACCCTTACCGGCGCGGAGGCCCTGGTACGCTGGATCAGGGACGGGGAGGTCATCGTTCCGGGCGAATTCATCCCTGTGCTGGAAACCACAAAGAAAATCTGTGTGCTCGACTTCTATATTTTCGAGCAGGTATGCAGGGACCTGCGCAGGTGGATCGATGAAGGTATTGATCCCGTGCGTATCTCAACCAATTTCTCCCGCAAGAACCTGTCGAATCCCGATTTCTCTGAAAATATCCGGAAGATCCTGGAGGCTTATGATATCCCGAAGCAGTATATCGAAGTGGAAATCACTGAAACCGTTAGTGAAGAGGATAATGACCGGCTCAGGAAGTTTATGCGCGAGATGCACAGCTCGGAAATCGCCATGGCCATCGATGACTTCGGAACAGGCTATTCGTCCCTGAATATCCTCAGGGATTTCTCCGCCGATGTGCTCAAGTTGGATAAATCGTTCATTGACAGGCATACCGATAAAAAGCGCGACAGCGTGGTGGTGGCGAACGTGGCCAAGATGGCCAGCGAACTGGATATGAGCGTCATCACGGAGGGCGTTGAAAGCTGGGACCAGGTGGATTTCCTGAGAAGTGTCAACATCGACACCGTACAGGGATACCTGTTCGACAAGCCGCTTCCGAAGGAAGATTTTGAGTCGCGGCTGAAAAAGAAAACCTATGACTGAGGCGGGTTGAAGGAGGAAAAAGAACCCATGCAGCACCGTATTGTCACTCCCGGGCCGCTTCATGACGAGAAGGGGCGCCTGGCTGAAACCGGATATGCCACCAGCCTGATCAAAACCTACGACCGCAGCCGGATAGCCGCCCGTCCGTTCCGGATCAAGGAATGGGACTATTACGCCGTCTGCACCGACCGGTTTGCGCTGGCCCTGACCGTGGATCATAATGGCTATATGACCATGGACAGCATCTCCCTGCTGGATTTTGAAACGAACAGCCAGATCACGACGTCACGGATCAACCTTCCTGCCTTCGCGAAACGCATCCTTCCGCCGACCAGCGCGAAAGGGGATATCCGTGTTTCCGGAAAAGACTATGCTATCTCCTTTGACAACGACGGAATGTGCCGCCATCTGTATGGCCACATGGATCATTTTTCGAAGGAGGACGGCATCACCTTTGACCTGACGCTGACCGACGCGCCGGAGGAATCCATGGTGATCGTCACTCCCTATAAGGATCATCCGAAAGCGTTCTATTATAACCAGAAAATCAACTGCATGCGGGTTTCCGGGTGGATCCGGCATAAGGGAAAGGAGTACCTCTGCAGGCCGGAGGATACCTTTGCCGTGCTGGACTGGGGCCGCGGCGTATGGACCTATGACAATACCTGGTACTGGGGTTCCGCTTCCGGCCTGGCGGACGGCGTTCCCTTCGGGTTCAATATCGGCTATGGCTTCGGCGATACTTCCGCCGCCAGCGAAAACGTGCTGTTCTATAACGGAAAAATTCATAAGCTCAGCCAGGTCCTCTTTGAAATTCCGATGAAGGACGGGAAGGAAGACTATCTTTCCCCCTGGCGCTTTACGAGCGATGACGGCCGGTTTGAAATGACCTTTGAACCGGTCATGGACCGCAGCGCGAAAATCGACCTGTTTGTGATCTGTTCCGATCAGCACCAGGTGTTCGGGAAATTCTCCGGCACGGTGACCCTGGACGACGGCCGGAAGCTGCAGATTCATAATCTTATGGGATTTGCAGAGAAAGTCCGGAACAAATGGTAACCGCACTGAAAAACGGATACCGGAGGCGTGTAAATTGCTGAAAAAGGATCCTGTTATTCTTCGCACTGTCACGGAAGACGATCTGCCGGAAGTGGCCAGGACATGGCCTTCCGATCACCGGCCTGTTTCCGGTGAGGAAGCCCGCGGCGCGATTGCTTATATGCGCGGCAACTATGAAAAGAACACAAAGGGCAGCATCTGCCATCTTTGCCTGGCGGTCTGCAGGGCGGAGGATCCGGGAACGATCATGGGCTGGTGCGGGCTGGATGGCAGGCGGGACCATGCGGAACCGGAAATCTTTATTCTGCTGGATGAAGAATACCGCAATAAAGGATACGGGACCGAATGCGTAAAGGAGCTGCTGCGGATGGCAGCAGAGGATTTCGAACTGCACAGCGTTCATGGAGGATGTGACAGGGAAAACATCGCTTCAAAGCGTGCCATGGAAAAAGGCGGAATGGTGCAGTACGGTACGGAAGACAACGGAGATCCGCTGTTCAGGTTTACCGCAAAGGAGCAGGGCTGACCATGCAGAAGAAACTGATCCTCATCAGCGGATCCCCTTGCGTCGGGAAAACCGCTGTCGGCACCCGGTTGTTTGAAAGCTTTGACAACAGTGCCTACCTGGACGGGGACTGGTGCTGGTGCGTTCATCCCTTTTCCGTGGCGGACAAACGGCTGCGCAACGGGGATAAAGGCATGTCCTTTATCCTTTCGAACTATCTGGACTCGGACTTTGCATATGTGTTTTTCACATCCGTCGTGCTGACGGATCCGGGAATCCGGGAAGGGATCCTGAAAGGGATTACGGCGGAAGGATTTGAAACGGTCAGCTTCACGCTGACATGCTCGCTGGAAACGCTGAAAAAGCGGCACGACAAACGCGGCGATCCGGGGGAAACGAATGATTACTGGCTGAAGCTTCCTCCCTGTCCCGGAGATATCGTGATCGACACGGACGGGAAAAGTATCCGGGAAGTGGCCCGGGAAATGAAGCAGTATATATCAGCCAGGGAAGGGTGTTCTTTCTGACAGATGCAGCAGTTGACGGGGTGAAGAGATGGAAAAGATCAGACGGGCACAGGTCAAAGACGCGGAAACGCGCGCACTGCTCGCGATACAGATGTGGGAAGATCATGAAGTGGCGGAACTGGCAGATGAGTTCCGGGAGATCGTGGAAAAGGATGACGCTGTCTGTTTTATCACCTTTGCGGAGGACAGGCCGGTTGCGTTTGCCCAGTGCCAGCTTCGCTATGATTACGTTGAAGGAACTGAAAGTTCTCCCGTCGGATATCTTGAAGGGATTTTCGTCTCGGAAGATTACCGGAAGAAGGGGCTTGCGGCAAAGCTGCTGGCAGAATGTGAGAAGTGGGCGAAGGGAAAGGACTGCACGGAGTTTGCCAGTGACTGTGAACTGGACAATGAAAGCAGCTTAAGGTTCCATCTGGCGCTGGGATTCGAAGAAGCCAACCGGGTAATCTGCTTCCGGAAAACGCTTTAACCGGAGCCTGGGAATACCTTTTCACCCTGAAAAAGAAAGCTTTGTGTCAAAAACACGTACAGGCGAACATGGTGTATCCCCGGATCGCCTGTCGGGCTATAATCCTTCCCAAAAGGAGGGCGAAGCCATGGGATACCGGAACGCGCAGGAGATCTTTCCGGAGGGTCTCCTGAAACAGATCCAGCGGTATGTGTCCGGTGAGACGATTTATATTCCGGCCCGGGATGAAAGAAAAGCCTGGGGCGAAACATCCGGATACCAGCAGTATATCCGGGAAAGAAACGAAAAGATCCGCGCGGATTTTTCAGCCGGGCAGGCGATTGAGGAACTCATGGATAAATACACGCTCTCCTACGATTCCATCAAACGGATTGTGTACAGCAGGAAGGAGATCGCTATGTTAAAGTACAGTGCAACCCTCTCATCCGCGAAGGCATATGCGGACGCGGGGAAAATGGATGCCTGGATTCATCTGTATCTGAATGAGGACGGGCGGAATATTCCGTTTTCAGACGGCCTGAAACTGTTCGACCGGTACTACTTCAGTCCGGCCCTGTTTCCGGTCAGCCTGTTCAAAAGATGCGCCGGACCGGAACCGGAAATGAAATACCGGATTGATCCGGACTGGTGGGAGCATAAGGTAAAGGAACTGGAAAAGGCTGTCCGGACGGATCCGGATATGTCGCCGCTGATGGTCCATTATGTGGACGGTGAATTCGAACTGAATGACGGAAACCACCGCCATAAGGCATATGAAAACCTGGGGATTGAAAACGCCTGGGTAATCATCTGGATCACGGAAGAAGCGGAACGGGATGACTTCATGGAGAAATACGGTGAATATGTCAAAAACTGCAAAGTCATCCGTCGATAGGATCGGAGGAAAGAACCATGAAACTGTATATCATTACCGGCACCTGCGGGGCCGGAAAGTCAACGATCAAGGATGAATTGAACGCATTGCTGGATCCGGGGAAATACGCTTGTATTGATTCGGACGAAACCGGCCTGAACTGGTGGGATTACGCCGGCACAGACCATGAATCACAGTATGGGAACGATACGCTGAACGCAGCCATCCAGATGGCCGGCGGAAGGGATCTTGTGTTTGTTTCCTGCCTGACGCCGCAGAACTACATGACAGAGACCACGGTTCCGGAAGAAGTGAAAGCCACCTACTATATTGCCTTATGGGCACCGGATGAAGTCATTTACCAGCGCCTGCGGGCCAGGCCGAAGGAGAGGGGTTTCACTTCAGATGAGATCATCCGGCCGCATATTGAGTATAACCAGTGGATCGGCCGGAACCGGGGAAAGTATCAGCTGTTTATTGACAACGAGAAGCAGACGCCCGGAGAAACCGCGGAGATCATCCGGAAATATATCGCCGGACTCCCGGACGGGAATGCATAAAATTTCCGGTTGAATAATGAACAATGCATATTCGGGAGAGAACGCGTATGGAGATTACGACGAAACAGTTCCGGAAGGAAACGGACCTGGATTTGGTCTGGGATTTCATGGTGGAAATCTATGACCGGGAAAAGGGCGGCGGTGTCGCCGCACCGTTCTTTGAATATGCCCTGTATTCAAGCTGGATGGATAAGAACTACCTGCATCTGAACCGCCTCTGGCTGGACGGGCGGAAGGTCGTCGGGCTTGTCTTCCATGAAGCCCCTGTTACAGACATTTATTTCAAGATTCGTCCGGGATATGAATTCCTGGCGGAGGAAATGGTTACTTACGCCTTGGAACAGATGCCTGATTTTGAAAACGCGCAGCGCTTCATGCTGTTCAACGGCCAGGAATACCTCATGGAGATTGCGGAAAAACGGGGTTTCACCCTGCAGTATGATTATGAAGACAGGCAGTACGATTTTTCAAAGGAACTGAACTATGAGCTTCCGGCCGGGTTCCACTTTGTGAAACAGGCGGATGTGGATCCCCTGAAACTGGCGAAATGCTGCTGGTACGGGTTCAATCATCACCTGGACAAGGGAGAGTTTGAAAACTGGACAGCGGAAGATGAATCGCAGGAATGGACTCCGGCCACATCCTATAAAGGAATCCTGGAAGACTTCCGGAATCCTCCGCCGCATTCGACATATGAGTATACCGTCATTATCGCGGATGAAAACGGGGAGTATGCCTGCTATTCAGGGATGTGGTGGGTTCCGGAAGACCACCTGGCCTACATGGAGCCGCTCTGCACCGTTCCGCAGTACAGGAAAATGGGACTGGCATCAGCCGCACTGACAGAGCATTACCGCCGCCTGAAACCGCTGGGAGCAACCCATATGACCGGCGGCGGGGATCCGTTCTATGAGAAGATCGGATACGGAAAAGGCATCCACTGGTATTGCTACGTACGTCATCAGTGACAGCTTTATAGGATTTGTGTTGTACTGATATGGAGGTATTGTGAAGACTTTAATATTGAATGGCTCTCCACGGGAAAACGGGGATACTGCCAGTCTCATCAAAAAAGTGACAGAAGGAATAGCCGGAGAATACAAGATCATCAATGCGTACAGATGCAATATATCTCCCTGCATTGACTGCCGGTACTGCTGGAATCACAACGGGTGTACAATAGACGATGAAATGCAGGAGGTATATGAATACATTCAGGAGTGCGACAACATTTTAATTGCATCACCGGTATATTTTTCGGAACTGACAGGAAAACTTCTGGACCTGGGAAGCAGACTCCAGACGTATTACTGTTCTGCCGCTTTCCGAAAAGAAACACCCATCCCAAAAAAGAAAAAAGGTGCGGTAATATTGGTTGGAGGCGGGGACGGACAGATGGATAAAGCGTACAGTACAGCCTGTATTCTTCTGCATCATATGAACTGCCATACCATACATGAACTGGTATCCAGCCATCATACAAATGAAATACCAGCCTCTGATGACAGAAATGCAATGCAGGGGATAGAGAGCATTATCAGCTTTTTTGCACATTAAGGCGAAGGACCAGGCAAACGTACCCAATACAATCGGAACAGGGGAGAGGATGCAATCATGCGGAAATCAAATCAGCTTCACCCGAAGAAAAATGGCCGTGAGAAGCCTGATCTGTATCTGTCTGGCAGCGCTCCTGCTGCCGGTCATTTCATTGGCGGAAGGTGGTTATAACATGCGTGAAATTCCTGTAATCGATGTCGGTTCTGTCTGTATCGGCCAAACCGAAAATGCTGAAGCTGCCACCGGTTGTACGGTGTTCATCGCACCGGATGGCATGCGTGCCGGACTGGATGTGCGCGGAGGCGGCCCTGCCAGCCGGGAAAGCCAGCTGCTCAATCCCCTGATGGCAGCCCGGCAGATTCATGCCATTGTTCTGGCGGGTGGCAGTGCCTACGGTTTGGGTGCAGCAAACGGCGTCATGCAGTACCTGGAGGAACACGGAATCGGCTATGATACAGGCTATGCCCTGGTACCCCTGGTGGCCCAGTCTGATATTTATGATCTCTCCGTGGGTGATGCCTCTGTCCGGCCGGATGCGGCCATGGGCTACGAGGCGGCCTGCCTGGCGATGGAGGCTCCGAATTATAAAGACGGGAACTTCGGCGCGGGATGCGGGGCCACCGTGGGTAAATTCGCCGGTATGGATTACTGTATGAAGTCCGGCATCGGCAGCTTCGCAATCCAGATTGGAGAACTGAAAATCGGGGCGGTTGTAGTTGTCAACGCCCTTGGGGATATATATGACTGGCGGACCGGAACACAGATTGCCGGAATGCTGAACGAGGACAGGACCGGCCTGCGCTCCACTTCGGAGTATATGCGCGGAAACTATGCGGTTGTCGAGAACAAGTTCACAGGCAATACGACGATCTGTGTTGTCCTCACAAACGCCCGTTTTGAGAAGGCGCAGCTTTGCAAGATCGCCGGGATGGCTCATGACGGATATGCCCGTTCCATTAACCCGGTTCATACCTCTGCTGATGGCGACAGCATTTACGCAGTATCCGTTGGGGAGATCGAAGCGGATCAGGATCTGGTCGGAACGCTGGCTGCGGAAGTGGTCAGCGAGGCGATCACACGGGCTGTAAAAAGCGCGGACGGCGCTTATGGTTTCCCTGCCATGAGTGATCTTCAAAAATGAAGTGATCAGAGAAATCGGGAGTTAAGATGGATAAGCTCTTTATCACGCATTATTATTTCCCCGGTACCGATCCGTGGAAGAATATCATGAATTTGCCAGAGATGGAAGCATTCAGGGTGGCTGCGGAACTTGCCGCTGCACATCCTGATACGACAAGTTTCTACCGGTTTGCGGATTTCAGCAATTACTATCCCAACCGGAAAAAAGCCGATGAGTATGTCCGCGAAGCTTTTATCCGGCTTGGAGGAAAGCCCAGGCTGCTGCATCCTTATTCTTTCACGCTTGCGGAGAGTGAATACCTGAGGGAATGGTTTGACAGCAACGATAGGATCACGCTGGATCTTTCCGATATTCCGGATGACCAGGTGAGCTTTACACTTGGCGACAGCTGTGCGATGATTATACATGGGCTGGAACCGGCTGTACTGACAAAAGAAATGCTCCTGGAAGCGATCAGCGCATGCGGCGGATCGGTGGGTGCATTCCAGCAGAAATCATTGGGGAAATACCCTTATATTGAGGTCCAGCTGTGGGACCGGGTATAAACAGGGTTATCTGAATCAATGAAGATTTCGGGGCAACGCACCTGTATCATGGGTGGCAGTTCCCTTTGCGGAGGTGAACGATATGAACACGCAGGTCTGGCTGGGGATCCTGCTGCCCTTTCTGGGAACCAGTCTCGGAGCCGCGATGGTATTTGTACTGAAGGACAGAATCTCAGATGGCATCCAGCGTATGCTTACCGGCTTTGCCGCGGGCGTTATGGTGGCGGCCTCTTTCTGGAGCCTTTTGCAGCCCGCGCTCGACGGCGCTGAACACATGGGCAAGCTGTCCTTTATTCCTGCTGCTGTGGGCTTCATGGTCGGTATCGGCTTTTTGCTGCTGCTGGATAACGTGACGCCGCATATGCATATGGATGAGCAGTCAGAGGGTCCCAGGAGCAGCCTGAAGCGTACGACGAAGCTGATCCTGGCCGTGACACTACACAACATTCCGGAAGGAATGGCTGTCGGCGTGGTCTATGCGGGATGGGTTTCCGGTGAAACGGGTGTCAGCCAGGCGGCAGCCTTGGCGCTGGCGGTGGGTATTGCACTTCAGAACTTCCCGGAAGGGGCCATCGTGTCCATGCCGCTCAGGGCGGCCGGCATGCCGAAAAGCAGGACCTTCCTGTACGGGGTCCTGTCCGGTATCGTGGAACCCATTGCGGCTTTGCTCACCATTGCGGCATCCAGCGCAGTAGTTTCGATTTTGCCCTACCTGCTGGCCTTTGCCGCCGGTGCCATGATGTACGTCGTGGTGGAGGAACTGATTCCGGAAATGTCCGAAGGCAAACACTCCAATGCAGGTACGGTGGCTTTCGCACTGGGATTTGTGCTGATGATGGTGCTGGATGTGGCACTGGGATAATCCGGAAGGCGATCGGATAAGAGCATCTCATTCTTTCGTGATGAACGGTTTGTCCATAAGGGTACGCAGGTTTTGTGTGATGGGGGTGCGGACAGAAACTTGGACCAGATAGCCAAGTCTGCCCATGAAACCTACGGTGTGGGAAGGCCTAAACTCCTTCTGTAATCCATAGGGCTCATACCACCCAACGACAGCTTTATTCTGTCATTGGCATACCATTG
>JAFSOC010000039.1 GCA_017447185.1 Clostridia bacterium | reverse complement strand
TTTGCGCGGATTGAAACGGAGAGCGGCCAGGAGGAAGTGGATCCGGACGAAGTTCCCGTGGGCAGCGTCATTGTGGTCCGGCCCGGGGAAAAAGTACCGATTGACGGCATCGTCCTGGAAGGGGAATCCTCCCTGAACACCAGCGCGCTGACCGGGGAAAGCGTTCCGCGGGATGTGAAGCCCGGTGGCGAGATCATCAGCGGCTGTATCAACCTGAACGGGCTGCTCCGGATCCGGACCACGAAGGAATTCGGTGAATCCACAGTTTCGAAGATCCTGGAGCTGGTGGAAAACGCTTCCTCCCTGAAATCCCGCTCGGAAAACTTCATCTCCCGCTTTGCCCGGGTCTATACGCCGGTGGTGGTGTTCGGCGCCCTGGCGCTGGCTGTTCTTCCGCCCCTGGTGCGGATGATTTTCATGGGCCTTCCGCCGGAATGGGGCGACTGGATCTACCGGGCCCTGACCTTCCTGGTCATCAGCTGCCCCTGCGCGCTGGTGATCAGCATCCCGCTCACCTTCTTCGCCGGCATCGGCGGCGCGGGTAAGGCCGGCATCCTTGTGAAAGGTTCCGTCTGGCTGGAGGAGCTTTCCCGCACGGGCGTTGTGGTTTTCGACAAGACCGGCACCCTGACCCAGGGGATTTTTGAGGTAACTGCGGTTCACCACTCTCCCCTGTCGGAAGAGGACCTGCTGGAATATGCCGCCCTGGCTGAATCCTCTTCCTCACATCCGATTGCCGTCAGCATCCGGAAGGCCTGCACCCGCCCGCTGGATCTTTCCCGGATCGGGAAAGTGGAAGAAATCAGCGGCAGCGGCGTCCTCGTGGAAATCGACGGGAAACCTGTGGCCGCCGGCAATGCCCGCCTGATGGAGCACCTGAACATTCCCTTTACGGAATGCCATGAAGCTGGTACCATTGTCCACATGGCGGTGGACGGCGCCTATGCCGGTCATATCGTCATCTCCGACCGGGAGAAACCCGAATCGAAGAAAGCTGTTGCCGCACTGAAGAGCACCGGTGTCCGGGAAACCGTGATGCTTACCGGCGACCGGGACACTGTGGCTCGGCAGGTGGCGGAACGGCTGGGCATGGACCAGGTCTACAGCGACCTGCTGCCTGCGGATAAGGTTTCCCTCCTGGAGGAGCTGCTGAAATCAAAGCATCCGAAAGAAGTCCTGGCTTTCGTGGGGGACGGAATCAACGATGCACCGGTGCTCACCCGGGCTGACCTGGGAATCGCCATGGGCGCCATGGGTTCCGACGCCGCCATCGAGGCGGCGGATATCGTCCTCATGGACGATAATCCCCTGAAGATCCCGAAGGCCATCCGGATCTCCCGGAAATGCATGGGTATCGTCCGCCAGAATATTGTTTTCGCCCTGGCTGTCAAGGCCGCCTGCCTGGTGCTCGGTGCCCTGGGCATCGCCAACATGTGGCTGGCCGTTTTCGCGGATGTGGGCGTGATGATTCTGGCTGTGCTCAACGCCATCCGCGCCCTGTTTACCCGGCGCCTGTAAGGAGGAATCACCGATGCCGCAACTTCCCCACTCCCACGACGGACACAGTGAAAAGCTGTTCGGGCATATGCCTGCGCCGGAAGAATTCACCGCCTCTGCTGATCTGTTTAAACTCATGAGCGACGGTACCCGGATCAAGCTGTTCTGGCTTTTGTGCCACTGCGAGGAATGCCTGCTGGATCTCTCCGCGATGATGGAAATGTCCAGCCCGGCCCTTTCCCATCACCTGAAGCTGCTGCGCGCCTGCGGACTGATTGTCTCCCGCCGGGATGGCAAAGAGGTTTACTACCGCGCCGCGGACACCCGCCAGGCGGATGCCCTGCACCACATGATCGAGGAAATCGCAGAGCTCGCCTGCCCGGATTAATCAAAGGAGGAACCGCTGATGTTCACCTGCTGCCGCCCCTTCCCCGGAGTCACCCATATTACGGATGCCATGGGCGTCTCCTTCACCCTGATTGAGGGAGAGGATTCCGCCCTGCTCTTCGACGCCGGTTACGGCACCGAGGATGTGGCCGCCTATGTGCGCACGCTGACAGACCGTCCGGTGGAACTGATCCTGTCCCACGGGCATCATGATCATATGCTCGGAGCCCGCTTTTTTGACCACAGTCTCATGGATCCCGCGGACCTGGAAGAGTTCCGCCTGCGGGCCGGCCGCGAACAGCGAGAAAAGGTCAAAAGCCAGGCGGAAGGCCAGAAGGTTCCCGTACCGGAGGATTTCCTGTCCGCCGCGATTCCGGAGCCGCTGCCCATCCGCTACCTGGACCGTATCGGGGATTTTGACTGTACTTTCTTCGACCTGGGAGGCCGGGAGGTCTGGCTCCTGCATGTGCCCGGCCATACCGACGGCAGCGTCGTGCTGTACGTGCCGGAACTGCAGCTGCTCCTGACCGGGGACGACTGGAACCCCTGCACCTGGATGTGGTTCCCCTGCTCCCTGCCGGCAAAACAGTGGCGGGATACGATGCTGCGCCTGGTTGCACAGCTGGAGGAGGAAACCGGTGAGGAAATCCTCGGCATCCTCTGTTCCCACCAGGCTTCCCCGCGGGAAGGCCGGGAACTGAAGGCTTTCCTGGATTACATGACCGACCCCCGGATGCAGGCCGCGGAAAAGGTGGATATGGGATCCCCCATCGACACCCGCCAGGTCACGAATCCGGAAAAAGGCTGGGTGCTCCTCTTCGACGCCGAGAAATAAAAACGTTAATAAGCACACAGGGCTTGTGCCCTGTGTGCTTTTTCATTAGCCGGTCATTAACGGATCAGCTCAAACCCGGCGAACTGCAGGTGCCCCTGCCCTGCGAAGGTGAAATAGAGGGACTGCACGCCGTCCGGAACCGCGATTTCCGCTTCCGTGTCATGCCAGACATTCGCATAGCCGATCGGAACGGATCCGATGGCGTCTCCGTCCCAGGCTGTCCGGAGCTCCATCTTTCCGGTGGCATATCCCTTCGTGCGGATTTTGACTTTCCGAACGCCTTTGCAGTCAAAGTACCGGAAACCGGCAGTGGCGGAATTCCTCATATTGGCGATATAGCCGATGCCCTTTCCGCCTTCCTCGATTTCCTGGGTAATCTTCGGGAACCGGTCGTCCATCCACCCGGACCAGGGCACATAGACCACCTCTGTATCCGTAAACAGATGGCAGGCGATATAGGCGGGATAATATCCCTCGCTCCGGAGCGGACGTACGCTGCCGCAGGAGGTCATCTCCGCCTGCCGCACAGTTCCGTCCTCGTTGAACACCAGCTTCTCAAAGCAGCCCTGGCGGGAATAGTTTGTACCGTTTGTATGCCGGTGATAGAAGATATACCAGTCGTCTCCGATCTTTTCCATGCTGCCGTGGTTGTTGGCCGTATAGTACATGGGTTTTTCCGCCGGCTTGTAGGAATCGATGCCCATGTCGCAGCTGCTGATCATCACGCCTTTGTACTCGAAGCCGCCGGTGGGCTCCCTGCTCACGGCATAGGCCAGCTCATGGAACTGGATGGAGGAATAAATAAAGTAGTACAGGCCGTTCCGCTTCCGGATGGAAGGCGCTTCGAAAAATTCATGTCCCTCAAAGCCGGTGCCTTCGCTGTACATAACGCCGGGGGCCACAAACTTCGGCGCTTCCACAACCGTCAGCATATCCCTGTCCAGCACGGTTGCCATAGCGCCGTGGCGGCTTCTGTCGCCATAGCCGCAGAAACCGGTATACAGGTAGGTCCTGTCCCCTTCCGTCAGCACGCCGGGGTCAAACTGGGGCTCGTCCCCCTCCTTCTCTCCCAGCTTTGTTCCGTCCGGATAATGCACATAGCCATAGAATTCATACGGGCCGGCCGGCGTATCCGCCACAGCTACGGAAACCACACCCCAGCTGCTCAGTACATAGTACAGGTAATATCGCCCGTCCGGTCCCACCGTCACGTCCGGCGCGTAGAGGTTGCCCTGCAGGTCCGTATTGTGCGGATCCTGGTCCTTCCGGTAAATCACGCCCTCATAGCGCCAGTCGCCCAGGTTGTCCTTCGGCGCGGACCAGCAGACGTAATCGCCCATGCAGTACACATCACCGCCGAAAAAGTCATGGGATCCGTAAACATAGACCCGGTCCCCGAAAAGGTAGGGTTCGCCGTCCGGGACATATTCCCAGTTCGGAAGATAAGGGTTGATCACCTGTTTGCCGTTCATCGTTCTGCCTCCCGTTTCATTCTGTTTCCGATCATAAACAGAAACCCACCGCCTGTCAAACATTTCCGTTTCCAAAAATATTTCCGGAGACTGTTGACATGCATATCGGTGTGTGCTATAAAATAATCGTCGTTAATATTATTTCTGATATAATATGTTTTCAAGAATAGGAGGAAAAGAATATGTCAGCAAAAAAAGTCACTGCAACCAAGCACCCCATCACCGTGGAAGACCATAAGGAACTGAACCGGATCCACGCTGCCCGCAAAACCACCGCCGTTTCCGACGCGCTGAAGTTCCCGGACGGGGATCAGTTCGAAGCCGACCTGAACGAGATTTTCAGCAGCGACGCTGAATCCTCCGGGGAAATCATTGCCATCGCACTGACCGACTCCGACAAGTTCGATCACATCAACCGTGATTTCGGCGTGGAGGAGGGAGACCGGATCCTGATCGCCACCGGCAAATATATCGAGAGCTGCCTGCCGGAAGGTGCGAAAATCTACCGGATCGGCGGCGATGAATTCGCGATCCTCTTCCGCGGCTCTATGGAACGGGAGGAAATCTTCCTGCTCCTGAACGATATCAAGAACAATTACGACGTGAAAACGCCCGACGGCGTGCCCCAGACCATCACCGTCGGCCTTGCCACAGCCTTCGAGGATGCGTCCCGCACCCCCGAGCTAATCCGCAAGGCGGACAGTGCCCTCTTCCGTGCCAAGACTGCCGGCGGCAACCGGGTTGCCCTGGCCCGGGAGGAAAAGATGGTACCTAAAACCAGCCACTACACCCAGGATCAGCTGCAGCGCCTTTCCCGCGCCGCGAAACAGGAGGGCATCGGCGAAGCCATCCTCCTGCGTGAAGCGCTGGATATGCTCCTGAAGAAATACGACGTGTAAGAACCGGGGCAAATCAAAAAGCCATGCGAAACCGCATGGCTTTTTGCATACATACCGGTCAGGTCTGTCCGCGGCGGATAATGCTGTGGCGTTCCTGCCCGACGGAGATCCATTTGACGACCACGCCGGCCGCCTCTTCAATCCGCTTTACAAAGTCCTGCGCCTCCTGTGGCAGGTCCCACCAGTTGCGGATCCCGGAAATATTGCACTGCCATCCCTTCATTTTCTCAAAGACCGGTTCACACTGGTCCAGGATCGCCGGGAAGGGCATGTCTTCAAACACCTGGTCCTTGTACTTATAGCCTACGCAGATCGGAATCTCTTCCATTTCGTCCAGAATATCCAGCTTGGTCAGGGCGATTTCCGTCGCCGCCTGGATCTTCACGCCGTAGCGGATGGCCACCAGGTCGATGGGCCCGATGCGGTGATGCAGCTTCTCGCTTTCTCCGCAGGCTTCCCGCATTTTCTTTTCCTCTTCGCCAAACAGTTCGCATACGAAGGGGCCCTTGCCCACGCAGGTGGAATAGGATTTCACCACGCCGATCACGCGGTCAATCTCCACGCCGGGCATCCCGGCGCCGATGGGTGCGTAGGAAGCCAGCACGTTGGAGGAAGTGGTATAGGGATAGACACCGAAGTCCAGGTCCCGCAGGGCGCCCATCTGCGCCTCGAACAAGATCCGCTTGTTGTCATCCTGGGCCTTCTTCAGGTAGCTCTGGGTATCCGTGATGAACGGCATCAGGGGCTTACAGCAGTCTTCCACCCAGGTTTCAACCTCCTCGGCGGAAACCGGCTCAGCGCCGTATACCCCGGTCAGCACCAGGTTCTTCCAGGTGCGCAGGTCTTCCAGATGCTGTTTCAGCGCTTCCGGATAGAACAGCTCGCCGGCCAGGATGGTCTTCTTCTGGGATTTGTCGGAATAGAACGGCGCGATTCCCAGCTTGGAGGAACCATACTGTTTATCTCCCAGGCGGCTCTCCTCCAGGGCGTCCTGCTTCCGGTGCCAGGGCAGCAGGAGGGATGCGCGCTCGGAAATCATCAGGTTCTCCGGCGTGATGGAAACGCCCTGGTCCTGCAGCTGGCGGATTTCCGCCAGCAGGTTCTCCGGATCCAGCGCCACACCGTTGCCGATGACGTTGACCACTTCCTTCCGGAACACACCGGAGGGCAGGCCATGGATTTCAAACTGGCCGTACTGATTCACCACTGTATGGCCGGCGTTGCCGCCGCCCTGATACCGGATAACGATGTCAAACGCCTCTGTCAGCAGGTCGACCATCCGGCCTTTGCCTTCATCGCCCCAGTTGATTCCAACGATCGCGGTACAAGCGTTCATTTATCCTCTTCCTTTCAACCCGCCTCCCGCCGTTTTCCGGCAGTTTCCGGGCAGGACAAAATTCGGTTTTCCTGTGGTTTCATTCTACCTGCCGGACGGCCCTTTGTCAATGCAGCTCCGTGCCGTACAGGTCCGGATACAGGCCCAGTTCCTTCAGTTTTTCCCGCAGGCTCTTCATGTCTTCCCAGGCCTGCGGTTTTTTGCTTTCATCCCGCAGCAGCGCCGAGGGATGATAGGTGGGCATCATCCAGATGCCTTTTCTTTCTGTCCAGATGCCCCGCTCCCGGGTAATCCGGATTTCCGGATTCAGCAGGTACTTCGCCGCCGTGCTGCCCAGCAGCACGATCACCTTCGGCCGGACCAGGTAAGTCTGCATCCGCAGGTGAATCCGGCAGGCCTCCGCCTCCTCCGGCGTCGGCACCCGGTTGTGCGGCGGCCGGCACTTCACCACATTGCAGATATATACCCGCTCCCGCGGCAGGCCGATGGCTTCCAGCATCCTGGTCAGCAGCTGCCCGGCCGGGCCGACAAAAGCCAGGCCTTCCTCATCCTCCACCTGCCCGGGGCCCTCGCCGATCAGCATCAGCGGGGAATTGCGGTCCCCCTGGCCGGGAACCTTGTGCTGAATCTGCGCACACAGCGAACACAGCCGGCATTCCGCCACCTGCTTTTCAAACAGTTCCCAGGAAATCGGTTCCATGCTGCGCCTCCGGGTGCGATGTTCTTACCGGGTGAAACGGGAAATGAATTTCCAGGCGTTCTCGATGCTGTGCTTCCGGCACTCATGCACCTGTCCGCTGACGCTGGCCAGCGCCGTGCGGCACACGCCATCCTCGCTGTCGTAATACTGTACCGTCAGGATGCCGCCCCGACTCGGATCGGGAATCTCCTCCTGCTTTTCGCCGTTCAGGCCCCACAGCGGGTTCTCCCATCCTTCCTGATGCTGGAAGTCCACCGCGGAAAACGGCTTCTTCAGCCGGTTCACTTCCGCCACGTACACGATCCGCTCCAGCGCGGAATCCGCCTGCCGCGGCAGTTCCGGCACATGGGACAGCTCCCCGCCGGAGTAGAATACCGGCACCGGAACTTCCTTGTTGATCCTCGTGGTCACCGGGCCGCCGAAGAAGGAACTGTATACCGGGAAAAGCGCGCTGGCCGGCATAATGCCCGCGAACACTTCCGGATACTGGGTCGCGCAGTCCCAGGTTTTGCCCGCGCCCATGGAGAAGCCTGTTGCGTAGATGCGCTTTTCGTCAATGCTGTATTTCTTTTTCAGGTGCTCCACGATTTCAACCGCTTCCGTCGCCGTGACATGCTGGTGGTTCTCCACCGAGACAAACAGGAAGTTGTGATCATGGGCAACCTCCCACCAGCCGGCCACAAACGTCAGGTACATGGAGGAATCCCCACCGCCGTGGAACCCGAGCACCAGCGGCACCGGCCCGTTGTCAAACAGGCCGTTGTTGTAATAAGCAAAATAGCCGACTTTATGGGTCTTGTCGTCCCTGAAGGGACTGATGTTGTCCGGAGAAGTGTTTACGGTTGCACAGCCGGCTTCCTCAGTCATGTTCAGTGCCGGGAAATCAGGCTCGTACTCGATCCTTCCGCACCACATCTTGAACTGCTTCACGAACCCGTAATAGTCCTGCACATATTCCGCCCGCTCCTTCGTAAGCAGGTGCTCACAGCCTTCAAATGCCTTGTTGATCTCCGGACTGTTGCCCACGCTGATCACCGCGATGTCCTTCCGCTGCACATCCGGTACAGCGTTCAGTCCCTGCATGGAAACCATAGCCGGCGTGATTTCACCCGGTCCCCACAGGTATTCACCCTGCAGGGTTTTCAGCAGGTGCTTCGCCGCGAAATCCGCGGACTTCCCGAAGCTGTAGATATCCGCGCGGAAAATGGCGCCGCGCACAAAATAGCCTTTGAACTCCCGTGCAAAAAAATCGTAGTTCTCCACAATTCCGTCCCGGTATACCTGGATCATTTTGATCTCCGCGATCACCGCGGCGTAGAAATCCTCCCCGGTGCCGGCCCATCCGCCTTCCGCCGTGGGATAGACAAACAGCACGGAGGAGTCATTGTCCGCAGCGATTTTCGCAAGGCCGCTTTCCCGCGCGAAGGAAACCGCGTTGTCCATTCCCTGCTTTTCCTCCTCGAAGACCAGCAGCAGCGGTGCCCGGAACCCGTAATTGTTGATCTGTCCGTCCAGGTCGTTATCCGGCACATACACCTTCAGGAAGAACTTCTCAAAGGATTGTTCCCAGTATTTTCCTCCGATGATTTCCCGTACTTCAGGCCTTTCCTGCATTGCCATAAAGCTCTCCTCCGTTTCAGTTGTTGTCCGTACATTTTCCGTTGCTTTCATCTTAACAGGAAACCCCTCCGGATGCAAGATCTTCCGGCATATGAAAACCCGGCAGCGAATGCTGTCGGGTACAGATTTCCACGCAATCAGAGCTGCAGGTCCGTCTCCTCAAATTTACGCACGCTTTTCCGGGCGGCCAGTGCCGTTCCGCCGATGTAAAGCGCCAGGGCGCCGAGGTCAAACAGCAGCTTGTCGCGCATATAAGCGGGATCGGGCCGGTCCAGCACGTCCCGGAAGAAGGGAATCGTATAGGTTCCGACAATACTGAGGACAATCCAGGCGAACACCGCCACCGTAGCCACCACAAAGGCCTTCCCGGGCTTGTTGATATCCCGGTAGTACATCGGGAAAAAGATCAGGTTGAAAATCGCGAAGGTAATCAGGCAGTCCCCCATCAGGGCGACACCGGCGTCGATTCCCGCAGGATTCGGTACCTGTCCGATGGCATTCTTGACCAGGATCATTACCCCGATCAGCACCAGCTGGACAATCTCCAGGCAGCAGCACATCAGGACCCGGGCCGTCACCGCTTCCTCCCGGGAAACGGGCAGCGTCAGCGTATAGGAAGCGTCATGGTTTTCCCGCGCCGTCAGGCAGATAAAGAAGATCGCAAGTCCCATGTAGAAGCAGCTGACCGCGTAGGGATATCCCGGCACCAGCACCAGCAGGGTCGTCGCCAGCATGATATATCCGGTGGGATGCATGCACAGGGAAAATTCTTTCTTCAGCAGTTTCATCATGCGTCCTCACCTTCCTTCTCCAGATGCACCATAATCTCTTCCAGTGTGGCTTCCCGGGTATTTTCCGTCCCGGTCTCCGCCGCGGGGAGCAGCACCGTATAACCGTCCCGAACCCGGCAGATGCCGCGGGCCTTTTCCTTCACTCCGGCAGGAATCTCTCCCTCGCATTCCAGGATCCGGTAGCCTTCGCGGAAGGCGTTCAGATCCTCGTCCGCCTTCACCTCTCCCTTCTGCAGGAAAAGGATCCGGTCCGCGCATTTCTCCAGGTCCGACGTAATGTGCGTCGAGAAGAAAACAGTCTTTCCCATATCCCGCAGCTTCAGGAACACTTCCACCAGCTCTTCCCGGCTGATGGGATCCAGGCCGCTGGTGGGCTCATCCAGGATCAGCAGGTCCGCGCCATGACTCAGTGCCAGCGCGAGTGCATACTTGATCTTCATGCCGTTGGAAAGCTCCGCGGGTGTTTTTTCTTCGTCAAGGCCGAAGGCTTCCATATGCTTCCGGTAGGCGCTGTCGTCCCAGCCGGGATAGAACGTTTTCGTGATTCCGGTGATTGTCCGCAGCTTTTTCCGGGTATAGTAGGTCATACCGGCGGATACAAAGCCGATCTTCTCCCGGATCTCCCGGGAATGTTCCGCGTCGGACAGGCCGCTGAACAGCACCGTCCCCGCGTCCGGCTTCACCAGCGAAAGCACGGAGTTGATCGTCGTGGTTTTCCCCGCGCCGTTCCGGCCGATAAAGCCCGTGATCTTCCCCCTCTCCAGTGCAAAGGAAACCTCCTTCAGCCGGAAGGACGGATAGTTCTTGCAAAGTCCCTCCACATACAGCGGAGCACTCATATCAGTTGCCATGCTTCATTTCCTCCATCATTGTGATAAACATCTGGGCGTTGATCAGCGCCAGGCCTTTCCCTTCATCCCCCAGCACCATCAGCTGGTCTCCGGCATGAAGCCCGAGGATCCGGCGGGCCCGTACGGGAATCACGATCTGTCCCTTGTCCCCGATCGTCACCAGGCCAAACATGTGTTTCCCCTTCAGGGCTTCTTCCTGCAGTTCCTCCCGGGGTGCCTGGGTCAGATCGTCCAGGGAGACATCCAGCGCCGCTGCGAGCTTTCCCGCCAGGTCCAGGTCCGGGATGCTTTCCCCGTTTTCCCACTTGGCGATGGTCTGCCGCGTCACGCCGACCGCCTCCGCCAGGGCTTCCTGGGTCAGGTTCCGTTTTTTTCGCAGGATCTGAATGTTCTCACTAATCATCTGATTCCCACCTTTCGAACATATAATACCGTGCAGAAACAAGGCTTGCAAGCAATGCATCCTGTCAAATTGTACATGGAATGTTAATCTTCGTTTACACTGTATCCGTCAGCTGCCTGTGGACCGGTAATGGCGCATCGCCCGCCGGAACACCAGGAAGATCACCCCGAAGGCAACAAACCCGGACAGGGGCGACACAAAAGCAGCCCACAGCGGCCAGCCGAACAGCGGTTTGTCCAGGATCATGGAGCCGGGCACATGCAGTGTCAGCGCAAAGGGCGCAAGCACGGTAAACAGCA
Source organism: Clostridia bacterium (assembly GCA_017447185.1). GTDB lineage: Bacteria > Bacillota > Clostridia > Christensenellales > Aristaeellaceae > Aristaeella. The sequence continues at coordinate 54,021 of JAFSOC010000039.1, read as the reverse complement.
CCCGCAGCGGCCGCGGATAAGTATCAATGGGATACTGGCAGGCGCTCCGTCCCCCGTAGGTGATGGCGTTCACCAGTTCCACGCTTTTCACACTGTAAATACAGAAAATTGCTTCAATCACAAACAGTCCCAGCACCAGGGCGCAGCCGCAGGCGATCGCCTCAATCAGAAGCAGCACCTTGACCGCTGTCCACTGGATGGCGGAAAGGCTGCTGCCCAGGATCAGGGCCGCCACGCCCACTGCGATGCAGGTAATCCGCCGGGGGTCCACCGCACTGCACAGCACCTGGGTCAGCAGGCCACGGGGACGCAGCAGGTAGGAATCCAGCTGTCCCGTCCGGATCAGGTACGGGAAGTTACCGGTAATGCCCCGGCCGAAGCATTCCGTCAGGTAGAAGGTGACGGACATCATGCCGAAAAAGAAATACAGGTCGCCCGGTCCCCACTGGTTCAGCCGTTCAAACCGGTCTACCAACAGGATCACCGCCAGCATTTCCCCGCCTTCCATCACCAGCTGTGCCAGCGTCTGCATGAAAAAGGAGGCCGGATACTGGAGCTGGCTTTTAATCAGCATCCGCATGGAATGCAGGTACAGTTTAATCGTATCCATGCGTCAGCCCCCCTGTATAACGATCCGCTTCTGGTTCCGGTTCCAGAAGAACATTCCTGCCCCGGTCAGAATCAGGATCCAGGCCGCCTGGATCAGCAGGATCCGGGGCGCTTCCGCCGGCAGGGTCTGGCCGGTGTAAAGCCGGATCGGCGCGTCCAGCATCTGGGCATAGGGCAGCAGGGTGATCACCTTCTGCCAGCTGTCCGGAAACAGGGTCAGCGGCAGCACGTTCCCCGCCAGGATCATCATCAGCAGGTTCATCAGTCCCTGCATTCCCCGGGAATCCAGGGTCCGCATGGTGAATCCCATGGTGATGTTCTCCATGGCAGAAACACACAGGAGCCCCAGCAGCAGTCCCGCCAGCGCCCAGCAGAATCCCGCCGCAGAAGCCGGCGCCGACAGGCCCCAGCCCTCCGGCAGGAGCACAGCGAAAACCAGCATGGGCACCGCCCGCAGCAGGCTGCCCATCATTTTCTGCGCCAGAACCCGGACATAGTAGAATCCGTACAGGCTCAGGGGCCGGCACAGATCGTAGGCAATCCCGCCGGTGCGGATCTTGTCCAGCAGGTCGGGGTCGGAGGCCAGCAGCATCCGGAAAAAAGCCTGTTGCAGCCAGACGTAGCTCGCGATCTGGGAAAAGGGATACTCCTGGGGTTTCCCGGCATACAGCGCCCGGTAGATCGCGATCAGGATAATCCCGAAGAACATCTGGCAGATCACGCCGCCCAGCACCGCGCCCCGGTACTGGGTTTCCAGCCTCCTGCGCAGGCGGAATACAGACAGATATGCTTTCATAGATCCATCTCCCGGTACATGGCCGCCACCAGGTGGTCAATGTTCTGGGGCTGCATCGTCATTTCACGGATGGTTCCGGCCTGCTGGAGCTTCGCAATCAGCTCCGCGGTCGGATAGCTGTCCGGGGAATAGGTGATGGTCAGGTTCTCCCCTTCCCGGTTTACGGGAACGGTTTCCGGAAGATCCGGTTTCGCGTCCGCTTCCTCGTAGCGCACGGAAACCGTCCGCACCGTATCGTACCTCCCCAGCAGGGAGGACAGGGTTCCGTCAAACAGTTTGCTGCCGTGGCCCAGCACCATCACCCGGGGGCACAGCGCCACAATATCCTCCATATCGTGGGTGGTCAGCATGATCGTCGTTCCATGCCGGCGGTTTTCCCACTGCAGGAAGTCCCGCAGCGCCAGCTTGCTGACCGCATCCAGGCCGATGGTCGGCTCGTCCAGGAACAGCAGCTCCGGCCGGTGCAGCAGGGATCCGCACAGCTCCGCCCGCATCCGCTGGCCCAGGCTTAGCTGTCGCAGCGGCGTCCGCAGCAGCGCCTCCATCTCCAGCGCTTCCGTCAGTTCTTTCACCCGATTCCGGTAGTCCTCCTCCGGAATCCGGTAGATATCCTTGAGCAGGTCCAGGCTGTCCTGTACCGGCACATCCCACCAGAGCTGGCTTCGCTGTCCGAACACGACGCCAATGTGGCGCACATGTTCCCTCCGGTCCTTCCAGGGAATCCGTCCGCCGACGGTCACCTGCCCGGCGTCCGGCGTCAGGATGCCGGAAAGCATCTTGACCGTGGTGGATTTCCCGGCACCGTTGGGCCCGATGTATCCGACCATTTCCCCGCGCTCTACGGTAAAGCAGAGGTCTTTGATCGCTTCCACCGTCTGCTTTTCCCGCAGCAGGGAGCCTTTCTCCCGCTTCTTCCGGACTGTAAAGGTTTTCCGGAGATGCTCCGCCTGAATGTAGCTCATGGTTCCCGTTCCCTTTCCCCGTTTTCTGTTTTCAAGGACAGATGCGGCCGCTCAGATCAGCCGCATCATTTTACAGTTCTCAATCCTGCTGGACCAGAATTCCGAAATGGGAAGATTCCGGATCCGGCCGATAATGCTCAGGTTCATGGCCCCGTGACCGACGATCAGAACATCTTTTCCCTCCGACATCAGCGGATCGATCACCTCCTGCAGGAATTCTCCGGTCCGGGCGAACAGTTCCTCAAAGGTTTCCGCTCCGCCGACGGATTCCGTATATTTTTCCGGGTTTTTGAACAGCACGTTAATCGGGCAGTCCGGAATGCTGAAGCTGTTCTCCACCCCTTCGTAATCCCCGAAGCTCATCTCCCGGAGCCGGTCGTCATACCGGATCGGAATGTTCCGGCCCCGCAGCAGGATCTCCGCCGTTTCTTTTGCCCGGACCAGCGGGGAACAGTAGCAGAGGTCCAGCGGAATATCTCTGTATTCCGCAGCAGCCTCCTCCGCCATTTGCCGTCCGCTTTCATTGAGGGGAATATCCGTCCGGCCCTGCAGCTTATGCAGGACGTTCCAGTCCGTCAGTCCGTGGCGAATGATATACAGCATAGAGCCCATTCCCTTCTTTTGCTTATCTTTTTAATTATACCATGCACGGTAGCACCCGTGAAGAACTGAATTTTCAGGGTTATCCGTTCTGCTGTTTCATGATCCGCAGTTCCTCTGCCAGCTGCAGGTACTGCGCGTTCAGTTCTTCCGGATGATCGCCTTTCCGGGGCTTGGCCAGCCGCGCGGAAAGATCCGCCAGCCGCATTTCCAGCGTCATGATCTGCAGGCTCCGGTCCGTCTTCTCCGCCGGCACATCCTCCTTCCTTGCCGTTCCGTCTTCCTCCGTGATCAGTTTCCGGTCTTCAAACCGGACCCTGCGGGTGGAAACCTTCTGCACAAATGTTTCGTCGTGGCTGACAAAGAGCACGGTTCCGCCGTACCCGGCCAGCAGTTCTTCCAGCGCTTCCAGGGTGAACAGGTCCAGGTGGTTGGTCGGTTCGTCCAGCACCAGCAGGTTCAGGTCCTGCAGCAGCAGCTTCGCCATGGCCGTCTTTGCCTTTTCCCCGCCGGACAGGACAGACACCGGTTTGAACGCGTCCTCCCGGGCAAATCCCAGGCAGCTGAGCACCGTTCGGGCCAGCGTCTGGGGATGGGGAGAATCCTCCATGATGTTTTCCAGCACGCTGCAGTCCTCCCGCAGTGTCCGTTCATGATGCTGGTCAAACCACCCGGTTTTGACCTGCGGATTGAAGCGGATGCTGCCGCTGAAGGAAGTCCCTCCGGAAGATGCGCCGGCCAGCGCCATCAGCAGCGTGGTCTTCCCGCACCCGTTTTCCCCGGTCAGGGCCGTCCGGCTTCCCGTGGGGAGCGCGAATCCCGTGTTTTCCAGCAGTATCCGGCCGCCGGCGGTCATCTGTTCGCAGCGGACCTCCAGTGCGGTTTTCGCGCCCACCGGAGAGCTTACGCCCAGCTTCATCCGGATCTCCGGCAGCGGCGCCGGTTTTTCCTTTTTCTCCATTTTTTCCATCCGGTTCTGCAGCGTCCGCTTCGCGTGACTGATCTGCAGGATCGCGTCCGTAGCTTCCCGTTTGTGCAGCCGGGCTTCGCTGTTGCCCATGCGGGACGGTGCTTTCTTTATCGCGGAAGCCCGCTCCGCCATGCGCTGCGCGGATTCCTTCAGCCGCTTCTGTTCCGTTCTGTACTGATCATACTCAAACTGTTCCCGCTCCCGCCGGCGCTGCCGTTCTTCCGTGAAGGCGTCATACCCGCCGGGAAAATCCATGATCTTTCCGCCCTCCAGCCACCAGATCCGGGTGCAGAACTGCCGCAGCAGCGTCCGGTCATGGGAAATCAGGATCATCGTTCCCCGGAAGGATTCCAGCTGCTCCCGCAGGGTCTTAAGGCCTTCTACATCGAGGTCCGTGGAAGGTTCGTCCGCCAGCAGCAAGCGGGGATGTGCAGAGAACGCCGCGGCAATCCGGCTGCGGGTCTGTTCCCCGCCGGAAAGACCTTCCCGGTTTTCCTGCGCATGGAACAGGGAACGGTAGATCCCGTCCCCGCCTTCCTCCGGAATTCCCTGCTGCCGGATCAGCGCCGTTTCGCCAAACCGCCGGACCGTGCCCTCATCCGGTTCGTCCTCCCCGGCTAGGATCCGGATCAGCGTGGATTTCCCGGCGCCGTTCTGGCCGGTGATCCCGATCCGCTCGCCGTCATAAACCGTGAGGGAATCGATGAAGAAGAGTTCCCGGTCTCCGTATCCCTTACGGATGTTTCTTGCTTCCAGTATCAGCTTATTCATAAAAAATCACCCCTTCCCGCCGTGGAGGAGTGAAACGCAGCGCACACAAAACAAAAAAGACGTTCGGCCATTGCGAAAATCACAACCTCCAAACGGCGGCAAATATTCCTCCCGGCGGGATGCTTCCCGGGGAGAGATACCCTGCAGCCGAATTTCAGTCGTTGATTCTCATCAGTCGCCAAAGCCCGTCCTTTCTTCACGATAAACCTATGATAAATGTGTTTTGCCTGTTTGTCAACACAGGATCACGGACCAGGCCTCCGTCAGCTTTTCCAGCGTCCACTGTGCGTTGGCCGGACTGGTGGAAGGCAGGCACAGCGCTTCCCGTCCGGTCTGCGGACGGATCCATTTCTCATACAGCAGCCAGGAAGTCTTTCCGTTGCAGCAGATTTTCCGGATCGGGCTGTGATCCAGGATGACGGACAGGTCGTTCGCCTGTACATCCCGGATGCTCGCATCGGAAGATCCCGTCACCGTGCAGCTGGCAATCATGTCCCACAGCGCCAGCCCGTTGCACAGGATCAGTTCCTTCTTTTCGGGAATCGTCACGGGCGTTTCCGCGTGATACAGCGCCGCGATCACCTTCCAGAACCGGTTCTGCGGATGACCGTAGAAGAAGCTCTGTTCCCTGGATTTCACAGAAGGAAAGGAGCCCAGGATCAGGACTTCGCTTTCCGCGCTGAAAAGCGGACCGAAGGGATGCACGATCCGCTGTGCCGGATTTTCTTTCATAGCTCAGAAATGATCCTCCACCAGGATCGGTTTCCGGATGAAAACCTTCTCCAGCATTTCCCGGTTCTTCTGCACCGCCGTATCCTCCCGGTACTCAGCTTCCGCCAAGCTGACCGCGCCGCACACCAGTTGTCCCAGTGCCCTCTCGGAAACGCACAGGTCCGGTTCCTCCTCCGTCGGGGAGACGCCGCCGGCAGTCACCTTCCAGGTCCCGTTATTCTCCGGGATCATTTCATCGCTGATACGGATCACAAAGCTGCAGCCCTCCGGTTTGCGGATTGCTTCCAGCGCCTTCACCGCGTTGATTACCCGGATCATGTAAGCCTGATCCGTCGTTTTCTGGATATCATAAGCCAGCGGGCTGCGGATCAGTGAAAGCAGCTCAATATTCCGCGGCAGGAACAGGCGGATCGTTCCATAGTCGGCGGAAAAACGGGACAGGAAACCCAGAATAGCCCGGAAACCTGCCGGCCCGTCCCAGGCCAGGTCCTGCACTTCCAGGATTGCCTGCGGATCATGCCGTATATCCTGGAAAATCAGGTAAGCCACCGGCCGGCCGTCTTCCCACAGCATGTAGCCGAACTTCCGGTCCTTGTAGAATACGCCCTCCAGATGTTTCCCCATCCGCGCGTCATCCCGGGAGATAGCCAGGTTAAAAGAGGAGGCAAAGGCATTATATAGTTTGGTCCACTCGCCGACCGGATCCCCGGTTTTCCACTGCCGTACCTTTCCCCCGAACACATAGCCCCGGAGCACTGCCGGGCTGAATTCGTACACATTTTTCCAGCAGACGGTTTCATATCCGAACTTCCGGTAAAACGCGTGGCTGAAGGGATACAGGGTGGAAATCACTTCCCCGTCCGCATAAGCAGCAGGAATCAGTTTCCGGAAGATCTCCCGCACTGCGCCGTCCGTCCGGTATTCCGGCAGGGTGGAAACCGCTCCGATGCCACCGTTGCGGACCAGTGTCCCGTCCAGCCAGCTTTCGTACTGGTTGTCCAGCATATGGGCCATCAGCGTTCCGTCGTCGTCAAACGCGCCCCAGTGCAGGTAAGTTCCCTGACCCCAGTCATTTTCCACCGATTCCAGGTTCTCCACCCGCATATGAAAAGAGATCACGGCGATCTCCGCCGCACGGATTTGTTCATTTTCTTTCAGCAGACGAACTTCCATATCTTATCTCCTGTTTCTGTGATCGGTCCGGATTCTTACCTGATCAGGCTGCAGATGGCCGCAAAGGATTCCTCGGAAAGATCATGCTCGATCTTGCAGGCGTCCTTTCTGGCAATTTCCTCCGGCACGCCGATCTGCACCAGGTACTTCGTCAGCACCTGGTGACGGTCATAGATCTTCCGGGCAATCGCGTATCCCTTGTCCGTCAGGGAGATCAGGTTATCCGCGCTCATGTGAATATAGCCGTTTTCCCGCAGCTTTTTCATGGCCACGCTGACCGACGGCTTGGAAACATCCAGTGCCTCGGCAATGTCCACCGACCGGGCGTAACCCTTCCTTTCCAGCTGCATCAGGATCTGTTCCAGGTAATCTTCGCCGGATTCATAAATATTCATCGTAATTCTCCTTCCGAACATGCCGGGTCAAAGCAGGATACCGGCCGCTGTCCATTGTCTATTCCAGCACTTCTCCGTCAATCCGGATCCTGGCGGCTAACATCTTGGCAAGGAAATACAGCATTGCACATTCTGCTTCCTGCCAGATTCTCCTGTTCCGCGGTTCTGCACAGATCAGATAGCCGTCCGTATCCATGTCCATTCCGATACGGATCACACAGACCGTCTCAATTTCCCATGTGTTCAGTACTTTATAAAGTTCCGGGCTCCGGGCTTTCACCTTGTCCAGTGTGTTGTCCGAGAACAGGTCGTCGCTTCGCAGCAGCTTTTCCGTATCTGATACCGGTTCTGCCACTTCGCTGTTCCGTACCGCGTGCAGCACATTCTTCCGCCCCACATAATACAGGTCGGAAATCTGCAGTTCCTCCATCAGCAGCGGCATCACACTGCGCAGTTTGTTCTTCAGACCGGGCACAAGTTCAAACTGACGGATCATCTGGCTGAAAGCAGTATACATTCCCTGCTTTGCAATCCGCCGGATCACGACATTCTTATGTTTCTCCGCAACATAAATGATGTGGCAGTTGCGTCCTTTGTTTTTTCCCCTGTAAAGGGTCTTGTCAATCAGTTCGAACAACGCGTCGAAATCCTGCGCGTCTGTCGGGTAGATCGCGCATCCGACTGTAGCAGTAATGAACGGACTGCAGTTCTCCAGCGGAACATTCCTCCGCAGGACTTTCCCGCTGTATACCTGTGTAAAAAAAGCTTTCGCCGCATCGTATGTAAGGTCCCTCAGGTTCACAATCAGCAGCTCATCCCCGCCGAAGCGACCGACAAGCCCGATTCCGTCCAGGATTGCTGCCAGATCCTGTGCCACCCGGACCAGTACCCCGTCCCCGATATGATGTCCGTAGGTGTCATTGATGAACTTGAAATTGTCGAGATCCATCATGGCAAATGAAAAAGGAATCTGATGCGCCATCAGCCACTGGGTAAACCAGAGGATATGCCCGCGGGAGATTACGCCAGTCAGCTGGTCAAAAATCCCCTGCATGCCTTCTTTTTCGATTGTTTCCCTGAAATACGGATACTGCTCCAGATATTCCCTTGTATACATACGTTTCCTCTTCCCGTCAAAGTCGGACTGTCTGACCACCCATCTTTCGGCAGAAATCCTCCATCAGCTGCCAGTTGTCCCGGTCATCAAATTCATAGTTGTGTCCCCATGCGTACATCAGGTATAGATACTGTTTTTATATCGTCATAGCTCATCGTCAGCGCTTTGTGCTTCCCATCCGGGTAGCAGCAATAGATCCTGTTCATTCGCTCGTTGGTTCGTTTTTTTGTCTTCTTTTCCGTGTCTATCGTATCACAGCCGTTTCCTGTCGGTCAACAGGATCCCAGCCATCCTCTCCCCGCAGCACATTCTCAACGGTAATCTTTTCAGCTTCCTGGTCTGTCATGCGTTTCTGGGCCGGATGGCGCAGCCGCTGGTCTGCTCTTCGCCCTGTCGTACGCCATTCACCGCATCGTTCACTGATTTTCCGTTCTTCATCCCAGTCGGAGAAACCTTCCGGTGCCACATGTTCATCCATATCGCATTCCAGGAAGACCGTCCTGCAATACTTTCGCCACGGTCTGCCCAGATATGCTTTCCCGGGCTCGCATTCACCCGTCAACCGGCACCGGCGGAACACAAACCCGAAAGGCTGATCCTGATTTGTGTTGGCAGCCGTATACCAGCCGCCCCGTTTATTCATAAACAATGTACACTGTTCAAACCAGCACCGGTACGGACCGAAAATAAAGTCAACATCCCCCCGGATCAGGCAGTTCTCAAAATACTGCCTGCTGCAGGTGAGGGGGCCGTCTTCCACCCGGTATACCGCTTCCGCGCATCCCGCCCGGTCGCGGATATCTTCTTTTACATTGGGCAGGCGGATCGGCCCGCAGAAGAGTGTATCCTGATGTGCGATCAGGCTGCAGTTCCGCCAGATTCCCCTGTCCCCTGCCGCATATACAGCCACTGCCTGTCCAACTTCCCGACCGTCTCCGACATCATTCATGACCGTCAGGTTCTCAACCGTCACATTGCTGCCGGTGACCATCAGTGTGGAGGAAAGAAAAGTTCCCCTCTCCGTCCCATCCTCATACTGATCTTTTGCGCATCCGTTCCAGGACAGAACTGTCCGGTCCCGCTCTTCCCCGATCAGGTGAATATGATTTCGGTGGATCACTGCTTTTTCCCGGTATTTCCCCGCGCGAAGGAAAATACTGACCGGTCCTTCGATTTCAGGCACCGCGTCAACAGCTTGCTGCAGGCTTGTATAGTCCCCGCTCCCGTCACAGGCGACGACGATCGTTTTTCCCGGCATCTGTTTTCCCTCCTGTTTTTCTTCTTTTCCTTCCGCTTTTTTTTTGCTATAATGCAGGCATCCTCAGCATATTTACTCCGGAAAAACGGGAGAAAGAACAATGTTTGAAAGTTTCATGGTTGCGCTCAATGCAGTAGCGCCTTTCATGATTCTGCTGGGAATCGGTTTCCTGGCTGTCCGGACACGTATTGCGGACCGGGCCTTCATGAATCGGCTGAACGCTCTCAATTTCAAGCTTTTCTTTCCCTTTCTCATGTTCAATAATATCTACAGCGCCAAGCCGGAGAACCTGCCCTCCGCGACACTGATGATTGCCGGGCCTCTCTCTGTGATTCTGCTGGTTCTGGTTCTGCTCATTGCCGTTCCCCGGATCGTGAAGGAAAACTCCCGCCGCGGCGTCATCATCCAGGCCATTTTCCGAAGCAATTTCATTATCTACGGTATCCCGCTGACCGCCAGCATTTTCGGAACGGAACAGTCTTCTGTCTGCGGTATCATGGTGATGATTATGGTTTCCCTTTTCAATATTGCCGCAGTCATCGTACTCGAAATCTTCCGGGAAGGCGGAAAAGTCCGTCTGAAACCGCTTCTGCTTGGGTTGCTGAAGAATCCCCTCCTGCAGGGATGCGCCATCGGGCTGCTGTTTTTCGCACTGCGGATCCGCCTGCCGGCCTTTATTGCCTCCCCGGTTTCTTCCCTGGCCACCCTGGCCACCACGCTTGCCATGATTGTCCTCGGAGCCAACCTCATCTTTGAGGAAATCCAGAAAAACCGGAAACCGATTGCTGCCGTCCTGTTAATCCGGCTGATTCTGCTGCCGCTGGTTACTATCCCCCTGGGTTGGCTGATCGGCCTGCGCGGAGTGGAACTTTTCCTGATCCTGATGATCTTCGGCACGCCGGTCGCCACCGCTTCCTACCCCATGGCACAGAATATGGGCGGCGATGGCCAGCTGGCCGGACAGTTGGTTTTTACCAGTACCGTGGCTTCCCTTGGAACCATTTTCCTTTTCATCTATATCATGTCCCGCCTGGGATTACTGGCCTGACGGAGGAGTAAAGCATGCCGAACGCGAAAGAACTGACCGTTGCCTATATCGGCGGCGGATCCCGGGGATGGGCCTGGGGATTTATGACGGACCTGGCAACAGATCCGGATCTCTGCGGTACCGTCCGCCTTTATGATATCGACCGGGAGGCAGCGGAACGCAACCGGATCATCGGTGAAAAAATCAGCGTGCATCCGAAAGCGCTTTCTCGCTGGTCATATGAAGTCAGCCTGGGCCTGCAGGAAGCCCTGACAGGCGCGGATTTCGTTGTCATCTCCATTCTTCCCGGAACATTCCATGAAATGCAGAGCGACGTCCATCTTCCGGAGCGGGTCGGAATTTATCAGCCAGTGGGAGATACCGTCGGCGCCGGCGGTTTCATGCGCGCCATGCGTACCATCCCAATGTTTGTCACAATCGCCGAAGCCATCCGGGATTATGCGCCGGATGCCTGGGTGATCAATTACACCAATCCCATGTCCCTCTGCGTACGGACACTGTATGAAATCTTTCCCGGGATCCATGCCTTCGGCTGCTGTCATGAAGTCTTCGGTACCCAGAAGCTGCTCTGCGCCATGCTGGAAACGGAGGAAGGCACCCCCGGTGTCATCCGCCAGGATCTGCGCACAACGGTCACCGGCATCAACCACTTCACCTGGATCACTTCCGCGTCCTTCGGCGAAACGGACCTGATGCCCCTTTACGCCCGCTTCGCCGATAAATACGCTGAAAGCGGCTATGAAGCAGGTCAGGACGGCAACTGGATGAATTCCCATTTTGCCTGTGCGCACCGGGTCAAATTTGATCTCTTCCGCCGCTACGGAGCAATCGCCGCGGCAGGGGACCGCCACCTGGCCGAATTCGTCGCCCCCTGGTACACCCGGGACCCCGAAACCGTCCGTTCCTGGAAGTTCAGCCTGACCCCCGTCTCCTGGCGGGTGGAGGACCTGGAAAGGCGCCTGGCCCGCTCGGACCGCCTGGTCCGGGGGGAGGAGGAACCCTCCCTGGTCCCCTCCGGGGAGGAAGGGCATCTCCTGCTGAAGGCGCTGCTGGGGCTGGGGGACCTGGTCTCGAACGTCAACGTCCCGAACCGGGGACAGGTGCCGGACCTTCCCGCCGGCGCCGTGGTGGAAACCAATGCCTTCTTCAGCCGGAACCGGATCGAGCCCCTCTTTGCCGGGCCGACCCCCGCCGGCGTCCTGCCCCTGGTGGCACGCCATGTCCTTAACCAGGAAAACACCCTGCGGTCCGCCCTCCGCTGCGACCGGAAACTGGGGTTCACCACTTTCATGAACGATCCCCAGCTCTCCGCCGTGCCTCCGGCGGAAGGCGAAAAGCTCTTTGACGATATGATGGAAAACCAGCGGGCATATCTGCCCGCCGGCTGGTTTGCCTGATCACAGCGCTTCTTCTGTTTTTCCGTCAAACACGTACATACTTTCCCAGGGGATATAGAAGCTGAGGGCTTCGTCCGTCTCCGGCGTGTCGTGGCTGTCCACCTTCAGGATGGCCTGCTGTTCGCCGCAGGTGATATATACGTTCGTATTGTCCCCCAGCATCTCCGTCAGCTCCACCCGGCAGTCGATCCGGGCGGCTTTTTCGCGCGCCTCCAGCGTCACCGCCTCCGGCCGGAACCCGAACACGATTTCCTTTCCTTCCAGCGCCGCGGCGTCCTGCCGCGCCCCCGTCAGGTCCACCTTTTGGTCCCCGAAGGCAATGGCGCCGTTTTCCACCTTTCCCTTCGCGAAGTTCATGGGCGGCTCCCCGATGAACCCGGCCACAAAAACGTTGGCGGGCCTGAAGTACAGTTCATACGGCGTTCCGGTCTGCTGGACGTATCCGTCCTTCATCACCACGATCCGGTCCGCCAGGGTCATGGCCTCCGTCTGGTCGTGGGTCACATAGATGGTGGTGGCCCCCGTCTCCCGGTGGATCTGGGCGATCTCTCCCCGCATGGTCACCCGCTGCTTGGCGTCCAGGTTGCTCAGGGGTTCGTCCATCAGGAAAATGCCCACCTTCCGGATCAGGGCCCGGCCGATGGCGACCCGCTGCCGCTGTCCGCCGGACAGGGCCCGGGGAAGCCGGTCCAGGTAGTCCGTCAGCCCCAGGATCTTCGCCGTTTTCTTTACCCGCTCCTCGATCACGTCCTCGTCCACTCCCTGCAGAGTCAGGCCGAAGGCGATATTGTCGTACACCGTCATCTGGGGATACAGGGCGTAGCTCTGGAACACCATGGCCACCTCCCGGTCCCGGGGGCTTTTTTCATTAGCCCGCTCCCCGTTGATCAGGAATTCCCCGCTGGAGATGTTCTCCAGGCCGGCGATCATCCGTAGCGTTGTGGATTTTCCGCAGCCGGAAGGCCCGACAAACACAATGAATTCGCCCTTTTCGATTTCCAGGCAGAAATTGTGCACGGCATGGAAACCGTTGGGGTAAATCTTGTTGATGTTCTTCAGTTCAATGTACATCCGGTCCGCCTCCCGTGAAATCATGTCATTCGCCGCTGATTCTTCTGATCTCGGTATAGCACAGCACAAACGGGGCCGCGCCCTTCGCGTCGTTGGATACCACCGGTTCCGAAATATAGTATTCGTAGCTTCCGTCCCGGCGGCGGTTGCTGTCCGGTCCGAGTCCCGCCACCAGGCAGATATTGTCCAGTTCGATCATTCCGTCCCGGACTACCAGATGGTTCCGCGTGATACCCTCAAAGGTCTTCTTTCCCTGCTCCCGGAACCTTTCCTCCAGCAGTCCCAGCCGGGCGCCCTTCAGCATGGCGCAGGCGATCATGGCGCTGCCGCTGGTCTCCGGGTAGTTGCCTTCCCGCCCGGCCTGGTCCACCACCTGCCAGTACATCCCGGTTTCCGGATCCGCGTACCGCGCGATGCTTTCCATCAGTTCCCGCAGTGTCCTGGCCAGTTCCTCCCGTTCCTCCATGCCCTTCGGAATAATCTCCGCCAGGTCCGCCAGGGCCAGGGCGTACCAGCCCATGGCCCGCAGCCAGAAGTTCCGGCTCAGTCCCGTCTCCGGATCCGCCCAGAAGGCCTTCCGGCTCGCGTCGTATCCGTGGTAGTACAGGCCCGTTTCCGGGTCCCGCATCCTTTTCCGCACGGTCCGGAGCTGCTCCATGATATCCCGGATCTCGCCCTTCCCGAAGGTGTTCTCGTACATTGCCAGGAAGGGCAGCGCCATATACGTCCCGTCCAGCCATACCTGGTCCGGGTAGATCTCCTTGTGCCAGAAATTCCCCTCTTCGGTCCGGGGCTGCTCCATCAGGCTGCTGTGCAGGGTTTCGGCGGCCTTTTTGTATTTTTCCTTTTCCGTCCGTTCATACATGGGAAACAGGATCCGGCCTTCGTTGTAATCGTCCAGGGCGTGCTTTTCCGGCCGGAAGGTGTCGATGGTTCCGTCTTCCTGCACGAAGCTGTCCGCCACTTCCTCCACGAAGGCGGCGTACCTGTCGTCCCCGGTAATCTCCGTCATGGCGTTCAGGGCCGTCAGCATGCAGCCGTCGATATAATTCCAGTTCACATCCCGGTCTTCCCGGATCTTTTCCAGGTTCCAGGCGGTCCGCCGGGGCGTGCTGCGGCGGATCAGTTCCAGGATGTAGTTCCCGATCATTTCGTGCATGTGTTACCTCGCCTGTTTTTTCGCGTCATCCACAATCTGCCGGATCCATTTCCGGGCCTGCAGCAGCAGGAGATCCCAGCCCATGGTCAGGAATCCGAAAAGAATCGGCTCGACCCCTACCGGCACCGTATCCGACGTACCGGTAATGCCCACGGCAATCCGGTTGATGATGTCATAGGTGATCACCACGAGCCCCAGGAGGATAAAGGCGTACAGCAGGTTCATCGCCATGCCGGCCACACCCTTGTGCCTCACCATGATCCAGCGGTCGTTGGCCCCGGGAGTCTTCGCGTAATAGCGGAAAATATTGTTCACCAGCAGGTCTGTCACCAAGCCCAGGCCGATTCCGAGGACGATCATCTGGTTTTCCAGGCTGGGAATCATGATCCCGAGTCCCCAGAAAAAGAAGAAGCAAACCGCCCCCGCGAACCACCATTTGATCAGTGCGGCCTTGACCCCGTCCCGCAGGCGGATCTTCGGCCCGGACCGGTACTTTCGCAGTTCCTCCTCGCTGACCTTCGGACTGTTGCTTTCATCGGCTGTCACCAGATCCTCAATGGCGCGGGTGTTCAGCTGGTAATACTCCGCTGCGCTCCGCTGTTCTTCCGGTGCCGCTTTACGGCTTTTCCTGCTCATGGATTACGCGTCCTCACCGCTGATATCGATGACGCCCATTTCCTCATTGCCTTCCACCTCCACGGAAGTGTTGATCTTCCGGATCAGCGGGGTGTACAGGGGCAGCAGGGCAGTCAGGGCGGCACCGGCCGCCACCAGGATCCAGTGGGTCCGGAGAATCCCGATGGAATCCGCGATATACTGGCTTTGCCCGGTGGAGGCAATCGGATCCGCTTCCCGGTGAATGGCGTTATACACTACTCCGCTGTAATACAGGTCCGCGAAAATAATCACGCCCAGCATCAGGAATGTCAGCACCAGCATGGGAATATTCGTCTTCTTCCTGTGGGGGAAAGTCCGCAGGAAACAAACCAGGCTCAGGGTTGAGAACAGCATGGTGACGAATCCGGCCAGTCCCATGCCCTGCCCCTGGATCCGCGCCGTCGTATTGCTGATTTTCGTCATGTTCAGGCTGTAATACACGAAGGCTGCCAGAAGGACCACCAGCGCAATCGCCTGAGGTTTGCGTTTCAGGGAAACCAGCTTTTTCCGAAGGAATTCCGGTTTCTTCGTGGGCTGTTTTGCCATGATCAGCACTCCTCCTTCCGGATCGCGTTCGTGGTGTCTTTGTCAAAAAAATGCTTCCGCTTGCACTTCAGGCCGGCCGTGTCTCCGTTCCGGAATTCCTTCCAGCCCCGCAGCTTGGCCACAATCCGGTTTCCGTCCCCCAGGGTTCCGTTCACCAGCGTATTCATCCCCAGGTTCTCATTCATGGTCACCTTTACCGGAAGCTCGCCGCCTTCTTCCAGGTCCTCCGGCCGGATCCCCAACACGATTTCCTTCCCATACCAGTTCCCGAGCAGATCCTTTTCTTCTCCGTCCAGCTCGACGGCAAACCCTTTCCCCTTCAGCGTGCCATCTTCAAACAGGACATTATAGAAATTCATGGGCGGCAGTCCGATAAATCCCGCCACAAAAAGATTTGCCGGTGAATCGTACAGCTCCAGCGGTGTACCGATCTGCTGCACCCGTCCCATACTCATGCAGACAATCCGGTCCGCCAGAGTCAGCGCTTCCGTCTGATCATGGGTAACATACAGCATCGTAGCCTTCAGGCGCTTGTGCAGCAGCAGGATTTCCCGCCGGGTGGCGCCCCGCAGCTTGGCGTCCAGGTTGCTCAGCGGTTCATCAAACAGGAACACCTTCGGATTGCGGACAATACTGCGGCCCATGGCCACCCGCTGCCGCTGTCCGCCGGAAAGCTGTGCCGGTTTCTTGTTCAGCTGGCTGGTCAGCCCGAGGATTTCCGCTGCCGCCAGTACTTTTTTATGGATGACGTTGGGGTCTTCCTTCCGCAGCGTCAGGGAGAAAGCCATGTTTTCATAGACCGTCATATGCCCGTACAGCGCGTAGTTCTGGAACACCATGGCCATGTCCCGGTCCTTGGCCGCCGTCTGTGTAATATCCTTCCCGTCCAGCAGCAGATGCCCGGCGGAAATGTCCTCCAGCCCTGCCACCATCCGCAGCGTCGTACTCTTGCCGCATCCGGAAGGACCCACCAGAACGATCAGCTCGCCGTCCTTGATATCCATATTGAAATCGAAGACGGCCTGTACCTTGTTGTCATAGATTTTATCCAGATGCTGCAGCTTCAGTTCCGCCATGGTCCGCCTCCTTACTTGCTCTGCCCGCCCAGGGAGGCGATATGCGCCTTGAGCGTCATACTCTTCTTCAGGTTAATGGCCGCACCCGCAAGGCAGCAGGCAGCCGAAACAGCCAGGTAAATCACTGTCCGGGTAAACTGCGCGTCCCCCATCACGATGGAAGTCACCTTTTTCACCGTGATTTCTGTGGAATGCGCGTTCAAAGGAATGATGAAAATGCGGACGATCTGCCCGATCCCCAGGATGGCCAGGAGCAGGGAATAACTCTTTTTATACTGCTTCACGCCTTCGGAAGAGAGGAAAACCAGCAGCATGAAAACCAGGTTATAGAGAATGGATGCTCCGATCAGGATTGTATAGTAATAGGAGCCCACGTCTGATTTATAAATGCTGACAAAGAACAGCACATTGAACAGGATGGCCAGCAGCGCCAGCCGGGAGGATGCCGTGTTCTTGATATAACGCATCCGGTCTTTCCGCAGGAAAACCTTATCCTCCAGGCGTTCTTCCGTTATTCGCGTATCGTTCATGCGGACACCGCCTTTCCCGCTGCCTGCCCCTGGGCAACCAGCGTTTTTTCCTGCTGCATCAGACGTATCTTCCACAGGGTATTCAGAATCAGCAATACGGTCACCACCAGCAAAACGGCAAAGACAACCAGGTGGATGTCGAACCAGAAGGTGGAATCCGTATAGGTTCCCGCGCGGCTCAGGCGCCGCTGCAGGTTTTCAAAGTCAACGGTTGTCAGGTACTGGGTTTTGTAAGCCGCGATCTGGCCGTGGGCCCATACGGCAGCGGTGATGCTGCCCGCGGAAAACAGGCCGACGGCGATATAGTTCGCGATATAGTATCTGCGGCGGGTATGCGTATTGGTAACCAGCAGGGCCACCGCCAGCAGGATCAGCCCGATGCCGGCCCGCAGCAGGGTCCGGTTGAATCCCTGCATATCGTAGTAAATGATGGCTCCCTCCACTTTCGTGCTGGACGGATCCGAGGGATCGGGAATCATGGTATACAGCATGTCGTACAGATCGGTCATCATTCCAAGGGCATACAGAAACACAAGCACGCCGGCTGCGACACACAGGAGGCAGACGATTTTCTGTATTTTCATTTGCTTTTTGTACATATGGCTCTTCCTCCGATCTGTGAAGGGACGGCTCCGCCTGCCCGCGAAGAGCAGGCGGAGCAATCCCGGTCAGTTCATTTCACCGCCAGAGAATGTCCCGGTCAGTTCAGAGAATCGTAGTAATCCTGCAGGCGCTGCCAGGCGTCCTGCTTCAGCAGCAGGTAGTCAAATCCGTGCCAGGCGTCCGCCACGGTCTCGGCAGCCGCCACCGGATCTTCAAATCCTTCGTCGGCGAATCCGGCTACGATGATGTTCACGAACATATTCTCGCCGTCCTTGCCCTGGTTGAACTTTCCTTTGGCAGTCAGTTCCGTAAAGGTGTTCAGTTCATCATTTTCCACCTTGGTGTTGGGCAGCACGGTGGGCAAGGAGGTGTACCAGGGATTCTCCGCCAGCTCCAGCAGCGGGTGTTTGATGGTGCCCAGGCCGATGGCCACGGAAATCCGACCCGCGCCTTCCTTGCCGATCTCGTTGGTGCACTGGTATTCGAAGGCCTGGCTCTTGACGAAGCTCAGGGTGGAGCCCAGCCACTTCCGGGCGAAGTTGGTGTAGTTGCCCTTTTCCAGTTCCTTCAGGTCCGCGGCGGTCTCGTCCGCGATAACGGGCATTTCCTTGCCGTTGAACAGGAAGGTCACATAGCTGCCGTCCTCATTGGTCTTGATGAATTCCTTGGGGCCGTAGCTCATCAGGATCATGCCTTCGTCGGAGTAGGCGTAGTCGATCAGGGCCAGGGCGGCCTTCAGTTTCGCTTCGTCGCCTTCCACGCCGGCCTTGGAGATTCCCCAGCCGTCCGTCTTCACGGAGCGCCAGGATTCGGTGAACCGCATGTACACGCCGTTCTCGTCGGTGCCATCGTACCAGCGGGCCACGGGAACCATGACGGCCATGTACTTCGCGCCTTCAATGCCGCTCAGCTTGGTGTCGTTCATGATGGTCTGGGTCTGGTTGTAGTCGTAGCTCATGAAGCCCATGTTGTTTTCCAGGTATTTGCCGCTGTTCATTTCAGCGCTGTCCACGAAGTCCTGGGAGATCAGGCCTTCATTGACCATGTCGTACATCCGGGCCAGTGCCTCATAGGTGGCAGTTTCCTGGCGGGCGTCATGCAGCAGGCCGTCCGATTCCACATACAGGTAATCCTGGCGGGATTCCAGGCCGCGCACGCCGAACAGGTGGCCGGCCAGGCGGTACATGTCCACTCTCCGCTGGTTGTTGTTGTCTTCCCGGCTGAACAGGCCCGCGATGGTGTCCGTTCCGTTCAGGGTCTTGGCATTGGTCACGACGCAGCGCAGCAGGGCCACCAGTTCGTCCGCGTCCCACGCGGCGTTCTGTCCGATGAACAGGTCCGCGCGGTTGGTTCCATAGTATCCGTTGTAGGTCTTGTCGATGTATTCACGCAGCATGTTGACCGCGGACACACCGTTCAGGCCTTCCGTCGCGTTCATCTTTTCCACGATGTTGCCGTAGGCGTCGTAGTCCTTGGTGACGATTTCAACCGCCGTGCCTTCGGCATTGGGGGTTTCGATTTCGATCTTTCCGCTGGTAGGCATATAGGGCTCATAGAAGAACGCCGGCATGTCCAGGCAGGCTTCCGCGGTGAATTCGCCTTCGCCGTTCAGCAGTTTTTCCACCCAGTCCACCCGCATCAGGGGCATCCGCTCGATGTCGTCCACGCCGTCGAAGTAGGGGCTGAAGTAGATGGCGCCGGTCTTGGTGTTGCCCGTCACGGACAGCCGGACGATGGGATTCGCATCCAGGTAGGCCTTGAAGTGGGGCAGGTCGTCAAAGTGCTCGGCCAGGTTTACGATGCTGCCGGCCTCGCCGTACTCGGTCAGGGTGCTGGCGGTACCGCTCACCATGTCCACCTCGTTCAGTCGGTCTTTCCAGAACTCGAACTCCTTGGTGGTGTTGTTGCCCTGGTACAGGTTCACAAACTTCACGCCGAGGATTTCCTCGAGTGCCGCCCAGGTGGGCTTCAGGTCGCCGGTATGGTAGGTCACACCGTTGGCCTTCAGGGTTTTGCCTTCGCCGATGGTTTCCGCGTCAAAGGCAATGCCTGTCGCAGGGCTGTTGTAGCCGGTAGCCATGCGCAGTTCGGTCTCTGCGAGTGCGGAGGCAACGCTCAGCAACATCGCGAGGGCCAGGACGAGGGAAAGCAGTTTCTTCATTGGGGTATCCTCCTTTTTAAAATATAAACTTTTTATTCCTTCACACCGCCGGCGTTCGTGCCTTTGGCGAAGTACTTCTGGATAAAGGGATAAATAATCAGGATCGGGACGATGCTGCAGACAATCAGGGCGTAGATCACGCTGTCCGACGCATACACCTCGTTCCATCCGGCCATTGCCTCCGGATCCGTAAACTGTTCCAGTTTCAGCCGGATGAAAACCTGGAGGGGATGCTCGTTCTGGTTGCTGATCATCTGCCTGGCCCAGAAATATCCGTTCCACCGGCTGATTGCGAAGAACAGCGCCACCGTGGCAATGGTGCTCTTGCTCATGGGGATATATACCTTGCTCAGCACCTGGAATTCCCCGGCCCCGTCCACGATGGCCGCTTCCTCAATCTCGCTGGGGACGTTCTCGAAGGCGTTCCGCAGCAGGATGATGTTCATGGCCGCCATACCCATGGCAATGACCACCAGCCACTTGTCGTCCGTAATGCCGATGGAGTTGAACACGTCCTTGGTCGCCAGGTAGTTCAGGTACTGGGGCACGATGCCCGCCGCGAACCACATGGTGAAAACCAGGAAGAAGTTGAAGAATTTGCGGAACAGCAGCCGCTTCTTGCTCAGGGCGTATCCGCCGAGGATGGCCACCCCCAGCGCCCAGATGGTTCCGTAGATGGTCAGGAACAGGGTGTTGGAGTAGGAGTTCCAGAACATGTTGTCGTTGAACATCCGGCTGAAGGCGTCGAACTGCACGTCCTTCGGAAGCAGCACCACCTGCCCGTATTCCACCGCGTGCCTTCCGCTGACGGAGGCGGCAATGGCGTAGATGAACGGGTACAGGCACATCAGCGCGAAAATGGTCAGGAACAGGTAGCTCAGGATCTTGAAGATCAGTTCGGAAATTTCCAGTTTTCTTTTCATTCCGGACCCCTCCTCAATACAGCGACACGTTGGATGCCTTGCGGGCAACCGTGTTCGCGCCGATCACCAGCAGCATCCCGATGACGTTGTTCATCATCTCCGCCGCGGATGCAATCCCCTTCTGGGCCCCCGCCAGTCCGTAGCGCTGGGCGAAGGTGGAAACCACGTCCGCCGTCACATAGGTGTTCGGGTTGTACAGCAGCAGGACTTTTTCATATCCGATATTCAGCAGGGATCCGATCCGGGTAATCAGCATGATGACGATCGTGCTCAGGATACTGGGCAGCACCACGTACCGCATCTGCGCCCATTTGTTGGCGCCGTCAATCTGCGCCGCCTCATAGCTGGTGGGCGAGATGGCGATAATCGCGGCGAAGAATACAATGCTGCCGTATCCCGCCTCCTCCCAGATCCCGCTGATCTGGTAGATCGCCCGGAAATAGGCCGGGTTGTTCAGCAATCCCGCGTTGGCCGTTTCCGCGCTGATGATCCCCAGGTCCCGCAGGAACTGGCTGATGATGCCGGCGCTCTGGAGCGTGGACCCCTGTTTGACCAGCATCGTCACCAGGGAGGTCATGACCACCGTGGACATGAACTTCGGCAGGTAGGTCGTGACCTGGTAGATGCTGCGGGCCGCGTTGGAGCGGATCTCGTTGAAGAACAGGGCCAGGATGATGGGCATGGGGAATCCGAAGCACAGCCCGTAGAAGCTCAGCAGGAAGGTGTTCCGCATGGCCCGCCAGAATTCCGTGCTCAGGGTGGAGGCGCCGGCCATCAGGGTTTTGAAATAGGAAAAACCCGCAAACAGCTGTTCGCTCACCGGCTTCACTTCATCGGATACCTTGAAGGCCCCCAGCAGCTCGTACATGGGCAGGTAGCGCCAGAACAGGAATACCAGCAGCATGGGCACCAGCATCACATACAGGCGCCAGTCCTTCACGATGGTCCGGCCCACATTCAGCCAGTAATGCTTCTCCACGTCGTCCCGGACCGCCTGTTCCGGATCCACCCGCCAGATTCCGCGGGCTTCGTCCCGAATTAGATAATCCGAACCTTTCGTTTTCACCGGCTTCCGTCCCCCTCTCTGCCCGGGTCGTTCACCCGTCCCAGGTAATGTTTCTGGTCTTCCAGGACCCCGTCCAGCCTGGTTGTGATCCACAGGATGACCAGGGTAAATATGTAGGTAACCGCGTCCGATGTGACAAACAGCAGGAGCCCCTCCGGCGGCGTCCCCGCCGCCAGGGCCGCCAGGGCCCGGCCCGCCTGCATGGCGAGCACTGTCAGGGCCCCGAAGAGGAAGAGCACGAGCCCGTTCCGGTGCAGGTCTTCCCATCCCCGCTTCCGGACCAGCGGCCACACCGCCAGGGCCGCCAGGTTCCCGATCCCGTAGACCAGGAACTGCGTTCCGTTCCCTTTCATCGCCGCCACGGTGACGATGCCGCCCAGCACGGCGTGAACCGCGCACCAGGGGCCCCACCGGACCATGACCACCGCCGTCACTGCCGGCACCACCGACACCATCCAGGCTTCCTTCGGAAACCATGCTGTGGCCGCCCGGACAATCACCGTCTCAAAGATGATGAGCATCAGCGCGAACAGGGAACAGTCAATCGCGCGGTACTGCCTTATCGTTCTTTTTCCCCCCACGGGCCAACCTCCGGCTTATTCATTTTTCGCCCCGGCCTTCCGTCTCCGCCGGGCGAAGATCCATCTGCTGCTGCTTATAGGAAGATTATACCATTTTTTGTCCGCCCGGGCAAATACTTTTCCCGCGTTACGGCTGCTTCCCGATATAGGCCAGGATGCCCCCGTCCACATACAGCACATGCCCGTTCACGAAATTGCTGGCGTCCGACGCCAGGAATACCGCAGG
Organism: Clostridia bacterium; assembly: GCA_017447185.1. GTDB lineage: Bacteria > Bacillota > Clostridia > Christensenellales > Aristaeellaceae > Aristaeella. The sequence goes on along the minus strand of JAFSOC010000039.1, from coordinate 31,594 downwards.
TCCCTGCAGGTCCTCCGGCGTTCCCCAACGGGCAGCCGGTGTTTTGGCGATAATAAACTGGTCAAACGGATGACGGCTTCCGTCCGCCTGGCGTTCCCGCAGCGGCGCTGTCTGCGGAGTGGCGATATAACCCGGCCCGATACCGTTACACTGAATATTGTGTCCGCCATATTCGGAGCAGATATTCCGTGTCAGCATTTTCAGGCCGCCCTTGGCTGCCGCGTACGCAGAGACCGTTTCCCGGCCCAGCTCGCTCATCATGCTGCAGATATTGATGATCTTTCCGTGTCCCTTCTGAATCATGGAAGGAATGACCGCCTTGGCGCAGATGAACGGCGCGTTCAGGTCCACATCGATTACCTTGCGGAATTCCGCTGCGCTCATCTCAATCATGGGAATCCGGCGGATAATGCCCGCGTTATTGACCAGGATATCAATCACGCCGATTTCCGCTTCAATCTTCTTTACCAGTTCCTGCACCGCATCCTCATCGGTCACGTCACAGACATATCCTGTCGCGTCAATTCCCTTTTCGGCATAGGACTTCAGGCCCTTGTCCACCAGTTCCTGATTGATATCATTGAAAACAATCTTCGCACCTGCCGCCGCGTAAGCTTCCGCGATGGCAAATCCGATTCCGTAGCTTGCGCCTGTAATCCAGGCTGTCTTTCCCTTCAGGCTGAACGCGTTCATATCCATTTTCGTTTCCCCTCCTTATCGAAGCTCGGTTGTAGGAATGTTGTCCATATCGTCAAAGGCCTGGTTTTCGCCGCCCATGGCCCAGATGAAGGTGTAATTGCTGGTGCCGGCCCCGGCGTGGATACTCCAGCTGGGGGAGATGACCGCCTGTTCGTTCTGCATCACGATGTGCCGGGTTTCCTGTCCCTCGCCCATCATGTGGAAGACCACGTTGTCCTTCGGCACGTCGAAGTAGAAGTACACTTCCATCCGGCGCTCATGGGTGTGGGCAGGCATCGTGTTCCAGACGCTGCCGCTGTCCAGCACCGTCATGCCCATGGACAGCTGGCAGGTTTTCAGCACCGAGGGATGGATGAACTGGTTGATGACCCGCTTGTTGCTGGTGGCCGCCTCGCCGCAGGGCTTCTTGGCCGCGTCCGCGATCTTCAGCAGCCGGTTTTCGTAGCTGCAGTGGGCCGGGGCGGAGACCAGGTAGAACTTTGCGGGGTTTTCCGCGCTGTCCGAGGAGAACCGCACGTCCTTCACGCCCTTGGTCAGGTACAGGCAGTCCCTGGTGCCCAGCTCGTACACCGTGCCGTCCGCCGTCACCTTTCCGGGGCCGCCCACGTTGAACATGCCGCATTCCCGGCGCTCCAGGAAATACTCCGTCCCGAAGTTGTGCCAGATATCGATGCCCTTGTCGATGGACACCGTCTCCGCCACCGGCATAATCCCCATGGTCACCATCCGGTCCACGTGACTGTAAACCGCTTCCACCGTATCCGGTGTAAACAGTTTTTCGATCAGGAATTCCTTCCGGATCTCCTCCGTGGTATACCGTTTGAAATCCCTCTGGTTGCAGCTGTAGCGAATCTCCATCTTTCTCCCTCACTTTTCCTCGATTTCTTCCGTGTTCTCCGCGTCGATCCATTCGCCGTCCACGCCCTCGTACCGGACGTTGTCCAGCGTTACCTTCCGTACGTTCTTCAGGATCAGTCCCCGCTTCCGGCAAGGTTCCACCTGTTCCGCCATCACCGGCACCAGCGCCTCCGCCTCCGGGTCGAAGCGGAAGACGCAGTCCTTCAGGGCAATGTGTTCCGCCGGCTGTTCCGGAAGCCCCAGCACGTAGGCGGCGCAGGCCTTGCAGCCCTCCGCCCGGACCTGTTCGAACCGGATTGCCCCGATCCGCGGCGTGGTTTCGTCCACAGGTTTCTTTTCCCTGCTCTGCACCCATTCGCTGTGGCCGTCCGGATCGCAGAAGTACATGCTGTTGACGATCAGGGGCATCTTCACCCCGTCCATCCATACCTTTTCAAACAGGATATCGTCGATGACCCCGTCCTTTCCCCGCCCCCGGCGTGTTTTGATCCGGAGTCCCCGGTCGTTTCCCTTCATATAGCAGTGGTGCACCCGCACCTTCCGGATCCCGCCGGCCATCTCGCTGCCCAGGGTCACGCCCCCGTGGCCGTCCAGCATGGCGCACCAGGCGATCTCCACTTCCTCGCAGGGGCGGCGGTACTTCTTCCCCAGCCGGATCTTTCCGGACTTCAGGGCGATGCAGTCGTCCCCCACGGAGATCTCCGTTCCCAGCAACCGGACCCGCCGGCAGCATTCCGGATCGAATCCGTCCGTGTTCGGGCTGTCCCAGGGGGCCCGGATCTTCAGGTCGATGAAGTCCAGGTCTTCGCTGAAGGCGGGATGCAGGTTCCAGCTGGGGCTGTTCACGAAGGTCAGCCCCTGCACCAGCAGGTTTTTGCTCCGCTGGGTGTACAGCAGGTGCCCCCGGCAGGCGATCCGCGTCACCTTCGGGTTGATCCACCAGTCACTGTCGCCGCCCCGTCCGTCGATCACGCCCTCGCCGATCACCGCCGTGTCCGTCACATCCATGGCGGTCAGGGCGGAGGCGAATCCCTGTTCGCTGTTTCCCTCCCAGAGTCCCATCAGCAGCTCCCCGTCCGGGTTCTCCGCCGGAACGCTCTCCGGTAGGATGGGAAACCGCGTCCGGTCCGTTTCCAGCAGGATCGTGGCTCCCGCCGCGATCTCCAGCGTCATGCGGCTCTTCAGGAACAGGGGCCCCGAAACATAATTTCCGGCGGGCACCAGCACCCGGCCGCCCTCCGGGCAGCTCAGGATCGCCGCCTGCAGCATGGCCGTGTCGTCCGTGGTTCCGTCACCCTTCGCGCCGAATTCCCGCACGTCCAGGGTGCACAGCTCCCCTTTGGTCCGGAAGGCGAGGGCTTCCGCCTGTCCGTCCTCCCCCCGGCTTTCAAGGGTGTATTCCGTGTCCGGTTCCAGGTCAAACAGGGATGTGACGGAACGGTATTCCTCCCCCTGCTCCTCCCCGTTCAGGAAAAGCGTCCGCTTTTCCCGGGACTCGTACAGTCCCTCCGGATCCAGCAGCACGCTGCAGCTGCGGGACGTCACGCACAGTACTTTCATCTGAACTCCTCTGCCTTCGCGGCCTTTTCAAGAAACCGCCGTGTTTCCTCCGCGTTTTCCGGAGTGGTGTTCTCCAGCGTCATGGGCAGCGCCTGCTTCTTCGCCAGGTCCAGCAGCGCGCCGTAGCGCATCTGCCCCTGCCCGCAGGGAACCGGCTTCGGTCTGGGTTCCCCCGGCGCCGGAATGAAATCCTTCATATGCAGCACGCATACCCGGGGTCCCAGCCGCCGGATGGCGTCTCCAATCATTTCCTCCGCCCTGTCCGTATGGCCGCTGTCGATCAGGTTCACCGCGTCCAGGATGATCTTCACATTCGGGCTGTCCAGCTCCGCCAGCATCCTCTCCGCCGCCGCGGCGTCGTGGACGATGTGGGTGCAAACCGGCTCGACGGCCAGCGTCATCCCCAGTTCCTCCGCCTCCCGCGCCAGGGGCCGCGCTCGCTCCAGGAACAGGCGGAACTGTTCCTCCGTCCTGCAGGCCTCCCCCTCCGGGCAGGTCACCGGCGGCGTTTCCGTTCCGACGCATCCCGCGCCGATCCACCTGGCGAAGCGCAGGTGCGCCCGGTAGATTTCCCGGACCCGGTCCGTCTCTTCCTCCTCCGCCTGGGAAAGTTTCAGGTAGCATCCCAGCACGGCGCAGGTGATCCCGGCCTTCTCCAGCTCTTCCCGCACTTCCGCCGCCAGGTCTTCCGTCAAAAGCCGCGGCGCCTCCGCCATCCGGAAATCCGGAATTGCCTTTCCCATGGCCAGCTGCACGCAGGTGAATCCCTGGGCCGAGGCGTATCCGAGGCGTTCCCGCAGCGTTCCGGGTTTTGTGTCGTGCAGCCGGATCCCGATGTCCATGTCGTCCTCCCGGCTTCTTACGCCTGTTTTTTGTCGAACCCGAAGTACCGGTCCGCGTTGTGATAGCTGATATCCGCCACGATTTCCTTCAGGGTGTCAAAGTCCTCCGGATAGAAGCCGTCCTCCACCCATTCCCCCAGGATCCGGCAGAGGATCCGGCGGAAGTATTCGTGCCGCGGATAGCTCAGGAAGCTCCGGCTGTCCGTCAGCATGCCCACGAAACCGGCCAGGTAGCCCAGGGACGCCAGGCTCTTCAGCTGCTCGCTCATCCCGTCAAAGTGATCGTTGAACCACCAGGCGGACCCGTGCTGGATCCGGCCTACGGCCGTATCGTTCTGGAAGCAGCCCAGGATGGTATCGATGGCCGCGTTGTCATTGGTGTTCAGGCTGTACAGGATGGTCTTCGGCAGTTTTCCCTCTTCCTCCAGGGCGCCGAGGAAGGCCGCCGTCTGGGCGCTGGGGGCGTAGTTGTCCACGCAGTCGAAGCCCGTGTCCGGTCCCATGGCCCGGAAGGTCACGGGGTTGTTGTCCCGCCGGCAGCCGTAGTGCAGCTGCATCACCCAGTTCCGCTCCGCGTACTCCGCCGCCATGGCCTTCATAAAGGCGTACTTGAACTTTGCCTCCGCCTCCGCGTCCGGCAGGTCCCCCTCCATCCGCTTCCGGAAGATTTTCTCAATCTCCTCTTCGCCGGCCGGGGCATAGACCACATAGTTCAGCGCGTGGTCGCTCAGCTTGCATCCGCGGGAGGCAAAGAAGTCCAGCCGCCGGTGCAGTGCCGCCACCAGGTCCCGGAAGGTGGCGATGTCCATTCCCGCCGCTGCTTCCAGCTGGGCGATATACTCCGGATATGTGACCTTTTCCAGGTTCATGGCCTTGTCCGGCCGCCAGGCCGGCAGCACCGTCACCGGGAAGGACCGGTCCGCCGCCAGCTTTTCATGCCACTCCAGGGTGTCCGCCGGATCGTCCGTTGTGCAGATGGTGTCCACATTGCTCATGCGGATCAGCCCCCGGGCGGAGTATCCTTCGCTCCGCAGCTTGGCGTTGGCGGCTTCCCATACTTCCTTCGCCGTCTTTTTGTTCAGGATGCCTTCGTATCCGAAGAACCGCCGCAGCTCCAGGTGGCTCCAGTGGTACAGGGGATTGCCCACGGCTTTCCCCAGCACTTCCGCGTATTTTTCGAACTTCTCCCAGTCGGAAGCGTCGCCGGTGATGTATTTCTCCGAAACGCCGGCGGAGCGCATCAGGCGCCACTTGTAGTGATCCCCGCCCAGCCAGACCTGGGTGATATTGTCGTACCGGATGTCCTCGTAGATCTCCCGGGGACTCAGGTGGCAGTGATAGTCGATGATCGGCTGGCCTTCCGCCGCCTCGTGGAACAGCTTTTTCGCCGCTTCCGTGTTCAAAAGGAAATCCTTATCCAAAAACTGCTTCATTGCAAACTCTCCTCCGCCGGCTGCCAACTAAAAAACTAACAACTAACAACTAATAACTAAAATCACCGTTTCACCCGGGCGCTCCCGTTCTTCATCAGGGATTCCACTTCCTCCCGGCTGGCCATGCTGGTGTCCCCGGGGGTGGTCATGGCCAGGGCCCCGTGGGCCGCGCCGTAGTTCACCGCCAGCTCCGGATCCCCGGTGGTCATCAGGCCGTACACCAGGCCCGAGGCAAAGGAATCGCCGCCGCCGACCCGGTCCAGGATTTCCAGGTTGTCATAAGCCTTGGACATGTAAACCTTACCGTCCGCCCAGCAGATTGCCTTCCAGTCGTTGACCGTGGCGGTTTTAACGGTGCGCAGCGTGGTGGCAATGGCCTTGAAGTTGGGATACTGCTTTGCCGCTTCCGCGATCATCTTGTAATATCCGTCCAGGTTCAGTTCCTTCAGGTTCTCGTCGTTTCCCTCCACCTGGAGGCCCAGGCAGGCCGTAAAGTCCTCCTCATTCCCGATCATCACATCCACATATTTCGCGACTTCACGGTTGACCTCCCGGGCTTTTTCCAGCCCGCCGATGGCGGACCACATGGAAGGACGGTAATTCAGGTCATAGGAAACCAGCGTACCGTATTTCTTCGCAGTTTTGCAGGCAGCGATTACTGTCTCGCAGCTCTGCTCGGACAGCGCTGCGTAAATGCCGCCCGTATGCAGCCACCGGACGCCGAGTTTTCCGAAAACGGTATCGAAATCAAAGTCTTCCGGGGTAGCTTTGGAGATTGCAGTGTTCGCCCGGTCCGAGCATCCCACCGCGCCGCGGATGCCGAATCCGCGCTCGGTGAAATTCAGGCCGTTCCGGCAGATGCGGCCGATCCCGTCCGTCTTCTTCCAGCAGATCAGGCTGGTGTCCACGCCGCCCTGCTCAATGAGGTCCTTCAGCAGTTTCCCGACTTCATTGTCCGCGAACGCGGTCATCACGCCGGTCCGGAGGCCGAAGCACTTGTGCAGGCCACGAACCACATTGTATTCGCCGCCGCCTTCCCAGGCTTTGAATTCCCTTGCGGTGCGGATCCGGCCCTCGCCGGGATCCAGGCGCAGCATGATTTCACCCAGTGATACTGCGTCATAACGGCATTCTTCAGCGGATTTCAGATTCAGATTCATTTTCATTTACCCCCTGATTTCCTTTACAATACCGGCGGCTTCCCGCACGAGTTTTTCAATTTCCGCGAACTGGCCTTCCCGGACCAGCTTTCCGTTGACCATCCAGCTGCCTCCGCAGGCCACGATCCGGTCATACGCCAGGTAATCCCGCACGTTGGCCGCGCTGATCCCGCCGGTGGGCATGAAATTCACACCCACATACGGTGCCGCCAGAGCCTTGATCATCTTCAGGCCGCCGGAAGGTTCCGCCGGGAAAAACTTCAGCACATCCAGGTCGAACTGCAGTGCTGCCTCAATCTCCGTCGGTGTGCAGATCCCGGGCGTCATGGGCACACCCTTTTTCAGCACGTGCTCCGTGACCTTCGGGTTGAATCCGGGGCTGACGATAAAACGGGCGCCCGCGTCAATGGCCCGGTCCGCCTGCTCTGTGCTCAGCACCGTGCCGGCGCCGATGATCATCTCCGGAAAGGCTTTTGCCATGATCCGAATGGATTCCTCAGCCGCCGCAGTCCGGAAGGTGACTTCCGCACAGGGCAGCCCACCCTTCATCAGGCATTCGGCCAGGGGCAGCGCATCCTCCGCCCGGTCCAGCACCACAACGGGCACAATACCGATTTTCTGCAGCTGTTTCATCATTTCTGTCATTTCCGATTTCCTCCTTACAGTGTTACACCCTGTTTGAAGATTGCCAGATCGTGGAAGCCGTTTTCCTCATTCCGTGCTGGTTCCCCTGAAGCGGTACGGAGCACTTTTTCCATCAGTTCCGCACCAAGTTCCTCCAGGTTCCGGTCTTCCAGCAGTCTTCCGGCATTAAAATCTATCCAATGCTTTTTCTTCTCTGCCAGCGGTGTATTGGTTGCGATCTTCAGGGTTGGTACCGGACAGCCGAACGGCGTCCCCCTTCCTGTGGAAAAAAGCACTATCTGTGCTCCGGATGATGCCAGTGCCGTGGAAGCGACCAGATCGTTTCCCGGTGCAGACAGCAGATTCAGCCCGGTCGCCGTCACTTTCTCGCCGTAAGCCAGCACCCCGCGGACCGGGGCGGAACCGCTTTTCTGCGTGCACCCGAGCGCCTTGTCCTCCAGCGTGGTGATGCCGCCCGCCTTGTTGCCGGGCGACGGATTCTCATACACCGGCATATGGTATGAGCTGAAATAGCTCTTAAAATCATTGATCAGGTGTACCGTTTTCTGAAACAGCGCTTCATCGTCGCACCGGTTCATCAGGATGGTTTCCGCCCCGAACATTTCCGGTACTTCCGTCAGGATCGTGGTGCCTCCCATGCCCGTCAGCAAATCACTGAAGACGCCGATGGTCGGATTGGCGGTTATGCCGCTGAGCCCGTCCGATCCGCCGCATTTCAGGCCAATCACCAGCTGATCTGCGCCGCATTCTTCCCGCCGGTCCTTCCTCATACGTCCAGCGAGTTCCTCCAGCAGCCGGATGCCGGTTTCCAGTTCATCCTCCGTCTCCTGGCACACCAGGAAACGAATTCTGCTTTCATCATAGTCCCCCATCCAGGGGCGGATCTGTTCAATCCCGCTGTTCTCACATCCAAGACCCAGCAGCAGTACGCCGCCGGCATTCGGATGGGTCGCCAGATTGGCCAGGATCTTCCGTGTGTTGTCCTGGTCATCCCCCAGCTGGCTGCATCCGTACGGATGAGTAAAGGCGTGAACGCCTTCAACATTTCCGCCCGCCAGCCGCTGAGCCCTCTGTTCCAGGGCCCTGGCAACATCATTCACGCATCCAACTGTCGGAAGAATCCACAGTTCATTCCGGACTCCCGGCCGTCCTTTTGCCCGCGGATATCCGCGGAAAACCGCCGGTTTCATCCTCCGGACTTCCGGATGGCTCGGATGCCATTCATACTCCTGTTCACCTTTCAGCAATGTATGCAGATTATGCGTATGAATATGCGACCCTGCCGGTATATCCGCCGTTGCCTCACCGATGGGAAAACCGTATTTGATTACAGCTTCTCCCCTGTGGATCTCCCGCAGGGCAATTTTGTGTCCCATGGGAATATCTTCCTTCAGGGTGATTTCCCCGCCGTTCCAGTGGACAGTCTCCCCGGCTTTCAAAGGCCGAAGCGCAACTGCCGCAAGATCCTGCGGAGCGATGCAAATCAGATCGTTCATCCGCGCTTTCCTCCGTCTTACAGGCAGCTTCTGTACAGTGCCAGTGCCCCGTCCTTCCGGATCTTCTTCAGGCCGTCGGCAACTGCCTTCTCCAGCCCTTCCACCGCTGTCAGGTCCCGGCCCCACATACTTTCATTCGTCAAAACTGCATGAACCAGTTCTTCTGCGCTGTCAGCCCTGTGCGCAGCATAAAACTCCAGAACATCCCGGTCGTCGCTTACCGTATATTCATTTCCCTTTGGCCGGCGGCAGACAAGCCCTTTATCGTTCAATTCCTGAATATCATTGGAATAGAACGCGATATATGCTGCAAGGCTCGCCGTCAGGCACGGAGGCAGCTCCTTCCTGTCCGCAATGTATTCAAGGAAGGAAGGCATATTCCGCGCCCGCCACTTGGATGTGGAGTTAAGGCTGATGCTCATCAGTTCATGGTTGACAAAAGGATTGTTGAACCGGTCCTGCACTGCCTTTGCAAAGTCTTCCAGATCTTTCCTGTCCAGCGGCAGTGTCGGAATGACTTCCTCATAAAGCATTTTGTTCATAAAGCCCCGGACCGTATCGTCCTGCATGCAGTCCCGCACGATATCAAATCCTGCCAGATAAGCTCCCAGTACAAACCCCGTATGCGCTCCGTTAAGGATCCGGACTTTTCTTTTCTTGTACGGCGTCACATCCGGCACAACAATTACGGGAACGCCGGCTTTTTTAAACGGAAGCCTGTCCTCCAGGCCATCCGGGCCCTCAACAACCCAGATACCGAATACTTCGCCGACATCCGTCAGCGGATCATCATATCCGTTCTCCTCCGCCAAACGTTTCACTTCTTCGGGATCCCGGATCCTGCCGGGAACAATGCGGTCCACCAGTGTGGAGCAGAAGATGTTTTCTTCATTCACCCATCCGCGGAAGCCTTCTTCAAGCTTCCAGTCGGATATATATTCATTTACGCAGCGGAGCAGTTCCTTTCCGTTATTGTCAATCAGCTCGCAGCTGAGGATAATCAGGCCCTTTTGCCCGGCTTCCCAGCGTTCATACAGCACTCTGGTCAGCTTGGCAGGGAAACTCACCGGCGGCTCCTGGTCAAAGCGGCTCTCGGCCTCATGCACGATACCCGCCTCCGTCGTATTGCTGACAACAATTTCAAGATCGGCGCTCCGGGCAACTTCCAATACCTTGTCCCAGTCCCCGTAAGGATTCAGGCAGCGGCTTACACAGCTGATGACACGTTTTGCGTCCACCTTGCTTCCGTTTTCACTGCCCCGCAGATACAGCGTGTAGAGTCCTTCCTGCTGATTGATCAGATCTGTCAGCCCCTGGGCAATTGGCTGAACCAGAACGGCTTTTCCATTGTATCCAACGCGTTCATTCGCCAGATCAAAAAAGGCATCAACAAAAGCCCGGAGGAAATTCCCTTCTCCGAATTGCATTATTTTCTCGGTTCCGTTCTCCAGTATGTATCCATCATATCCGGATTCTTTCAAAACCTTGTAATTCAGCTGTTCCATGCATTTTTCCCCCCGGTTTTCAATTTCGTTTATTCCGGTCGTTTTATTGAAGTATACAACTTGATGTACACATCTGTCAACATATTCCAATTTAATATTTTTTTGACGCAAATTCTCCTCTTTGAAACGCTTGTTGACATTTGTTGTATACATCAATATAATGCAGTTATCGTATTCATTTTCTTTCGGAAAGGAAGTTTCACATGTCGGAAAATGAACTGAATCTCTCCAAAAGTCTGAAACAGCTGGCGTATGAAACACTGAAGCAGAAAATCGTTTCCTGCGAAATTCTTCCCGGTTCCACACTGACAGAAGATATGCTCTGCGAAATGCTGAATGCGTCGCGTACACCTGTGCGCGATGCGGTTTCACGCCTGGAGCAGGAGCATCTTGTATCCATAAAACCAAAAAAAGGCATCCGGGTAAATCGGGTTTCCATGAACAGTATCAAAGAGCTTTTTGAAGTACGCTGCCTGCTTGAACCCGCTGCTGTGCTGAAATACGGCAACCGAATCCCGGATGAAGTCTACGCCCGCTATACGCAGCAGTTCCGGCGCAAGAACCTCCCGACGGAAGAACTTTACCGGGTGGACGATGAATTCCACCAGATGTTCATTACCGCTTCCAACAATCGCTATTTCCGTTCCGTCTATGCCATGATTGCGGATCAGGTGCTCCGTTACCGGGTGCTGACCGCTAACGGTCCCCGGGACGAAATCGCCCAGGAAGAGCACTATGAAATTGCAGCCAATTGTATCCGCGGAGAATGGGAACTGGCTTCCCGCCTGATGCTTCAGCATATTGAGAATTCAAAGCTGGCTATCGTCCACTATGTGTTGGATACAAACCGTAACGCGCATAATGTATTCCTGGAAGAAGATGAAGACTGATAAACACTGCAGGCGCTGATCAGAGTCCATCCAGAAGCGTCATCTGCTCATACTTCTCCGGCAGCGTCTGCAGATATTCAAAGCATTCTTCCGGCCTGTACAGGATCCCGTGATCCCGGCAGAAGGACCGGAACAGGTTCATCAGTTCCCGGCTGTCCGGGCTGGTTACCTCATAGGCGCCTCCGTAGGTCCGGATATATTTCTCCTTCAGCCCGGGAAAATGTCTGTCCAGCGCCGCGTAATAATATTCCCGGTCCCCTTCCCGGAGCGTTAGACCCATGTCAAAGCAAATGATTCCTTTCACCTGCGCCTGCGCGCAGGCATCGAGGATCACCTGTATATTTTCTTTTGTGTCGTTGATGAAAGGAAGGATCGGGGTCAGCCAGACCACCGTGGGGATTCCCCGCTCCTTCATTGCCTGCAGCACTTCAATCCGCCGCTTTGTGTTGCAGACGTTCGGTTCGATGATCCGGCAAAGCGCATCGTCAAATGTAGTCAGCGTAATCTGCACGACGCATTTGGCCTTCCGGTTGATTTCCTCCAGCAGGTCGATGTCCCGCAGAATCCGGTCCGACTTGGTCTGCACCGCTGCGCCAAACCCGTATCTGCAGATTACTTCCAGGCATTTCCGGGTCAGCCCCAGCTGCTCCTCACAGTGCATATATGGATCCGACATGGATCCGGTACCGATCATCGCTTTCTTCCGTTTGGATTTCAGGGCCTGTTCCAGCAGCTCCGGTGCATTCTGTTTCACTTCAATATCTTCAAACGCATGGGTAAACTGATAGCATTTGCTGCGACTGTCACAGTAAATACAGCCATGGGAACATCCGCGGTAGATGTTCATGCCGAAGTGCCCTTTTCCGCCGGTCAGGATTCCCTTTGCGTCCACAAAATGCATGTCTGTTCTTCTTTCCTTTTTCAGCACAGCCCGGTTATCTGCCGGGTTTTATACCGGTTTCTTCTGTACCCGTTTTATCCCCTCTCCCCGGACCTGTCAAGTAAATTCAGCCAAAAAACAATCATCATCCTTGACAAGTTAGATTCAATTAACTACAATGAGTCTGCTAGTTAGCTAGTGCTAATCCTTTGAAGGATTCTGTACTGTTATTCGTTGGAGGTGATGGAATGATGCCGTTGAGTTATGCTAACCCTGGGGAAGTATCCATTATCCGCAAAGTCGGCGGAAGCCCGGAGGTGAAAAAGCACCTGGAAAACCTGGGCTTTGTCGCGGGTGGAAATGTTACAGTCATTACAACGCTGAACGGCAATGTCATCGTGAAGGTCAAGGAAGCCCGGGTGGCTATCAGCGATGAAATGGCCCGTAAAATCATGATCTGAGGAAGAGGTGGACGGACAATGAGGAACCTGAAGGAAGTTCCGGTCGGGAAAACTGCAAAGGTGGTCAAAATCCATGGGGAAGGCGCTGTCAGGCGCAGGATCATGGACATGGGCATTACAAAAGGTGTGGAAATCCATGTGCGCAAAGTGGCGCCGCTGGGTGATCCGATGGAGATCACCGTGCGCGGATATGAACTGTCCCTGCGCAAAGCGGATGCGGAAAGCATCGAGGTGGAATAATTTTTTTACCCAGCGGTTAGGTTAGACTAATTAATTGTGTCAACAGGAGGAGCAAGGAAAATGGATATCCGAATCGCCCTTGCGGGCAATCCAAACTGCGGGAAAACAACCCTTTTCAATGCCCTGACCGGATCCAACCAGTTTGTGGGGAACTGGCCCGGCGTCACTGTGGAGAAAAAGGAAGGCAGGCTGAAAAAGCACGAAGGTGTCACTGTGACAGACCTGCCCGGTATCTACAGCCTGTCTCCCTACACGCTGGAAGAAGTGGTTGCCCGGAACTACCTGATCAATGAACGTCCGGATGCCATCCTGAATATCATCGACGGCACCAACCTGGAGCGAAACCTGTACCTGACCACGCAGCTCGTGGAACTGGGTATCCCCGTCGTGGTCGCCATCAACATGATGGACGTGGTGAAGAAAAATGGTGACAGGCTGAACACTGCGGACCTGGCCGGACAGCTTGGCTGCAAAGTGGTGGAAATCTCCGCTCTGAAGAATACCGGCGTCATGGAAGCGGCGGAAGCCGCTATCCAGGCGGCCAAAGGCGGGAAAACCGTTCCGCAGCATACCTTCTCCGGCCCCGTGGAACACGCCCTGGCGCATATCGAGGAAGCCGCCGTCCACAGCCTTCCGGAAGAACAGCAGCGGTGGTACGCCATCAAGGTGTTCGAACGGGATGACAAAGTGCTTGAACAGTTGAAAATTGATCCCGAAACCATGAAGCATATGGAAGCGGACATCGCCGCCGCGGAAAAGGAGCTGGACGATGACGCGGAAAGCATTATCACCAATGAACGCTATGTGTATATCGCCCAGGTCATCAAATCCTGCTATCGGAAGCACAATGCCGGCAGCCTGAGCACCTCCGACAAAATCGATAAGGTGGTTACGAACCGCTGGCTGGGCCTGCCGATCTTCGCGGCCATCATGTTCGCAGTGTACTGGATCGCCATGGTGGCTGTAGGCGCACCCGCAACTGACTGGGCCAACGACGGCCTGTTCGGCGAAGGATGGCATCTTTTCGGCAACGGCGCAGCCCAATACGAGGCAGCCGTGGAGCGTTACGGAGATACCGACGCAATCATTGATGCTTTTGCCGAAACATACGGTATGGAACCGGATGCGGAAAGTCCGGAAGCCTCCATGAAGGCATTGCTGGACGCCGTTCCGGAAGATGCGTCCGTCACCTATATCACACAGGATGAGGAAACGCTGGAGACGGAAGAGCATCCCAACACAGGCAAGGCGGACCTGCAGGCGGCTGTGGACGAGTTCCTGAGCACCGAGGAAGGTTATAAACCCGATGTCGGCGCACCGGATCCCGCGGCTTACGGCACCTGGGTACCCGGCATCCCCGTACTGGTGGAGCAGGGACTGGATTCAATCAATACCGCGCCCTGGCTGAAAGGCCTGATCCTGGATGGCATCGTGGCCGGTGTCGGCGCAGTGCTGGGTTTTGTTCCGCAGATGCTGGTGCTGTTCCTCCTGCTGGCCTTCCTGGAAGCCTGCGGATACATGGCCCGGATTGCCTTTGTGCTGGACCGGATCTTCCGCAAGTTCGGCCTGTCCGGCAAATCCTTCATTCCCATGCTGATCGGTGTCGGCTGCGGTGTGCCCGGGATCATGGCTTCCCGTACCATTGAGAACGAACGCGACCGGCGCATGACCATCATGACGACAACCTTCATTCCGTGCAGTGCGAAGGTCCCCTTCATTGCAATGATTGCCGGCGCCATCTTTCACAAATCCGCCTGGATCGCCACCAGTGCATATTTCATCGGTATGGCCGCCATCATCGTCAGCGGTATCATGCTGAAGAAGACCCGCCGTTTCGCCGGCGAACCTGCTCCCTTCGTCATGGAACTGCCCGCCTATCACTGGCCCACCGTCGGGAATGTCCTCCGCTCCATGTGGGAACGCGGCTGGAGTTTCATCAAAAAGGCAGGGACCATCATCCTGCTGTCCACAATCCTGGTATGGTTCCTCAGCCGCTTCGGCGTTGCAGACGGTACATTCCGGATGCTGGAAGAGGAAGAGCTGGAGATGTCCATCCTGGCCCGTGTGGGCAGCGTCATTGCCTGGATTTTCGCGCCGATCGGATTCGGCACCTGGCAGGCCACCGTGGCATCCTTCACCGGCCTGATTGCCAAGGAAAACATCGTCGGAACGATGGGCATCCTCTATGGCGGGACAGCTGCCTATGCCAACCTGGCAGCCTCCTTCACCGGAATTGCAGCCTTCTCCTTCCTGGTCTTTAACCTGCTGTGCGCTCCCTGCTTTGCGGCCATCGGCGCCATCCGGCGGGAGATGAACAACGCTGGCTGGACCTGGTTTGCCATCGCGTACCAGTGCGGTTTCGCCTATGCGGTTTCCCTGATGATCTATCAATTCGGCGGGCTTTTCACCGGAAACATCAGCGTGATCGGGCTGGTTGCCGCCGTGGCCGTACTGGCCGGCATGATCTACATGCTGTTCTTCCGGAAATACCGGGAAGCAACCCGCCTGACCAGAAAGGTGTGAGCATATGAATCCGGGAACAATCATTGTCAGCCTTGTGCTGATCGTCCTGGTGGCCGGAATCATTATCCGGCTGCGTAAAGACAGGAAGAAAGGAAAATCCTCCTGCGGCTGCAACTGCAGCTGCTGCCCGATGGCCGGGTCCTGCCATAAAACATCAGAATAAACAGAGGCGCGGATGAAACATCCGCGCCTCTTCTGTCAGGGAACATGCGTCTTAATGATCCGGATCCCGGCTCAGTCCCGGAAGGTATACCATTTTCCGTTCTTTTCCGTCTGCTGCAGGAAGCGGTCTGCTTCCTCCGTCAGTTCTTCCGTCAGGTCCGTATCGATATTATGTCCGCAGTTGGAATACATCACCAGCTTGCAGTGCGGCAGGCAGCGGGCGGTGCGCATCATCAGTTCCGGCGTGCTGATCGGATCCTCCGCCCCGCCGAGAATCAGCGTCGGCGTCTGAATGGAAGACAGCACCTCCTGCAGCTTCTCTTCTGTTCCCAGGCGCATCAGCGGCCTGCCGTAATCGATCTGTTTCTCCCGCGGATCCACTTCCGGCAGCGTGCGCAGCCACGCTTCGCGTTTCGTCCGCCGTGCTTCCCGCTCCGGATCATCATCGATGGGCGGATCAAAGGGCGGCGGCGCGGAGATGATCCCCTGCATCAGCATTTGCCGGTAGGACATGACACCCTCCGCCAGGCTGTGGGGTCCCGGTACCACCGCAACAAAACCGCTCACCCGTTCCGGATGGCGCAGCATCAGGTGCCAGCCCACCCCCGCGCCATGGGACGCACCCATATAGGCGAATTGCCGGATGCCCAGCGCGTCCGCCAGGCAGACCGCATCGTCCGCGAACACGTCGTACCAGGCATTCCCGTAGTCCTCCGTGATGTAATCAGACGGTGCAAAGCCGCGGAGCGTCATGCAGTAAACATGGTATCCTTTTTCCGCCAGTGCCTGCTGCATACCTTCCGGATAAAAACCGACCTGTGCGGAAAGAACCGCCCGCTCCCCGGTGCCGTATTCATCATAATGCAGGTGAATCCCGTCTTTTGTCACGATGCTTCCCATGGCTCTTCCTTCCCGGCCGGCTGATGCCCGGCCGTTCTTATTGTCCGAAGCCGACGTAAGGAATATCGTTGATCAGGCAGTTGGCCTCCCATCCGAAATCTTCCTCGTCCGCTTCTTCCCCTTCGTGCAGACTGCATTCAAATACATCCACAATATACTCGATCACCGTCATGTCAATAAAGAGCGGCAGCTGCGCAAGGAGCGCATCCGGAACCTCTGTTTCGCTCCGGTATCCCTCCAGCACAGCGTGGAAATACGCTGCCATGCCTTCCATCCGCTTCGCCGGATCCTTCAGGTGCCGGTACCAGCCCACCCCATGGGTCCACAGGTGTGCCAGGTCAAACATATACCAGCAGTAGATGCAGTTGTCAAAATCGAAAGCGGTTACCGTACCGGTTTCCATATCCACATGGTAGTTTCCGTCGCTGAAGTCGAAATGGACCAGCCCGTAGGACTCCCTGTCCCGCGGCAGGGAACGGTACTGCTCCAGGCGCCTGCAGACAGCCTGTTTCAGTTCCGCATACCGGTCCGGAATCAGGGAATTGATGTATTCACGATTGTACTTGTCAGAGAAATCGCTCCGCCGGTGCACCGGACGGTATTCCTTGGCCAGCCTGTGCAGGGCGCCCAGCGTTTTCCCGGTATTGTAAAAATACTCGGAAAGCGGCGCGCCTTCCCGGTAGCGGTAGCCGTTGTCAACCATCAGCATTCCTTTTGCGTATTCGAACAGACTGACAAAACCATTCTTCCCTTCATGTTCGATCCGTTCCACCGGTTTTCCGCTCCGGGATGGAATCACATCCGCCACCGGCGCGCCGTGCTTTGCCAGGTAATGAATAAACTCCGTTTCCGCCAGGTAATCCTCCTCCGTCCGGTCTTCCAGCAGGGAAAGTCGGAGAACATATTCATTCTTTCCGTCTTTTTTACAGGCGCAGACAAGATTCCGTCCGCCCGGATGCCCGGGAATTTCCCCGATTTCATACCCTTCAAGCGCATACAGTGCGGCAGCCTTCCTGATCAGTTCCATAGATCCTCCGTTTTTCTTTCATCAGTGTGTTTTATTCTACCATGTGCTCCTCTGTCTGAAAAGACAGTGACACAAAAACAAACCGTCGTTTCCGGCGGCTTGTTTTTGTGCTTTATCCGTTCTTTGGAACCGGCGTGATCCGGATCCTGCAGGTTTCATCTCCCTGCTTAATGCTGCTGACCAGTTCTCCCCGGACTTCCTGCCCGAGAACAGTTTCAAACAGTGTCCTGTTGAATCCGAGCGTACAGTAGCACCATGCCCGGGGCAGCTTTTCCTCCATCTTCTTCACGCAGGAACAGTAGCACTGCGGATACACCACAGTATAGGAAGTGCCGTCGTATTCAAACGTAAATCCCATATCCAGCCCGTTGACCTCTTTCACAAAGGCTTCCGGGTCCCCGGTCTTCTCATAGATCTTTTTCAGTTTCCCGTTCATTCCGTACGGGCCGCAGGCGCAGTCCATCCGGATTT
Organism: Clostridia bacterium; assembly: GCA_017447185.1. Lineage (GTDB taxonomy): Bacteria > Bacillota > Clostridia > Christensenellales > Aristaeellaceae > Aristaeella. The sequence goes on along the minus strand of JAFSOC010000039.1, from coordinate 13,842 downwards.
CCTGCACGGTTTCGTCATCGTAGCGTTCCTCCAGGAACGCGCACAGGTGCTTTGCCCATTCTGCCTTTTTGCGGGCATCGGCGGACTTTGAAAGGGGATGTTCCCCAGCGAACTGTTCCGCCGCTTCCTGCTCGCCGTGCTTTGTCATGCTCTGCACAAAACGCAGTGCATTCGGATTGTCATTTTTCGGCATCGTTTTTCCTCCTTCCTGTCCGGCTGCATGCTGCTCAGGCCTGCCAGTGTTTCAGCCCAGAAATCCATTCATCATACTGGCCGCGCCGCTCCTCCACATCCAGGCCTTCCGGATTCGGCATATGCTCAATCAGGAAGTTAAGCAACGCATCCTTGCTCGTATAGATAAACTTCCCGTCCGCATAGCACCATTTGCAGTAATCCTCATTGAAGAATCCGTCCGGTTCCCGGCTGATCAGCTGGTCTTCTTCCAGCGGCATTCCGCAGCACTGGCAGTACAGCTTTCTCGGGGAGCCCAGCAGCGTGTTGATGGAAACATCATACTCCCGGGAAAGCAGTTTCAGCGTTTCCGTGTTCGGCTGGGTTTCACCGGTTTCCCACCGGCTGACCGCCTGCCGGGTCACCAGCAGCCGCTTCGCCAGTTCTTCCTGCGTCAGTTTGTGTTTTTCCCGCAGATTCTTCAGGATCTCTCCCGTATCCATTGGCCGCACCTCCTGTCATTTCCTGATAGCTGTATCATAATCCCCGGTCCGGACTTCCGCAAGCAACCCGTTGTTTCTCTGCTTATTCCACCATGCCGTAATACTGCGCGAAGACTTCATCGCAGTTCATGGCTTCATCGTTCATACAGATGGTCAATGAGCGCTTTGTGTCCCGGTTGTAGAAGCTGAAGAACTGTACTCCCGGATCAAACCCTTCCAGGAAAACCACCCGCGGATTGTCCTTCCGGATCCAGAATCCAAGGCCGTAAAGGTTTTCGCCGCCATCCTGCTTCGGTGTCCAGGCTTCCTCCATCAGGCGGGCTGCCGGATGCTCCGGGTGGATTTCCGGATCCAGCCGGTTCCAGAACCGGGCCATATCCGCCGGATTGGTATAGGCACCGCCGTCTCCGCCGCCGATCACCGGAACCGCGTAGATATTGCTGCGCCCGTCCTGCTGATAGGCAGTGGCGCGGATCATGCCCTCCCCGGCCGGTGCGTCCAGTCGGAAGAATCCGCTGCGGTGCATGCCGGCCGGCCGGAAAAGGCAGCCGCTCACGTAATCCCGGAACCGTTCCCCGGACAGCGCTTCCACCGCAGCCGCCAGCAGCACAAACCCGCCGTTGGAATATTTGAAAGTGCCTCTCTTCGCGTAAGGCGTTTCCTGTTTTCTCCACGCAGCCTCCGCCAGCGGGAAGAACTGTTCAGGGTTTTCATAATGATAGTTGGGCGTTCCGTTCAGCGCCTCTTCGAAATCGCCGACAATATCCTCATCAAAATAATCCGGGACGCCTGATGTATGATTCAGCAGGGACCGGACCGTCACCGTTTCGGAAAGCCACTCCAGCGTTCCGTATCTGCTGCTGCTGTTCCCGCTTCCCTGCAGGATGGCTTTCACGCTTTTGTCCAGGCCGGTCTTCCCTTCCGCAGCCAGGTTGAGAATGGCCGCGGCGGTAAATCCTTTGGTGCCGGAAGCCGTCTGGTAGCTGAGCGCAGGATGGTTCGGGACAGCAAAATTCCTGTCCGCCAGTCCCGCCTGTCCTTCCGCCAGCAGCTCCGTCCGGTCATATACGCCAAACACACCGGAAAAATGTTCAAAACCCATTGTAACCCTTCCTCCTGTCCTCTGGTTTCACAGGTTTCCATACTTCCTTTGGATGGATTATTCCATTGTTCATGGCATCTGCTTTCAGGTTGCTCCCTGCGGCTGTTCCGCATCCGGGAGACGGTAATCCCCGTCCGGACCCACCGTAAACTGCAGGTCTGCCGGTTTTGATTTTTCCAGGCAGATCCGCACATTGGGCATATCGCTGAAGTCAACAAAGTGAATCGCCCTGTCCGGGCTGACACCGGTTTTGATCTTCCGGTCAATCAGGCGGTCGCGCAGCATTCCCTCCTCCGCCCGGATGAAAACAGTATAGTCCGCATACCCGGACAGCTCCCGCCATCCGTCCTCATCCAGCAGCAGGTAATTCCCTTCCAGCAGCACAATGTCGCCGTCAATATAGACCGCGTCTTCCACCGGATTATGGAGGAGCCGGTCGTACGCCGGCCATCCGCAGTTTTCACCGGCAGCGACTTTTTTCACGCTTTCCGTCAGCCGCTCCAGGTCAAATGTAACCGGTGCACCTTTGATTTCCACCATCGGGACCGGTTTCCCGTCCTGCAGGGCCGTATGGCTGAGAAGGTATTCCTGCCGCCTGTGAAACCCGTCCATCCCGACGGCCTGGATTTTCTCCAGTTCCCCGTGCTCCCGGGAAAGCTTTTCCAGGAAGCTCAGCAGCGTGGTTTTTCCCGCGCCGGGCGGCGCTGCCAGGAGGACAAGGATTCTCCTTCCCTTCTGCCGCTGCAGTTCCGTCAGGCGCCGCAGGAGCGGAAGAAAGATCGTTTCCACCGCCTGGCTGCTGTATTCGGCGTGCACCTGTATTCCGTTGATCGCCACATCATATTTCATCATCGCGCGTTTTTATGGTTGGGCCCATAGACTTCCTGCTTTTCCTGGTCCAGGTAGTCGAGCAGCCCGTTCATCAGGATGGCGAAATTTTTTTCCATGTTTTCCACATTATGTTCAATCGAGATGGAATCAAAGTCTTCGCCGCCTTCTATTCCGGCGGCCATGTTTGAAATGCAGTTCAGTTCAAAGACCCGCATACCCATGTGTTGCGCAGCAATGACTTCGACGGCCGAGCTCATACCGATGGTATCCGCCCCCAGCATCCGGTACATCCGGATTTCCGCGGGTGTTTCAAACTGCGGGCCGGCAACCTGGAGATAAATGCCGCTATACACGGGAATATTGTTTTCCCTGCCAATCCGTTGCGCTTCTTCCTGCAGCGTTTTGTCAAACGCTTCCGTCATACCGATGAACCGGGCTCCCAGTTTTTCGAGGTTCGACCCGATGAGGGGGGACGGAACAAAGGACGAAATCTGGTCTTTCACGGCCACAAACCCGCCCACACTGTAGTCCGGGTTCATCGCACCCACCGCATTGGTAATCATCACCGTACGTGCCCCGAGCTTCCACAGCACGCGCAGGGGCAAAACCACCTCGTCCATGGAATAGCCGTCATAATAATGGATCCGTCCCTGCATGATCGCCAGTTTCAGTCCCTTGTATTCCGCAAAGACCAGCCTGTTTGCATGCGTCGGTGCCGACGACACCGGCCATCCGTCAATCTCGCTGTAGGGAATCACCTGGAGGACATTCACCTGCTCCACATAGTCTCCGAGCCCGGTCCCCAGCACAATCACAATTTCCGGGACATAATCCGTCTTTTCCCGGATCTGTTCCGCACAGTATTCAAGCCTGTTGTAATAATCTTCCACCCAGTCCTGGTCTTTCGCTTCCGCATGTGCTGCAGCCGGGCCGCACAGCACGGTGGCCAGGATCAGCGCTGCCAGCAGAATCCCGGATATCCGTTTCATTTTCATGATCATTTTCTGCATAAAGGTGTCTCCAATTCGATTTTTCGGAACGTGCGTATCATAGCATCCATTTTCTGGAAAGGCAATCCCGTTTTCAGTGCAGGATTCATCAGCAGTCCCACCGGTACTTTTCCAGGTCCACGCAGCCATTGCTCTTAAACTCCACGCCTTCCGCCTCCAGCCGCTGCCGCTGGCTGAAAAACCCCGGGGCCGTCCTTCCCGCGTGATTCACCACACGGTGGCAGGGATACTGTCCGAAATATGCTGACATGCTCAGAATTTTGCCAACCAGTCTCGCGTTCCTGTCCCTGCCGGTCAGCCGGGCAATCTGGCCGTAGGTTGCCACCCGTCCTTCCGGAATCTCTTCCACAACGGAAAGAATCTCATAAATCAGATCTGTGTCCATCATCAGATATCATTCCTGATCCTGTATTGTTCAGGATCGATTTCACGGATCGCATCTTCCGGCGTCTTCCCGGTATTGTTGTACAGATGTCCCCGGTTTTCCGGCAGCGCTTCCAGTTTCCGTTTCAGGAAAAACGCCCTTTCAATCAGGTCCACATCGCCGCGGCTGCGGATCCGTTTTTCAATCTCATCCTCATCGGCTGTCAGCACAATATAATAAAGCGCGGCACGGTGCTTTTCCGCCAGCGCCCGGACCCGGGGCATTTCATCTTCCATCACATAGTCGATGATCACATCCAGTCCCTGCTGCAGGGCCCTGTCCGCCGTCGCGATGATGCAGTCCCAGTTAAACCGGAGGATCTCCTCCCACAGCACCCGGTCGGATGCCTGTCCGTCCCGGAAAAAGTCCGGCTTGTCTTCCGGTTCGACAAATCCGTGATGAAAATCATCCCCGTGAATCACATAGACCGTCCGATGCTCCTCCCGGACCGCATGCCGGGCATACGCGTCTGCAAAGGTGGTCTTTCCGCATCCGCAGGGGCCTGAAATAAAAGTAATCTTGCTCATCTCATTGTCCGTCCATGACTCAAAGTGTTTCCTGCCGTTTTCTTCCGACGCCGGCCGGGAATTCATGAATGGCATGCACCTTTTCCGCTTCCTCTCTGGATATGCCGGCCTGCTGCCAGTCGATTTCCTTCTCCATCCAGGCATAGTCGCTGATCCGGATGCTGATCAGCCGGCCGTCCTCCCCGCGCATATACGCGGCAATACCCGACATGGCAATCCTGCCCAGTTCCTCCCTGCCCTGGTCCGAAATCACATGAACCCATTCAATCACGCCGGTGACGCCGTCGTCGATCAGCGTCTCATAGCGCATCCCAACTTTTGCCGGAATATATGTAGCCATACCCGTATAAACCCTGCGCAGCGCCTCCGATCCCTTTTCCGGCTCCTGCCCCTGATACAGGGCGTACCCGCCAAAGAGGCAGTCCGGATGCATGCAGCGGAGAATCCGCTCCACATCCACACAGGGCATATGGTGCAAGGCCGTGTAGTATTCACGGACAGCGCCGGTCATCATGCCGGGATCGCCCATTTCCAGATGTGCGGGCGTAAACAGGGGCTTCCGGTAAGGCGTCAGGTGCGGAACAAAACTGCTGTGGCAGTACATGCGCACTTCCTCCAGCATCCCCATGCTTCCCAGGTCCGCGACAACAAACATCGGGACCTGGTTGATCATGCCGTCCACCTCAAAATTCAGCACCATCTCTGTCACGGAGCGGCCGCCGCTCCGGGTCTGGAATTTCGGGACAGCCTCCAGGCTCACCGCCTCAAACCGGGAAACAAATCCTTCCGCAAAGGTCTGGATCTCCTCTTTCCCTTCAAAACGGCCGTAGGGAGTGTCCACCGCCGGCGGAACATCCGAAAACTGGCGCTTTTCGCGGAAAAGCGCCATCGCTTTGTCCATCTTCTGTTCCGCAATATACTTCATCAGGAGCAGTTCCGGGGAATCATCCTTCATTCCTTTCTGCGGTTCCGGATACAGCACATCCAGTTCCGCCCGCCTTCTGATTTCCATCCACTTCCGCCTCCTTTGATGTTTCCCGGTTTGATATGATTGGTTCCTGCCATGTCTCTGTCCGGATTGTATCATGCCGCCTCCGTCCGTGGCAACGGTTTGCTTTGCAAAACAGCAGGCTCCTGAAAACCGTCAAAAAAGAAGCCTCCGGAAGCATTGATTTCCAATGTCCGAAGGTTCGAAACAGCAGGCCTTTTCCCTGTTAACGTTTTTTCACATACCAGACAAAATCCCGGTCCCGTTTTACCTCTGTATACCCCAGCTTCTGATAGAAAGCATTCGTCCGGATATTCCAGGCAGGCGTGTCCAGCGTAATTTCCTTTACCTCCGGAAACATTGCCTCGATTTCCCGCATCATCACCATCCCGTAGCCTTTGCGGAAATGCTCCGGGCTGATAAAGATTCTTCCGATATTCAGCCTGTCCTTATCCGGAAACAGAATCGCCCCGCCGATAATCAGCCCGTTGTCGGTCAGCTTGAACAGATGATTCATCCTGGCCATTTTCATATGATACGGGAGGGACATATAACCGGGAGGTCCTGCTTTTTCGGGAGCGCCCACATCGGCATCACTGTCAAAAGCACTTTTGGATATGCAGTTTAAAACCAGGGCATCGGATGTGCCTGCTTTTGAAAACTGTATCATTTTGCTTTCCTCCTGACCGGGATCAGCAGGTCAAGCTGCTGCGTCTGCGGTTCCCCGTCCATTGTTTCCAGGATATGATCATGATAGTTCAGGTGCTCCTCCAGGTTTCCGAACATATCCTCCGGACTTCCGCTGCCGGCATAGGCATACTCCTCGCTTTTTTCAACCGCTTCGTAGAAGGGACCCCATTCCTCGAAGTTCCCCATCTGGATCATGTGCGCGGCATAAGTCCCTCCGGCAAAATGTTTCTTTTCCAGCGGCGCGGGTACTTCCATTCCGTCCGGAATCGTGACCCAGAATTCATATCCGTGGGTTCCGGTTTCATCCATCGGGCTGGGATGATTGAAACCGTACAGCCGCAGGCCGGGATGTTTTTCCCACAGCCTTGTTTCGCGGGCAAATGCTGCGATCATTCTTCCCGCCCTGTCCTCCGGATCGTCCCCCACCGCATGGGCAGCGGCCACATCACTTTCCGGCAGGTGTACGATACGGATATCCTTCATTGCCATACCGCCCCTGTCAATCTGTTTCAGTTCTTCCATTCTGCTTTTCCTCTCTTCCTGTATCAGTGTGGAAGAGGGCGACAGGGCATCCGCCAGGGCCAGCAGCTGGCCGTCCTGCAGGATGATTTCCCCTGCAGGCAGCGCACGGCGCTGTTTCAGCGCATTGCAGAATTCACTGATCACACTGCGGACCGCCTGAAGCGACCGGAGTTCATCGTCCATCTGCGCCAGGTTTTTCTCAAACACGCTGATTGCCGCAGCCGGGCCGGGATCTTCCAGGATCTCACCGATTTCCTTCAGTGACAGCCGCAGTTTCCGCAGCACCAGGACCAGACGCAGGCGCTGTATATCTTCCGGACGATATACGCGGTAGGCATAACCTTCCTGCCGGTCGCTGCCCAGCAGCCCCAGCTTTTCATAATGCCGGAGCATTCTTGCCGATACGCCGTAGGTTCTGGATACCTCGGAAACCGTCAGCCTGTCCTCCATCGGGATCCACTCCTTTCCCTCTTCGGAAACAAGGATAAACTGCGACACCGTGTTCGAGTCAACGGTTTTCATTTTTTTCTTTTCACAGATTCAGCCTTCCGGGCTCCAGCAGGTTCGTTCTTCACCGTTTCCGGAAGCCTGTCAGATGCGCTTGTACTGAACGGAGCAGCTGTCCCTGTCCAGGCCGCACTTGCTGTAGAATGTCTCATTGTAATCAATCGAGATCAGCTGGACCACATCGATCTTTTCATCCTTCAGGATCTGCTCCAGCTCATGCAGCAGCTGTTTCCCGATCCCCTGCCTTTTTCTCTCCGGGATCACAAAAATCTCGGACACAAAGAAGAAATCTTCCTCCGCGTAGGGATCGATATATCCCAGCAAGCCGCCGATAATGCTTCCGTTCTCCACCGCGGCCAACCCGAGCGCCTGGTAATTGCCCAGGATGGCGCTGACCCTTCTTTCCGCCTTTTCCTTCGTCCAGTTCTCATACCAGGGCTGTTCCGAGTATGCCTTTGACATAGCCTCCGCCAGTCCGCTGATATCCTCGCGGGTCACTTTCCTGTACTCCATACGATGCTCCTTTATCTTTATTTTTTTCTGTTCCGTTCCAGAATGGCCAGTCCCTCCTGCAAATCTTCTCCAAGAATCTCCTGAATCTTCTGGAAATCATATTCCCGGTGCAGCCGGTCCAGAACTGCGGCCAGTTCTGTTTTGCCATGCTTCCGGATAAACAGCGCCATGGCCTTGATGGCGTTTACATCCCCCTCCGCATAGAATCCCTTCCGGCAGCCGGGGAGTTCCCCGCATTCCCAGCATCCGTCCAGGCCCTTCTCCCTGCAGCAGACCGTGTTCGGGCAGATACCGTCCGGAGAACAGGTCGCGTAGGAACAGGTATTGTAAGCCGTCCTGCATCCTCCGCACCAGTCCTTCAGGAAGCAGTGATTGCAGGACAGTCCGCAGTACGCAATGGGATCCACACCCTTCCTGGCCTTCTGGCACAGTTTGTTCTTGATGCGGCACATTGCCTCGATGTGCATGATCCAGTGCCTGCTGAACGGCATCTGAATCAGCCCGCGAAGATCTTTGCCGCACCAGTAATCAATCAGCCAGAATGCGTCTTCATCCTCGCTGACACAGCGGCTGGTGATCAGCCTTTCCCGGTCCGCGTCCGTGAATTTCCGCTTCAGGTCTTTGTATTCCAGTTTCCGAAGCAGTCCGTTTGTCGATTCCATGACAGCCCTGCAGTATTCATATACCGCTTTCACATCCAGCTTCTCCGAAAAGCGGGCGATCTCTTCGCCTTTCAGTTCATTACCGGTGGTGATGAGCGGACTCCTCGTTTTTTCCAGCCAGCCGTCTGTAAACAGAACCTGGCTGTCCCCGGCGATCAGTGTATGGGCAACAATATCCTCAATCCGGAAGATATGCCACATGGAATAGGCCAGCGTCTTGCTGTGATATCCCTCTGCCCCGGCAAACGGCATCTGGTAAAACGCTTCCGCCGGGTATGTTTTCACAATGGAGGAGATCTGTCCAAGCAGGTCGTCCCTCAATTCAAACAGAACATCCAGTCCATCCCGGAAAGTGGCTTGTTTTCCGATCAGGGACTGCATTCTTTTGTTTTTTTCAGACCAGTCCTTATTCATCTGTACTCTCTCCGTTCAGTATTAAGTTCTTCTCCGGTTCCATTCTATCAAACCTCACAGGCTGTGTCCATCACTCCCGCAGGCCGGTCCGTTTTTCACCCGCCCTTTTGCAGGAGAAGGGGATCAGCATGACGAAAAGATTGAAAAACACTCTTTCCGGTGCATCCGGTCAGCGCCGGTTCCCTCGCAAAAAAGCAAACATAAAGCGAATCCCTGTCTCCCGGCAGATCACAGGCAAGAAATCGAAGGAAGGACCTTGTTATGGAAAACGTTCTGAATGGATCGTTCAACCGCTGTTCCGCACCCAGTCAGCTGAAAATCACCGACGTGCGTTTTACAGATGTCGTTGGCGCACCGATGCACTGCACCCTGATGAAAATCTATACCAACCAGGGCATCACCGGTCTCGGGGAGGTGCGCGACGGAGGCAACCGCGTATACGCGGAAATGCTGAAGAGCCGCATTCTCGGTGAAAACCCCTGCAATGTTGAGAAACTGTTCCGCAGGATCCGCCAGTTCGGCGGTCCCGCCCGCCAGGGCGGCGGCGTATGCGGCATCGAGGTCGCCCTGTGGGACCTGGCCGGTAAAGCTTACGGCGTACCGGTATACCAGATGCTGGGCGGCAAATACCGGGACCGGATCCGCATCTACTGCGACACTGACGTGGAAGGCAAGCATACGGGCCTGGACATGGGCCGTGCGCTGAAGGCCCGGATGGAAATGGGTTTCACCTTCCTGAAAATGGACCTGGGACTGGGCATCCTGAAGGAGGTCCCCGGTACGCTGTGCGCTCCGCTGGGCCTGATGGAGGAGATGAATGCCCTGGAAAGCCTGTCCTGGGCCAGCGGTGCCGTGCCCGAGGATACCCGTCTCCGCCGGAACCGGGCCTATGATATGTTCAACGTCCCGCATCCCCTCACCGGGATCCATGTGACGGAAAAAGGCCTGGATACACTGGAAGAGTATGTGAAGGACGTGCGCAGCGTCATCGGATATGAAGTGCCGCTGGCAATCGATCACTTCGGGCACATCTGCGTGGAGGACTGCATCCGCCTGTGCCGCAGGATTGAAAAATACAACATTGCCTGGGCGGAAGATATGATCCCCTGGCAGTACACCGACCAGTACAAGCGGCTGAGCGACAGCACCACCGTTCCGATCTGTACCGGCGAGGACATTTACCTGCAGGAAGGCTTTGAGCCGCTGCTGGAAGCCCGGGCCGTCAGTGTGATCCATCCGGACATTCTCTCCTCCGGCGGTATCCTGGAGAATAAGCGCATCGGCGACCTGGCCCAGCGCCACGGCGTGGCCATGGCCATGCATATGGCGGAAAGCCCCGTCTCCGCCTACGCCTGCGTCCACAGCGCGGCAGCCACCGAGAACTTCTATGTGCTGGAGAATCATTCCGTGGACGTTCCCTGGTGGAACGACATGGTGACCGGCGCGCCGGAAAAGATCGTCGAAAACGGCTTTATCACCGTGCCGGACAAGCCCGGCCTGGGAATCGACGATTACAATGACGAAGTGATCCGGGAGCACCTGCATCCCGCGTATCCTGAGATGTGGACAGAAACGAGCCGGTGGGACAGCGTCTGGTCCCATGACCGGCTCTGGAGTTGATTCATTCTGATTCTTTCTTCAAATCATAGCTGACGTCCGGGCTCAAAGCCGGACGTCTTTTTCCGTAAACGGCATGATTTCGCCTTTGTCAATCCGGTGAATAACGCCGATGATTTCAGCCTTTCCGTTTCTGATGAAAATAGCGCTCTCATCCTCCATGGCGCAGACCTGACGTTCCATGGAAGTCTCTTTCATGAGCCGAAGCCGTTCCGTGTCGTCGTAGCTGAAGTGGCCGATCATCGTAATATCCGCAAATCCGAGCCCTTCATACGGAACGGGGGATTCCCAGATATCCACTGTGGTTTTTCCCATGTTCATAGATCCGGCACTGACGCCCAGAACCGTCGCGGGACCGTCCCGGACAATCTCATAGATGCCTTTGTCGCGCATCAGCTGCATCTGCTCCGCACAGACTCCGCCGCCCATCAGGAAAAAGCAGTCCGCTTCCCGGGCCTGTTTCTGCGCATCTGCGGGTTCTGTCCGCTGGTCAATCACACAGAACCGGTCAAAGCCGATGCCATACTCCACAAACATCCCGTGCATGCCGGCAGAATCCTCATCATTCTGCTGATAATCCACCGGGCAGGCTGTGATAAAAACGATACTTTTCCGCCGGGGTAATTCCTTTTCCAGCTTCCGGGCAATTTCATCCGTAAACCGGCGATCCGGGAATCCGCTGAAAAATGCGATTGCTTTATTGCTGTTCATGTCTGTTTCCTCCATATCAATCCGTTGTCCGGATCGTTTCTGTTTCCGTCCGGTCCAGTTCCCTGTAGACCGGTTTCCGCAGCCGGGTAAAGCTGATCAGCATCCCGGCAATCCCGACAATAAAGAACATCAGGCCGATGCCTGCTCCTTTTCCTGTGCCAAAGAGCCCGGACAGGAACTGCTGCGCCGGTGAATGCGCCGTCATAAACGGTTCAAATACCGTATCCGCCAGCAGTCCGCCCAGCAGGAGCGCAGGCGGAATCGTAAAATTCTGCAGTGTGCTTTTCGCAGAGAACACCCGTCCCTGCATTTCCAGCGGAACCTTTTCCCGCATCAGCGTATCCATGTTGACGTTCATCACAGCCGCCATCAGATAGCTTCCGAAAGCCGCCGCGCACCATAGCCACGGCTGCTGCGCCAGGCCCTGAATCACGTTTCCGGAAAAAACCAGGCCTGTGGTGATAAAGATGAGGGGAACCCGTTTCCCGGACGGTTTCCGCACGGTTGCCAGCAGGCTCCCGGCCAGCACGCCCAGCGCCGTAAAACTTTCCACTGCGCCCAGCACAGCCTGGTTATTGCCTGTCCGGCCCAGGATAAAGGGGGAAAGCATTCCGTCGTTTCCCAGCTTTGCCAGGAAGTTGATTACCGCCAGGAACAGGGTCATCCGCAGGATCGCCGTATGCTCCTTCAGATACCGGATCCCTGCCAGGCAGGTGTCTGAGAAAGATTCCTCCTCCGATTTCTCCCATTCCTTTTCCGGAATCCGGACCAGGAACAGCAGTACCAGAAAAGCGACGGCGAAGGTCGCCAGGTCGACGGTCAGCACCAGGTCCAGTCCGCCGCCTGCCAACAGCAGCGCGCCCAGTGCCGGGGCCAGAATGGACACCGCTGCCCCGCTGAAGCCCTGCAGTCCGCTGACCCGGGCATAATGCTCCTCGGGCACCAGCATGCTGACAGCGACAAAGGAAGCCGGCTCCTGGAAGGCGTTCATGAGGCTGAGCAGGAAGTTGATAATATACAGATGCCAGATCTGCAGCACCTCCGCGGAATGCAGCACCAGCACAGCCAGTGATCCGCAGGCCGCCAGCAGGTCCGCAATGAGCATGATACGCTTTTTGTTCCGCCGGTCCACCACACTTCCGGCCAGGAAGCGGAAAAAGATTGTCGGCAGGAAGGTACATACCGTCAGCAGGGCCACGCTGGAGGCGGTTCCTTTCCGGCTGTATACCCAGATAATCACCGCATAGTCCGTCACGGCCGTCCCAAGCTGGGATACGGTCTGTGATCCCCATAGCAAAAGAAAACTTTTAAGTTGTTTAAATGAATGTTTTTTCATGGCTTTGCTCCTCACATGTGTTTATATGCATGCAGCGCAAAGCCTGACCGGACGAAAGGTTCTCGTTCGCTCCGTGCAGGTTTCGTCCCTTATCAGACCTTGCGCGGAGCAGAAACATCTGCGGCCAGGGATATCCCCCATCTTGTATGTTTCATGTCTTTTCCTCCTGTGCTTTATTCAGCAGTTTCTGTCATAATTCCCCAGCGGATCCCGAAGCGGTCCACAAATACCACCCGGGCTGAACTGTAAAAGGTTGATCCCAGCGGATAAATGACGGTACTGCCTTCCTTCATGATTTCCCATGCGCGGGTGACCTGCTCTTTTGTATCCATCATGACGGTCAGGAAATTGGTATAGCAGGTCTCAAACTGCATATCCACATGATCGCTCATGATGATCCGCTGATCCCCGAAGGTCAGTTCTCCATGATAGATCCATTTTTCTGCTCTTCCGTCAGCGTATATGCCGGATCATTCGCTTCGCCGTATGTCAGCAGTCCCGTCACCTTTCCGCCAAAGGCTTCCCGGTACATTTCCATGGCCTCACGGCACTGCCCGTTAAAATCCATCGTCGGTATGAATCTCATCATGCGGTTGTCCTTTCCCGGTCCTGTGATACATCTGGTATTATTTTATCATGCTTTACAGGCGTGATGCAACCGGTTCCGTTTGCATTCCGCCGACGCATCGGTTATGATGGTCCATATCAGACAAGCGCAAAAATGAAGGGAGTTGACCACAATGAAGAAAACCATCGCACTGGCATTATCCATTGTCCTCATCCTCGTTTCACTTGCATGCACTTCCCAGGCTGAGGAAAACCCCAGGTTTGTCACTATTCAGGAATGGCTGGAAGCAGAGGGAAAATGCGGCGATTGCATGCTTCTGTTGAAAATCACACAAATTCTCAACCCTGTCCTTGCCATCGCTGCGGATGACACCGGCACCATTAACCTGTTCTCCGGAAACGGAGAAGACAGTATGATTATCAATTTTATGAGTGATGAGTGTCCTCCGGAAGGCGCCATCCTTGTGATTGCCAACCCCAGGTTCAATGAATTCGAAGGTTCAGTCGAAATGGCCGATTGGACTGTTTTGCGGATCATGAGAGATCCCACAATCAGCGTGGAAGAGTAAAAACCGGATATGGACGGATGAAAGGGGCTGTCTCACTAAGATTGATATGCTCCCTTTTGAGGATACAGAAAAAGAAAAACTGTACCTCAGAAGGGAGCTATTCTTATGCGGAAGAGGAACATATCCCCTGAAAGACTTATTGAAGCAATAAAAGAATACATTGACGGAAAAGGATCTT
>JAFSOC010000038.1 GCA_017447185.1 Clostridia bacterium | reverse complement strand
GTATACGGCGGCAGGCTGCCGGTACATGTTCGCTGCCTCATTGACGAAGCGGCGAATATCGGCCAGATCCCGAACCTGGAAAAGCTGGTTGCTACCATCCGGAGCCGCGAGATCAGTGCTTGCCTGGTGCTGCAGGCGCAGTCCCAACTGAAGGCAATTTACAAGGACAACGCGGATACCATCATAGGCAATATGGATTCCCGGCTGTTCCTGGGAGGGACGGAGCCGACCACGCTGAAAGATCTGAACCAGGCGCTGGGAAAGGAAACCATCGACACCTACAACACCGGCGAAAGCCGCGGGCGGGAGCAGTCGCATTCGCTCAATTACCAGAAGCTTGGGCATGACCTTTTATCCGTGGATGAACTACAGGTGATGAACGGCGGGAAATGTATCCTGCAGCTTCGCGGTGTCAGGCCGTTCCTGTCAGACAAATATGACCTGACACAGCACCCGAATTACCGTTATACGGCAGACTATGACAAGAAATATACCCTCGACATTGAGAAATATCTTGACCGAAGGCTGAGGTTAAAGGCCAATGAAAAATTCGATGTCGTAGATGCGGATGAAGATGCCGGAACCGGTATGGAGTAAACAATCGCACTGACAACTGAATATGTTTCCAGAAATGAAGCCCTTTGTTACGCCCAGCTGTGCAGATAAAAGCGGGGGGCTTTTTTCATTGTCCGGATTACGGATCCGCCGGAAAGCAAGCCATGCTGGCAAGAGAAGAAAAACAAAGAGGCTTTCGGCGGCGGGACGAAGACGGACAGTAACACGCTGCATATTGCAGCATATCAAACCACTGCCGCAAGGCAGACAAAGAAGGAGGCCCATAATGGCATTTTTCAACAGCGCAATCACTGTATTACAGACCCTGGTCATTGCCCTTGGCGCAGGTCTTGGCATCTGGGGAGCCATCAACCTGCTGGAAGGTTACGGCAATGACAATCCCGGCGCGAAGTCGCAGGGAATGAAGCAGCTGATGGCGGGAGGAGGAGTCGCCCTGATCGGTACGACGCTTGTTCCCCTGCTGTCCGGTTTGTTTGGCTGATCGGCCGGCAAAATTTCCTTTCAGGAACGAAGTGAAAACTGCTGACCAGTAAGCATAGTTACAGTCAATGGGGCACTGCCCCGCACCGGAGCCGGATGGAAGCTTTTTCTGTCCGGCTCTTTTCATGAAAAGGAGGAAACAACATGGCATTTTTCAACAGCGCAGTCACCGTATTACAGACCCTGGTCATTGCCCTTGGCGCAGGTCTTGGCATCTGGGGAGCCATTAACCTTCTGGAAGGTTATGGCAACGACAACCCCGGCGCGAAGTCGCAGGGGATGAAGCAGCTGATGGCGGGAGGAGGAGTCGCCCTGATCGGTACGACACTGGTACCGCTTCTCTCCGGATTGTTTGGTTAAGACACGGGAGGTAACGCCTTTTGAACACAATTCTCGAACAGATTACGGAATGGCTCAAAGGGATGCTGGTCGACGGCATCATGAACAATCTGTCGGGGATGTTCGACGCGGTCAACCAGCAGGTTGGCGACGTGGCGGCTCAGGTAGGGAGAACGCCCTCGGCTTTTTCGCCGGGGGTCTTCTCCATGGTACGGAACGTGTCAGAGTCCGTCATCATCCCGATTGCAGGCATGATCCTGACATTTATCGCCTGCTATGAGCTGATCCAGATGATTATCGATCACAATAACCTGTCCAACTTTGAAACCTGGATTTTCTTCAAATGGGTCTTCAAGACCTTCGTGGCAGTCCTTCTGATCACGAACACATTCAACATTACAATGGCCGTTTTCGATGTGGCGCAGCATGTGGTGAATGCCAGTGCCGGGATCATATCCGGCAGTACGGCGGTGGACGCTTCCACACTGGAATCCATCCGGGAAACGCTGGAGGAAATGGAACTGGGACCGCTTCTCGGGCTGTTCCTGCAGTCCTTTGTGGTACAGCTCGGTTCCATGATCCTGTCGGTCGTGATCTTCGTCATCGTCTATGGCCGTATGGTGGAGATTTACCTGATGACCAGCCTTGCCCCGATCCCATTCGCAACATTCGGGAACCGGGAACAGAGCCAGATCGGCCAGAACTATCTCCGGTCGCTCTTCGCCCTCGGGTTCCAGGGATTCCTGATCATGATCTGCGTGGGCATCTATGCAGTGCTGATTCAGACAGTCTCGTTCAGCGATGACATTATCGCATCCATCTGGGGCGTATTGGGCTACACGGTGCTGCTGTGCTTCTCACTGTTTAAGACGGGAAGCCTTGCCAAGAGCGTGCTGTCGGCGCATTGAGCCTGAGTAAAGCGAAAATTCAGAAGTGGAAATAGAAAAAACAAGCAGATGCCGGCTTATCCGGCAGGAAGGAGGAAGGCTTTGGCTGCGTATATCCCTGTCCCAAGGGACTTATCAAGAGTCAAGTCCAAAGTGTTCTTCAACCTCACCAAACGGCAGCTTCTGTGCTTTGGCGGTGCGGCGCTGATCGGTGTCCCGGTCTTCTTCCTGATGAAGAAGGCGACCGGGAACGTCAGCCTGTCCGTCATGGCCATGATGATCCTCATGCTGCCGCTGTTCTTCCTGGCCATGTATGAGCGGGACGGGCAGCCCTTTGAGGTTGTGGCAAGACACTTTATCGAAAGCAAATTCATTCGCCCGAAGATCCGGCCATACCAGACGGATAACTACTATTCGATCCTGGAGAGGCAGGCACAGGCAGAAAAGGAGGTAAACCAGATTGTTCGGAGGAAACAGAAAAAAGTCACCCGGAAAAGGCAAAAAGGAAAAACCGGCGGAAATCCGGCTGCCGGCCGGGCTCACAAAAAGTGAGGCAAAACAGGTAAGGCAGATTATCCAGAAAGCGAAGAAGGATGACGGCATTCCGCGCACGGCGCAGCAGTCCATCCCCTTCCAGCGGATGTTCCCGGACGGGATCTGCCGGGTGTCCGACCACTATTACACCAAGACGATCCATTACCAGGATATCAACTACCAGCTGGCGCAGGATGAGGACAAGACAGCCATTTTCGAGGAATGGTGCAGCTTTCTGAATTTCTTTGACAGCTCCATCCATTTCGAGCTGTCCTTCCTGAATATGGCGACCGATGCGGAGACTTTTGAACAGAGCATCCGGATCCCGTACCAGAAAGACGGCTTTAATTCCGTCCGGAGCGAATACAGTCAGATGCTGAAGACCCAGCTGGAACAGGGAAATAACGGTCTGACGAAGACAAAGTACCTGACGTTCGGCATTGAGGCAGACAGCATGCGGCAGGCCAAGCCGAGGCTCCAGCATGTGCAGAACGACCTGCTGAACAACTTCCGCAGGCTGGGCGTCCGGGCCAAAGCCCTGAACGGGAAGGAACGCCTGCAGCTGATGCATGACATGTTCCATCTGGATGAGCATGACCGCTTTTATTTTGACTGGGGCTGGCTTCCGAAGACCGGGCTTTCGGTGAAGGATTTTATTGCGCCGACGGCCTTTGCCTTTCCCGGAAGCCGTACTTTCCAGATGGGAGGCATTTACGGTGCCATGAGCTATCTGGCCATCACGGCTTCGGATCTTTCTGATGAAATGCTGAAGGATTTCCTGGACATGGAATCCACGCAGATCGCGACAATCCACATCCAGGCTGTAGACCAGACGGAGGCGATCAAGCAGATCAAGCATACGATCACGGAGCTGGACCGCTCCAAGATCGAGGAACAGAAAAAGGCCATCCGTTCTGGGTACGACATGGACATCCTGCCCAGCGACCTGGTGACTTACGGGAGTGACGCGAAGAATTTCCTGAAGGAATTACAGAGCCAGAACGAGCGTATGTTCCGGATTACCTTCCTGGTAATGAATACCGGGAAAACACCGCAGGAGCTGGAAACGAACTATTTCCAGGCTTCCAGTATTGCGCAGAAGCACAGCTGCAACCTGCGCCGCCTGGACTTCCAGCAGGAAAATGCCCTGATGAGCAGCCTGCCGCTGGCCCAGAACCTGATCACGATTGAGAGGCAGATGACCAGCAGCGCGACCGGGATCATGATTCCTTTTACGACGCAGGAGCTTTTCCAGAATGGGAAGGAAGCTTTGTATTACGGCCTGAACGCTATTTCCAACAACCTGATCATGGTGGACCGGAAGCTTCTGAAAAACCCGAACGGTCTGATCCTCGGTACGCCGGGATCCGGTAAATCCTTCAGTGCAAAGCGCGAGATCACCAACGCGTTCCTGGTGACGGATGATGACATTATCATCTGCGATCCGGAAGCTGAGTATGCGCCGCTGGTGCACCGCTTCAACGGCCAGGTCATCAAGATCAGCCCTACCAGCACGCAGTATATCAACCCCATGGACATCAACGCGAACTATTCGGAAGAGGATAACCCAATTGCCCTGAAGGCGGATTTTATCCTTTCTCTCTGCGAGCTGATCGTCGGAGGAAAGGAAGGCCTGCAGCCGGTGGAAAAGACAGTCATCGACCGCTGTGTCCACCAGATTTACCAGGGCTACTTTAATGATCCGAGACCTGAGAACATGCCTCTTCTGGAGGATCTTTACAATGCCCTTCTGGAACAGGAGGAAAAGGAAGCCCACCACGTGGCGACCGCTCTGGAGATCTATGTCAAAGGATCCCTGAACCTGTTCAACCACCGCACGAACGTGGATGTGAGCAACCGCCTTGTCTGCTATGACATCAAGGAGCTGGGCAAGCAGCTGAAAAAGATCGGGATGCTCATTGTGCAGGACCAGGTATGGGGCCGTGTGACGGCAAACCGCGATGCAGGAAAGACCACCCGCTACTACATGGACGAATTCCACCTGCTGCTGCGCGAGGAACAGACAGCGGCCTACTCCGTGGAGATCTGGAAAAGGTTCCGTAAATGGGGCGGCATTCCGACCGGTATCACCCAGAACGTGAAGGACCTGCTGTCCTCAAGGGAAGTGGAGAACATCTTTGAGAACAGTGACTTTTTGTACATGCTCAACCAGGCCTCCGGTGACCGTGCCATCCTGGCAAAGCAGCTGAACATCTCACCCCACCAGTTATCTTATGTTACGCAGTCCGGCGAAGGCGAAGGGCTGCTTTTTTATGGGAACGTCATCCTGCCGTTCGTGGACCACTTCCCGACGGATCTGGAACTCTACCGCATCATGACGACGAAGTGGATCGACAACCCCATCGCAAAAGAGGCGTGATTCAGGAGGCGTGAATGAAGAAACAGACAACAAAACTGCGGTTTTCGGATGCAGACCTGGGCAACCCGGATATCCGGAAGGCAGCGAACAAGGCAGAGAAAGCCGTGAATAAGGCAGATGAGGCGAAAGCCCGTCTGCCGAGCGGCACGAAGCTTCGCACGAAGAAGGCATCTGCGGAAGCGGAAGGAGCAAAGCTGCGCTTCGGGAAGAAAGAAATCACCGAAGAGATCAAACGTCCGACAGCCGTGAAACAGAAGATCATCATGAAAGGTGCGGCAGTCTCTGCATCGGCCAAAGCCCATAAGGAAGTTGCTGAATATGAAGACGATAACGTGGGCGTCCAGGCAGTGAATGAAACGGAAGGCGCTGCGGAAGCGGCGGCGCAGACTGCGGATACGGTCCGGTACAGCCACAAAATGCGGAATTATAAACAGGCGGCGAAGCTGGAAGCCAAAGCGGATAAAGCCAATATCGAAGCCCTTTACAGGAAACGTATGGCGGAAAACCCGCAGGCAGCGGCAAACCCCATCTCCCGCTGGCGGCAGAGACAGGCCGTCAAAAAGGAGTACGCCGCAATCAAGGCCGGGCAGGCGTCTGCAGGGACGGCAGCGGCTTCCTCCGTAAGCGGCAGTACGGCAGCGGCAAGCGCCGGAAAAGCTGTAAAGGAAACGAAGGATGTCGGCGCGATTGCGGCCAACTTCTTCCGGCAGCACAGCCATCTCCTGCTGGTTATAGGTTCCCTGGCCCTGGTTATTTTCCTGATTGCGGGATCCCTTTCTTCCTGCTCCATGCTGTTCGGCGGGACGGGAAACGCGGTCATTGGCACGTCTTTTACGGCGGAGGATGAGGATATCCGCGGTGCGGACGAGGACTACAGCGATATGGAGGAAGCCCTGCGGGAACGGATCCGGGAGATTGAGGAAGATAACCCGGATTACGACGAATACGATATCGATATGTCGGAAATCGGCCATAACCCGTATGTGCTGGCAGCGTTCCTGACCGTCCTCTATGAGGATTATTCAAGGGCCGAAGTTCAGCGGACACTCCGGGAAATATTCGCGGCACAGTATGAGTTTTCGACAAGCCACCATACGGAAACCGTGACGGAGACCCGGCAGGTACGTGTCGGGGAATCCCTGGGACAGGTGGTGACCAGTGGCTACTGCAACTGCCCGATCTGTTGCGGAATATGGTCCGGCGGGCCAACGGCCAGCGGTGTGTACCCGACTGCGGAGCATACCATTGCTGTTGATGCCAATAACCCGTTTGTCCCTATGGGGACGAAGGTTGTGATGAACGGCGTGGAGTATACCGTGGAGGATACAGGAAACTTTGACCGCTACGGCGTGCAGTTCGATGTTTACTATGACAGCCACCAGGCGGCACAGAACCATGGCCATCAGACCTGGGAAGCCTTTGTGGCAGACGACAACGGAGACAACGTAGTGGAAGTGACGCAGACGACCACAAAGAGGGTGTTGACCGTAGAAGTAACAAATCACAGCCTGGAAACGGTGATCGAGAACTGGGGCCTGACGGATGACCAGATGGAGCGTTACCGGCTTCTTGTCCAGCAGAAGGGAAATCGGGATTACCTCTTCCCGGACAGTATGTATATCACCCCTGGCGGCGGGATCCAATACACGATTCCAGGTGAGGCGCTGACGGATGAGAAGTTCGCAAAAATGATCCGGGAAGCAGAGAAATACCTGGGATATCCCTATGTATGGGGCGGTTCGTCTCCATCCACCAGCTTTGACTGTTCCGGTTTTGTCTGCTGGGTGATCAACAACTGCGGGAATGGTTGGAATGTAGGGAGGACTACGGCAGAAGGACTACGGCAGATGCTGCCGGCGATACGTCCAAGTGAAGCGAAACCAGGAGACATCATCTTCTTCCAGGGAACGTATGACACGGTTGGGGCCTCGCATGTCGGCATATACGTGGGCAACGGGATGATGATCCACTGCGGGTCGCCCATTCAATATGCGTCGGTCAACTCAGATTATTTCCAACGGCACTTCATGTGTTACTGTAGGCTGCCATAAGGAGGGATATTTTGGACGACTCAAAACTGAAAAAGATCGAAGCGGAGCTTAAAAAAGCCCGCATGAAACGTGACGAGTGGGACAGGAAGGTGAAAGACCTGGAACGTAAATACCGGGAAGCGGAGAACACATGCATCCATGACATGGTCCACGCCGCAAACCTTTCTCCGGAACAGCTGGCAGAGCTGATCCGGAGTGCCCTTCAGGCAGCGCCTGCGGGAGATCCCATGACAATAATCCATCAGAACGAGGAGGATGAATAAGACATGAGAAAGAAAATGAGACTGATTGCGATCCTGTCAGCGATGATCCTGAGTGCCGGAACCATGAGTGTTCCGGCGTTTGCTAATACCGGCGAGTATACCGAGGACGGGAGCACGCAGGCTGCTGCTGCCATCCAGGCACAGGAGGCGGACAGCTCCTCTGAGGACAGTGCGGCGGCAGGAACGACGGAAGATCCCGCAGCAGCAAATCCTATTGAGGAAATCACCGGGAAAACACAGGAGGAAGGCCCCATCGACCGTTCGGTGACGATTACGGACAATGAAGGCACTGCATTTTCCATCCCTGTTCCTGATGTGGAGACACTTATCACCCTGATGGAAAAGCTGCAGGGGAAGGAAACAAAGCAGACAGGAACCGTTGTGACAAACGGCGATGTCCTGAATGTCCGTACCGGCAGCAGCACCGACTATGACATCATCAATCAGCTGCAGAACGGTTCCATTGTGGAAGTAATCGGTGAGGAAAATGGCTGGTACAAGATTATTATCCCGGGCAAGACGGGATATGTGTGCGGCGATTATCTGTCTGTAAGCTCAGCACAGGAGGAGCTGATCTCAAAGGAAGAGCTTACAAAGCTTCTGGAGATGATGATGTCCCAGGTGGGTTCAGATAAACAGCTTGCCCTTACTCCGGACGGGAATCTTACTCTGGTGGATGATGTGGGCAAAACAACCGGCGCAGGAAAGCAGTTTGTCACGATGGTTACGAAAAACGGCAATTATTTTTACCTGATCATCGACCGTGATGACAAAGGCGAAAGCACCGTGCATTTCCTGAACCAGGTAGATGAAAGGGATCTCTTCTCCCTGATGGACGAGGATGAAGCGGCAGCTATGAAGGAAGAGCTGGCGGCGGAAGAAGCAGCCAGGCAGGCGGCAGAGAATCCGCCAGCAGCTACACCTTCCGAAACCGAGCAGGAAGCACAGGAGCCGGAACCGGAGAAGAAGGGAGGCAGCGTAATTCCTGCTCTCATCGTACTGCTGCTGGTTCTTGGCGGAGGCGGCGCGTTCTTCTTCCTGCAGCTGAAGAATAAGAAGAAGGAAGAAGCGGAACGGCCGGATCCGGACGCGGATTATGACGAGGACGAGGATCTTGACTTTGGTTATCCGGAAGATGACGGGGATGGATCCCGGATCGGCACGGATGACAATGACTATTACGATGAATCAGATGAGGACAGCGCGGAATAAGGGAATACGAGCCAGCATTTTTGAATCTGAGAAATTCATAGCAGATCCGGGCGGGGCGTATGTCCCTGCCCGGAAGAAAGGGAAACCAATGGAAAAGATGGAAATGACAGCGGAGGAGCTCCGGGAGTATATAAAGTCCCTTCCGGAGAATGTGATCGTCCGGGTGACGGTATTGGAGGATGAGGATGGCAGTACAGAAGGGGAAACAATACGAGCTGAAAGAAGTGGTGCTGCGGCTGGCAGAGGGACAGACCCTGTATTCTGAACAGGCAATTTCCAATGCGGATGCTGCCGTTGAGGTCATGCGGAAGGAACTGATGCAGCAGGATCGTGAAAAGCTTTGCGTAATCAATTTAAATTCAAAGATGAAAGCCATTAACTACAATGTCGTGAGTGTCGGAAACCTGAATCAGACGGTCGCGGATATCCCGTTTATCATGAAGAGCGCGATCTGTTCCGGTGCCGCGTCCACAATTCTCCTTCATACGCATCCGAGCGGCGATCCAACTCCCAGCAGAGAGGATGTGGAGCTCACCAAGCGGGTTGTAGAAGCAGGCAAACTGATAGGCATCAGCTGCGTGGATCATGTGATCGTGGGCTGCGGGACAGGACATTCTTTCAGCATGCGGGAGCACGGTATCGTTGATTTTGACCCGACTTACAGGGGCATTGCTGCGGAGGCAATCATGAACGTAGCAGAGGAAACCGGCGCATATACAGGAAAGGAGCAGAACATGGAGAACAGAACCGAAAAGAAAATGGAAGAAATCAGCATCAAGTTCGGAAAGGGACTGGCTGAGCCGTTTACCGGCA
Source organism: Clostridia bacterium (assembly GCA_017447185.1). GTDB lineage: Bacteria > Bacillota > Clostridia > Christensenellales > Aristaeellaceae > Aristaeella. The sequence continues at coordinate 613 of JAFSOC010000038.1, read as the reverse complement.
AGGATGGGAAGGAGTATATGAAGATCCTGATTCCAAATGCGGATAAGGGAGATCATACTCCCTGGGCATCTTTTGTCCTTCCGGCAAAGAGCGTCCATGAGAACAAATACGGAAAGGGCCTCTGGGCAAAGATCCCTGCGGATGGCACGACCACTGTCACAAAGGCCGTCCAGATCGGGGAACAAGATGGAAAGAGACTCTGGGAGAACCAGAAGACAGCTGTTCCCAACAGGGAGCTGAAAGCGCGGGTTGAAGCCTATAAGGAAAGAGGCCGGGAATCCGCAAGGGGAAAGCTGGAACAGCTGACTGCGCAGGTTGCGGAGAAGCTCTCTCCTCCTTCCGACCGGCTCAGGACGAGGGCCGCCGGTCTGGAAAAGTGATCGGTATGGGCAGCGGAATCGCTGCCCATACATATTTTCTTCGATTCGTCACAACATATTCCGAAAGTTATGTTATGATGCAAAAGTGCCGAGTTGAAAACTATTGAGAAAAATATAAGAAGAGGGAAGGTTATAAATGGGCAAGTCAAATAAAATCTGCCCGAACTGTGGAAAGAAAATGGTAAGCCAGTTTCATGGGTTACAGCACTGCAAGTGCGGGATAAGTTGGATGC
>JAFSOC010000037.1 GCA_017447185.1 Clostridia bacterium | reverse complement strand
CCAGTACACTCATCATACTGATCGCATAAGTGTTCCACGCTGAAAACACCTCAATATCCAGCTTCTTTTTTGCCATGACTGGTCACCTCCTTTTTTTCTGACCTTATTATCCCACAGGAGGTATGACATATAATGTCATAACAGTTTTAAAATTCCGGAAAGTTTTTCTTTCATATACTCTCTTAACCAATTTGGTTTTATAATACGGAAATCCAAACCACCGGCAATCAAAACGCTGATAAAAACATCCGGATCAAAAAACGCATAGGTATAGGTGCGTCCTTCCACCTTCCCACAAAGAAAATATTCCAACGGTGCTACCGATGCTCTTCCACCCAACATCTCAATTTCCGCAAAGTACGGTTCTCTTGTCATGCCGCGTTCATCCTCACCAGTCCCTGCCCCTGCAGATATCTTAGACAGAATCACAGCCTGTCCCTCATACTTTCCATACCCAAAGGAACTTAATTCCTTACTTTGCTTTGCCAGCAACCGTACTGTCTCCTTCTCGCTTTCCGACAGAAAGAAACTCGGCAGCACATACTCTTTCTCATACAGATATCCTCGTTTCCGCGCACAATACAGAAGCGGTGCGTTCATGGAATTCCTCATATATTCAATATCCCGCTGTGCCTGCCTATAAGAAATCTCAAATTGTTCCGCCAGAGTTCCGGCATTCGGATATGCATTCTCCACAACTCTATTGTGAAACCAAATCATTCTTTGATAAGCTGAAATATGATCATCTCCCTTGTTGAATTTGTGCATCCTTGCCAGCAATTCCCCAGGAAAGAACCTATTTCATTTTTGGGGAGTCATCTGTTTTAACCAGTCTGCGGCATCTATAATGCGAATTCCTTCGTGCTGGTATTCAGGATGCCAGATCCGGGCGATCAGCAGTTTTGGATATGACCGTCTATCACCATTTTAAAGACATTGCTGATAGTAACCGTATGTGCTCATTTCGTTCAAAAACGTCTTCAGCACGGCCTCATCGTGTTTCGTGTTCTCATCATCAATAAAGTCAAGCATCAACGCAAGATTTTGTTCTGCTGATAGTCCACACTTCATATCATCCGACATCCAATTCCGGGTTGTCGATAACCCAACTCAAAAGTACAACGTAAGAGAAAGCGGTATCAACCCATTTTATATTTCAAGATCAGTATTCCATCACGTCAATCTTTTTCTGCAGTACAGCCGCATAATCATGCCCGGTTTTCATCACATGTTCCGGATTCATCTGGTAATGAATGTTATAAAGAAGTCCCTCTTCGCCAGTCCTGTCCTCCAGATGATCCTCATCGATATGCATACCCAGCACTTCCAGGCAGATCATCGCGTGATCGTCTCCCGGTACGATCTCTTTCTCCCATACATACCGGCATTCCAGGTTCATAAAGCATTCTTTGACCATCGGGGCGTTCACCCAGCTCGCTTTTTCCACTGTCAGCCCGGAAGCCGTAATCTCGTCTGCCTCAAATGCGTTGTTCCGGATGGTTGCCATGCAGGCGGCATGGCACTTTGCCGACATGAAATTGATCACAGCTTCCTGCTGTTCCTTTAAGGTCTGATAGAGATGTCCGTTTTTATTCACGCTGGCCAGGATTGCATAGAAACCCTTGCCCCGGTCGGCGCTGGTGAAAGTGGCCCAGGACTGCATACAGGCGTTGGGCAGGCCGTTTGATTTATAAGTGGTTACCAGAAACAGCGGCGACGGCACCGTCGCCACGAACTCCTTCCATGAGAAGCCAAAGTTCCTGGAATAATCAGCATAGGTTCCCTTCAGGCTTTCCGGCATTTCAAGATAGATGTGTTTCATCCGTCTGCTCCTTCCTTTTCTCTTCCCCCTGGCCTTTCAGATCCGTCTGTGCTGAATGGAGCAACTGTCCCTGTCCAGACCGCACTTAAACTTCCTCTGTCTTGTATCTGGCATATCCTTCATACCGGTAACTGGCATCTATGCTGTGCATGAATATTGCCCGGTTTTCTGTTTCTTCTGTAAGTGCTGCATACAGCAGCAATTTGATTTCTGTATCTTTCACAGGGCTGCGTTCCATTGCCGCCAGATAATCCTCCTGGTCCACTTCAGCCCAGTTGACAACTTTTCCGATTCTTTTTTTCAGCATTGCATCCAGCCAGATTCTTGTTGCCCGTCCATTACCCTCTAAAAAAGGGTGGGCAATATTCATTTCAATATACTTTGCAATGATCTGATCAATAGTTTCCTGAGGCATGTTGCTGATCTGACGAAGCGCTTCATCCAGATAAATTGCAGAAGCAAAGCGAAAACTTCCCTTTGCAAGATTCAGTGTTCGTGTCTGTCCTGCAAAATCATAGATATCTTCAAACAGCCACCGGTGAATTGCCTGCAGTCCTGCATAGGTTCCGCTTTCAAAGGAGTCCAGGATATGCTCATCATAAAGTCTCCTGGCTTTTTGCTTGCTGATCCGTTCTTCCTCATATTGGAATTCCAGGCCTCCAAGTCCCAGTTTGTTTTTCAGCTCCATACGGTCCTCCACAGCGATCAGTCGTTGATTCCATTGGCAGGTAACGTTTTTACTTTCTTGCTTGTTGTTGGTATGAATTTCATCACGCTGCTGCCCTTTCTCAACTTTGTCGTTCACTTGCTGCAATTTTATCATGCCTTACCGATACGCTGCAACCTGTCGGGTTGCTTTTTCGGGAAAAAAGCGTAAACCTGTCAAGAAAAGCAAAACCACGGGAGCATTGATTTACAATGTCCCGGGGAGTCGAAGTGGCGGGATTCCGCTTCGCGCCGCAACCGATATGGTCGCGACTCCACACTGTGGAGCTCGCTTCCTATCGGTTGAGAAAGGATTCGATGAAATTTCCGCCACCGGCGGTCATCGAATCCTTTCCCCACGGCCTTTCCAAGTCCGCAGATCCGAATTCCATCATTCCGGATAGCAGAAATCCGAAGCACCCATAAAGGGCACTTCGGATTTCTGTGTCGAAGTGGCGGGATTCGAACCCGCGGCCTTTTGGTCCCGAACCAAACGCGCTACCAAACTGCGCTACACCTCGACGCTGGAGCCGATGAGGGGACTCGAACCCCTGACCTGCTGATTACGAATCGGCTGCTCTACCAACTGAGCCACATCGGCACAACCAGCGACGGATATTATATCAAAGCGCAACAGGTTTGTCCAGCACTATTTTCCTCCGGGCGCAGCGCCTGCTGTGCCTGGCTTTTCCTTCACTCGTCCAGGTCCAGGAACGTCAGCAGGACGTAGCCGGCCTGACCGTCCATTTCCACTTCCGCCCATTTTTCAAACCCGCTGTTGACAACTTCCCGCAGCACCAAAACCTTTGTGTCTTTTTCAAGCTCCCGGATCCGTTGGCTTGCCGTACTGGGTTCCTGGCGCATATTTGCTTTGCCCACATTGATCGTCGCATACCTGTTGACGGAAGACTTACCGCCCAGCGCATCCATCTGTTCCTGCAGGGCTTCCTTTTCGGCCGTCAGCTGGCTCACCTGCGCCTGCAGCGTACTGTTTTCCTCGGTCAGGTGCTTGATCTCCTCTTCCTTCGCAGCCAGCGTTTCCTTCTGCGCAAGGAGATCTCCCCGGGCCGCGGCGGATGTCTCTGTCAGGGTTTCAATCGCTGATTCCTTTTCCGCCAGTTCTGCCTGCAGCTTTTCAATCTGTTCCTGCCGGGAAGTACTCTCGCCTTTCAGTGCCGCCAGTTCGCTCTCCTTCTGTTCCATCGCGGTTTTCTGTTCCGAGATCTCCAGGTTCAGTGCTTCAATCCGGCTTGCCTGGTCCATGCTTTCAGCGGAAAGATCGTCGATCAGGATATCCTTCTCCGCGTTATTCGCGTCGAGCTCCATAATCCGGGCCGCCTGGTTCACAGATTTGCCCTTCATCTCCTCGATCAACGCGTCGTTGCGGATACTTCCGGAAATAAAGAGAATACAGAAAACCGCTGCAATGATCCCCATCACCGCAATCCACAGAATCGCCGTACTCTTTCTCATCCGCTGTCTCCTCCCGCGGTCCGATGACTTTTCCTCAGTGGCTGAGCTTCTCCCGGGCCGAATCGATCGCCCTCTGCACCATCTCCGGTGCCGGGGCGCCGGGGATTCCCCGTTTCTCCACGCAGGAGATCATGCTCAGGTCGTCAAATACATCCGGTCCGAATGCCGGATGGAACTGCTGCAGTTCTTCCAGCTTCAGGTCCAGCAGCGCCTTCTTCTGATCCAGACAGTATGCCACCAGTTCGCCGACAACCCGGTGCGCATCCCGGAAGGCCACACCTTTTTTCACCAGGTAATCCGCGCAGTCTGTTGCGTTCGTGAAGCCGCCGGAAGCGCCCCGCTCCATTTCTTCCTTCCGGAAGGTGACTGTCTTCAGCATCGCGGTGAAAACCGTCAGGCCCTTCACCAGTGTATCCCGGGCATCAAAGAAGGCTTCCTTGTCTTCCTGCATGTCCTTGTTATAGGCCAGCGGCAGTCCTTTCATCACCGTCAGCAGGCCCATCAGATGCCCGTACACCCGTCCGGTTTTTCCGCGGATCAGTTCCGCCACGTCCGGATTCTTCTTCTGCGGCATGATGCTCGATCCGGTGGAGAACGCGTCGTCCATCTCCACAAACCGGAATTCGTTCGTATTCCAGAGGATCAGTTCCTCGCAGAAGCGGGACAGATGCATCATACAGATGGATGCGGCTGCCAGGTAATCCAGCATGTAGTCCCGGTCCGATACGCCGTCCAGGCTGTTTTCGGAGACAGCAGAGAATTCCAGCAGCTCCGCCACCCGCTCCCGGTTCAGGGGATAGGTGGTGCCCGCCAGCGCGCCGGAGCCCAGAACCATAACGTCCGCCGCCGCGTAAGCCTGGCGGAAGCGGTTCCGGTCCCGCAGGAACATCTGCACATAAGCCATCATATGATGGGCCAGGGTAATGGGCTGGGCTTTCTGCAGATGCGTATAGCCCGGCATGATCGTATGCAGGTTGTCCTGCGCGATCTCCAGCAGCGCGTTCAGCAGATCCTCCAGCATGGCTTCGGTTTCCCGGCAGGCCACCTTCGCGTACATCCGGGTATCCAGCGCCACCTGGTCATTCCGGCTGCGGCCGGTATGCAGGCGTTTTCCCGCCTCGCCGATCCGCTCCGTCAGCAGGGTCTCCACATTCATGTGGATATCCTCCGCGTCCGTCCGCCAGGTAATCTTCCCTTCCCGGGCATCCTCCAGGATGCCCTTCAGGCCTTCCACGATTTTTTCCGCGTCCTCCGCGGGAATGATTCCCTGCTCGCCCAGCATGGTGGCGTGCGCGATGGACCCGGTAATATCCTGTTCAAACAGCCGCTGGTCAAAAGAGATGCTGGAATGGAAATCATCCACCAGCCCGTCCGTGGCTTTTCCGAACCGTCCGCCCCAAAGTTTCATATACAATCACACTTTCTGTAAGGATTTCCGGACACCGCCGGGAATCAGCATATCCCTGAAGGCCGCTTCAATCTTCCCGGCCAGCGGCGTCTCATACAGGTTCGCCGCGAAGATCACGGGATTGGACAGGATGGACTTCAGCGCGCCTTCCGCGCTCTCCGGTTCGCCGAAGCGGACGCCGCCGAGGGCTTCCTGCAGGCTTTCCTTCATGGGATCCGGGGAAACATCCATCGGTTTTCCTTCATCATCCACCGCCAGCAGGTAACGCAGCCACGCAGCGATCGCCAGTGGAATCCCTTCCAGCTGATCCGCAGTGCCGTTCTTCATCCGGCTTTTGATGGTCTCGCCGAAACGGATCGGCACCTTCTGGCTCGTGTCGCAGGCAATCCGCTGGGGCGTATCCGGCATATAGGGATTCGGCAGCCGCTTCTCCAGCACTTCCTTCAGGAAAGCTTCCGGGCTCAGGATCCCGGGATCCGTCACCACCGGGAGTCCCTCCGTATAGCCGATCCGCTCCACCAGGCGTTTCAGGTCCGCGTCCTTCATCTCGTCGGCAATCAGCGTATAGCCCAGCAGGCAGCCGTACACCGCCAGGGCGGTATGCAGCGGATTCAGGCAGGTGGTCACCTTCATGCGCTCCGTCTTGTTCACGGTTTCCCGGTCTGTCATATAAACCCCGGCCTTTTCCAGGGCGGGACGCCCGTTGGGGAACCGGTCTTCCACCACCAGGTACTGGGGAATCTCCGCGTTGACAAACGGCGCGATGAACGTATGCCTCGCCGTCTCCACCGGCGCCATATCCTCAAATCCCTCGTCTGCCAGCATCCGGGTAATGGACGGGGCGGGACGGGGGGTAATCTTGTCAATCATGGACCAGGGGAAGGATACCTTTGTTTCGTCCGCAAGCCAATCCGCAAACGCCTGATCCGCGTATCCGGCCTTCACCCATTCGCCGGCGATCTCCAGCACGGAGCTGCGGAGCTTTTCGCCGTTGTGGCTGCAGTTGTCCATGCTGACCAGGGCGATGGGGGCAGCGCAGGAAACATAGCGGTGCCGCATCAGGGCCGTCACGATGGACATGGCATGCCGGGCTTTTTCCGGACCGTCCGCAATATCCGCCCCGACCACCGGGAAGTATTCACCCTTCAGATCCCGCAGGACGTATCCTTTTTCCGTGATCGTGAAGGAAACCATCTGCAGGGAGGGAGCTTCGAAGATCCGCTTCAGCTCGCCCCAGTCTTCCTCCTCCGCGGAAGAAGCCTTCAGCCCGCCGGCCAGGGACGCGATCACTTCGCGGTCCGTGCCGCCGTCCGGCTTCAGGGATACCATCAGGGTCAGGGAATCATAGGGCTTATAAATCCGGTCAATAATCTCGTAATCAAACGTCTCCGCAGCAATAATCCCGCGGTCCGCCAATCCGGCGTCCAGCAGCCGCTGCTGCAGTCCGGCGATAAATCCGCGGAAGATGTTTCCCGCTCCGAAATGCACCCATACCGGCGCGTCCTTTGTCGCACGGATCATGGCCTCCCGGTCATATCCGGGCAGCTTTACGCCGTGTACTTTCCATGCTTCAGCCTGCTGCAGTCCCGCGTTTGTCAGCTTCATGTGTCCTGCTTCCTTTCCGCTCTGTCGCTTATGGGCGATCAGATCCCATACTTCCTTATTGTACATTGTACACGAAACCCCCGTTTTCGCAAGTGGGAGACGGGTTCCCGGGCGCCCGGAATCCTGCATTTTTTCGGCTTTTGTTCGCCTTGACATTCTCTATATGAACGTTTACCATAACCGTAACGGAGATGGAAAAGAGGCGGTTTTTTGATCGTTCTGGGGATCGACCCGGGATACGCCCTGATGGGCTGGGGGGTCGTTGAGTCAGAGGGCAGCCGGATGCAGCTGGTTGCCTACGGCTGCATTGAGACCAAGGCCGGCGTCCCCATGCAGAACCGGCTGCGGACGCTGCAGCTCGGCGTACGGGACCTGCTTTCCATCTACAAGCCGGACGACGTAGCTTTTGAAGAGCTTTTCTTCGCCCGGAACGTGACCACCGCGCTGATGGTCGGCGCCGCCCGCGGCGCGGCGATCATCGCCGCCGCGGAATATACCGAAAACCTGTACGAATACACCCCCATGCAGATTAAACAGGCCATTACGGGATACGGCAAAGCCGATAAGAAACAGATCCAGCAGATGGTCAAACTCCTGCTGAAACTGGACGAGATTCCCCGCCCGGATGACGCGGCGGACGCTATTGCCTGCGCCATCACCCACTGCCAGGCCGGCGTGGCAAAGCACCAGTTCCTGATGAAATAAGAGGAGGATCCGCATGTACGCATTCATTGAAGGCGAAGTCTGTGAAAAACTGAACGGATCGCTCACCCTCCTGGCCGGCGGTGTCGGCTACCTGCTGAACTGTTCCAACAACACGCTGCAGGCCGCGCCTGCCCTGGGGGAGAAGATGCGCTGCCATACCTTTCTCTCCGTGCGGGAAGATGCGATGGAGCTTTTCGGCTTCGCCACCCGGGAGGAAAAGGAACTTTTCCTGCAGCTGACTTCCGTCAGCGGCATCGGGCCGAAAACCGCGCTGGGTCTCCTGGGCTCCATGCCCCTGCGGGATCTGAACCTGGCCATCCTCCTGGGGGATGTCAACGCGCTTTCCCGGGCCCCCGGTATCGGGAAAAAGACGGCACAGCGCATCGCCCTTGAGTTGAAGGACAAGATTTCCCAGGCGGATGTCTCCGCCTCCGCCGCGAATATGCCGGCGGCCGCTTCCGCCGTATTCACAAATGCCGATTCCGCTTCCGAAGCGGTGGAAGCGCTCATCGCCCTGGGTTATTCCTCCACGGAAGCCCGTAACGCGATCAGCCAGATCCGCGACCAGGCAGACACGCCGGAAGATCTGATCCGCCTCGCCCTGCGCGCCATGGCGGGAATGTAAAAGGAGCCAACGATGGACGACAGATTGATGAACAGTTCCTTCCTGGCGGAAGACAGCGCTGTGGAGCAGACGCTCCGTCCCCGCACCCTGCGGGACTACGTCGGGCAGAAAGCCGTGAAGGACAGCCTCGGAATCTATATTGAAGCGGCGCTTTCCCGGCACGACGCGCTGGATCATATGCTGCTGTACGGTCCTCCCGGCTTGGGCAAAACCACCCTGGCCTGCATCGTCGCCGCCGAAATGGGGCAGAATATCCGCGTCACCAGCGGTCCCGCCATCGAGCGACCCGGGGACCTGGCTTCCATCCTGAGCAACCTGAACGCGGGAGACGTGCTTTTTATCGACGAAATCCACCGCCTTTCCCGCCAGGTGGAGGAAGTGCTCTATCCCGCCATGGAGGATTACGCCATTGATATTATGATCGGCAAAGGGCCCACCGCCCGGAGCATCCGGGTGGACCTGCCGAAGTTTACCCTCGTCGGGGCCACCACCCGCGCCGGCCAACTGTCCGCTCCCCTGCGGGACCGGTTTGGCATGCTTTTCCGGCTGGAGATGTACACGCCGGAGGAACTGGCGCAGATCGTACGCCGCAGCGCCGGCATTCTGAATGTGGACGCGGATGAGGACGGCCTGCTGGAGATCGCGCGCCGCAGCCGGGGCACACCCCGGATCGCCAACCGCATGCTCAAGCGTGTCCGCGACTACGCGGAAGTGCGGGCCGGCGGCCACATCAGCCGTGATGTCGCCCGTGAAGCGCTGAACATGCTGGATGTGGATGAACTGGGATTGGACAAGGTGGACCGGAATGTGCTGGGCTGCATGATGGATAAATTCGGCGGCGGTCCCGTCGGCCTGGATACCCTGGCCGCCACCACCGGGGAGGACGCGGTCACCATCGAGGACGTATATGAACCCTACCTGATGCAGCTGGGTTTCCTGATGCGGACGCCCCGCGGCCGGATCTGCACCCCTGCCGCCTGGGCCCATATGAAAAAGAACATGCCCGCTGCCGCGGAAGCGCAAATCAGGATGGAGATCTGACACCGCATGAAAACCGCTGATTTTGACTATAACCTGCCGGAAGAGCTGATCGCGCAGACCCCTGTGGAACCGCGGGATCACAGCCGCCTGCTCGTGTATCACCGGAAGGATCATTCCATTGAACACAAACATTTCTATGACATCATTGATTACCTGAATCCCGGGGACGCGCTGGTCATTAACGAGACCCGGGTGATTCCTGCGCGCCTGCTGGGTATTAAGGAGGATACCGGCGTTCCGGTGGAAGTGCTCCTGCTGCGCCGGGAAAACACGACCGACTGGGAAGCGCTGGTGCGCCCCGGCCGGCGGCTGAAACCGGGCACCCGCTGTTCCTTCGGGGACGGGCTGCTGACCTGTGAGATCCTCGGCAATGTGGAGGAGATCGGTGGGCGCATCGTCCGGTTTATCTATAACGGCGTCTTTGAGGAGATCCTGGACCGGCTGGGGGAAATGCCCCTGCCTCCCTATATTCATGAAAAGCTGCAGGACCGTACCCGCTACCAGACGGTTTACGCGAAGCAGGACGGGTCCGCCGCCGCACCGACCGCCGGGCTTCACTTCACCCCGGAGCTGCTGGAGCGCATCCGGCAGAAGGGGATCACCGTTGTGCCGGTGTTGCTGCACGTGGGACTCGGCACTTTCCGCCCCGTGAAAGTGGAGGATGCGGAGAAGCATGTCATGCACAGCGAATTCTGCCAGGTCACGGAGGAAGCGGCACGGACCCTGAACGGAATCCGGGCCGCTGGCGGACGGATCGTCTGCGTCGGGACCACCTCCGTCCGCACGCTGGAAACCTTCTCTTCACCGGACGGAACGGTGCTCTCCGGCGCCGGGGATACCGCCATCTTTATCTACCCTGGTGTCAAGATCAAGGCAGTGGATGCCCTGATCACCAATTTCCACCTGCCCCAGAGCACACTCCTGATGCTGGTCAGCGCGCTGACCGGTCGGGAGGAAGCGCTGCGCGTATACGGGATCGCCGTGGAAGAAAGGTACCGTTTCTTCTCCTTCGGCGATGCCATGCTGATTGACTGACAGGAGGCTGCTTTATGCAAAACAGCGGATTTCAGGATGCCCTGCTGTTCTCATCTGTGGAGTGCGCGCTGTATACAACAGAACGCGCCGGCTTCCCCGTTCCTCCGCACTGGCACTATTACGGCGAGATCGTCCGGGTCCACAGCGGATCCCTGAAAGTACAGCGGGAAGATACGGTCCATATCCTCTCCTCCGGAGACGCAATCTTTTTCAATCCGCTGACATCCCATTCCCTGGATTACGGCCAGCCAGGCCAGCCCGCCTCCTATGAGGTGATCCGCCTGGACATGGAACTGTTCGGGGACCTTCCCTCCTATACACCGGACCTGCGGGGAATGTTCCTGGAAGCGGAACATCGCGGGCTTCCCATGCATTTCACTGCGAAGGAACTGCATGAGACTCATGTGGACAATATGATCGACCAGTGTGTCCAGGAATACCGCAACCGGGCCTACGGCTATGACCTTCGGATCCGCTCCCTGCTCTACCTGGTCTTCACCGGTATCATCCGCCGCTGGATCGATGCCGGTTTCGTCCCCCAGAACTACGCCTCCCGCATTGAGCCGATTTACACTCTTCCCTCCTATATTGCCAGGAACATTCAGGAGCCCCTGAAGGTCGAGGATCTGGCCCAGTACTGCGGCCTGAGCTATCCCTGGTTTGCCCGGAAGTTTCACCAGATCTACGGCATCAGCTGCAAGGAGTATATCGAGAGGGTCCGCCTCTTCCGCGTGGAACACTATCTGCAGTTCACGGACTGCGATCTGAACTACATCAGCCAGCACACCGGATACGCTGACTGCAGCCACCTTGTGCGGGATTTCCGGAAGCTCCGGAATACCACCCCCGGACAGTTCCGCCAGGCTTATCGCTCAAAGCTTCAGAGGCCGGCCAGTTTCCCCAAAACTATTGACATACAAAAGGAAAACGGATAAAATGAATTTTGTTCGCGAGTCTTCAAGGCTTGATGCGGAACATGCAGGTGTAGCTCAATGGCAGAGCTCCAGCTTCCCAAGCTGGTCACGTGGGTTCGATTCCCATCACCTGCTCCAGACCGCATCAGTGACTCGGAAGCAAATAAGCATTCGCTTTTGAGCGAGATAACAAGGAGGAAAACCCCAATGGCAAAAGGACATTACGAGCGGACTAAACCCCATGTAAACATCGGCACCATCGGCCACGTTGACCTTGGCAAGACCTCCCTGACCTCAGCCATCACCATGACCCTGGCTCTGAAGGGCGAAGCGCAGGCCATGCGTTACGACGAAATCGACAAGGCTCCCGAAGAAAAGGCCCGTGGAATCACCATCAACACGGCTCACGTTGAGTACGAAACCGCGAAGCGTCACTACGCTCACGTGGACTGCCCCGGCCAT
>JAFSOC010000036.1 GCA_017447185.1 Clostridia bacterium | reverse complement strand
TGATTGAAACCCAAAGGCAACAGAAGGGGAGAGCCGAACAGGCTCTCCCCTTTTTGAAAGCCGGGGAACAGAAATATTCCAGATTGCCAACCCTGATACCCGCGAGGAAATGGGTTTCGTTTCCTGTTGCGCAGTTCAAAATAGAATGATAATGTAATATATCGGAGCATGGTTTATTTCGTTACCCCAATCAAGAAAGAGGCATGTTTCATGGAAAAAAGACGTTGGATTATTACGCTTATAGCGTTGGCGCTGTGCATGTTCTTCACATTTTCCACAGCAGAAGAAGCCCTGGAAGAAAACGCACCTGTCCGGTTTGCAACCGCTGAATATACCATTCAGAAAGGTGAACGGCAGCGGCTGCAGATTCAGGCTGAAAAGGAATTCCGGAAAAAGGGGCAGACAACTGAATGGGCCAGCAGCAATGAAGATGTTGTGACCGTTGAACAAAACGGGACGATCAAGGGCATTGGAGCCGGTGAGGCGATCATTCGGTATACTGTAACGACAGCGGACGGGAACGCTGCGACAGCTGAATGCAGGGTGACGGTCATCAGTATGGTGACAGGCCTGCAGCAGGAAGAAAAAACAATCCGCATCATTCCCGGAGAAGCCAAAGACTTGCAGGTGACGGTTCTGCCGGAAGACGCAAGCAATCCTGTGCTGGAATGGACCAGCCAGGACGAGGAGATTGCGAAAGCAGACGGATCCGGACGCGTCTGGGCAATCCAGAACGGCAAAACGCGTATTACCGCAAAAACCACGGACGGCTCGAACAAATCTGTTTCCTGGGATATCAGTGTTCCGTCTGTTTATACGGAACGGGAGGAATATACGGTTTCCACACCAGGCAGTTTTGAGATTCCCGTTTTCTTTGAAAACGATGATTTTGATGCAGCATATGCAATCGAATCCACTGCGGATAAAATTGAATACGAGTATACCATCGCCGGCGACAAGGCAGTATTTAATGTGAAACCCACAGCAGCCGGGGAAGCGACACTGAAAATCACAAACCGGAAAAACAATGCGGATTTTGCGGAAATCGCAATTCACATTTCCAACGAAGCGCTTACCAATCCTGAACGTCTGCGGATTACAAACCTGGAGATACTGGACGGCGCCCGGGTGCTGGCTTATAAGTTTGAGATGGTGAACCGTTCTTCCGAAGAAATCGGTGAAATCGGGTTCCTGGTGGATTACCGCGACCAGTTTGGGGATACACATTACCTGATTTCCAATAGTGACGGAACGATCCAGAACCATCAGTATACGACGATGATCAACATCCTGCCGGGAAAAGACGGGATCGTATACGGACAGAACGATCTTTTCCGGGCTAACGACCTGATCAAGGAAGTAAGGGTTGCAATCTGTTATTACCGGTATCTGACCGGCGAGAAGGTCTACGTTCCGGACAGTCAGCTGTACTGGTACTCCACAAAGACCGGGGAAATGGAACTTCCGGAAGTGAAAGAAATATACGCGCAGCCGGATGAAGATACCACGGACAAAAGCATGCGAATCACACTGGGCGCCACTACCTGCAACCTGTATAAATATGTTGTGAAAACATTCTGCCGGAGCAAAAGACCGGGGGTGTTCCTGGCTGTGCTGGACCCGAACGGGAATGCAGCCAGGTGGGGCCTGCAGACCGGAGACGTGATTTACGGCGCGGACAATCTGCTGTGGGAGAACGATCCCTTCGTGCTTAACCGGGCACTGTGCAATATATATGACGGAAAAACCGTGACTCTGCAGGTTGTGCGGAACGGCGAAGAGATTGAGGTTACAGCCGCAAAAAACATGGAAGAGGCACAGATGCTGCCACCCGTGGAAGAATAAAGAAGATTCCGGGTTGCCGGCTGCTGCCGTTATACAGGGATGAAAGGGAAAAGGATGAAACGATTCATTGCTGCACTGCTGGCGCTGATCCTCCTGGCGGGGACGGCACTGGCGGATGCAAAGAAAGGAAAGCGGGACAGGCTGGTTGGCGACCTGTACCGGGCTTTCTTTGTGTCCGAAGAGGAAGCGGAGGCAATGATCGAAAAGGACCTGAAGGCGCTGGATTACGATCCGCTGCTGACAGCGGTGGCGCGTCATTGGCAGGAAGTTTTCCTGGATGAAGAGTATCCGATTTACGACTACCTGGAAGATGATCCCTCCTCGCTTGAAATCGAAGAACCGTCAAAACACGCCTTTGTTGTGATGGGACTGTGCCTGAACAACGGGGAGATGGAGGAGGAACTGAAGCTCCGCTGCAAAGCGGCGGCACGGATTGCCAACGCCTACCCGGGAACGGTTATTGTCTGCACAGGCGGAAGGAGCGGGGAACGCAACCCCTACCGACATACCGAAGCCGGGCTGATGCGGGATTACCTGACAGAAGAATGCGGCATCCCGGCATCACGGATTTATACCGATGAGGTATCGAGGGCAACAAACCAGAACGTGACGAACACGTTTGCGATTCTCCGGGAAAAGGGAATCCGGACGATGACCGTGGTGACCTCCGTCTACCATATCCGGTGGGCGACGGTGCTGTTCTGGGCCGCCGCCGAAATGAGCCGGCTGGCAGAGGAAGATCCTTACGAATTGAAAATTATCGGAAACTGGTGCATTGATGTGCGGCCGCCAAGCGGCTACAACGACCTGAATGCGCTGATTGCTTCGACCCAGCTGAACCGGCTGCTGGGGGAATGATCCGGCAGACAAACCGCTCCGTGAAGGGACAGGATTCCTGTTGTTTTTGCGGGGCGGTTTTGATATAATTCTATGAAAAGGGAAAAAGCAGGTGAGACGCTTGAACAGGATTCAACGCTGGACAGCACTGGCGATGGCAGCACTACTGCTGCTCGCTCCGTTTGCCGGAAGCCTGGCTGAAGTGACGGCTGAAAAAACCGAGGCCCGGGGCAAGGTAACGGAAATCACATGGAAAAATGAAAACGGGACGGTTACGGCAGGGCCGGAAGGGTATGCCGTGATTCGCTATACATACAAAGGATCGGACACGACGGAGACGTACTACGATGCTGACGGAGAACCGTACCAGACAGGCGGCGGTTATTACGGACGGATCGTCACGAAAGACGGCCGGAACAATATCAGCGCTGTATCCTATATCAGCAAAAACGGGGAACTGACCGTCAACACCCTGGGCTACGCGAAAGTGCTGTACAAGCACTTTACATCCAAGGAAGAGCGCGAAGTGATCTACTGCGGCGCGGACGGAAAGACGCCGGTGATGGTGCCTTCGCTGGGATACGCCCAGATGGAAACGAAACACCGCGGCAATGTGTTCATCGGCCGGG
The DNA here is from genome assembly GCA_017447185.1 of Clostridia bacterium. GTDB lineage: Bacteria > Bacillota > Clostridia > Christensenellales > Aristaeellaceae > Aristaeella. The sequence continues at coordinate 76,671 of JAFSOC010000036.1, read as the reverse complement.
TTTACAAGGACCCGAAGGGCGACCCGGTGGACATTCCGGCAGGATACGCATCCTTTGAAATACAGCTGGCAAAGAAGACCAGCGCACCCATCAAATCCTGGTACGAGCATGCGGACGGAACGCCGGCCACCGGCCCGGACGGATGGTCTGTATGCAAAATGGAGCGGGACAACAAAGGGCGCCTCACGAAAGCAGAATACTTCGACACGGAAGGCAAGGCAGTCCAGCCGGCCGGATATGCCGCGGAAACCTACAGATACGGCAAGGACGGCGTGGTGACCGTGACACGTTTCGACACCGCAGGGAACAAGGTTCCCTTTGACGGGGAAGCGGTCAGCGTGCGGCGGATCATGAAGGGCGAAAAGGTTACGGAGGAGACCTTCCTGAACGACGCAGGCGAACCGGTTGCCGCTTCCGGAGGCTACATCACTGTGTCCTATACCTACGACAAGAACGGGAACCTCACCATGACGCAGTACCGGGACGCCAACGGGAACAAGACGACCTGCAGGCAGGGATATTCCGCGATCCAGGAGACCCGGAACGCGGAGGGACAGCTGACCAGCAGGAAGTACCTGGACATCAGCGGACAGCCGGTCAACAACAACGTCAACGGTGTTTTCGAAGAGATCTATGAATACGACGAAACCGGACGGCTGAGGGCAATTCAGCAGTTCGACGCGACGGGAAACAAACTGAACGGGAGGAACTGACATGGATATCGGCAGACTGGAAGCCCCGTACGAGATTACTTCCATTGACCCGTGGCTGGCACCCCATGCGGGGGATATTGAGCTGCGGATGAACCGTTTCAAGGAGAAACGGTGGCAGATTGCCGGAGGGGCCGATACGCTGACGGAATTCGCCAACGGCGCACTGTACTTTGGTTTCCACCGGACGGCGGACGGATGGGTGTTCCGTGAGTGGATGCCCGGAGCGGACGAAGTGCGGCTGATGGGCGACTTCAACAAATGGAGCCGGGACAGTCATCCGCTGGACCGGGGCGAAAACGGCGTATGGGAAATCAGCCTGAAGGGAAAGAACGCACTGAAGCACGGGCAGTATGTGAAACTGTGGGTGCGGAAGGGCGAAGACTGGTTTGAACGGCTGCCGGCCTACAGCACGAAGGTGAGCATGGACGAGAAGACCATGCGCCTGTGTACACAGATCTGGGCGCCCGAGAAGCCCTTCGAATGGACGGATGAGGAATTCCAGACCAAGACCCCGGCCGCGCCGCTGATCTATGAGGCGCACATCGGCATGGCCCAGGACAAGGAAGGCATCGGCACCTATATGGAATTCGCAGAGCGGATTCTGCCCCGGATCGCGAAGCTGGGCTACAATACGGTGCAGCTGATGGCCATCCAGGAGCATCCGTATTACGGATCCTTCGGATACCAGGTGACGAACTTCTTCGCTGCAGCCCACTGGTACGGCGCGCCGGACGGATTGAAATACCTGGTGAACAAGGCCCACAGCATGGGCATCCGGGTGCTGCTGGACGTGGTGCACAGCCATGCCTGCCCGAACGTGGGCGAAGGCCTGCAGATGCAGGACGGGACGGACGACCAGTACTTCCTGCCGGGCGACCGGGGATGGCATCCGGCCTGGGGTACACGGCTGTTCAACTATGCGCGGCCGGAGGTCCTGCATTTCCTGCTGAGCAACCTGAAGTTCTGGCAGGAAGAATACCACTTCGACGGATTCCGGTTCGACGGCGTGACCAGCATGATCTACCACGATCACGGTCTTGGCAGCGCGTTTACGAACTACGACATGTACTTCAATATGAACACGGACCTGGAAGCGCTGAACTACCTGCAGCTGGCGAACGAGCTGATTCACGAAGTGAACCCCAACGCGATCACCATCGCGGAGGATATGAGCGGTATGCCCGGCATGTGCCTGCCGATCTGCCAGGGCGGTATCGGATTCGACTACCGGCTGGCAATGGGCGAACCGGACTACTGGATCAAGCTGCTGAAGGATACGCGGGACGAGGACTGGAATATGAACGCCCTGTGGCATGAAATGACCACCCGGCGGCCCCAGGAAAAGGTGATCGGCTACTGCGAAAGCCATGACCAGGCGCTGGTGGGCGACAAGACGATCCTCTTCCGGATGGCAGACGCGGAAATGTATACCGGCATGATGAAGGATTATCATTCCATCACAATGGACCGGGCCATTGAACTGCACAAGATCATCCGGCTCTATACGATGAGCCTGGGCGGAAACGGATACCTGAACTTCATGGGCAATGAATTCGGACATCCGGAATGGATCGATTTCCCGCGGGAAGGAAACGGATGGAGCTACAAGTACTGCCGGCGTCAGTGGAAGCTGGTGGACAACAAGGAACTGAAATACGAGTGGCTGAACGACTTTGACCAGGCGATGATTACGCTGGCGAAGGAACGGAGGCTACTGGACGATCCGTACGCGGTGAGCCTGTGGATCGATCCGGACCGGAAGATCATCACCTTCAGCCGGGGGAACCTGCTGTTTGTGTTCAACTTCCACAACAGTTACAGCGAGCCGCAGTTCTTCCTGCATGCCCACACGACCGGTGAAGGAAAATACAAGGTGATCCTGAGTACGGATGAAGAGCGTTTCGGCGGGCCGATGCTGATCGATCACAATGTGACGTACTACACGGAATATATCGAAGGCCGGGGACTCGGATTCAACGTATACAGTCCGTGCCGCACGGCTATGGTGCTGGAGAGGATTAGTGACTAGTGACTTGCGATCGCTGTTACCAAAGTCGCAAAGCGACTTTGACAGCTGTAGCATGGGACGTGTTACCCAAATCAGAGATTTGGACACGTCCGCAAGTGACTTGCGATCGCTGTTACCAAAGTCGCAAAGTGATTTTGACAGCCATAGCATGGGACGTGTTACCCAAATCAGAGATTTGGATATATTCGCAAGTGATCAGTGGTCAGAAAAAAATAAAACTGAATAAACGGGAGAATTTTGTGTATGAAGTTTACAGCAGAGAAGAACGCTTTGATCGCGAAACGCGGCGGGGAAACGCTCCGGATTGAAGGCTGGGGCAAAGACAGCCTGCGGGTACGGGCCGTGATGTACGACGGATGGACCGGGAACGACTGGGCCCTGACGGAAACGCCGGAAGAGACCGCATGCAATATCACCATCGGCACAGAGAGCAATCCGAACGGGGACGGAACCTTCGGACAGGTTCCGTGCGCCGAAATTGAGAACGGACGGATCCGCGCGACCGTGAATTTCGCCGGCGTTATCAGCTTTTACCGGGACGGGAAGCTGATTCTGCGGGAATACTACCGGAGCTACGGCGGAACGCTGTCCGAAGGCAGCCGCTGTCTGAAGATCGTGAACCGGGAATGGAAAGGGAACATCGGCGGCAGCGAATACACGCTGACGGTGAAGTTCGACGCGAACGACGGGGAGAAGATCTACGGCATGGGGCAGTACCAGCAGCCGTGGCTGAATCTGAAGGGGAACCTGCTGGAGCTGGCACAGCGGAACAGCCAGATTTCCGTGCCGTTCATGGTGAGCAGCATGGGATACGGCCTTTTGTGGAATAACCCGGCAATCGGACAGGTTGCCTTCGCAAACAATTACACGGAATGGACTGCCCGGAGCACAAAACAGATGGACTACTGGATCACCGCGGCGGACGGACCGAAGCAGATCCTGAAGAACTATACGGATGCGACGGGCCGGGCGCCGATGTTTCCGGAAAACCTGATGGGCCTGTGGCAGTGCAAACTGCGTTACCGGACGCAGGATGAAGTGCTGACAGTGGCGCGGCAGTACCAGAAGGAAGGCATCAAAATCGACCAGATCGTGATCGACTTCTTCCACTGGACGCTGCAGGGCGACTGGAAGTTTGACAAGACCTACTGGCCGGATCCGAAGGCGATGGTGGACGAGCTGCATGCCATGGGCATCCGGGTGATCGTGTCCGTATGGCCGAGCGTGGACCGGAAGAGCGAGAATTTTGCCCCGATGATGGAGCAGGGACTGCTGATCCGCACGGAGCGCGGCGCCGCCCAGACCTACGATTACCAGGGCGACTGCGTGGAGATCGATCCTTTCAACCCGGAAACCCGGAAATACATCTGGAAGGTATGCCGGAAGAACTACTACGACTACGGAATCGACGGATTCTGGCTGGATAACAGCGAGCCGGACTACGGCGTTTATGATTTCGAGAATTACCGCTACTGCGCCGGACCGGCGCTGAGCTGCAGCAACATGTATCCGCAGATGTTCTCCCGGGCCTTCTTTGAGCCGATGAAGGACGAGAAGAAGGAAACGCCGGTGAACCTGCTGCGGTGCGGCTGGGCCGGAAGCCAGAAATACGGCAACGTGATCTGGTCCGGCGACGTGCCGAGCACTTTCCAGGCGCTGCGGGAGCAGCTGCAGGCCGGCCTGAACATGGGCCTGGCTGGCATTCCGTGGTGGACGACGGATATCGGCGGATTCATGACGGATGACGTCAACGATCCGGATTTCCGGCAGCTGCTGATCCGCTGGTACCAGTTCGCAGTGTATTCCGCGGTGCTGCGGATGCACGGCGACCGGGGCCCTTACAATATCCCGCCGCTGGATACGCGGGACTGGGGCGGCGGATACCTGCACACCGGCCAGCCGAACGAGCTGTGGAGCTACGGCGAAGAGAACTACGCGATCATGCGGAAGTACTATGACATCCGGATCTCGATGCACGACTATATCCGGGATCTCTACCGGGAGGCTTCGGAAAACGGCAGTCCGCTGATCCGGACCATGTTCTACGAATTCCCGGAGGACGCGAAGTGCTGGGACCTGCAGGACCAGTACATGTTCGGCGGGAAATACCTGGTGGCCCCGGTGATGGAACTGAACCGGTTTGAGCGGGACGTTTACCTGCCGGAAGGCCGTTGGAAAAACATAAACAACGGGGAGATCCTGGAAGGCGGAAAGACGGTTTCCGTCCAGGCGCCGATCGAGGAGATTCCGGTGTTCGAAAAACTGTAAAAACGTTGATAAAAAAGGATTGTCATGCGACGGAAAGTGTGTTATACTTTCCGTCGCATGGTTTTCCATGCGATTAATCGGCTGAATGCCTTGAAAGAAGGGTTTATCGGTAGAGAGTGGAAAAAGCCTGAAGGCCGGTCCTGCGGGGGTATTTTTCCCGCTGAAAATACCGGCTGAGGAAGGGCTTTTGTTCCGCTCTTTTTGATTGCCCGGAAAGCGTTGAAACAGCATGGCGAAAGCGGAAACAGCGGCGATTGAGGCGCGGTGCGCAAAGATCGCAGAGGAAATGGGTTTTGAACTGGTGGATGCCGGGGTGGAGAAAGAACCGACCGGCAAATACCTGCGGTTCTACATCGACAAGCCCGAAGGGATCTCCCTGGACGACTGCGAGGCCTACCACAAGGCGGTTCGCAGCCTGGCGGACAAGGTGGACTACGACTTCATGGAAGTCTCCTCGCCGGGAATTGACCGGCCGCTGAAGAAGGACCGGGATTTCGAACGGAACCTGGGAAGCGAAATCGAGGTCAAGCTGTTCAAACCGATGGACGGGGCGAAGCTGTGGACCGGCATCCTGGCCGGCCTGGAAGACGGGAACATTCTGCTGGAGACACCGGAGGGCGTGAAACACATTCCGCGGAAAGCGGCGGCCCTGGTGAAACCGGTAGTGGACATGGAAGGCATCGAAGAGGTGGATCTCTCCGAGCCGACTGAAAGCAAGAACACAGAAAGCGGGGAAAACAAAGATGAAGTCTGAAGTTATTGATGCGATCCGGATGCTGGCGAAGGAAAAGGAAATCAGCGAAGAAACGCTTTTCAACACGATTGAGGAAGCACTGAAGGCTGCGTATAAAAAGAACCTGCCGAAGGGAGAAACGGCGCCGAATAACCTGGACGTTTCCGTGAACCGGAACACCGGCGCGATTTCCGTATATGCCCGGAAACTGATCCTGGAGGACGAGGAGATCGAGGATCCCACGAACCAGATTTCCCTGAAGGATGCGCAGAAGATCAATTCCACCTACCAGATGGGTGATATCGCTGAAGTCGACGTAACGCCGACCGGATTCCTGCGGGTGGCCGCGCAGACGGCGAAGCAGGTGATTATCCAGCATATCCGCGAAGCGGAGCGCGGCAAGATCTACGACGAATACGTGGAGAAGGAAAGCGAAATCCTGACCGGTATTGTCGAGCGGATCGAGCCCAAGGCCGTATATGTGGACCTGGGCCGGACGGAAGGTGTGCTGGAGCGGGACGAGATGATTCCCGGCGAAGTGCTGCATGACGACGACCACATCAAAGTATATATTCTTGAAGTGCACAAGGAAAGCCAGCGCGCCGGGTATACCCCACAGGTGTACGTGAGCCGGATCCATCCGAACCTGGTCAAGCGCCTGTTCGAGATGGAAGTGCCGGAAATCGCCGGCGGTATCGTGACGATCAAGAACATTGCCCGTGAAGCCGGCAGCCGCACGAAGATCGCGGTGCACAGCGCGGACATGCTGATTGACCCGGTCGGCGCCTGCGTCGGACAGCGGGGCGGCCGCGTGGACCGCGTGGTGGCTGAACTGAAGGGTGAGAAGATCGACATCATCAAGTGGAGCAGCAATCCTGCGGAATTCGTTGCCAACGCGCTGAATCCCGCACACGTGCTGAGTGTATACCAGGCCCGGGACGAGAAAGCCTTCCGCGTGATCGTTCCGGACAACCAGCTGAGCCTGGCGATCGGTAAGGAAGGGCAGAACGCCCGCCTGGCCGCGAAACTGACCGGATGGAAGATCGATATCAAGAGCCAGAGCCAGGCCGCGGAAATGAGCGACATGGTAGACGAGAACGGAGACACGACCGAATACGTACAGGTGGAAGCGCCGGTATACGAAAGCTTCACCATGGACTTCGACGAGACGCTCGACGGCGACGACGACACCATGTAATTCAGTGACAAATAATCAGAGGTGCAGATGAAACCAAGGAAGATTCCGATGCGCATGTGCGTCGGATGCCGGGAAATGAAGGAGAAGAAAGAACTGATCCGGGTGGTGAGAAGCCCGGAAGGGGAAGTCTCCCTGGACCCGGTGGGAAAGAAGCCCGGAAGAGGCGCCTATGTCTGCCGGAGCGCGGACTGCCTGAAACGGGCCATCAAGCAGAAGCAGCTGGAACGCCAGCTGGATGTCACACTGCCGCCGGAGACGGCGGAAGCGCTGACAGCCGCCATGGAAGCGGCACAGGAGGCCGCAAATGGATGAACGGCGGCTGAAAGGGCTCATGGGGCTGTGCGTGCGGGCCGGCCAGGCGGCATTCGGCGAGGACGGATGCCGGCGGGCCATCGAGAAGGGCCAATGCGGGATCCTGCTGGCAGACGGCGGGATCAGCGCCAATTCCCGGAAACGGTATGAAGACCTGTGCGGCCGGAACGGCACGCGGATGGTCCTCCTTCCGGAAGGACTGCTGGGAGACGCAACCGGGAAACCGGGCGCGGCGATGGCTGTAAAGGAAGGACCCTTTTCGGAACAGATTATTTCAGTGATCAGCGACCGGTGATCCGCAGGCTGCAGATTCATCAAGGTCAGATTATGATGCCGATATGGCAGGGGGTACAAACGTCGAATGGCAAAGGTGAACTTGAAAGATGCCACCAAAGGTCTGGTAGAGGAAGCTTCCGGTATTCTGGAGCGGGCAACGGGAATCCGTAAGGACGCGGATGCCCTGTTTGACGCACTGCGTCGGATGGATATGGAATTCAGCCGGCAGAGGGATGAGGAAGCCATGCGCAAAAAGCAGCAGGAGCAGCTGAAGGCGCAGTCCGCTCATACCAAGGCCTTTACCATGCTGGACGATGACGAGAAGCAGATGATGGAAGCGGCCATGCAGGAAGAGGAAGAAGAGAAGCCTGCACCGAAGAAAAAGAAAGCCGCTGCGGAAGAACCTGCTCCCGAAGAAACAGCGGAACCCGCAGCTGCTCCCGCAGAGGAGAAACCGGAAGAAAAACCGGAGAAGAAGCCGGCTCCCGCTGAAGAAGTACCCGTTCAGACGGTATTCTCTCCGGAAGAAGATACGCCTGCCAAGCCGGAAGCACCCAAGAAGCCGGCGATCGGACAGATCATCAGCCGTCCCGGCGACCGCCCGGCACCCGGCACACAGCGCCCGGCGGGACAGGGACCGTATGGCCGTCCGGCGGGCGGCCAGCAGGGACCATACGGCCGTCCGGCAGGCGGCCAGCAGGGGCCTTACGGACGCCCGGCAGGCGGACAGCAGGGACCTTACGGACGCCCCGCAGGCGGCCAGCAGCAGGGACCGTATGGACGCCCGGCAGGCGGCCAGCAGGGACCCTACGGACGCCCGGCAGGCGGACAGCAGGGACAGTATGGACGCCCGGCAGGCGGACAGCAGGGACAGTACGGCCGTCCGGCCGGCGGAGTTCAGGGCGGACCGCGCGGCGGTGCCGCTGCCCGTTCCCGTACACCGGAACTGGCTGTTCCAATGGAAAAGGAACGGGTATCCAACTACGACCCGAACAAGAAGAACTATATCCGGCAGCATGATCCGGAACACGTCAGCCGCAACCGCAAGCAGGCCAGCAAGAACACCTTCAATGGTTATGACGATGAGGTGATCCGCGGCGGCAAGCGCGCCCGGGCCAAGAAGCCCAGCGCGCAGCAGATGATGGCGCCGATCAAGATCGAGACGGCATACATGGCCGGTGACACGATCACGGTCCGCGACCTGACGGAAAAGATCGGCAAACCTGCCGGTGAAATTATCAAGAAGCTGTTCATGCTCGGCAACATGGCGACCATCAACAGCGAAATTGACTTCGATACCGCACAGCTGGTGTGCTCCGATTTCGAGATTACCCTCGAACGCAAGCAGGAGCAGACCGCCGAAGCAGCCCTGGTGGCGGAAGACTTCGACGATGCTGAAGAGAACCTGGAAGCCCGTCCGCCGGTTGTGACCATTATGGGCCATGTCGACCACGGCAAGACGAGCCTGCTGGACTATATCCGCAAGAGCCGTGTCACCGCGGGCGAAGCCGGCGGCATCACGCAGCATATCGGCGCCTACACGGTGAACGTGGACGGACGCCAGATCACCTTCCTCGATACCCCCGGCCACGAGGCTTTCACCGCTATGCGCGCAAGAGGTACGCAGGCGACGGATATCGCCGTGCTGGTGGTTGCCGCGGACGACTCCGTCATGCCTCAGACGGTTGAATCCATCAACCACGCCAAAGCGGCTGAAGTTCCGATCATCGTGGCAATCAATAAGATGGACAAACCGGACGCCAATCCCGAAAAGGTCAAGCAGGACCTGACCCAGTACGGCCTGGTCTGCGAAGACTGGGGCGGCGAGACGATCTGCGTGCCGGTATCCGCCAAAACGGGCGACGGCGTGGACGATCTGCTGGAAATGATCCTGCTGCAGGCCGACGTGTTGCAGCTGCAGGCGAACCCGAACCGGCTGGGCCGCGGCGTTATCATCGAGGCGAAGCTGGACAAGGCGCGGGGCCCGCTGGCCACCGTGCTGCTGCAGAACGGTACGCTGCATGTGGGCGACAACATCATCGCCGGCATGGCCGCGGGCAAGGTGCGCGCACTGATCAACGACAAGGGCGAGCGGGTTGAATCCGCCGGTCCCTCCATGCCTGTGGAAATCATGGGCTTTGATGATGTGCCCAGCGCCGGCGACGAGATGATCGCCGTGGGCGACGATCACCTGAGCCGCCAGGTAGCGGACGAGCGCAAGGAAAAGCTGAAAGCCAGCCGCGAGGCAACCATGGCGAAGATGAGCATGGAAAACCTGTTTGCTTCCATCGAGGCGGGCAAGGTGACCACGCTGAACCTGATCATCAAGGCGGACGTACAGGGCTCCGTGGAAGCGGTCAAGCAGGCCATGGAGAAACTGAGCAGCGACGAGGTCAAGATCCGTGTGCTGCACAGTGCGGCGGGCGCCATCACCAAGGACGACGTGAACCTGGCTTCCGCGTTCAATGCCATTATTATCGGCTTCAACATCCGGCCGGATGCTTCCGCCAGGGAAGCTGCCGAGAAGGCCAAGGTGGATGTGCGGCTCTACACGGTCATCTACAAGGCCATCGAGGATATGGAACTGGCTATGAAGGGCCTGCTGGAGCCGGAATACCGCGAAGTGCTGCTGGGCCATGCCGAGGTGCGCAACGTATTCAAGATCACCGGCGCGGGCATCATAGCCGGCTGCTATGTGACCGACGGCAAAGTGCAGCGGAACGCCAGCGTGCGCCTGTTGCGGGACAATGTGGTTGTGCATGAAGGCAAGCTGAGCAGCCTGCGCCACCTGAAGGACGACGTGAAGGAAATGGCGGCCGGCTACGAATGCGGTATGAGTCTGGAAGGCCACAACGATATCAAGGAAGGCGATATCGTCGAGTGCTACATCATGGAGGAGATTCCGCGCTAAATGAGCAGCTATCAGAGAATAGACCGAATCTCGGAGGAGGTCCGCCGCGAGGTGGACGCCATTATCCGGGAGGAACTGGGCGATCCGCGTATCAGCGGAACGTTCTCCATTACCCGGGCGGAAGTCACGGGGGACCTGCGGTACGCGAAGATTTACGTGAGCGTGCTGGAGGATGACCGGAGGGATGAATTGATGGAAGCGCTGAAAAGCGCGAAAGGGTATATCCGCCGCTCCCTGGGAAAACGGATGATTATCCGCTACAGTCCGGAATTGATCTTCATCAGTGACAAGAACATTGAATACGGCGTGCACATTGCCAAAGTGCTGGCAGACGCCGCACGGACAGAGGAGAACGGCCATGGAAACAACGAATCGGAATCTTGAGGCGGTTGCCCGGTGCATCCGGGAAGCGCAGACGATCGCGGTGGTCAGTCATGTGAATCCGGACGGAGACACCCTGGGCAGCGCCACGGCGATGCGCATGATTCTTGAAGCGCTGGGCAAGGATGTGACCCTTTTCTGCGACGGAAAGATTCCGGACCAGCTGTCCTTCCTGCCCGGAGCGGAGCTGTTCCGCGTTCCGATGGGGGACGAGGGGCCCTTTGACCTGATGCTGGCGGTGGACGTGAGCGATGAAAAACGCCTGGGCTCTGCTGCCGGCCTGAAGGCAAAGAGCAGGCAGACTGCGCAGATTGACCATCATTCGACGAACCCGCAGTATATGAATGTAAACAGTGTGGACGGGAAAGCCCCGGCCAACTGCATCCTGATCCGGGAGCTGATGGATATCCTGAAGGTTCCGGTGACCACCTATATCGCCATCTGCCTCTATACCGGCATCAGCACGGACACAGGCAATTTCGCCTTCGGATCTACGAATGCGGAAGCATTCCGGATTATGAGCGACCTGATGGAGCACGACCTGCCCCTGGCGAAGCTGAACCGGATCCTCTTCCGGGTGAAGAGCCGGGAACAGATCCGGCTGCTGGGCAAGGCACTGGACAGCCTCCGCTTCTGCGGGGAAGATGACCGGATTGCCGTGATGACCCTGACACAGAAGGACTTTGAAGCCTGCGGCGCGCTCAGCGAACATGCGGATACAATTGTCAACTATGCCATGGACACCCAGCATACGGACATGGCCATGATGGCACGGGAATCGCATGACGGGAAGATCAAATTCAGCCTTCGTGCCCGTGAACCGTTCCGTGTGGACGACATCGCCGGCCAGTTCGGCGGCGGAGGACATCCACAGGCATCCGGAATTACGATGGACGGCACGCTGGAAGAATGCCTGATAAAGGTACTGCGGGTCATGGAAGCATCGATTGCATCCGGCAATCAGTAACAGATAAGAGATGAATCATGAACGGATTTTTTAACATATGGAAACCGGCAGGAATGTCGAGCGCGGCGGTGGTCGCCGTGATGCGGCGCCTGACGGGAGAGAAGCGTACGGGTCATGCCGGCACGCTGGATCCGGAGGCCGCGGGCGTCCTTCCCATCATGACGGGGAAAGCCACGCGGCTTTTCGATTACCTGGTGGACAAGGAAAAGGAATATGAGGCGGTCTGTGCCTTCGGAACCAGTACGGACACACAGGATTTCACCGGCACGGTACTGGAAACAGGAGACCGGTATCCCGACCTGGAAACCGTACGCGAAAAAGCGAAAGCCCTGACCGGGGAAATCCGGCAGAAACCCAGCGCCTACAGTGCGATCAAGGTAGGGGGACAGCCCCTTTACGCCCGGGCGCGGAAGGGTGAAACCGTGGATGTGCCGGAAAGAACGGTGATGATCCACAGCATCGAGGTGACCGGAGAGGAGCCGGACCACGGCGTCGCGATCCGGGTTCGCTGCGGGAAAGGAACCTACATCCGGACGCTGTGCCATGACCTGGGAAAGAAATGCGGCTGTCCCGCGCACATGCGGAGCCTGCTGCGGACAAGAAGCGGCGTGTTCAGGCTGGATACGGCGCTGACGCTGGACGACGCACGGGCGCTGGCGGCGGAAGGAAAACTGGCGGAACGGATCCTGGCGCCGGATTACCCGCTGGGACACCTGCAGATGGTGGATGTTCCCACAAAGTATGCAAAACAGGTAGCTGCCGGAGCGAAGATTCCGGCGGATTTCCTCGGAGAGGCACTGCCACCGGAAACGGAGAACCTGCGGGTATACCTGGACGGCGCGTTCTGGGGAATCGTACGTCGCGAAGGAGAACTGCTGGTATGGCGGGCGCAGATTGCGCCGGAGGATTAGTTTTCAGTTGTTCGTTATTAGTTTTTTGCTGATGGTTGGGAAATTGCTATGAAAGTGATCTGGAATCAGGAGCCGGGCGGGGCTTCCGTGCTGGCACTGGGAACCTTTGACGGAGTGCACCGGGGGCACCAGGCCCTGCTGGATGCGGGGAAGAAATACGCCCGGGAGCGGGGGATCCTGCTTCGGGCATGTTCCTTTGACCGGCATCCGCTGGAAGTGCTGAAACCGGAAGCAGCCCCCAAGCTGTTGACGACACTGCCGGAAAAGACCGCACTGATGGAACGCTACGGCGCAGACGAACTGCAGCTGCTGCACTTCACACGGGAGATGGCGGACATGGAGCCGCAGGCTTTCCTGGATATGCTGCGGGAAATGGCAGACCTGAAAGCCGTTGTGGCCGGATGGAACTACTCCTTCGGCAGGGGTGGAAAAGGCGGCGCAGAGCAGCTGCACGAAGACGGGGAAAAGTATGGGTACGATGTGCTGATTGTTCCCCCGGTGAAAACGGAAGACGGTGAAATCATCTCCTCCACGGCGATCCGGAACCTCCTGCAGCAGGGATGTATCCGGAAGGCTTCCGCTATGATGGGACATCCGTATGAATTGCACGGAACAGTGACGAACGGGAAGCATATGGGGCACCGGATCGGGGTACCGACGGCCAATGTGGATCCCGGAGCACAGAAACAGCTGCCGGCTTTCGGGGTATATCCCTGCCGGATGATCACGGAAGCGGGGGAATGTCCGGCGGCGGTAAACATTGGCATCCAGCCGACGATGCCGTCCGGGAAGGTGACGGTGGAAGCCCATGTTCTGAACGGGGAACCGGAACTGTACGGGCAGGAGGTAACGCTGATTCCCGGGGACCGGATCCGGCCGGAAAAGAAGTTTGCATCCGTGGAAGCACTGACGGAGCAGATCCGGAAAGACCAGGAAACTGTACGGGAATGGTACAGCCGGATTGCCGCAGATGCCTGATAATGGCATGAATGGTCAGAAAAGAGACATTTCCGTTGTCTTGTTGTATGGCAAGGGAAATGGTATAATCAAAGGGACTGAGAATCTTCACAGGAATGACCGAATTTGAGGAGGAACAATATGCCAGCGACCAAATTCGATAAGGAATCCATCAAAAATACGATTATTGGCAAAATCCAGCGGTATAACGGGCTGACCATCAAGGAAGCCTCCAAATCGCAGATCTACCGCGCGGTGGCGTCCACCGTCCGGGACCAGATCATGCAGAGAATGATTAACAGCCGTGATGCCTGGAAAAAGCAAAAGGGCAAAAGCCTCTACTACCTGAGCGTCGAATTCCTGATGGGCCGCAGCATGTACTGCAACATGCTGAACCTGCTGTCCACAAAGGAATATACGGAAGCACTGAAAGAACTGGGCATCGATATCAGGGACATCCTGAAGGAAGAACCGGAACCCGGCCTGGGCAACGGCGGCCTTGGACGTCTGGCAGCCTGTTTCCTGGACAGCCTGAGCCGGCTGGATCTGCCGGCCATGGGCTGCACAATCCGCTATGAATACGGCCTGTTCCGCCAGAAAATCGTGGACGGACAGCAGGTGGAGCTGCCGGACAGCTGGCTGGACAACGGAAACGTTTGGGAAACGGCCGTGATGGAAGATGCCTGCGAGGTGCACTTCGGCGGCCATGTGGAAGAAATCGAAATCAACGGACAGCAGAAATTCGTGACCCGGGACTACTACACCGTGGAAGCTGTACCGTACGACATGCCTATCGCGGGCTATGACGCCACCATCGTAAATCCGCTGCGGATGTGGTCCGCCCGGAGCCCGAAGCGGATCGACCTGGGCAGCTTCGGCGAAGGCCGTTACGTGCAGGCTTCCGAAGAGATCGAACTGGCGGAAGCCATCAGCAAGGTGCTGTATCCGGAAGACCGGCACTATGAAGGCAAGATGCTGCGGCTGAAGCAGCACTACTTCTTCACCAGCGCCTCCCTGCAGTACATCCTGAAGGATTACAAGAAACGCTTCGGCGATGACATGAGCAAGCTGCCGGATCATGTGGTGATCCATATCAACGATACGCATCCCGGCATGGCGATTCCCGAACTGATGCGCCTGCTGATCGACGAGGAAGGCCTGGGCTGGGACGAGGCTTCCGCCATCGTGCAGAAGACCATCGCCTATACCAACCATACCATCATGGCGGAAGCGCTGGAGAAGTGGCCGGTGAACATGGTGCAGCAGCTGCTGCCCCGCTGCTATCAGATCATCTGCGAGATGAACCGCCGCCTGTGCGAGAAGCTGTGGAATTACTTCCCGGGAGACTGGGACCGGATTGCCCGGATGGCCATTGTCAGCTACGACAACGTGCATATGGCGAATATGTGCGTAGCGATGAGCTATTCCGTGAACGGCGTGAGCAAGCTGCACGGTGAAATCCTGAAGGAAGAAACCTTCCATGATTACAACCTGATCATGCCGGAAAAATTCAGCGCGATCACCAACGGTATCACACACCGCCGCTGGCTGATGAGCTGCAACCCGGAACTGACCAGCCTGATCAACGAATCCATCGGGACAGACTGGATGAAGAATCCCGAAAAGCTGAGCGACCTGAAGCCCTTTGCCGACGACGCGGCCTTCCGCGACAAGTTCGCGAAGATCAAGCTGCACAACAAGGAACGGCTGGCAGAGATGCTGAAGGAACGGCAGGGAGCAATTGTGGATCCTTCCTTCATGTTCGATGTGCAGGCGAAGCGGCTGCATGAGTATAAGCGGCAGATGCTCAACGCCCTGCATATCCTGGTGCTGTACAACCGGATCGTGAACGACGAAAGCTTCACCATGGAACCGCGGGTATTCATCTTTGGCGCGAAAGCCAGCCCCGGATATTACCGTGCAAAGCAGATCATCCGCATGATCTGCGCGCTGAGCGAACTGATTGCGAAGCATCCGAGAGCATCGAAGATGCTGCAGGTAGTCTTCCTCGAGAACTACGACGTGAGCAGTGCGGAAGTGCTGATCCCCGCGGCGGAAGTATCCGAGCAGCTGTCCACCGCCAGCAAGGAAGCCAGCGGCACGGGCAACATGAAGTTCATGATGAACGGCGCGGTAACCATCGGTACACTGGACGGCGCGAACGTGGAAATCAGCGAGCAGGTCGGGATGGACAACATTTACATCTTCGGCATGCGGAGCGATACGGTACGGGATATGTACCGCGAACATACCTACAATCCCATGAGCATCTACGAATCCAACCAGGAAATCCGCCTGGCGATGACCCAGATGATCGACGGTACGCTGATGCCGGGGAATCCCGCTGCGCTGCAGGATCTGTACCACAGCCTGCTGCTGGGCAGCTGGGGCAGCATGGGAGACAGCTACTTCGTGCTGAAGGACTTCGGTTCCTATTCCATGGCGCAGCGCCGGCTGAACGCCGACTACGCGGACAAGAAGAAGTGGCTGAAGATGGCGGTGACCAACACAGCCATGTCCGGTGTCTTCTCCTCCGACCGTACTATCCGGGAGTACAATGATAACATCTGGCATCTGGAACCGCTGGGACAGAAAAAAAAGAAATAAGAGCCATTCAAAAAGGGTTCAGGCAAACGCCTGAACCCTTTTTATATTCGTATGTGATTTAATGACAGACTGTGAACCGGAAGACATTCCAGGAGGATCTGCGGAGCTTCGCCGTGAGGACACCGCCATCGAGGGAAGTTTCGCTATTTCGCTTCGGGAGGATGGCGCCGGGATTCTCAAAGGTGTTGCGCGCATCCGGATCCTCGGAGAAGAGCTCCGTATGCTCCGTGAAGGACAGGCCTTCGAATCCTTTGAGGTTCAGGGTCAGTACCTGATCCTCCTTCAGGTCGGCATTGAGGACAAAGACGGTGAGTTCTCCTGTTTCCGGATGAATCGCCGCAGCAGCCTGAATGGTTTCGACCCCTTCAAAGCCGCCGTACTGATTCATATCGTCGATGGCATAGCCGGGAACATCATACCGGTCGCAGGTTACGTGGCACTGCAGGGAAGTGGCGCCGGCCACACGGTGCATATCCATATACGGATAGCAGGAGGCGCCTTTCCAGACGTTTTCGCGGCTGGTGCGGCAGAGGGAATTCAGGCCGCCGGTGGCGCATCCGATCTTGACCCGGTCTGCGTGGCGGAGCAGTACGAGCAGAATGCCCGCTTCCGCCAGGGTGTGCTGCATTTCGCCGTCGGAGGGCGGCATGCGGCGAGTGGACCAGTCATCCGGATCATGACGGATATAGGTGCGCGACGGATCCAGGTTGAGGAAACCGGCGGCGTTCTGCCGGCCGCCTTTGCCCAGGTGCGCCTCGCCGCGGGGACGGAAGAAGGATGCAAACTCATCCAGGGCAAGCATCATGGTCTTTCCGACGCGGAGCTTGGTGCGCAGGAGATCGCACAGGGCAATCTCCGTACGGATATAGTCCTCAAAGGCCTGGTAACCTGCCAGCAGCGCTTCGGGAAGATCCGGCGGGGCGGAATGATAGTGATGCAGGGAGATATAATCCACGGTTTCATAGCACTCGGTGAGGGCCTGCTGATCCCAATCCGGATAATGATTCAGGAAGGGCGAGGAAGAGACGCAGGCAATCGTCTCAATCCGGGGATCGGCGAATTTCATGGCTTTGGAGGTTTCATGGGCCAGGATTCCGTAGTCCCGGGGATTCCGCTCATAGGAAGCGACCTGCCAGGGACCGTCCATTTCATTACCCAGGCACCAGACCCGGACGTTGTAGGGATCGGGGTGGCCGTTCTTCTTCCGCAGATCGGACCAGTAAGTGCCGCCGGGATGATTGGAATACTCAACACAGTCCACTGCATCCTGCAGGGTACCGGTGCCGAGGTTCACGGTATAAATCGGTTCAGCCCCGACTTTCTCAGCCCACTGGAGATATTCGTCGTGGCCAACTTCATTGGTGATGTACTGGAACCATGCAAGATCCAGATGGGCCTTGCGCTGGGACAGGGGACCGATGGAATCC
Source organism: Clostridia bacterium (assembly GCA_017447185.1). Classification (GTDB taxonomy): domain Bacteria; phylum Bacillota; class Clostridia; order Christensenellales; family Aristaeellaceae; genus Aristaeella. Next base: position 58,981 of record JAFSOC010000036.1, on the reverse strand, counting down.
TTCCACTGCCAGGCAGAAACGAAGTTGCCGCCCGGAAGACGGATGGCGGGAAGACCGGCCTCCCGCAGGGCCGCGATGAAGTCCTGGCGCATTCCCTGGGCATCCGCGGTGGGATGCTTCGGATTGAACATGCTGCCGTTCACCATGGAACCGATGGGCTCCAGGAAGGCACCGAAAAGCCGCGGCGAGATCTCTCCGATCGTATAATCCGGATGGATAGTGACAGCTGCTTTCCTCATGTTGAAATTTCCTTTCCCGGCAGAAAAGCCGAATAATTTTTTTCTCTCAGACGCTTGCAAAAAGTATACCACAAACAGTTATGCACTGAAAACAGGAACCGGAAGAAAAGAAATACGGGAACACAATCCGGAAAAAACGGAAAAAGATTGAAAGATGATACTGCAGGCGTTACAATACAAGGCAAGGGAAAGAAAAACGCCGGGCATTTCCGGACAATAAAAGGAGGAACCTGTTCATGGCAGCAACAGAGAAGAAGACGACCGCCGCGAAGAAGACTGCGGACACCGCAAAGAAGACGACGGCGACAGTGAAGAAAGCCACTGCCGCAAAGACAACCGCAACGACAAAGAAGGCCACAACTGCGGCAAAGAAACCCGCGGCAACGGCGAAGAAAACCACGGCCGCAAAGACGACCGCAACGGCGAAAAAGACTACAGTCGCAGCAAAGAAGCCCGCGACAACGACGAAAAAGACCACAGCTGCGGCAAAGAAACCCGCGGCAACGGCGAAGAAGGCTGCGGAAACTGCAAAGAAGACTACAGCCACGGCAAAGAAAACCACAGCAGCAAAGACGACAGCAACGGCAAAGAAGGCCACTTCAACCGCTTCCGCAAGCAGTTCCATGAAGGTGACAGCTGCGGAGAAAAAGTTGGTGGAAACTTACCGTGACGCATCCGCAGACAACAAAAAGATCGCGCTGAAGATCCTGAAAGGCGAATACAGCGAGAAGATTACGACGCTGCTGACAGTTGTAGGCGGCGGAAGCGTTTCCAATGAAACGGCAAACAATATTACGAGCAAGATCGGCGATTTCCTGGGCGGACTGATCAAGAAATAAGCGGGAGACGATCACGTGAACTCAAAAGAACAGGACGGAGGTGAAAGCCGGATGCAGGACGAACTGCTGCTGAAAATCCGGGTTCATATTCAGGAAACTGTATCTGTGGAAGGAGCCCAACAGAAAATTGTCATGATCCCATTTACCGGAGAGGCGGAAGGACCTTGCTTTACCGGCAAGGTGGTCGGGAACGGCGTGGATACCCAGAAGATTGACAGGGACGGACATGCTGTAATTTCCGCACGGTACATGATGGAAGGCAAAGATGCTGCTGGCAATGCGTGCAGGGTTTTTGTGGAAAACGAGGGGAGCTGGGATACCGGTTTCCGACCGATCATTGTGACAGACAGTCCGCTGCTGGCCGGATGGGAGACGGCAGAACAGTATGCCACACTGGACGATATTCCGGGAGGCGTACTGGTCAGCATCTATAAAAAATAAAGTATCGGACGGAAAACCGGCACAGTGCCGGGATGAAAAAAGAAGGCGGGGAAGATATCCCTGCCTTCTTTGATGGCGTTTTTTTCACTTACTGAACCGCGATGGTGGTGTCGCCGGTGATCTCCAGGCGGAAAGAAGTACTTCCCGCATGTTCCGGAGCACCGCCGTTGATGCTGTAACCTGCATCAGCGTTATCCGTGAAGACGATGATGGTTGCTCCGAGGGGAACGGTACCGCTGGTGACGGAGCTGAGGCCGCCTTTGCGGTAGGTGAAGGAGCAGCCCGTGCAGGTGACCTGGCAGGGCGTATTGGGATCTACTTCCGTGGCGGAACCGGCCTGGTCAAGCTTCGCGGAGATGCTCAGGTCTGTCATGACATTCTTCAGCACAAAGCCGGTAACGCTTTCGACAGGCTCAATCCGGATGCCGTTAATGAGCCAGTATTTGACGGGCACATCGGAACGGACGGCCACGCTGCCGGAATTTTCAAAGGTCAGGATGGCAGCAGCCTGGTCCTCCAGCAGATTGCCGCGGGCATCCACGGGGCACAGGGTCACGTTATCCGCAGTAACGGTTATGATCCGGGGTTCATCGGGATTGTAGGAAAGCTCCGGCTCTTCAGCAGGCTGTTCTTCCGGAGTTTCAGCAGGCAGTTCCACCGGCTGTTCAGCGGGCTGTTCCACCGGAGGCTGCTCTTCCGGGGGCTGTTCGACAGGCTGTTCCACCGGAGGCTGCTCTTCCGGAGGCTGCTCGACAGGCTGTTCCACCGGAGGCTGTTCGACGGGCTGCTCTTCCGGAACGGCATCTGTGGCAGACGCGGGGATCTGACCTTCCTCCAGACCGTAGCACCAGAGGCGGACACGCTCGGAATCCAGCTCATAGCCGTTGCCGGCCAGATGCATATAGACTTCCCAGCCATGCATTGCGTCGGGCACGTTGAGCAGGGTGATTTTTTTCTTTTTATCGGATGCTTTATAATCGAACTTCTCGCTCTTGAAAACATCATCCCGCAGCTGGATCACATTAAATTCCTCACCGGTTGCCGGATTGACGAAACGCCAGCCGCTTTCCTTCTGGCTGAAGTTTTCAGCGTCGATAGAGAAGGTTACCTGGCGGTTCTTATTCGTCGTCTTTGATTCGGGATGCCTGTTAATTCTCGGGGCGCCGGCGGCCAGGGCAACGGAAGCGATGCCGAGCACCAGGCAGAGAACAAGCAGAAGCGAAACAAACTTTTTCACATTAAAACCTCCCTTGAGGGACCGCTGTACAGGAAGACAACGGTAAAATTCATACAATATTCTACCATAAAACGGGCTGAAACACAAATTCAGGAAGACAGGCTTACGCTTCCTGCGGCAGACGGAGGGTGAGCAGCCGAAGCATGACGGCCTCCAGCGCGCCTTCCTGCGAGAAGCGACCGGATTTGATCCCGTACTCCGCGTCGAAACAGATATTGACTGCGTTTTTAACCTGGCCATTGCTCCACTGGGAGGCCTGACGGATATACTGGTCCACCGCAAAGGGCGGCACGCCGAGGGCCGTGCGGATCTCAGCGGCGGATTTCTTCTCGTACTGCATGATTTTCACATGCTGGAGGAGCCGGAACTGGCGCAGGAGCATGGACAGCATATAGACACGCTCCGTGCCGGCCAGCAGTTGATTGCGCAAGAGCCGGAAGGCCAGCGTGCTCTGGCCGGAAACCACGGCATCGACCATCTGAAAGACGGTGCATTCCGCGGAAGGGGTGGCCACAGCGCGGACAGAATCCGGGTGGATCGAAGGAGAATCACCGGCATGGGCGGCAATCTTGGCAATCTCGGTCAGCAGCAGGCCGGTATCGCTGCCGCAGGTGAAGACCAGCAGATCGGCAGTCAGCTCATCACATTCCTTTCCCTGATCCTTGAAAGCAGCAGTGATAAAACCGGTCAGTTCCCGGTCCCGCAGGGGCGCGAAAACCACAACTCCGTTCAGTTTTTTAACAGTGGTGTACAGTTTCTTCCGCCCGTCCGGCTTCTGGGTGCAGTAGAAGACGACCAGGGCAGAGGAAGGGACCGACGGAAGATATTCCGCGAGGCGGTCATCCGCTTCGGCACGGCCGGTAAGGGCTGGATGATTCCGGACAACGATGATCCGGCGGTCCGCCATGAAGGGAAGTGTTTCAGCCGCGGAGATAATCTGATCTGTTTCCGGTGCATCGAGAAGGGTCCGGTTCATTTCCTCCAGGCCTTCCGGCAGGAACTTCCGGTACAGCGCTTCCAGAGCGGTCTGCTTCAGATGCTCCTCATCGCCTTCAAAGAGGAGAACAGACGGAACCTTATCCTGGGCGAGACATTTTTCAAAATCCTTACGATCCATAATCAGTGACCTCCGGGTTCATTATCGGACAGGAAGGGGAGAACCGTGAAAGTGCCGTTATCAAAACGGACGGTCAGAGCACCGTGCACCGCGGTGGACCAGACAGGGATTCCCTCCGCACGCTCCGAGAAGGATTCATGCCTTGTTACTCTTCCGCAGGACAGCAGGATGGCATTTGGGTTGACGGAGGAGAGGTATTCCGCGCCGGTGGAAGAAGCGGATCCGTGGTGCGCTGCCTTCAGCAGATCTGCCGGGCAGGCGGAATAGGATTCATAGGCGCCGCTGATATCCCCGGTCTGCAGGAAGGAAACGCCCTGCAGGGAAAGAAGGGATACGAGAGAATAGTTGTTTGCATCCTGGCGGGGACGGATCTTTCCTTTTTCCGGCCACAGCGCGGTCAGTGTTCCGGAAGGCAGGGAAAGGACATCTCCCCTGGAAAGCTCCCGGATTTCCGTGCCGGAAGAGCGGAGCAGGTTCAGCAGCGCGAGGACATCGTCATCCACAAGCTGTTCTTCCGCACCGGCAGGCAGGTAAATCACGGGAACCGGGATTTCATCATCGATCAGGGACTGCAGGCCGCCGGCATGATCCGTATGCAGATGCGTCAGGATCACAGCGTCCGGTGTGAGCCGATTGCGGCGGAGGAATCCGCTGAGCACACCGTCGTCCGTTCCGGTATCCATTGCGATAACGGTATCGTTGTCCCAAAGGACGGCGGAATCGGCATTGTCGACACTAAACTGGATATATTCCGTGCCGTGATGCGGCAAGGGAAGCAGGGAAACGCAGACAAGAGCAATTCCTCCTGCCAGGCAGCAAAGCCTTCGGCGCAGGGAAGGACGGAAGAACAGGCACAGGGCATAGTAGACCGGAATCAGCCCCAGCACGGTCCAGACGGTGGAAGCATGGGTCCAGAGCGTGATACCGGGCAGGCCGGAAAGGGAACGGACCACCTGCACAAAGCCATTGGTGAGGAAGGCGCCGACGGCTGCCGGAAGGCTGCATAGGAAGGGCAGTGGCAGCAGGAGCAGGATGATCCAGTCCAGACTGAGCAGGACGGAAACGAACAGGCTGACCGGCAGGTTTACCAGCAGGGACAGGAGCGGGAGCTTCTGGTAATGGTAAAGCTCCGGCAGGAGAACACCCAGCTGGGCGGCAATAACAACGGCCGCGGAAGACCAGATTTTTTTCGCAGTCTTACTGGAAAAAGGATTCAGGGAATCCAGGTAAGGCATAATAAGGGTGATGCCCAGCATGGCGCTGAAGGTGAGCTGGAAGGAGATGCCGGTCAGCTGTACCGGCGAAAGCAGCAGCAGAAGAATCGCTGCGGCACACAGCAGATGCAGGCCGACACGTGGCCGGTTCAGCAGCTTTCCGCTGAGGGAGAGAAGCAGAAGGATCGACGCGCGAAGCACCGGCTGGCTCATGCCGCACAGGGCACAGTAACCCAGGAGGACAATCGCGTAAAGCACCAGGCGTACGGGAGGCTTCAGCTTCAGCAGGCGGAACAGCCCGGAAAGAAGGAAGATCAGCACGCCGGTATGGAAACCGCTGACAGCCAATACATGCGCAATGCCCAGCCGGGCAAAGGAGGCCCGGTCCTCCGAGGGGACCATGGAACGGTTGCCCAGCAGGATCGCTGCAGTATAACCGCCGGCTTCTTCGCCCATCATCCGGATCAGGCCCTGGCTCAGGCGGTGACGCAGGGATGCCGCCGCACCGGCGAAAGAGAAGGAAGAAGGCGCGGAAACAGTGAGATCTTCCTTTCCGTAGACGCCGACGGTGATCCCGCGGCGCAGGAGCTCCTCACGGAAATCATACCCGTCCGGGTTGTCCGTTCCACTCGGATGATACAGGGATGCGCGGAAAGACACTTCGCGGCCGGGAACAAAACCTTCCGGCAGGGTTTCCTCCTCATCGGTATAGAAGGTCCAGTAGGCGCCGGAAGAAAGCGGACGCCCGTTCAGCGATACATCGGAGAGGAAGACGCGCACCTGTCCGAAACGGCCATCCGTAATCTCATCGGAGATCACTCCGCGAACCTCATAATCCCCTTCTGCAGGGAGGTACGGATGCCAGGCCATCTGCCCGGCGGCCGCGCCGAGGGTCAGGCACAGCACCATGCAGGCGGCAAAACGAAACTTCCCGCGCAGCAGTACAATGGCGCCAACCGCCGGCAGGCATGCAAGCCATGGCCACAGCGGAGACGCCATGCCACGGCCAAGCAGAATGCCGGCAATCAGGAACAGAACGGCCGGCGGCAGCAGCCAGGCCCGCTGGCGGGCGGTCATACGTCAAACACAGAGCCGGGGGATGCCAGGCTCACATGCGGATGGATCGCCTGCGCTTCCCGCAGCAGGCGGCGGGGCTGGAAGACAGGGTTCAGATGCGTCAGGACGAGATGCTCCGCACCGGTGGCAACGGCCAGTTCCGCAGCCAGGGCAGCGGACAGGTGCGGTTTGCTTTCCGCCCAGTTTTCAGAAGGAAAAAGGGCATCTGCCAGCAGCAGGGAAGAACCCCTGTAGAATTCCGGCAGGGAAGGCAGCGTATTCGTGTCCCCTGTAAAACCGAAGGTGCGGCCTTCCCCTTCCACACGGTAACCCACGGCAGGCACGGGATGACGGGCTTCGCCCACATGAACCTTACAGGAGCCGACCGAAACCGTATCGCCGGGCGCCACGTCGGTGAGGCGGAAGCAGGCGGAAGCGGAGACGATCTTCCGGATGGCAGAGGATTCATCCACCGGGGCATATACCTGCAGCACCTGTCCCATAGCTTCCAGGCGGTACAGGAGGACGGTCAGGTCCGCCGTGTGGTCAAAATGCCAGTGGGTCAGGAACAGGGCAGACAGGGATTCCGGCGGCATCAGCGCGGTCAGACGCGCAAGGACACCGCTGCCCAGATCGAACTGCAGGAGCGTGTCTTCCGCCTCCAGCAGATAGCCGGAAGTGGCACCGTTGCTTTCCGGAAAGGGGCCGTTCACCCCAAGAATATGCAGCTTCATCCATCCGGCCTCCTTCTTTATTTTCCGATTTCTTTTACCGTGCCGCCGAGATCCCGGACAACTGCGCAGACCGTGGAAAGGGAATGGGCTACATCCCCTTCGCCGGGGGAAACAATCCGGAGATGAACCGGTTCCGGGAGGTCCGACAGGCAGTCATACAGGGCATCCGCATTCATTCCGTAATAATCCGGCAGGGCCATCATGGATTTCAGGGCTGCGTGCAGGTCACGGGGTGTGGAATAGGCAGAGCCATCCAGGAAAAACGTATGCATGATCAAAATCCTTTCTGCGGTCAGATACCACGGCCTGTACGGATAGAGAAGGCCAGCAGGTAAGCCGCAAAGGCACTCTCAAGCGCAATGATCCAGGAGCCGGAGGACCCGGGATTGACCACCAGCAGCCGGAGTACGGGCAGGTTCTGTCCGGCACCGACGGAGGCCAGGTACTGATACAGGAGTATCAGCAGAATGACCGCGGCCGGAATCCAGAGCAGCCAGGCAAAGGGCTCCCGAAGCCGGGTGGCACCGGCCAGGGGAAGCAGGAGACTGAGCAGGGTGCCCAGCAGCAGGCCGATGAGCAGTCCGCCGAAATACCAGTCCAGCGAGAACAGGAGCGGCATCAGCAGGCACAGCACCAGCAGCATGCACAGGGGAACCATAATAACGGTCAGCTTTCGGAGGAACATTCGTTTTCCAGCTCCTTTAAGATTTTGCGATCCTCTTTGGTGAGTTCAGCGGTTTCCAGCAGATCCGGCCGGAAACGCAGCGTGGCGCGGAGACTCTCACGGCGGCGCCAGGCGCGGATTTTCGCGTGGTCACCGTTCAGCAGCACCTCCGGCACGAGGCTCCCGTCCAGATCCCGCGGGCGGGTGTACTGGGGGTATTCGAGCAGCCCGTCGGAGAAGGATTCCTCCTCGGGACTTTCTGCACTGCCAAGAACGCCTGGAATAAAGCGGGCGACGCAGTCGGTCAGCACCATGGCGGCCAGTTCGCCGCCGGTCAGAATATAATCGCCGATGCTGATTTCCTCATCGATACAGGCGTCCAAAGCGCGCTGGTCCACGCCTTCATAATGGCCGCAGAGGAGGATCAGAGAATCCTCCTTTGACAGCTCGCGGGCAACTTCCGTCGTCAGTTTCCGGCCCCGGGGCCCGAGATAGATCCGGCGGGCATCCGGCAGCCTGGCGGAGGCAGCGGCCATGGCATCGAGAATCGGCTGGGCCATCATGACCATGCCGGCACCGCCGCCGAAGGGATAGTCATCCGTATTTTTATGCTTTGCCGCTGAAAAGGGGCGGATATCCGTGCACCGGACATCCAGGAGACCCTGTTCCCGGGCACGGCCCAGGATGCTGGCGGAGAGGACACTGTCAAACATCTCCGGGAAAATGGTCAGGATCTCAATCGTCATAGACGGCAACCTCCCGGAGCTTATCCGCGCAGACGAGAATTTTCCCGGCGGCGGGATCCACCTGCGGAAAAACAGAGAGCAGCGCCGGGGCCATGAGTGTTCCGGAGGCAGTCCGGAAAACCCAGGTATCCACAGAGCCATACTGAAGCACATCGGTCAGCGTGCCGACCGGATTGCCGCTTTCATCCTCCGCAATACAGCCGATCAGATCGGCAATATAGACAGAACCGTCTACCGGCGGGGCGGCATGCGCGCGGTCAATATAAAGATCCCGGTTGCGGAAGGCTTCCACGTCGTTCGCGGACGCGCAGTCCGCCAGGTACGCATAAACAAAGCCCTCGTGAATCCGGGTTGTTTTCAGGGGAATGGGGGTATAGGCACCGTGATCTTCCAGATACAGGGTTTTCCAGGAGGAAAACAGATCCACATTCGCGGCATAAGGCTTGATTTTGCATTCGCCGCGGACACCCTGTGGTTTCAGGACTGTGCCGATCATCAGGTATTCCTGCATTGAACCGATTCCTTTTCCATTTAATGAACAGTGCGGGATCCGTTTCTGCCCGGATCCCGCACTGCAGCAAATTACTGGATTTCGACAAAAACAGGCTTGCTGTTTTTTGCCGTAGCCGCCTTGACCACGGCGCGGATCGCCTTGGCTATACGGCCCTGCTTTCCGATGACCTTGCCCATATCATCCTCGGCAACATGCAGCTCCAGGATGATGGCTTCGGGGCCTTCGGTCTCAGTGACGCGCACCTCTTCGGGATGTTCCACCAGTGACTGCGCCACGAAGGTAAGAAGTTCCTGCATAGGGGTACATCCTTTCTCGGCGACCATTATTTCTCTTCGATGGCACCGGACTTCTTCAGCAGAATGCGGACGGTGTCGGTGGGCTGGGCGCCTACGCCGAGCCAGTACTTCGCGCGCTCGTTATCAACCTTGATTTCGGCGGGCTTGGTCATGGGATCATAGTAACCGATCTCCTCGATGAAGCGGCCATCGCGGGGGCTGCGGATATCAGCAACAACCACACGATAGAAAGGCTTTTTCTTCATACCCATTCTCTTCAGACGAATTTTGACAGACATTTCGGGATCCTCCTTAAAATATTGATGAAATAGAATGATCTATGGAAAACATATACCTGTCAGTGTATATGAGTCCAACGATTTTACATCCCGGGCATTCCGCCGGGGAAACGCATCCGCATCCGGCCTTTGCCCTTGCTGCCCATCATCTGTTTCATCATCTGCTGGGCCTGCTCGAACTGGCGGATAAGGGTGTTCACATCCTGAACGGTGGTGCCGGAACCGGCAGCGATGCGCTTGCGGCGGGAAGCGTTCAGGATCGAGGGGTCGCGGCGCTCTTTCGGCGTCATGGAACGGATGATGGCTTCAGGCTTCTTCATGGCGTTGTCATCCACATCGATATCCTTGCCGCTCATTCCGGGAAGCATGCCGATCATGCTGCGGAGACCGCCCATTTTCTTCATGCTCTGCATCTGCTCGAGGAAATCTTCCAGGGTGAGCTTGCTGCTCATGCCCTTGCGGGCGAACTTTTCAGCATCCTGCTCGTCAAAGGCTTCGGCAGCCTTGTCGATCAGGGTGAGCACATCACCCATGCCCAGGATCCGGGAAGCCATACGGTCCGGATGGAAGGGCTCGATATCGGTCAGCTTTTCGCCGATACCGCTGAACTTGATCGGCTTGCCGGTGACAGCCTTGATGGACAGGGCTGCACCGCCGCGGGTGTCGCCGTCGAGCTTGGTGAGAATCACGCCGGTAACGTCCAGCTTCTCGTCGAAGGTTTTGGCGACGGTGACCGCGTCCTGACCGGTCATGGCATCGACGGTCAGCAGGATTTCGGTGGGATGTACGGCGTCCTTGATGCGGGCAAGCTCATCCATCAGCTGTTCGTCAATGTGCAGCCGGCCGGCGGTATCGATGATCAGCACGTCCCGCTGGTAATAGCGGGCGTATTCGATGGCTTCCTTCGCGGTCTTCACCGGATCCTGCGTGCCCTTTTCGAAAACAGGCACATTGACCTGCTGACCGACGACCTGCAGCTGTTTGATGGCGGCGGGACGGTAGATATCGCAGGCGGCCAGCATGGGCTTTTTCCCCTGCTTGGTCAGATACCCGGCCAGCTTGGCGCACATGGTGGTTTTTCCAGCGCCCTGCAGGCCGCAGAGCATGAAGATCGTGGGAACGGAGGAAGACCAGTTGAGCCGGGCATTGGTGCTGCCCATGAGCTCGGTCATTTCCTCGTTGACGATCTTGATGACCTGTTGGGCCGGGGAGAGGGAGGACATCACATCGGAACCGATGCAGCGATCGGTTACCTTTCTGATGAAATCCTTGGCAACGGCGTAGTTAACGTCAGCCTCGAGCAGGGCCATGCGCACTTCGCGCATGCCTTCCTTCACGGTCTGCTCATTCAGCTTGCCGCGGCCGGTCATTTTCCGCAGCGCTCCCTGCAGCTTTTCGCTCAAGCCTTCAAAGGCCATTGTTCTCCTCCTGATCAAGGGCGAGCAGATCTGTAAGCAGCTGCTCCGCCCGGGCGTAATCTTTTTGCTTCAGCGCACCGAGGGCTTCCTCCAGCCCGGACTCCATCTGCCGAAAACGGGAGGCAACACCGAGGGAGGCTTCCATCTCATTGAGCCGGGTGGCGGCGCGCGTAATGGTTTCATGTACGGCCTGGCGGGAAATGCCGACATCTGCGGCAATTTCACCCAGCGAAAGATCCTCTTCACAATGAAGGGAGAGGACGCGGCGCTGCTTCTCTGTCAGCAGTCCGCCGTAGAAAGCGGAAAGGAAGGCGAGATCCACCTTTTTCCGAAGATCTTCCTGCGCCATGCTGCGAAACCTCCAAACGGTCAGGTGTCAATGCCGGAGCATTGACAGAAGTATTATACAGAAAATAAAAAGATTGTCAAGGGTTTTTCCTTGACAATCTCATTCGCTTTGTAATATTGGGGTTTCAGTTCTCCAGGGTCTCGCCGGTAAGGGATTTCCAGAGGGCCCGGATGGTTTCCTGGTTGGCGACGCCGTAGGACGGATCATTCTGCTTGGCTTCCGCCATATCCCGGAGGAAGTGGACGCAGAGATGGCCGTCAAAACCGTTATCCTTAATATTCCCGCTCATGTGCGGCATATCGTGTGTGGATCCGATGGTCCAGACGCCGGAGGGGAGTTTCACATAGACGCCTTTCTGATTCCAGGTGTTCTCGCCGCCAAAGGCTTTCAGCATCTTTTCGGTATCTTCCTTTGTCAGCGGCTCGGAATCGCAGTGACGGCCGCGGGAAAGCACCCGGAGATTCCAGGAGATACCGGTGGACGGATCGTATATCAGCAGGGTCTGGCCGTTTTTCAGGGAGGGCTTGATATCGTTGAACCAGTGCAGCAGCTGGATGGAACTGCCGTCCGGCGCCTTGCCGGTTTTATTGGATGAAGGGGAGACCGTGGATTCCGTTGCGGACTCCGCGGGAACGGTGGCGGTTGCGGTGTCCTCCTGCTGTGCAGCAGAGGCGGAGCTTCCTTTCTGTACGGCCTTTTCCAGTGCGGTCAGGGTTTTTTTACCGGCCAATCCGTCAGCGGAGAGACCCTGTGCTTTCTGGAACTTCACAACAGCATCCAGGGTTTTATTGCCGAAAACGCCGTCCGCTTTTCCGGAAAGGTATTTCAGGGTGATCAGTGCCTGCTGGAGGATTTTCACCCGATTTCCCTGATCCTTCATGCGGATGGTGGCGTAATTGCCGGAAAAGAGACTTCCGGAAGAGGCGGAAGAGGATGCAGATGACGCAGACGAAGCGGAAGAGGAGGACGCGGAGGCTGAAGAAGCAGCAGAGGATGCCGTCTCAGACGCGGCGGAGGAATTGCTCTGGGGGGCTGCAGCATTGTTCGCGGCGGCAGCAGCTTCCTGCAGGAGCGCCTGGGTCTTCGTGCCGGCCAGCCCGTCAACGGTCAGCTTCCGTGCGGACTGGAAGGCGCGCACAGCCTGCTCGGTTTTGTTGCCGAAAACCCCGTCGGCAGTCCCTTTCAGGTAGCCCAGGGTAATCAGCGCCTGCTGGAGGGAACGGACGCTTTCACCGCGGGATCCGTTATGCAGGGTGGAAGCCTGCAGTGCCGCGGCGGAAGACCAGCAGCATACTGCCAGGACAAGTACAGTCAGTAAACAGATCAGACGACGCATGGGAGACCTCCCTTCAGTTTGGCATCGGTAACCGGCGGCTGGCGGCCAGTGGCCGGTGAAGTGACTCTTTTTACCCTCATATATGGTATAAGGGGATATTAAAACTATACCACAGGAAGTGGAAAATGTAAACAAAATGTTACACAAGCGTTACAGAATCTAGTTCTTTCCTCTGTCGGACGGATATGGTATACTGTTCACGTGTGAAGAAGCCTGCTTTTCCGGCAGGCGGCTCAAAGGAGCGTTCAAAAATGAGAAAAATCGGTGTTCTGACCAGTGGCGGAGACAGCCCCGGAATGAACGCAGCGGTGATGTCTGTTGCCCGCAGTGCAGCACTGTACGGCATTCCGCTGATCGGGATTAAGCGCGGATACAACGGCCTGCTGCGCAAGAGCATGAATATCAAGGACGATCTGCAGGAACTGACACTGGAAACGGTGCTGGACATTGCGGATGAACCAGGCACCTATCTGCGGACCGCCCGGTGTGACGAATTCCGCCAGCTGAAATACCGTGAGTTTGCGATGCAGACACTTCGGGATATGGAGATTGACGGCCTGGTGGTCATTGGCGGCGACGGCAGCTTCAGCGGTGCCCTGGAACTGTGCAAGATGGGCATGCCATGTATCGGCATTCCCGGCACTATTGACAATGACCTGGCTTACTCCGAAATGTCCCTTGGCTTTGACACGGCTGTGAACGTCTGCGTGGACGCAATCCGCAGGATCCGCGCCACCTCCAGGAGCCATGACCGCCCTGCTGTGGTTGAGGTTATGGGACGCCACTGCGGCGATATCGCCCTGACGGCAGCCGTATCCACCGGCAGTGAGATCTGCGTGGTGCCGGAAGTTCCGTGGACGGTGGAAGGCGTCGCGCTGCAGCTGCAGCGGCAGCTGAACCGGGGAAACTACCGGGCAACAATTGTGATGGCGGAAGGCTGCTATGAAGCGATGGCACCCTTCAACCTGTACAAGTTCCTGACGAGCCATGGAAAGGCCTGTTATCCGGAAGAACCCATGAGTGCGGTGCGCTTCGCCTCCGTCATGAAGCGGATGTGCGGCGGCGCGGAAGCCCGGGCCAACGTCATCGGCTATGTTCAGCGCGGCGCGAACCCGACAGCCCGCGACAGCGCATTTGCCTTTGAAGCCGGCAACCTGGCCGTGCGCCTGCTGCGGGATGGCATCAGCAACCAGGTAATCGGCATGCAGAAGGGCCGGGTGTTCTACATGCCCATTGAACTGGCGTTAAAGAGGAAGAAACAGTTCAATGAATCCATGTTTGAACTGGTGAATTCACTCTGATGCAGTGATCTTCAGAGAAAAGGTAAAAAGGATGCTTGACAGGCACCGGGTTCCTGTGATATCATCCCCATGTTTGAAGCAGAGGCTTGCCCGTCTCTCACCTGGGCGGTACAGATCGCCGGGTCACGAAGCATCCTGAAAAAGTTTTTTCTGTGTGCACATGAGCGACGGGTCAGACCCGCCGCTCATTTATTATGGAGGTGCATGGACATCGCAACCGAACTGATGATCAATGAAGAAATCCGCGACCGGGAAGTTCGACTGATCGACGAGAACGGCGAACAGCTCGGCGTCATGACCACGCAGCAGGCGCTCGCGCTGGCAGAGGAGAGAGGATACGATCTGGCCAAGATCCAGCCTTCCGCCGTACCGCCCGTATGCAAGCTGCTGGACTATGACAAGTACCGCTACGAGCAATCCAAGCGCGAGCGGGAAAACCGGAAGAATCAGCGCGTTGTCGATATCAAGGAAGTGCAGCTGTCTGCCACCATCGAAGAAAACGATGTGAACACCAAGGCAAAGATGGCGATCCGCTTCCTGGAAAACGGCGACAAGGTTAAGGTATCCATCCGCTTCCGCGGCCGGCAGATCACCCACAGCGAGATCGGCATGAAGGTCATGCTCGACTTCGCAGAGCGGTGCAAGGACGTCAGTATGGTGGAACGCCGCCCGCTGCTGGATGGCCGCAACATGATCATGATCCTGGCTCCCAAGGCCGTCAAGGCCTCCTTCGCCGAAAAGAAGGCGAAGAGGGAGAACGCTGCCTCGAAAGAGACGCAGGAATAACCGTACTGGAAGGAGGACCAAACACTATGCCTAAACAGAAATCCCACCGCGGTGCTGCCAAGCGCTTTTCCTTTACCAAATCCGGTATTGTAAAGCATAAGCAGATGAACGCAAACCATCAGGTGCATCTGAAGACCACCAAGCGTACCCGTCACCTGCGGAACGCCGGTATTGTTGACAATGCCGCCGAGGCCCGCACGATTCATAAGCTGCTGCCTTACAAATAAGCCCATTAACCGGCAAGGAGGAAAACAATCATGGCACGTATCAAGAGGGCTGTGAACGCCCATAAAAGCCGCCGTAAGGTGATGAAGCTGGCGAAGGGCTACTTCGGAGCGAAATCCAAGCAGTACCGCGCCGCGAAAGAACAGGTTGCCCGCAGCCTGCGCTATGCATTCATCGGAAGAAAGCTCCGCAAGCGTGAATTCCGCCGCCTGTGGATCACCCGTATCAATGCGGCCGCCCGCCTGAACGGAATCAGCTATTCCCGGTTTATCGCGGGTCTGAAGAAGCAGAACATCGAAGTCAACCGCAAGATGCTGGCCGACCTGGCTGTCAATGACGCCGCCGGTTTTGCGAAGCTGGTTGAAATCGCGAAGAAGTAATGCTGATAACCGTGTGAGTTTTCACACGGTTTTTTCTTATCTGAAATCCGGAAGCAATTCCGGATTTTTTTGTTGTCCGGTTTTTAAGTACGATTTAGGTTAATCCGGCATGATAGGCACGTCAAATAACGGCGATGAACCGGAGAAAGCGGGGTTTACGGCAAAATGAGTGAAAAGCAGCCGGAGACGAACAACCAGGAGAAGAAAAAGAAAAAACGCAAACACAGAGTGCGCAGATGGATCATTCTGATTCTCGTGCTGGCACTGGTGGGCGGCGGCGTATTCCTGGTTGTGCGCAAACTGCAGCGGGACTATACCGTGACCTATGATGCCTATACAACGACCACAGGCAATATATCCAACAGCCTGAGCTACAGCGGCAGCATGCAGCTGATCAACAACAAGACCTACGCGGCGGAATCGGCCGCCAAGGTGCGTGAAGTTTACGTCAAAGCCGGCGATAAAGTGAAGGAAGGCGACAAGCTGATGCGCCTTTCGGACGGAACAACGCTGAAGGCTGAATTTGACGGGACAGTCAACAAGGTCGAAGCGGAAGCCGGGGACGAAGTGGAGAAGGATGCCACGCTGGTACAGGTGGCGGATTTCAGCAAAATGTCGATTTCCTTCCGTGTGGGCGAGAGCGACATTTCCCAGGTAACGGTGGGACAGGATATCAAAGTGACAGTCGCTTCCGCAGGCGCAGCCTTCAATTCCACTGTGAAGAGCATCGACTATGCTTCCTACAGCGGCAACAACGTGGCGTACTACACCGCAACAGCGGAGGTTGACACATCCTCCACGAAGGATATTTATCCGGGTATGCAGGCGACAGTCAGCATCACAAAAGAAGCGGTCGACAATGTTGTGATCCTGAAAATGGACGCGATTTCCACGGCCCGGGACAATTCCGCCTATGTATATATCCTGGGCGAGGACGGCAAGATGACGACGCAGCCGATTACGGTGGGCGTTTCCAACGGCAACTACGCAGAGGTGAAGGAAGGCCTGGAGGCCGGTCAGACCGTCTACGTGGCCGTCGAGGTGGAAGAGGAGAGCGGAGGCCTACTGTCCGGACTGTTCGGCACACAGCAGGTGAATATGCCCTCCGGCGGAATGCGCAATTTCGGTAACGGCGGAAGCAGCAACCGTCCTTCTGGCGGCAGCGGCGGAAGCGGCAACCGTCCCTCAGGCGGCAACGGCAGCTGGGGAGGAAACTGAGATGGACGGCACGTTCTTTGAGATGCGGGAGATTGACAAGGATTACATCATGGGTGGCGAGCCGATGCATGTTCTGAAGAAGATCAACCTCTCCATCCAGGAAGGGGAGTACCTTTCCGTACTGGGGCCTTCCGGCAGTGGAAAATCCACCCTGATGAACATTATCGGATGTCTGGACACCCCTACAGCCGGACAGTACACGCTGCAGGGCCGCGAAGTGGAGGACATGGACGAGGAAGACCTGGCCATGCTCCGGAACCGTGAGATCGGTTTTATCTTCCAGAATTCCCAGCTGCTGAACCGGCTGACGGCACTGAAAAACGTGGAACTGCCGCTGATCTATGCGGGCGTGCTTCCGAAAGAACGGCGGCGCCGGGCAGCAGCCATGCTGGAGCGGGTCGGCCTGTCGGACCGGATGGACCACCTGCCTACACAGCTCTCCGGCGGACAGCAGCAGCGTGTCGCCATTGCGCGGGCGCTGGTGGGGAATCCCTCCCTGCTGCTGGCGGACGAGCCGACCGGTGCGCTGGACCAGAAGACCGGCGCGCAGATTATGGAACTGTTCAAAGAACTGAATGAGGAACACCGTACCATTATCATGATTACCCATGACATGAACATCGCGGCCTACGCCAAGCGGATCATCCGGATTATTGACGGAGAGATCACAGAAGGAGGTTCTGCAAAGGATGCGTAACAAAATCCGGGGAACCTTCGTTATGGTCCGGGAATGTATCGTAATGTCGCTGGACAATATCCGGGACAATAAAGTCCGGTCTTTCCTGACCCTGCTGGGCATCATGATCGGCGTTACAGCGGTGATTGCGCTGATCTCCACGGTTTCCGGCGTTTCCGGCTCCCTGCAGGATTCGTTCTCAGGGATGGGTGCCGGCCGTCTGTCGGTTTCCGTGACGGGCAGCGACGAAAAAACAGGAATGCTGCCGGAGGATTTTTCTGAGATTTCAGCGCTGGACAGCGTGGACGGCATCGTGCCCAGCATCAGCCTGAACGGACGGGTCTCCTACGGAAAGACCGTGGAAACCAATGTCAGCGTATCCGGCCGAAATGCCTACTACTTCCAGAGCAATCCGGACCTGATTCTGCAGGGACGCGCCCTGAACTTTATCGATGACGACAACAGCACCTACGCCTGCGTCATCAGCCAGGAGATGATCGATACCTTCTTTTTCGGCGTCAACCCGCTGGGGGAAACAATCTATATCTCCGGAATTCCCTTCACTGTTGTCGGCCGGTACGAAGAGGATTCCGGCGGCGGCGTGGCATCCCTGTTCAGCGGGAATCCGGACATCCTGATTCCGTATACGACCGCCATGAAGATCAACAATTCCCGGGATATCACGAGCTTTACCATCTACCTGAAGGAAGGCACGGATTCCGAGGCTGCCGCAGCTGAAATCGAGGAACTGATGGATGCACTCTTCGATTATGAGGACGACTGCTTTACCGTCACCACCATGAGCAGCATTGAAGATACGATGGAAACCATGATGGAGATGATGAGTACGCTGCTGGCCGGTATCGCTTCCATCGCACTGATCGTCGGCGGCATCGGCATTATGAACATGATGCTGACAACCGTGACGGAGCGCACGGTGGAGATCGGCCTGAAGAAAGCCCTGGGAGCGATCCCGTGGCAGATCCAGACACAGTTCCTGATTGAATCCTTCCTGCTGTCCATGATCGGCGGACTGCTGGGTGTGGTGGCAGGTGTCGGACTGAGCTTTATATTATGTAACGTGCTGAAAACGACCTTTGTATTCCATACAGGAGCAATCATCCTGGGAGTCGGCTTCTCCGCTGCAGTCGGCATCATCTTCGGATGGGCCCCGGCACGGAAGGCCAGTAAACTGAACCCGATAGACGCCCTGAGGGCGGCATAACAGAAAGGAAAGAGGGAAAAACCATGAAGAAAAGAATGCTGATTTGCCTGGCAGTCGTACTGTGCGCAATGCTGTCCCTTACGGGCGCCTTTGCAGAATCCCTGACCCTGAGCGGCACTGTCGCTCCGGCAGCAACCGTTCCGGTTTACGCCCCGATCGGCGGCACGGTGGAATCCGTGGCCGTACAGGCCGGCCAGAAGGTTCAGGCGGGCGACACCCTGTACACCCTGAAGACCACAAAGGTGTATGCGGACAAGGACGGCACCGTTACCGGCATCTTCGGAAAGCCCGGGGATGACGCGGAAAGCGTTGCCACCGAATACGGTGCTGTACTGTACATCGAAGAGACGCAGATGTATTCCGTCAGCGCCTCCACGAACAATGCCTACAACTCCGCGGAAACGAAGTTTGTCCATCCCGGCGAAAACGTCTGGATGGTGGTCCG
The DNA here is from genome assembly GCA_017447185.1 of Clostridia bacterium. GTDB lineage: Bacteria > Bacillota > Clostridia > Christensenellales > Aristaeellaceae > Aristaeella. Next base: position 40,247 of record JAFSOC010000036.1, on the reverse strand, counting down.
GAACAATGCCTCAAGGAAAGGAACGGGGACGATTACCTCCGTCAGCGACAACAGCTACACGATCCAGGTGACGGAATGCAATTTCATCACCGGGGATTCCGTGGACGTATACCGGGATGAAGCGCTGACTTCCACCCTGAAGATCGGCCGTGGTTCCGTAAGCCGTATCTCTCCTGTTGCCGTGACCGCTACCGGCGCAATCGTGCGGATTGCAGTGGAAAACGGCCAGCAGGTGAAAAAGGGCGACCTGCTGCTGGAAACACTGGATGGAAAATATGACGGATATGTGATGACCGGGACCACGGTCAGCGCTGCTCAGGCCGGTGTGATCGGCAGCATCAGCGCCCAGGCCGGTACCGCGGTGACCAAAGGCGACGCTACGGTCAGCATCTATCCGGTGGATCAGATGTTGGTGGAGGCAACTGTGACCGAAGACGATATCAACCGGATTCATGAAGGAGATGCGGTAACGGTCGAAATGCAGAACGACGAGAGCAAAGTGTTTGAGGGAACAGTCGTCATGATTTCTTCCATCGCGGTCGAAGATGCTGAAGAAGTCAGCTATAAACTGGTGGCCTCCTTCGTGCCGGATGAATCGATCCGCTTTGGCATGAGTGCGGTGGTTACAATCGGCAAGAACGACGAACCGGAAGAGAAAGCGGAAGAACCCGCGGAGGAAGAAACGGCCACGGAAACAGTGGAAACAGCAGAAGAAACGGAAAAGACCGAAAAACGGAAACGTCCGGAGGGTGCGCCGGAATGGCCGACTGACGGCAGCATGCCGGAGCTTCCGGACGGCATGGAATGGCCGACGGACGGCAGTATGCCGCAGCCGCCGCAGGGAACCACGGATAATAGCGGAAATTAACTGAATAACTGATCCCAAAGATCTATTTCTCCGAATCCGGAGGAATAGATCTTTTTATATCTCTTTTTTTTCTGTTCAGGAAAGGGAGTTGTGTGATAGAATAATTACATTCTCGATGGAATGGAGCCTGGACAGATGTTTGTGCCGATTTTGCTGTTTGTTGTGGGGCTTGCGCTGCTGATCAAGGGCGGCGACTGGTTTGTGGACGGATCCGTGGAGCTGGCGCACCGGCTGCATATCCCGGAACTGGTGATCGGCGCTACGGTCGTTTCCATCGGGACGACGCTGCCGGAAGTACTGGTTTCCGCCACCGGCGCGATTGAAGGGCACGGAGGCATTGCCTACGGAAACGCCATCGGAAGCGTGATCTGCAATACGGCGCTGATATCCGCCCTGACATTCGCAATCCGTCCCTGCAAGGTGGACGCCGGAACGTTCAGGGTGCCGGTGATCTTCTTTTTTGTGGCGGCCGCAATCTACGCGGCAACCGCTTACTCCACCGGCTATTTCTCCCGTTGGATCGGTATCCTGCTCCTGGTTGTTTTCGCTGCTTATATTTTCTTTACGATCTGGACAGGAAAGAAAAAAGGCCTGATCGGCGGAAATGCCGAAGAGGCCATGGAAGGAGCGGACGACGCGGAAAGCGACAAGGATGTTCCGCTCTGGCTGTCCATTGTGAAGCTGGTGCTTGGTGCGACCTGTATCGCAGTAGGCGCGAAGCTGCTGGTGGACAACGGAACCAAGATCGCAGAAATGCTCGGCGTGCCGGAATCCGTAATTGCACTGACGTTTGTCGCGCTGGGTACGAGCCTGCCGGAACTGGTTACGGCCATTACGGCTCTGGCCAAGGGCCACAGCGCCCTCAGCCTGGGCAATATCGTGGGCGCCAACCTGTTCAACCTGGTGCTGGTCAGCGGCCTGGCTACGGCCATCCGGCCCTTCTCCATTTACGAGCTGGGCAGCAAAACCATTGGCAATACGCCGGTATCCCTGTTCGTAGACCTGCCGGTGATGCTGTTTGTGATGGCTTTTATGACGATACCCGCGCTGAAACGGGGAAAGCTGACAAGGCCGCAGGGAATTATCCTGCTGTGCGTGTACGCAGCGTTCTGCGTATTCCAGTTTGTGTTCTGATCAGTAAACCGGCTCGGTGCCGGAAGTCCCATTGACAGCGGGATCCGTGGAATCGATCCCTGTGAAGCACTCCGGAAACAATCCGGCAGTGCTTCTTTTTTCACCTGCGGTTTCCAGATGTGCGATATCCCCCAGGCGGGTAACACGGAAGGAAACTTCTCCGCGGGTACGCTCCTCTGTCACCACTTCCGTGAGGGAAGAGGGAAGTGTCAGCGTATGATGCCAGAGAACCAGGGGAGAACAGTCTGTCAGATAGGCGAGGAAGGCCATGGAGATGCCGAAATGGCAGAAGAGGCAGATGGTATCCCGCGTGTTTTCCGTGCAGCGCCAGACCGCCCCGTCCTTCCGGAAACCATAACGCGCAAGCAGTGCATCTGCTCCGTCTACAGTTTCCTGCCAGATGGCCTTCACATCGGAACCGTCAAAAAACGGCGCGTCTGCCCAGGCGCGGACATCACCGGCGCCGGGAAGACCCGGCCAGAAGCGGGGCGGAAAATCCCAGGGGATGTGTTTGCGGCCGGTGACGGGATCGGCCACACGGGCGCGGAATTCCGCCAACCAGGGCAGCTCCTCCGCGGTGCGGTGCAGCTTCTCCAGTGTGTACGCAGCGGTATCCTTTGCCCGGCCCAGGGGCGAAACATAGAAATCACGGATATCAAACTGAATGAGACGCCGGCTGAGGAGTTCAGCTTCCACACGGCCTTTCGGAGTCAGGGAATCAACCGCATAATCCGGTTCCGCGTGACGAATGAGCAGGATGCGCATATGTACCTCCGGAAGGTTTTTTGATGTGAATATTATATCCGGCATGAAACGGAAAGACAAGCTTGACAGAAGGGTTTGCATCCTTTACAATACAGTAAAAGTTCGTACAAATATGGAAGAATATGGACAAAAAATGCGAATATCGGGATTTGTCGGAGGAAGTATGAGCGACGGAGCGATCAGGACCGGAAACTATCCCAACTACCTTGCTGAAATCGGAATCAGGGAGGAGGAAGCGCGCGCACGGGTGGAAGCGGCGTTTGCAACCATCTTTTTTGATCCGGAGGAAAACTTCTGCCACCATACGGATGAAGATGCCTGGTGCATGGTGGATACCGGAAATACCGACGCCCGGACAGAAGGCATGAGCTACGGTATGATGATGTGTGTCCAGATGGACCGGAAGGACATCTTTGACCGCCTGTGGACCTTCTCGGACCGTTATATGCGGATGCATGAAGGACCGAATGCAGGATACTTTGCCTGGTCCGTGCAGCTGGACGGAAAACACAACGCGGAGGGACCGGCACCGGACGGAGAGGAATACTTCGCCATGGCGCTGCTGATGGCTTCCGCCCGGTGGGGAGACGGGGAAGGCCTCTTTGACTACAGCAGCCAGGCAAGGGAGATCCTGCGCCACGTAGTGCACCAGAAGGAAATGGTACCCGGCGGTGAACCCATGTGGGAACCGGAAAACCACTATATTCGCTTTGTACCCGGAATGAAAATTTCGGATCCGAGCTATCACCTGCCGCATTTCTATGACCTTTTCGCCCTGAAGGCAGATGAGGAAGACCGGGAATTCTGGCAGAAAGCAGCGGAAGCGAGCCGGGAATACCTGGTGAAATCTGCACATCCCGTAACAGGCCTGAGCCCTGAGTATGCGGACTATGACGGCAAGACTGTACTGCTGTTCCGGAAACCCTGGGTGTACTATTCAGACGCGTACCGTGTGGCTGAAAACATCGCGCTGGATCATGTATGGTTCGGCGATCATCCGGAGGAGGACGACGTGCTCACCCGGCTGCAGGATTTCTTCGCGCAGCAGGACCTGGATGATCTTCGGGCCTATGAACTGGACGGGACACTCCAGACGGAAAAGGCCATGCATCCCACCGCAATCCTCGCTGTGCTGGGGGCGGCATCCATCGCCAGCCGCAGCGAACACCGGGAGAAATTCCTGCGGATTTTTGCGGACACTCCTCTGCGCAAGGGCGTGCGGCGTTACTATGACAACTGCCTCTATTTCTTCTGTCTGCTGATGCTGACAGGGAATTACAGGATCTATATCTGACAGGACACAATTGCATTAAAAATATTAAAAAACGGAGGATAAAACACATGATCTACTATGTGGACATCCAGGCAGGACGCGAAGGAAACGGCAGCAAGGAAACGCCTTTCCGGCGGATCAATGACGCGGCAAGGATTGCGATGCCGGGGGATGAGATCCTGGTGGCACCGGGAATCTATCGCGAGTATGTGAACCCCATTCACGCAGGAACAGAAGAACAGCGGATTACCTATCGCTCCATCATTCCCCGGGGCGCCATCATCACCGGCGCGGAAGAAGTGACCGGATGGAAAAAAGTCCGGGGCACCGTGTGGACCGCACGGGTGAACAACAGTATTTTCGGCGCATGGAATCCCTACACGGAACTGGTCTGCGGCGACTGGTATTTTGCTGAGAATGTGCGGCATACCGGCTCGGTCTATCTGAATGACCGGGCGATGTATGAAACCAACAGCCTGAAGGAATGCACAGCCGGGAAGCCGGACCCCTGTGCCTGGGACCAGGAGGAGGCAAAGTACCTGTGGTATACGGAGCAGGACGGGGATGAAACCGTTCTCTACGCCAACTTCCAGGGCAAGGATCCCAACACGGAAAAAGTGGAAATAAGTGTACGGCGGAATGTATTTATGCCGGATCAGACCGGAATCGGCTATATCACAGTCAGCGGATTCGTGCTGACCAAAGCTGCCACCACCTGGGCGCCGCCGGCGGCCTATCAGGACGGACTGATCGGTCCGCACTGGTCCCGCGGGTGGATCATCGAGGACTGCGAGGTTTGCAACAGCCGCTGCTGCGGCATCTCCCTCGGCAAATACCTTGATCCTGAGAATGATATGTATTTCTATCACAAGCGGGTCAAGAGCCCGACGCAGATGGAGCGTGACGCTGTGTGCCGCGGACAGTATCACGGATGGCTGAAGGAGAAGGTGGGCAGCCATATTATCCGCCGGTGCGAAGTCCATCACTGCGAACAGACCGGTATCGTCGGACGGATGGGCGGAGTATTCTCCATCATCGAGGACTGCCATATCCACCATGTCTGCAATTCCCAGCAGCTGGGGGGCGCCGAAACTGCGGGTATCAAGCTGCATGCGGCCATCGACGTTACGATCCGGCGGAACCATATCCATAACTGCATCATGGGCGTGTGGCTGGACTGGGAAGCCCAGGGGGCACGGATCAGCCAGAACCTGATGTACGACAACTTCCCGCCGGAAGGCAGGGGACACGCCCAGGGAGCAATGTTCTCCACGGATATCTTTATCGAAGTGGGCCACGGGCCGACGCTGATTGACAACAATATCCTGATGAGCCCGGTGGGTGTAACGATTCCGAGCGAAGGCATCGCCTGCGTGCATAACCTGATGCTGGGTGCCTTCAGCCTGATCAACAGCGGTGTGGACAGCATTGTGAACGGACAGCGGGAACCCCGCTATACGCCGTACCATATCCGCCACCGGACAGAGGTTGCCGGCTTTATGACAATTCTCCACGGGGACGACCGGATTTACAACAATATTTTTGTCCAGGCCGGGCCTGTCAATCCGGACAAGAAACCGACAGACGCCGATTACTGCACGGTCGGTACAGCGCCGTTTGACATTTTCCCCACCTGGGAAGAGTGGCGCGAGCCCTTCAGGGAAGGCGCGGAACCCAACATGCGCGGCCTGGCGGAAGCCCACTTCGGGCATCTGCCGGTATGGGTGGACGGCAACGCCTACTTTAACGGCGCCACCGTATACCACAAGGAAAACCATTACTATGAGGACAAAAAGGGCGGCGTGAAAGTGGCACTGATCGAGAAAAACGGAAAGCCGGTACTGAAGACCAACCTGTACAGCAAACTGAAAAACTTCAAAGACCAGATTATCACAAGCGATTTCCTGGGCAATGCCTTTGAACCGGAACAGCGCTTTGAGAATCCGGATGGAACGGAGATTGTCTTCAACCGCGATTATTTCGGTAATCCGCGGGGGCTGGAAGCGATTCCCGGGCCTTTTGCTGCAGCAGAAGAAAGCACCAAACCGCTTTGGTAACCCATTCAGCAGGATTCCTGAGCCCCGGGCACACGCCCGGGGCTTTCATGACAAAAAATGCTGCTTGCAATAACGTTTTCTGCGTGGATAATTGAAAAAGGATAACAGAAGGGGAAGGGAGGCATCATCCATGGCCCGGAGAGACGCGGATATGACCGAAGGCAATATCTGGATGCATATGCTGCACTTCTCTGTTCCGATGGCTATCGGGCTTCTGTTCCAGCAGTTGTACAACACGGTGGATACGATTGTGGTGGGCCAGTTTGTCGGGCAGCAGGCGCAGGCGGCAGTGGGCTCCACCGGCCCGATTATCAACATGGTGGTAGGTTTCTGCGCGGGACTGGCAACCGGTGCTTCCGTCGTGATTTCCCAGCGGTACGGCGCGCATGACAATGAGGGACTCAGCAAGTCGGTACATACGACCGTCGCGCTCACATTTCTGCTCAGCGTGATTACAACGGTGATCGGAATACTGGTCATTACGCCGATGCTGAATTTTATGCAGACACCTGCGGATGTGATGGATGAATCCAGGCTGTATCTCACGATTTATTTTGCCGGAATCTCCGGGATCCTGTTCTACAATCTCGGAAGCGGCATCCTGCGGGCGGTGGGTGACTCCCGGCGGCCGTTGCTCTTTCTGATTGTTTCTGCACTGCTGAATACCGGCCTGGACCTGCTGTTTGTGCTGGCGTTTGGCATGGGCGTGGACGGTGTCGCCTACGCGACCGTGCTGTCCCAGGTCCTGTCAGCACTGATGATTATGGTAACCCTTACCAGGGAGAAGGGTAACTACGGGATTTGCTGGCGGAAGGTCCGGATTGACCGCGAATCCATGCGGCAGATCCTGCGGATCGGTCTGCCCAGCAGCATCCAGTCTGCCATTACCGCATTCTCCAATGTTTTTGTCCAGTCCTACATCAACTATTTCGGATCCGCCTGTATGGCGGGATACGGTATCTACAACAAAATTGACGCGTTTGTGCTGATTCCGGTACAAAGCATCAGCATGTCTTCCACAACGTTTGTCGGGCAGAACTGGGGAGCCCGGCAGCCGAAACGGGCAAGGGAGGGTGTACGTGTCGCGACCTATATGAGCATTGCATCAACAGTGCTCCTTGGCGTGCTTGCCTATGTGCTGGCAAGACCACTGATGGGCTTCTTTTCTCCGGAACCGGAGGTTGTTGACTATGGGATCCGGTTTATTCAGATCGTGACACCCTTCTATATTGCCATCTGCTTTAACCAGATCTATGCGGGCGCACTGCGGGGAGTCGGGGATGCAACGATGCCGACGGTGATCATGCTGATCTCCTTTGTGGCGTTCCGCCAGGTATATCTCGCCGTGACAAAAGCGCTTGGCGCCGGCTTTCTCGCTGTGGCGCTGGCCTATCCGGTGGGCTGGATTCTCTGCTCCACACTGCTGGTAATCCGGTATTCCCGGAGCGTGCTGGTGCGGGGTAAAAAAACAGGGAAAACGGAAGGAGACACCGTCCCCACACAGGAAGGATAAGCTTTTCTTTTCTGACAAAAAAGGATATAATAAACTGATACTCATTCGGGGAGGGATTGCGCGTGCAATCGGTCTGGGCGCTGGCGCTGAACAGCGTTCTGCTTGGCTTCGGACTTGCAATGGACGCCTTTTCCGTATCCCTGGTCAACGGACTGCGGGAACCGGACATGCCGAAAGGCCGGATGGCACAGATTGCCGGTGTTTTCGGCGGATTTCAGCTGCTGATGCCCATGATCGGATGGATCTGTGTGCGGACGATCCTGGAGATCTTTCAGTCACTGACGAAATACATCCCCTGGGTTGCTTTCGGCCTGCTGCTGTTTATAGGCGGTAAAATGGTTGTGGAAGGAATCCGGAACAGGGAAGGACAGGAAGCGGAACAGATCGGTACCGGCGGACTGCTGATGCAGGGCGTTGCGACATCCATCGACGCGCTGAGCGTCGGATTGACGATGACGGATCTGAACTGGATCCAGGCTCTGGCCGAATCCACGCTGATCGGTATCGTTACCTTCGGGATCTGTATGGGCGGGATCCTGATCGGCCGGAAGGCGGGGACAAAACTGTCAAACAAGGCGGGGATCCTGGGCGGCCTGGTGCTGATTGCAATCGGCGTGAAGATCCTGGTCAGCGGCGGATGATTTAGTTATTTTATTATGTGTTTTTTAGTTGTAAGTTTTCAGTTTGAAAATATTGAGATTTGTAAGGCTGGAGGATGGATTCATGAAACGGATTCTGGGATTGGTACTGGTTCTGGTATTGCTGGCCGGATGCGCCGCAGGGTTTGCCGAAGGGCTGAAGGCACCGGACTTCATTCTGGAAGGATTTGACGGCGAGGATTCCGTTCGCGACTGGGAGAGCAATGCGTTTTTCCAGCGGATGGAGGAGCGGACGGAGATTTCTTTCCAGTTCCGTGAGCTCAACAAATACGCGCAATGGCAGGAGCGGAAACGTGCAATCCTTGCAGGAGAAGATCTGCCGGATGTGATGTTCAAGGCGGAACTGGAAGCCGGGGAAATCCGGGATCTGTATGCGGCAGGTATACTGATTGACCTGAAACCGTACCTGGAAGAATACGCCCCGGACCTGTGGAAGCTGCTGCAGGAAAATCCGGACATCCTGAAAGCTGTTTCCATGGAGGATGGCGCCATTCCTGCGCTGCCGAATATCAATGAGCTGCAGAACAATGACGTCATGTGGATCAACAGCACCTGGCTGAATCGGGTAGGCATGGATATGCCTGAAACCGCGGAAGAACTGACAGAAGTACTGCGTGCTTTCCGGGACCAGGATCCGAACAGCAACGGAAAAAAGGACGAGATCCCGCTGACGTTCATCAGCATGTGGGAACTGCGCTTCCTGGGACATGCATTCGGAATTGTGGACAACGACTACTATGTTTCCGTGAAAGACGGAAAAGTAACATCCTCCCTGACTTCGGACGAGAACCGCGCATTCCTGACCTGGCTGCATGAACTCTGGGAAGAAAAGCTGATTGACCATAACGGTTTCACATCGGCAGACAGCCTGCGCCAGATTACGGATGACAAAGCGACCATACCCTATGGGGTGATCCTTTCCTCTTCTCCGCTGACGGTTGTGCCCACAGCCGTCATGAATGCCTACAGGATCCTGCTGCCGCTGGAATACAACGGCGAGAAGGTATACCGGGATCTGGCCGGAAGGGTGGTCTGCGGAGCGTTTGCGATCACAAGGCGCTGCAAAGAGCCCGAGAAGCTGGTCAGCTGGGTGAATTACCTCTACACTGAAGAGGGATCTCTGATGGCCCAGTACGGCCTGGAAGGAAAAGAATACACGTTTCGGGAAGACGGCCTGTGGGAGTGGAGTGAGGACGAAAGCACGGTTGCGCAGTATGTCCTGACCCGTCAAACAATTGGCGGCGGAGCTGCCGTACCCGGCAGGACTCCAGTGGAATTCCAGGAGAAGTATGTGAACGAAGGCACCCGCGCAGAAGTGAAGGACCTGTTTGAACTCAGACAATATACAGAACTGCCTTATCCGCTGGTGACCCTGAGCAAAGAGGATGAGAAGACGGTTGCATCCATCCAGAAAGACCTTTCCGCCTACGTAGAAACGACAATGGCCCGGTTTGTGACGGGAGATATTCCGCTGAATGATGAACAGTGGGCGCTGTTCTGCGAGACAGTGGAGAAAAAAGGCCTGAGCAAATCCATCGAAATCTGGCAGAAATATATCAGGTAAACTCCCGCAACAGATATTTCTGCTGCCTGAAACAGGAGGGGACATATGGAACACTGGGAAGCAATGATTGAAAAGCTGGAAGCGCCGGAAGTGAAAAAGCGCCTGGCGGAATTGTACGGGCAGGATGAAGAAACGATGAAATTCCAGCAGGAACGCTATGCGTCCCTGCTTCGCAACTACGGGAAAATTTTCGGTGACCGGGGAGAAATATCCCTGATCAGCGCGCCGGGAAGAACGGAAATCGGCGGCAACCATACTGACCACAATCACGGACGCGTGCTGGCGGCCGCGGTGAGCCTGGATACGCTGTGCGCCGTTACGCCCCGGGAGGACCTGCAAGTCCACTTTCATTCCGAAGGATACAAGCCCATTGAGATGGACCTGACGGATCTTTCCCCCCGCGCGGAGGAAGAGGGAACCACAAACGCGCTGATCCGTGGTGTGGCTGCAGGAATGCAGGAAGCCGGATACAAAATCGGCGGGTTCGACGCGACAGCCACTTCCACCGTTGCCGGCGGCAGCGGACTGAGCAGTTCCGCTGCACTGGAGGTCATGCTGACCGGCGTGCTGGACGCGCTGTACAACCGGTTTGACATGCCGTTTGTGCTGCGGGCACAGATCAGCCAGCGGGCTGAAAACGTTTATTTCGGAAAGCCCTCCGGACTGCTGGACCAGATGGCCAGCGCGGCAGGCGGACTGGTGACGGTTGACTTCCGGAATCCGGAAAATCCGGAAGTGAATCCTTTGCAGTTTGATTTCGCGGAAAGAGGATATGCACTGGTGGTCGTGGCCACGGGAGGATCCCACGCGGACCTGACTGACCAGTATTCCGCGATCCCGGCGGAAATGCAGGCGGTCGCACGCTGCTGCGGGAAAGAGGTGCTGCGGGATTTCACCACCGAACAGCTGCTCCAAAATGCAGGAGAGATCCGGAAAAAAGCCGGGGAACGGGCACTGATGCGCGCCTTCCACTTTGTGGAGGAGGACGGCCGGGTGCCGCTGCAGGTAAAGGCGTTGCAGGAGAACCGGATGAAGGATTTCCTGCGCCTGATTATTGAAAGCGGATACAGCAGCTTTATGTACCTGCAGAATGTATATGCGCCGGAGACGGACCAGAGCCTGAGCCTTGCCCTGTGCATCGCGGAGAACATGCTGAAACGGGAAGGCGCCTGGCGTATTCACGGCGGCGGATTCGCCGGAACGACACTGAATTTTGTACCGCTGGCCAAAGTGGATGAATTTGTGGAAACCATGAGCAGCATTTTCGGTGAAAAAGCCTGTAAAGTGCTGAACATCCGGCCGGAAGGAGCTGCGTGGCTGAAATGCTGAGGGAAACAAACAGCGCGGCGGAAACCCGGGCGCTGGGAGAGGAATTTTCCGGGAGCCTTCACCCGGGGGATGTGGTTGTGCTTGAGGGAGAACTCGGCGCAGGAAAGAGCGAACTGGCCCGGGGCATTGCCCGGGGACTGGGCGTTCGGGAGACGGTAACCAGCCCGAGCTTTACCATCCTGAATGTATATGAAAGCGGACGGTGTCCGCTGTATCACTTTGACTGGTACCGGCTGGAGAGCGCGGATGAACTGTACGAGCTGGGAATGGATGAATATCTGGGCGGCGACGGAATTGCCGTGGTGGAATGGGCGGAACGCTGCCCGGAGGCTGTGCCGGAAAACACGATCCGGATTACGTTGGACGTAACCGGGGAGGAAAGCCGGAGAATAAACATACGGCGGGGAGAATATGAGACTTCTTGTGATTGACACATCGGGACCGGTATGCGGTGTGGCGGTGCTGGACGACGACAGGGTCCTGTGCGAATATACCGTGCAGAACCGGAACACGCATTCAGCCAACCTGATGCCCATGACGGAAGCAGTGCTTGCATCTGCCGGGCTGTCTGCCGGTGACCTGGATGCCATTGCGGCGGTGACGGGGCCCGGAAGCTTTACGGGCGTGCGGATCGGCGTGGCCACCGCCAAAGGAATTGCACATGGCGCCGGGATTCCCTGCATCGCCGTGGACGCGCTGGAATCGCTGTGCCATTCGGCGGGTGCTTTTGACGGCGTGATCTGCCCGATCCAGGACGCGCGGGCCGGACAGGTATACGGGGCGGCGTTCCGGAACGGGGAACGCCTGCTGCAGGATGAACCGCTGAAGCTGGAAGAATTCCTGGAGAAGATCCTTTCGCTGGGGGATCGGTTTCTTTTCCTGGGAGACGGGGTGCCGGTACACCGGGAAAAGATCGAAAAGATTCTGGGCGCAAAAGCTGTTTTCGCGCCTGTGCACCTGAGCTACCTGCGGCCGTCCGCGGCCGGGATGCTGGCACAGCGCAGCAATGAAAAAACAGATTACCTGAATTTGCAGGCGACTTACCTTCGGCCACCGAACGCCCAGAAAAACAGGAAGCTGCTTGAAGCGATGGGGATGAAGGAAGAATGAGCGCAGACGTGATCATCCGGCGCATGGGCCGGCAGGACCTGGATGCGGTCACCGACATTGAGAACGCGACCTTCGCGGTTCCCTGGAGCCGGGATAGCTTCCGGCGGGAATTGGAACAGAACGTGGCGGCCAGGTATCTGGTGGCGGAAACAGACGGCCGGGTGATCGGTTATGCCGGTGCCTGGATCATCCTGGACGAAAGCCACATCACCAATATCGCCGTGGCGGAACCTTTCCGGGGCCAGGGTATCGGCAGGAAACTGACACAGGAGCTACTGCAGTACCTGTCGAACCTGGGGGCAGGCTATGCGACACTGGAAGTCCGGGTCAGCAACGAACGGGCCCAGAACCTGTACAGGAGCCTGGGCTTTGTCAGCGTTGGAAAACGCAAACGTTATTATGAAGACAACCAGGAAGACGCTTTCCTGATGGTCTGTGAACACATGCCGGAAGTGCAGGAGGATTTTTCCGAAGAACCGTGGCCCGCGGCTGCAAATGCGGAAAAAACTGAAATAAATCTTGACACCGGACATGAAGAGTGATAAGGTATCGGGGTAAGCCGCTCGGGAGAGGTATGTCCAAATGCGCTTGCGCAACCTCAGAATCCCGGCGAGTATGTAATCAGGAGGTGCTGTCCCATGTATGCTATTATCGCAGCGGGCGGCAGACAATACCGCGTATCCCAGGGCGATGTGATCTACATCGACAAAGTCAACCAGGAAGCTGATTCCGCGATTTCCTTCGACGTGCTGATGATCGGCGGCGACGGAGACGTGAAAGTCGGAAACCCCGTTCTGGAAGGTGCCAAGGTTGAAGGCAAGGTCCTGGCTCAGGTGAAGGGTGAAAAGATCACCGTTTACAAGTACAAGAGCAAGAAGGACTCCAGCCGGAAGATCGGCCACCGTCAGCCCTATACCAAGGTGGAAATCACCGCTATCAAAGCATAATGATTTCCGCGATCCTGTATCAGGGGACGGACGGACTGACCGCGTGCCGCATTACGGGGCACAGCGGGCAGGCTGAAGCGGGCAGGGATATCGTCTGCGCCGCGGTTTCCATCCTCGGATGCACCTGCGTGAACGCAATGGAAAGCGTATGCGGCCTCATTCCTCTGATCACAGAGAATGAAGACGGCGTTCTGGCCTTCCAGCTGCCGGAGATGACTCCGGAAGAAAACGCAAAAGCGCAGATTCTGATGGGAGCCCTGAAACAAGGGCTGACCGATTTGGCGGACAGTTATCCGCAAAATGTCACTCTGAAGATTGAAACACTTTCCCATGAATGAACGGAGGAAACGACCATGATGAAGCTTAATCTGCAGCAGTTCGCTCATAAAAAAGGTATGGGCTCCACCCGGAACGGCCGTGACAGCGAAAGCAAGCGCCTCGGACCGAAGCGGGCAGACGGCCAGATGGCCCTCGCGGGCAACATTCTTGTACGTCAGCGCGGCACCCATATCCATCCCGGCCACAATGTCGGCATCGGCAAAGACGACACCCTGTTCGCCAAGACCACGGGTATTGTCCGGTTCGAACGTCTGGGCAAGGATCGCAAGCAGGTTTCCGTCTATCCCGTGGAGACCGCGGCCGAGGCTCAGTAAGAGATGAGAGAAAATGGGCTGTTGTCGTGCAACAGCCCATTTTTCGTTATCATAAGGAGGAAGACGCCATGGAGAAAAAAACCTACTACATCACCACGCCTATTTACTATCCCTCCGGGAATATGACCGTCGGCCACACGTATACGACTGTTGCGGCAGACACCATGGCGCGCTTCAAGAAGATGCAGGGTTATGACACCTATTTCCTGACCGGTACGGATGAGCACGGTCAGAAGATTGAAAAGAAAGCGGCGGAAGCCGGCGTGACCCCCATTGAATATGTGGATAAGATCGTGGCAGCAACAAAGGACCTGTGGAAGCTGATGGACATCCAGTATGATGATTTCATCCGCACCACGGAAGAACGCCACATGAAGATTGTTCAGAAAATCTTCCGCCAGTTCTATGAGCAGGGGGATATTTACAAGGCATCCTATGAAGGTATGTACTGTACGCCCTGCGAAAGCTTCTGGACGCCCACCCAGCTGGTAGAAAAGGATGGCGTAAAGGTTTGCCCGGACTGCGGACGGCCCTGCCAGCCCATGCAGGAAGAAAGCTATTTCTTTAAGATGAGCAAGTATCAGGATTGGCTGATCGATTATATTGAGACACATCCGGATTTCATCCAGCCGCCGAAGCGGGCCAACGAAATGCTGACCAATTTTCTGCGGCCGGGCCTGCAGGATCTGTGCGTGAGCCGTACCAGTGTGAAATGGGGCGTTCCGGTTGATTTTGACGACAAGCACACGGTCTACGTATGGATCGACGCGCTGAGCAACTACATCACCGCCCTGGGATACGGCACGGATCACGACGAGCTGTATCAGAAATACTGGCCGGCGGATGTGCACCTGGTGGGCAAGGAGATTATCCGGTTCCATACCATCTACTGGCCCATTATGCTGCATGCGCTTGGACTGCCGCTGCCGAAACAGGTGTTTGGCCATGGATGGCTGCTGTTCGGCGCAGACCGGATGAGCAAGAGCAAGGGCAACGTGGTTTATCCGGAACCCATCGTGGCGCGTTACGGAGTGGATCCGCTCCGCTACTACCTGATGAGGGAAATGCCCTTCGGATCGGATGGTAACTATACCAATGAATCCTTCCTGACGAGGATGAACGCGGACCTGGCAAACGACCTGGGCAACCTGGTCAGCCGGACTGTCGCCATGATCGAGAAGTATTTTGACGGCCTGATTCCCGCATGGACGGACGCTGTGGACGAAGCGGCGGACACCCCCCTGCAGGAACACTGCAAAGCTCTGCCGGTCCTGGTCAGCGAACAGATGGACAAGCTTCAGTTCTCCCAGGCATTGGCGGAGATCTGGAAGGTTATCGGCGAATGCAACAAGTACATTGACCTGACACAGCCCTGGGTCCTCGGGAAGGATCCGGAAAAGAAGGACCGCCTGGCCAATGTGATGGCGACCCTGGCGGAATGCGTGCGCTTTGTGGCTGTGCTGATCGGGCCTGTCATGCCCTATACGCCTGAGCGGATTTTCGCGCAGCTGGGCATTGAGGATCCAGCACTGAAGAGCTGGGATTCGCTGGAAAAATACGGAGCGATTCCCGCAGGCACGAAGGTGCACAAGGGCGAAGCGCTGTTCCCGCGTATCGACGTAACAAAGGAATTGGAAGCGCTTGCCGGTGGTAAGGAAGCGGCAAAGGAAGAAAAGAAAGCCGCCAAGGCCGAACAGAAGCAGGAAAAGAAAGCGGAAAAGAAGCATGAGGAGCCGGAATACCCGGCAGAAATCGCAATTGACGATTTCTTCAAATGCAAGATCCAGGTAGCCCGCGTGAAGGCCTGCGAGAAGGTGGAAAAGAGCAGCAAGCTCCTGAAGTTCACGCTGAGCCTGGGCAAGGACGGCGAGCGGACCGTGGTGAGCGGCATCCAGAAATGGTATGAGCCGGAAGCGCTGGTTGGACGCCAGGTGGCCGTCATCACCAATCTGAAAACAGCAAAACTGGCAGGCATCGAGAGTCAGGGAATGATCCTGAGCGCCATGGACGAAAGCGGAAATCTCCGCCTGATGAGCGTCGAGGAAGGCGTGGAGGACGGTGCCATCATCGGATGACAGAATGGTTTGACAGCCACTGCCATGTGGACGAAGAGAAATTTGATGAAGACAGGGATACCGTGCTTGCGCGTATGCGCGAGCACGGTATTACCCGTTATGCGGTGATCGGCAGCGACATGAAAACCTCCCGGCATGCAATCGCTTTTGCGAAAAACCATCCGGGTGCTGTTGCTGTCGGCGGGATTCATCCCCACGAGGCCAAAGGCTTCCGGGAGGAAGACTGCGAGGAAATTGCCCGGTGGTGGAAAAACGGGGATATTCGCGCGATCGGTGAGATCGGACTGGATTACTATTATGATTTCAGCCCCAGGGATGTACAGAAGACAGTCTGCATCCGGCAGATGGAACTGGCGTATGAAATCGGCGCGCCGGTGGCATACCATATCCGGGACGCGCACGGGGACATGCTGGAAATCATGAAGAGCATGAAGGACAGACTGACCGGCGGCATTATCCACTGCTTCTCCGGCAGCGCGGAAATGGCGAAGGAATACCTGAAACTGGGGTATTATATCTCCTTTGCGGGGCCGCTGACATTCAAAAAAGCACCGAAGCTGCAGGAGGCTGCACTGCTGGTGCCGAAAGACCGGCTGCTGATCGAGACGGACAGCCCGTATATGGCACCGGAACCGGTGCGGGGCCGGCGGAACGAACCGACAAACGTCCGGTATGTAGGAATGAAACTGGCGGAGCTTCGGGGAGAAAGCGCAGAGGAAACGGCCGCCTATACGACGGAGAACGCGATGCGCATTTACGGCATCAGAGACTGAAGGAAGAACTGCTGAAGAATGAGGAATCCGGCGATGATGACACTAAAGGAACTGAAACCGGGAGAAAGCGGGAGAATTGAAAAGGTCGGCGGGAAAGGTGCGCTGCGGCAGCATTTCCTGGATATGGGCCTGATCCCCGGATGTGATGTGACGGTGGTTAAATTCGCACCCATGGGGGATCCCATGGAGCTGATGATCCGCGGGTATGAACTGACACTCCGGCTGGACGACGCAGAGCGGATCAAGGTCACACCGGTGCAGAAGGATGAGGCAGAGAGAAAACCCGCTGAAGGGCGGAAGAAGATGCATCACCCGGGCCTGGGTGAAGAAGGCATTTTTCATCCGAAGGGAACAGGCGATCCGCTGCCGGATGGAACGCTACTTACGTTTGCCCTTGTCGGAAACCAGAACTGCGGCAAGACAACGCTCTTCAACCAGCTGACCGGCAGCAACCAGCACGTGGGTAATTTCCCGGGGGTGACCGTGGACCGGAAGGACGGCGCCATCCGGGGACATAAGGATACATCCATCACAGATCTGCCCGGTATTTACTCCATGAGCCCCTATTCCAGCGAGGAACTGGTTTCCCGGGACTTTGTCCTGAATGAAAAGCCGAAGGCCATTATCAATATCGTGGATGCCACGAACATGGAACGGAACCTCTACCTGACGATGCAGCTGCTGAAGATGGAGATCCCCATGGTGGTTGCGCTGAACATGATGGATGAGCTGCGGGGAAACGGCGGAACGGTGGACATCAACCGGATGGAAGCCATGCTGGGGGTTCCTGTGGTTCCGATTTCGGCAGCAAAGAACGAAGGCGTTGACGAACTGATCCGCCATGCACTTCACATCGCAAAATACCAGGAAAAACCGCTGGAGCAGGATTTCTGCAGCCCGGAAGACCATAACGGTTCCATGCACCGGGCACTTCACGCGGTGAGCCACCTGATTGAGGATCACGCGGAACGCAGCGGGATTCCGGTGGAATTCGCCTCAGCCAAACTGATCGAAGGCGACAAGCAGATCGCGGAAAAACTGGAACTGGACAAGAACGAGACGGAAATGCTGGAGCATATCGTGCTGCAGATGGAAAAGGAGCGCGATCTGGATGCCAGCGCAGCCATTGCCGATATGCGCTTCGACTATATCGAACGCGTATGCGATGCCTGCCTGATCCGTCCGAGGGAGAGCAGGGAGCATGCCCGGAGCCGGAAAATGGACCGGGTCCTGACCGGGAAATACACCGCGATTCCGCTCTTTATCGGGATTATGGCGCTGGTGTTCTTCCTGACGTTTTTTCTGATCGGCCCGTGGCTGCAGGAACTGCTTGCCACAGGCATTTCCCTCCTGGCGGATCTGACCGAACAGGCGATGATTGCCGCCAACGTAAACGAAGTCATCCGCAGCCTGGTGATTGAAGGAATCTTTGAAGGCGTGGGGAGTGTGGTCAGCTTCCTGCCGCTGATTGTGCTGCTGTTCTTCTTCCTGAGCCTGTTGGAGGACAGCGGATATATAGCGCGCGTGGCGTTTGTGATGGATAAGCTGCTGCGTAAGATCGGCCTTTCCGGACGGAGCATCGTGCCGATGCTGATCGGCTTCGGCTGCACCGTACCGGCGGTAATGAGCACCCGGACGCTGCCCAGTGAACGGGACCGGAAGATGACGATCCTGCTGACACCGTTTATGAGCTGTACGGCAAAGCTCCCGATCTACAGCTTTTTTGTCACGGCCTTTTTCCCGCAGCAGGCCTGGCTGATTATCACCGGACTGTACCTGCTGGGGATTCTCGTGGGGATCCTGGTTGCGCTGGGATACCGGAAGACACTGTTTAAGGGAAATGCGGTTCCGTTTGTCATGGAACTGCCGAATTACCGGATTCCCAGCGCCCGGAATGTTTCACAGCTGCTGTGGGAGAAAGCGAAGGATTTCCTGCAGCGGGCATTTACCGTGATACTGATCGCAACGATTATTGTCTGGTTCCTGAAGAATTTCAATTTCCATCTGAACCTTGTTTCCGAGGATTCCCCGGACAGCATGCTGAGCGCCATTTCCGGCGTGCTGGTACCGCTGTTTGTACCGCTGGGCATGGGAGACTGGCGCCTGGTGACATCGCTGCTCGGCGGATTTATGGCCAAGGAGAGCGTTGTTTCCGTAACGGGTATCCTCTTTGCCTCCGCGGGCGGGGTGACGAATGTGATATCTCCCCTGACCGCTGTAAGCATGCTGGTATTCTGCCTGCTTTATACACCGTGTGTGGCGGCTATTGCGGCGATCCGGCGGGAAATGGGACGGAAATGGGCCTGGTTTACGATTATCTGGCAATGCGGACTCGCCTGGGTTTTCGCGCTGCTGGCGCGGCTGATCGGGCAGCTGCTGGGAGTGGGGTGATCGGGTGAACATATGGGACATCCTGATCCTGGCGCTCATAGCCGGCGCAGTGATTCTTGCGATCCGGGTCTGGTCCGGAAAGAACAAAAAGGGCGGCTGCTCCTGCGGATGTGGCGGATGCACAAAGGACTGCGTAATGCGCCGGGATGAAAAGCCAAAGACAAACAATTGAAAATCTGCTATGATTAAAGCGCACAGAACGGAGGTGCGCCATGGGAAAAATCGTTGTGCTGGCGGAAAAACCAAGTGTCGGACGCGATATTGCCCGGGTCATCGGCTGCAGGACGAACGGGGACGGCTGCCTGATCGGTGAGAAATACATCGTGACATGGG
The DNA here is from genome assembly GCA_017447185.1 of Clostridia bacterium. Taxonomy (GTDB): domain Bacteria; phylum Bacillota; class Clostridia; order Christensenellales; family Aristaeellaceae; genus Aristaeella. The sequence goes on along the minus strand of JAFSOC010000036.1, from coordinate 20,803 downwards.
CAGTCGGGCATCTGGTAGCCCTGGCCGAACCGGACGAGATGGATGAGAAATACAAAAAATGGTCCTTCGCCACGCTGCCGATCCTGCCGGAAACCATTCCGCTGAAGGTGCTTTCCACGACCAAATCCCAGTTCTCCAAAATCAAAAAACTGATCAACGACAAGGAAACGGATTCCCTGATCTGCGCAACGGACGCGGGGCGGGAAGGGGAACTGATTTTCCGCTATATCTATGAAAAAGCCGACTGTAAAAAGCCGTTTGAACGCCTTTGGATTTCCTCCATGACGGATGAGGCCATTAAGGAAGGATTCCGGGAAATCCGCCCGGGAAAGGATTATGACGGGCTGTATGAAAGCGCCAGGTGCCGCAGCCGGGCAGACTGGCTGGTCGGAATGAATGCCAGCCGCGCCTTCACGCTGAAGTACGATACGCTGCTGAGCGTCGGCCGGGTGCAGACCCCGACGCTGGCGATTCTTGTGAAACGGCGGAAAGAAATTGAAAACTTCAAACCCGAGGGGTACTGTACGGTTACAGCGGATTTCGGCGATTACAAAGGCGTTTTCTTTTCCGAAAAGCTGGAACCGGACACACACCTGAAAACCAAAGCGGACGCGGAAGCGATCACGGCCGCGGTAAAAGGGAAGACGGGAACAGTGACGCAGGCGGAAACCACACGGAAGAAGGAGGTACCGCCGCAGCTTTACGACCTGACCAGTCTGCAGCGGGACGCAAACCGCCTGCTGGGCTTTACGGCGGACAAGACACTGAAGACGGCCCAGAGCCTGTATGAGACGCACAAGGCCCTGACTTATCCGCGGACGGACAGCCGCTATCTGCCGCCGGATATGATTCCCAGGGTAGTGCAGACGATGAAGCTGCTGCCGGAGAGTTACCAGAAATATGTGGCCGGGGCACTGCCGGACGGGAAACTGCCGGTAACGCGGCGGACCATCGACGCCTCCAAGGTGACGGATCACCATGCGATTCTGCCGACTGCAAAGAAAGCGGACGTTTCAAAGTTTTCCGAAGATGAAAAGAACCTGTACGACCTTGTGGCGCGGCGGATGCTGGCAGCGTTCCATCCGGCCTGTGAATATGACGCAACAAAAGTGATTACCATGGTTGGGGAGCATTCCTTCCGCACGAACGGCCGGATAACCATTGTAAACGGATGGCACGATGTGCCGGTGCTGGAGAAACCGCCGAAGCCCAAAAAGAATGCAAAGCCGGAAGAAGAGGAAGAGGGGCCACTCCCCAGCCTCCGGGAGGGGGACACCCGGGAAGTGAAAAACACCCAGATCCGGGAAGACCAGACAAAGCCTCCGGCTCCGCATACGGACGCGAGCTTGCTGGCAGCCATGGAAACCGCAGGCAAAGACCTGGAGGATGAGGAACTTGTCCGCCTGATGAAAGGCAGCGGGATCGGTACGCCGGCAACCCGGGCTGCCATCATTGAGCGGCTGATCAAGGTTGGCTACGCAGCGCGAAGGGGCAAGACCCTCAATGCCACTGATAAAGGCGTGATGCTGATCGATGTGATGCCCCAGGAAATCGCCAGCCCGGAGACCACCGGCCGTTGGGAACTGGCACTGCATGAGATTACAGACGGGAAACAGGATCCGGACCGTTTCATGGACGGAATCCGTAAAATGAGCGCATTCCTGGTACAGTACGCCCGGGAACAGGCTAAACCGCTGGCTTTTCCTCCGGATGAGCGGCGGAAGAAATACGGTGCAAAGGGCGGGTTCAAAACGGTGGTGCTGGAAGGAACGACCTGCCCGGTCTGCGGGAAGGGAAAGCTGCGGGAAAGCGCTATGGCCTTCAGCTGCAGCGAAGATGGATGCAAGTGCACCCTCTGGAAAAACTGCCTGCAGCGCAGCGGTGGACCGGAACTGACCGGAAAACTCGTGACACTGCTGCTGGAGAAGAAGGAACTGAAAGGTTCCACCGGTATTCTGGCGATCCGGGACGGAAAGATTATCTTTACACCCAACGGGCAGGCAGCCCCGGCCGTCAGCCGGTCGCTGATTTACGAAAAGAAATAAACAGACAAGGGAGAGACGAAACAATGGCAGAGGAACTGAGAAAACGCAGTGAAATCGAAGACAAATACAAGTGGGACCTGACGCATATCTACCCGTCAGATGAAGCCTGGCAGAAGGAATATGACCAGGTTATGGCGCAGCTCGGTACGCTGGACGCGTACGACGGCCATGTAGCGGAAGATCCGAAGAAGGCAATCTTGGCGGTGGACGCCCTGAGCGAAAGCATGTCAAAACTCTTTGACTATGCTTTCCTGCGGAAGGAAACAGACAACGCGGACAATACAGCTTTGGCCCTGAAGGACAAGGGCATGCGCCTGTACGTGATGCTGAGCACCAAGGCATCCTTCCTGGAACCGGAATTGCTTCAGATGTCGGAGAAGGACCTTCAGGCCCTGCTGGAGGATCCGGAACTGAAGGACTATGACGCGATGCTGCGTCGGATGCTGCAGATGAAACCCCATACGCTGTCCAAGGAACAGGAACGCCTGATCGCCATGATGGGCGAGGTGGCGGAAGCGCCGGAAAGCATTTTCTCCGCCCTCACGGACGCAGATATGAAATTCCCGCCGATCCTCCTGCCGGACGGCAGCGAACAGGAGCTGACAGAAGGGAATTACTCCACCTTCATCCGCTCGGACGACCGGGAAGTTCGCCGGCAGGCTTTCCATAACATCATGAGCACCTACGAGTTCTACGGAAACACCATCGCGGGAACTTACGGCACAAGCGTGAAGAAGGACCAGTTCATGGCGGACAGCCATCATTTTGCCAGCGCGCGGGAAGCTGCCATGAAACCCCTCGAAATCCCGGAGAGCGTCTACGACAACCTGATTGAAACCGTGCATGAATTCCTGCCTGCACTGCAGGAATACCTGCGACTGCGCAAGGAATTGCTGCAACTGGACGAGCTGCACCTGTATGACCTCTATACGCCGATGGTGAAGGGCTTCAAAATGGACCTGCCTTACGAGAAGGCGTTTGACCTGGTGCTGGAAGGCCTGAAACCCATGGGTGCGGACTACATTGAAAAGCTGAAGGAAGCAAGGGATAACCGCTGGATTGATGTTTTCCCGAGCATGGGAAAATCTTCCGGTGCGTTTTCCGCCGGCGATCTGAAGGATGTTCATCCCTATGTGCTGCTGAACCACAACAACAACCTGGACAGTGCCTTTACCATCGCTCATGAGCTGGGACACAGCATGCACTCCTTCTACAGCAATACCACCCAGCCGTCCCCCAAACGGCATTACAGCCTGTTTGTGGCGGAAGTGGCTTCCACCTGCAATGAAGCGGTGATGCAGCGATACCTGACGGAAACCATGACGGAACCGAAGGCACAGGCATTCCTGCTGAATCACCTGCTGGAGCAGTTCCGGACAACAGTATTCCGGCAGACCATGTTTGCCGAATTTGAAAAGAAGAGTCATGAAATGGCCGCTGAAGGGATTCCGCTGACAAAGGAAAGCCTTTCCGACGTTTACTTTAAACTGAACGAAACATACTACGGCGAGACCTGCTACATGGACCGGGACATTGCTTCCGAGTGGATGCGGATTCCGCATTTCTATAACGCTTTCTATGTCTATGTATATGCCACCGGACTGTGCGCTGCGATTTCCCTGAGCGAAAAGATCCTGAAGGAAGGTGAAAGCGCTGTGAAGGATTACCGGAAGTTCCTGAGTGCCGGATGCAGCGTTCCGCCCATCGAAGCCCTGAAGCTGGCCGGCATCGACATGTCAAAACCGGAGCCTGTGCGCCGGGCGCTGGAAGTGTTCAGGGAAACTGTGCAGAAAATGCGCGAAGTTATGGGAAAGTAATCACGGAGGGGAAATATGAGCCGGGTCGGGATCATCACTTTTCTGCATAACGACAACTATGGATCCACCCTGCAGGCGTATGCGTTGCAGCGGGTGATCAGCGAAATGGGATACGACTGCGAACACCTGGATTACGCGCCGGATAGAACGGAAAAGATCCGGAACCTGCTTCGCAGCGGAAACAGTCCGAAGCTGATCGCAGAGGGACTGCGGAAGCGTTCTGTAAAGGCCGGACAGCAGGGGGCGCGTGACAAGAGCGTGGCGATCCCGGATTTCTATGCCCGGCGAATGAGGCTGAGCCGGAAGTGCAGGAACCTGAAGGAACTGGCAGCGGCAGCATCCGGATATGACGTGCTGGTTTGCGGAAGCGACCAGATCTGGAATCCGGTATGGCTGAATCCGGCCTATTTCGGTATTTTTGTCCCAAAGAGCGTACGCAGGATTTCCTACGCGCCGAGCCTTGGGATCCGGACACTGCCGGCAGTGGGAAAGATCCGTCGGATCCGCAGATGGATCCAGGATTTCTCCGCCGTATCTGTGCGGGAGGAGGAAGGCGCGGAACTGCTGGAAAAGATGACCGGGATTCATCCGGATGTCCTGCCGGATCCGGTATGCCTGCTGAGCAGGGAGGAATGGGAAGCAATTTCTGCACCGCCGCCGGCCGGAGAGCCTTACGTGCTGTGCTATTTTATCGGTGAGAATGAGCATTACCGGGAGAAAGTCCGGCAGATCAGCCGGGAAAAAGGGCTGAGGGTGCTGGAGGTCCCGGTAACCGCGGAAGGATACAGCTCCGGGTTTGAACGGCTGGAGGGCCTCGGACCGGAGACTTTCCTCGGCGCGGTCAAAGGCGCCGCCTGCTTCTGTACAGACAGTTTCCACGGGCTGGTGTTCGGTACACTGCTGGGGGTGCAGACGGAACCGCTGCGGCGGTACCGGGAGGATGATCCGGAAAGCAAAAACAGCCGGGTGGACAACTTCCTGCGGCAGATCCGGGAAAAAGGTCCGCAGGAGATGCGGACCCAGGGAAGGAATTGGCTGAAGGAAAACCTTGAATAAAGACAGGAAAAGCGGCGTGACGATTGTCACGCCGCAATTCAGTAACACATTCATCCGGGAGACCGGGATCCTGCTTTCTGCAAACCTGCCGCTGCACAACGCCAGGTTTTACCTGAAAGCTCAGGCCTCTTCGTGAATCTTGGGCAAAGCGCGCTGCACGTTGCCGCTGCGCAGGCAGCGAGTGCAAACATTCATCCGCTTGGCAGCACCGTTCACCATGACGCGAACGCTCTGCACATTGGGAGCCCAGATGCGATGGCTCTTGCGGTTGGAATGGCTGACGTTGTTACCATTCAGCGTGCCCTTCTCGCAAATCTCACAAAACTTACCCATGGAAATCCTCCTCCTTACTGGAGTGTTACACATCAAGCTTATCTAATTTAGCACAATGGCAGTGAAAATGCAAGGTTTTTTTTGAAGATTCAGAAGGAAACAGGGCTGAAAAAGGTGAACCAACGGAAAAAGATTGACTTAGAGTAAACTCTATCCTTTACAATGCAGTAAACATACATGAATTCAAAACAGGAGGATCTGCCGTATGAGCATTGATCTGAGCAAAATGCCAAAGCTTGGCTTCGGGCTGATGCGCCTGCCGGAAAAGGACGGCAAGGTGGACATTTCCCGTGTATCCGACATGGTGGACGCCTATATGAAGGCCGGGATGAATTATTTTGACACCGCCTATGTCTATCACGGGGGAAATTCCGAGAAGGCAATCAGGGAAGCACTGGTGCAGCGCTATCCAAGGGAAAGCTTCATGCTTGCCACCAAGCTGCCGGCCTGGTGCATGAAGAATGAAGCGGACCGGGACCGTATTTTCAATGAGCAGTGCGAACGCTGCGGCGTGGATTACTTTGATCTGTATCTCCTGCATTCCATTGAGGACGGCAGCAACGGAGAAACCTATGAGCGGCTGGACTGCTTCAACTGGGGCCTGCAGAAAAAAGCGGAAGGAAAGATCCGGCATTTCGGTTTTTCTTTCCACGGCAGCCCCGCATACCTGATCAAGGTGCTCGATGCCCATCCGGAAATCGAGTTTGTCCAGATCCAGCTGAATTATGCGGACTGGAAAAACCCGGTGGTCCGTTCCGGTGAACTGTATGAAATCCTGCACAGCCGGAGCATTCCCATGATTATCATGGAACCGGTCAAGGGCGGCACGCTGGCTTCCCTGACTCCCGAACTGGAAGGAATGTACAAGGCGGCCCGACCGGATGCATCCATCGCTTCCTGGGCGCTGCGCTTTGTGGGATCATTGCCGGGTGTGATGACGATTCTTTCCGGCATGAGTACGGAAGACCAGATGGCAGACAATATCGGCACCTTCTCGCATTTTGAACCCCTGTCCGCGGAAGAGCAGGAACTGGTGAAAAAGGTTACAACCATTATGCTGAATGTACCGCAGATCGGATGTACCTCCTGCCGATACTGTACGCCCGGATGCCCCATGAGCATCTCCATTCCGGATGTCTTCCGCGCGGTGAACACGATGGCCCTTTACGGCGACGTGTTCCGGCCAAAGGCCTTCTACGGCGGCATTGTCGGACAGGGACACGGACGCGCATCAGACTGTATCGGCTGCGGCCAGTGTGAGAGCGTATGTCCGCAGCATCTGCCGATTATCGACCTGCTGAAAGATGCTTCCGAAAAACTGGACAGCTGAACAGGAATACCGAAAAACGCACCGGTCACAATGACCGGTGCGTTTTGCCATATCAGGTATTCTTTTACTTCACTTCCACAGTGCCTGTGGCGACGAGACGCCCGTTGACCCGGGAGAAGAGCGTAGCACCGCTGCCGGTGAAGCGAATCCGGATTTTCTCGCCGATCCGGTAAGTGATGCCGCCAAAGACCACGCTGGTGAGCAGGAAATTGCCTACGCGGATGCGGACGGTGGTTTCCATACCGGTAGGCATGGCGGAGAATACTTCGCCTTCAATGGGCCCGTCTTCACAGATGTGGACAAATTCGGGACGTACGCCGACAACCCAGTCTTCCCGGTCGGGTTCCCTGCTGTCCGGAACGTCATTGACCATTGCGATCGGATAATTGAAGGGGACGTCCTTGTTTGTCTTTTCCGCCGGACGTACTTTCGCGTCGAACTCGGCGATTTCCTTTTCCGCCTGGGCGTACCAGCTTTCTGTCTGCACAGGTTCGGCGGGGGTAAACACGGCGTCGTAATTCTCCAGGAGTCTCAGGCTGAAGGAACCATCCGCCTGCTGGGATCCGCGCGCATTCATGAAATTGATGGCGGGGTTTCCAACAAAGTCAGCTACAAACGTGTTGCTGGGCCGGTTATATACAGTCAGCGGTGCATCATACTGCTGAAGGACTCCGTTGGAGATCAGGCAGATCTTGGTGGCCAAGGTCATGGCTTCCATCTGGTCATGGGTCACGTAAACGAAGGTGCTTCCGGTGGACAGGTGGAGGCGCTGCAGTTCGGAACGCATCTCCAGGCGGAGTTTGGCATCCAGGTTGGAGAGCGGCTCGTCCATGAACAGAACCTTCGGTCCGGGAGCGAGCGTACGGGCAATCGCCACACGCTGCTGCTGGCCTCCGGAAAGCTCACCGGGATAACGGTCCATAAAGGGCTGGATCTTTACGATGGCACTGACACGGGCCACGATGCTTTTGATCTCTTCCTTCGTGAGCTTCCGGGGCGTTCCGCCGGCATCGGGATTCCGGACAATTTCACCTTCGGGGGTGACAGAAAGGCCGGGCTCCTTGATGTTGCTCAGGCCGAAAGCGATATTCTGGAACACCGTCATATTCGGCCACAGGGCATAGTTCTGGAAAAGGAAACCGACCCGGCGTTTGTTCGCGGGAACATTGATTCCGGCGTCACTGTCAAAAACTGTTACGCCATCGATAGTTATTTTACCGGTGGTGGGTGTTTCCAGACCGGCAATCATCCGCAGGGTAGTGGTTTTTCCGCAGCCGGAAGGCCCCAGGAGGGTGACGAAGGCATTGTCCTCGATCAACAGATCCAGATCGTCGACCGCGTAGAAACCGCCCCAGCGCTTCGTTACATGAGTCAATTCAATTCTTGCCATATTCTTTTCACCTCTCTAATATCAGGAGTCGCTGCCGATTCCGCTGTCAATGCTTGCGCCGGTCAACTTATTGACGAGAGTGTTGAACAGCAGGATCAGGACAATCAGGATCAGGTTGATTCCGCTGGAGAACGCATACAGACCCATTTCATCGAAATAGCCCAGCATCGTGGTAATAATCATTCCCTGGCCGCACAGGAGCATGAACAGGGTTAATTCACGCAGGCAGGTCATGAAGGGAAGCAGGAAACCGCTGATGATGGACGTTTTCTGGATGGGAATGATGATTCTGGACATTCGTTTCCACCAGGGGATATCCTGAATGATTGCCGCCTCCTCAATCTCACCGGAGAGCTGCATCATGGAGTTCAGGGCGCTCCGGCTCGCGAAAGGAATATACTTTACGGTACCTGCCAGGATCAGCAGGAGGAAGGTATTATAGATTCCCACGCCGGAACCGAAGATAAAGAATGCAACACCAACGGCCAGCGAGGGCATCAGGTATGGCAGGAAGGCCATATTGTTCACGTAGGCGGCCCACTTGCTGCGGCGGTTCTTACTGACACAGTAACCGATCAGGGTACCGATGGTACCTGCCAGCAGTGCACAGCAGATGGCAACCAGGAACGTACCGCCGAAGGCTTTCCAGATATCGGCGTTATACAAGATACCTTTCTGCCCGTACATACCGTTTTCCGTGACGTTCTCGGACGTAATCCACCACTTGGTGGTCATATGGCCGTTGATACCGTATTTGATGAAGGAGAAGTCACCGGGATTCGGCAGGAAGGTTTCGACCGCAAACAGGATAATCGGCAGGATGCCCGTGAACAGGGTCAGCAGTACGAATAGGATGGAAAGGACGTATTTCGCCGCGCCAAGATTCACGGTGCTGCTCTGGCCAGACTTGCCGGTTACGGTTGTAAAGTTCTTCCGGCCGGAGGTGGTTCTCTGGTTCACGATCAGGATCAGGAAACCAAAGAGCATCATGATAACGGCCAGGATACTCGCTTCACCCGCCCGGTCTGAACTCATGCCGACATACTGAGTCGAGAGGGTGTTCAGTTTCAGGTAATGGGGAATGGGGTAAGAACCCATGGCGCTGGAGAAGACCAGCAGGACCGTGCTCAGAATGGCCGGCTTCACAAGCGGCAGCGTGACCCGAAGGAAGGTCTTCCAGCGGGGGGTGTTCAGGATGGTGGCCGCTTCTTCCAGATTGGCGTCCATATTGCGGAAAATGCCGCCGATCAGGATATAGGCAAAGGGGGCGTAATGAATGGCGAGAACAACAGAAACCGGGAAGATTCCTTCACACCACCACTTGGGCATATAGGCGTTGAACAGTGTGACAAAGAGTCCGTCGCTCCCGCCTGTGACAGCGTTGCTGTTGAACAGGTTCTGCCACATAACGGCAAGTGTCCACTGGGGCATGATGTAGGGAAAGATAAAAATGGAGCTCAGGTATTTCTTGAATTTCAGATTGGTCCTGGTGACCAGATAGGCAAAAACACCGCCGTAGAGAATTGCGCCAAAGCAGGCGAAAATGCTGACGAGGACCGAATTCAACAGCGGCGACCACAGATAGACCGAGGCGACGCTTTGCGTGACACGCTGCCGCCCGACACGTGTGGTGATCGATTCCGTAAACAGATTGGACCAGTTATATGTAGTTAATGTGGTTCCGAACGCTTCAAATTTGGAACCCTGTGCATCCGGAAGGTTATCTATGCTGCCTGGATGGACAACCACTGTATCCCTTGCAATGGTCAGCAGGGGATAGATGGTTGTCACGGTCAGAATGATTCCCAGGATCAGCAGGATTGCGTTCTGCGGTTTGGACAGATATGTCCAGACCTTGTTCCAGAACCTCCGGAAACCTCCGGAACGGTTGACCGCAACTGTGGTCATGTCCTTCCTCCCTCTCTCTTCTCATTCTCCTGCAAGGAAAGAGGCGGCGTGCCGGTGTTGACCAGACGCGCCGCCCGCATCGATTTATCCTGGGAAATTACTTGTTGTTAGTGATACCGTCAAGCCAGGGGCTCATTTTGCCGGAAACAGAAGCGCAGTAAGCCGGATCTTCCACAACCAGTTTGCCTTCATTCAGCCACCAGTCATATCCGCGGTCATTTTTGGCGGGATAAGTGTCCACACCGTCGACATAACCATCTTTGCTGTGATCCTGCATGCAGGCGGGAACGGGAGCATAACCGCCCATGTCCTTGCCCCAGGCATAGAAGCCATCAGCTGTGGTGGTCATGAAAGCGATCAGCGCGCAGGAGGTCCAGGGCAGGGGGCTGCTCTTGGTCAGCATCAGGTAGTGCTTGTAGGCAAAGCCGCCGATACCGACGTAGTCATCCTGATAAGCGGCAACCGTAATATTGTTGACGGAAGCTTCAGCGGTCTCTTCCACACTGCGCAGCTTGGAATACACCAGCAGGCCGCACTGATCCTTCGCGGAGGTTGTTACAAGCGTGTTGCAGATCGGGCCGTCATCCGTCTGCTCGTTGTATTTCTCGCACCAGAGATATACCCAGGCAAGGCCGTATTCCACGTTCGCGCCGGTCAGGCCCAGATCCGCGGCATCCAGCTTCATGTCTTCGATCAGGGCATCGTCTTCCGCGTTCTTGCCATCCCAGGCTTCATAGGCTTCCTTGGCGATGGTGGCGTACTTTTCGTTGGTCATCATGTACAGGAAGTTCTTGCCGACAGGCTCGGAGTTGGTGCCCATGAACAGGGGGGCTTCGCCTTCACGGACGAAATCCCACATGTTCTTGTAGGTCTTTTCTCCCAGGTTGTTGAACATGAAGACCTTGTTCAGCGTCTGCAGGGCGAGAGGATTCTCGTTATTCTCCTTGGCAACGCCTTCGGCTTCTTTCCAGTCCTTGGGAACGAAGTTCAGCAGCAGGCCGGTGTCCAGCATCTTGCTCTGGATCTGGTTGCCGTCCTGGATCAGGGTCATGGACATCACGTGGTTTGCACCGTTAATGTCTTCAGTCAGCTGATCAAAGATCTTGTTCTCCTTGGGCTGCTGCCAGCCGCCTTCATAATCGAGGGTGTAGTTCGGGTCGATCTTCTGCAGCGCTTCCACAAACAGGGGAAGCACGCTCTTGCCGCGGCTGGAGTTGCCGACTGCGTCAAACCGCTTGCCGTTGGATTCCTCAATGGCTTTCTTAAACAGCTCTTCCAGGGTCATCCCTTCGGCCTGCTTAATCACTTCGGCCGCATCTTCCGCGGAAGCGAAAGAGAACATCGTCAGCAGCATCATCAGCGCCAACACAACAGAAACAAGTTTTTTCATACCAAAGTCTCCTTTTAATTTTTTTGCTCGCGACACCGTCGCTTACGATGAGTATATTATATCGCTTTTTCCAAAGATTGCAAGCCAAAAATGGAAAAAATGGTAAACAGAATTTACAGATAATATAAACATTGACTGAACAAAAGGATCTGCAGAAATGCTTACGCCTGTGCTGTTCCGGAGAAAAGAATGCCCATTGCGCGCAGCTTCCGTTCGAGCTCATCCGCGTCCCCGTGGAAAACAATCCCCTGCCATCCACAGGCGACCGCACCTGCCACATTGGCCGGCGCATCATCGATAAAGACGCACTCTTTCGGGTTCAGGGAAAACCTGTCCGTGAAGGCACGGTAAATTTCATGCATGGGTTTGACTTTGCCCAGGTCACAGGAAATGAGCTTTCCGTCAAACAGGCTGCTGACGGGGAATTTCGGCCAGTAATCATGCTGCGCCTTGCTGGCGTTACTGAGCAGGTAAATCCCGTATCCGGCATTCTTCAGGCGCTGTACGAGATTTTCCATCCCGGGAATCATATCCCGGGGATACGCCCAGTCAAAGAGCAGACGGTGCACCGGCTCTTTCAGTCGGCCCGGGAATCTTGCCAGGATCAGTGGCTCCGCGGTTTCCTCCGTCAGCACGCCGGCATCCATCTGCGCCCATTCCACCGACAGGAAAAGCTCATTCAAGATAAGCTTCTGATCCAGAGGATCCGTGATGCCGTCCCGCTCCATGAACCAGCGCGGATCGAAGCGGATAATGACATTGCCCATATCAAAGACGATGTTTCTGATCATAATTCTCCTCAATCGATGCGGACTTCTGCATCTTCTGCTGCCGCGTGGGAAAGGCCGAGTCTTCGGCCGATTTTCTGCAGGCGTTTCCTGCGGCGCTCGCGGATGGCCAGACGCTCACCAAGATCCCTGGCGCCGACGCCATAGACCAGGTACAGGATCAGGCCGGAAATTATCATGATAAAAACGGTGGACGCACAGCGGCGGCCTGAAGCATTCATGTTCACGTTGTTGCGGCCTTCGTCTTCGCACATGCTCTGAATGACCATGGCATAAGTGGTTCCCTCCGCTTTCTTGAAGGTGGCACCCATGTCATACTCAGAGAAAAGCGCGTTGAAATTCAGTGCGAAGACGGCCAGGACACTTGGCAGCACAATCGGTAGTTTTACCCTCAGGAAAGTAATCATGGGACTGGCTCCGAGGTTTCGCGCAGCATCTTCCAGTTCTTCATCAATTGCGTAAAACGCAGCCTTGATCATTCTTACGGCGAATGGTAGCTTCACCACCATATAGGCCATAACGATCAGGATACGGACGTTTTCCCGCATGTACAGGTTCTGACCGAAAACATAGAAGACATTGCTGTTAAAGAATGTCCTGTAAGAATAGCAGATCAGAATTGTCGGAAGCAGCCAAGGGAAGAGCATGCAGGCTTCGACCAGCTTGCCACGCTTTTTTTTCTTGTGCCTGAAAATATAATTGACTGCGATAACAACCACAACGCAGGCGAGTGCAGCTGCAATGGCTGACATAATGAAGCTCAGACGAATACCGCCCAGGGTTTTTTCATTACCGAAAACCCCGGAGATAGCCCCTTTGCTGACCATCTCCCTGCCTTTCCAGTTTTGATAAACATAATCCTGGTTTCCGAAATAATTTGAGAGCGTCCAGGAGGACATATCCAGGACTTTATTCCGGACGTTGCCCCAGTTTTGGAAAGAGAAAACAATAATCATGACAACCGGCGTCATATAAATGATGAAGAGAAGATATGCATAGATGTGGGCAAGTACATTGGTTACAGGGTTCTGTATTTTCTGTTTGACCAGCTTTGCTTTCGTTTTGCTGACAGACAGATAATGTCCTTTACTCTCATAATGGTTGAGCACCAGCAACAGCGCGATGGTACACATAGCCAGGATGACAGAAAGAAGTGCAGCACGAGCCTGCGGGAAAGACTCATCCGCAGCTGAGGAGCCCGCAAGGCGGACAATCTCCGGGTTGATGGAATTGAATCCCAGCAAGGTCGGGGCGGACATGGCGCAGAGGCCGGTGATGAAGGTCATTACCGTCAGGGAGAAGAGTGTTGGCAAAAGGGTGGGCATGACCACCTTCAGCAGGACTTTGAAAGGCTTGGCACCGAGGTTACGGGCAGCTTCCACGGTGTTATAGTCGATGCCTCGAATGGCGTTGCGCAGGAAAAGTGCGTGGTTTGAGGTGCACGCAAAGGTCATGGTGAACAGCACGGCGTTGAAACCTGTAAACCACTGCCTGTTTAAGCCGGGGAAGATCTCAATAAGCCATTTTGTCATGAGGCCGTTTTGATCATAGAGGAACTGATATCCAGTGACCAGGGCAACGCCGGAATAGATCAGCGTGGTCATATAACCGAGGCGGAGAATCTTTGCACCTTTGATGTCAAAATACTCCGTAAGCAGGACAATGGAGATGCCGACAACGTTAACCGTAACAACAAGACAGACAGCCAGCTTGATGGAGTTCCACAGGAACAGCGGCATGTTTCCGGCAAAGAAGAATCGGATAACAGCGAATGGATCCGGGTTCCCGGCAGCATCCGTTTCCCGAAAAACGGAAGTCAATGTATTGAAACAGGGAATTACCATGAAGCCCAGGAAAAGGTACATGAACAGGACACCGCCGAAAATGCCCCACAGTTTTCCCAGATCGTATTTCTGTTTGCTGACAATCGGAGCCTGCACGAAACTCACCTCCTTCAATAGCTCATGATATCTGCCGGATCAATCCGTAGCATAACGGAATCCCCGGGTTCGTAGATGTTGATGCCGTCGTTTTTCTCCACGACCTTGAGGGTCTGTCCAGCGGCCTGGATTGTATATTTGATGAATAGTCCGTAGTATTCCTGGGATTCAATGATCCCGGTGAAGAACGCGGCACTTTCAGAATCCGGGCCTGTCTTTTTTCTGTCCGCCAAAGCAACGCTGATACGCTCCAGACGTATGTAATGGACCTGGTCTGCTGAGAGATTCAGCTTCTGAATGATTTCTCCGCCAAGCTTATTGATATCGCCGATAAAATTCGCAACGAATTCCGTAGCAGAATGGTTGTACACCTCATTGGGAGTTCCGATCTGTTCGATATATCCTTTGTTGAAGACAGCGATCCGGTCAGAGAGCGTCAAGGCTTCCTCCTGGTCGTGGGTCACGTAGATCGTGGTAATACCAAATTCCTTTTGCATCTTTTTTAGTTCATTCCGAAGCTGTACGCGCAGTTTTGCGTCAAGATTGGAAAGCGGTTCGTCCATACAGATGATGGCCGGTTCAGTAACCAGCGCCCGGGCAATGGCTACACGCTGCTGCTGACCACCGGAAAGCTGGGATACAGCTTTCTTCAGCTGCTCATCGCTCAGGTCCACTTTCCGTGCAATTGCGCTGACCTTCTTTTCGATTTCATCCTTTTTCAGTTTTTTGATTTTCAGGCCGAAAGCGATATTGTCATGGACGGTCATGGTAGGAAAGAGGGCGTAAGACTGAAATACGATACCGATGTTCCGCTTTTCAATCGGAACGTGGGTAATATCATTTCCCTGCATTTCCACGGTTCCGCTGACCGGATCGATAAACCCGGTTATTGTCCGCAATGTGGTTGTTTTACCGCAGCCGGAGGGTCCGAGAAAGGTAAAGAATTCGCCTTCTTTGACATGGACGTTGATATTGTGCAATGCTTCAAAATCGCCGAATTTCACAACGATATCCGACAGCCTGATCATGTTTGCCCCACTCCTTTAAACCTGAATTGATATGAGCTCCCGAATGCCGGATCTCACGCAATCCGGCTTCCGACATAAAAGGGGCGAGCCCAGCACAGGCCCGCCCGAAAGGGTGTATTTATTATTCGGCTTTTGCCTGCGTCAAGGTTGCCCAATCCAGGTTATCCCAGTCCGGTTCAGCCGGGGCGTTGGCGTTATCCGCCCAGTAGAATCCCAGGTTTGTCATAATGTTGGTCCACTCGGTGGAATGCGCACCAACATACTCCGCATAGGTCATGTTCGTACCAGGAACGGTGGTCAGCGAGCAGTTCTTCACAGCGTAAATCGGAGGAACTTCGTTAAAGAGCGCACTGGCAGCATCAGCATTGCAGGGATAGGAGTCGAACGCTTCAGACCAGGCGATCTGGGTTTCAGCAGAACCGAACCACTCAGCGAATGCCTTGACCGTCGCGGTTTCTTCTTCGCTGCGGCCGGCACGATCCAGGACACCGATATATTCTGCAATGTAGTAGGTGCCATCGTCGATATCCACCAGATCCCAGTTCTCTCCGACCGGAACACCGAAGAGCGGATGCTCATAGGCGCTGTTTCCGGAGGTTGCGGTGATCTCACCGTACAGAGAGGAAGAATAGAAAGTGGAGACCTGAACATCGCCGCGGATCAAGGGTTCCAGGCCATATTTATCGCCTGTGTTCTCACCCTTGGCGCAGTATTTCCAGAGGGTCTTCCAGCCGTCAATGGCAATGCCGCCCGCAGGAGATTCCGGATCCGTGAAGGAGTAAAGCATCGCGTTATTGATGTTAGCGTTGGTGGTCCCGCCGACCTTGCCCTGACGATACCATTTGAAGCTGCTGTCTGCCAGATCTGCCCAATGCGCAAAATGGAGCTTTTCGCCGTTGGTTCCGAATTCATCAGTACGGTAGAGCATCAGGATGTTCTGGATAACAAGGCCATAGGCTTTGCCGTCAAACTTGTAATCGCCGACTTTATCCGCCCAGGAGGGAGTCCAGTCCATAACGGTCAGGTTTTCATACTGGCCGTTGACCAGCTGAGACCAACGGACTTCATTCAATCCGAAGATCAGATCTCCATCCTTGTTTTCATTGGCAGCGCCGACTGCTTTATCATCGCCAGAGTACACGGAGTTATCATCCAATGAGATTGTGAAACCGGCGGCTTTAGCCGCATCGATCAGCCAGTTAACACGTTCAGTTGAGTTGGAATTGGAGTAGATCCGGATGGTGTAATCCGCCGCAGACGCAAAGGATATGACGGAAAAAACCATCAGTGTAGCTACCAAAATAGCCAGGAACTTTTTCATGGAAAGACCTCCTATTGTTTTTTGCCGCATCACGCGGTTTATGATATTTTATTATACTCATCCGGAGTATGATTGCAAGAAGAAAAGTACAGACAACAGGATCGATTCACGGCCGGTTTATCCTTGACACACATTCCTGCCCGTGATAATATACTCGCAGATTCAAAGGAATAATGCTGTTGCCCGGAAGGGCGTTTTCATTGCTTGTTTTATGGGTATTCCGCCGCGTGGTTTCGCGGCGCAATAAAATATTTAAGGAGGTTCTTTTCCATGAAGAAACTGTTTGCTGTTCTGCTTGCGCTGGCTATGCTGCTGGCATGCGCTGCCGCGTTTGCCGAGGATCCCGTCGGCGCTCCGGCTGATCTGATTGAGGCTGCCAAGGCCGACGGTGAGCTGGTTGTTTACGGCTCCTGCGAAGAAGAATATCTCGCGGCTGTCTGCGAAAACTTTGAAAAGCTCTACGGAATCAAGGTAACCTATCAGCGCCTGTCCACCGGTGAGGTGTACAACAAGATCGAAGAAGAAGCCGGAAATCCTTCCGGTGACGTATGGTTCGGCGGAACGACCGATCCCTACAACATGGCTGCTGCCGCGGGTCTCCTGCTGCCCTATGACGCTGCCAATGCTTCCCACCTGCTGGGCGACGCGTACAAAGACGCGGACGGACAGTGGTACGGCATCTACAAGGGAATCCTGGGCTTCATGGTCAACACTGAAGAGCTCGAGCGCATGGGCCTCGCGGCTCCCGCTGACTGGAAAGATCTCCTGAAGGAAGAATACAAGGGCCTGATCTGGCTGTCCAACTACAACACCGCCGGTACGGCGAAACTGGTCATCAACACCATGATCCAGAAGTACGGCCATGACGAAGGCATCCAGTACCTGGTTGACCTGGACAAGAATATCCAGGTATACACCAAGTCCGGTTCCGGCCCCTCCAAGAATGTGGGTACCGGCGAGTGCGTGATCGGCATCGGCTTCCTGCATGACGGAATTTACCAGATTGTTGACAACGGATATGACAACATCGGCCTGGTGATTCCTTCCACCGGTACCAGCTATGAAATCGGCGCCACCGCGATCTTCAAGGGCGCGAAGCATGAGAATGCTGCCAAGCTGTGGATCGAATATGCGCTGTCTCCGGCGTGCGTGGAACTGGGTGTCAAGAACGGTTCCTATCAGTTCCTGGTCATCGACAATGCGCAGCAGCCCGCTGTTGCCACCGAATTCGGCCTGGATCCCGAAAATGTCATGAAGTATGACTTCGAGGACGCCAAGCAGAATACCGCCAAGTACATCGAAGATGTGATGAACGCGCTGGGCGGCGGCGACGACCGCTTCAAGACTGAGTAATCAGATTCAATACGATGAACGTCTGATTCCCGATTGACAGGAGGGGACGGTGTCTTCACCGTTCCCCTTCTTCAATTCAGGTATAACAGAAACACTTTTTCTGTTTCTGAGAGGAGGGGGAGATACCATGGCGCGTGGTCAGAGCGCATCACTGGACCGCAAGAAGCTTTTTTCCGATCCGGTGATGATGGGGACGATTGTGCTGCTGATTGTTTTCCTGACGGTTTTCATTCTGTATCCGCTGGCTGTGCTGCTTGTGGACAGCGTTTATTCTGACGGAAAAGGTCTGACATTTGAATTTTTCGCGGCAAGTTTCCAGAAGGCATCTTTCCGTACAGCCATTTCCAACACGCTGAAGGTTGGAGCGCTGGTCGGCTTTTTATCCACGGCAATCGGCCTGCTGTTCGCCTATGTTGAAGTGTATGTAAAGGTAAAGACACGCTTCATGGCCGGACTGTTCAAAGTCGTTTCCATGCTTCCGGTTGTATCTCCGCCTTTTGTTCTTTCGCTCTCCATGATTATGCTGTTCGGCAAGGCCGGCATTATTACAAGGCACCTGCTGGGCATCTATGACAACAATGTGTATGGATTCTGGGGAATCACCATCGTACAGACGATGACGTTCTTCCCGGTATGCTACATGATGTTCCGCGGACTGCTGAAAAACATTGATCCCTCCATGGAGGAAGCATCGCGGGACATGGGCGCAACCCGGATGGGCGTGTTCAGGACTGTTACACTGCCGCTGCTGCTGCCGGGTATCGGCAACGCCTTCCTGGTCACATTCATTGAATCCATTGCCGACTTTGCAAACCCGATGATTATCGGCGGCAGCTACGATACGCTGGCAACCACCATATACCTGCAGATTACCGGCGCCTACGACAAGAACGGTGCCTGCGCGATGGCGGTTGTGCTGCTGCTGATTACCATGATCATGTTCCTGGTGCAGAAGTTCTACCTGGAACGGAAGACGGCAGCTACGTTGACCGGAAAAGCTTCACGCGCAAGAATGCTGATCGAGGACAAATCCGTCACACTGCCGCTGACGATTCTCTGTTCGGCCGTGGCCCTGTTTGTTATCCTGATGTATATCTGTGTTCCCTTCGGCGCACTGTTCCGTACCTGGGGACGTGATTTCACGCTGACATTCCGGTGGTTCGAACAGGTCTTTACCAAGTATAAGGGACTGAAAGCATTCAAGGATTCCTTTATCCTTTCCCTGATTGCCGCCCCGATTACAGCGTTGCTGTCCATGATCATTTCCTACCTGGTTGTAAAGAAGAAATTCAGGCTGAAAGGTTTTATCGAGGTCGTTTCGATGCTGGCGATGGCTGTTCCCGGAACGGTTCTCGGTATCGGATATATCCGCGGATTTGCCGGCGGTATTTTCCGTACAGGATTCCTGCAGGGCCTCTACGGTACGGGAGCGATCCTGGTGATTGTATTTATCGTCCGCTCGCTGCCGACAGGAACACGATCCGGTATTTCAGCATTGCGGCAGATTGACAAATCGATTGAGGAAAGCGCCTATGATATGGGCGCGGGAAGCCTGAAGGTCTTCACTTCCGTCACACTGCCGCTGATCAAGGATTCCTTCCTCTCCGGCCTGGTGACAGCTTTTGTGCGGTCCATCACCGCTATTTCCGCAATCATCCTGCTGGTCACACCCGGATACCTGCTGATTACGGTTCAGATCAACGAATTCGCAGAAAAAGGATCCTTCGGTATTGCCTGCGCCTTCGCCACCATTCTGATCCTGATCACATACGGATCAGTCCTGCTGATGAACTTTATTATCAAACACTTTGGCACCAGCCGCAAAGTTAAGGAGGTTGAGCAAGCATGAGCGGATCGCGCACAAATGAACCGAAAGGCGTCCGACTGGACCATATCAGTAAAATCTATAAGAATCCGAAGACCGGGAAGGATTTCTATGCGGTCCATGATGTGGACCTGAATATCGAACCTGGCAGCTTTGTGACGCTGCTGGGACCTTCTGGCTGCGGAAAGACGACAACGCTGCGAATGATTGCCGGTTTTGAATCGCCGGACGAAGGGGAAATCTACCTGGGCGGGGAACCGATCAATGAGTTGACTCCCAACAAACGCGATACAGCCATGGTGTTCCAGAGCTACGCTCTTTTCCCGCACTACAATGTCTTTGATAACGTTGCATATGGACTGAAGCTTCGCAAGCTTCCCAAAGACGAGATCAAGGAAAAGGTTACCAACATTCTGAAACTGGTGGAACTGTCCGATATGGAACAGCGGATGACCAACCAGCTTTCCGGCGGACAGCAGCAGCGCGTGGCACTGGCACGGGCACTGGTGGTGGAGCCGGGGGTGCTGCTGTTTGACGAACCGCTGAGCAACCTGGATGCGAAACTGCGGGTGCAGATGCGTACAGAGATCCGCCGGATCCAGCAGGCACTGGGCATCACCGCTATTTACGTGACCCACGACCAGAGTGAAGCCATGGCGATCTCGGACAACATTATCCTGATGAAGAACGGCGTCATCGCACAGATGGGATCCCCGACAGAGATTTACTATCATCCGAACAGCGAGTTTGTCGCTGACTTTATCGGAGAGTGCAATTTTCTGCCCTGCAATGTAACCGGCAGGGAAGGCGAGGATGTGCTCGCGACTGTGTATGGGCATCCGGTGAAAGTGCGCTCCGCAACGGATAAGATGGGAGAAGCGGAAATTGTGCTTCGTCCGGAAGCCATTGAAATCGCGGATGCGGGACAGCTGCCCTGCAAAGTGGAACTCAGCTGCTTCATGGGTTCCTATCAGAACTACCATGTGCGGGTCGGGGAGACGCTCGTGAAGATCGCGGACAACTGCCCGATCGGCAAGAAGACCTTCCAGGTCGGAGACGATGCCTATATTTCCTTCCGCAGTGAATGCTCCCACCTGCTTGAAACATGATACATATCCATTAAAAGACCTCCCGGAATTGAACCGCTTCCCGTCAAGAGGACAGTGAAATAAAAAACAAGACGGGAACAAGAAATCTCTGGTGACCAACAAAGGTTGCCAGAGATTTTTTAAGGGAAGGCACGGCAAATAGCACCCTGCTGTCATCCGGTCAAGGGCTT
>JAFSOC010000035.1 GCA_017447185.1 Clostridia bacterium | reverse complement strand
GAACGCATACAAGATGCGGCAGATCAACAAGGTGCTGGATCCGCTGCGGGAGATCATGAAAGAGGAAGTGTACGCCCGGTTCCTGGAGAAACTGGAGGAACCGGAGATGGTCACCGATCCGGACGGGAACGAGAAGCTGACCGGGCTGGACTACAGCGATGTGGCCCTGGCGCTGACGCAGTACAGGGGCGCAATGACGCGGTTCGCCGCAGACCGGCTGATGTAGTTTTTATTTGTTAGCTTTAGTTAGTTCGCGAACTCATGACTGCAAAACCTTTATTCTCCAGTTCGAATCGGGATGGCACCTCACCCGAAACCGGGTATTCATTCAAGGAATGGGAGGTTGTTTCCGGCGGCGTGACGATCACGGACAATTCCTTCAAAATCGGCAATGCCAAGGTGGAAATCAAGGCCATCTTCACGAAGGATCCGGTGAATTATAACACCGTATCCGTGACAGGTGGAGAGCATATCATCAGCGGCGGGAAGAACGCGGTGATCACGGTCAAGGATATTCCCGATGACAGCAGGACCTACAGCAGCTTCACCGGCGCGGCCATGGACGGCCAGCTGATCCCGACTGGAAACTACACCGCCGAAGAAGGCAGCCTGATCCTGACGCTGAAAGCTTCCTACCTGGATACGCTGTCTGTCGGGAAGCACAAGCTGACGATCAACTTCACCGACGGAAGCGCGGATACGACAATTACCGTGCTGGCCAAGCCGGTGCCGAAGACAGGAGACAACAGCAATCCGGTCCTGTGGATTGCATTGATGATCCTGGGCATGGCAGTGCTGGCCGGGACAGCGGTGAAGGTATACAGGAAACGGCAGTAAGCTAGTGATTAGTGGTTAGTTGTTAGTGGTTAGTAAAAATCCGGGACGGAAGAAATTCCGGTCCCGGAGTGCTTTTGGAAACGAAAAGGGTCGTCCCCAGCGTTCCTTGTTCAGCGTTTCCTTAGATATTCAATGATTCCATCCAGGATCTCCGGGCTAGGGAAGCTTTCATACCCGTCATCCAAATGCGTGATGGCGGAAGCGAGATTTGTAGCCATCACTTCTTCCGGGTCCTCGACATAATTCGTGTTCCTGCCCACAATGTCCCAGAAGTCCTCAACCTCGTCTGCCCGGTAAATTTCCGACCCGTCCAGCGTAACAATTCCGGAATACATTCCGCTGAAGAAGTTGTCTCCGGGCTTTTCGAAAACACTGTCCGTCAGGAAAACAAGATAGCAGTCCTTCTTCTCTCCGCCAATGGTGAATGTGGCATAACTGTTATGGTGCTCCACATCCGGATTGGCGATGATCTGTTCCCGGATCTCTGCCGGTACCTCAATATCCTCGTCCAGTACAGTAAAATGGATCAGGGAATACAGCGCCTGGCGGTATTCGGGGTATAACCTGGAAATGCAGTGGGAAATCTCGTGGATGACAAGCTCCCGGAACATATCATCTGTATAGTACTTCGGCGAAAAGGTAAACCAGCCCAGGAAGATGGTCCCCTCGCTGGTATATCCGGCAGCGCCGACAGCTTCCTGACCGGTGGATTTGACAAAAGTCAGCTTTCCCGGATCCGGCAGTTGCAGGCCATGCTTTTCCAGATGGTCCTGCAACCAGGTCAGTGTATCGTTCACCCGCTGCTCGTCTTCCGGGGTAAATTCCATGACCTGCTCCGCGGAATACTCGATGTATTCATCCAGGGTACCGCCTTTTTTCTGGAGAAAGAAAGGCAGCATGGTTTCGCTGATCTGCTCATGGAACAGCGTCCGTGTGCGCATCAGCTGCTTTCCCTCCTCCACTGTGGCAAAGCGGGCAGTGAGCCTTGTAGTCCAGGGCGTTACCGAAGAGGCGTTCTCCGCGCAAGTGACGGAAAAGCTCATCAACAGGGCAAGTATTGTCAGAATCACCAGAATCCGTTTCATATAAAATACCTCGCTGTTCTTTTATTTTCCTGCAGGTTCAAATAAGCGAACTTGTCACGTTCGTACTGACAATGATACACGTCCGCTCTCTTCTTTCTCTTTCATTATACATGGGAACATGAGAAAAATCCATTGCAGCGTACCATTCTTGCCAAAAAAACATGCCACTTGTGCCATGGACCTTGAAAAGTGTTGAATTCATCTATATAGTTATCATAGACACAGAAGGAAAACACGGCGCGGACACGCGCTGTTATAAAGGAGGATAAACCTGCGATGAAGAAACTGACAGTTCTACTACTCTGCATGCTGTTGGCACTGACTCCAGCGCTGGCCGAAAACGAAGCATCCTTAGACGGCCGCTGGCTTTGCGCTGACATTCAGGGGAATGTGACCGAAAACACGCCAGCCGAACGCAAAGACGACTTCGGCCTGTTTGTCAACAAGGATTGGATCCTCCAGGCAGAGATTCCAGCCGGAGAATCCAAGGCGGGTTCATTGGAGGATGTCCAACGCACACTGAAAGATCGGCAGATTGCTCTTCTAAAGGACGATAGCCTCACCGGGCACGATGCTGAGATGGTACACAAGCTGTACAGGTTGGTTTCGGACTGGAACTACCGCAATGAGCAGGGCGTGAAACCAGCCATACCTGTCATCGAGGCCATTAGAAGCATTGATACCCTGGAGGCTGTTACCAACTACCTGTGTGACAGAAACAATCTCAAGCGGTATTATCCGCTGGCCATGAGCGTCGGCGCGGATTACACCGATCCGGATATATACATTACTAAGATCGGAACACCATCCCTGATTCTTAAGGATTCGGCGGAATACACAGAGCGCACCCAGGCTGGCGGGTTGAATTATACCCTGAGTGAACAGCTTGGTACGTACATGCTCATGCAGCTGGGCTATGGCGAGGAGGAAGCCGCTCAGGTAATTGGGAATGCCTTTGCCTTTGAATCGCTGATGGCTCAGCACATCAAGCCCATGGCGGCACACTACCAGGCCGATTACTATTCAAGCCTTCTCAACTATTATAACCCGGAGGAACTGAAAGCACTCGCGGGAGACTTCCCGATTCTGGATATGCTCCAGGCATACGGGCTGAAGATCGGCCAGCGTTTCCTGGTAACGGAGCCGGATTATATCGCAGCGCTGCCGGAGATTTATACAGAAGAAAACGTTATCCTCATGCGGGACTGGATGGCACTGAAGGCTGCGCTCTCCGTAACGTCCCTGCTGGATTATGAGACGCATCAGCAGACGGATGCTATCTCGAACGCCATCATGGGTGTGACAGGTGAAAGCAGCGAGGATGACAACGCGCTAAGCACGGTGCTGAGCCTTTTACCCGTGCCAATGGACAATCTGTATGTTCAGGCGTACTGCACCGAGCAGCAGCGCCAGGATATGCTGGATATCATCAAGGACGCTGTAGACTACTATCGGGTCATGCTGGAATCGGTGGATTGGCTGGGTGATGAAACCCGCGCAAAAGCCGTTGAAAAGCTGGATAATTTGCGCATCAACGCGGTCTACCCGGACGAGCTTGGCGACTGGTCAGCGCTGGACTTTGCAGGAGTTGAGAGCGGCGGCAGCCTGCTTGCGGCGAACGCTGCGGTTCGGGAATTTGTGATCGACCTCCAGTCGAAGAAGATCGACACCGCTGTGGACAAGGATAAATGGGATCAGCTGACAATGCAGACAGCGCAAGTCAACGCTTTCTACAATCCCCAGAACAATTCCATCAACATCATGGCGGGCATCTTAAGCGGCGAGATTTACAACGAAGATATGAGCTACGAACAGAAACTAGGCGGCATCGGTTCGGTTATTGGCCATGAGATCAGCCACGCCTTTGATACCAACGGTTCACAGTTCGATAAGGATGGTGCGATCTCCAACTGGTGGACTGCCGAAGACTACGCAGCCTTCCAGGCGCGGGCAGCCAAGCTGGCAGCCTGGTATGACGGCTTTATTCCTTGGGAAGGAGCTGGTTACTCCGGCCAGCAGGTACAGACTGAAGCCATTGCAGACATGGGCGGCATGAAGTGCCTGCTTGCAATTGCTGCGCAGCAGGAGAACTTCGATTACGATGCCTTCTTCCGGCAGTTCGCTACTGTCTGGCGTATGCAGGGACTGCCCGCCTACCTTGTCACGCTGGTCGCCCAGGATACTCATCCGATGCGCTACTTGAGGGTTAATGCCACATTGGCACAGTTTGATGAATTTATTGAGTTCTATGGAATACAGCCCGGCGATGGCATGTATATCGCACCGGAAGACAGAGTCTGTGTCTGGTAAGAATTAACCAAAGTAATGTCATGTTCCGGATGACATTGAGGAAATTCAGGGTTTTTTGGGGGATTATTCAGCGATATTGCACAAGTGGCAGTTTTTATGGCAGAAATGGTGCGTTGGAACGATATTTTCTCTTGTATAATGAAAGGTATCATATAAGAATGATGATATTATCTGGGGATACTCAGTATACGGGAGATTTTATGTCCAAATTTCACTGGGGGAAATTGTTCCTGTACGGCGGGATTGATCGTGAAGAAAACCGAAAGCCAAGGAGGGCAAGGAAATGAAACAATCATTACAGGAAAGATGCGAAGCACAGATCCGCAATGAGACAGCCATGCGTGAAGTGGCCAAACTGGAGCATGAGGCGGTCCTGAAACTCTGTGCGATGATGCATGTGATAATGTTAGGTTGTCCAAATCAGAACTCCCGAACGCGGGAGTTTTTTTATGCCCATTTTTGATCGAGGTGAAGTGATTGCAGTACTACGAACAAGACTCCCGGAGAACATTTCACGCAGGGAGCCGGAGGGTTACCTTCTCTGCCTGAATGTGCCGGCGGCTGGACAAATATATCTGGTGAAAATGACGTTGGCACCTAAAAAATGGTGCACTAAAAATCGACGAAAGCAAGAAGAATCAACGCTCGCAGCGATTTTTGGTGCACTAAAAAATCAGGAGGAAGAGAGATGTCCTATATCAGTAAACCGGTGAAGATTCCGGATGTTCCCGGGAAGATCACACTGCGGGAAAGGGGAGA
Organism: Clostridia bacterium; assembly: GCA_017447185.1. Classification (GTDB taxonomy): domain Bacteria; phylum Bacillota; class Clostridia; order Christensenellales; family Aristaeellaceae; genus Aristaeella. The sequence continues at coordinate 14,912 of JAFSOC010000035.1, read as the reverse complement.
CCGGGTTTATGTCATGTATGAAATCGGCCGGGAATACAACCCGGCACTGCAGACAACGACACCGCAGCGGAAAATGATCGGGCAGCAGATTCGGAACGCGCCGGGGATGATGCTGCCCAATGAAAACTATGAACAGTTCTTTGCAAACGGGGAGGAGATCATGAACAAGGATGTTTATCCGGGAGAAGGGAGAATGGTTGACCGGATGAGCGAAAGCGTTTAGGATGGAAGCAACAAAGAGACCCGGGAGGAATGCCCGGAATACATTCCGGGCGGAAGATGAAAGATGAAAATATACGGGAACGCGGACGCATCCCTTGTGCTGGTGCAGATGGTGGATGACCATGACCTTGAGGGGATGGAATCTGAAGCGGCGGAAATCAGGCGGCTGACAGATGCTGATTTCTGCCTGCGGGCGATCAAGGTGAAGGACTGGAACCGGGACCTGTCCCCCTGGCCGGCGCCGGCTGTGTTTGGCAGGGAAGACTTCGGGAGCGGTGCCGCGGATACGCTGGCGGAAGTTCTGGAAAGCTGCAGGGAACAGGAGAAGACCTATCTTATCGGCGGATACTCCCTGGCCGGGCTTTTCGCCCTGTGGGCCGCGCACCGGACGGACGTGTTCAGGGGCGTGGCAGCTGCTTCCCCGTCAGTATGGTTTCCCGGATTCACGGAATATATGCGGGAGGGGAGCATTCACGCAGACGCTGTGTATCTAAGCCTTGGAGACAGAGAGGAAAAAACACGGAATCCCGTGATGGCCACCGTGGGAGACCGGATCCGGGAAATCCACGGGCTGCTGGATGCGCGGGGAATCAGAACCACCCTGGAATGGAATGAGGGAAATCATTTCAGGGATGCGGACCTCCGGACAGCGAGGGCATTTGCATGGGTGATGAAGGCATGCCGGGAATGTGTTCCGGGAAAATAACCGGAACCTTCCCAGGGAACGAAAAGGGTCGTCCCCACCGTTCCCCTTGTTTATTTACTCCTCGTCAATTCCCAAATACAGGACATCCATTTCTTCGTTTGCCGCTATAGCGGGAACGGGCTGCGTCAGTTCCTTATCCGCAAAGACAAGCACCTCTTCGCCGCCCTCGCAGAAGTGAACCTCCACGCCTGTCGGAATACTGATTTCCAGGTTTTCTCCTCTGGGCGTCACCAGGGTGATCTTTCTTTTTTTCGCACTGATCAGATTCATCAGCTGATCCGTCGCAGGAGCCTTCTCCATGGCGTCAATCCGCAGGCCGAACGCATACTCGGGCCAATTGGAATTGATCTGCCTGGAAGTGAATTCTTTGAGCCGCAGGGTTTCACTGTCCAATGTATAGACATCCTGCAGTACGCCGATTTCCTCGTCCGTGAAGGTGCTGGTAACCGTCAGGATTCCGGGTTCTGCTTCTTCCGCCACTGCATCCTCGGGCAATTCCGGGATGGTGTCCGTCCACAGCTCCGTAAGGGTGGTGTCGTACCACCCATCAATCCATACCCAGGCCGCCGGCGTTCCGTTCGGAAGAATTCCATAGCTGACACCTTCGTGCAGCAGCCTTGCTTCGCCGTCCGAGAAGAGCACAGCCAACGGTTTTCCAGCGGAATCATGTCCGTACCAGAGCCATTCCGTATTGTTGTTTTCCGGATCCTGTTCATAGACGATCAGGAAAGCCGGCCCGATTTCCGCATAAATTTTCTCCGGATCCTGCGCTGCCAGATATTTTTCATCCCCGATTGTTTCCGCTGCTGCAATCCCGGTCATCAGCACCAGGAGAAGAATCAGGATCGGCCATTTCTTTATCATGATCATTTACCTCCGTCATATTTAATTAGCCGGCGGATACGAATTATCAGTGGTTGAGGATTTAGGTTTCCATACGCCATAAGCTCCCACATCATAATCAGGCATTGGGTCGCCTTTCTGTACGGCACCCTGATCTGATACATATGCCCATCCATCAAAATACTTATCCTCGTATCCCTGAATCTCAGCGGGAGTGCCCAGATCAGGTATGGTTTCCCCCTGCAGGAGAACTTTCGTGTATTGCTTTTCGGGATGGTCATCTGTATAAGGAGCTCCATATCCCGATGAATAAGGATGTACTGTGATGGTGTATGCCCTGTTGAAGACCGCCGTATACGATGCATCTCCCGTCACTGCCGCAAAGGGAGCAGTCCAACCTGTAAGCTTGTACTTTTCTCCCGCGCTGCCTGTTTTCTGGCTGCCCAACGGCGGCGCTTCTTTCTCGAGAGCCGTAACCGGGGAGTTGTAATCAAGCGACACCTTCTTCAGCTCGGTCTTTCCGTCGTTATCCAGGAAGGTTACCGTATACTGCCGTGCCGACTCAGTAAAGGTTGCGGTATAGATCACGTCCTGGGTCACATCTGCAACCGCGGGACTCCAGGCAAACAGATACACTTTCTCTGTCGTGGGCGCTTTGGACAGATCCGCAGGCTTCGCAATGTCAGATGCTGCTGTGCCGTAGTCATATTTCTTAGAGCTCAGGTCATTGCCGCTTTCGTCTTTGAAGGTTACCGTATATTGCCGTACCGACGGGGTAAAGGCTGCGGTATAGGTCGCGTCCCCGGTCACATCCGCAACCGCGGGACTCCAGGCAAACTTGTAGGTGTACTGGGCGGTCGCAGCCTTGGTCAGATCCGCAGGCTTCGTAATGCCTGATGCTGCTGTGCCGTAGTCATATTTCACAGAGCTCAGATCATTACCGCTTTCGTCTTTGAAGGTTACCGTATATTGCCGTACCGACTCGGTAAAGGTCGCGGTATAGGTCGCGTCCCCGGTCACATCCGCAACCGCGGGACTCCAGGCAAACGTATACACTTTGTCTACCGTGGGTGCCTTGGTCAGATCCGCAGGCTTCGCAATGTCAGCCGCTGCGGTGCCGTAGTCATATTTCGCAGAGCTCAGTTCCGTGCCGTCTTCGTTCTTAAAGGTCACGGTGTACTGATTCACTGTGCCGGCGTAGGTCGCCTTGTAGGTCACATCAGCGGTCACATCCGCAATCTCATGATCCCAGCCTTTAAAGGAGTAGGTATACTGTGCATCCGCATCCTTCGCCGGAGCCTGAGGGATCACGATATTCGCCGCCGCGGTTCCGTAATCATATGCCACAGAGCTCAGTACCGTACCATCTTCATCCTTGAAGGTCACGGTGTACTTATTCACTGTGCTGCTGTAGGTCGCTGTGTAAGTCGCGTCCTGGGTCACATCCGCAACCGCGCGATCCCAGCCGGCAAACTTGTAGGTATACCGGGCATCCGCTGCCTTTGTCGGATCCGCAGGCTGCTCAATGTCAGCGGCCTTTGTGCCGTACTCATATTCCGCTGTGCTCAGTACCGTGCCGTCTGCGTCCTTGAAGGTCACGGTGTACTTATTCACTGTGCCAGTGTAGGTCGCCTTGTAGGCCGCATTGCCGGTCACTTCCGCAACCGCGGGATCCCAGCCGCTGAAGGTGTAGGTGTACTGTGCATCCGCGGCCTTCGCCGGATCCGCAGGCTTCGTAATGTCGGCCGCTGCGGTGCCGTAGTCATACTTCGCAGAGCTCAGGACCGTTCCGTTTTCGTCACTGAAGGTCACGGTGTACTGATTCACTGTGCCAGTGTAGGCCGCCTTGTAGGTCGCATTTCCGGTCACATCCGCGACCGCGGGATCCCAGCCGCTGAAGGTGTAGGTATACTTAGCATCCGCAGCCTTCGCCGGATCCGCAGGCTTCGTAATGTCGGCCGCTGCGGTGCCGTAGTCATACTTCGCAGAGCTCAGGACCGTTCCGTTTTCATCACTGAAGGTCACAGTGTACTGATTCACTGTGCCAGTGTAGGTCGCGGTATAGGTCGCATTTCCGGTCACTTCCGCAACCGCGGGGCTCCATCCGCTGAAGGTGTAGGTATACTGTGCATCCGCAGCCTTCGCCGGATCCGCAGGCTTCACGATATCCGCCGCCGCGGTGCCGTAGTCATATTTCGCAGAGCTCAGGACCGTGCCGTTTTCGTCACTGAAGGTCACGGTGTACTGATTCACTGTGCTGCTGTAGGTCGCAGTGTAAGTCACATCGTCGGTTACAGCCTCAATCGCGGGGCTCCAGCCACTGAAGGTGTAGGTATACCTGGCATCCGCAGCCTTCACCGGATCCGCAGGCTTCACGATATCCGCCGCCGCGGTGCCGTCAGCATACGTCGCCTGCTTCAGCACGGTCCCGTCTTCGTCCACGAAGGTTACAGTATATTGGTCCTTCTTTGTCTTCCACTGAGCGACCGCTGAGATATTGTATGCAGGAACCAGGGAGGGGGCTGTGATCTGTTCTCCTGTATCCCCCCTGTACCAGGTCCAGGAACAGGTCATGCCGGCCTTGGTCGCATTATACTTCGGAACTTCGCTTCCGACTTCCAGCGTGCGGCTTTCAAGCAATACGCGGGAGTCTCCGTTTTTCTCATAGAAGGTGACTGTGCTGGTTACAGGATCAGGAACCTTTTCGATATGGACAACGTTCAGCACCAGCGTAGACTGGAAGGTTTTCTCTTCTTCTGTTCCCTCCACCGTTTTATACTTCGCTTTATAATTCACCTGATAGAGATAGCTTCCTTCCTCCAGGTCCGGTGTCTCCGATATCATGATACGGGTTCCCAACGGATTACTTTTTTCAGCGCTGATTTCCGGAACCGTGGAACCCGGCGCCTGAATCAGTTCGAAAGAAAAACTTCCGGGATTCGTGTACAGTTTTTCCCCGTAGTTATTCATAACGCTTGCTGAAGTGAAAACGCTCCCCGAGCCATCGCCTGTCCACATAGACAGCGTAGGTTCACTCAGAACGAGCTGGACTGGAATATCCACATCCTTAGGTATCTCACCCACTGTAAAATTAGCAGTCGATTTGCCGTATTTCACAGAATACGTTGTATCGACATCAAGAAGTTCAGAATACAAAATCAGATCGGCTTCATTTTCTGACGCATTGGCTACTGCTTTGACAGGGAAAACCGCCCTGGTTGTCAGATTCGTTACCTCGAAATCGGCGGGTTTCAATTCTTTGCCAGAAACGTTGGATTTAAATGTCACATGTATGGTATTTGTTCTCTTTTGATACGCACTATCAAGATATAACCCAATGTAAACTGTCACCTGGGCAACCTTGTTATTCTTATTACTGTTTGCTGTGGCTTTTGTCGCCTTGGCATAGACGTTAACGGTCGTTTTTCCCTCTGCCTTGGCCGTAATCTTCCCGGAAGTGGCGCCTATCGTGGCAATCGTTTTATCAGCGCTTGTAAACCGGATGACGTCGGTGGACGTTGAAGGTGTCAGGGTCGCTTTCAGGGTCGCTATATCGCCGATTGCAGCCAGATAAACTTCACTATCCGCAGCAACAGATTTTGCGCGCTGAAGCACGTTAAATGTTTTAGAAGCGACGGCCTTGCCGCTTTTTGCATTCTTTGCGGTAATTTTAACTGTTCCGGGAGCAGCAGCCTTCAGCTTGCCCGTCGTAGCGCCGATGGTTGCTACTTTCTTGTTGCTGCTAGCAAATTTAACTTTCACCCCTGCAACCTTCAGGTTATAGGAATGCCCGGCATAGATCGTTGACGGAGCAGCCTTGCCGCTTTTCAGGGTAATCTTAGAGGCTGCGTTTGCAGCCGGAATGAGCATGAAAACAAACACAACTGTCATGATCAGGCAAACCAGACGTGAAATCCGCTTCATCAGTTACTCCTCCAGGTTCAGATGTAAAAAATTGGATAACCGTATTATACGCTTTTTTCCCGGGATATCAATCTCATCCTGCAGGCAGATTTCAAAAAGACGGCGTTCCGAATTGGAACGCCGTCTCAGATTTTGTCTACAGTCTGAGGCCCTGAAAGAATCCAGGGCCGGTCAGTCGGAAACGGGAAGGGGATCCATGTACAAGAAAAAGAAGGGCCCGTCTTTTCAAAAGCAAAAAGATGTGGTAATATGATCCGGAAAAGGGAAACCTTAATATTTTACAACCGAATCGAAAGGAGATTCAGGATGACTATTCTTTGTATCATTTTGGGGATTCTGCTGATTGGCGGCGGTGTTTCACTCATGCTGACGCCTCTGGCGACGTTCATGGCGGCCGGTTTCATTATCGGTATCGGTTTGCTCGTCTACGGTATCGTCGGACTGGCTAACAGCATCAAGTACAAGGTAGGCGCGCTGGCGATCATCACCAACGTTCTGGCGATCATCGTCGGTATCATCTGCTTCATCCGCCCCGGCGCGACCCTGGTGATTGACACGGTGCTGCTCTATATCATCGGTGCATACTTCGTTCTGCACGGCATCCTGTCCATCGCGATCTCGTTCCAAGAGAAGAAAGAGAACGACCATTGGTTCCTGGGGCTTATCACAGGTATCCTGAGTATTGCCCTTGGCGTATTTACCTTCATTTTCCCGCAGGTGACAGCGGTGGCGGTAGGCATCCTCATCGGCCTGTACTTCATCGAAGCCGGTATCAGCCTGATCGCGATGCGCTTTGCGCTGGACGACGACTGAGTCCGGATCCTGAAAAAACATACAGCAGCCCGCCGGGAGATCATCCCGGCGGGCTGTTCATGATCAATGTCACGTTTTGAAACATTCTATTGTTTTTCACTCCGATAAATGCAATAATACAGACAACGTAACCACAAAGATACAGATACCCCAAATCCCCCTCATACCCCCATACCCCGCGGCACCCGGAAAATCATCCGGGTGCCGCACTTTTTCCAGGGGTTGCGAGGGCGGTGCCGGCAGGTTTAAACAATGTCACGTTCTGAAACATTTCATTGACAAATACGGCCAATAGAAGGAAAATGAAAGGACTCGGACCACAATAAAATAATTCGTTCGGAGGAAACCCTGGTGAAAAAGAATTATTTGAAAATATTACTCTGTTTCGCGCTGTGTATGTTCATGGCGCTGACCCTGCTGCCGGCGCAGGAAGCAAAAGCGACAACGGAACTAACATGTATAAAAGGTCACAGTGGCGATTGTGTATCTATCATGAGCATTGTAGATGATGAATGTCATTATCTTTACTGTACAGAATGCGAAAAAATTCCCGGTGGGTATTATCAGCAAGCTGTTAAACATACCTATACAATTCGTGACGGTAAAGCTATATGCACTCTTTCCGGCTGTGATCATGAATGCGAGCACAGCAGTCAAACAAATGAAATATGCGATTATTGCGGAATGGTATTACATACACATACCTATGAGACGAAAAAGAATATTGAATTCAGCTGGGACAAAGATAAAGTTGACAACCTTGCAATTGAGATAATGGTTACCGGTACTGTCGAATGTGACATATGTTCATATACGTATTCAAGAAATGCAACGCTGCCTTTAGAAATAATCAAGGAATCCACCTGCACGGAGAGTGGTACCGGCCGTTATCGTATAAAAAAAATGCCCCCTCCTATTTCTGTGCCGTTTGAGTTAAAAGTTGAAATTCCCATCGATAAAGACGCTCACAAATGGGAAACCACATATACCTCTGATGCAACCGGACACTGGCATGCATGCTCTCTCTGCGAGGCAACGAAAGATGAAGAGAAGCACACCTGGAGCAACGGAAAATGTTCCGTCTGTAACTATGAATGCACCCATACCGGACAGACAGGCGGAACCTGCACAGTCTGCGGAGCAACACTGTGCGAACATCAATGGGGCGAAGAATATTTCGCAGACGGAACCACTGGCCATTATCGGGTATGTGCCCTTTGCGGAGAACATTCTGCAATCGAGTCCCATGAGCGTGGCCAATTCAAGTCCGATGAGGATAAAGGCCACTATGAAACCTGCCCGAAATGCGGGGAAAAGCTTTCCGATGAGCTCGAACCACATTCCTTCAGCGATCCGGCATACACCTGGGATAGTGAATACAAGACCTGCAAGGCGGAGCAGACTTGCTCCTCCTGCAAATATACAAAGGTTACCAACGGCACCGTCACCACGGAAGTGAAGACCCCGGCCACCTGTGCCGAAACCGGCGTGAAGGTTGTGACCGCCACTTTTGAAAGCCCCCTGAAAACCCAGACGAAGGAAATTGCCATTCCCGTGGACGAAAACGCCCACAGCTGGGACGAGGGCAAAGTGACCAAGGCACCCACCTGCGCTGAAAAGGGCGTGCTGACCTATACCTGCAAGAACGATCCTTCCCATACAAAGCCCGAAGAAATTGCTGTCGACAAGGATGCCCACAGCTGGGACGAAGGCAAGGTGACAAAGGAAGCCACCTGCACGGAAGCGGGAGAGAAGGTTTACACCTGCAGGAATGACAACACCCACACCAGAACAGAAGTCATCCCCGCTGCCGGCGGACATAAGCTGACCGCGACTGCCGCCAAGGAAGCCACCTGCACCGAAGACGGCAACAGCGCCTACTGGACCTGCTCCGTATGCAAGAAACACTTCAGCGACGCCGAAGGCAAAACAGAAATCCAGGAAGGCAGCTGGGTGATCAAGGCTCACCATCCTGCGGACAAGATCGTCACGGATGATGCAGTACTGCCCACCTGTGAAAAGACCGGCCTGACCGCCGGTTCCCACTGCGAAGAATGCGGTGCGGTCATCGTGGCGCAGGAAGTCATCGAGCCCCTCGGTCATGAATTCATGGGCTGGCACACGGACAATGCGGGTAACCACACCAACCGCTGCATTACCTGCAGACTGGAAAAAACCGTCGCCTGCTCCATGACCGCCCTGCCGGGCCACGAAGGAATCTCTTTCTGCCCCATCTGCGGCTACTGCGAAGGCGAAGGCGCTGCGATGGAATCCGCAATCGGCTATCTTGAAAAATACGACGGTGTCAAGACCGGTGTACCGAGGTACTATACCCTGAACGTGAAAGGTGAAAAGTACCTGATCATCTCCTTCGAGAACAACGGCCAGGAAACCCGGACGGAAGGCGAATTCACCTTCACGCTGCCCGAGGAAATGGTGAAGGGATTCTCCTTCAGGCAGATCGGTGCGGACGGGACGGAAATTCCTGTGGAGATCACTGAATCCTACGGATATTACCGGATCACCCAGGACTTCACGCCGGAAGGCAAGGAACCGGTCCGGGTGATGATCCTGAAGATCGTTGGTTTATGAGATTTCTCGACAAGCTCGAAATGACAATGTGAACCGGATGGAGAACTCATTGCGCCTGGGAATCAGGAGAGAAAGAAAACGAAAAAGGCCCGGAAAAAAATTTGGAAATCTGCTGCCATGCAGTTCACCTGATGCGTATATACTGGTGTCAGGTGAATAACAAAAGACAGTGAGAAAGATAAAGAAAATGAGAGGAGATCAGGAAAATGGAAATGAACGAAATCAACATCAACGAACTGGAAGAAGTAACAGGCGGCCGCGGCGGATACCGTAAGCCCCCGAAGGCGATTGACGGACTGGAAATCTACAAGGTTGGACCCCGCGATAACCTGATCAGGATCGCACGGAAATATCACACCACATGGATGCACCTGCAGGAGCTGAACGCGGAAGTAATCCCGGACAAGAATGACATTACCACCGGCTACTACATCTACGTGCCGAAGCTCCCCGACTAATACAGACAATACCTAACCCCTTCTTATCCTTCTATCCTCTTCCCCAAAGCCCTCCGGCAGATTGCCGGAGGGCAATTTTATACAAAAAAATATCTATTGCGACTGTAGCGCTGCCAGTCTGTTCTCAAAAAAGTTATTGCCGGGAGCAGACAAATCCTATTGACAAGTTCTGATGCATCAGATAGAATCAAAATGTCATCGGGAACGTTTTCAATTACCATATAACACAAACAGGAGAGATACAATTTTCCGAAGGGATTAAAACGGCGGAGATCCGTTTTAACAGGCAGTCAATGACTGCCAAATAAAAAAAGGAGGAAACCCCATGAAAAAACTTATTGCTATCGTGCTGACTCTGGCGCTGATGATGACAGCAGCCTCTGCCCTGGCCGACCTCGTGATCGTCCAGAACAAGGTTGAAATCACCGCTCAGATGGAAGAGTTCGCCAAACTGTATGAAGAGAAGACCGGCGTGCCCGTGAAAGTGATCACCGGCGGCGGCTCCTCTGACTACAACACCGTGCTGAAGGCTGAAATGCAGTCCGGCCGCGAGCCTGACATCTTCGTAATCGAAGGTCCGGCTCATTATGAAATGTGGAAAGACAAGATTGCAGACCAGACCGGCGCGGATTGGACCAAGTACACCTCCGCCGCCTTTATGGTGGACGGCAAGGCTGTCGGCTTCCCGGTAGCTGTGGAAGGCTACGGCATGGCGTACAACAAGGAAATCCTTGACAAAGCCGGCATCGATCCCGCGACCCTGACCACCTATGACGCTTATGAAGCCGCTTTCGCAAAGCTGGACAGCATGAAGGCGGAGCTGGGCCTGGACATGGTCGTTTCCATGGTCGCCGGCACCACCACCGGCATGACCTGGGTTACCGGCCTGCATAACTTCAACGTGTACCTGACCGTCGGCAACGAACGGAATGACACCACCTACATTGACAAAGTGCTGAAGGGCGAAGTGGACGAGGAACGGTTCCATCAGTACTGCCAGTATGTTGCGCTGATCTTCAAGTACAGCGATCCCGACATGCTGCTGAACGGCACACAGGACAGCCAGCTGGCCGCTTTCGCCAACGGCAAGGCCGCCTTCTATCATCAGGGCAACTGGATGGATCCGTCCCTGGTCGGGCTGAATCCGAGCTTTGAAATCGCCTACGCGCCCCATGCGTTCCTGCATGAGGTAACTGACGGCATCCTGGTCAATCCGCCTTCCTGGTACGCGGTCAACGCGAACGGCAATGTGGAAGAAGCCCTTGCTTACCTGAACTTCCTGGCCACCTCCGAAGAAGGCGCTGACTATATGGTCAACAAGGCCGCGATGGTGCCTGCATTCACCAACGTGACGCTGTCTCCCGCCACGCCCCTGTCCAAGTCCGTCATGGACTGGAACGCCGCCGGCAAGACCTATGACTGGCAGCAGTACAAGCTCCCCGATGGCTTCGGCATGGGTACCCTCGGCCCGATCTACGAGCTGCTGGCATCCGGAGCAATTGATGTGGACACCTTCGAAGTGATGATGAAGGACGCAATCGCGGGAATCGCCAAGTAATCAAACCCTTTCCCCGGGGATGGCTTCCGGAGGTTTCTCTCGGGAGCCATCCCTTTTTTGCAACATATAACGTGGGAGGGATTCCATGACCAGCCGAAAAAAAAGGAAGTTGACAGAATTTCTGTTCCTGCTTCCGACATTGATCGCCTTTGTGATGGTGATCATTATTCCCTTCATCTTCGGTATTTACTATTCATTCACAGACTGGCAGGGAACCGGCGCGGTCAGCCAGTCCGTCGGCTTTGCCAATTATGCTGAAATCTTTAAGGACGCAGGTTTCCTGCATTCCTTCCTGATAACGCTGCTCTTCACAGTACTGAACATTGTTACGGTGAATGTGGTCGCGTTTGCGATCTCCCTGCTGGTGACCAGCGAAATCCGCGGCCGCAACCTCTACCGGGCAGGCTTCTTTGTTCCGAACCTGATCGGCGGTATCGTGCTCGGCCTGGTGTGGCAGTTCATTTTCTCCAATATCCTGCCCTCCATCGGACAGTCCCTCGGCCTGCCGACGCTGAGCAAGTCGCTGATTTCCAACAAAGACACCGTTATGTTCACAATGGTTACGGTGAACACATGGCAGTATGCCGGCTATATCATGCTGATCTATGTAGCCGCCATCCAGGGTATCTCCAAGTCTGTCATGGAGGCGGCGGAAGTGGACGGCGCGCGCTACTGGACGCGCATAACAAGGATCCAGATTCCGCTGATGGCGAACGCCTTCACCATTTCCCTTTTCCTGACCCTGACCAACTCCTTCAAGATGTACGATGTGAACGTGGCCCTGACCAACGGCGGCCCGGTTACCCTCTTTATGGGAAAACCGACGCAGGCTTCCGAACTGCTGGCCTTGAACATCTACAATACCGCCTTTAAGTATAACAACATGGCGCAGGGCCAGGCCAAAGCCGTGATCTTCTTCATTGTACTGACCATCTTCTCGATCATTCAGGTCACCTGGAACAAGAGCAAGGAGGTGGAAGCGTAATGACTGTAAAAGCAGCCGCCCCCATCGAACGGATGGCGGGATACAAACCCCATAAGGGCCGCCGGATCGTGCTGGAAATCGTTACGCTGATCCTCTTTATCCTCTTCATGATGCCCTTCATCATCGTGGTATTCAACTCCATGAGAACAAACCAGGACATCATCAACGCACCGGTAGGCGTACCGACAGACATAGCTCAGATCGGCCGGAATATCGCGGAAATCTGGAACAACCCTAACTTCAACTTCCTGTCCGCGCTGCGTGACTCTGTCATTATCACCGTCATTTCCCTGGCTGTAATCTCGCTCTTCTCCTCCATGGCAGCCTGGGTGCTGGTACGGAACAAGACCAAATGGTCCGCCATTCTTTTCCTGTGTTATGTGGCCGCCATGGTCATTCCGTTCCAGGTAGTGATGTTCCCCCTGCTGACCTGGTTCAAGTCCGTTGGGGATTTCCTCGGCATTCCGATGCTCCGGTCTTACCAGGGTATCATCTTTGCCTATCTGGGCTTCGGTGAAGCCATGTCGATCTTCATCTTCCACGGCTTTATCAAAGGTGTGCCGCTGGAACTGGAAGAAGCCGCGGATATTGACGGATGTTCCCGGGCGGGAACCTTCTTCCGGATCGTGCTTCCCCTGCTCCAGCCAGTGTTTGTAACCGTGCTGGTGCTCAACGGCCTGTGGATCTGGAACGACTATCTTCTCCCGCTGCTGGTGCTGGGCTCCAACGGCAACATCCGGACCATCCCGCTGGCCGTACAGGGGTTCAACGGCGCCTATGTCAAGCAGTGGCACCTGATCATGACATCCACCCTGCTGGCCATGCTACCGATTGTGATCCTGTACCTCTTCGCACAGAAGTATATCGTACAGGGCATGGTGGACGGTTCGATCAAATAACCCCGGTTTCCCGCGGCGAGCTGGTCTGTTCAGCTTGCCGCTTTTCTCATTGACTACAGATGAGGTGGATGACAATGAACAACGAAAAACGCACCTGGTGGAAAGAAGCAGTGGTCTATCAGATCTATCCCCGGAGCTTCGCGGACTCCAACGGCGACGGCATCGGTGACCTGAACGGAATCACAGCCCACCTGGATTACCTGAAAAACCTGGGTGTGGACGTGATCTGGGTCTCGCCGGTCTACGCTTCCCCTAACCACGATAACGGATACGATATTTCCGATTACCGCGCTATTATGAAGGAATTCGGCACGATGGAGGATTTTGACCGGATGCTGGAAGGCATCCACGCCCGCGGCATGAAGCTGGTCATGGATCTGGTGGCAAACCATTCCTCCGACGAACATGCCTGGTTTGTGGAAAGCCGGAAGGGTAAGGACAATCCTTATCGGGATTACTATATCTGGCAGGACGGGAAGAACGGCGGCCCGCCCAACAACTGGGGTTCCTGTTTCTCCGGCTCCGCCTGGGAAAAGGATGAAGCCAGCGGCCAGTATTACCTGCACCTGTTCACGAAAGAGCAGCCGGACCTGAACTGGGCGAACCCGAAGGTCCGGGAGGGGATCTTTGACATGATGCGCTGGTGGTGCGACAAAGGCGTGGACGGCTGGCGCATGGACGTGATCGGCATGATCGGCAAGGAAAACTTTAACGACGGGCCGGTATCGCCCGGAGCGCTCTACGGCAGTTTTGAGCAATCCTGCATGCATACCGAAACCACCCACCGCTATCTGCGGGAGATGCGGCGGGAAGTACTGGACAAGTATGACCTGTTCACCGTCGGCGAGGCGGGCGGCACTGTGGAAAGCGCGATCCGGTACGCGAACGAAGACGGATCGGAGCTGGACATGATTTTCTCCTTTGAGCATAACGACGGGCTGAACGACGGTACAGAGCTTGGCAAGTGGAGCGACCACGGCGCGCCGCTCAGGGAAGTGCGGGACGATTTCAACCGCTGGCAGACCGGCCTGCAGGGAAAAGCCTGGAATACAGTATACCTTGGAAACCACGATCAGCCCCGGCAGGTCAGCCGCTACGGAAACGACAGCGAACTGTTCCGGACCCGCAGCGCAAAAATGCTGGCTACCATGATCCATATGATGCGCGGAACCCCGTATGTATACCAGGGCGAGGAACTGGGCATGACCAACGCGTACTTTACAAAGCTGGAACAGTATGAAGATGTGGAAGTGCACAATGCCTGGCACCAGTGGGTGGATTCAGGCCTGGTGGACGGCCAGGACATGCTGCGGTATTTCGCCCGGATCGCCCGGGACAATGCACGGACGCCTATGCAGTGGAACGCTGAAAAACATGCCGGATTCACGACCGGCACCCCCTGGCTGCCTGTGACCGGAAACTATCCCGTCATCAACGCGGAAAACCAGGTAAACGACCCGGATAGCGTCTATCATTACTACCGGCAGCTGATCGCGCTCCGGCACAGCCATGACGTGATCGTCTACGGTGAATTCGTGCCGATGCTGGAAGAAAATCCGAACGTATATGCCTACGCGCGGGTGCTGGACAATGAACGGCTGACGGTTCTGCTGAACTGGACAGATCGGACGGTCGCCTGTCCCCTTCCGGCGGAAACGCTCGGAGAGGAACTGATCTCCAATTATCCGACCCATCAGGCCGGAAAGCTCCAGCCCTATGAGGCAAGAGTATTCCTGAAAAAGTAACCGACACAAAAAAGGGCCGTCTCACCAAGATTGATATGCTCCCTTTTGAGGATACAGAAAAAGAAAAACTGTACCTCAGAAGGGAGCTATTCTTATGCGGAAGAGGAACATATCCCCTGAAAGACTTATTGAAGCAATAAAAGAATACATTGACGGAAAAGGATCTT
>JAFSOC010000034.1 GCA_017447185.1 Clostridia bacterium | reverse complement strand
GTTGTGACTTTTACTTTTCCCATACTTGTCGCGTGGGCGGTTTAGTCCAACGGCAATTAAACGAACTCCGCCGGGTTCAGCAGGTCTCGTACCTGCTGCTTTTTTGTCGGCGGAGTTCGTTTAATTCTCGAACCGGTTTCCGGCCTTTTTGGCCCCGTTTTTGCAATCCTGCTTATCATCCCCGGGAAAACATGCTATAATCGCGCTGTTTCCCGGAATCATCAGAGGGGACAGAGCAGTGCGCATTGCGCGCGTGACGAGGTGGAGCATGAAGTATCCCGTGGAAATCAAGATCCGGATTGATCCGGAATGCCACGATCCGGTCATTCTGATCCATACGGACCGGAAAACCCAGAGGGTGGAAGACATTGTCCACGCCATTGAAGCGTGTACCGAAAGCAGCTATCCGCTGATCGCCGGATACCATGACAACGAAATGGAACTCCTGAGCCAGCGGGATATCATCCGCGTCTACGTGGAAGCGCGGAAGGTCCGGATCTGCACCGACGGGGGAATATACGATTCCAGGAAAACGCTGTCCTGGCTGGAAACCGTCCTGAACACGGACCGCTTTGTCCGGATCAGCCGGTTTGAGATTGTGAATATCCGGAGAATTGCCCGGTTCGATTTCAGCAATGCCGGAACGGTGCATCTTGTCTTTGACGACGGAAATGTCACCTGGGTTGCCCGCAGGTATGTACATGCGATCCAGCAGGTGCTGGCCCGCCTCGGCAAAGGAAAGGAGGATTGATCCGGATGCTGTGGAAAAAAGCAACGCTCCTGGGCCTTGCAGGCTTTGTGATCGGCGGAATCATCAGTATCATTTTTATCCTGACCGGATCCTCCGAAGGCCTGTCCGGGAAGAATCTCCCGCATATCCTGCTGGGCGGCGTATACGGTGCCGCGGCCATGGGCAGTTCCATTGTTTACGACATTGAAAAATGGAGCATCACCCGGGCGACCGTCACGCATTTCCTGCTGGTCTTTGCCCTGTATTTCCTGCTGGTCATCAGCATGAAGTGGTTCCGGCTGGAGGATCCCCTCTTCTGGATCATTATCGGCTGCATGGCCGTCGCCTATGTGATCATCTGGCTGATCCAGTATCTTGCCTGCAGGCGGAAAATCAGGGAAATGAATGAAAACCTGAATCAATGGAAGTCCAGGGAAAACGCTGACTGACCGTTCAGACGCCCAAAACGACCGTTCAGCCCGGAAAGCAACTTTCCGGGCTCTTTTTGTGGTAACATGATTTAACTCTGAAAGCAGAATAAATCTGTAAACCTGAAAGGAGAATGTTTCCCATGAAAAAAATGATTCGTAGGCTTTCCCTGGTTCTGGCGCTGATCCTGTGCTTCTCTGTCTGCTGCGCCGGCCTTGCATCCGCTGAGTCCGCTGAGTCCGCTGAGTCCGGTGAATCCACCGGTGACAACACGGAAGTGTTCATGGCCATCATGCAGCTGATTCCCGGCATGGACCAGATCGACTGGGAAGGCTTTGCAAAGGACTTCGAAGCGAAGAAGGCCAGCGGTGCGGAGATCACCCTCGAGGATTGCCTGCCCGCGGGCGCCTGGACGCTCTTCGGCTCCATGCAGTTCTTGGATGAGAACGGCAAGATTCCGGAAGATCTTCCGATGACCATCGATGTCCAGGTGACCGGGAACGAAATGTTTTCCGTGTATACCATGAAGGAACAGGCGGACGAGGATAATGCCAAAGCGATTGCCGAAAGCATTGCCGCCACCTTTGAAACCCAGGAAGCGATGCAGAACCTGAAGACCTCCATGGAGGAGATGACCGGCTCCGGCATCGACGTGAACAAAGTGGTGATGGGGATCCGGTATCTCAATGCGGACGGTTCGGTCATTTATGAAAAATCCTACACCTATGAGGACCTGACAAAGGCCCTGGAGCCTGCGGCATAAGCCGGGAGAATCTCCATCCTGAGCGTCATGAACAAAAAATGATGTGCCGGCTCCCTGCCGGATGTGACAGGGAGCCTTTTTCTATGCATCCGCTTATGTAACCAAAACCGTTACACTTTTGTTATGTTTTCCTTACAATTTTTGATATTTCCCAAAAAAGGACCATTTTGGGCGGTTACACCGGCCCGGAGCCCTTGACGAAACAAGTTGCTTTACAATAAACTGTGCCCACAAACAGAATTATATGCGGAGGTGTATACCTGTGAAAATGAAGCGCTTATTTGCGTGTCTCGCGGCGCTGGTGCTGCTGCTGGCAGCGGTGCCGGAGGTCGTCTTTGCAGAAACCTATGCCCGCGTGGTGATCAGCAACGATGTGCTGCATCTGCGGCAGGAGGCCAGCGGCGACAGCGCGATTATCGGCCGGTACAGGAACGGGACCCGGGTGGAGATCCTGAAATCCGGCAAATACTGGGCCAGGGTCCGTACCCCGGACGGCAAGGTCGGCTACATGTACAAACAGTACCTGTCCACCTACTCCTCCGGCGGGAGCAGCAGCGGCGGCTCCTCCATCGGCACCGGCACCCGCTACATCAAATCCGGCATCGGCCCGGTGAACATCCGCCGCTCCGCCTCCATCAAGGCCCGCCTGCTGGACCGGCTGGAGGGAGGCACCAAGGTAACCGTGCTGTCCGCCGGCGTCAACTGGTGCCGCATCCGGTTCAACGGCAACCGCATCGGCTGGGTCAAAACCAAGTACCTGGTCAAGAACAAGAAATAATGCTTAAGGGATCCGATCTGCCGGAGCGCAAAGCCCCGGCAGGTTTTTTATGGCCGGTTTTTCCGCCGTACTGCAGATTGTTTTCTGCAGCCCGATGGAGTATGATGGTGAATGTATTACCGCGGCCCGGGAGGCCGCGCAGGGAGGAATTATTCCGGATGAGGAAAATGATACGGAGGGCCGTGGCCCTCCTGCTGGCGGGGATCCTGGCCGTCGGGATGACGGCCGCCGCCGCGGAAAATCCCTCCGCCCGGACGGACGCTGAAATCCAGCAGTCCGTGGTCACCCGGGAGGGGGAGGCCGCGAACTCCATCGGCAGCCTGCTGCTCCAGCTGGTGCAGCTGAGCCTGCGGGAGGATGTGCAAAGCCTGATGCGGATCGAGGATTTCAACAAGGTCATGCATGAGGTGGTGCTCCGGGTGCTGGTGTGGATGTTCCAGAACCGGGACGTGACCATGAAGATCCTGCTGGAGCTGGGGCTCACGGAGGAGGACCTGGTGGGCGTCGGGAAAATCTGGGACAGCGGCGAGCGCGTCGTGGGCGTGATCCGCAACTTCAAGGCCTCCGAAGACGGACAGACGCTGCGGGAATCCGCCGCGGCGCTGGAATCCGATCCGGGATTCCAGAAAAACTTGCACGAACTCATGGACATGGTCAACGAGGGTACCGTCTCCAGTGCGCTGAAGACCATTGACAGCCTGATGCAGGAGGGGAAGGACATCCTTCAGAAGGAGGCGGACGCCCCCGCGGGCGTCCTTTCCCGGGAAGCGGAGAAGCGCCACCTGGACCGGGAATCCTTCACCGGCCGGCTCCTGTCGGAGATGCTCCGGCTGACGGACCTGAAAGCGGAAGTCAACGGCGCGCTCCTCGGGATCATGAGCAACGAAAATGTGTGGACCGTGCTCCTGCAGATCACCAACGGAAGCAAGGAGCTGGACGATGTTCTCCGGGAGGAATTTAGCCGCCTGTCCAATGATCCGGACGTGGAAGGGCTCCTCCACCGGGCCATGGACATCGTGGATAAGCTGGTGGAGAAGGCGAAGGAAATGGACCTGACGCCGATCTATGACGCCTTTGGACAGCCGGCAGAGGAGGAGGGAGCAGAGTGAGCGAAATACATACTTCCGCGCGGCCGGACATCCCGGCCGGCCTGGTCTTCTTCGAAGCGCAGGAGAAGCCCCGGCAGTACGTGATCTTTGACCAGGCCCTGATCAGGGGCCAGCAGGAGATGGATGTGTTCACCACCTCCAGCCTGCAGCTGATGTATCCTTTCCTGGATCCGGAGCAGATGGAAATCCGCTATGAGGACGGGAAATGGATCTGCAAAAACCTGAGCCCGAATGTGTTCACCTTCGTGGGCGGCAAACTGCTGCCCTGCGGGGAGGAATGCGAGCTGCAGGACAATACGGTGATCCGCCTGTCCAACGACCGGATGCTGACCGCCGTGTTCCTGCAGGAGTTTGCCTCCTCCACGGACTGGCAGTTCATCAACATGGATGACGGCCGCCACACCGTGACCATCGAGAACGCTTCCGGCAACGGCGCCCCCGCGGCCATGACCCTGGAATATGAGGACAGCCGCTGGGCCCTGAAGGACATCGGCGTGGATAACCTGATGCTCAACGGGAAAAACGTGCAGGAAGCCACCGCCCTGCAGTTTGACGACTGCCTGATGATCGGCTCCACCCGGTTCATCTTCGAGGGCTCGGGCCTTCTGTACGGCCTGCTTACCGTGGAGGGCGGGCTGAACATCGCCATCGACGAGCGGACCGTCACCAATTCCCTGAAGAAATATACGCTGCTGAAGGATATCCGCCTGTCCATCGAGCCAGGCAACATGGTCATGATCCTGGGCGGCAGCGGCGCCGGCAAGAGCACCTTTGTGAACGCGGTCACCGGCTATGAAAAGGCGAAGGCCACCATCACCGAGGGCGGCATCGACTACTACCAGCAGTATGAACAGGTGAAGCACCGGATCGGCTTCGTGCCCCAGGATAACCTGATGCGCGAGGAGGACACGGTGCTGATGACCGTCAGCAACGCGGCGGACCTGCGGCTGCCCTCCAACCTGAGCCCGGAGGAAAAGAAGCGGAAGGTGCGCCTGGCGCTGGAAACCTTCGGCCTCTCCGGCCGGGAGGATACGCTGGTGGAAAAGCTCTCCGGCGGCCAGAAAAAGCGCCTGTCCATCTGTACGGAATTCATCGCCAGTCCGAACCTGTTCATCCTCGACGAGCCGGACTCCGGCCTCGACGGCATCATGGCCCGGGAACTGATGGAAAACCTGCGGCTCATCGCCTGCCAGGGCAAGATGGTGCTGGTCATCACCCACGCCCCGGACCGGGTCGCCAACCTGTTTGACAAGGTGATCGTCCTGGCCAAGAGCACGGAAAACCAGGTGGGCCAGCTGGCCTTCTACGGCAGCATTCCGGAGGCGAAGGAATTCTTCGGCGCCGACACCCTGGAAAACGTGGTCAAGCGCATCAACGCGACGAACGAGGGCGGCGAAGGCCGGGCGGACGAATTCATTGAGAAATACAAGGCCTACCAGGAGGAGCAGGCCGCACAGACGGAGGAAGTGTTCCGGGAAGCCGGGGCGAAAACTTCCGACGAGATCGCTTCCGAGGAGCTGGCCCAGGTCCGCTACAAGAGCCGGGCCGCCCAGATTCCCATCTTCCTGGGCAAGCACCTGCGGATGTTCATCAACGAGGGCAACTGGAAGGTGATTCCCCTGTCGGCCATCACCGCCTACCTGGTGGTGTACGTCATCGGCAAGCGGATGTTCATCAACATGGAAGGCACCTCCTACGCGGCCTTCGCCATCACCTGCGTGTGCCTGTGGAACGGCGTGTTCAACTCCATCCAGGTGGTCTGTAAGGAGCGGGGAATCATCAAGCGGGAACACCGGGCCGGCCTGCACATATCCTCGTACCTCGCTTCGCACATGATCTACCAGGCGGGCATCAGCATCCTCCAGGTGATCATCTGTATCGTGATCTTCCTGGTGTTCGGCGTGCACATGCCCTCCGTCAGCGCGGTGACCGGCAGCTTCGTGCTGGACCTGTTCATCACCATGTTCCTGATCACCTACTGCTCCGCCATGCTGGGCCTCATGATCTCCTGTATCGTGCACACGCCCATCTCCGCCATGACGGTGATGCCTTTCGTGCTCATCATCCAGCTGGTGTACGCCAACTTCATCATCCCGCTGGACAGCATGGGCCAGGCCCTGGCCAACGGCACCATCACCAAGTGGGGCATCCAGGCGGTCTGCACCGTTTCCGACTACAACGGCCAGGAATCCTCCGTGCTGCTCACCGCCCTGAACACCATGAACAACAAGGATCCGGACAGCCTGGTCTCCCGGGTGCAGAAGGTGCTGTCCATCGACGAAGTGAACCACACCGTAGGCCAGCTCACCGCCTCCCAGCTGCAGAAGGACCAGTACGCCTTCACCGCGGCGAACGTGTGGCTCAACTGGGGAATCCTCATCGGCTTTACATTACTGTATGTATTCATAGGACTCCTGTTCCTGGAACAGGTGGACCGGGACAAGCGATAGGAACCAAAACAGACAAAGGCCCCGCGGATGCGGGGCCTCCTGCTTTTGCCGGAATCATTTCCTGACATCCAGCAGTTCGTATTTCTTCTGGTTCTCTTTGATCTTTTTGCCGAAGGCCTTCTGGATCTCGCTTTCGAAATAGGTGCCGCCGTCCCTGGCCATCTGGCCGGTCACCACTTCCATGTCCTTCGTATCCCGGGGCGGAGTGGTTTTCCGGAAGTCGTAAATCTGGTACCGGTTCCCCCGCAGGGATTTCCAGACCGTCCACTCGTCCCGGCCCAGGGTTTCATGGCAGTGGTGGCATTTGGTCACCGATTCCCACACCTGGCCCACCATGGGAGTGCCGTCCCGGGTGGTTCCGTCCATTACCCGGCCGATCTTCTTGGTGGTGGTGTAGGTATCGTGGGGCAGCTTGTCCACATAGTAGTTGCCCTGCTTGTCGTCCTCGCCGCAGATCTTGCAGACCATGATATACCAGCCCTTGCCGCAGCACTCCGCCGTCTGGATATCGTGCCGCACAAACTCGTGCTGGCCCGACTGGCTCCGGGTTTTGATCGGCCGGGTTTCCTCCGCCAGGCACCGCCAGCAGTACCAGTGGCTTTCGCCCATGGTGGTGCAGGTGGGCTCCACGTATTTCTCCTTTTCCTCGATCCAGTCGTGGCCCAGGGGTTCCGCGAAGTCATAATTCCCGAAAATGCCGCAATAGACGCAGCGCTCCCCGTTCAGTTTGCCCGGTTCCGTGCAGGTGGGCTGCACATCGTTGCTGGAGTCCTTCACGTACTTGTGGTGCCGGGTATAGGTCAACTCCAGCGTTGCCCCGCACTCGCAGGTGCCGCCGATGACCACCGGGTCCTTCTCATCCTCGCAGGTGCCGTTGCTGATGGTATACTCCGCCCAGCTGTGGGGGGTGGCGTTCAGCAGGTCCGCTGTGCCGCAGCGGGTACAGCTCTTCGCATGGGTGCCGCCCTTCCGCTCCGTCTGCTTTTTGTCGCCATGGGCCACCTTCAGGGGGCCGGAGAAATCATGCCCCAGGGCCCGGTACTGCGCCAGCTCCGGATATTTCTCCACAATGAAATCCGCCGCTTCCAGGCTGCTGACATGCTCGCCGCACACCGCGCAGTCGAAGCTGACCCATCCGTTGTTCAGGCAGGTGGGTTCCCGGTCCACCGCCAGGT
Source organism: Clostridia bacterium (assembly GCA_017447185.1). Lineage (GTDB taxonomy): Bacteria > Bacillota > Clostridia > Christensenellales > Aristaeellaceae > Aristaeella. The sequence continues at coordinate 55,272 of JAFSOC010000034.1, read as the reverse complement.
TCCGGATCGCGTGGGCGGTTTCGGTTCCTTTTTCACCGCAGACCGTGCAGACCTGCCAGTGGCCGAAACGGTCGTGCTGCCAGCCGGATCCCCAGGTGTGATGGGCGAAGTATTCCGCCGGATCCCCCCGGGCGGGGGCCGTGTTCCCGGTATCCACCCGGCCGCAGACGCATTTGCGCTCCAGCACCGCGTTGGCCGTGCAGGTGGCCTTCTTTTTCACCGTAATCTGGTCATAGACGTGGGCCAGGGGTTCAAAGGTCTTTCCGCAGTCCGGACAGTGCTGCCAGTGAAACTGTCCGTTGCCCTTTTCCCAGAAAATGTTCAGATGCTTGCACTCCAGTTCGGCGGTGAGCTCCTCGTCGCTCTTTACCCCCGTCATCATCCACAGCTCATACCGGCCGTCCCCCAGGGGAATCACCCGGAACCGCCGGCCCTGGCTGTCCGTATAGGTTTTCATGCCGCTGTTTTCCTCCGCCCGGGCGGCGCGCTGCCCGATGCCGAAACCGGCGCAGAGCAGGAGCACGGCCGCCAGGAAGGCTGAAACCAGGATCCGTTTCCAATGCCGTTTCATTCGCTGCACCTCCTCAGTAATCCAGCAGGCCGTCCCGGAGGGTGTAGCTCCAGGTGATGTCGCCCTTCACTTCCGCGGCGCCCTCCAGGTATTCCACGCCGCCCCGGACCACCCGGGCCGGATCGGCCCCGGACAGCACCCGGCCCGACGCGTTTCCTTCCACGTCCGCCACGGCGCCTTTGCCCTCGGCCATGCCGCCCAGCACCACGCCCATGGCTTCCTTGTCAAAGAGGGTGTTCCCCACAATCACTTCCACACTGCCGCCGGTCGTCGCCTCGCCCCAGTGGGCCAGGCCGCCGCCGAACACGCCCCCCAGCAGGGTCGACGCCTTGTCCTGGTACCAGCGGACCCGGCTGTCCCGCAGCTCCAGGGAGATATCCCCGCCCACGTCCGCCGTGGGCCAGCCGCAGTTTTCATTCGTCCGGTAGGCCTCCCCGCCGCCGCACACCTGGTAGACATTCCGTCCCTCGGCGTACACCGTGACGCTGCCGGCTACATTGGCCCGGGCGGTGAAGGGAGAAATGGATTCCGCCAGGCCGCCGCAGACCAGGGTATCCATATAACTGATGGTGATCCCCCGCAGGTCCAGGAGGACATTTCCGCCCACGTCCGCCACCGCGTCCGCGGTCTTCGAGCTGGCCAGGCCGCCCCCCACCATGTCCAGGGACCAGTTGGTTCCCGTGGACCGGATGGTCACGTCCCCGGTGACGCTGCCGTTGTATCCGCCGCCGTAGACATACATCATCTGGCTTTCTTCCAGGGTGATGGTGACGCTGCCCAGGATATCCCCGCCGTACCCGCCGCCGAAGAGGAAGGAGGCGTTGGGGAATCCCTTCCGCACGTCCGTTCCCTGCACGGTGATCTGTACCTCCGCCTGCACGTCCGCGTTCAGGCTGCCGCCGAAGATCTTGCCGTTACCGGAGATATACACATACTTCGTGGTTTCCCCTTCCTGCCAGGAGATGAGGGAACCTGGGTTCGGTTTCTTTTTCGGGGAGAACCCGTCCTCCATTGCGGCCTGCACTTCCTCATCATGCACCCAGCCCGTGGTATCCGCCGACGGTTCCCGGATGGTGATGGGGGTGCCGTTGGCAAAGAAGCACTCCCGGGTCACGGATTCGCTTTCCACAATGGGCAGCACGGTACCCGTGGGCTTCCCAGCCCCCGGAGCGCCCTCCCCGCCGGCCGCCGGCAGCCACACCATGGCCAGGGCAAGGGCGATCAGCAAACAAAACATTTTTCTCATCCTGCTTTCCCCCTTCCCCTTATCGGCCGCTGGCCCGGTTTTCCTGGATATAGATCAGGGGCCGGTCCGGCGGGGTGTAGTCCACCACGTCCAGCGCCTGGTTCTTCTTCTTCCGCCGGACGGGCACCTTCCCCTTCTTCAGGGTCCAGTTCCAGTCGTCGCCCCACAGGAGGGGAAGATCGCCCTTCTTCTTTTTCTTCTTCGCCTTGATCTTCTTTCCGGCGATCTCCACCAGGCGCTCCCCGGGTTGTTCCTCGTCATCCTCCTTCAGGCCCACCACATTCAGCGCCTCCGCCGGGCTGCCGAAGATGCCGATGAACTCCCAGACCTCCGTTTTGCCGTCCCCGGTGGGCACGGTCTTGATGGTTTTTCCCTCGCCGTCCTTCATGGACTGTTCCGGCCAGCCCTCCGCCGCGGCGCCGGCCGCCAGGCACAGCAGCAGCATTCCGCACAGCAGCCTTCTTGTCCATCCGTGTTTCTTCCTGCCGGTTTCTTTCATATCCGGTTCCTCCCGCTGTTTGTCCGGTTTTCCTTACTCCATGCCCTGGGTGGCCGCGGCGGTCTCCATCATATTGGTGAATTCCTCCGCCGCCTCCACGGTGTCATAGGTGTTCATGGTCTGCCCGCCGTCAAAGGAATAGGCGATGGCGAAATCCACGTCCCGGGCGATGGCCCCGCGGAAATCCGCGAATTTGCTCAGCATGAACATCATGATGGTGGCACCCTGCTCATAATCGCTTCTCCATTTGACCAGCTTGCCGGCGCCCTCCGCGTTCTCCCCCAGGAGCCAGACCTCCGTATCGTCATACTCCGGGGCGAAGTAGAAGATGACGAAGCAGAATTTCACCGCTTCCTCCTCCCCCAGGGTTTCATTCGCCTGAGCTTCATATTCCATTTCCTCGTCCCGGTTTTTTTCCTCGTAGACCGGGCCGAAGGCCTCCTCGCTGCAGAACAGGCCGTAGATGGTTTCAAATCCGGTTTCCGCGAAGGCGCCGGCGGCCGGGCCCAGTACACAGGCCAGCACCAGCAGCAGGCTGATGATTTTCTTCATGGTGTTTCCTCCTCTTCTCCGCCCTTATTCTCCGGGCTCCAGGTCGATGGTCAGGACTTCCCCGTCCCGCGCGATCCACAGGGTGACGGCTTCGCCCCGGGAAAGGGCGGCCGCTGCCTGCGGAAGAATGTACAGTTCCCCGTCATAACCCGTTTCGTTGACGCCGAAGACCAGGTCCCAGGTTTCCAGGCCCATGGCCTCCGCGGCGGAACCTTCCCCGATCTCCGTGACCAGTAATCCGCCCCGGGGGAACCCGTAGGCCGCCGCCAGCTCCCCGGGCACCGCCAACGCCCGGAAGCCGAACCGGACATCCGCCGCGGTCTGTATATCCTCCTCCGGCGCCTGGTAAGGTTCGTCGCTTTCCGGGCCTGCCGTGTAGGCCCCCGCCGCCGTGGAATACCAGCAGAGCCGGTTATCCGGCAGCTCCAGTACGCTGCCGTCCTCCCGGGTGATCCGGTCCACGGCGATCTCCATCTGCGCCGCGGCGGGATACGCGCTGCCGGTCTGCAGGGAGACGGTCACCGTTTCCCCCGCCGGCACGGGCATGGAAGTATGCAGCACCCGCTCCTCCAGGGGGATCTCTTCAATATACCCCTCGCCGATGAGCACCGGGTTTCCCTCCCCGTCCAGGGGATTGATCCGCAGCTCCGCCCCGGCGATGCCGCTGCCGGTGTTCACCCAGGTCACCTCCAGCATCCCGGTCTCCGGATGGTAAACCGCGCCCTGGATCTCCAGCTGTTTCCCCTGGATCACCGCCGGGGTTACCTGCAGGTTCACCTTGGCGCCTTTGCCGTTCGCCGCCGTGCCGGTGATGGTCACCTTGCCGGGCGCCACGCCGGTTACCACGCCGTTTTCATCCACCGTGGCGATCCCCTCATCGGAGCTGGTCCAGGCCACGGCGCGGTCCGTTGTGTTCTCCGGCTGCAGGGTGTATTCCAGCTGCAGGCTTTCCCGGGCGGGGAAGGCCGTATTCGCCTTCGTCGTGATCTTCAGCCCTTTCACGGGAATCCGCACCGTCACGGACGCCGTCGCCGTCAGCACGTTCCCGTCCGGCAGGGTTGCGGTGCAGGTAATGACCGCGGTGCCGGCGTCCGCCGCCTTCACCGCGCCCCCGTTGTTCACTGATGCCACCGCCGGATCGGAGGATTCCCAGGCGTATTTGATTTTCCTCGCGTTTTCCACATTCTCCGCCACGGGCTTCAGCTTCTGGGATTTGCCCTTGTCCAGGGTGATCTCCGCCGGGTCCAGGGACAGGGATGGCTGCCCCTCCGCCAGGCCCGCGAAAACCGCCTGCAGCAGAAGCAGGCCCACAAGCACAGCCGCCAGCAATACCTTCTTTTTCACTTTGAACCGTTCTCCTCTCCGCGGGGAACAGGAAACGCCGCTCCCTTCCGCCGCGCTCTGGTTGGGGAATACCGGAAATATCAGTTGTTGTTGATAGGTTCATTCTGAACGAATCCGCACCGGAAAGCAACGGTTTTTGTCCGAACGGTCGTTTTACGCGGCTGAAAGGTTTATGCCCGCAGATAAACAACGGCCCCGCGGAAGGCCCGCCCCGATAAAACGCTTTTTACCGCTTATGCTTCTATAATAACCGCTTAGGCGAAAAAGACGAGCATCTTGTATTCTTTTGTGCTATAAGAGAATCATAATCAATTGAATAATGGAGGGATGATACTCATATGAGCATTTTCAGAACAAAAAGAATAATAGCAATCGTTATATTCCTGGCTATGATTTTGACAAATGTCGCAGCATCAGCCGGAACAGCAGCTGTTAATGAATCTGGAGAGGGTACCATGAGTATTATGCCCACCTCTCTGTCGACATACATCTCGTCCTTTATGCAGGTTTGTACGGAAGCGGCTGTACCGGGAGAACCTGTGAAAGGTGAATACCAGTTCGATGGTTACAATTTTGATACATTAATTCCTGTAACGGTCGATGTCCCCAAGATCAAGGAAGCTTTCCATGGTCTGAAGGAAGACTTGCTGAAGGATGAAGCGGTGCTTGCCTCTTTGCAGGGATTGCCGCAGGCCGGCGGAGAAGAGTTTACTCCTGAAAACCTGAGAGCAGCCCTGGATGAATTTGAAACGCATTTTCCGGATGAGGTAACTGCGGAATACTATCAGAACGGTGAGAATTCAATTCCGTTCTATGTGACAGGCAGGGCAGTCTGTGCAGGAAAAGAAGAACCTTCCTATGAGTATTCCATGCTGTGCAAGGATGAAAAGAATTATACGATGAGTTTTCTGGACCATGAGCACAGCATCGTAGCAGGTTTGATTCTGACAGATGGAGGTATTCGCCTGGAATACAAACAGGGCGAAACGAATCTGGTGATCGATTTTATGTCAGAAACAGGAGAGCCTGCCGTATATCGACTTGGAACTTCTGTCTATACCATCAGGATTCCGGACAGCTTTACAGAAGGAAACAGAACCGAGGCGGATATCAGGGATGACATGGTTGCCTATATGCGCAGTGATGAAACCCTGCTGGACTTCGATGTCTATCAGTTTACCAAGGCCGGCCGGCCGGACAGCCTGGCTGCGTATGCAGAGCAGGAAGCCGCGGAATACAACGCATTTGAAGTGGTCACCGGTAAGAATATCAATGGAATTGATGTGGCATGGTATCGGGCTAAAGAAACTTATGACGGGAAGGAATACACCACACTGAACTATCTCTTTGATGATGGGGATCAGTATGTGGAAATTGCCTTCTGGCTGGATGGCGAAACAGCGGAAGCTGAAGCGCAGGAGATCATCAGCACCCTGGCATTTATCCATAGATAACAATTGCTTATCATCCGCAGAAAAACATGCAATCACGCTGTTTCTTGGAATCATCTTAAGAAATAGAACAGTGTGCGCTGCGCACGTAACGAGGTGTAGCATGAAGAATCCTGTGGAAATCAAGATTCAGATTGATCCGCAATGCCATGATCCTGTTATCCTGATTCGTACAGACCGGAAGACGCAGCGTGTGGAAGATATTGTCCATGCCATTGAAACCTGTACGAACAGCAGCTATCCGCTGATTGTCGGATACCGGGACAGCGAAATGGAACTTCTGAGTCAACGGGATATTACCCGTGCGTATGTGGAGGCGCGAAAAGTCAGGATCTGTGTCGGTAAGGAAGTATATGAATCAAACAAAAGCCTTTCTTTTCTGGAACAGCAGTTGAATCCGGACCGATTTATCCGGATCAGCCGTTTTGAGATTGCCAATATACGGAAGATTGCAAGTTTTGATTTCAGCACAACCGGTACCGTTTATATCCGTTTTGATGACGGAAGCATCACCTGGGCGGCGCGAAGATATGTCCGAGTAATCCATCAGGCACTGAGCCGCATTGAAGCAGGAAAGGAGGAATAAGCGTATGCTGTGGAAAAAAGCGACATTGCTCGGCCTGGCTGGCTTTGTGATCGGCGCCGCCATCGTCATCTGTCTCGTACTGTTGGATTCACAGCCTTTGCAAGGCGCTTTCGCGCATATTGTTATAGGCGGCATTTACGGCGCGGTCGCGATGGGCAGCTCCGTTGTTTACGGCATTGAAAAATGGAGCATTGCCCGGGCCACCGCCACACATTTTCTGCTGGTTTTTGCGCTGTATTTTCTTCTTGTGATCTCTATGGGCTGGTTCAGCCTGAGCGATCCTGTCTTCTGGATTGTGGTGGGTGCGATGGTTGCCGTATATATTCTGATCTGGCTGCTCCAGTACCTGTCCTACAGACGGCAGATTCGGGAAATGAACGACGAACTGATTAAATGGAAGTCCGGAAACAGTTAACAAATCATATTTATATCAGGAGGACAAAGGTTATGGATTTTAAGAATATCGATCCCAAAAAGCTTCCGATTGTTATCAATGCGATTGGCGTTATTGTCATGTTCATCTGGGGCGTACTTGGAAACGACTGGTCTCACAGCTGGATCGCAGTTGCAATCAGCGGCGTCATTTCAGGCGTGATTTATTCCCTTTTTGGCAGCAAGGAGAAATAACCAATGAGTCATTAGTGGGACGCATCATAATGTGAAAAAGTAAACCGTTCAGACACGGGAAACAACCGCTCAGCCCGGAAGATGTCCTTCCGGGCGCTTTCTATGGTACAATGAGAACAGCAGAAAGCGGGAAGCAAGCACGTTAAATATTTTTAATTTTGAAAGGAAGGTATTTCTCATGCGTAAACTGTTGTCGTTTATTCTGATTCTTACTCTCTCTCTTGGCCTGGTTTATGCTCATGCTGAGCAGGATAGTTTTCTGATCAGCGACTGGAATCTGTTCTATGCCCTGGGTGATAACGCGATTATGGAGCAGACCATTTTCATCTATGAAGATAACACCTTTGAAGTAATGGTTGAGAATGAAAGCAAAAAAGGCACCTGGACATTTGACGGTGAAACACTGGTACTCACAGCCGATGGCGAAGAAATCTCCCTGAAATGGAATGAAGAAGTTCATCAGTTCAGTGGCGACTATAACGGTATGACATTGACCATGTATATGCCCATTGAACCGGAAGAAGGATCCGAACCTGACAGCGGAACACCTGAAATCCCGGAAACCGGTGCACTTGCTGGCGGCTGGAGCGTCGCTGAAGACCTGACGACAATCACCGATGAGATCAACAACATGTTCTGGCAGGCGATGGACAGTTACCAGACCGGAACCATTACGATCGCATATACTCCGGTGGCGGTTCTTGGCACACAGGTAGTTGCGGGGACCAATTATGCTGTTCTTTGCAGAGCCAGTGAGATCAACAAGGGCACGACATGGGTCATTGTTTATCTGTATCAGGATCTGGAAGGATCCGTAAGTGTCCTCAGCATTACAGATCTGGCGCTTGGCGTCTGAAATGAAAGCCAGAACAACAACGGCCCCGCGGATGCGGGGCCGTTGTTGTTGGTCCAGAGTCCCGGGGCACAGGAAAAGGACCGGCCATCGGCCGGTCCCTTCGGGATTCCTGTGGATGATTATTCCGCGGGCTGTTCAGCCGCGTTCAGGGACGGAACGCTGAGGGTCAGGTTCACGATGTCCAGCAGTTCCACTTCGCCCTGGGGATTTTCCCAGACGTAAATGATGTACCAGGCAGGCTGCGCATCGGGATACACCACGGTACCCTTGGCCAGGAACGCGTAGTTCGTTCCGGCAACCACCTGGGAACCCAGCAGCAGCACGGGCTCGTAGTTCACGCCCATCAGGCCTTCCAGCGCCTTGTCGAAGACAGCCAGTTCATCCGAGGTGATCTCGGTGACTTCCGCAGCGGCCCAGCCGCCGACGATCTCGCCGCCCAGGACGGGAGCCTGTTCACCGAGTTCCGCGCCGTCTTCCGCGCAGGCCGCGGCAATGCCGAATACCATCATCAGGGCCATCAGGACAGAAATCAGTTTACGCATAGTCTTTTATCTCCTTTACCTTGGATTTTTTTTATTTGCAGGGGCGTGGCCGCCCCCTGCATTCTTTGATACGCGCCACCGGGTATAGGTGGCAGTTTTTCAGGAAAAAACCGGAAAACTTATTCGCCGTCCACGCTCACGGGGGTTTCCACGGTCACGGTGGAGACGGGGTTCATCAGGGTGAACAGCTGCGTGATGTCCGGGTTGGACAGCAGCGGCATAATGCCGGAATAGAGATCGGTCTGGAAGGTTTCCGGCATCTTGCCGGCCATCATGTCCTCCACGGTCAGCTCAGTCTTTTCGCCCTGTTCCACGGGCAGGGTGCGCTCGCCGTTTTGTCCGATCTTCACGGTGACGGTGGCCAGCGGGGCTTCGGTGTTCACATACACATCCAGGGTGAAGACCTGTTCGTCGCCCATTTCCACTTTGCCGTCCAGGACCAGGTGGAGATTGTCGCCCGCATTCACCTGCAGGATGGCGTGGTTGGGGGAGATGGCCAGGGTGATGGCCAGCTCTGTCTCGGTCACGGTGAACATGATGGTCACGTCGCCGTCCGCGTTCAGCACCTTGAGGGTGAAGGCGGGATCCGTCTTGCCTTCATAGAAGGCATCGCCGGTCACGTAAGTCACGCCGGGGTTGGTGCTGCTGGCATAGGATTCCAGGGTAACCGTATCCGGCAGCTTGTCGACGAAGTCTTCCGCGCCCTTCTTCAGGTCGTCGGCGGAAGGAGCGGAGCTGCCCATGGCACCGGTCATGGTGGTGATCATGCTGGTGATGGATTCATCCTTGAACATTTCGCCCAGGGTCTTCTTCACGGATTCCTTCAGCTTGGGCATATCAATGGACATGGGTACATAGGTGTCGAAGGTGTAGCCTTCCAGCTCGTAGGTGCCCTGGGCCGGGGTTCCGGGAACCATGGCGCCCGTGAGCGCCGCGCTGATATCCTGGAGATAGGCGGACAGGTTCTGCGGGATCACGCCCGCCATGCCCGCGGCGTTGCCACCCATCAGGGCGCCCAGGCCGGGAACATTCTGCATCACCTGCTGCAGCAGCTGCTGCACGGTTTCATTCTTCACGGTCAGGTAATAGTTGGGGAGCAGGTTGGTGACCAGGGCGGCGCCGCCCTCAATGGAGGCCATGCCCACCTTCACCGCTTCGGTGCCGGCCAGGCTCAGGTCCAGCTCAAACCCGTCGGACAGGGCGATCACTTTCACGCCCAGGGAAGAGAGCAGCTTGGCAATCCCTTCCACCGTACCCAGCTGCTGCTCCGGCATGCCGAAGCCGCCCATCACGGTCTTGGCGGACTCGCCGTCCATATTAAAGGCAACATCCACCGTGGTGGCGGAAGCGGCCGCGCAGCCAAGTACCATTACCAGCGCCAGCGCCAGTGCAGCCAGTTTACGAATCATCTTTTTCATACTCGCATCCTCCTGTTTCTTATGGGTTCCATTTATATTGACGTTCACAGTCACCTATATGTTCCCACAAATCCTGTGTTTTGTACAGTTTTTTTTCGTCCGCTCTTCTGTTACAATAGCGGGGAACCGCGAAAAGCGGCGGAAAGGAAGGCACTTCATGAAAGACCTGCTGGACCTGTACCTGGTCTATATGAAGATCGGGTTTATCAATTTCGGCGGCGGCTATGCCATGCTGCCCCTGCTGGAGCGGGAGCTGGTGACCAAGCGCGGCTGGACCACCATGGACGAGCTGCGGGATTATTTCGCCATCGGCCAGTGCACCCCCGGGCTCATCGCGCTGAATGTTTCCACCTTCATCGGCTCGAAGCGGAAAGGCGTTCCGGGGGCCCTGGCCGCCATGCTGGGATTCCTCACCGGCCCGATTGCCATCATTCTGGTGATCGCCGCCTTCCTGCAGAATTTCGCCTCCATTGAAATTGTGCAGCATGCCTTTGCCGGCATCCGGGTGTGCGTCTGCGTGCTGATCGTCCAGGCTGTGATCCGGCTGTGGAAATCCTCGGTGGTGGATGTGATCACCTTCGCGCTGTATATCATTATCCTGGCCCTGAGCGTCTGCTCCACCTTCCTGCCCTTCAAGGTCCCGACGGTGGTGCTGGTGATCTCCGCCGGCGTGGCGGGGCTCCTGATCTCCCTGTGGAAGAACCGGAAGAACGCAGAAGCGCAGAAGGGGGGAGACGCATGAATATCCTCCTGAACCTGATGCTGGAATTCGGCAAGACCGGCCTGTTCTCCATCGGCGGCGGCCTGGCCACCCTGCCCTTCCTCTATGAAATTGCCGCCAACCATCCGGACTGGTTCACCGCCGCGGATGTGGCGGATATGATCGCCATCTCCGAATCCACCCCCGGCGCCATCGGCATCAATATGTCCACCTATGCCGGGTTCAAGACCGCGGGCGTCCCCGGCGGCATCCTGGCGACGATCGCCCTGGCCATCCCTTCGGTGGTCATCATCCTGATCGTGGCCCGGTTCCTGAACCGGTTCCGCTCCAGCAAACTGGTGGAGGGCGCGCTCTACGGCCTGCGCCCCGCCTCCATCGCCATGATCACCGTGGCGGGGCTGAACGTGGCAAAGGTTTCCCTGGTGAACCTGGCCGCCTTCGAGGCCACCCACGCCTTCGGGGACCTGTTCGCCTGGAAGGCCATCGCCCTGGGGGTGGTGCTGTTCCTGGCCCAGCGGCATAAGAAGCTGAAGAAATGGCATCCCGCGATTTTCATTGCCATTTCCGCCGTGGTGGGCATTGTGTTCAAATTCTGATTTCCTGCCCCGGGCGCGTTGTATCCCGGCGCCGCCTGTGGTAGGATGGGGAAGCAATCGCTGAAATGCAAGGAGGAATCCGCTTATGTCCTTTGACCGCATCGGTATCCGCCCCGCGCGCATCCTGCTGCCCGCCGCTTCCGTTCCGCCGGAGACCTGGGCCTGCATCGCCTGCGACCAGTACACCTCCGAGCCGGAATACTGGCGGAAGGCGTATGACACCGTGGGGAGCGCGCCGTCGGCCCTCCGGCTGATCCTGCCGGAGATGAACCTGAAAAGAAGCGAACAGCTGATCCCCGGAATCCATGCCGCTATGGCGGATTACCTGCGGGAGGGGCTGCTGGCCCCCGCCGTGGATCCGGGATTCGTGCTCTGCGAGCGGACCGTGCCCGCCGGCAGCCGGCTGGGGCTCGTTTGCGCGGTGGACCTGGAGCAGTATTCCTTTGAAAAAGGCTCCCTGCCGCTGGTGCGGCCCACGGAGCAGACCATTGCCTCCCGCCTGCCTCCCCGGCTGGTGATCCGCCGCGGCGCGCCGGTGGAGCTGACGCATATCATGATCCTGATCGACGATCCGGAGCGGACGGTGCTGGAGCCCCTGCAGGCGAAGGAAAATTCCCTGCGGAAGCTGTATGATTTCGACCTGATGATGAACGGCGGCCACCTGAAGGGCTGGGCCGTGGAGAAGGACGAAGACCTGCAGCATGTGGATGATGCCCTTTCCGCGCTGCTGGAAAAACTGGGTGCGGATCCGCTGCTGCTGGCGGTGGGGGACGGGAATCATTCCCTGGCCACGGCCAAGGCCTACTGGGAAGAGCTGAAGCAGGGGCTGTCGGCGGAGGAACAGGCAAATCATCCGGCGCGGTATGCCCTGTGCGAGATTGTGAATATTCATGACAATGCCCTGCTGTTTGAGCCGATTCACCGGGTGGTCACCGGGGTGGAGCCGGCGGAGCTCCTGCGCGACTGGCAAGAATATGCCGGGAAGCGCGGCATGACGCTGGATGCGGCGGAAGGGCATCGGTTTACGGTGGTCTGCGCCGCAGGAGATCAGGTGGTGACGGTCGGCAAGCCGGAAGGTGCGATTCCCTGCGAGACGATCCAGAAGTTCCTGGATGATTTCCTGGCCAGGCATCCGGAGGCGGAGATTGATTATATTCACGGGGAGCAATCATTGAGGGCCCTGGCGGGCAAGCCGCAGGCCATCGGATTCCTGCTTCCTGAAATAGACAAAAACAGCTTCTTCAATGATGTGAAGAAGCTGGGAGTCCTCCCGAGAAAGACGTTCTCGATGGGCGAAGCGGATGAAAAGAGATTTTATATGGAGGCTAAACAGATCTAAGCCATCACCCCCACATGTCATCCTGAGCAAGCGAAGCGCGTCGAAGGATCCCCTTACGCTTCCCGCTGCAGGATAACAAGCTCAAGCAGGAATGTCATCTCGAGCGTAGTCGAGAGATCTGTTCTGCAGCTGGAACCAAATTCTGCACTATAAAAGGAGTTGCCTCTTATGATCCTCTCAGATCATTTTGAGACAACTCCTTTTTGCAATCACTGCAGTTCGAAGGTCACCTGTACGCACCGCGAGATAAAACCAATCTCATTGATCGGCACGGTTTCCGCTTCGTATTCCCGGTCGTAGTGCTGGAGCATCACGGTGTGATCGTCCAGGACCTTGATCTTCCGGAGATACCGGTGCTCGTTGTAGTTCAGCAGCATAATGGACCCGTCCACCGGGCTGTTGGCCGGCACCGTCAGCACGATGTCGCCCCGGTGAATCCGGAATCCCCGCATGCTGTCGTCCGGCGCCAGGTAGAAGAAAACCTTCTCCGGGTTGGCGCCCTCGATGCGGCCGTTCTCCACCGGCACCAGCTTGTAGCTCACCGGCTTCATGACGGCGTTCATCACCGGCACCCGCTTCAGCACGCTGGCCAGCGCGTCCAGCCAGACGCTGCCGGCCACGCTCTCCTCCACCGAGGTGGCGACGACTTCCGCTTCCTTTTTTTCCGGCTTCCTTGCAGCGACGGCGGCGGCCATTTTCGGCTGCACCTGCACCAGGTCTACCGTGGCGGCGATATCGTCCAGCGTGAATTCCGCTTCCGTCTGCTGCTTCAGGCCGATGGCCTTCAGGATCCGCCGGGCCTGGTCGTCCGCGATGATCCGCGTCCCGGCCTCCACGGCCAGCAGGTAGCTCTCGCTCACGCCGCATTTCTTCGCCACCTGCTTCGGCGTCAGCTTCTGCCGCACGCGCTCCGTGCGGATTAAATCACCTAGTCTGCTCATAGCCTTTTTAACCTTGTAAACCCTGCTCCTGCCGTTCCATGTTCTCCACGACCACGTCGTAGATCTCGCCCAGGCTGGCGGCGTATTCCAGCAGCTGCCAGGGCTCGTTGGTGTGGAAATGGATCTTGATCAGCTCGTCATCGCCGACGGCCAGCAGGCAGTCGCCCTTCAGGTTCTGGGTAATGTAGTCGTTGATGGCATCCTCGTCCAGGTCGTGCCCCTCAATCAGCAGCTGAGTGTCAAACTTGAATTCCAGCATTTTCCATTGCTCCTCCCGTCTCATCGAAAAAATCGCGAATATTGTATCATGTCCGCCGGGAAAACACAATCACTTGGCTTCCGCCCAGTTCTGGCCCCGGTGCACTTCCGCCACCAGCGGCACCTTCAGCTGCGCCGCGCCTTCCATGGCCTCCCGCAGGATTTCCGCGGCCTTCTCCGCTTCCTCCGGCGGGCATTCCAGCAGCAGTTCGTCGTGCACCTGCAGGATCAGCCGGCTCTGCATCCCGGCCTCCCGCAGGGCTTTGTCCGTCCGCACCATGGCCAGCTTGATGATGTCCGCCGCGGTGCCCTGCACCGGCGTGTTCATGGCGGCCCGCTTGCCGAATTCCCGGATGGGCGTCTTCGGGCTCTTCAGTTCCGGCAGGTAGCGCCTCCGGCCCATCATGGTGCGGGCATAGCCCAGGCGGATGCCTTCCGCCGCGCTCTCGTCCATGAAGCGCTTCACGCCCGGGTATTTCTCAAAGTATTTGGCAATGAAGTCCCCGGCCTCCCGGCGGCTGACGCCGGTGTTCCGGCTCAGGCCGAAGCCGCTGATGCCGTAGATCAGGCCGAAATTGACCGCCTTCGCCCGGCTGCGCAGCTCCGGCGTCACGAATTCCGGCGGTACGTCGAAGATTTCCCCGGCCGTGCGGGCGTGGATATCCTCGCCCTTTTGGAAAGCGTCCACCATGGCCGGGTCGCCGCTGAAGTGGGCCATAAGCCGCAGCTCGATCTGGCTGTAGTCCGCGTCCAGCAGGATCCAGCCCTCCCGGGGGAGGAACGCCTGGCGGATTTCCTTGCCTTCCTCCGTGCGCACGGGGATGTTCTGCAGGTTCGGCTCCGAGGAGGAGATGCGCCCCGTGGCCGTGGCCGTCTGGTCAAAGGTGGAGTGCACCCGGCCCGCCCGGTCCACCAGGGGCAGCAGGCCTTCCACATACGTTCCGTTCAGCTTCGCCAGCTGCCGGTAGCGCAGCAGGGGCTCGATCACCTCCGGCGCGTCCCACCGCAGGCCTTCCAGCACCTCGGCGGACGTGGAATAGCCCTTGCTGGTCTTTTTGCCGTGGGGCAGGTTCATTTTTTCGAACAGCACCTCGCCCAGCTGCTGGGGGCTGTTCAGGTTGAAGGGCGTTCCGCCCGTGGCTTCGATCACTTCGTTCTTCCGCTGGTTGATTTCCGCCGTATATTTGTCCCCCAGCTCCCGCAGGAAGTCCGTATCCACCGTGAATCCGGCCTTCTCCATCCGGTAGAGCACAAAGCTCAGGGGCAGCTCAATTTCGTTCATCAGGGCGGTCATGCCGTCGGCTTCCACCTGCCTGCGCTGCCAGGCCTGCAGGGAGCAGACCGTGCCCGCGTCCTCCGGCATCTCCGGGCACAGGGCCCCCAGCCGGTAGCTCTTCTCCTGCGGGTTCAGCAGGTACGCCCCCAGCATGGTGTCCCAGAAGAAGCTTTCGGGGAGCTCGGCGCCGGCGCTGTCCAGCCGCCGCAGCCAGGTTTTTCCGTCATGGACAACTGCGTTGCCTTTTTTGATTTCCCCGGCCAGCACCTGCAGCACTTCCACCGGGTCCAGCCCCGGGGTCAGCAGGTCGCCGCCCAGGGCGATGAGCGCCAGCGCGCCGGTGTTTTCACCGGTCTGCACCGCCAGGCTCATGGCCAGTTCTCCCGCATGCAGGCAGAGCGGGTTTTCCGCGGTCACATTTGCCGCGATCCAGGTCCGGATGGCCTCCGGCGTATCCAGCTCCGTGGCCTTGCCGAATTCGATTTTCACGAAGGGCAGGATGTTTTCTTCCTCCGGCCGGTCATTGGCTGCGGCCGCGGCGGCATCGCCGTCGGAATTGATTCTTTTTACGAGGCTGAACAGCTTCAGCTTCTGCAGGGAAGGAATAATCTGCTTCAGATCCGGCAGCACGCAGGCGTTCAGGGAGAAATCCACCGGCGCGTCCCGCCGGATGGTGGCCAGTTCCTTGCTGAAACGGGCCTGGTCCGCAAAGGCGGCCAGCTTTTCGCCCAGTTTTCCCTTCACATTGCCCGCGTTGTCCAGCACGTTTTCCAGCGTGCCGTATTCCTGCAGCAGTTTCACCGCGGTTTTGTCGCCCACGCCGGGCACGCCGGGGATATTGTCGCTGGAGTCGCCGGCCAGGCCTTTCCAGTCCGTCACCTGGCCCGGGGTGAAGCCGTATTCCTCATAGACCTTTGCCGCGTCAAAGCGGATGGTTTCGGAAATGCCCTTGCGGGTGAACATCAGCTGGGTGCCGCCGCCCACCAGCTGCAGCGCGTCCCGGTCCCCCGTCAGCAGCAGGGGCGCCACGCCTGCGTCCTCGCCCAGGCGGCTCAGGGTGCCCAGCAGGTCGTCCGCCTCCCAGCCCTGGATGCCGAAGCGCTGAATGCCCATTTCGTCCAGCAGGGTGCGGATGGTGCCGAACTGCTGCCGCAGCTCCGGCGGGGTCTCGCTGCGGCCGGCCTTGTAGTCCGCGTACACCGTATGGCGGAAGGTGGGGCCGTGCTCGTCAAAGCACACCGCCAGGTACTGCACCTGCTCCTCCCGGATTACCTTCAAAAGCATCCCGAAAAATCCGTAAATCGCATTCGTATAAACCCCGTCCGCATCCATCAGGGGCAAAGCATGAAAAGCCCGGTGCATCAGGCTGTTGCCGTCCACCAGCAGAAATGTGTCCTTCATGTGCAAGTTTCCTCCACCGTAAGCATCCCGATCATTATACACTACAACCCGCAAACAAGTCACTAGAAAACAGCCGCCAAATATGCTATACTTCAGTGAAGTAAAGCTGTTCAAAGAGAGGAGGATCCGCATGCCGTTTTCTGTCGGTGTGATTTCCCTTGGCTGCAACAAGAACCGGGTGGATACGGAAACGGCCCTGGGCCTCCTGCAGGAGGACGGCTTCGTCTTCACGCCCGATCCGGAGCAGGCGGATATCCTCATGGTGAATACCTGCGGTTTCATCGAATCCGCCAAGGAAGAATCCATCAATACCATCCTGGAGATGGCCCAGTATAAAGAATCCGGCCGCTGCCGCCTGCTGGTGGTCACCGGCTGCCTGGCCCAGCGGTATGAAAAATCCCTGCTGGAGGAAATACCGGAGATCGACCTGCTGCTGGGGGTCAACCAGTACGCGCAGCTGCCCGCCCTGATCCGCAAGGCCTTGCAGGGCCAGCGCCAGAGCGCCTGCCAGGACGATCTCAGCTACTGCGAGCATTCCCGGGTGCTGACCACGCCCGCCTATTCCGCTTATGTGCGCATCGGCGAGGGCTGCTCCAACCGGTGCACCTTCTGCGCCATTCCCCTGATTCGCGGGCCCTACCGCAGCCGGGGAGAGGAGCAGATCCTCTCGGAAATCCGGGAGCTTTCCGCCCGGGGCGTCCGGGAGCATATTCTCGTTGCCCAGGATACGACGCGCTACGGCACCGAAACCCATGCCCATACCACCCTGCCGGACCTGATGCGCAAAGCTGCCGCTATCGACGGCGTGGACTGGCTGCGGGTGCTCTACTGCTATCCGGATGAAACCAGCGAGGAGCTGCTGGATGTGCTGGCAGATACGCCGAACATCTGCCCCTACCTGGATATTCCCGTGCAGCATATCAACGCGGACCTGCTCCGCCGCATGCACCGCCGGGGAACCAGGGAGGATATCCTGCGCTGCGTCCGGGGAGCGAGGGACCGGGGGCTCACCCTGCGGACCAGTATTATTGTCGGCTTCCCCGGGGAAACCGAGGATCAGTTCAAGGAGCTGCTGGATTTCGTGGCCGAAACGGAGTTCGACCGCCTCGGCGCCTTCACCTATTCGCCGGAGGAGGATACGCCGGCAGCAAAAATGCCGGACCAGATCCCGGAGGAAGTCAAACAGGAGCGCTTCATGCGCCTGATGGAGCTGCAGCAGGGGATTTCCCGCCGCCGCAACGAGGCCCGCATCGGCACTGTGGAACAGGTGCTGGTCACCGCCGCGGGGAACGGAGGCGTCTGCCTCGGCCGCTCCAGCCGGGAAGCGCCGGAGACGGACGGCGAAATTTATGTGAATTGCGGCAATACCGTGCCGGAACCCGGCCTGTTCATCCCCGTGAAGATCACGGAAGCCGGGGATTATGACCTGAAGGGGGTAATGCTGTGAACCTTCCGAATAAACTGAGTATCGCCCGGGTGCTGTGTATTCCGGCAGTGGCGGTGCTGCTGTATCTGAATGACGATACCTGCCGAATCGTGGCGCTGGTGCTGTTTATCCTGGCCTCCCTGACAGACCTGCTGGACGGGCATATCGCCCGCAAGTACAACATGGTCACGGACTTCGGCAAGTTCATTGATCCGGTGGCGGATAAGCTGCTGGTGCTGACCACGCTGGTGATGCTGGTCCGCAACGGCATGATGGAAGCCTGGGTCGTGCTGATCATCCTCTGCCGCGAACTGGCGGTGGACGGACTGCGCATGGTGGCCGTGGGCCAGGGCAAGGTGATTGCCGCCGGCAAGATCGGCAAATGGAAAACCACCTTCCAGATGGTGACCATTGCGGCGATTTTGCTCTTCAATAAAGCCTGTTTCGCCACCTGGTATACGGGCATCCTGACCGGGGTTTCCGTGGCCCTGACGCTGTGGTCCGGTGTGGATTATTTTGTGAAGAACAAGTCCGTACTTTCCACGAAATAAAGGCTTTCCGGGTTTCCACAGTGAAGTTATCCACAGGGGATAAATTCGGTGGATTCTGTGGAAAACTTCTTCAGATTTTCCCGTCAGCAGGCGGGTTTTCCGCTCTGAGATGCTGAAACACCCTCCGGAAAGGGTTCCGGGGAGCGGGAAAAAAGAAGGATTTCGGTCCGCGGGTATGGAATATCTACAGACGGGCCAAAAAAAGTGGATAAGATTCCACAGTTTATGCACAGCCGGAAGACAGGAAAATCAAGGGTTTCCTGTGGTTTTCCCCGATTTCCACAGGTCCTGCTACTACTACGATTATGTATATTATATATACGTTATATCTTTTCTTTTGAAGCGAGGTTGATGGATCGATGATCTTCACGATGAACTCCCAGGACCTTCTCGAAGGCCTGAACACGGTTACCCGGGCGCTGTCCGCCCGGTCCCCGAAGCAGATTCTGGAAGGCATCCTGATTGATGCCGCGGATGACCGGGTGCGGATGACCTGCTCCGACGGGTCCCTGGTGATTGAATACACCAATGCCGCGGTGATCAAGGAAGAGGGCCAGGCGGTGCTGCCCGGCAAGCTCTTCACCGAGCTGATCCGCAAGATGCCGGTGGGCGACGTGAACGTGTCCGTGACGGATAACCGCACGGCGGTGATCCGCTGTATGAAGAACCGCAGCAACCTGGCGATCATGAACGCGGACGAGTATCCGGAGATTGAGTCGTTGAAG
The DNA here is from genome assembly GCA_017447185.1 of Clostridia bacterium. Taxonomy (GTDB): domain Bacteria; phylum Bacillota; class Clostridia; order Christensenellales; family Aristaeellaceae; genus Aristaeella. The sequence goes on along the minus strand of JAFSOC010000034.1, from coordinate 36,346 downwards.
ACCGGTTCCGTGGTGAAAATTCCGCAGAACCGCCTGCGGGATATGATTTCCCGGGTGGTGTTTGCCATTGCCACGGATGAGAGCCGCCAGATCCTGACCGGCTCCCTGCTGGAAGTCAGCCATTCCGAAGCGCGGCTGGTGGCGCTGGACGGATTCCGCCTCGCCATGCAGAAGGTGTTCCAGCCCTTTGAGCTGCCGGACGGGGTGGACGTGGTGAAGGCCATCATTCCCGGAAAGGTGCTGAACGAGCTGAGCCGCATCCTGCCGGATGACGATGCTTTCTGCACCATGCTCTTTGACCGGAACCGGATGCAGTGCACCTTCGGCAATATCCGGCTGACCAGCGGCCTGCTGGCGGGCGAGTATATCGATTACCGCCGGATCATTCCGGCCGATTTCAAGACGGAAGCGAAGGCCAACCGCATCAGCGTGCAGGACGCCATCGACCGCGCCAGCCTCATGGCCCGGGAAGGCAAGAACAACCTGATCCGCATGAGCTTCAAGGGCGATGTGCTGAAGATCACCTCCAACGCCGAGCTGGGCGATGTGGAGGAAGAGATGGATGCCACCCTGAACGGCGATGATATCGATATCGCCTTCAACGCAAGGTATATTACGGATGTGATCCGCAATGTGTCGGATGAGAACCTGTGCATGAAGTTCAATTCCAATATCAGCCCCTGCGTGGTGGTTCCTGAAAACGGCGACGATTTCATTTACCTGATTCTGCCGGTAAGAACGTTCCAATAATGATTATTGAAAAGCTGACTCTCCGTAATTTCAGAAATTACGAGGAAACTGTATTGACCCCTCACGAAGGGGTCAATCTGTTCTTCGGCGCGAATGGCTCCGGCAAAACGAACCTGCTGGAGGCCATTCATTATTGCGCCCTTGGCAAGAGCCACCGGATCACCGGGGACCAGAGCGCGGTGCGGATCGGGGAGAGCTTTGCGGCATGCGGCGTGGACGTGCGGTCCGGGGGCGTGAAGCGGGAGATCTCCGTGCGCCTGGTGCCGAATGAGGCCGCGAAGAAAGTGATCCTGCTGGATCAGAAGCAGATCAAACGGTTCTCGGATATGATGGGCTGCCTGCAGTGCGTCATCTTTTCGCCGGAGGATCTGGGCTTGATCCGGGAAGGGCCGTCGGTACGCCGGCGGTACCTGGATATGATGATTTCCCAGGTGAACCGGGGTTATTTTATTGCGCTGCAGCAGTACAGATCGGGATTGGAGCAAAGGAATGCCCTCCTGAAGAATATGCGGGGGAATCAGCGGCCGAATTTCGGTCTGCTGGAGGTTTTTGAGCAGGCCATGGCTGGTCCGGCGGAAGTCATCGTGCAGGAGCGGATCCGGGTGGTGGAACTGCTGTCGAGGCTGGCAGCGGAAACCTATCGCGGGATCTCCGGCCGGGAGGAGGAAGAATTCCAGGCCGGGTATCATTCCGCCTTCCGGGAATCCGGGAATGTGCAGGAAGACTTTGTGCGGGTGATGCGGGAGAACCGGGAGGAAGATTTAAGGCTCGGAATCACGTCCGCCGGGCCCCACCGGGATGACCTGAATCTGTCGCTGAACAGGAAGAATATGAAGGTCTATGCCAGCCAGGGGCAGATCCGGACCGCGGCGCTGTCACTGAAGCTGGCGCAGATGAAGGCACTGCGGCAGATGAGCGGGGAACCGCCGGTGCTGCTGCTGGATGACGTGATGAGCGAGCTGGATAAGGAACGGCGGATGCGGCTGGTCAGCGAGATCAGCGATTACCAGACGTTTATTACCTGTACGGATGAGACGGACCTGGAGCTGGAGTCGGATAAGCGGATCTACCACGTTTCCTCGATCAATGGCAAAGCACAGCTTGAATTAACGAATCCTGGCCTTGAAGAAGAAAAACCGATCCTCAAAGAACCGGACTTCAGTTGATTGTTTCACGTGAAACAATTTCTAACAACTAAAAACTAATCACGATTCGGAGGTGAGAGACAATGCCAAACTGGACAGAACAGCAGCAGGATGTCATTTTCTCCGAATCAAAAAAGATCATATGCTCCGCCGCCGCCGGCAGCGGAAAGACCGCGGTCATGATCGAGCGCATCGTCCAGATGATCATGCGGGAGGACCGGCCGGAACCGGAATCCTTCCTGGTGGTCACCTTCACCAATGCCGCCGCTGCGGAAATGAAAGCCAAGATCCGGGAACGGCTCCGGGAGGGCCGGGCGGACCTGCGGCTTCGCCGTGCCCTGGAGCGGCTGGACCTGATGGAGATCTGCACGATCCATGCCTTCTGCCAGCGGCTGATCCGGCAGGAGTTCCAGGCGGCGGGAGCGGACCCCTTCTTCGCCGTCTGCGAACAGGCGAGGGCCAACGAGCTTTTCTCCAAGGCCTTCCGCTCCGCCTGCGCCGCCCTGCAGAAATCTGGGGATCCGGACTACGCTTACTGGAAAACCTGTTTCACCCAGCGGGCCACGGAGGAGATCGTCCGGGACGTACATACCTTCATGATGTCCCTGCCGGATCCTTTCCAGTGGCTGGATACTTCCTGCGACAATATTCCGGAGAAGCCGGACGACAGCCATCCCTGGTTTGCCTGCGCGGCGAAGATCGTGCAGGAAAAACTCATGACCGCGCAGATGCTCCTGCGGCGGCAGTACCTGATGTTCGAAGCGCCGGAGCACTGCGAAGCCTACCGGGCCGTCTGGAAAGCGGACAGCGAATTGTTTCACGTGAAACAATTGTGGGCGGAAGGGGAAGAAGTCCCCGAAGAGCAGTTGAACGCCGGCTTTATGCGCATGCCTCCCTGGAGCAAGCTCAACTCCCTGGAGATCGACTGGAAGGAGCGGTACAACGATTACCGCAATCAGCTGAAGGAAATCGCGGAAGAGATCACCCCCCTGATCCGACCCGACGCGGAGACGGTGGCCCGGGACTTCGGTAACCTGAAGCGGGCGCTGCAGGGACTGAAGGTGCTGACCCACCGGACGGCGGAGCTGTTCACCCAGCGGAAGGCGAAGCTGCGGCTGCTGGATTTCAGCGACCTGGAGCAGTATGCCCTGAAGGTCCTGCGGGATCCGGAGGCGGGGCCCTCGGTGCGGTCCCGGTGGACGAAGGTATTTGTGGATGAATGCCAGGATGTTTCCGCCGTGCAGGATGAGATCATCCAGCGGCTGTCCTCGGAGGACGGCCGGCTGTTCATGGTGGGCGATGTGAAGCAGAGCATCTACCGCTTCCGCCTGGCGGACCCCCAGCTGTTCCAGCGGCGGGTGGAATGGTATGACCGGCCGGACTCGGAAGGGGAACTGCTGAACCTGCAGACCAACTTCCGCTCCCGGCCGGAGATCCTGGAGACGGCGAATACCATCTTCCGGGACATCATGCGGGAAGATACGGCGGAAATGGACTATACGGACCGGGAGGCGCTGATCCCCGGAAAACCTTTCGAAGGGTATCATCCGGTGCAGGTGGACCTGCTCCAGCCGGACGAAAACGAAACACGGAAACCCCTGGAGATCGCGGCGGACGGCGTGGCCATGCGGGCACGGGAGCTGCTGCAGGAAAAATTCGAGTTCCGGGATATGGTGCTGCTGCTGCCAAGGGTCAGCCGGGAAGGGCCGGAGCTGGCACGGCTGCTGGAGGAGCGGGGCATTCCCGTATTCTTCGACGGGGGAACGGATTTCTATGAGCGGACGGAGATTTCCGCCTTCGTCGCGCTGTTAACCTACCTGATCCATCCCACCAGGGACGAGGCGCTGCTGACCACCCTGATGAGCGCGCCCTTCTTCTTCACGGAGGAGGAGCTGGCGCTGGTGCGGCTGCAAAAACCCGGCCGGGATGCGGCTTTCTATGAAGCGTTCAACGCCGCCCTGGAGGACCTGGGGCCCCTGGGAGACCGGTGCCGCGAAGTGCGGGACAAAATCATGGAGTGGCGGCAGATGATGACCATCCAGTCCATGAGCGAGTTTGTGCGGTACCTCTGCAGCGATTCCCATCACTATGCCATGGCCGGATCCGGCAAAACGGGCCGGACGAAACAGAAAAACCTGTCCCTCTTCTGCCGCAAGGCGGAAGAGGCGGAAGCCGCCGGTGTCTTTTCGCTGCACCGGTTCCTGGCCTATGTGTCGGAGCAGGCAGGCAGCGGGGACCAGAAGTCCGCCGCCCCCCTGGCGGAAGGGGACAACGTGGTGCGGATCCTGACGATGCACAAGTCCAAAGGACTGCAGTTCCCCGTGGTGTTCTGCCTGGGGCTGGACAGCACCCTGTCCCACCGGGCGGAAGGCGGGCTCATGACGGACGCGGAGCTGGGCATCTGCCTGAAATACAAGCGGCCGGACGTGCGGCTCAGCCGGGATACGGCGGCCACGGCCATCTTCTCCTGGAAGAAGGAGAAGGAGCAGCGGGCGGAAAAAATCCGGCTCCTGTACGTGGCGCTGACCCGGGCCCAGGAGCGGGAGTACCTCATCAGCGTGGGGGAAGACCGGGTGCTCTGGCACGCGCCTTCGGGGGTGCACCGGGTGCTTTCCGCGGCCTGCCTGATGGACTGGATTGTGCCCGCATTGCTGGATGCCGAAAAACTGTCCACAGGTTATCCACAGGGTGAAACCCCTTGGAATATAAGCACTTTCACGGTTGAATCGCAGAAAACTGTGGAAAAAAGAGGCAGTCATCCACAGTTTGTGGCTTGGCTTGATTCCTTGCTTTCCGCACCCCCTGTGGAAGATGTGTGGAAAGATTATCCTCCGAAACCCATGCTCAGCAAAATGCAGAAACGTTCCGTTACGGGGCTGCTGCAGCGGGCGGACCGGGATCTTGCCGCAGAGGACGAGGAAACCCCGGAGGACAAGCGGATTCCGGAGCGTTTCAGCGTGGCGCTGGAGCGTACCACCGTGGGGGATACTTTCTCCTTCCTTTCCCCGCCGCCGGAGAAGCGGGCCGCCTGGCGCGGAACCCTGATCCACAAGTTCCTTTCCCTGATCGACCTGGAAATCGTCCGGGCCGTGGGGGACGGGCGGCTGGAGGAGGCCCTGCAGCGGATGAAGGAGGACCTGGTGGGCCGGAACGTGTTCACGAAGGAAGAAGGCGCCGTCATCAACCCAAAGGACGCGGCGGCCTGGCTGCGGTCCCCCCTGGGCAAGCGGATGATGGCCGGCTGGGACGTGCACCGGGAATGGAGCTTCAACCTGCGGAAACCGGAGCGGGACCTGCTGGTGCAGGGTATCATCGACTGCGCCTTCCGGGAGCGGGAGGGCTGGGTGATTGTGGATTACAAGACGGATAAGGTAACCGATGAGCAGAATTTCATGGAAATCTACCGGCCCCAGCTGCGGTGGTACGCGGAAGCGGTGCGGCGGCTGACGAACCGCCCCGTGAAGGAGGCCTGGCTGTATTCCATCTCAAAACAGAAAGCTTATCTGACGGATGCCTGGGAGGAGCCAAATGTCCTCCGAGAGGATCCGTAACATGGCCAAAAGTACGCCCCGTTCCGGATGTATCGGAACGGGGTGTTTTCCACAGGGTGAAAAGCGTTATATTGTAAGGGACAAATTCTGCCCGCCGGGGAAAAGCGAGGAAAATCAACGGTTTCAGAAACCCACAGGCCTCCGTGGAAAGTTTTCCAAAGATGTGGAAAACCTGTGGAAAATTGTGGAAACCCTTCCGGCTCAAGCCTCCGGAAGGGTTTTTTCGTCCTCATTTTCTTCTTCGGGTTTGGGGGTCTCCGCCAGCTGGGTCAGGGGCAGATCGCTTTCCAGGAAAGGATCGTCTTCCGCCAGCAGGGGATCCACCTCGTCGCCGTAGGCGTTGGCGTTTTCGTCCATTTCCTCCTCCAGGAAATCTTCCGGATCGGGGAAGCTGAGATTCAGGTAACCTTCCTCGTCCAGCTCCACCTCCAGCAGGTCGCCGTAGGCGGGCATGGCCACCACTTCCGTCGTGCGGCAGGAGGCGGTGCGGGAATATTCCATGGCCACTTCCGTCCGGTGGAAATAGTGCATGGGCACCACCACCCGGGGGCGGATCGTGAGGATGAAGTAGTTGATGCCCGCCTCAAACATGGCGCCCTGCCGGGGATCCAGCGGGAAAAAGGCCAGGTCCACCGGGTGCTCGCTGAGGGGCTTCAGGGCCTTGCGGAACTCCATGTCCGCCTCCTCAATCTCCCGCATGGTGGATTCGTTGCGCCAGTGCCAGAAATTCAGGTCCCCGGCGTGGAAAACCTGCAGCCCCTTGAAGGAGACCAGGAAGGAAACGCCGGGATCCGTGGAGTCAAAGGCGGTGACGGATACGTCGTCGGAGAAATCCACGGTGTCGCCCGGGGCCATGCGCCGCCCCCGGGTGCCCACCGGCATATCGGAGGAGACGATGTACTGGATGCCGGGCACATCCTTCCAGCTGAAGACGATGGGGTCCAGGTGGTCCGGATGGTCGTGGCTGATGAACACATAGATCTGCTGGTAGGCGCTGAGGATTTCCGGCGTCAGCTCAATGGTTTCGTCCACTTCGCCGTTCTCGCCCCGCCAGTAGTCAAAAACCAGGATCGCGTCCTCGCACGCAACGGAAAAACCGCTGTGGTAATAGTGCGTCACAAGGTATTTCGGCAAAACGCAATCCGCCTCCTGATTGAGATCATTGTCCTTCGTTATCCACAATTTAACATCTTTTTCCCTTTCTGTCAATTTTATGGCATGGATTCCACACTTTGGCGCCATATTTTGGCAGAAAAATACCGCCGGAATGGGGTTTATCCCCACTGTGCGGCGGTTTTGGGAAGTAATTTGGTGATAAATGACACTTAAGCCAGGAATTCGGCGGAGCGGTCGATACCGTCGGCCTCCTGCAGCTCAAGGCCCATGAATCCGGCGATGGTGGGCCCCACATCCCGCATATGCATAGCGGGGATTTCCACACCTTCCTTAATGCCTTTTCCGCGGACGGCGAAGAGGCACAGGTCCGCCTCCCGGCCGGGGCCGAAGCCGTGGGTGGCAGCTTCCCGCTTTTCCTCGTCCAGGGCGTCGGAGAAAACCACGCCGGGCTTTGCTTCCGCGGCGAAGAGGGGGCCTTCCACGGCGTGCATCGCGTCCAGGTCCGCCCTGGTGTACAGGCGGGAGATGCCCAGGTCGTCAAGTTTGTCCGGCGGCAGGAGCTTTTCGGGATCTGCGTGGCCGGAATATCCGGGGCCGGGGAAGAAGCAGGCGCTCATGCCGTTGCTCTGGACGAAGAGTTCCCGATCCAGGCCGTATTCTGCGAGTTTCTTTGTCAGGTTCACGGTTTCGGTGATGTCCTCCTGCCCGTGGTCGCTGACGGCGATGAGCAGGGCGTCCTCCATGCCCGGGGTTGCCTGCATGGCCTGCCAGAGCTGCTCCAGGCGGGCGTCGTTCCGCTCCAGGGCCGCCAGGGCCTCCGGGCTGAAGACGCCGTGCTTGTGGCGGGCTTCGTCCAGGTCGATGAAGTGGATGGCGGAGAATTTCGGCTTATGGCGGCGGATCACGTTCGCGGCCACTGCCGCGGCGAAGTTGCTCAGCCCAGGCTCGGAGATGCCCTGCCGCAGGGAGCCGAATTTCGCTTCCGCCAGCAGCTCAAAGGCGGCGTTGCCGTAGCGCAGGGCCTTCATCACCGGGTTTTCGCCCCGCAGGGGGTGCACTTCCGGCACGCACCAGCGGGCCGCCTTGTTGCGGCAGGCCACGGGCCAGAAAATGGAGCAGCTGCGGCCGCCGGCGGATTTTACCGCGTCGAAAAGGGTGGGCACCCGGATGTTTTTGCGCTCCCAGTACCAGACCCGCATGTCCTGGGGTACGCCGGGCTGGGGCGGCTGGTTCTGGCCCACGCCGGTTTTGTCCGGTTCGCAGCCGGTGATCATGGTCACGTGGATCGGGTAGGTTAAGGCCGGGAAAATGGTTTCCACCCGGCGGCAGAAGGCGCCCTCACGGAACATGCGGGAAAGGAAGCCGTCCGGGGAAATTCGGAAGGTGTCGGCGTAGAAGAACGCGTCCAGGGAGACTAATACTACTTTGCGCATATATAACCTCAAAAAAAGACTGCCTTGTGGCAGTCTTTTTTACTAAACTTACGCCCAGGGATTCTCCGTGGGATAAGGCAGGGTCTTGGGCTGGTTCCAGGCGATGTCCTGCACGCCCAGGTACTTGAACACTTCGAACAGCAGCTTCGCGCAGTGGGCGAAAGCAACCGCGCCGTGGTGCGGATAGCGCTTCTGCACCAGCACGTGGCGGTAGAAGCGGCCCATTTCCTTGATGGCGAAGATGCCGATGCCGCCGAAGGACTGGGTCTTCACGGGCAGCACTTCGCCTTCCGCGATGTAGGCGCGGACGATGCCGTCACTGTCGCACTGCAGGCGGTAGAAGGTGATCGGGCTGGCCGCGATGTCGCCTTCCAGCGTGCCGCGGGTGAAATCCGGTTCGCTTCCTTCGGGCTCGAGCAGGCGGTGCTGGATCAGCTGGTACTTGATGGCCCGGTCGGAGCACATCTTGCAGCTCGGGGTGTTGCCGCAGTGGAAGCCCATGAAGGTATCGGTCAGGCTGTACTTGAACTTGCCCTTGATATCCTTGTCGTAGATGTATTCCGGCACGCTGTTGTTGATGTCCAGCAGGGTGACCGCGTCGCCGGTCAGGCAGGCGCCGATGTATTCGCTCAGAGCGCCGTAGATATCCACTTCGCAGCTGACCGGGATCCCGCGGGAAGCCAGGCGGCTGTTCACGTAGCAGGGCTCAAAGCCGAACTGGCTCGGGAAAGCGGGCCAGCACTTGTCGGCGAAGGCCACATACTGCTTGGATCCCTTGTGGGCTTCTGCCCAGTCCAGCAGGGTCAGTTCGAACTGCGCCATGCGCTCGTTCATTTCGGGATAGTACTTGCCTTTGCCCATTTCCTTGGCCATGTCGGCAGCGACCTTCTTGATCCGCTTGTCGCCGGCGTGCTCCTTGTAGCTCACCAGCAGATCGAGTTCGCTGTTCTCTTCGATTTCGATGCCCAGTTCGTACAGGCCCTTGATCGGGGCGTTGCAGGCGAAGAAGTCCTGGGGACGGGGTCCGAAGGTGATGATCTTGAGGTTCTTCAGGCCCAGGATCACGCGGGCGATCGGGAAGAATTCAACGATCTTCTTGGTCAGCTCATCCGCGTTGCCCACCGGATATTCCGGAATGTAGCCCTTCAGGTGGCGCATGCCCAGGTTGTAGGAGCAGTTCAGCATGCCGCAGTAGGCGTCGCCGCGGCCGTTGATCATGTCGCCGTCGCCTTCCGCCGCCGCAACGAACATGCAGGGGCCGTCGAAGTACTTGGCGATCAGTGTTTCAGGAGTTTCGGGGCCGAAGTTGCCGAGGAAGACGCAGGCGGCGTTGCAGCCATTGGCCTTCAGTTCGTCGACAGCCTTCAGCATGTCTTTTTCATTTTCCACCGTGGTCTTGATCTCCACGAAATTGACCTTTTTCTTAGCCAGCTTCGCAGCGATGGCGGCGCGGCGCTTCTCGCTCAGGGCGATGGGGAAACAGTCGCGGGATACGGCGACCAGACCGAGTTTAACAACAGGGATGTTTTCCATGAGTTGAATCCTCCTCCAAAATAATCAAATTGCGAGTTTTGCCTGTAAAAGTAAGGATATCATTCATCCATGCTGAAGTCAAGAAAAATGCGGAAAACAGGAACAATTCCGACCGGTTTTTGCAAATCCCGGAATCATGGAAAAAAAGGTTGCAAATCCGCGTGAAAAAAGGTAGAATAGCCGTTGGAACTGATTCCGAGAACGTGATCATTTTAAGGAGGTTTTTTTCCATGGCAGTGAAAGTTGCAATTAATGGTTTCGGACGGATCGGCCGTCTTGCCTTCCGTCAGATGTTCGGTGCTGAGGGCTACGAAGTTGTCGCGATCAACGACCTGACCAGCCCCGCCATGCTGGCTCACCTGCTCAAGTATGATACCGCGCAGAAGGGCTACTGCGGCGTCATCGGCGAGAATAAGCACACCGTCGAAGCGACCGAGAATTCCATCATCGTTGACGGCAAAGAGATCACCATCTATGCCATCAAGGATGCCAAAGAGTGCCCCTGGGGCCAGCTGGGCGTAGACGTCGTGCTCGAGTGCACCGGTTTCTACACCTCCAAGGAAAAGGCCATGGCTCATATCGAAGCCGGCGCCAAGAAGGTCGTTATCTCCGCTCCCGCGGGCAACGATCTGCCCACCATCGTTTACAACGTCAACCACAACACCCTGAAGCCTGAAGACAAGGTCATCTCCGCAGCCAGCTGCACCACCAACTGCCTGGCTCCCATGACCAAGGCTCTGAACGACAACTTCCCGATCCTGAGCGGTATCATGACCACCGTTCATGCCTACACCGGCGATCAGATGATCCTGGACGGCCCGCATCGCAAGGGCGACCTGCAGCGTGCCCGTGCCGGCGCCGCCAACATCGTGCCCAACAGCACCGGTGCTGCCAAGGCCATCGGCCTGGTTATCCCCGAACTGAACGGCAAGCTGATCGGCTCCGCCCAGCGCGTCCCGGTTCCCACCGGCTCCACCACCATCCTGGTGGCCGTCGTGAAGGGCAAGGATGTCACCAAGGAAGCGATCAACGCCGCCATGAAGGCGCAGAGCTCCGAATCCTTCGGCTACACCACTGAGAAACTGGTTTCCTCCGATATTATCGGCATGACCTATGGCTCTCTGTTCGATGCCAACCAGACCATGGTCACCAAGATCGACGACGACACCTATCAGGTGCAGGTCGTGTCCTGGTACGACAATGAGAACAGCTACACCAGCCAGATGGTCCGCACCATCAAGTACTTCGCCGAACTGAAGTAATTAATTTAGATTACTGAAGTTTCCCTGCGCCGCCGGAAAGGTGGATGCATCAGAAGTATTAGATAAGTAGCGATTAATGTGCCCGCTTTCGGAGAACCGGAAGCGGGCATTTTATGCTTTCTTCCGAATTGTCCGGACTAATATCCGAGGAATCTTACGACCTGCAATTATTTGAGGAGAGATTCCCATGGAAACAAATACAAAGACAACGGATCCCCAGCCCCGGCCGGGCCGGGGCAAACTGATCCTCCAATTCTTAAAAGGAAGCAAAGCCTTCTTCATTATCGCCATGCTCTGCGCGGCGATCATCGGCTTCACGGAAACCGTGATGCCCCAGATCGTCCGCGTCGCCGTGGACAACGTGGTGGGCTCCGCGCCCATGGACGACCTGAGCCCCTTCGTCCGCTCCCTGGTGGAAGCCTTCGGCGGGCCGGAGTACCTGCGGCGGAACCTGTGGATCATGGCGCTGGCCGTGGTGGTGGTGGCCCTGTTCAAGGCCGCTTCCACCTACTGTTTCCGTGTGTTCAACGCAAGGGGCGGCGAAACCCTGGTGAAGAACATGCGGGATACGCTGTTCAATCATATCGAGCGGCTGCCCTTCCAGTGGCATATGCAGAACCATACCGGCGATATCATCCAGCGCTGTACATCGGATATCGACACAACGCGGAACTTCATTTCCGAGCAGCTGATCGTCCTGGTGCGCATCCTGTTCATGCTGATCATGTCCATGATCTTCATGTTCAGCATGAACGTGCCCCTGACGCTGATTGCCATGATTCCGCTGCCGATTATCGTCTGGTATTCCCTGTTCTTCCATCATAAGTTCCGCAAGGGCTTCCAGGAATGCGACGAGAACGAAGGCAAGCTCTCCGCCATGGTGCAGGAGAACCTGACCGGCGTCCGCGTGGTGCGGGCTTTCGGCCGGGAGCGCTATGAGCGGGACCGCTTCGGAAAGCAGAACAATTTCTACACGAACCTGTGGGTGAAGCTGGGCCGGCTGATGGCCTTCTTCTGGTGCTCGGCGGATATCCTCTCCGGCGTGCAGATCATGCTGGTGGTCATCTTCGGCGTGATCTTCTGCCTGCGGAAGGAAAATCCCATGACCGCCGGCGAGTTTATCGCTTTCCTTTCCTATAACGGAATGCTGGTCTGGCCGGTGCGCCAGCTGGGCCGCATGATTTCCGAAATGTCCAAGGCCGGCGTCGGCATTGACCGTATCGGCTATATCATGGACGCGGAAGAGGAAAAGGACGATCCGAATGCGCTGGAGCCGCCCATGGACGGCGACATCCGCTTCGAGCATGTGACCTTCGCCTATGAAGGCTGCCCGGAGATGCTGCACGATATCGACCTGACGATTCCCGCCGGATCCACCCTGGGTATCCTGGGCGGCACCGGCTCGGGAAAATCCACCATGATGTACCTGCTGGACCGGCTGTATCCCCTTCCTGAAAACGGCGGGCGGATCACCGTCGGCGGAACGGATATCCGGAAGATCAGGCTGTCGCACCTGCGGCGGAATATCGGCATCGTGCTGCAGGAGCCCTTCCTCTTCTCCCGGACGCTGCGGGAGAACCTGGGCATCACCACGCCGGACCTGCCGGAGGAGGAAATGAAGTCCGCGGCCCGCACGGCCTGCCTGGATGAAACCATTACCGGCTTCACCAAGGGCTACGATACCTTCGTGGGCGAGCGGGGCGTCACCCTGTCCGGCGGCCAGAAGCAACGTGCGGCCATTGCCCGCATGCTGACCCGGTCCACGCCGATCATGATTTTTGACGATTCCCTCTCCGCGGTGGATACGGAAACGGACGCGAAGATCCGCTCCGCGCTGGAGAAGCGGTTCGGCTCCGCCACCATCATCCTGATTTCCCACCGGATCACCACCCTGTCCAAGGCGGACAAGGTGCTGGTGCTGGATCACGGCAAGGTGGCCCAGTTCGGCACGCCGGCGGAACTCAGCGCACAGCCCGGGCTGTATCAGCAGATTGAGGAGATACAGTCTTATCATCCCGATGCGGATTCTGATGACGGCGATCGCAAAAATGTAAACGACTCTGAAAGTGAGGTGAACGCGTAATGGAACGGACGGAAAAACTGAATGAGCAGAAGTCCCTGCCCTTCTTCGGCATCCCCCGGCTCTTCCCGTATCTGAAAAAGTACCGGAAGCTGCTGACCTGGATGGTCGTGTGCGGTCTGCTGGGCACCAGCGTGGATATCCTGATGCCGGTGCTGCAGCGTTACGCGCTCAACCATTTCATCTCGGGGAATACCCTGGATACCCTGCCCTGGTTCATCGTGATTTATGTCTTCCTGATTTTGTTTGCTTCCTGCGTGAACTTCGTCTCCTGCAACGGAGCGATGAAAACCGAGGTTTCCGTCAACCGGGACCTGCGCACCGAAGCGTTCAACCACCTGCAGACGCTGTCCTTTTCCTATTACAATCAGAACAGCGTGGGCTGGATCCATTCCCGGGTCATGTCGGATACTTCCCGCATCGGCGGGCTGGTCTCCTGGACCCTGATGGATGCGGTGTGGCACACCAGCTACCTGGTGGGCTCCCTGGTGGTCATGCTGGTGATCAACGCACGGCTGGCGCTGCTGGTCATGCTGATCCTTCCCCTGATCGTGATCCTGTTCTCGGTTTTCCAGCGGAAGCTGATCCTGGCCAACCGGAAAATCCGCGAGCAGAACTCGAAAATCACCGGGGATTTCAACGAAGGCATCACCGGCGCCAAGACGATTAAAACGCTGGTCGTCGAAGAAAAAATGGCGAAGGACTTTGTGGCCGACACCCAGGAATACAAGAGCCAGTCCATCCGGGCGGCCCGCCTGCGCGGCGCCTTCTCGGTGACGATGCACCTGGCATCCTCCATGGCCCTCGCGATTGTCCTGTGGCAGGGCGGCTATATCGCCGCTGAGGAAGTCGGTACCTTCTCTATGTTTATGTCCTATGCCCAGGGCATGATGGAGCCTGTCCGCTGGATTGTGGACGCCATCTCCGATGTGATCACCACCCAGGTGAATATCGAGCGGCTCACCCGCCTGCTGAATACGAAGTCCGACGTCACGGATACGCCTGAAGTCATCGCCGCCTACGGCGACTCCTTCGTCCCGAAAAAAGAGAACTGGGAACCCATCCGCGGCGACATCGAATTCGACGACGTATCCTTCCGCTATCCGGACGGCGACGAGTATGTGCTGGAGCATTTCAACCTGAAAATCCCCTTCGGATCGAACATCGCCATTGTCGGCGAGACCGGCGCGGGCAAGTCCACCCTGGTGAACCTGGTTTGCCGGTTCTTTGAACCCACCAGTGGGCGTGTTCTGATCGACGGGAAGGACGCGCGGGAGCGCTCCCAGCTGTGGCTGCACTCCGCCATCGGGTATGTGCTGCAGACGCCGCACCTCTTCTCCGGCACGATCCGGGAGAACCTGCTTTACGGAAATCCAAACGCCTCGGAGGAAGATATTGCAAGGGCTCTGAAGCTTGTGTCCGCGGATGAAGTCGTGGCGAAAATGGAAAAAGGCATCGATGCGGACGTGGGTGAAGGCGGCGATCTGCTGTCCACCGGCGAGAAGCAGCTGATCTCCTTCGCCCGGGCGATCCTGGCGGACCCGCGCATCCTCGTGTTGGATGAAGCGACGGCCTCGGTGGATACCCTGACGGAGCAGAAAATCCAGTCCGCCATCGATACGATTATCCAGGGCCGGACCTCGCTGGTGATTGCTCACCGGCTGTCCACCGTGAAGAATGCGGACCTGATTCTCGTCGTCATGGACGGGAAGATTGTGGAGCAGGGCACCCATGCTGAGCTCCTGAAAAAGAAGGGGCATTACTTCCGGCTGTATACAAGGCAGTATGAGGATGAGGCTACGTCGAGTATCCTGGCGTAAGGGAAAAATAAAAAAGATGAGCTGTGCAAACTGCACAGCTCATCTTTTTAGAAGAGTACACTCAACGCCTGCGCAACGGTATCTACGCCTATCACTTTGACGCCTTCGGGCGCTTTCACCCTTCCGGCGTTGGTTCTCGGGACGATCAGGGTGGTGAAGCCGAGTCTCGCGCATTCTGAAATTCTTCTTTCGCACTGGGGGACGGTTCTTACCTCCCCCGCCAGGCCTACCTCTCCCATGATCGCGATCTCCGGGCCTACGGGTTTGTCCTTCAGGCTGCTGGCCACGGCGGCGCAGAGGGCCAGGTCCGCTGCGGGCTCGCTGAGCTCCAGGCCTCCGGCTACGTTGATATACACATCCTGATTATACGTTCTTAAATTCGCCCTTTTCTCCAGCACAGCCAGCAGCAGCGCCATCCTTCCGGCGTCGGCGCCGTTCACGGCTCTTCGGGGCGTTCCGTAGAAGGTGGGGCTGGTCAGCGCCTGCACATCGCACAGCAGCGGCCGGCTGCCTTCCATGCCGCAGAAGACCACGCTTCCGCTGGCGCCCTTGGCCCGGTGGCTCAGCAGCTCCTCGCTGGGATTCTCCACCACCTGCATGCCGGTGCCGGTCATGCGGAAGACGCCCAGCTCGTTCACGCTGCCGAAGCGGTTTTTCACCGCGCGGAGGAGCCGGTAGTCCTGCTGGCGGTCGCCCTCGAAGTAAAGGACCACGTCCACCATGTGCTCCAGCATCCGGGGGCCGGCGATGGCGCCGTCCTTTGTCACGTGGCCCACGAGGAACACGCTGGTTCCCGTCTCCTTGCACAGGCGCATGATGAGGCTGGTGCTCTCCCGGATCTGGCTGACGGAGCCGGGGGCGCTGGCCATTTCCGGCCGGTAGACCGTCTGGATGGAGTCGATGACGGCGGTGTCCGGCTGGAGGGTGCGGATTTTCTCCTCGATGGCGTCCAGGGCGTTCTCGCTGAGGACGTAGACGTCGCTCTCCACGCCCAGGCGCCGGGCCCGCAGGCGGATCTGCCTTGCGCTTTCCTCGCCGCTGACGTACAGCACCCGCTGGCCGGCTTTGGCTAATTGGTCGGTCACCTGGAGGAGCAGGGTGCTCTTGCCGATGCCCGGGTCGCCGCCGATGAGCATCAGGCCGCCTTCCACAATGCCGCCGCCCAGCACCCGGTCCAGTTCGCTGATGCCGGTGCTGGTGCGCAGGGCGCTGTCCTCCGGAATGTCCCGGATGAGGGTTGCCTGGGCGCCGGTGCCCGGCCGCTGGTTGGCCGCTAATTTGGCCGGGCCTTTTTCGGGGGTGGAGGGAAAGGTTTCCTCCAGGGTGTTCCAGGCATTGCAACCGGGACACTTGCCCACCCAGCGGGGGCTTTCATAGCCGCAGGCGGAGCAGACAAAGACGGTTTTTTGTTTTGGCATTCTTTCAATCCTTTCAGGAGAAAGGGCAGGGCATTCTGCCCTGCCCTTTGAATAGCAGTAGTAAAATTTTTAGTTCCAGTTGGTGGGGATTTCGCCGATGTGGCCGTTGGGGGCGTTTTCCCAGGCGTTGATCTGGGCGTTCTTGTGGTCCTTATCCAGTTTCTTGCTGGAGTGGTTGTAGGACCGCCAGAACCAGAGACACATCTGGCCCTTGAAATCGTTGTCCGGGATGGTGTCGCCGTCCGGATAGTTATGCGGCACGCCGTACAGCGAGCAGGCGAAGGTCCGCGTTCCGATGGTCACCAGGCAGGGCCTGCGGTACCAGTGCTTGGAGTCCACGATTTCGTCAGCTGATTTCACGCCGTACATGTCGCAGATGCGCTTGGTATCCTCTTTGGTCAGGGGCTCGATGTCGGCGTGGTTGCCGCCGGCCCAGCGGTGCGCCCAGAAGACGATGCCCGTCTGCACGTCGTAGACCTTGTAGTTGCTGCCGCGGGTCCACAGATCCTGGATACCGCCGGTCCACCAGTCGATGAATTCGGCCGGATACAGGGTCATGGTCAGGTTGTTGCGGTCCGCGGTGCCGATGGGCACGGTGTTGAACAGCGCGTGCTGCGTGTAGGAACCGGCGATGCCGTCGGCGGTGAGGCCGTTGGCCCGCTGGAAGTCGCGGACAGCGTTCTCCACCTTGGAGTTATATTTGCTGGTGGTGGCACCGGTGTAGTATCCCTGTTTGATCAGCTCATCCACCAGCATCTGGACCGCCGTGCCGCTGGAGCCGGGACGCAGGGTCGTATATTCCGCCTCGTTGGCTCCGCCGGGGGTCGGCGTGAGGGTCGGGGCTGCGGTGGGCGTGGGCGTGGGGGTCACAGGCGCCGGGGTCGGCGTGTTACCGCTCGGGTCGGACACGTCCACGTAATTGCCGTGGATATAGCCGTAATGATCCTTGGTCTTGAAATCGTCGGAGTAGATCTTGTACCACTTGACGTTCTTCTTCACGGTGGGTTCGCCGTAGTAGGGATAGGTGGTTCCCTTCTTCTTGGCGGTGGTGAACATATCGCCGCCCGGGCTCTTGCGGATATTCACGTCGTTCATGATCGTCGTGACGTATCCGGTGGGCTCATAGGGCGAGGGGGTCACGGTGGGTTCCGGCGTGGGCGTCGGGGTCGGGATGGACGGATCCGGCGTGGGGGTGATGATACCGGGCGTGGGGGTCGGGGTGGCCGTCGGGACCGCTGTCGGGGTGGCCGTCGGGCCCGGGGTGACCTTCTTCACGCAGTCGCCGCGCACATAGCCCAGGTAGGTGATGCCGTTCTTCACAACCTTGATGAAGTACCACATGTAGCTGCCGCGCTTCACGGGCTCGAGCAGGTAGGGATAGGTCATATTCTTGGCAAGGGTGGTGATGACCGTGCCGCCGATGGAGGCGCGGAGGTTCACGCTGCCCTTGATGGTTTTCACATAGCCGAGGACGTCCGGATCTTCCGGTTCCGGGGTCGGGGTAACGATGCCCGGCGCGGGGGTCGGGGTCGCGGTGGGAACTTCTGTGGGGACGGAGGGATCCGGCGTGGGGGTCGGAGTGGTGGGAACGATGTATTCCACGGTCAGGTAGACGGACATGATGTAGCCGACTACGCCTTCGTATTCCACCTTGTACCAGTGGGACCGGTCGATCTTCGCCGGGATGGTCAGGACCTTCACCTGGGTGCCCTTGTTCAGCTGGCGGATGACGGTCCTGCTGGGGGCGACACGGAAATTGACGCCCCAGTCATTGATGGTGCCGTAGGTGCCTTCGGGGGCGACTTCCTCGCCGGGCGCGGGGGTCGGGGTGACCACCGGCTTGGGAGTGTATGTCACACCGGAGGGCGGCAGGGTGATGGAAGGATCGTAGGCTGCCGCTTCCTCATCCGTCAGGTAACGGAAGAAGTCACCGCGGATGTAGGCGTAATACCACTTGGTAAACTTCTCCTCCAGGTCCTGGATATGGATATGGTACCAGACATAGCCTTCCGCGTTCTCGGTGCCCAGTACTTCGCAGACGGTGCCCTTCCAGGCCTTGCACAGGCGGTGGCCGCTCATGGAGGGGGCCTCGCGGACGTTTACGTCGTCCTTCAGGACAATGCCCAGCGTTGTGCTGTCAGCCTTTGCGGACACTTCGAAAGCACCGGCAAACAGACCCGGCAGCAGCGCAGCGCCCATCATCAGAACCAGCGCAAAGCACAGGATTCGGCGGCAGATCCTTGTCATGGAGTTTCACCTCAGCATCATGATGTCGTACATAGTTGTACAGAATTATTCTATTACGGAAATATTACAATGTCAATAAATTTTTCTGAAGAATTTTGGACGAAAAAGGAGGCCCTCAGGGCCTCCTTACTTGACCACGATATTGACAATTCTGCCTTTGACGTAGATTTCCTTCACAATCGTCTTGCCTTCGGTGTAGGTCTGGACGTTCTTCATCTGGTGGGCTTTTTCGAGGACAGCTTCCTGCCCTTCTTCCACGCCCACATCCACCGTGGCTCTTACCTTGCCGTTGACCTGGACGGGGATCTGGATCGTGTCTTCCTTAATCTTTTCCTCGTCCCATGTGGGCCAGGGCTCGAGGGCCAGGCTGCCTTCGTGGCCCAGGATCTGCCACATTTCCTCGCCGATGTGCGGGCAGATGCAGCTGAGCATCTTCACGAAATCTTCGGCATAGGCCTTCGGGCAGGTGCCGTTCTTGTAGCAGGCGTTCACAAAGATCATCATCTGGGAGATGGCCGTGTTGAAGCCCAGGCTTTCGAAGTCGCCGGAAACCTTCTTCACCGTCTGGTGGAAGACCCGGTCCAGGGCGCCGTCGTTCTCTTTGGTCCAGTTGTCCTCATTCGTGAAGAAGGTCCAGACCCGGTTCAGGAATTTCCTTGCGCCTTCCACGCCCTGGGGGCTCCAGGGTTTGGAGACTTCCAGCGGGCCCATGAACATTTCATACAGGCGGAGGGTGTCCGCGCCGTACTGGTTCACGATGTCACTGGGGTTCACCACGTATTTCGGGAAGCGCTTGCCCATCTTGATGCCGTTCTCGCCCAGGATCATGCCCTGGTGCACCAGCTTCTTGAAGGGCTCTTTTACGGGGCTCAGGCCCTTGTCGTAGAGGTAGCGGTTCCAGATGCGGCTGTACATCAGGTGGCCCACGGCGTGCTCCGGTCCGCCGATGTACAGATCCACCGGCAGCCAGTGCTTCAGCAGCTCATAGTCCGCGAAGGTTTCACTGTTGTGGGGATCGATGTAGCGCATGTAGTACCAGCTGCTGCCGGCGCTGCCGGGCATGGTGCTGGTTTCCCGCTTGCCCTTCACGCCGTGGCGGTCGTACTGCTTCCACTCGGTGGCGTTCTCCAGGGGCGCTTTGCCGTTCTGTCCTTTATAGTCCTCCAGCTCGGGGAGCACCAGCGGCAGCTCGTCATCCGGGAGGGGGAAGATCTTTCCGTCTTCCGTGTGCACCACCGGCACGGGCTCGCCCCAGTAGCGCTGGCGGGCGAAGATCCACTCGCGGAAGTGGTAGTTGACGGTGCGCTTGGCCACGCCCATCTTCTCCAGCTTCGCGGTGATGGCTTCCTTGGCTTCCTCCACGGTCAGGCCGGTGAACTCTTCGCTGTTGATGAGTTTGCAGCCCTTGCCCAGGTAGTCGTGCTTCTCGAAGGCGTGCTCGCTCACGTCCGCGCCGGAAATAACCTGGATCATGGGGATGTTATGGGCCGTGGCGTATTCAAAGTCGCGCTGGTCGTGGCTCGGAACGGCCATGACCGCGCCGGTGCCGTAGCTGGCCAGGACGAAGTCGCCGATGAACAGCTCCGCTTCCTTGCCGTTGACCGGGTTAATGCACTTGACGCCTTCCAGGCGGCAGCCGGTTTTGCCCTTGTTGAGCTCGGTGCGGTCCATATCGTTCTTCTTGCGGGTCTCCTCGATATAGGCCTTGACTTCCTCCTGGTTCCGGATGCGGGGCATGAGGTCCTGCACCAGCTGCCCGTCGGGGGCCAGCACCATGAAGGTGATGCCGTAAATCGTCTCGATACAGGTGGTGAAGATGCTGAACTCGCCGCCGCCGACGATCTGGAATTTTACTTCAACGCCCTCGCTCTTGCCGATCCAGTGGCGCTGCATGTCCTTGGTGCTTTCCGGCCAGTCGATTTCCTCCAGGCCCTCCAGCAGTTTTTCCGCGAAGGCGGGCTGGTTGATGACCCACTGCTTCATGTTCTTGCGGACCACCGGGTAGCCGCCGCGCTCGCTCTTGCCGTCGATGACTTCGTCATTGGACAGCACGGTGCCCAGCTCTTCGCACCAGTTCACGGGCATGTCGATATACTGGGCGTATCCGTCCAGGTACAGCTGCTTGAAGATCCACTGGGTCCAGCGGTAGAATTCCGGGTCGCTGGTGGCGATCATCTTGCTCCAGTCATAGTCGAAGCCCAGCTCCTTCAGCTGCTTCGAGAAGGTGGCGATGTTCTGCGCCGTGAATCCTTCCGGATGGTTGCCGGTGGAGATGGCATACTGCTCCGCCGGCAGGCCGAAGCTGTCGTATCCCATGGGGTGCAGCACGTTGTAGCCCTGCATCCGCTTCATCCGGCTGACGATATCCGTCGCTGTGTAGCCTTCCGGATGGCCCGCGTGCAGGCCCACGCCGCTGGGATACGGGAACATATCCAGGGCGTAGAATTTCGGCCGGCTGAAGTCATGCACGTCCGTTTTGAACGTTTCATGCTCCTCCCAGTATTTCTGCCATTTCGGTTCAATCGTCTTCGGGTCGTAAATGTGCTCCATGCCCTTCACCTGATTCATTAAATAATGAAGCAATTATAGCATAAGAAGGCGTTTTGTCAAAAGAATGAAAATATAAAAACGGGGTGTCTACCGACACCCCGTTTTGAATCTCTTTTATTTTTTCTTCGGTGCCACGCCGCGGATCGTCGCGCTGGGCACGGAGGCCTGCTTCATGAAGGCGCTGGGGGAAATCCCCACGATGTGCTTGAACTGCTTGGAGAAGTGGTAGGGATCCTGCATGCCCACTTCGGCGCCGGCCTGGCGGACGGAACAGTTCTGGTCCCGCAGCAGCTCCTTCGCCCGCTCCATCTTGCAGTGGAGCACGTAGCTCAGGGGCGGCATGCCCACTTCCGCCACGAAGCGTTTGCGGAAGGTTTCCATCGGCATCCGGGAGATGGCGGCCATATCCGCCAGGGAGAAGTTGTCTTTATACTGATTGGCGCGGAGGGTATCCACGACCTTGGCGATCTCATGGGAGAGCATGGCGTCCATGGCCACGGGCTGGCCCCAGTGGGAGGCGATCATGCCGTACATCAGGTGTTGCAGCTGGTAGGTGGCGTCGGCGGTGCCGGAGTGGCGGACGATGACCTGCACAATCTGCTCGGCGAGGTAAATCTGGCTCGGCAGGGCTCCCTGTTTCAGGGGCATGTGCAGCAGGGCGCCCATCTTCCGTACCACCATGGGGCTCAGGGGACCTTCCAGCGCGATCCACAGGCAGCGGGTCTGCTCGTCCGTGCCGATGGAGGCGGGCGCGTTGCCGCCGGGGAGGAAGCAGGTGCTTCCCGCGGAAAGCTCCAGCTCATGCTGGTTCCAGGTCAGGACGATGGAGCCGCGCTCCACGGCCAGCCAGACCCATTGATCATGCGGGTTCAGGGGGTAGTTCCCCTTCTCCAGCACAAAAGCGCCTGCGGCAGTGATCCACGCGCCGCTGGCCTGGGTGAGGCTCCCGGGCTTGTGGGTCCCCTCGACCGCAAGGGAGGACAGTTTTTCCGGAACATTCGTGAGCAGATACGAATTCATGGCACTTCCTCCATAAAAAATTACCAAATTTGACAAATACAGAGTAAAGTATAGGCGCTTTCGCATTATTTGTCAACGGTTGTATTGTTTTTCGTGACAGATTGTCACATGAGATGTTGAGAAGTGCACAAAGAGATCCCTCCACGTTGGTCGGGATGACAACGTGGGCGATGCGGATTATTCTTTACGCTTTGGAATCACCGGGGATCCTTCGACGCGGGCTGACGCCCTTGCTCAGGATGACACTGTTTGCGGTCCTTTATTTTCTGCATCCACTTGCCTACAGGCTTTTCGACTCCATACGTCACCAGGATCGCGGCAGCCAGCGATAATCCAAAGGCTGCCAGGGAATACTGCCATTGCCAGGGCTGCTCGCCCACGGTGTTCGGGGTGTCGCTGACGGAGGGGGGCCAGCCCAGCCGCTTCAGGTGCACGGCCAGGGTCTGGTGGATCAGGTAGTAGCTCATGCTGACGGTGCTCAGGAAGACCATCACCTTATTCCCCAGCAGCCACCGCAGCGGCTTCCACATGAAGGGCGCCGAGAGCACCATCCCGGCGAAGCCCAGGGCGAACACCGGCCGGTACATCATCTGGTTCCTCTGCAGCATCTCCTGCCCGGAGGACCGGGCCTGGAGTTTCAGCATCTCGCATACCCCGACGACACAACCGATGAAGATGATTGTAGCAATGATCTGTACGGCAGCCGCACGTTTCCGCGAATAAGCAGAAGTCACGCGCGGATCAGCGGGGACGGTTTCACCGCGGTCCCCTGCAAGGGGACCACTGGAACCGTCCCCCTGGTCCGCCCACAACCTCTCCAATTTGCTGAACACCATCGCCGCCCCGAACCCTATGGCGTAGACATCCAGGAAGTTGGCCAGGCAGTTCACCACCATGGAATAATCCGTCATGCCCCAGATGCACCAGCTTCTGAAGCCGAAGCTCAGCAGCACCAGGGTGCCCAGGGTGATGCCCGGATGCTTTTTCATTCCCTTGGCGATCAGGGGGAACAGCAGGTAGCCCTGGGCCACGAGGCTCAGGGTCCAGGGGGCGGCGCCCAGGGGCGTCCAGATATAGGTATCCCGCCAGAAGGGGAAGATCAGGGTGAAGTGGGTGAAGAGATCCTTCACCATGTAGGGGCCGTCCCCGCGGTAGAGATTAAAGGGCAGGCACATGGCGAAGAAGAACACCAGGATGATGAACCAGAATCCGGGCAGCAGGCGTTTGGCCTTCCGGAAATAGAAGTCGCTGGGGTTATCGATGGTTCCCCGGCCTTCCTGTCGTGCAAGAGGCAGGTATAAAAGGAAGGCGCTCAGCAGCACCGTCCCGTCCACCCAGACGTAGCCGCTGCGCACCAGCCAGTCCAGGGACCACCAGATGTTTAAAGATGGGATGGAGATATAGGGGGTGAGCCAGCTCTGTTGCCAGATGTGGTACCAGCTGACAATGAAGATCATGATGACCCGCAGCCCGTCCAGCTCGGTGATCCTTCTCCGCTTCTCCATTCTTCCACCGTTTCCTGAAAAGTTTAGTATTTGGAACCGTCCCCCTGGCTCACTCCTGGACTTCGAAGCTTTCCTTTTCGGCTTCGGGTTCTTCTTCGGTTTCTTTTTCGGCTTCTGTTTCGGCTCCTACCCTTGTGAGCTCGTAGACTTCTGTATGCCCTTCCCTCATATCCCTCAGGGTCAGTCTTTCATCCGTTAAGTTGGAGATGCGGAAGGTGGTTTCCATTTCTCCTTCTTTTTCGGTTTTCAGGGTGTAGCTGTCGGAGACCAGGAAGACGAAGGCTTCTCCTGCGATCTCGCAGGTGCTGTCCTCCCGGAACTCGGCCTGGATTTCCCCTTCCTTATTCTTCCACTGCCCGATGATCCTGTAGCAGGCTCCGTTCAGCCATTTCTTCGTTTTCCTTTCATCCTTCACCAGGCGGAAATACTGGGCCGCTTCATAGGGCCTTCCGGCCTGGTAGAGTTTCTCTCCCGCGCTGATGCACGCGGTCTCATAATCTTCCCGCAGGCTCTTATACTGCTCCGGCAATGCTTCCCTGTCGATGGTCTCCAGCAGGGTGACCGCCAGCGGGTAATCCCCGCTGTCCATGGCCGCCTTCACTTTTTCCGCCAGCCCTCCGTAGTAGCTGTCGTACAGGTCCCGGCTCCTGGCCTTCGCGTCCCGGTAGTTCCCGGCTTCCTCATACAGCTTCGCCGCAGTGAGAATCTCGTCCAGGGCTTCCGCGTTCATGGCCCGGGCGTAGATCATCTGCTTTGCCCGGTCGGCGGCATCCCTGTAGCTGCCCAGGGCTTCAAACCGCTTCTGCAGCTCCGCCGGATCCCCGCCCAGGGTGATCTGCGCCATGGCGTCCAGGTATTCCGCTTCCATTTTATATTCTTTGTAGTATTTGCTGTGGGTGATGCGGGGAATAATTTCCAGCGCTCCTGCGCCGTCCCCGTCGTCCAGCCTGGCTTTGCACAGGCTCTCCAGCGCCTTCTCCAGCATGCTGGGGGCGTCCCGGTAATCCCCGGCCTGCTCCAGGAAGCTGACCGCCTTCTCCCAGTCTTTCCTCCGGCTGGCATCGCTGCCCGCCAGGTAGGCTGCCCGGGGGATCAGCTCGTCCGCGTCGCCGTAGCCTTCCGGCAGGGTGTCCAGCAACTCCGCCGCCAGCTCGTATTCCTGGTTGTCCATCGCTTCCTTCGCGATGATCAGCGTGGTTTCCTTTTCCTTCTCCATCGCTGGGGGATATCCCGGGATGGAGGCATAGAGGGACCGGGCTGCTGCGGTTTCCCCTGCGGCAAATTTTTCCTCTGCCAGCAGGAACACCGTTTCCTGGGTCTTCGCTTCCGCATCCTCATACGGACCGGCCATCAGGTACTCGGCGCTGGCGGTCTCCAGGTCGCCCAGGGATTCCGCTTCCTGGGCTTTCCGGTAGTGGCATTCCAGGATTGCCGTGCGGCTCGGGGCGTAGTCCGGGATCCGGCTCATCTCCTGGATGGCGTCGTCATATTTTCCTTGCTCCAGCAGTTCCATCGCCGGTAGGTATACGCATTCCGCCGCCAGGGTTCCCGTGTCCGGGAAGGCGGGGTTGCCGTAAAGCAGCAGGAAGGCTTCCCGGGCGAGCTCATAGTCCCCGGCAGCCATCTGCGCCTTTGCTTCTATATACAGACATTCGTTTTCAATGGCAATCCGCCGGGGATCCTCCTCCGGGAAAATCTCCACGGCTTCCCGGGCGGCTTCCGTGTCCCCGGTCTCCATGGCGTTTTCAGCACGCTTCAGGTCCAGCTCTTCCGCCCGCTGTATAGCTTCCGGATCCTCCTCCAGGGCCCGCAGGTTTTCCGCTGCTGCCTTCATCTGTTCTGCCGTCTGGGCGTTGTCCGCCTTTTCCATGGCCATGGCCCGGCGGACTTCCTTCAGCTTCCGCTCCGCGCCGGGGAAGGATCCCAGGATTTTCAGGGAATGCTCCGCGTTTTCCCAGTGCTTCTCGGAGATGGCCTTGTCCGCCGCGAAGAGCTGCAGCATGGGGTGGGAGAACCCCAGGTGAAACGCTGCGATGAACGCGCAGACGGGAATGAAAATGGCCAGGCGCCACCGCCGCGTCTTCCTGCGCTGTTTCTGTTCATATTCCTCTTCCCGGATGCGCTGCATCCGGGCGGTGTCCTCGCGGACGCTCCGGGTGCTCAATTCCAGCTGCTTTTCCCGCTGGGCGATCTGCTTTTCCACCGCTTCCCGGTTGTACCGGGTGAAGAGCAGGCTTTTCTCCCGCCGGCACCGGGCGCAGTATTCCTCGCTGTCCGGGTTCGGCCGTCCGCAGACGCAGACCCAGAGGCCGTCCTGCTGGCTGGGGAAACCCACCGCCGTTTCGCCGGCTACGAACTGCAGGTTCGTCAGGGCCTTGCTTACGGGCAGGGCGTTGCTGGTATATTCGACGGAGGAACTGTTCTCCCGCCGCCATACCGCGTTATCGTTGAACCATACCTTGTCGATGGTCACATCCGCGCTCCGCGCCCCGCTCACCGGATTGCAGGGAACGTTCATCTGGAAGGTGCTGTGGGGCCGGCCGTTCAGCGCCCGGGCCCGGTAGACCACGCGCTCCTTCTCCGCGCCGCTGCCGCTGAGCAGCTTCAGCGTCACCTCCACGCTGACGATGACCCGGTCGCTCAGGTTGTACAGCGCAAGGCTCACGGCAGGAATCTCCTCCGTGGGCAAAGCTGATGAAAAAACTTCGGCCGGACAGGTAAGATCAATTAACATCGGTGTCTGCAACCTCCCGCGAGATTATATCACATCCCCAAAAAAGGGGCAAATAACTCCTTTAAACCCACAATATCTTGTGCTTGCAACCAATCCGTTTTCATGCGTAAAATATACACATCCCTGAACAACTTAAAAAGCAGTTTTACGCGAGGTACTTTACAGCATGAAACGCAAGCTCCTTTCCTTCCTGACAGCAGCCCTTCTGCTGCTTCCCGCCTTAACTATCGCCGCGTCCCCCGGCTTCGTCTGCGACAACTGCGATTATGAAGCCAGCTCCTACGCCCAGCGGGATATCACTGTGCAAAAGGACGGGGGAACCGTAAAGGTCCGGGAATACTACTGCCCGGGATGCAATACCGTGTTCAGCTCCGTGGAAGTCCCGGATTCCTACCGGAACTCTCCCAACGAGGACGAAGAAGAGAAACCCGCCCCTTCATCCAACGAATCCAAAGAGACAGATCCTCCCAAGGCCAGGGAAGAAGCAACCGTCGACACAACCATCAATACGAATACCAATACGAATACGACCACTAACACGAATACCAATACCAACACCAACACAAATAACAACACAGACACCAACACAAACACAAACCCCGACCCGGATCCGGCCGTCCAGATCGTCCATCAGACACCGGAGCAGCCCCAGACCGGTAAAACCGAAACGACGACCGTCACTTCGGTCGCCGCAACGGATGTCCAACCTGAGGAACCGGTGAAGGAGGCGGCAGCCATTGTCTACGTCCAACCGGAGCAGCCGGTGTCCAATACCAAAGCAACAGAAAACACCGAACCGGAAAAACCGGTGACGGGCACCTCTTCCGATCCGGAACCTGTCCTGCCCGCTCCGGAGCAGCCGGTGCAGCAGTCCGGATCAGATGAAGTCCTGTCCCTGGTCCCGGAAAAGCCCGCGGAGGAGGAGAACACCCAGGCGATAACCTATGTGGAACCCCCTGCACCTGCGGCGGATCCGGAAGGCCCTGTGACGCCGCCGGAGGAGCCGGTGCCGAAAATCCGGAACAATCCCGAGTCCGCCGGAACGGAGCTGACGACAGAAGCGCCCATTATCCTGGTGACAGAAAAACCGGCCGAGCCCGCGGAGGTTTCGCCGGTGCAGCCGGTGCCCCAGCCCCAGGCGGAGCTCACGGCCCCGCCGGCCCCGGAAGTGACGCTGCCCCCGGTGATCGCCGAGCAGCCTACTGACACCACGCCGCCCACAGAACCCCCGAAGGTCACTCTGACCCCGAAACCGCGTTCGCCATCCAACTCCACGACAGACAAATACCCGCCCTTCTCCCGCTTCTTCCCGGCCCGCCGCCTCCACCTGAAAGGCGACCCCGAAGCCCGGGCTCCCCGGGCCGGCACCAAAATCTGGCCGGAAGAACCCGGAATGTCCCTGCTGGAGAGAATGCTCAACGCTGACCCATAAGAAAAGCGAGCCGCAAGGCTCGCTTTTCTTGGCTAACAACTAACAACTAAATCACTTCGCGTATTCGGTACTCCGGGTTTCCCGGATGACGTTCACGCGGATCTGGCCGGGATACTCCATCTGCTCTTCGATGCGCTTGGCGATCTCGCGGGCCATCACCTTGATGCCCTCGTCCGTTACGTCCTCGGGCTTCACCATGATGCGCACCTCGCGGCCGCTCTGGATGGCGTAGGACTTATCCACACCGTCGAAGCTGTTCGCAATCTCTTCCAGCTTCTCCAGGCGCTTGATGTAGTTCTCCAGGCTCTCGCGCCGGGCTCCGGGCCTTGCCGCGGAGATGGCGTCCGCCGCCTGCACCAGGACGGCTTCCACCGTCTGGGGCTCTACATCGTTGTGGTGCGCCATAATGCAGTGCACCACATCGTTGTTCTCGTGATATTTCCGGGCCAGCTCGGCGCCCAGGGTCACGTGGGTGCCTTCGCTCTCGTGGTCCACCGCCTTGCCGATGTCATGCAGCAGGCCGGCGCGCTTCGCCAGCTGGACGTCCGCGCCCAGTTCCGCCGCCATCAGGCCGGCCAGGTGGCTCACTTCGATGGAGTGCTTCAGCACGTTCTGGCCATAGCTGGTGCGGAACCGCAGGCGGCCCAGCAGTTTGATCAGCTCGTGGTGAATACCGTGCTGGTTGGTTTCGAATACGGCGTTCTCTCCGGCTTCGCGGATCTGGTTGTCCACTTCCTTGCGGGCCTTTTCCACCATTTCCTCGATGCGCGCGGGATGAATCCGCCCGTCCATGATGAGCTTCTCCACGGCCAGCCGCGCAACCTCCCGGCGTACCGGGTCGAAGGCGCTGACGATGACCGCTTCCGGTGTGTCGTCGATAATCAAATCGACCCCCGTCGCTGTTTCCAGCGCACGGATGTTCCGGCCTTCACGGCCGATGATGCGGCCCTTCATATCATCGTTGGGCAGCGAGATCACGCTGACCGTGCTCTCCGCCACATGGTCCGCGGCGCATTTCTGGATCGCCAGGGCGATGATGTTCCGGGCTTTCTTTTCGCCCTCTTCCTTCGCCTGGGTCTCAATCTCGCGCACGGAGGCGGCTGCGTCATGGAACGCTTCCTTCTGCACCCGGTCAATGACCAGCTGCTTGGCTTCGTCCTTGGTCAGGCTCGCAATCTTCTCCAGCTCGGTGAGCTGTTTGGCTTTCAGTTCCTTCAGTTCCTCTTCCTGTTTCGCCAGGGAAGCGATCTTTTCGTTCAGGTTCTCTTCACGGGTTTCCAGGTTGTTGGCTTTCTTGTCCAGCGTTTCTTCCCGCTGGATCAGCCGGCGTTCATTCTTCTGGATCTCATTCCGGCGCTCGCGCATTTCTTTTTCGTTTTCCGCGCGTTCCCGGTCGCTCTCGGCCTTGGCCTTCAGGATTTCTTCCTTGGCTTCCAGCACTTTTTCCTTCTTGTAGTCTTCCGCCTTGCGCACGGCATCGTCGTATAACCGCTTGGCGTATTCTTCCGTCCGGTCGATCTTCCGTTCTGTCTGGTTCTTCCGGTATGTGTATCCCACCAGCAGACCGATGACCAGGGCGGCTACTGCAACCACGATGGCAACAATCAGGTCCATACGTTCCCTCCCTTTCTTTCAGAGTCTCAATCTCATTTTCAGTTTTCCGGCGTACAAAAAACCGCGCGAAAACTAACGCTTCGCACGGCTGTACGCTGCTTCGACCGAGGCAATCCCGGTGGTATCGGTATGCGGTTCGTCCCCCAGGGGACGCCCGAAAACACATCGCGGACAGGTCCGCGTTGGTACATTTGGGAAAACTCTATCGATAACAGCGCGCGGAACCCCGCGCAGCCGAACAAAACCA
Organism: Clostridia bacterium; assembly: GCA_017447185.1. GTDB lineage: Bacteria > Bacillota > Clostridia > Christensenellales > Aristaeellaceae > Aristaeella. Next base: position 6,889 of record JAFSOC010000034.1, on the reverse strand, counting down.
TGTTACATGATTTTGTAACAATTGTCAACGCTTGTGCAATTATTTGTACGGTCAAGCGCCCTTCCGGCGACCCGCAGGGGAGCCGGAGGAACCGTCCCCTCTGGGATCCAGCGTCCCTGTGGCTCCCCTCGATTTGACATTACCTATATATATGCATAAAATAGGGGAGCATCGCTCCGTACGAGCATGCTAATAGGGAGGAATCTTTGGTACCATGAAACGGATCCTTTTTGCGCTGCTGGCGGCGCTCTTCCTTTTCTCCTGCGGGGTTTGTTCTGCAGAAGGCGCGGAAGAAAACGCTGATGAGTCTGAGGTTGTGCTGCCTGTGCTCGCAACCAGTACGGACCTTTGCGCGCATATACATACCCATACGGATTACTACTTTGACGCCCCTGTCTATCGCCCCCTGAACGCGGACTATCATTTGGTCTCCGGCCGGGCGACCATTCAGGAGATTTGTGACGACTGCGGCGCCGTTCTTTCCACGAATATTGAGAAGAACGCGGAAACGGAATTTCCCCATGTATTCCGCCGGAACACGTGCGTGCTGTGCGGATATGAGAGCAGGCAGCAGGGGCCTGCCGGAGAGGCTTCTTCCGAACTGGTTCTGCTGCTGCACGCAGACGAAGAGGTTCCGAACCAGTTCTTTTGCACCCTCACTGCGCAGGATCTGGACGCTTCAGCGAACACCCTGGTGTTGTGGCCGGAAGACTGCGAAACCGCGATTGCCCTGCAGACGGAACGCCTGCGGGAGGAAATGGACCGCACCGGCGGTACGCTGACAGCGGAAATCGAATCCCCGGGATCCGGGGATATGACCGCTTCGGTCCGGCTGTATACCGCGGAGGGCCAGGAATCCGCACCGGACGCGGAAGAACTTTCCCTGCGGATCTACAGCACTTTTAACGGAGAACCTCTTACTGTGTCCTACACGGACGCAGAAGGTGAAACCAGCAAGGAAGAAGCCAGCTGGGTCACGCCGGAAGACATGGATGCCTACTGGTCTGTCAGCTGGATGGGCGACGGGAACTATACTTATTAATTTCCCAGGAGGAAAAAAACAATGTCTGTCATCACCACCAAGGAACTCAAGGAGCGGCTTTCTGAACTTCAGGGCACAACTGTGACCCTGCAGGGATGGATCCGCAATCACCGGAAGCAGAAGAACATGGGTTTCATCGACTTCTTTGATGGAACCTGCTTCCGCAATCCCCAGGTGGTGTACGATAATAACCTTCCGGATTTTGATTCTGTTTCCGCGCTGCACGTGGGCAGCGCGGTGACGGTCACCGGTAAAGTGGTTCCCAGCTACAAGGATCCGGAAACGCCGGAGATCCAGGCCAGTGAAATCATCCTGGAGGGAGACTGCCCCGAGGATTATCCGCTGCAGCCCAAACGGCATACCGTGGAATTCCTGCGGGAGATCGCTTACCTGCGTCCCCGTACCCGCCTGTTCCAGGCAGTGTTCCGTGTACGGTCTGTTGCGGCTATGGCCATTCATACGTATTTCCAGGATCGCGGATATGTGTATGTTCATACGCCCCTGATCACCGGCAATGACGCGGAAGGCGCAGGTAACACTTTCACTGTGACCACGCTGCCTCCGGAAAAAGCCGGCAAGTTTGATGAGGACTTCTTTGGCAAGCCCACCTCGCTGGCCGTGACCGGCCAGCTGGAAGGCGAAACCTTCGCCATGGCTTTCTCGAAGATTTATACTTTTGGACCTACTTTCCGTGCAGAAAACAGCAACACCAAGACCCATGCAGCAGAATTCTGGATGATTGAGCCGGAAATCGCCTTCTGTGACCTGAACCAGCTGATGGACCTGGAAGAAGATTTCCTGAAGGATATCGTGAAGACCGTGCTCGAGAAGTGCCCGGACGAACTGAAATTCCTGGACCAGTATTCCGGCGGCGGGCTGATTGAAAAGCTGCAGACCCTGATGACTTCCACCTGCGCCCGGGTGACGCATGAGGAAGCGATCACCATCCTGCGGAAGGCCATGGAAAACGGATGGGATTTCAAGTTCGAGCCGAAGTACGGCGAAGACACTGCCAAAGAGCATGAAAAATATCTGACGGAAGAATATTTCCATTCCCCCGTTTTCGTCTACAACTGGCCGAAGGATATCAAAGCCTTCTATATGTACCAGAACGATGACGGAAAGACGGTTTCCGCAGTGGACCTGCTGGTCCCCGGTTCCGGTGAACTGATGGGTGGATCCCAGCGTGAAACCAGGTATGACCTGCTGACGAAGCGCATGGATGAACTGCATATTTCCAAAGAGGAAATGTACTGGTATGTCAACCTCCGCAAGTTCGGAGGCTGCACCCATTCCGGCTTTGGCATGGGCTTCGAACGCCTGCTGATCTACCTCACCGGAGTGGAAAACATCCGCGACGTCATCCCCTACGCCAGAACCCCCATGAGCTGTGACTTCTAAAGCCACAGCTCTTATGTTATACTAAGGAAGCAATACGGACATCGAAGGAGAAAGAACATGGAAGAGATCAAAATCAAATCCTCCATTTCCCAGCAGGAAATGAATGAAAACTTTTCCAACTTCAACTTCTTTGATGGACTGATGGAAGCATTAAACGAAGTACTGGTTGATACCAGCTCCCGTCATCCCGCGGAAAACAACCAGTAACGATATCCGCCAACTCAACGAGGGGATGCCATGGGGACGGTTTCTCCGTGGCGACCCGAAGGGTGCCACAGGAACCGTCCCAATGGCGTCATCCTCAGCCAAACAAGGAGGCCAACCCGCAATGCCAACCGTCTACATGTGTTTTTCCACAGACATTATCCATGGTGGACACATCAAAATTATAAATGAAGCAAAACAGCTTGGTGACCTCACCGTCGGTGTACTTTCCGATGAGGCTGTTGCCTCCTATAAACGTTTCCCCCTCGTTCCCTGCATTGAACGCAAACAGCTGTTCGAAAACATTGCCGGGGTTTCCCGTGTTGTCGAACAGAAAACTCTTTCCTATAAAGATATCCTTCTGGACCTGAAACCAGACATCGTTGTCCACGGAGACAACTGGCAGCAGGGTTTCCAGAAGCCTATCCGGGATGAAGTAGTTTCCATTCTCTCTTCCTATGGTGGAAAACTCGTGGAATTTCCCTACAGTTCAGATGAAAAATATACAGAGATCGACAAGCGCCAGCGGGCAGATCTGGCTATGCCGGACCTCCGCCGTGGCCGGCTGAAGCGGCTGCTGGAAATGAAAGGCTTCGTCACCGCCATGGAAGCCCATGACGGCCTCACCGGTCTGGTGGTGGAAAACACCATCATTCATGAAAACGGCGGTGCCCGTCAGTTTGATGCTATGTGGCTTTCCTCCCTGTGTGATTCCACAGCAAAAGGAAAACCGGATATTGAATTAGTGGATATGACTTCCCGTTTCCGGACCATTGACGATATTATGGAAGTTACCACAAAACCCATCATCTTCGACGGAGATACCGGCGGACTGACAGAGCATTTTGTATACACCGTTCGCTCCCTGGAACGGATGGGTGTATCCATGGTCATCATTGAAGATAAAACCGGCCTGAAGAAGAACAGTCTCTTCGGTACGGAAGTGGTTCAGACCCAGGATTCCATCGAGCACTTCAGCCAGAAAATCCGGGCCGGTTGCGCAGCCAGAAGAACGAAGGACTTCATGATCTGTGCCCGTATTGAGTCCCTGATCCTGGAAAAAGGTCTGGAGGATGCATTGGCCAGGGCGAGAGCATTCCGGGATGCTGGTGCTGATGCAATTATGATGCATAGCCGGAAGAAAGACCCGCAGGAAATCATGGACTTCCTGGAAGCTTTCCGGAAAGAAGATAAAACGACTCCCATCGTGCTGGTGCCTACCTCCTTTAACAGTGTAAAAGAAGAAGAATGGAAACAGCGCGGAGCGAATATCGTTATCTATGCCAACCAACTGATGCGCGCAGCAGTCCCGGCTATTCAGAAAGCTGCGGAAACGATTCTGGAAAACCACAGGGCAGAAGAATGTGATAAGGATCTGATGCCCTTTAAGGAAATCATCCGGTTGATACCGGAAGAATAAGAAAACGCCAGGGAATCATCCCTGGCAATTTTCGTTCCTCTGGCGACCTTCAGGGAGCCGGAGGAACCGTCCCTGTGGTATCCTCCGTCCCTGTGGCAACCAGCGTCCCTGTGGCACACTTTTTCTATTCAAACTTGACAAACGACAAGTTGCGCGGTATTTTGCGGACACTATGAGGAATCGCAGCTGCTCGCGCTGGCGATTCGGAGGGAGCCAGGAGAACCGTCCCTATGGTATCCTCCGTCCCTGTGGTACCCTTTACCCTTTTGAGGAGGAAGATTGAGATGGATGAGATTAGTAAGATAATGAATAAGGGTCGGATCGTTTTTCTTTATTTATATTTGATGGAACGGTCGGATGAGGGGCATCCTTTAATGCGGGATGAGATTTTGGCCGCTTACGTGGAAAAGGGATATCAGGTATCTAAAAATACTTTTACGGATGATATAAGAGTTCTTGCACAGGCAGGGATCCCGGTAAAAACTGTGGCTATTGGGAAAGCTAACGGGTATTATCTGGAACAATCTTTTGATGCTGCAGAATTGCGTGCACTTATTGATGCTGTTTCTTTTGCTCAGTTTTTTACTGTGCAGAAAAGTGATCAGTTGATCCGGAAGATTGCTTCCCTGGCTCCCGCTCCTGTACGGAAGGATCTTACTTCAAAAGTGTACGCTCAAGGACGGCGAAAAACCGGGAGCAATAATGTGAATACTGCTATTACAACTATCCTGAAAGCCATACATGAAAAACGGCAAATATCTTTTCTATATGTAGATTATGACATAAATAAGAAACTGGTTTTCAGGAATGATGGGAAAAAGTATATTGTTTCTCCTTATGCTTTGATCCTGGATAATAACCGCTACTATGTTCCGGCATATAATCCAGCGCGGAAAACGGTTGTTAAATTCCGGATTGACCGCATGCGGTCTGTTACAGAGGTGGATATACCTGCGGAAAAGACAGAAGAATTTAACCTGGAACAATACATCAAGGAAAATATCGGAATGCACTCCGATGAATGCGAAGCAAAGGAAGTCGTCCTGCGCTGCGAAAGCAACCATATGTCCAGCATTGTGGACTTCTTCGGTGAGGATGTGGAAACTGCCCCGGAACAGGACGGAGACCATTTCAGAGCTTATGTCCAGGTAAGGCCTGGACGGACCTTCTTTTCCTGGGTGACCGGCTTTGCCGGGGAGATAGCTATTCTTGGCCCGGAGGAAGTGAAGAAGGATTATATGAGCTTTCTTCATGCCCTGCTGAAAGCACAGGGCGAAGAATAACTAAACAGGCAAAGAATCGAAACAGAAGCCGCTCCGGCGTTTGAATCCCAATTTTTTGGGATTCAAACAAAAGAATGGCTTTTTTGTATTTACACGTCTCCTTGTCATCCGTATAATCCTGAATGTACCAGCCGGTACAGATAGAAGACGGGGGTAAAGAAAGAATGCGCTCTCAGAATCCGGAACTGATGCAGAAGATCCAGGACTTTGTGGAAGACTACGCGCTGGACCATGGCGGGGAAATACCTTCCATGCGACGGATCGGGGATCAGTTTCATATCAGTCACGTCACCGTCATTCGCTACCTGCGGTCGATGGACGAGATGGGATTAGTTATTTACCGGAACGGAGAACTCACGACAGAAAAACTGAGAAAGATTCAGGAAAGAGAAACCTTTTCCCGGAATTACCTGGAGGGAGTCTCTGCCGGCCCCGGGGAATACAATGAAGGCGCAATAGATGAGTATTACACAATGCCCCATGTTTTCACAAACGGAAAGAAAGGAAAATACTTCACCCTCAAAGTTCACGGGGAATCCATGACAGACGCCGGAATTTCCCAGGGAGATGTAGTCATCTGTCGGGAACAAACAGAAGCAAATGAGGGTGATATCGTTGTTGCATGGGTGGAAGGCGAAGGAAATACCCTGAAGCGTCTGCGCCGGGATAAGAAAGGCCTTTTCCTCTGGGCAGAAAATAAGGACTGGGAGCCCAAAGATCGAAATTTCGGACGAAAATTTACTGTACAGGGTGTTGCTTTCAAAATCCTGAAAGACATTTGAAGGGAGCCAATTCAATGGAACCGAAGCAGATTTTTGTTTGTCAGAACTGCTTCAGGCAGCATGTTCGGAACATGACCATGGTGGATGAACAGATAGAATGTGAATGCGGGCACAGATTCCTTGCCTTTGGGAATGAAGGACTCACGTTGAACTTGCCTGCCAGCGAACTACGGAACTTTGCGGTGGCGAATGCCATCCGGAGGATGATCGCCAGCACAGGGCGATGCCCGGATGCCCCGGTAAGCATGGTAAATACGGAAAGCAATCAGGCAGCTCCCGCGAAATACGAGCGGGTGAAGCTGGATCCGGCGGATCCGGTGAAGCTCATGGAAACAGGACTGAGGGGATATCAGCTGGAAACATTCGGAATTTACCTGCTCACGCCGGACAAAGTGATTTCCATCTGCGAATCCCTGAATGAAAACATGGATGTGGAGATCAAGAGACAGCGGGAACAAATAAGCATTTACGAAGTGAAACTGAAGAAAAAGATGTGAATAGCAACCACCCGGTAATTGGGCCGGATGAAGGGTCGATTGGGGCCGATGGATCGCGCGAAAGCGCGGAATCCGTCGGCCCCTTTCTGTTTAAAAAACGAAAAAGAAAAACAAATAGAAAAGCTTACAAATAAAAAGTCAAGCTATTTGTAAGGAAAAAGATCGGAGGCGAGATAAGCAAAGCAAACAGGCCACCACCCAAGGGTGACCAGCGAGCCGGGTAAGTAGCACAGTCATCCCGCCGCATCAAGGACCCAGCG
>JAFSOC010000033.1 GCA_017447185.1 Clostridia bacterium | reverse complement strand
GCCAAGATCCTGGAAAAGGAGAAGGAACTGGAGCAGCAGATTGACGAGCTGGTGGAGATGAAGCTGGAGATCGCCAGGGTCATTGACCGGGTGGAGGATGTATGCACAAAGGTGATCCTGGAGAAGAGGTATCTGTGTTTCCAGAGCTGGATGCAGATTGCCACAGAACTGAATTATTCAGAAAGATATACCCGCACAAAGCACGTGGAAGGGCTGCGGGCGGTGGAGGAGATACTGACGGAGTGAAAACACAAAAGGACCGTCCCCGTGTGCGTGTGCGTGTGTGGCCAAAAGGACCGTCCCCGTGTGTGGCGCGGAGGAACGTCCCATTGTGTGGCGCGGAGTGCTTTTGGGAACGAAAAGGGTCGTCCCCAGCGTTCCCTTCCCTTGGTGGGGAATTGTACGTATAAAGGAAGTGTGCTATAATTATCTTGCTATTGAGCATATAAATTCAGAAAGGAGTGACCGCAATGCAGGATGTGTTTTCGCAGAACGATCTTGAATCTATTATTCTTTCCCTTTTGAAAAAATACCATGCTGAAGGAGCTATTCTCTTTGGTTCTTATGCCAGAAAAGAAGCCGGCATTTCATCTGATATTGATTTACTGATTATTGGCGGCGCTTCTTTCGAACCGACAGATGTGTTTGCTTTAGCGGAAGATCTCCACAGAGCGACAGGTAAAAATGTGGATGTATATGAATTGTGTGAAGTAGATCAACAGAGTGCTTTTTATCAGACGATTCTCAGAGAAGGAGTTCACATCGCAGCATGAAGTATACGGATGAGCAGAGAATCGAAAAGATGATTGCAAAAACGGAGAAGCTTTTGGATTATCTTTCAGAAAACGGGGTAACCCGTGAGGCCGTTCTGTCACAGGAACCACTGCGCTGGACCATCACAACGCCGCTGTATAATATCGGAGAGCATGCATATTCGCTGTCAGATGAGTACAAGGAAGCGCATAAGAATATTCCCTGGGCTAAAATTGCCGGACTCCGTCATCGCCTTGTTCATGATTATGATGATACGAACTGGACACTGATGTGCGCGATTATTTTTGATGTGCTTCCTGGCTTTTTGCAGGATCTCAAAAATCTCTGAATTGAGAGATCAGGAAAGACGGGACGGTCTATTTCGTTCCGGATCCGTCCGGCACTGACGGACGCGGACTGAAGAAAAGTGAATATGGATTGAGAAAAGCCTCAGAGCTGGTTCGTTCCGGTTCTGGGGTTTTTTGCTTTCAGCTGGAAGGAACGGCGGGATCGGCTCCCGTTCGGATGATGACCGACGAACGAAACAATGGCGGAACGTGAATTCGTGCCTGTTTTATGAAATATATGTTCACAGGTTTGTTTCGTGAGTCTGAATATTATGTGACAATCTGGAACATTTCTTGATTGGCGTTGACAGATATTGTAAAATATTTTGCCTGAAACTACTAATGCTGGTTTCCCGTTTATACCGGGGAAAACGACAGAGAAAAGGAAAAGGCAGAAAGGGGCTTGACAGATATGCTGCATTACCGCTACGCTCAAGCTAGCAAGCAAGCAGCATAAGTCTGTCCTTTTTGGCCTTTGGGAAACTGAATATTTATGATGGATAACCGTCGAAACAGACGGGGTTATGATGCCCTGTCAGATTCGGCGGTTTTTTATAAATCATGGTTATGCGGCGGCCTTAACAGCCGCGAATGGAAAGGAGATCAACAGCTTATGAAGACAAAGAAACGATTTTTGAGCATCCTGCTCAGCCTGGTGCTGCTGCTGGGGCTGCTCCCGGCGATGGCGCTGACGGCGTCGGCAGATCCGAGCGGAACGTACAGAGAGTACTCTTGGAACGACTCAACAAAAGCGTTGTCGTATGAGGATAAGGCAATTCCAACGGATGAAAATGTCGTTGAGATAACATCGTCTAACGTGCCGACTGCGTGGGAGAACGGCAAGACCTATGTGGTGACCGAAACAGCCAGTACATCAACACGAATCACGGTTTCCGGTACGGTCAACCTGATTCTCTGTGACGGCAAGACGCTGACTGCCAGCGAGGGCATCAATGTAGCTGAAAACAACACCCTCAACATCTATGGGCAGAGTGGAGGCACTGGTACGCTGGAGGCTAACGGTAAAGGTATTCGTGCCGGTATCGGTGGTGGAGCAAACAGTACAAAACAAAAATGCGGCGCAGTAAATATCCATGGCGGCGTCATCAATGCCACAGGCAATGGTGACGGTGCCGGCATCGGCAGCAGTTCCTTATATAACGCTGGTTCGAGCCTTGAAAAAAAGCCATCAGGAGGCACGGTTACTATCTACAACGGCACTGTAACTGCAACTGCAGGGAATAGTAGTACTGCTGCGGGTATTGGAGGTGGCCGCTATGGAGGCGGAGGCACGGTCTACGTCTACGGTGGTACTGTCAATGCCACAGGGGGAGGCAATAGTGGTGCAGGCATAGGCGGTGCCTCATACTGCGATGGAGGCAATGTCTACATCTACGGCGGTACGGTCAATGCCACGGGTAAACAAGGCAGTTCAGGCATAGGCGGTGGCAATAACGGTGGGAACGGCGGCTCAGTCTACATCTACGGCGGTACCGTCATTGCCACGAGCGAGTGGGGCAAAGCAGGCATAGGCCAGGGCAACGACATGGCATCTTCTGATGGTACCCTGACCCTCGGCGACGGCGTTTCGATGCTGGTCTCTTCTGACAACAGCAACTGGTCGGCCTATAACGGCAGCACCAGAACGCGGTATATGAAGACCGCCGAGCCCCACACCCACAACTTCACCTACTCCGCCAGCGGCGCGACCGTCACGGCGGCCTGCACGGCCACCGGCTGCACGTTGCCTGAGAGCAGTGCAGGGGTTGGCGACCACGTCGCAACCCTGACCATCTCGGCCAATGGCGGCACCTATGACGGGACGACCGCATTCGGCGCGACCATCACCGATGCCAACAGCATCCAGGATGAGGCGAAGGTTCAGTACCAGAAAAAGAGCGGCGGCAGCTACGGAACGGCTACGGAGACCGCACCCACTGATGCAGGCGATTACAAGGCCAGCATCACGGTAGGTGGCGCGACTGCAAGCGTGGAGTACACCATCGCCCAGGCTGATCCGACCGCGAAAGCTCCTACAGGCCTGACTGCGACCTATGGCCAGACCCTGGCAGATGTCTCTCTGGAAGGGAAGAATCCGGAAGGCAACACGCCGGGAACCTGGGCATGGGCGGACAGCACGCAGAGCGTGGGGGATGTCGTTTCCCCGGCTGCTACATTCAAAGCAAAATTTACGCCGGATTCGTCCAACTATAAGACTGTAGAGAATGTTCCCGTGACCGTGACGGTCAGCAAAGCGGCAAACCCAGCAACAGTAACGGGAACAGCGACTGTAATAAGAGGCGGAAACACCGTCGATCTGTCAGGCAACGTTACAAAGAACGGTGCGACGGGTGATGTCGGCTATGCGTTCGACGGCGAGGCGAAAGGTTGCACCTTGAGCGGCAGCGTCCTGACTTCCGGTAACACTACGGGAACTGTGACCGTCAATGTCACCGTTGCGGCAGACAGCAACTATGAGGCGCTTGCCGCTACACCAATCACTGTTACGATCAGCGACAAAGGAACGCAGACGATCACCGCTGCTGATGTGACCGCTTCCTACGGCGATACGGACAAGAAGATCAGCGCCACAACGGACGGCGACGGCGCGCTCAGCTATGCGCTCAAGAGCGGCGACGCGGTAACCGTGAACGCTACCACCGGCGCGCTGACCATCGCAAAGGCCGGCAGCGCGGTTGTCACCGTCACCGCGGCGGAGACCGCCGCGTATGCCCAGGCGACCAAGGACGTGAACGTGACCGTCAACAAGGCGAACGCGGTCCCGGCCACCGTCACCGCGAATAACCGCGACTTCGACGGAACGGATCAGCCGCTTGTGACCGTTACGGGCAAAGCTGTCGGCGGCGAGATGCAGTACGCCATCGGCACCGCAACCGAAGCCACGGGAACTTATGCCAAAGACATCCCCACCGCCACTAACGCCGGAACCTACTATGTATGGTACAAAGTTGCGGGGGATGAAAACTATAATGATTCTGACCCGGCCTGCGCAACAGCGGTGATTAAGGGACAGATTTCCGCCACAGTCACATTCAAGGTGGTAAACGGCAGCTGGAATGACGGCGAAGGTGACAGCAAGACCGTTACCCTGACCGGATACGAAGGCGACAAGCTGATGCTGACAGCGGAGCAGATCCCGGCGGCCGGCGAAAAGCCTGCGGAAGGCTATAAGGCCGGCGCATGGGACGTGACCCCGAGCACGGAGATTGAGATCACGCAGGATACAACCTATACCTATACCTACGTCGGAAAGGAAACCATCAGCAAGACGGTCACCTTCAAGGTGGTGAACGGCAGCTGGAACGACGGCGAAGGCGGAGCGGCAACCTCCGACAGAACCGTGGTCCTGACCGGCAAAGAGGGCGACGTGCTGAAGCTGACGGCGGAGCAGATTCCGGCAGTCGGCGCAAAGCCTGGTGAAGGATATCAGGCCGGCGCCTGGGACGTGACCCCGAGCACGGAAACAGAAATCAAGGAGAATACCACCTTCATCTACACCTACGCGGCGCAGAAAGGCAAGTCAATCTCCTATACAACTTATGAAGGTGAAGGCGGAGAGTACAAGCATGGAAGCGACGGAACGCTGACCTTCGTTTTCAAACGCAGCGAGGCGGACAGCGAGACCTTTGCTCACTTTACTGACTTGAAATACGACGGAAATCTCCTTACCCGGGATAGACACTATACGGCGAAAGCCGGCAGCGTGATCATCACGCTGGACCACGAGCTCCTGGAGAGCATGATGGTCGGAAACCATACCCTGACGGCAGTGTTTGACGACGGAGAGGCGGACGCGCACTTCACGGTCATTGCCGATGCGGAACCGACAGCGACGCCGACAGCAACGCCCACGGTGACGCCTGAACCTACGGCGACGCCGACAGCAACACCCACGGTGACGCCTGAACCTACGGCGACACCCACAGCTGCGCCTACGGCAACCCCGACTCCCACTCCCACACCGAAGCCGGTTCCGAAGACCGGGGACAACAGCAACCCGGCGCTGTGGCTGGCCATGATGATCCTGGGTTTGGCAGTGCTGGCCGGGACAGCGGTGAAGGTATACAGGAAACGGCAGTAAGCTAGTGGTTAGTGGTTAGTTGTTAGTGGTTAGTAAAACTCCGGGACCGGAAAATTCCGGTCCCGGAGTGCTTTTGGGAACGAAAAGGGTGTGGATGCTTTTGTGCAAAGCCTTGCCTGATTCAATAATGCAATGTATAATTTTCTTCAGGAAGAATTCCCTGATTTCGGGGAAAAGTCATAAGGCAAGTGACAGGATGGATAGAGGTGAGCCGGATGAAAGAAAAAATCTACACAGTGGACGAGATTCGGGAAATCGTAATCCCTATTGCTAAAAAGCATGGTGTAGCGGCTTTGTATTTGTTTGGCTCATACGCCAGAGGAGAAGCAACAGCAGAAAGTGATGTTGACTTTCTTCTGGATGGAGGGAAAATCTGTTCACTTTATCAATTGGCCGCTTTCAGACTGGATCTGGAAGACGCTCTGGGAAAACAGGTAGACCTCCTGACACTGGGACAGAATAATCAGTTATTCATTCATAAGATCAGAAAAGAAGAGGTAAAGATCTATGCAGCAGCGTGACCGGGATGTTCTGGAGCATATGATCCGTTACTGTGATCGCATTGCCGGATATCTGAACAAACTTGAAAATAATAAGTCCCGGTTCATGGAAGAACAGATGTGTCAGGATGCGTGTTGCATGTGCATTGCTCAGATCGGAGAACTGTCAGGGCATCTTTCGGATGAATATAAGGCGACACATACAGATCTGCCCTGGCGGGAGATCAAGGATACGAGGAACTTCTATGTGCATAATTACGGCGGAATTGATCTGGAATATGTATGGAATACAATGATGATTGATCTTCCTGTGCTGAAGCAGAAATGCCAAAGCAGTCTGGATCAGGAATAAGTATGGATTACATTTTTATCATTGGCCCAAGCGCTGTCGGAAAAACAACGCTGGCGAAAGGACTGTTTGAGCATTATCGCGGCGTGCTCCTTGAACAGAATATGGTTCCCGAATTTGCGATACCCGATCAGATTGATGATCCGGGTCTTTTTGAGGAAACGTTGTGTTGGGAGAATGTCCTGCTGCAGTTAAGGTTTTTCCATGAAAAAGGCCTGAGAAACATTGTGGCTGCGGATTTTGATGACATCAGGGTCAGGGAACTGCCGCTGATCTTCAAAGGCAGTGATTATATCATATGGGGTCCACATGGACTAATGTGAAAAACGGATATATCTCCAGATTAATTTCCTCCGGATTTCTGCGTATGACAAAACCAGAAACGCCCAAGGTGCGTGATCAGCAATTTGTTGCGATTTACAGACTTTTTCAGGATGAACAGATGAACCACCTTTTGTGCGTCCCTTTGTGATGATGCGGAATAATTCGAAATTTGTTCCGCTTATATCCGCAAATATCCGGTTATATCCTCTTTTTTCCCAGGCACCTATGTGATAATGTTATGCTGTCCAAAACAGAACTCCCGAGTGCGGGAGTTTTTTTATGCCCATTTTTGATCGAGGTGAACGGATTGCAGTATTACGGAACACGACTTTCGGAAAACATCTCCCGAAGGGAGCCTGAAGGATACCTCCTCTGCCTGAATGTGCCGGTGGCCCGTACCGGCACGCAGGAATACCTCCCGGAAGAACTGGGGCTGCCGGGAGGCGGAGGAACGATACCGGTCTACCGGCCGGAGGAGGAAGTATTCGCCCCGGAGACGGTGGCGTCCTTTGAAGGGATGCCCGTCACCAATGACCATCCGCCCGACGGCGTGGATATCGAAAATATCCGGCGCCTGCAGATGGGTCACGCCCACAATGTGCGGCGCGGAACCGGTGAGGAAGAAGACCTGCTGCTGGCGGACCTGATCATCACCGATCCCCGGCTGATCGACGCCATCCTGGAAGGCAAGCGGGAGATCTCCTGCGGCTATACCTACGAGCTGGCGAAAGAAAACGGGCAGTATATCCAACGGAAGATTCGCGGGAACCATATCGCCGTGGTGGATGCCGGGCGGGCTGGGAAGCGGGTCAGTATAAAAGACAAAAAACCAATCGAAAGGAGTACCAGTATGAAGAAACCCCTGAGCAAGATCCTGGCCCGGATGGCCAAAGACGGCGACGTGGAAGCAGTCGCGGAATTCATTGAGGAGCTGATCGGCGAGGGCGAAGATCTGACGACCGCCAGTGGCGGAAATTTCGTCAGATCTGAGGTCAGCCGAAACAAGCAGGCTCCGCAGTGCGGAGCTGCGCCGATTAAGGCTGCGGTAACGGAGACGCCCGCCGAAGCGGTTGCGGAAGTGGTGGAGGAGGCTGTGGAGGCAGTTGAAGCCACGGAAGAACCTGTCACCGTCGAGGTCCCCGAGAACCACGAAATCATCATTGATGAGGAATCCCTGGCCGGCATCCTGCAGCGGCTTGATCAGCTGATCGCCCTGCTGACGCCCGCAGCGCCTGCCGGAGATGAAGAACCCTCCATCAACGCAGGCTCCACTGGAGCCTGCGCAGAAGAAATCGCCGAGGTGGTGGAGGAAGTTCTCGAAGCCGCGCAGGCTGAGGAAGCGCCCATCAGCGCGGAAGAAGAAGTCGCCCAGATCGTGGAAACGATCCTGGAACCCGCGATTTCCACTACGCTGGAGGAAGAGGTACAGGAAGATGAAGGATGCGAAGATCCGGACCGTCCGGATAACGCTGCCGGCGATGCCCTGCGGGCTGCGCTCATGGCGGTGCGTCCCGCGCTGGCGCAGATGACGCCCAAGCAGCGCAGGAAGGCCAGCCGGGATATTGCGACCCGCCTGCCTTATCGCTCCCGCAACGGCAAGGACAGCACCTTCACCTCCCGGGGCAAACCGCCCATCAATTATGCGGATCTTGGCAAGCGCATTATGGAAAAGCGGAATCCTCATTTCCAGAAGTAAGCCGAAAGGAGCAAAAGAATATGTTTAATTTCCCGAACGGTTATCCCGGCGCGATTTCCCGCTCCGTGGATGATGTGGTTGTTTCCCTGAAGAATGCCGGAGGTTCCAGTATGGCCTTCGGTATTCCTGTTTTCAAGGTGAACGGCGAACGCAGCTGCCGGCCGTACACGGACGGAGTGAGCGCGGACGATTTCATCGGCTTCACGGTCCGGGTGGCGGCGAAGACGCCGGACACCTATGGCAGCAAGACGGCCTGCTACGGGCCGAACGAAGCGATCGACGTGCTGACGAGGGGTTCCATTGTGCTGGAATTCGCGAACACAGCTCATCCCGGCAGCAATGTCTACCTGCGCAAAGCGGACGGCCAGCTGGTTTCTTCTCCTGGAGCGGAAGGCTCCACCATCCAGCTGCCCAACTGCACCGTGCGCAGCAGCCGCGATACGGCCCACTGCGCGGAAGTCGTTGTGACCCAGCGCCATATTTATTGATGCGGACGTGTCCAAATCTCTGATTTGGGTAACACGTCCCATGCTACAGCCGTCAATCGTTGCAAACCGAAGGTGCGGCAAGGATTGGTAACGGCGATCGCAATGAAAGGAGAATTAGAATAATGATTCATGCCCCTTCGATCCGCCGCATGGCGGCGAGTGACTCCTATGTCTTCCTCATGAAGGAACTGGAGAAAGTCGATGAGAAAATCCTGGAACCCCTGACCAGTACGGACTGGCCCCGTGATATGCCGGTCGTTACCGGCGGAGGCCTGATTGAGTCCATCGCCACGATTGATGTGAGCTATGCATCCACCGGCCTGGAGGATGACAACCTCTACACCGATCCTGCCAATGATATCCCTGTCATCCAGGCGGACTTCAGCAAGCAGGTGGCCCGGACCTTCAACTTCGCGGAATACATGTCCGTCTCCATCACGGAGAAGGAAAAGATGATGAACATCGGCCGCGACCCGATGACCTTCCTGAACAAGGGCATCCATCTGCACTGCGACAAGGTGATGGACCGGAATGTCTACGTCGGATTCAGCAAGGTATCTTCCTCCGGCCTGTGCAACAACGCGACCATCATCCGGTCCAGCGCCGCGATGAATGCCGGCAACACCAGCACCCAGTGGAAGGATAAGACCGCGGATGAAATCCTGATGGACATCAATGCGGCGCTCACCGCTGTGTGGGAGGAGAACGACTGCTCTTCCGACGCCCTGCCGAACCATATCCTGATTCCAACGGAACAGTTCGGTCAGCTGGTAACCCGGAAGGTTTCCGACGACTCCGGCAAGAGCATCCTGACCTACGTGCTGGAAAACAACATTGTGGCCCAGCAGCGCAGGGAACTGACGATTGCACCCCTGAAGTGGTGCAGCGGCGTCGGTTCCGGTTCCACGGACCGCATGGTGGTCTACATGAACCAGGAGGACCGGATCTGCTTCAATCTGACACAGCCCCTGCGCCGGATGGAGACGGAGTACTCGCAGATGCGGATCAAGATTCCGTATATTGCGCAGTTCTCCGAAGTGCGTTTCCTGTATCCGACAACCGTAAGGTACATGGACGGAATCTGAGGATTCCGTCCATTTTTTGAAAGGAGATTTCACTATGTTGATTGTTGCCTATGTCTGCGCCGAGTTTCATGATAAAACCGGCACGGTAATTCACAGAATCCGGCCCGAGGATCTCCGTGTTGTCACGGAAGCTCCTGAGGCCATCCGACAGGATCCTCTGTTTGATCTGCTGGTGCGCGAAGGCTCCCTGAAGGTGCCTGACACAAAAAATGAAGTGAAGAAACTGGAGAACGATCCGGAACCCAAAGTTCCGGTGACGAAGGTCCAGAAACCGGCGGGAAATAACAGTTCTGCCGCCCTGGAGGACGAGAAAAAGTCCAGCCAGAAGAGCGCGGAGAATAAGTGATGGATCTGACTCCATCCGCCTTTCTGGCCTTCTATCCCCAGTTTTCTTCCTTTTCCCAGGGCGTTGTTCTTACGGAATATCTCCGGCAGGCCAACGCCCGCTTTTTTGATTACGATGAGGATACGGACGAGGCCCGGCGGTTGTATGTGGCGCATAAGCTGACGCTGTATGCCGCAGTTTGCCTGCCGGAAGGAGTAACACCGTCTCCGGCGGTTATCGCTTCCGCAGGCAGGGGCGCCATGCAGGAAGTCGCCTCGAAAAAGGTAGGGGAGGTTTCCGTATCCTACAATACTTCCTCCTCCGTCTCGGCTTCCGTGAGTACCGGTCTGGCGGACCTGAAGCAGACCATCTATGGTCTGCAACTGCTCAGCCTGATCCGGATGCACGGGTTTGCGAAGTATATTCCATGAGAATCACTATTCATAATGACCCGGATATGCTGGAGAAACGTCTCCGGGCCCTGCAAAAACTGAAGAACACAACGGTGAAAGTCGGCCTTCCCGCATCCTCAATCGGCGCGACTCCCCACCGGGGAGATCGCTTGTTTCGGATGACCTCACCTTCGGCGAAACTTCCGCCACAGGCGGTCGCCGGAGGTTCGCCCGGAAAAGCGGGAGGCCGGCTTCATTTTATCCTCGCCGTGCAGGAGCGCGGCTCACCCCTGATGCATATTCCATCCCGGCCGGTGATCACTCCGGCGCTCCGACGGCCGGAGACCCGGCAGCAGATGGCGGAGGCCATGAAGGATGCTGTCCGGGCCGCGTGGGAAGGGGAAGATCCCCGGCCCGCAATGGAGGCTGCCGGCCAGGCCGGAGCGGACGGTATCCGGGCCTATATCGATTCCCATATCCCGCCGCCCAACAGCCCGGCGACCGTCAACGGCGGCTGGATCTACAACCGGAAGGCTAAGAAGGGCGTCTATATTCCCGGTAAGGGATTTGATAAGCCCCTGTTTGACACAGGGGCTTTGTACAATGCCTTTGATTATGAAATAGAGGAATGAGAAAAGCCCGCTTTCGCGGGCCGGGGTAGGGGATTTATATTCCGGGTTTCTTAACCAAGATGTGGTCAGGTTTCTGCTAAAACGATAAACTGAAAACCTTGTCCGTCAGCAACTGCACTATATAGACAGTCAGTATATTGCCCTGTCCGTAAATAATGATCCATCACATATTTGGCTGTCAGCGGCATATCATAATTCATGATATCTGCATAATCCACCCATTTGCATTTGCCTTCGTTTGAAATGAAAAGCTCATAATGTTCGGGTTTCAGATTGGCAAAGAAATAATAATTCTGCCTGATCTCACCGTTCACATTCCGCAATCCGATGTATCGCATTTTCATATCGGCCAGATCATCTTCGTCGAGACGAAGTTCTTCCCGGAGTTCACGGAGAACACAGGCTTTGGGATCATTGAGTTCTTCTTTTTCGAAATGTCCGCTGGCAGAGGCGATCCATTGATTCGAAACGACCCTTCCTCCCTGACGATAAAGTAAAAGCATCTGCCCGTTACAGGATAGATAGATGCCCGTCATATTCCTCAGCTTCATCTGTTGATCTCCTTGAACCGGTAACTTCAAAGATAAACTCACAAAGTTTTCCGAAAAGGATTATACCACACCGAGGTTTCTATGCAAATTACAGAAGCGATTACCGACCCGGATCTGGGCTTTACGTCCTTTTCGGTTCAGCGGACCACCTACCGCCGGCAGAACGGTACTTCCGTTCCGGCAACGCAGACGTTGCCGGCATCCGGATGCATCCATCCCGGCACGCCCGAGATGATCCAGCTGCTGCCGGAAGAGGAGCGGAACGAAGAGTTCATCGCCATCTATACGGACTTCGCTCTGAGCCTGGGAGAAAACGACGGGGGAGCGACTTACACCGTGCCGGACCGGATCCTCTGGAACGGGGGAACCTGGCGGGTGGTCCGGGTGCGGTCCTGGGAGATGTTCGGGTATTATCAGTGCCTTGCTGTCAAAATGCGGGAATGAAAAAAGCCCGCTTCCGCGGACCGGGATTATTTCATCCTCTTTTCACTTTTTTTGAAGGATTACTTCTTTATCCAGAGGTATTCGCCGGTGCAGATCAGGCAGGTGTGGTCATCGATGTGCGGATTCCATTTCAGGATGAAGCGCCAGTCTTTGATATCGTACATGTCGGCAATCCTGATCAGGGTATCGGTCGGGGAAACTTTGTGCTGGATCCAGCCTGGCTTGTCCGGAAAAGGTTTAAAATGTCTTTTGCCGCCGGCTACCTTGTCCATTTCGTCCGGACTGAGTTCGCGCATGTTTTTATCCTCTTTTCACTTTTCTTTCTGAAAAGGATTATATCATGAATCAGCAGATGAATACAATCCTGTTTTCCGCCATCTGCGCCTGCTTCGGGCTGCAGTCTTCCTCCGCTGCGGCGGCGGTCCTGATCCGGGAGGCATACCAGGAACCGGAGAATGCGCCGCGGCCGCCTCGGGATACGGATGTGATCTATTACTCCATCGAGCCGGATTCCGCGCCGGAGCCCCCGGTGATGTACAATACGACGAATACGGGATCAGCATCTCATACGCCGTCGGTTTCCTCTTTCTCGGCATGGCGGCTTGTGGTGGTCTGCTATGGTCCCCACGCATTGGAAAACGCCCGGAAGATCCGGGCTTTTCTGTATCTGGACGGCTCCGGCTATCCCCGGAGCATCCTACGGAAGGCGGGGATCTATCCGGTGCCGGATCCGCCGGAGCCGCAGCTGCTGCATGAGCCGGAGGGCTCCCTCTGGCGGCAGCGGGCGGATCTAACGGTTTTCCTGCGGGCGGAGGAAAAAGAAACGCACCCCGCAAGAAGGGGTGCGGTTGCGTCCGCCCCGGCGGTGGTGATCCGGCGGGGGTGAGAAGCAATAAGCTTCCGAAATTTCTTGCCAACAGGTATCCCGGGAATTTGTCACTCAACAGATAGTGCTCAGGCACTTGAGCCAGCGTTATTGAAACCGGCCATATTCCTCCCCGCAAAATACATGGGCGTAACCAGCAGAGTAGCTTCCTGTACCACCTTCCGGAACGGTAAGCTGGAATCCTGAACGGCCTTCAAACAACATTACACAGTCTGAACCGCCAAACAGGAAATATCCCAGCTCATCTCCCTTTGTTACTTTTGCTCCAGGCTTTACATTGTCCAGGAAATTAACGCTTGAAACCTGCCCCATTCCAACCGGGATCACAGCAACCATTCCGTATTCGGTATTGATCAGGACGCATCCCCTTGTCTCTATACTCTGCCAGGAAAGGGAATTCGATTCCAGAACATATAACCCGCGCTGATCATCCCAATAGACAACACCGCCTACCGCATTGGCATACGGGACCGTGTACACAGCCTCAACCGTGCCGGAAACAGGAAAATGATACCTGTGATAATCGTCATAGTTCAGATAGGTATGAGTCAGATACCCATCGTGAAACAGGGCTGCATATTCAGCACCGTCTTCTCCCAGGAGCTGCTCGACAGAAATATAAGTGGAGTCCTTAATCGTAACGCCGTCTTCTCTCAGAATAGGATCAGCATGAAACAGTCCCTTATCGTCAATCTTCCAGAGACCCTGTGGAAGTGAATCTGCCGGTGAAACCACTACCGTATCATCCTGCGGTGACGCAATGGGCCGTGCCGCATTTCCGGAAAGCTTTCTGGAGAAAAATTCATTGAAAGAGTGCCAGTTTTCCGGAGACTCATACCAGCCTTTATCCAGATTCCAGGAAGGATCCTGCAAAAGCATATCAAGATATTCCTGCTTCCACGATTCTTCAGAATCCAGAAAATCCCTCCAGGTATTATTATATTCCGTCAGCCACCGGTATACCGGTTCCAGATATTCCACTGAAGGATAAAACAGTTCTCTGTTTTCCAGTTCCTGCAGGGGCTGGTCCAAAAGCCAGTAAACATAGAGGATACTCTGATCACATTTTGTGGCAAAATTGCCGTATCGTTCCTCTGGCATAATGTTCCATGGCATACATGTTACGGTGTAGTTAAGGAAACCATACATTTCATCAAGTGACTGAACCGGGTTTGTCTCCCGGTCCGGATTAATCTCCGCGGCCTGTGCAATCGATTTTTCGATCAATTTCTGAATATCAGGATGCTGCTTCAGCATATTCTTAAATGATTCTGAAGCATAGGAACTATTAAACTGTTCAGAAATTACAGGCGTCCTGGCAGGAACAGAACCATCTGCATTTTGCTCTGCAACGCCTCCTGCAAACAAGCAGACAAATATCAACAAACACAGTATTTTCCTGATAAGATTCAATTGAATTACCTCCTTAAGCTTTAATGCAAAATTCTTTCGAAATACAACAAGGATACAGACAACAGATAAAACCAGTACTGCCGGTTTATATTTTATCCTCTACTCAAATCCCGATTGTCTTAGCCAACAATTTCAAAAATAAACTCACTTCACCTGCATTATATCATTCCATTCAATCTGCTGAAAGGAGAAATTCCGCATGCTTTCCATCAATACGATTGCCCGGGTGGCCGTGAATGTAGTCCGGTCCGCCTCACAGCCTACGTCCTTTGATACCGGCGCGCTGCTGGTGAAGGATGCTTCCTATACCGCAGCCAAGCGCCTCCGGTCGTATGCCAACTCCGCGGAGGCGGCTGCCGGTATGATCGCGGACGGCTTCCCGGCCTCCTCGGAGCCTTACAAGGCAGCGCAGAAATACTTTGCAGCCTCGCCGGTGCCCGGAAGACTGCTGGTTTCGTGCTACCCAAATTCGGAATCCCCAGTACAGGCGCTGGACGCCCTCCTGGAGAAGACGGAGGATTTCTACGGCATCGCCCTGGCGGATACCCGGACGGACGCGGAGGTCCTGGCATTGAATACCCACATTGCCGGGCTGGATAAGCCTCTGATGCTTTTCCATGCGATTACCGGGACCGCATCTGCCGCAGTGGCTTCCGGCTCCCTGCTGGACCAGCTGCACAGCGCTTCCTCCCGGCGGGTGATCGCTACGCTCTCCACCGCAGTATCGGATGCCGGTGCCGTGATGGGTACGGCCATGGGTCTGCAGGCGGCGCATGCCGCATCGTCCTTCGCCCTGTGTTATAAGCCGGTGGGCGGTATGCAGCCGAGTGATCTGACCCAGGCGCAGGTGGATGCCATTGAAGCCCTGGGCGGGAATGTGTATGTGACAAGAGGAAAAACGCATACCCTGCTGGAGAAGGGAAGCACGCCTTCCGGATATCGGTATGACGAAGTTCTTTATCTCGATATGATCGCGGAGGACCTGCAGAACGCAGCAGTGGCCCTCCTGGCGGATAATCCGGATAAACTGCCCCAGACGGATGATGCATCTGCACAGTTTATCAATGCATTCTCTTCGATCCTCGCGGGTTATACCGCCCGCGGCATCCTGGCCACGGCTGCGTGGCGCGGTTCCGCAGTGGGCAGGATCTCTGTCGGGGACTATATCGAGAACGGCTTCCTGCTCTGGGCGGACAGCTATGATAACCAGTCGGATGCGGACCGGGACGCGCACAAAGCAATGCCGATCCAGGCAGCGCTCACGTTGGCAGGGAGCCTGGAATCTGTGGTCATCTCGGTGAATGTAAGCGTATAAAGGAGGCAGAAATATGGCCTATAACGTGTATTCCATCACAGACTGTAAGGTGGAACTGGGTCATCCGGATGTCGGCAGGGCGCATATACACCAGTGCGGGCATGGAAAGATTACCATCTCTTCCGCCGGGGATCTGACAAGCCATACTATGACGGCGGATGGATATGTGGTCGTAAACAAACTGACATCCACCAACGGAACCATAACGATGGAGATCCCGCAGAACGGACAGCTGGACGAATTCTTCGTGCACTGGATCGGTTGGCAGAAAAAGTGCGATCCATCCCGGATCGCACTCGGAGTCCTGACCATACAGGATCTTGCTGGTGGCTTCACGGTAACCTGCACCGGCGTAACAATACAGAAGATGCCGGACCGGGTCTTTGACCGGACAGCTACAAACCGGATCATCACCCTGCTGGCTACGACCATTACGGAGCAGTAAAAAATGAGAGAAATCACAAAAACCCTTTCCGTTCCGCTGAATGGAAAGAACATGGATTTTCGGCTGACGAAGCTGGATGCCTTTTCAGGGGTGACCCTGCTGCGGCTGATGACCCGCCTGCCGGAAGGAGGAGCAGCGGCGGATCTGCTCTCCGCACTGTCGGATGCGGATCTCCGGTCCCTCATGACCACCTGCCTGCAACATATCGAAGTGCAGCTTCCGGCCGGGTGGTATCCGGTGATGACCCAGGGAGAGTGGAGCTACCCGGAGCTGCAGTATGAGCCGGGGATCTGCCTGAAGCTGACGATGGAGGAAGTCGTCTGGACGCTGGAAGGTTTTTTCGGCGAGGGAGGCTCAACCTCCCTGCCCATGATCCCGGGTTCCTGATTGCCGAATGCCCGAATGTGGATGAATTCTTGTTCTTACCGGTAAGTACCGGAATGTGGAAACAGCATGAACTCTGGGACGGAACTTATACTCTGGATGATCTGCTGGATATCACGGAACTGATCCGGGTGCAGAGGGAAAACGAAAACCGCGCAGAGGATACTGCGCGGCAAGGATGAGGAGAATAAAGGATTAGAATCCAGGCTTTGGGCATCTTTTCATTTGTTTATCGGAGTCTTTTGTGGCGTATGCGGCGATGCATGCCAGACCGGTGCCGACAGCAACCACTCCGAGCGCGCAAAGGAGGGTGATGAAGCCGCCGTTTACCTGTTCCATTTCGTCCAGGTTCAGTTCTTTCATATTCGTATTCATATGCTTAATCCTCCATGATGCCGCCGACAATCGTGCCTACAGTGGCTCCGCCGACGGTTCCGATCAGCGCGCCCTGCGGTGTGCCGGTCATGGCTCCGAGGACCCCGCCGATGACGGCGCCCTTGCAGAATCCTTTCAGAGCCCCGTTAAGGCTGAATCCGCCGTTCGCCCGTTCCATCTGGTCTATTGTGAGTTCCATCATATTGTTATTCATTGTTTGTTCCTCTCTTTCTGGCTTGTAGCCTTGCTTTTATTTTTATTCGGGAGCTTTATTGCTCCTTTCACCTGTATATACGGAGAGCCCGGAAACGGCGGTATTTGACGTTTTTCCGGTTCGTGTAAGGATTCTTTGGATGATACGGGAGGATCCGGAGAAGCGGCGGGGGTGAACCGGAAGAAACTGTACAGCAGGCTAAGAAAAGCAAACTTTTTGACTTTCCGGGAGGGTTTTCATGGCTGATCAGGAGTTTCTTGCTTCCTTTGGTGTCGAGATTGACGAATCCGGCGTGGCGCGGCTGCAGGCCGCGCTGGAAGAGAACCGGACGCTGGCGGAAAAACTGGCGGCGGCATTTGACCGGGCCAGGGAATCTGTACGAGCTTTCTTCCGGGATCTCAATGAAATCTCCCTGCCGGGACTGAACTCCGGTAAAGCCAGTGTAACAGAAGAACCTGCCGGGATGAATATCCCCATTTCCCTGGATTTCACAAAGGCGAATAAAGAACTGGCCGCTTTCCTGAAGGAAGCAACCAAGGCGTTCAAACTGACGGCAGACGGTTCTGCAGTAGTTTCAGCCGGAAGAAATGCGCTGTCATCTTTGCAGAGTATGTTTGCCTCCACGGTGTTACCTCTGAAAGTACAGATCGAAACATCCGGGGGAACAGGTAATGCAGCCGGCGCTGTCGGCAGTGCGGCCAGTGCTGCAACGGCAAGTGTGGCACAAACTGGAGCAAAGGCTGCAGTGAGCAGCCTGGAATCGCTGCTGAATGTCTCTTCTGTAAATGCTCCGGTGACGAACAATTCCTCAAAGACCATCCAGGCACCGATATCCATCAACGTTACTGCTGCCGGGAGCAATCCGGAAGCGGTGGGAAGATCTGTCTATAACGTGGCGGAACAGTATTTGCTGAGGACATTGGGAGGCGAATAAGATGACGAGCTCTGTATCTGTTCAGCTCCCATCTTATGGGTATGTTTATACCTTCTCCGGAGTTATATCCATCCAGCATGAATTCTCCCTGAAGATCCAGACGGAATCTGAATCCGCTTCCGGATCGGATTACGTGAATGGAGCCAGAAATAAGCCGGATAAGATTATTCTTTCCATCATCGAAACAGATGTGGGGCATGTGATCGGCTGGTCAGATCAGATGCTGCAGGCGATGGAAGCCATTAAGAGAACCCGGACACTGTGCAATGTGATCACACCGGCAAAGACGTACAGCGCGATGCTGCTTTCAGAATTCGTGGCCACTGTAGACGAGAGTTCTCAGTCCGGTTGGAAAGGCACGTTGACTTTTGTGCAGTATGTCCCGCCGGCAGTGCAGGAAAAGACTGCAGATAATGCCAGCACGGCGGTGCATACCGGCAGCACCGGAACCGTGCAGACGGTCAGCGGAACTTCGCTGCAGAATCTGCTGGATCGGGCAGGAGTGAGATGATATGTATTGGATACTGCCGCTAACTGAAGATCCCAGGCAGGTTTTCACACTGGATATGCAGATTGACGGTGTTGCTTTTCATGCCCGAATAGAGATTCGGTATCTGACTGCTCCGGAGATTTGGGTGATTTCTGTGTGGGATAATTCCAGCGGAGTGTTGCTGATCAGTCAAATCCCGCTGATCTGTTCCTACGGCCAGGTGAATGATCTTTTTCTGCCGTTCCGGCATCTGCGGAACGGCCAGGGGTTGGGATCACTTTTTGTGATCCGGAATACGGACGATCCCTCTACACCGGATCCGGCGGAAGGGAACCTGACGGAGTTCAGGATATTATTCGGGCGAACAATCGACGACTGACAGTGTCAGAAATTTCGTCGATTGTGAGGTCATCCGAAACAAGCAAGCTGCCCAGTGGGCAGTTGCGCCGATTGAGGATGCGGAGGACACATATGGATCGTAAACTGACAGTCCTTGCTGACGGTACAGCCTTTGCGGGCGAGTGCCGTTTTCATTTGTCCGGAAAGACAGAGATTGGATTGTTTCCATCCTTATTCCTGCTGCAATGCTGGAATCTTTCGGAAGCGGACGTATTCCGGGTACGGAATACGAAAGAACTTTCGGTTTACCGGGATGATTCCTGCCTGGCGTTCGGAAAGGTGTCGGATGTATTTCGGGAAACGGTGCAGGAAGGAACAATTACTACAGTGGCTTTTTCCCTGGGCCTGGATCTGTGGGAGACACAGATATCGCTTTCTGTTTCGGCTGGAGTGACAGTGTCCGAAACGGTACGGCTGATGCTGGATGCGTCCGGAACCGGGATCCAGCTGCTGTCATTCCCGGGAGCAGATCCGGTATTCAGCCGTGCCCAGGCTTTTTGCGGCCGGGCGGCGGACTGCATTGCCATGGCGCTGACGGCTGCCGGAGCAAAAGGTTATCTGGTACCGGCGGGGCTGTGCATCGTTCCGGCGGAGTCACTGGAACCAACATTGCACCTGACTAAAACCGACCTGACGGACGCCCCAATGATTGCCGCCGGCGGAAAGAAAATGATCCTGTCGACAAGTGTGACAGGATTCCAACCGGGAGAAGAAATGACGCTGGAAGCGGACGGGGAACACTGGCAGGGCCTGATCCTGGAACGGATGGTGGAAGCTGATACATCTTACGAAGACTGGAAAACGCAGCTGGTGATCCAGCTGCGTCAGTGAAATTCGTTGTGTATAGTTTTTACGGACGTTTGCTCTTTTTCTTTTCTTCTTCAGACGAAGGGAAAGAACGAAACAAAGGATAGCCGCCTGATACTTTGCTCATTGCATCCAAGTCCGGTTCGTTTGCCCCATCAATCTTCTGCAGATTGTTCATGGCTTTGCCAGTTGCGGCAGTATTTTTCTGCGCTCTGGCCAGGTTCTTTTCTTTCATGGCCTCTCCTTTCTTTTCTGTTTTCCTGTTCAGTATTGATTCTATTCGACACAACCGGCTTGTTTCCTTCTGCCTGCTTTTCGAGTGTCCAATTTACCGTGGGCGGACGCGTCACGGAGGAGGTAATTTCATGCCTGACAAAACATATCTTTCCCCGGACGAGCGGGAAGCGCTGAAGAAGGAAATCTTCGCCTCCCTGCACTGCGCCCTGCCGGGGACAGTGGTTTCCTTTGACGCGGAGCGCCAGACAGCGGTAATACAGCCGGCGGTGAAGGTGGGATCCATGACGTTTCCACTGCTTGGAGATGTGCCGGTATTCATGCCGGTACCGTTTGAAGTGCATCCCGGGGATGCCTGCCTGGTGATATTTGCAGATATCGATATTGATGCCTGGTTCGATACAGGAGTTCCGCAGGAACCTCGGTCCGCCAGGAAACATGCTTTGTCGGATGGGTTTGCTTTCGTCGGATTCAAAACAGGGGGTGCCACATGATACTGCGTCCTGTAGATGCAGCTGGAGATATTCTTCCGGTCCTGTCTTCCCGTGCCCTGCTTTCCGGCCCAGAAGCCGTGGCCCGGCTGGTGGAATACCGGCTTTCGCTGCTGGCCGGAGAATGGTGGGAGAATACTGGCTTTGGATTTTCCATCCTGCAAGCGATGAACACTTCCCGACTAACTGAGGACTCCGGCTCTGCTTTGGCTTCAATGATCACTTCCTACATCCGGGAAACTTCCGGGGTACAGGAGGTGGAAGATGTACACTTCTCCATCGCTGGTCGGGAATTCTCCTATTCCTGCGATGTGCTGACCAAGGAGGGAAAAGCCAATGTCGTATTTTCCACCGTATATTGATGCCTCTGGTATTCACATGCCAACGTATGAGGACCGGCTGCAGGATCTGTGTTCCGCTTACCGTTCCATCTTCGGTCTGGACGCGGAACTGAATCCGGCGGTGCCGGATTACCAGCTTCTATCCGTTTTTGCAAAGGCCCTGGACGATGCATCTGCCTTCATGGTGGCCGGGTATAACAGCCGGAATCCGGAATATGCTTCCGGGCAGGCCTTGGATTTGCTCCTGCCGACCTATGGACTTTCCCGGCTGCCGGGGGAGACGGACGCTGAAGCTCGGGCCAGGGTGAAGAAGGCTTTGGCTTCCTTGGGATGCTGCACAGTGGATGCCATGGAAGCAGAGATCCGCAAAGTCCCGAATGTGACCCAGATATTGATCCGCGTGAATGATGAAAACAGCACAGTGGACGGGATTCCGGCACATAATATTGCTGCCTATGTCAACAACGGAAATGCCGGCCTGATCGCTAACGCCATCTGGGCGAAGAAACCACCGGGCATCGGAACATATGGATCCGTGAGCCGAACAGTTACAGATTCTCAGGGGAATCAGCACACCGTGAAGTTCTCCCGGCCGGTACAGCAGTTCCTGATTGTTCATGTTGTTCTTCGTGCCTACACCGGCTTCGACAGGACGGCGGTTGAGAATGCAATCCGGACAGACCTCATGAACTGTGTCAACGCGGAAATGGATATCGGGGAAGACCTGAATGTGCCCCAGCTGTATGGCAGGCTGTACCAAGCGGCTGGAAGTTTGGCGTCCACCTTTGCCATTTCGGACCTGAACATCACCAGTACTTCCCAGATCGAGGAACGGGAGAAGCTGAACTCTGTCTGGAATGGAAAATGGATCATCAACTCGACGGATAATATTACGATACAGATCAATTCATGAGGAGCAATATGGATTATCTCAGCTTATTTCCTGGTTATATACAGGAGAAACCAAAGTTCATGGCCCTGGCCGCAGCAGTGCTGCGGCAGGCCACGGACCTGATCACCCTGGCGAAGAACATTGCGCCGGGGTTTTCTGTTGGATCGGCTGTGGGCATCCAGCTGGATGCCATCGGGGAATCCTTCGGGATTCCGCGGCAGGCTGGCTGGTCAGATGCAACCTACCGGACGGTACTGCTGCGGAAACTGAAAAGAAACACCTGGGACGGGACGAATGCAACGGTGTCGGAATATCTCGAGACGGGAGAAACACTGAATGACAATTGTGATGGCACAGTGAATGTTCATGCACCGGGATTGCCCATGCCTGCAAAGGAACTGCTGCCAATCCCAATGGGAGTGAAATCCATCAGTGTGTAAAGGAGAAATGAAAACATGCTCTGGTTTTGGGCCGTAATGGCCTTTTTGTTTGGGGCGCTTTTCGGAGCGTTAGTAGCTGCGGTTTTCATTCTGGAAGACCGTGAACTGGAAAAGTTAGGGAGGGATGAAGATGAAGACATACACTGAGGTGGATAGCCTGATCGCCCAGTGGAAAGCGGAAGGGCTTTCCAAAGCAGAAATCATCTGCAAAGCAGCGGAAGCCTGTATGGGATGGCCGTATGTGTGGGGCGGTTACGGACAGTACTGTACACCGAACAACCGGAAGAGCTATGCGAACCGATCCTCCTGTCCAGAGGCGGAATCTGCAGTGATTGTGAAGAAGTGCCAGGTGCTGAACGGATCGAAGGGATCCTGTTCCGGCTGCAAATGGTACCCGGGTGGAAAGACCCGTTTCTTCGACTGCCGGGGATTTACCCGGTGGCTGCTGAAGCAGGTCGGGATTTCCCTCATGGGCGGAGGCGCTACAAGCCAGTGGAAAGATAATTCCAACTGGGCGGTAAAGGGAGAAAAGAAAGATCTTCCGGAAAACCTGGTAGCCTGTGTATTCCAGCAAAGCGGCAACAAGATGCAGCATACCGGAATGCACATCGGCGGAGGGAAGATTATCCACTGCTCCGGAGAAGTCTGCACAGGGAACCTCAGCAAAAAGAGCTGGACGCATTTCGGCATTCCGGTTGGCCTGTATGACGGATCTGTGATTCCGGATGTTCCGGTCATCCCGGTGCCGAAGCCTACGCTGAAGAAAGGCAGCAAGGGGGAGGCTGTGAAGGAGATGCAGGCAATCCTCATTTCCAAAGGCTATGACCTTGGGAAATGGGGAGCGGACGGTGACTTTGGCAAGCAGACGCTGGCAGCCGTGAAGTCGTTTCAGAAAGCGGAAGGACTGAAAGTTGATGGCATTGTGGGTCCTCTGACCTGGGCAAAACTCTGTCCGAATGAGAAAGGATGATGGCGTATGACGGTTTATAACTGGCTGACGATTCTGGGGGTTCCCGGAATGCTGGTTGCGCTTGTTGGGTTTATCCGTGTGCAGATTCTGCAGAACCGGGCGCTGAAGAACGGCATGCAGGCGATCCTTCGGGACCGGCTGCTGCAGTGTTTTCAGTACTGCAGGCGGCAGGGATATGCCACTTCGGACGACCGGCAGAACTTTGAGAACATGTATGTCCAGTACCACTCCCTGGGAGGGAATGGCGTCATGGATGATGTGCGGCAGAAATTCTTTGCGCTGCCGCTTGAGTGAAAGGAGTGCGATTTTTATGAAAACCAATTGGAAATCCTGGGCGAAAGCCGCCCTGATCCGCGCCGTCCGCACCTTCGCGGAGGCTGCGCTGGCCTATATTGGCACCGGGGCGGTGGTCCTGGGAGACGTGAACTGGCTGGCGGCGCTGAGCGCCGGCGGATTCGGATTTGTGACTGCGATCCTGCTGGCACTGACGGGCTTGCCGGAAGCGGAAGAAAAGTAATCATTTCAGGGAGAAAACACAAAAGGACCGTCCCCTTGTGCGTGTGCGTGTTGTGCGAATTTGTTTGAAAGGAAATCAGGATGAAAAAGAGACAGCAGAGGAATATGCCCAGGGCGAAGGTGACTGCGGAAAAGGCGAAGCCGGATCCGGCGGAGATCGAGAAGGAGCTGGCCCAGCGGCTGTGCATCAACAGGCTGGGGCAGAAGCTGAACGGCGCGGACGCATACTCCAACCCGCTGGCTTTTCTCGGGGAGGCTTCGCCGATCTTTTCCGCCGGGACGTTTATCAAAACGAACCTGACGAAAAACTTTTGCCTGCTGACAGCGGCATACAGAACCTCCTCGCTGGTATCCCGGATCATCGACACGCCGGCGGAGGACATGACCCGGGCATGGTATGCGCTGACGGCAGACTTCGACCCGGAGGACATGGCGGAGCTGCGGAAACTGGAAGCCCGGCACAGCGTGAAGCAGGAACTGACGGACGCGATCCGCTGGGCCCGGCTGTACGGAGGATCCCTGGCGCTAATGATCATCCGCGGGGAGAACGAGAAGCTGGACCAGCCGCTGGATCTGGACGCGCTGCCGCCGGACTGCTTCCAGGGGCTGCTGGTGCTGGACCGGGCTACGGGCGTGACTCCTTCAACGGAGCTGGTGTGCAATCTGGACGATCCGGATTACGGGCTGCCGGAATATTACACGGTGGACATGAATTCGGATAAAGCCGTCACACTGAAAATCCATCATTCCCGGGTGCTGCGGTTTGTGAGCCGGGAGCTTCCCCGGATGGAAATGATTGAAGAAGAATACTGGGGCGCATCGGAACTGGAGCATATGTGGGCTTCGGTGCTCCAGTACGAAACCATTACGGCGAGCATCTCCGAACTGACGAACAAGGCCAGCATCTCCACGATGAAGCTGGGGAACCTGGGGGAACTGTATTCACTGGGAACGGAAGAGACAAAGGCGCGGATCGATGCAGTGATCGCGGAGATGGGCTACCTGATGACCTCCCACGGGACGCTGCTGCTGGGCCCGGAAGACTCAATGGAACGGCAGGCCTATTCCTTCGACGGGCTGAAAGACATCCACGAAGTCGCGATGCTGAACGTATCGGGAGCGGCGGAGATCCCCGTGACCAAACTGTTCGGGCGGTCGCCGGCGGGGATGAACGCGACAGGGGAATCGGACATGCGGAACTACTGCGAGATGATCTCCGGACTGCAGGAGCGCATGCTACGGCCGGCGCTGGAGCGGCTGCTGCCGGTGATGGTGATCTCCTGCTGGGGATATCTGCCGGAAGATCTCGGATTCGTATTCAATCCGCTGACGACCATGACGCCGGAACAGGTGGGGGACGTCGCGATGAAATTCAGCGCCACGGTGGAGGATACCTACGAGGCGGGACTCATCACCCGGAGCGAAGCGCGGGCTGAACTGCGGGCGCTGGGCGAGAAGTATGCGATATGGACAAAACTGAGTGATGAAGAAGGCGGGGATGGAAATGGACAACAGCAATAACAACAAAATGGAACTCGTTCTCCAGATCCGGAAACGGCTGGAGGAAGCCGCGCCGGAAGTCATCGAGGATATGATCAACACGCTGCACGCGCCGGCCACGCCGGCGGCGGTGAAGGTAAGGATCTACGAAATCATGCTGGACCGGCTGATGGGTAAACCGGAGGCGACCATCCGGCTGGAGGATCCGGCGGGCGCACTGGAAGAGGCGGAAAATATGATCGCGGCGATTGCGGAAGGGATACGGAAAGATGTCAAACCGTAAGGATTCCGGCATAAAAGCGTCGGACATCCGGCTGCTGCTGGAACACCCGGAGAAGATCGGCGTTGCCGTCGGGTTTACGGACCTGAAACCGCTGCACGGGGAATGGATCCGGCAGATGGTTTTCGGCGAGGAGGACTATACCCTTCAGGCCCACCGCGGAGCCTTCAAAAGCTCCTGCCTGGCGGTGGCCATCGCGCTGCTGATGGTGCTGTATCCGAAACGGAACACGATCTTCATGCGGAAAACGGACAGCAACGTGACCGAAATGATGACGATGGTATCCAAGATCCTGCGGCATCCGGTGTTCCAGGCGATTACACACTCTATTTACAAGAAAGAGCTGACGATCACAGCGGAATCGCTGGACCATATCTCAACAAATCTCTGGAAATCCCCGATGGGCAGCTACCAGCTGCAGGGATTCGGAATGCGTACCTCCATCACAGGAAAGCATGCCTACTACGTGATCACGGACGATATTTGCAATGTGGATGACCGGATCTCCCGGGCGGAGCGGCAGCACACGATCGCCCAGTACGACGAACTGCAGAATATCCGGAACCGGGGCGGACGGATCATCAACCTGGGAACCCCATGGCACAAGGACGACGTATTCTGCCGGATGACGAACATCCACCGGTACGACTGCTACGTGACGGGACTGCTGAGCAACGAACAGCTGGATACACTGCGGGCCTCCATGTCCCCGAGCATGTTCGCGGCGAACTACGAACTGAAGCATATCGCATCAGAGAACGCTTTCTTCATCACGCCGCCGGTATTCACGGACAATATGATGGTGCTGCGCAACGGCATCTCCCATGTGGACGCCGCCTACGGCGGGGAGGACTACACCGCCTTTACCTGCGGCAAACGGGAGGACGACACGATCTACCTGTACGGGCGGATCTGGCACAAGCAGGTGGACAACGTGCTGGACCAGATCATCGCGGAGGCGGAGCGGATGCAGTGCTGGCCGCTGTACTGCGAGGACAACGGGGACAAAGGATTCCTAGGAAAAGAAATACGGCGAAGGGGATACTACGGGAAATGCTACACGGAGAACCAGAACAAGGTGATCAAAATCGCCTCGTTCCTGCGGAAATGGTGGCCGAACATCGTGTTCGTGCGGGGGACGGATCCGGAATATATCAACCAGATCATGGACTACACGGAGCAGGCGGAACATGACGACGCGCCGGACAGCGCGGCGGCAGTCTGCCGGCGGCTGGACAAATATATCTGGTAAAAATGGCGTTGGCACCTTAAATTCTGGTGCACTCAAAATCGCTGAAAGCAAGAAGAATCAACGTTCGCGGCGATTTTTGGTGCACTTAAAAATGTGGAGGAAAGAGAGATGTCCTATATCAGTAAACCGGTGAAGATTCCGGATGTTCCCGGGAAGATCACACTGCGGGAAAGGGGAGACCGGGTTTATGTCCTGTACGAAATCGGGAGGACCTACAACCCGGCACTGCAGATCAATACGCCGCAGCGAAAAATGATCGGGCAGCAGATCCGGAACGCGCCGGATATGATGCTGCCCAATGAAAACTATGAACAGTTCTTTGCAAACGGGGAGGAGATCATGAGCAATGAAGAGCTGGTGAAAGCCCGGGACTATGAAAAGATCCGGGGCGAATACAGGATGCTGAACAGTCTGTTCGAGCAGCTGTACTATGAATTCCAGATCATGGCGCACAGAAGCCCGCACTATGTTGTGAACGCATACAAGAAGCGGCAGATCAACAAGGTGCTGGAGCCGCTGCGGGAGATCATGAAAGATGAAGTGTACGCCCGGTTCCTGGAGAAACTGGAGGAACCGGAGATGGTCACCGATCCGGACGGGAACGAGAAGCTGACCGGGCTGGACTACAGCGATGTGGCCCTGGCGCTGACACAGTACAGAGGCGCAATGACGCGGTTCGCCGCGGACCGGCTGATGTAGTTTTTATTTGTTAGCTTTAGTTAGTTGTATGCTGAATAAAAATTCAGACAAAAAAAGGGAACGAAGGGTTGTACCCCAATGGCATTTAGTTAAAGCCAAGAATGAAGTAAAACCAAGTACTACAGGCGTATCATACCAAATTGTCATAAACAATTGCCAAGATCATAGGAAAAAAGGGACCCCTGAGAAAAAATAATAGACAATCGGAAAAGACAGAGATATGATATCTGCACATTCGGTTTATAACCCGAAATAAGGAGGACACGCAATGAAAAAGCATCTGATTTCGCTGATCTGTTTAATGCTTGCGCTGATCCTGGCCTGTCCGGCAGTCTTTGCGGAAGCCGGCGGGACGGCCGATGACGCCGTCGAAAAGAAAATCTTTCCCTTTCTGTATTGTTTCGCGGAAGGCGCGGAGCCTTCGTCCGGCGAAATGAATCTGTATTTCATGAACGGCGGCGAAGTGCCCTATGTGGCGCTGACGGAATTTATTCCCGTCCTGTCTGAAGTATTCAATACCGTGCTGAAGTGTGACCCGGACCAGCTGATTTCCCTTGAGCTTCGGACGGCCGGTCAGTCGGACGGCAGCAGCGTTTTCATCGTCAGCCGCCCCGACAACGAAAGCACCTGGATCATCGAGCCCGGCGACAGCACCATGACCTTCACGAATTACAATTCCTTCATCCGCAGGCCCGGCACCAGCGCACTGGTGACCGTGGCGGATCTTCCGGATCTGAAGACGACTTTCGACTATTCCGAACTCGTGAAGGAATTGATGTACGCGTGCAGGGACGGTAAGGATCTCACGGCGCTGCAGATGCTAGGAACCGCCGGCCTCGCGGCGGCGGAGGATCCGGCGGCGGAGCATTCCCTGTTTGTAGCGTCGAATAAAATCTACAACCGGAACGGAAGGCCCGTCACCATGGACCTGGGGAAATACCGGATTGACATTGTCAGCCGGGGAGACGAGTGCTATCTTCCCCTGCAGACGGTGTGCGACGTGTTTTTCGGCCTCCTGTACGTCCAGTGTGTGTTCAACGGCGAAAAGGTCATCGCGGACGTTTACGGGGGCACACTCATGGAGCAGGCTTACGAAGCGAAGCCGGCCGACATAAGCCCGGAATACGCCCTGTTCAATTTCCGTGAGCTCTGCTTCGTCATGGATTATTTCTACGGCCTGAAAGCGGAGCACAACATTGATAACTTCGGTGATTTCCTGGCGCTGGACACGGGCCTGTACGCGCAGCTGACCGGGACGGACTGCATCGAGTTCGACGCCGCGCTGGCCGGGATTCTGGTGCAGTTCTTTGACGACGGGCATTCCAGCATCAACAGGAACAGCTGGCGCTGCGGAGTGCCCAAAGAACTGACAACATTCGTCCTGCTGGCGAACGCGGGCGCGTCCACCTACAACAGATCCTCAGGCGGGTCCCACCGGATCGATTTCCGGAATGCCGTATACCCGGACGGAGTTCCCGGCTATGAGGAAATCGGCGATACCGCTTTCGTGACCTTCGACAACTTTACCGTCAAGCGGAAGCCGGCGGAGTATTATGAACAGGAGAATTTTGACGATCCGCAGGATACCATCGATCTGATCATCCACGCCAACCGGATGGTGCGCCGGGAAGGCAGCCCGGTCCGGAATATCGTGCTCGATCTTTCCGCGAACACCGGCGGCGATTCAGACGCAGCCATTGCTGTGGCTTCCTGGTTTACGGGAGAGGCAAGATTTTCCCTGCGCGATACGATGACAGGCGCGGAAACCATCGCCAGCTACCGCACGGACCTGAACCTGAACGGTATCGCGCTGAGCAATCCGGAAGGCGGTTCCGATATGTTCGATCCCGGGGATACGGTTTCCGGCCAGTATAATCTGTACTGCCTCATTTCCCCGACGTCCTTCTCCTGCGGCAATCTGGTGCCCGCCATCTTTGATCAGGCCGGCGGGATCACGCTGATCGGCCAGCCCACGGGCGGCGGATCCAACGTGGTTCTCCCCCTCACGACGGCTTCCGGAACGATCTTCCAGATGTCCGGCCCGCTGCAGATTACAACCTTTAAAAACGGCTCGCTTTACGGCGCCGACATTGGCGTCCGGCCCCATGTACGGCTGAACAATAACGAATCCTTCTATGACAGGGAAGCGCTGGTGGAAATGATCCACAATCTGAAATAATGCCATCCGGTACGGCCTTTTCCGTTCCGCTGGACACAACGGACGGTCCTCAATGGCACTCCACCTCCGGGCCTTTTCCTTCCGGATCCGTATAGAGGGACGCCGCCTGCCGCATTTCCAGGCGCTGCGCTTCTCCGATCGGATTGATCATCCTGTCGCCTTCCCCTTTTGCCAGGATTCGTCTGATGTGCGGATTATACATATTGACGGAATCACAGCTTGAATTTATTATTTAAATGGATTCCTCCCGGGAGAGGATGAACAAGAATAAAAGATTCATGGAAAAGACCGGGAAAACAGATGGAGAATAATCGTTACCGCAGCATCAGATCATCCCAGGGAGGTAGTGTATGAAAAAGCTTTATCGGATCTTCCCCGCACTGGTTCTTTCCCTGTCGCTCCTGACAGGCAGCATCGGCATTCCTGTTTTCGCGGAAGAAGGCGGAACAGAAGGACCGGAAGGGGCTCCGGAAAGGGATTACACCCCGGTCACGAGCGCAGAGCCTGTAGAGCTGGAGGCGAATGCTGATAACAGCAACATCACCGGGCAGGCGGACAACTGGATCTATATAGAAAACGACGGTAAAGAAGCGGGACCGCAGCAGTCTGCCGTGACGCTCGGCGCCACCACGGACGGATCCTCAATGAAATATGATGTGGAAAACATCTATATTCACGTCATTTACAACGAAGAGTCCGGCGATTGTTCCGAACCCGTCGCCCTTCATGTCTATGCCAAAAACGAAGGCACATCCGACGTTACCCTGACGGGCATGGCTATCGCTGAAACGTCCGGTTCCGCTGCGCCCGGCAATCCCACAGGTATCCTGGCAGAATCCGTTTCCGGCGGCCAGACCGCGGTGACGGCTCAGGGACAGGTCATTGCCGGTGAAGACAGTGAAAGCAGCTACGCCGAACACACCCTTGTGAACGCCTCCTCCGCGGGTGAAGGCAGCAGCACCACCGTTACAGTGCTCAGCGAGGCTGACGGCGACGTGAAGATCAGCGCAGCGGACGGCGGTACGGCGGTCCTCACGATTGACAGGGCCTCAGCGGCTGCGCCGAGCTGTCCTCCAGCGGCGAAGGCAGCCTGGCTCAGCTCACCCTGAAAGGCGGCAATCTCGGCGACCCCGATGACAGTGATTTCAGTCACAGCGGCATCGACGCCCTGATCCAGGACGGCGCGGCCGCAAAAATCGATGTAGACGGAAACATCTACGGCCGGGTTGAGCTGATGACCGAAGACTCCGGTCACGAGGACGGCGTCACCGTCAGCCTGGAGACCACCAGCGTCATCGGCAATGTAAACATCGGCTCCGGCCCTGAAGGCGAATACAACATCTCAATTGAAAAAGACATTACCGCCGGGGAAGACGCCCTGACGATCCGGAACAACAATTCAGAAATCAATGTTGATGTTCAGGGAAGCATCACCTCCGAAGGCGGAACCGGCATTGCCGTGAACAATACCGGCGACCTTGAATGGGTTGAAGCCGGCACGTTTGACAGCGTGGAGGATCTGCCGGCAGGGCGCAGCGGGACGGAGTACGAGCTGATCCCCAACCCCGCAGAGGATGAAATGCAGTTCATCCTCGATCACAGGAGCACGATCAACGAGGACAACGAATATTACAACGACGACATTCTCTACGAATACAAAACAGACGTTTACACGGATGAAACGATCCCCCTCCGCAAGGACGACAAACCGGATCAGCCCGCCATTGACTCCTGGGCCCTGCCGTATGGCGACGCATCAAGTATCTCGGTCAGCTACGGAAACGATGAGTATACAGCAGATTATGAAATAAACGGTGAGGAATACAAACCGGAAACCCAGAAAATCTACGCCGCGGAGCGCAAAGACTACGGCGGCAAAGACGTGACAAACGTGAATGTGGGCGAAGACGTGATTGTCACAGGCGAATCCAAAGAGCTGACGGGCATCAGCGTCCGGAGCGACAACAAATTCAATGAAACCAATATCATCATCGGCGGCAGCGTGAAGGTAACCTCCCTGGACGCCAATGAGGAAGGCGACCATACCGCCGCCGGTATCATCGTGGACACCCTGGAAGGCGACATCAACATCCATGTCGCGGATGATGTAGTGGTCAAAGGCGGCGCCAGCAACACCGGCATCGTTCTCAACCGGCACGCCCATGAAGAATTTGCCGCCGGCAGCGCGGAAAAAGTCAACCCCGGGAATCTGAACGGCATTTCCCTGGGCGACCAGATCATCGACGGCAAAGCCGTGGAAGTATTTGAAGCGGAACAGACAGACGGCACCGCGCTGTACTATGACGGGGAAGGCAATGTTTACGACTGCGTCACCGTGGCCAACGAAGGCACGACCAAGGTGGTCATCGGCCGCGACGTCATCAGCGACGGCAACGGCGTTGAACTGACCGCCGGCGGAGAAGAAAAGACCGACCTGATCATCGATGGCTCTGTGGTCACCGACGGCGGCACCAGCATTGTGCTCAAAGACGACGACACGGTCCTCGGCGATAAGCTGACCCTGACCGTATGGGAAATGACGGCGGATAGGGACGGCGATTACGTCAAGCGTGAGACATTTAACGAAACCACGGGCAAAAAGAAGCTTGTTGCCGACCGGGAAGCTGAAAAAGCCATCCAGTATATCATCCGGATTGACCCAAGCCAGGAGGGCATCATCCACACCGACGGCACCAGGGATTACCAGGGCCGCAACGTTGCCAATGAAGGCGACATCATTGTCCTGAAGATCGACGTTCCCGCAGGCCTAATGATCGACGAGGTATACGGCGACCACCAGGCCCATTCAAAACTGATCCAGGACAGCTACGGCAACTATTTCATGATCGTTCCGCGCGGCGGCGGCGTGCTCTTCTCCGTAATCCTGAAGGATTATATTGAGCCGGAACCGGAACCCCAGCCGCTGCCGCTGCCGCAGCCCGATCCGGAACCCCAGCCCGTACCCGTTCCGGAACCCAAGCCGGAACCCGAACCCCAGCCGGAACCCAATCCGGAACCCAATCCGGAACCCAATCCGGAACCCCAGCCGGAACCTGAACCCGAACCCGCACCTGAACCTGAACCCGCACCCGCACCTGAACCTGAACCCGAACCCAAGCCCGAACCCAAGCCCGAACCCCAACCGGAACCCGCACCCGCACCGGAACCTGAACCCAAGCCCGAACCCAAGCCCGAACCCCAACCGGAACCCGCACCCGCACCGGAACCTGAACCCGCACCCGCACCCGCACCCGAACCCAATCCCGAACCTGAACCCCAGCCGGAACCGCAGCCGATGAATAATTCTATCAACAAACCTGCGGAGATTGCCGTTCATGTTGTCCGGCCTCTCCTCTCGGCAACCGACATCACCGGAAGCGTACAGCTGAATTTTTTCCGCGGCGGCACTTTTACAGCCCAATTATTGAAAGGACGCAACACTTACACAGGCAAGATCACTTTATACTCTGACGGCACCCTGTACTTAATCGGACCGGACGGCTTAGAAATGCCGATCAACGAAAAAGGAGATTTTACCCTCATCATAGGAAGCGAACGATTCACCTTCGTGTTCACTGCAGCAGATCTCGCCGTCCTGCGGGCCTGCCTCCCATAACCTGACAGACCCAAAAGACAGGGGAGACTCGCTCCCCTGTCTTTTGTTTTCATTCCGGGATATGCCTCCGGACGAACAACAGATAAGCTGTGACAGGAGCGGGAAAATATGGTATAATTTGCAAGACCCAAAAATCAAAAAGGAGGACAATTTTCATGAAGAGATTTCTTTGCGTACTTTTGGTTCTTTGCCTGTTCCTGCCCGCGGCCTTCGCCATGGCGGACGATACACCTCCGGGACCGCCGCCGCAGTCCGCGAAGGATCCCTCCGAATTCCCGAACCTTTACTTCGGAGCCAATCCGGACTTGGTGTTTGAGTACTTCAAATCAGGCTGGAGCGGTTATTACAGCTACAGCAAGGAACCTGTTGAAGAAAACTACGCCCTGAAATCCGGTACGCCGATCACGGTCTTCACGTTCAACGCGGAAGAAGGCGATCAGAAAATGCCCCTGACCGCCAGATTCTTTTTCCGGAAGGGAACGCTGGTCGCCGCCATCCAGGAACTTTTGATTCCCGAAGGCTCGGACGCGTCCAAAGCGGAGAAGTTCACCGGCGATATGCTGAATAACGCCAAGCAGGGCGTGCTGGATTTGGAAAAGATGGATATCTTCGCCGAGATGCTTGTTGAAAAAGCCCACCTGGAAAACGGACAGCGTACATGGCTGTACACCCTTTCCGTCGGCGAACAGAAAACGAATGTGATTCTGACTATGTCCGTGGCTGACGGTAAAGTTTACCTTTGTGAGTTCCTGGCTGATAAGGATGATGAACTCTTTGAAAAGATGAACATCTCCGTGAGCCTCGGAGACCTGAAGGGATTCGCCGAACTGGATGGCGAGAAGAAGTCCGCTGTCAGGCTGTACGTCCAGTACCTGATGAAGCAGAACAAGGAACTGCTGGAGCAGTATATTGAGTTCCTGAAGACCGCTCCGTAACAACAGGGGCCGTTCAGGCAAAACGGAACGGAGGAACGGTTGTTTTCGTTCCGGCTGCAGAATACAAACGCTCCGGGGCTGTGTGCCCCGGAGCGTTGTCAGTCAGGCTTTACGGCGTGTATGAATCAGTTCGGGATATCCAGCTTTCTTCATTTCCGACGAAGTGAAGGAGAGCGGCCTGAAGCTTTTCCTGCATGCCGGCGAGAACCTCCGGTATGACAACGAGGAAGTCATCGACGCCTATCTTTTCGGAGCCTCGCGCATCGGGCACGGAATCAATCTTTTCCGTTTCCCGAAACTGATGGAAAAATTCAGGGAGAAAGGCATTGCTGTCGAAACCGCTCCCATCAGCAATTACCGCCTTGGATATGTCAGCGATCTCCGTCTCCATCCCGCCCAGATTTACCTGAAATACGGCATTCCGGTTGTCATCTGCTCTGACGACGGGCTGTTCCTGTCACGGGAACCGCTGACAGACGACTTCTATGCCGTGATCCTTTCCTGGAACCTGGGGGTTGCCGAAATCAAAGAGCTGTGCCGCAACGCCATCGATTACGCCGGCCTCCCGCAGGATGAGACCGAGGCGCTCCTTGCAAAGTGGGAGAAGGACTGGAACGACTTTGTCATGAACTTTAAGGAATGACATCCTTCAAAGGATATTTACCGATTCAAAGAGAACACGAAGAAACCCTGCAGAATTTAACGTCTGCAGGGTTTCCGGCTTTCAGCATTCTCCCTGGTACAGTTCGGCGAGTCCGCCGTGGGAAGTTTCCCGGTACTTGTCGCTCAGGTCCTTCCCGGTCCGGTACATGGTATCGACGACCACGTCAAAGGAGATTTTCCGCGTCTCATACAAAAAGCGGGACAGGTTCACCGCGCTGATGGCACGCATTGCGGCAACGGCATTTCTTTCAATACAGGGAATCTGTACCAGGCCGCCCACCGGATCACAGGTCAGGCCCAGATGGTGCTCCATGGCGATCTCTGCAGCATACTCGATCTGGTCCAGGTTCATCTGATACAGGGTGGCCAACGCGCCCGCCGCCATGGAACAGGCGCTGCCGATCTCCGCCTGGCATCCGCATTCGGCGCCGGAAATGCTGGCATTGGTCCGGATATAGTTCCCGATCAGGCCGGCCGTGGCCAGCGCATCCAGGATTTCATCCTCGGGAAACCCGCGGTCCTCCTCCATATAATACAGCACTGCCGGGATTACCCCGCAGCTTCCGCAGGTCGGCGCTGTGACCACGATCTCTTCGCTGGCGTTTTCTTCGCTGACCGCATAGGCATAGGAAGCAATGACCCGGTTCATCGTCACGTCAGAGCCCTCGTTGTAACAGCGCTTCTCGTGGAGCATGCGCGCTTTGCGCTGAACGCCCAGCCCGCCTGGCAGGACGCCCTCCTTCTGAAGGCCTCTTTCAACCGCGGCCCGCATCGCGTGCCAGATTTCCCGCAGGTATTCCCGGAAATCCGGCTCTTCCCTGGTGTAGATGAACGCAGGAAGCGTCAGGCAGCTTCTCCTGCAGGTTTCCAGGATCGCTGTGAACGTCTTTTCCGGATAGAGCTCCCGCTCTTCGCTGTTTTCCTCGCCTTCAAACCGGACGGAACCGCCGCCGACGGAAAACGCCCGGATCTGCCCCAGCGTATTCCCTTCTTTCATGGCTGCAAACAGCATGGTGTTCGGATGGGGAAGGTCCTGCGTTTCCGTATCCATCACCACTTCCGCATTCGGAATCGCAGACCGGATCGCCTTCATCGTTCCGTGTCCGGCACCGGTAAAGGCCAGGGAGCCAAACAGGGTCACATGAAAAGCATCCGCGTCGGGATATCTTTTCCGGAACTCCTGAGCTGCGCGATAGGGACCGACTGTGTGGGAACTGGAGGGCCCGTGACCGATCTTATATACACTTCTTACACTTCGCATGGAATTCACTCTCCTGCAAAAAAAACTGTTTCTTTTTCCGCGGACTGCCTGATGGATTCACGGTTCATAGGAAAATTATACCACAGAATCAGAACATGAGGAATCACATCCGCGAAATTGGCAGAATAATCAACACAGACGGACATTGCACTGCCGGAGGGATGATGTTACCTGAAATCATCCGATGACAAACAGAATGGTTACATGAAGAATTCCGGCCGGAAAAGTGTTGAAACAAACAGGCGACCTGTGGTACAATACAAAAAAAACAGGCAAATATTGTCAAAATACAGTTTTTTTGTTTATAGGAGGATTCTATCTATGGAACACAT
Organism: Clostridia bacterium; assembly: GCA_017447185.1. Lineage (GTDB taxonomy): Bacteria > Bacillota > Clostridia > Christensenellales > Aristaeellaceae > Aristaeella. The sequence goes on along the minus strand of JAFSOC010000033.1, from coordinate 18,633 downwards.
TATGGATACCCTGGAACGGTACGTGGCGGAAACTCCGGACGAAGCGATATTGTTCGATGAATCGCATGCCAAGGGAATTACCTATGCCCAGATGGACGACATGAGCGGCCGGGTGTACGCTTACCTGAAGAACCACGGTATCGGGAAGGAAGACTTTGTGCTCCTGTGCCTGCCCCGCGGCGTCCTTCCGATTATCGGAATGATCGGCGTGTGGAAAGCCGGGGCGGCCTGGGCGCTGGTGGAAGACACCTACGCACCGGACCGGATCGACTATATCCGGAAGGACTGCGGATGCAAGTTCGAACTGAACGCGCAGAACTGGGACGACGTGATGCGGACCGAGCCCCTGAAGGGACATGAAAAGGCCGACATGCACGACGCGGCTTACGCCATCTACACCTCCGGCACCACCGGAAACCCCAAGGGCGTTCTGCATGAATACGGCAACCTGGACCGCGCGATCGAATCCATCAAGGTAAACGGCGAGACGCCCTTCACCTCGAAGGATCGCCTGGCGCTGCTGGCCCCGATGAACTTCGTTGCCAGCGTCATCGTTATCCTGAAGGCGCTGAGCATCCACGGCGGCAAGATGTTTGTGGTCTCCTACGCCACGATCAAGAACCCCATGGCCCTGGCCAAGTTCTTCCTGTCCAAGCGGATCACGATCACCTTCCTGACGCCTTCCTACGCCCGGATGTTTGCCGGCAAGACCGGACCTTTCCTGCGGATGATGTTCGTTGGCAGCGAACCGGCCAACAACCTTTACACGAATGTACCGAACCTGATCAACATCTACGCCTGCAGCGAGAGCGGATACGCGGTTGGCGTGTTTGCCATCGACCAGAGCTATGAAACCTGCCCCATCGGTAAACCGGAAGTCTCCACCCAGATTGACCTGATCGGTGAGGACGGCGAGAAGGCGAACGACGACGGCATCGGCGAACTGTGCTTCGAGAATCCCTATGTGCGCGGCTACCTGAACCTGCCGGAAGAAACGAAGAAAGCCTTCGTGAACGGCATGTACCATTCCGGCGACCTGGCCCGCAAGGATGAGAAGGGTAACTACATGCTGCTGGGCCGTTCCAACGACATGATCAAGATCAACGGCAACCGGATTGAGCCGGCCGAAATCGAAGCGGCGGTCAAGACGGTGCTGGGAATCGACTGGGTGGCGGCCAAGGGCTTTGAAGACAACGGAAAGAGCTTCCTGTGCGCCTACTACACCGCTGACGTAAAGGTCGACAGCGAGAAGATGCGGACGGAGCTGATGAAACGCCTGCCGTACTACATGATTCCCGCTTACTATATCCATGTTGACAAGGTGCCGCTGAAGCCCAACGGAAAGCTGGACCGCGCCGCGCTGCCCAAGCCGGAAGTGCAGCAGTTCCGCACGAACTACGCCGCGCCGACCAACGACACGGAAAAGACCCTGTGCGAAGCGATGCAGAAGGTGCTGAAGCTGGACACCGTCGGTATCCATGATGACTTCTATGAAATGGGCGGCGACTCCCTGGCTTCCATTGAACTGATTACCCAGTGCCAGATGCCCGGCCTGACCGCCAGCGACATTTTCCGCGGACGTACACCGGAAAAGATCGCCCAGCTGTATGCAGAGCGGAAGGTCAATGACGACGGCGTGGATCCGGACGTGCGGAATGACGAAGCCCTGAAGACGGAGCACGCGCTGACCACAGAGCAGATGTACATGATCGACTACCAGCTCTATACGCCGTCCTCCACGATGTACAACCTGTTCAGCCTGATGAAGCTGGACAAGGAAGTCTTCGAGCCGGAACGCCTGGCGGAAGCGCTGAAGAAAGCCATCCTGAACCATCCGGCCATGGTCACCGTCTTTGGCTACAACAAGGACGGCGAAATGGTACAGCACTACGCGCCGGAAATCCAGGACGACATTCATGTGGAGAAAACCACGGAATTTGAATTCCGCTTCATCCGCGACTCCCTGGTGTATCCCTTCAAGATTGTGGGCGGCAAGCTGAGCCGCTGCCGCGTGTTCGAGACGGAAAAGGCTGTGTACGTGTTCTTCGACGTGCATCACTCCCTGTTCGACGGCACAAGCCTGAAGGTGTTTCTGGGCAGCATCATGAACGCTTATATGGGCGCGGACCTGGACAAGGACTATTACTACGGCCTGCTGGCCAAGCGGGAGATGGACGTTCATACGCCCTTCTATGAGGAGAGCCGGAAGTATTTCGAAGAGCGGTACGATTCCATCCAGTGGTCCAGCTATCCGAAGACGGACCATGAAAGCCGGGAAAACGAGATGGGCGAGCTGCTGACTCCCATGGGAATCGAGCAGCCGCAGATGGCGGCCATGGAACGCGCCTACCGGATTACCCGAAACGAGTTCTTCATCACGGTTGCGGCGCTGGCCATCTCCATTTACAACAATGAGAACGACATCAAGCTCAGCTGGATCTTCAACGGCCGCGAGGATATGCAGATGATGTCCAGCGTGGGCCTGCTGTTCCGCGACCTGCCGGTCGGTATCCGCTTCAAGGACAACGAGACCCTGCGCAACGTATTCATGGATGTGCATGAGCAGGTGCAGAAGGGGATAGAGCACAGCTGCTATCCCTACGTGGACAGCCGCAACCAGGTGGCCAACGGTGAAAGCGCCTACCTGCTGTACCAGCAGGATATCCGCGACATGGGCGGCGCCGGCGGATTCGACGTGGAGAACGTGGAAGTCCGGCAGAACCAGGCGGCCAGCCAGACGATCCTGGATATGGAAATCCTGGACGGCCAGGACGGCCTGATCCTGATGATCGACTATGCCGCGAGCCGTTATGAGAACACGAGCATTGAACGCTTCCGGGATATCTACCTGAAGGTGGCGCAGGCCCTGGTAACCCATAACAGCCAGGAGGACGTGACCATCGGCCAGATTCGGAATAAACTGAAGGATAAGAAGAATATCTTCCAGATCATGGGCGGTATCTTCCGGAAAAAGCAGTGAGCAGGCAGCTAAAGGCCCGGATCCGGGCCTCATACGGAGAAAACCATGAATACGCGGGACAGCCGGATCCGGCGCTGACCGCAAAATGTGAAAATGGCGCCTTCGTGGGGCAGAAGGAAGGGAATACCCTGGTTTTCAGGGGCATCCCCTTTGCCCTGCCTCCCACGGGCCCCCGGCGCTGGAAGCGGCCGGAACCGGTTCAGCCGGATGACCGCACGTTTGAAGCGTACTATAACGGGAAGACGCCGATCCAGACTGAATGGCCATCAGAGCCGGCCAGCTACTATCCGCAGGGAGAGGACTGCCTGTATCTGAACATCTGGATGAACGCGGACCGGGAAGCCTCCGGAAAGGCCGTGATGGTCTTTTTCCATGGGGGTTCCTACGGCTGGGGCGGAACGGCTGATCCCATGTACGACGGGAAGAACCTGATTGACGCGCATCCGGACATCGTGCTGGTGACGGTTGAATACCGCCTGGGCCTGATGGGCTTCGTGGATTTTTCAGAGCTGCCGGGCGGCGAGGCGTATCCCGACGCACCGAACCTGGGAATCCTGGACCAGATCGAAGCCCTGCGGTGGGTGCAGCGGAATATTACCGCCTTCGGCGGGGATCCGGGGCGGGTGACGATCTTCGGGGAGAGCGCCGGCGGCGGCAGCGTCAGCCTGCTTCCCCTGATCCCGGAAGCAAAGGGACTTTTCAAACGCTCGATCGCCGAGAGCGGTTCGGTGGCGCTGACCCTTTCCAAAAAGGAATGCGCCTCCTTCACAGAACACCTGCTGAAAAACAGCGGACTGAAAACCATGGACCAGTTTGCCGCCCTGACGGAGGAGAAGCTGCGGGAAATCAATGAAAAAGTCAATACCTACAACAATTACCCCCAGCGGGACGGCAGGCTGATTCCGAAGGATCTCTACGGGAGCTATGAGCGGGGAGAAACCGTCGAAACCGAGCTGCTGATGGGCACCAACGCCAATGAAATGAATTACTGGATCGGGGAAATCGGCGGGCTCTATCTCTACCGGCTGGGGATGCACACGCGTTACGAGAATGACATACGGATCCTGGAAGAGAAAGACCGGGAACGCATGGAGGAATTTATAAAGGAACCGCGGGGCCGCCGTTTCTGGTTCGGCGGAAAACACCACAAAAGGATGATGTGGCGGATTTCGGAGCTGTACAATGAACTGATGTTCCGCCTGCCCATGATCCGGCAGGCGGAAGGCCATAGCCGGAACGGGGGCAAAGTTTACCTTTATTACTGGCAGGAACCTTCCAGGATCCGCTTCCGCGGCGCGTGCCACGCGTCGGAGCTGATCTATGTGTTCGGGAACCTGGACAACACGATTTATAACGGCGAACCCGGGGACCCGGAACTGTGCCGGACCGTACAGGAAATGTGGACCCGTTTCGCGAAGGAGGGAGATCCCGGAACAGCGGACTATCCCTGGCCGGTCTATACGGAAAAGGACCGGGAAACCATGGTGCTGGACAGGACGCCGCACGTGGAGCAGGATATACTGGGGGACCAGCGGAAGCTGCTGAACCCCCTGCTGGACTATAAGCTGTGTCCCACCTACGCGAATATGGACTACAATGTTCCTTTTGTCCGGAAACGCGTGATCATTGCGGGAATTGTGATTCTTGCCCTGGCGGCCCTCATTATTGCAACCCTGCTGATTGACTGAAAAAAGGAAAACGAAATCAAACAAGAAAAAGGAAAACGAAATCAAACAAGTCTTTGGATTGAATCCATGGCAATTCTCCGGTAAAATCAGCGTAAAGAGATAAAAAACAGGCAGGTACCGTTATGAAGAAATTCCCCGTTGTTTTGCTGCTCATTGCAGTCGCGGTCTGCCTGCTGACGGTGCCCGCATCCGCTGAGACGATCGGCGCCGTCAAGGCAGGCGGATATGAGCTTACGTCCGTTCACCGGGTGAACGGGCGGCAGGGCGTCTGCGTCGAAGGGGATTACTTCTGGGTCAGCGGTTCAACGACGCTGACAAAATATGACCGCAACTGGAATGTCGTTGCAGAGAACACCGATCCCTTTGCCGGGTTTGACCTGGAGGTCAACCATATCGGCGACATCGACGTGTGGCAGAACGAGCTTTACCTGGGCGTCGAGTATTTTATGGACGGAACAGGAAAGAACATCCAGGTGGCGGTTTATGACGGGGATACGCTGGAGCTGAAGCGCGTGTTTCCCTTCCGGTCGGATACGGGGCAGCTTGAGTGCTCCGGCATCGCGGTGGACCCGGATTCCGGAACGGTTTATATGTGCTCCTGGATCGATGATGATTCCAGCGCGTATCTGTACATGTATGACCTGGAATCCGGCACTTACCGGGGCAAGCTGCGGATGGACCCGGCGCCGAAGTGGATCCAGGGCGTGGCGTACGATGGCGGCAATCTGTATGTGACCAGCGACGATGGCGACGCGGATGAAGAGGCGCCAGATCATATGTACCGGATTTCGCCCGGCGGGGGGAGCCTGACGGGAAACGTGACCCTCGAAAAAACCTTTACGGAAGTCCTGAAGCAGGGTGAGATTGAGGGCCTGGCCTTCGACCGGGCAGGGAACCGCTTCCTGCTGCTCTATAACCGCGGCGCCCGCATTATCCTGGGTATGCCGAGCGGCTTCTACGACGGATACAGCGAAGAGATCCATGAAGTGTATGTGTTCGATCCTGTACGATAGGCGGGCACAAAGGACCCCCCTGCAGAATAAAAGCAGCAGGGGCGGCTGAAGCCGCCCCTGTGTTTTATTGCCTGCGCTTTGGCAGCGGGACCAGCATGGGAGTCCGCTCCCGGTACCGGGCATAGTCCGGCCGGCGCTCCAGGTTGTGCTTTTCCATCATCGGAATGGAAACCAGAAGGAACAGGGCGATAATGCTCAGGAATCCCAGGCCTTTGTACCAGATCTGCGGACAGAGGGCGACGAAATAGACATACATGCCTGTCCAGAACAGCATCTCTCCCAGGTAGTTGGGATGACGGGAACGGGACCAGACGGAAACATTGCAGGTTCTTTTTTCCTGTCCGTGTTCCCGGAGAAAACGGTGAATGGTCCAGTCAGAGACGTGCTCCAGCGCGACCGCGGCGAGCATGATGACGACGCCCGCCAGCGACAGCAGAGCGAAACGTTCTTCCCGCATGGCGTACAGGGCGCTGACCATCCCGCCGTAAACCACAACCGTCGGGACAAAATGCAGGCCGAAGAAGCTGATCAGCTGGAAGGGAAGGGGCGAAAGGCGCTTCCGGTATTGGGCGTAGCGCCAGTCTTCACAGCCGATGCCCTTATAGGTAATATACCAGTTGACCGTCAGCCGCAGCGACCAGATGCTGACCAGGATCAGCAGGAGCACCGCGTTCACATTGGTGAGTCTGTATTTCTGGATATTCGCGAGCAGCATGGCCGGCGGCGCAACGCTCCAGTAAGGGTCGTAGACTGACACATCCGACAGGAAAACGGATACGATAAAGATGATCAGCGTGGCTGTGGCGGTGAAGACTGCTGTGGCCAGAAAAGGGTCGTCAATCTGCCGGAAAGGAATTCCCGCAACGATAAAAGCGCCCAGATACACAATCAGGTCCAGCAGAAAGCCCCTGATCTTTTCTTTTTCCCGGGTGATTACCTGGTCATTCATGACGGTTTCCTCCCTTTGGAAGGGTTATTCTTCGTCCGGCAAGGCGGTGGCTTCCGGCTCTGCAGGGTCCGGCTCCGCCAGCCCCAATTCCACATACAGGTCATAGTAATCGTCGTACAGGCCGCAGACCGCGTCCATGCCCAGGTTGGGGCTGAAGGATTTCTGCAGCACCTGTTCCCAGGAGCCGTATTTTGCGTACATTTCGTCCGGCGTGGGACCGTCCTCATGGCCGTAGGTGTCCAGGTTGCTCTTTTTGACGGCTGCCAGCTCCTCCGGGTCGGCCGCGGCGGCCTCCAGACGCAGGCGGTTCCGCTCAATGGATACAGCCCGGGCCATCTCCTCAACGGCGGCGCCTTCATCCCGCATCCTGAACAGGATCTCCGTCATGGATTCCAGGGACTCATGATACTCCCTGCGGTTTTCCCGCGCCTGCGCCACAAAAGCCGAATCCGTCCAGTCGTACTGGGCATAGACGCCCAGGCGGGTGGAATCGGGATCCGGAGAGAAGCCGTAGACAGCTTTCGGATTGATGACGATATCTTTCATGGCGTTGGGATTTTCAGCGGGATCATGGATATAATGCCAGGGTTCCTTCTCTTCCGCTGCAGCGGCAAAAGCGCAGACGGCGGAAAGGCAAAGCGCCAGGACCAGGGACAGCACTGCGATCTTTTTCATGATGCATCCACCTTCAGCAATGATAGTTTGTCAAACAGGGTCCATTATAACCGGAGTTTCCCAAATAGGGAAGGTGCCGGGAACAAAGTTTGACATTTTGGAAAATGTTCATGGTTTTGTGATACTATCTGCATACAAATAGTGGTATAATCCTGTTAAAGAAATTTCATAGGAGGGATTCCGGAATGAAAAAACTGATCGGATTGCTTCTGTGCCTGGCTTTGCTGCTGGGCTGTGCCGGGGCGGAAGAAGCTGCTGCGGCCACATTGTCCAAACCGCTGGTGGTTCTGTTTACCAGTGACGTTCACTGCGGTATTGACTCGAACTGGGGTTATGCCGGCCTGGTTGTCGCAAAGGAATATTTTGCGAAGGACAATTATGTCCTGCTGGTGGACGACGGTGACGCCCTGCAGGGCGAACCAGTGGGCACCATGACCCACGGCGAAGCGATTATCGATATCATGAACGAAGTGGGATATGACATCGCCATTCCCGGCAACCATGATTTCGATTACAGCGTACAGGAGTTCCTGAAGCTGGCGGAAAGGGCAAAATACGAATATATCAGCTGCAACTTCAACAAAGAAGGCGAGCTGGTTTTCAAGCCCTATACCATCCGGGAATTTGACGGCGTCAAGATCGGGTTTGTCGGCGTGACCACGCCGGACACCCTCCGTTCCTCCACGCCCACCTATTTCATGAATGAAGCGGGCGAGTTTGTCTACGGCTTCTTCCAGGACAAGACCGGCGAGAAGCTGTACGAGGCTGTGCAGAAGGCGGTGGACGGCGTCCGCGCTGAAGGCGCCCAGTACGTGATCCTGATTGCCCACCTGGGGAACGAGGACGAATGCATTCCCTGGAGATACAACGACGTGATCTCCAACACGAACGGCATCAACGTGGTGTTCGACGGCCACAGCCATGACTACGACAAGGTGGTCATGAAAAACAAGGATGGCGAGAACGTGATCCGCCAGGCCTGCGGCACGAAACTGGACACCATCGGCGCCCTGACCATCCAGCCGGACGGCTCCATGGATACGGCCCTGCTGAGCTGGGACAGGAAAACGCCTGCCGCTCCCGAACTGTTCGGACTGCAGAATGCCGGCTCGGAAGCCGTGGCGAAAGCGACGGAAGAGCTGAACGAAAACCTCACGAAAGTGGTGGCGAAGAGCTCTGTGGACCTGGTGATTTATGATCCGACAGCTGTTACGGAAGACGGAAAGCCCATCCGTATTGTCCGCAACGCGGAAACCAACCTGGGCGACCTTTGCGCGGACGCGTACCGCGACCAGGCCGGCGGTGCGGATATTGCCTGGATCAACGGCGGCGGCATCCGCACGGAACTGAAGGCGGGCGACCTGACCCTGGGCGCTATCCTGAAAGTACATCCCTTCGGCAACAGCCTGACCGTGATTGAAGTGAGCGGCCAGCAGGTGCTGGACGCCCTGGAATGGTCCGTGCATTCCATGCCGGGTGAATTCGGCGGATTCAACCAGGTTTCCGGTATTACCTTTGAACTGGACTGCACCATTGAATCTCCGGTGATTGTGGATGAGAACGGCATGTTCGCCAGCGTCGACGCGTCAAAGGAACGCCGGGTACGCAATGTGCTGGTGGGCGGCGAAGCGCTGGATCCTGCGAAGACCTATACGCTGGCCTCCGTCGACTACCAGCTGCTGAACAAGGGCGACGGATACACCATGTTCGACGGATGCAAGGTCGTGCAGGAATCTGTGAAGCTGGACAACCAGGTGCTGATCGACTTCATCCAGACCACCCTGGGCGGCGTGGTCGGAGAGGGCTATGACAACCCCTATGGCCAGGGACGGATCGTGTCCGTTGGCGGGGATAAATAATCGGTTTTTTACCTTTGCAGCCACCGGCTTTCCGGCCGGTGGCTTTAATATTTGACAAACTGGAAAAATACCTTGACTGCGGAAGGAAAAATACAGTATATTTACATAGTCAATTTATTACATTAAATAGAGTTTATGACTCTGTCCGTACCGGTACGGTGTTTTTTGTGTATGTGCGCATTCTACGCGGATGCGTGCTCCATGATTGTTCCTGGCTGACAGGCAAAAACAATTCATCAGGAGGCCAACGGGGGTATCATGATCGAAAAACTGAAGAAGAATAAATCGCTGTTCGGGCTGGTTTTTACTGTGGGCGTCGCGCTGTTCACGACAGCAATGGTTTGGGTTGTGCTCGCTGATCCGAAGAACAGCGCGAAAATGCAGAAATTCCTGTTTGACCTCGGCATAGATGTGATCGGTGCGCTGGCCTCCGCAGGCCTGTACTACGGGTGCAGGAAGCAGGAGGGGGAAGGCACAGAGGCCTTCCGGCTCCTGAACATTTTTGTCAGCGCCGGCTTCGTTGTCAATTTCATGCTTTACTTCACCAGCGGCGTTCCGGGGAATACGACGGCGCCTTTCATCTTCGCCACCCTCAGCAAGCTGATTGACCTGGTGATGATCTATTTCTTCTATCACTATGTGAAGAGCACCCTCGGCTTTGAAGGAAAGCTGGCCATGTGGGCAGACAAAGGCATTCCGATCATGATGGCAGCGGAAGCTCTGGTCATCCTGTCCAACATCTTCTGGCCGGTGACCTTCTTCTTTACCGGAGAAGGAATTTACCAGAGCACTGAAATTTCGATCATTGAAGATATTTACCTCATTGTGACATCCGTCATTACGGCGATCCTGATTCTCCGGACCAGGCGCCCGGCCAATCAGAAGGTGGCAGGCCTGACGTTCATCTTCCTGCCGCTGATCAACTACATCATGGTGGGAGGCACCTTCGGCAACGCGTCCCAGTACGGCATGATCCTGGTATCCCTGATCATCATGTACTGCATCATCTCCATTGAGAAGAGCACCAAGCTGGCGGCCACGGAGAGCGAGCTCAACATGGCCACCCGCATCCAGCTGGACGCCCTGCCCACCTTTACGCCGGAGTTTCCGGACCATCCGAACGTGAACCTGCGGGCTACCATGCATACCGCCAAGGAAGTGGGCGGCGACTTTTTCGATTACTTTGCCATCGACGAAAACCGTATCTGCTTCCTGATCGCCGATGTATCCGGCAAGGGCACGCCGGCGGCCCTGTTCATGATGACCTCCAAGACCATGATCAAAGACTACGCCCTGAACCAGAGCAGCACATCGGAGATCTTTACCTCTGTCAATGCCCGGCTGTGTGAAAACAACGAAGCGGGCATGTTCGCCACCTCCTGGATCGGCATCCTGGATACGCGGACGAATATCCTGCAATACACCAACGCCGGCCACAACTACCCGATGATCCAGCGCAAGGGGCAGCCCTGCGAGGAAATCAAGATCAATCACGGACTGTTCCTGGGCGGCATAGAATTCACGCGCTACAAACAGGACGAGATCCGGATGGAACCCGGCGACCGGCTGCTGCTGTTCACGGACGGCGTTGTGGAGGCCCATGACAAGGGAAAGAACCTGTATGGCAACGAGCGGCTGCAGCAGGTGCTGGACGGCGCCAGGGACTGCCCGGGCGAGGAAGTGCTGGACCGCATTTTCGAAGATGTGAACGTATTTGCCGCGGGAGTTCCCCAGTTTGACGATATCACCATGGTGATCCTGACGATGAAGTGAGAAACGGCCCCGGAGAGGAGCAGGAAACAATGGATAAGGAATACGTGCTGAGAATTCCCGCAAAGGTGGAAGGACTGGATCTGATCCTGGCCTTTGTCAGCTACCTGCTGGACCTGAACGGGTGTTCCGGCAAGGCGCGTACACAGCTGCGCACTGCCGTGGAAGAAATCTATGTCAACCAGACCCTTTATGCCTATCCGGAGGGCGACGGATGGGCGGAAATGCGCGGCAGCGTGGAGAATGACGCGGCAACCTTTACACTGATCGACGGCGGAACGCCCTTTGACCCCCTGGCAAAAGCGGATCCGGATATCCTGCTTTCCGGGGAGGAGAGGGGCATCGGCGGCCTGGGCATCTTCCTGGTGAAGACCACGATGGATGAGATGAAATACGAATACCGGGACGGATGCAACCGGCTGATGATGCGAAGACGGCTCCATGACGATCCTTAATCATCTGAATTAAATAATTTTTTAGGAGGAAATACCAATGACACTGACCACTGACAAAAACGGAACCAACCTGACCGTTCATCTTTCCGGTGAGCTCAACACCCTGACTGCGCCGGAACTGACCGCGCTGCTGAACAAGGAACTGGGCGGCGTGAAAGAACTGACCCTGGATTTTGCGGAGTGCGACTATGTCTCTTCCGCCGGACTGCGGGTGCTGCTGGCTACCTACAAGCAGATGAAAGCTGCCGGCGGCGACATCAAGCTGGCCAACGTGGGAGAAAATTTCCGGGACGTGCTGAAGAATACGGGCCTGGACGCGGTGTTCGGCTTCTGAAACTACGCAGTACGCAGCTGCAGATGACTGGAGAGAAACAGACACATGAAAAAAGGCTTTTGCGAGAAGAAATTCTTTTCCATGCTGGTTTCCGGCACCTTCACCAAAGCGGTGATGTACCTGATGCTGCTCAGTGACAGCATCATTGCCGGACATTTTATCGGCCCGACGGGCGTTGCCGGCATCAACGCGATCACACCGGTGACAGCCATTGTGACCTTTTTCGGGGACCTGGTATCCACGGGCGTCGGGATTGTCTTTACCCGGGAAGTCGGCGCCATGAAAAAGGACCGGGCGAAAGAGATTTACAGCCAGGGCCTGATCATCAGCATCGGCATCGGTCTGCTCTCCGCGCTGCTGCTCCTTGTACTGCAGAATACGTATTTCACGGTAAGCGGCATCACAGGCGAAATCCTGGACCGGGCGCTGGAGTACTACCGCCTGGTTCCGATCAACGCCTTCCTGACCATCGTCGTCTTCTACCTGGAGCAGATGGTTTACAGCGACGGCGACGAGCTGTGCAACAATATCTGCTACGGATTCCAGATCGGCGGAAACGTTGTGGCTTCCATTATCCTGGCCCGGTTCATGGGCATGAAGGGAATCATCCTGGGATCCATCATCGGAAACAGCCTGGGAATCCTGACCTGCCTGTGGCACTATTTCCGGAAGGAAAACACGCTGCGCTTCAAGTGGCACCTGTCCTTCAAAGATTTCCTGCTGACCTCCCGGTACAGCATCGTGGACTCTTCCGTCTATATCTGCTGGGGCATCATGGACTATGTGATGATTGGCTTTGTGTCCAGCCGCTTTGGCAATGCTGCCCAGGTCACCCTGGCGGTGGTGGTCAGCCTGATTGAATTCAGCGTCGTGATGGACGGCGTGGGCATGGCGCTCCAGCCCCTGATTGGCACCTACTTCGGGGAGAAGAACCATGTGCTGATCAAACGAATCATGAAATCAGGCGTGAAGGCTGCGATTGTGGAAGGCGTGGTGGTTACCGCACTGATCTGGATCTTCACGAAGCAGTTCTGCGGACTGTTCGGGATCCGGGAGGAAGCGGCGCTGGCCCCGGCGGTCACGGCGCTCCGGATTGTATCCATCGGGTTTACCTTCTGCAGCGCGGTATCGCTTACAACCTCGTATTACATGCTGGTGGACAGGATCGCCATGGCAACCACCTTCGCGTGCCTGCAGAACGGCATCCTGTATATTCTCCTGCCGATCCTCGGGGGACTGATCTTCGGGGTGAACGGACTGTGGGCAGGGTTTGTGGCGTCACCGATCCTGACGCTGGTGATTGCTTACACTTACGTGTACCTGCGGTTCGGGAAGGAGAATTTCCCGTACCTGCTGAAGAACATGGAATCCTCCGAGATTGTGGTGATGGACGATACCCTTACGCCCGAAAACGCGGCGCACCTGTCGGACAAGGTCCGGGACAGCCTGACGGCGCACGGGTATAAGCGGACGGTGGCTAACAATGCGGCGCTGTTCACTGAGGAAATCGGCCTGACCATTCTCGAAAGGAACAAAATGGCAAAGAAACCGCTGCTGATCGAACTTTCCCTCTTCTTTGAGGAGGGATCGGTGCTCGTGATTGAGCGGGACTCGGGCATCCTGTTTGACCTGACGGCCTCGGACGTCCAGGTCGGAGAGCTGAGCAGCTTCATCCTGAGCGGTATGATGGAGGCACATAAGGAAAAAGCCTACCTGGTGACCACCGGCTATAACCGGAACATGATCCGCTTTTCACAGGCCTGATGTGAACAGCAGGGGGGAGAATACCAGATGAACATATATGATTTTGACGGCACCATATTTCCCGGGGACTGTTCCATCGGCTTTTTCTTCTTTTGCCTGAAGAGCCATCCCAAGCTGTGGAAAACCTACTTTCCGAAGACGATGAGGAATCTTTACCTGAGGAAAAAGGGCAGGATCAATGAAGCCCAGATGCAGCGGGAGTTTTTCGGCTACCTGACGCTGGTGGATGACTTTGACGAACAGATTGTAAAGTACTGGGACATCAACGAAAAGAAGATCTCCGCCTGGTACCGGGCGCAGAAGCGGCCGGATGACCTGATCATCAGCGCGTCGCCCAACTGCATTATCGAACCCATCGCGAACCGGCTGGGTGTGCGTTTCATGGCCACGGACTTTGACCGGGAATTCGGGGTTTTCCTCAACAAGATGAAGTACGCGAAGGAGAAGGCCCGGTATATTATCGACCAGGGTTACCCGGTGATCGAGAATTTCTATTCTGATTCCCTGGCCGACACGCCGCTGGCCCTGCTGGCGGAAAAGGCGCACATGGTCACCAACAAGGCCCGCACTGTCACCGACTGGCCACACCTGGACGAAAAAACCATGGAAAAGGTAAAGAAGAAAATCGATACAGGCTGGAACAGCTATGTGAAAGAGGATTAGAAGGTGTATATCATTGTTTATGACTTCGGAACCACCAGCGTGAAGACCTGCCTGTTCGAAATCGATGCGGAGATCCGGCTTGCAGCAAGCGCTACCGACAGCTACGGCCTTTATACTTCGGAGGACGGGGGTGCCGAGCAGGACCCGGAAGAATGGTGGGCGGCCCTGTGCAAAACCACCCGGGAACTGTTCACGAAATCGGATGTGCAGCCCGCGCAGATCGAAGGGATGGCCGTCTGCGGACAAATGCAGGGATCGGTGCTGGTGGACGAAGAAGGAAACGCCCTGCGGCGGCCGATGAACTACCTGGACAAGCGGGGCGTCAAAGAGTACAAGGAGTGCATGGGCTCGGGCGTCATCAAGGTTTCCGGATGCAATGCATACAAGCTGGGGCGGAATGTGCGGGTGAATTACGCCGGCTCCACCAGCGCGAAGGATCCGGTGTGGAAATACAAGTGGGTGGAAAACAACGAGCCCGAGATTTTCCGGAAGGTCTGCAAGTGGCTGGATGTGACCGACTATCTCACGTCCCGCTTCACCGGCCGAATCGCACGGACCGCGGATACCGCCTTTGCCACCTTCCTGTACGACACGCGGAAGGGAAAGGAAGGCTGGAACAAGGGCCTGCTGAAAATGTACAAGGTGAACCCGGACCATATGCCGGAGATCATTGAAAGCACGGACCAGGCCGGAACCCTCATCGCAAAGGCGGCGGCGGACCTGGGCCTGACGGAAGGGATCCCGGTTTTCGGCGGCGGGGGCGACACCACCTTCATCAACATCGGCGCCGGGTGCACCCGGCCGGGGGACACCCATATCTACGTCGGAACCTCAGGGTGGGTATCCACTTTCATGGATGACCAGACGGTGGACGTCATTTCCATGATCACCGGCGTGCTTTCGGCAAAGAAGGGATATTTCAATTACTACGCGGAACTGGAAACCGCCGGAAAATGCTTTGAATGGGTCATGGACCACCTGGCGCTCGACGAGGTCAACGTGTACCTGGATCACCGGACCGTCGCGGATGTGGAGCAGAAATACCACACCCTGTACGACTATCTTTCTGAAGAGGTTGAAAAGGTTCCGCCGGGAGCCAACGGCGTGATCTTTACCCCCTGGCTGCACGGCAACCGCTGCCCATTCGAAGATGCACGGGCGGCCGGAATGTTCTTCAATATCCGGATCGACACCGGCAAGCGGGATATGATCCGGGCCGTGCTGGAAGGAATCTGCTACCACCTGCGCTGGCTGCTGGAAAGCTCAGAACGGAAGGTCAAAACCTCCGAAGTCATCCGGTTTGTGGGCGGGGGCGCCCTGTCGCCCGTCACCTGCCAGATGCTGGCGGACATCACCGGACGGAAAATGGAGACGGTCCGCTATCCCCAGGAGGTGGGCGCCATCGGAACGGCGGTGATGGTGGCTGCTGGAGTCAAGGGAGAGGATATGCTGGACCTGGCCCGACGGCTTGTCCAGCCTGCCCAGACCTATATTCCCAATCCCGCGAACCGGAAAGTGTATGACCGCAACTACAGCGTTTTCAAAGGGCTGTACAAAGCCAACGCCGGCGCCTTCAGGAAATTGAACGCCTGAACACGAACCGAATTCCGGCACAGCCCGGATCTGACGGGGAACACTGTCAAGCACGGCTTTTCCGACGGAAAGCCGCATCACCTGGATATGCGCGTGCTGGTGAAAGACGGGTCGGTGATCCTGCGGCTGCGGGATGACTGCACCAAATTCGATTTCAGGGACCAGGCGGAATGCTGGCAGTTCAATCCGGAGCATCCGGAGAAGAACATCGGGATCCGGCTGGTTCTGAAAGAGGCAAAGGATATTGCCTATACTAACGTCATGAACACGAATAACCTGAATATCAAGGTTTGGGGAAAAAGACCGGAGGAGAGACAGACCATGAAAATCACAACCTTTAACCCGCAGATCATCATCAGGAACGCGGAGGATGCCGTGCAGCTGTTTGAAGCACTGGGATTCCAGCGCCGGCATACCAAGGAGGAGATCGGCGAGCTCGGCGTCACGGGTATCCGCATGAAGGACGAAAACGGGTTTTACCTGGACATTTCCCAGAGCGACCGCCAGCCGGTGGACTGCCTCACGGCCATCCGTATGAATGTGGACGATTTCGACGAAGCTTTCCGGCTGCTGACAGAGCACGGGTTCAAAAACTTCTACGGCGACCGCACGGTGGAGAACCCGTCCTCCCGGTCCGCCGTCATGATTTCGCCGACCGGATTTGTGATCAACCTGGTGCAGCATATCCGGAAATAAAGGGAGGAGAGCCGGAAACTGAAAGAACGGAATCCGGACAATTGAATTATTCATTGAAGCGAGAACAGGAGGTGAAAGGAACACAGGTACGGGCCCCGTCGATACGGCCCATTATACAGAAGTACAAAAGAAAAAAAGAAAGGGAGAAAACAACCATGAACAAAAAGACAATGACAACCTGCCACATTATCCTGATGTGCATTCTGCTCATCCTGAGCTGTGTAAGCGCCATTATTATCTTCACCGGCAACATCCCGAAGGGCTACGAAGTCACCAATGACGCAGCCCACCAGACTGCTTCCCTGGTGATGGGATTCGCCCATGTCGCAAACGCGCTTGCGCTGGCCTGCGGCATCTATTACATGGTGAAGGGCGCCACCAAGGCGGTTGCGAAATATTATAAAGCCTTCCTGCTGCTGACAACCCTGGGCATGGCCCTGCGTCTGGCCTGCAAGCTGATCTACCCCGGATTCGGCGTGGTTGCGGGCCTGATGATCGGCTGCCTGCTGATGCTCCTGATCCTGACCTTCGGGAAGGACCTGGGAAGGGAAAAGACCTGGTGCGCATTCTATATCCTGCTGGCCCTGGATATCGCGGTAAGCATTCTCATGTTCGACAGCCGTGAAGCGCTTTCGAGCATTGCCAGCGGTCTGACCCGCCTGGTCATCGACGGGACCATCGGAATTGCCATTGTTGAGAAGTATAAGGACAAGGCGACCCGGGGCAAATAATGGCTTCAATGGGTTTCCAGAATCTGCAGGCCGGGAGGTGAGACTATGATAGAACAGACGTTTGATGCGACGATCGCATGCTTTCCGCAGGCTTCCATGTTTGTGGACGGGTGGCTGGAGTCGCTGGGATGCGGGATAAAGATCCAGATGCAGATTGACCTGGCACTGGATGAACTTTTCACCAACATCGCCAGCTACGCCTACGGCCCGGAGGGCGGAAAAGCGACGCTGCAGCTGGACTTCGACGAAACAACCGGGGTGGCGTCTGTTACGTTCATCGACAGCGGAATGCCCTATGATCCGCTGGCGAAGCCCGATCCGGATGTGACGCTGTCCGCAGAGGAGCGGGGGATCGGTGGACTGGGTATCTATATGGCGAAGAAAGCCGTGGACAAAATGGAATACAGGTATGAAAACAATCAAAACATCCTGACGGTTTACAAGAAAATTAAGGAGGTATGACCTATGACCATCAACAAGACACAGAACAACGGAACCCTGACCATGGCCCTGGAAGGCCATCTGGACACCATGACTGCCCCGGAACTGGAACAGGAAGTCAACAGCAGCCTGGACGGCGTGACGGAGCTGATCATGGATTTCGAAAAGCTGGACTATATTTCTTCCGCCGGCCTGCGGGTACTGCTTTCCGCGCATAAGCTGATGGCGAAGCAGCAGGGTTCCATGAAGGTGGTCCATGTCAATGAAATCGTCATGGAGGTCTTTGAAGTCACGGGCTTTGCAGATATCCTGACCATCGAATGAAAGGCGGTATCACTGCACTATGGAAATCAACAAGACTCTGAATAACGGGACCCTGACCGTTTCACCGGTGGGCCGGATTGACATCGTCACCGCGCCGGAGCTGGAAGAGGTAATCTTCAAAAACCTGGACGGCGTGAAAGCGATCATCCTGGACTGCGAACAACTCATTTACATCTCCTCCGCCGGCCTGCGGGTGGTACTCCGGGCCCATAAGAGAATGGAGAAAGAGGGCGGATCCCTGAAGGTGATCCACGTAAACGAACTGGTGATGGAGGTCTTTGAAGCCATGGGCTTCGTGGGAATCCTGACCATCGAATAAGAAAGAAGCGCTTCCATTCGAAGCGCTTCTTTCTTATTATCCGTTCAGGCGATCAGTTCGCACGGCTGCTGCCGCCGACCTGAAATAAAGGGCCCTGTCTAACAAATGAACCGCTTCCCGTCAAGAGGACAGTGAAATAAAAAACAAGACGGGAACAAGAAATCTCTGGTGACCAACAAAGGTTGCCAGAGATTTTTTAAGGGAAGGCACGGCAAATCGCACCCTGCTGTCATTCGGTCAAGGGCTTCGCAAGTGGCCTGCGGCCACCCTTGACCGACTGCCATCAGTGTGCTGAAAGGCAGTCAAGGAGGGTCAGATAAATCTGCCCTCCCGGGCCACTTTTCACTTAAGCAGCGAAAAACATCTCATGTTTTTCCAT
>JAFSOC010000032.1 GCA_017447185.1 Clostridia bacterium | reverse complement strand
TTATACTTTTTCCTTCTTTGAAGTGTTCGTCAATGATTTTTAAAATTTGATCTTCTGACAATTTCCTTTTTCGCATATAAGATTGCTCCCTCCATGTGACAGTTTTTGTTTTCCTGTCTTTCATAGAGGGAGCATATCAAATCACCGGGAGGTCTTTTTTACGGTACGATCACGGATCAGGAACGCATCTCTTCAATGTGGTATACATAATCCAACGTTTTCAGCGCTTCGATGATTTCCGTGTGGGTTTTATACTTTTTGAGCATTTCGCTGCTGACAGAAATGGAAATGGAATAGACGGAAAGTCCGCTGCCCACATAGGCCGGATTCTGCTCAATCTGATCGATCCGCAGGCCCAGGCGGCGGATGACCGTGACAAAGTCCTGCAGGGAAACACTGTTCTTCAGTTCCAGGTGCACTTCAAAATGGTTGGAACGGTTGTTGAGGGCATATTCGAGTGGAGGGAACCACAGCAGGATGCAAAGCAGCGCTGCGAAGGCGGCCAGGCCAACGGTATAGCAGCCGATTCCGAGGGAGATGCCAGTAACAGCTGCAACCCACAGGCCAACCGCAGTGGTCAGGCCCTTGATCTGATTCCGGGAAGAATAGAATACAGAGTGAACCGCAATGATCGAGGAACCGACAATTACACCGAGGGAGAGCAGGAAATGCCCGCGCCGGCCGGCGGCACTGAAGGTATAGCTGTCGATAATGGCAGCCAGCGTGCCCACAAGGAAGGTCAGCATGAAGGTGCGCAATCCGGCTGAATGCCGCTTGTTGGACCGTTCCCATCCGATGAAGGCGCCCATGAGCAGGGAAAGGGCAAGCCGGAGCAGAATAGACCCGACAGTCAGATCCGCGGACCATTCCCCAAGCAGCCTTGCAATCGGATCGGTCATTACAGCTTCCATGTTCATATCCATATCCTCCTTCAGTTTGAAGTAATGCGCAGCGGGAAGACCATGTCAGAAGATACGCCTTCGGTTGTTTCTCCGCTGCTGCGTCATATTCTGTTCGCGGTAGTATTCTTCAGCAGCTTCTGTGAATGCACGCTCGTTCTCGTTTTCCGTATGGGCAGGCAGCTCGCTCTGGATTTTCTGGATCCGGTCTATCAGCAGTTCCACTTCGGACTTCTGCTTTCCCTCCTCATCCACAGTGGGAACAGGCGCCGCTGTTTCCAGCTCATTGGAATAGGAGCCGGAAAGATATAGGGACAGCTTGGCGGAAGCCGGACCAATGAGCTCATAGAGTACACTTGAGGAGAGAATGATGGTCTCCAGCGCGTGACCCATTTCACCGCCCAGTTCCCGGGCGCCCAGGGCGGCGAGGCCGATAGCTACCCCGGCCTGTGGGATCAGGGCCAGTCCCAGATAATTCCGTACCTTCGGATCCTTTTTTGCCAGATGGCATCCGGTCCACGCACCGATATATTTTCCGATGATGCGAACCAGGAAATAAGAAATACCGATGATCAGCAGCGGAACCGCACCCAGGGCACCGGTGTTCCCGAAGAGGGAACCCAGATCAAAGGAAAGGCCGCTGCGGAAAAAGAAAAGCAGCAGGATCGGCGGACTGAAGTAATTCAGCTGGCGGAACATCCGCTCATCGCCCGTCGTGTTGATATAGACCATGCCCATCGCCATGCAGCCAAGCAACGGCGAGATATCCACAACTACGCAGATGCCGCAGAAGGTGAACAGGACTGCGATGGCGATAATCAGCCGGTTATCGGTGCTCCGCCGGGTACCTGTAAGCCATTTCAGAATCAGTCCGAATCCGCCGCCCAGCAGCATCATCAGGATGGTCTTGCCAAGAGGGATCAGGACATTACGGACCTCAAAACCGGAGCTGGAAAAGATGGCGGTGGCAAGAGAGACCGCGATAGAATAAAGCGCCAGGCCCACCACATCATCCAGCGCCACGACCTGGAGCAATGTGTCCACAAAATCACCTTTTGCCCCGGTCTGCCGGATGGTCATAATGGTGGAAGCAGGTGCGGTGGCAGTGGCCAGGGCTCCCAGGACAATTGAGAATGCCAGATTCAGTCCGAGCACCAGCCAGCAGAAAAGGAAGACGAGGACCGCGGCACAGCAGGATTCCAGCACGGTAATTACAAAGACTTTTCCGCCGTTCTTTTTCAGTGAGGAAATCCTGAAGAATTCTCCTGTACTGAAAGCAATAAAAGCCAGCGCAATATCCGGAAGGAAGGATGTGCTCGCAATGATGGATTCCGGAAACAGATTCAGGCAGAAGGGACCTGCCAGAATACCGCCGATAATATAAGCGGTCACATTCGGAAGCTTCAGGAGTTTGGTGATGCGGGTCATCAGGAAACCGATGGCCAGCATCAGTGCGATGGAGATGATCGTCACCGCAACGGGAGACTGCGAATGAATCCAGTTCATCCAGACCGGCATAGAATCATCTCCTTCCTGAAAACAAAATCAAAAAAACACCTGCACCTGAAAAACTATATTCCTTTCTCCTGAGGCCATTATACTCCTGAAAAACAGATTTGACTATATGATTCATCCGGTTCACGGAAAAGGGTTTTATCCGCGGGTGAAGAATTATTGATTCATCCGCTTTTATGAAAAAACGGGAGGAATACCGTATGACAGAACAAGCATTGAAAGCATTGCTGGACAGTATGACACTGGAGGAAAAGGCAGGGCAGCTGGTTCAGTGCAACGCAGGAATGTTTATCGCCAACGAACTGGCGATTACAGGACCGGACGGCGAACCGCTGCCGGCAGAAGAACTCTGCCGTGTCATGGGCAGTGTGCTGACTTTTGAAGACGCGGAGCAGGCGAAGGCACTGCAGGACATGCATCTGGCATCCGACCCCAAACAGATTCCGCTGCTGCTGATGCTGGATGTGATTCATGGCCTGCGGACAACCTATCCGATTCCGTTGGCGATGGGGTGTTCATTTGACGACGACCTGATGACGGAATGCGCGGACATGGCCCGCAGGGAATCATCCGCCTGCGGTGTGCATGTTACCTTTAATCCGATGGTGGACACAGCGCGGGATGCCCGGTGGGGCCGGATCCTGGAAACCAATTCGGAGGAGCCGCTTCTCAACAGCCGGATGGGTGCTGCACTGGTCCGGGCTACGCAGGGGGACGACCTGTCCAATCCTGAAAACGTAGCCTGCTGTGTCAAACATTTTGCAGCTTATGGCGCCGGGGAAGCCGGACGGGATTACAACGGAGTGGAGCTGTCCGAACGGTCGCTCATGCAGGATTACCTGCCGGCCTACAAAGCCTGCCTGGACGCCGGCGCACGGCTGATCATGCCGTCCTTCAACTCCCTGAACGGTGTGCCGTCGGTGGCCAACAAAAAACTGATGATCGACCTGCTCCGGAAAGAGTGGGGATTTGAAGGCATTGTAATCAGCGACTATAACGCAGTGGGCGAACTGGTGAACCATGGAATTGCTGCGGACATGAAGGACGCTGCGCGGCTGGCCATGGAAGCGGAATGCGACATCGATATGGTACAGTGCGCCTATTACCAGCATCTGGCAGACCTGGTGCGTGAAAGAACTGTTTCAGAAGCTACGGTGGATGCTGCGGTGATGCGGGTGCTGAAGTTGAAAAATGAATTGGGACTTTTCGAGCATCCGTATCATGGCGCGGATGAGGAAAAGGAGAGAGAAGTCTATCTGTGCGCTGAACATCGGGAGATCGCCCGCCGGGCAGCGGAGGAAAGCGCTGTCCTGCTGAAAAACGAGGGGATTCTTCCTTTCCGGAAGGATGTGAAGCGGATTGCGCTGATCGGCCCGTTCGCGGAGGAAACCCGCCTGAACGGATTCTGGTCCCGCCCGGGGGCGGAACGTTATACCGTGACACTTCCGGAAGGCATCCGGAACCTGCTGCCGGATGCGGAGCTGAACATTGTGAGGGGATGCGGCGCGAATTTTGAAGATACGGAAACTGCCGGAATCGCAGAAGCCGTACGGGTGGCTGCCGGTGCGGATGTAGTGATACTTGCCGTCGGCGAACCGGAAGACTACAGCGGGGAAGGCAGAAGCCGTGCAGAACTCTCCCTTCCCGGACCGCAGATGCAGCTGATCCGGGAAGTGACAGCAGCAAACCGGAATACCGCTGTACTGCTGTTTAACGGCCGGCCGCTGGTGCTGACGGAACTGACCGAAACAGTCCCGGCAATTCTGGAAATGTGGTATCCCGGAACGGAGGCTGGAAATGCCGCTGCCCGGCTGCTGTGGGGGGAAGCAAATCCCTGCGGAAAGCTTTCCGCAGGCCTGCCCCGCAGCGTGGGACAGTACCCCATGCCCTACAACCGGATGAATACCGGAAGGCCGAAACCCCTGCCGGATGACCGGGCAGTTCCTTTTTCCAGCTGCTATCTGGATATGCCGAACCTGCCGCTGTATTCTTTCGGATACGGTCTGAGCTATACCTCGTTCACTTATGAATCGCTGATAACGAGCGAAAGAACCCTAAAGGAGAACGGGGAAATCCAGGTTACCATCACTGTGCAGAATACGGGAAACACCGCGGGAAAAGAAACGGTGCAACTGTATATGCGCGATCCTGTGGCATCCGTGGTCCGGCCGGTGCAGCAGCTGATTGACTACAGGAAAATCAGCCTCCGGCCGGGAGAACGCGCTGAAGTTGTTTTCACGGTCCGGGAAGAGCAGCTGCGCTTTTACAACATGGAGGGCCGGGAAGTATCCGAACGCGGGGAAATCCGGCTTTCCACCGGATATGCGGATCACCTGATTCTCACGGAAAGCATCGAAATTATCTGAGAAGGGAACTTTTGCTTCATGCGGGCGTCTGACCAAACGGAGACAGAAAAACCGTACTGACGAAAAGGAGGATCAGCCCCATGAAGAATTTATCTGTTATTACGGCCATCCTGTCCTGCTTTATCCTGGCGTGCGGAGCTGTACAGATGACAGGAACCGCGGGAACGCCCGCAACAGGCGGAACGGACGGGACTTTCATTTATGAAGCGTATGGCTGCGAACGGGATGCGCTGAGCGATGCCGTGATTACCTGCCTATGGACAGACTGTGAAGCCGGACCGCAGGAAAGAGAAATCGACGAAGCGGAACAGGAAAGCATCCGGAACCTGGCAATGAACGGGAAAATCACCGGCAGGGAAAACGAAATGAACGTGACCGGCAACACAACGATTTATGTCTTTACGGCTCCGGACGGAAAACACCTTATGTCCCTGGAATTCTATCACGGACTGCTCGTGGAAAACGACGGGATGTACAATTACACCGATGAGTGATAAAATTTTCCGGACGATGGATTAAAAGATGCTTCTGAATCGTCTAATTATGTGACGGGCATTTCGTCCGCAATTCAGAATGCTGGAGGTAGTCCCCTTGAAACGACTGATCATTCTCCTGACAATCATTTCTGCACTGCTGATATGCGCCGGTGCGTGCGCGGATCCCGCCAGGACGGACGGGACGGTTACGGCCTGGATCGGCGAGGAAAACAAACTTTTCCTGAAATGCACAGATGGCGTAACGCGCACGGCTCCGATCCTGGTGAAGGACATTCTGTGCATTACCGAGACCGACGCGGTTGCACTGACGCAGGCCGAGCAGATTATTTCCGTAAAGAAAGACGGCAGCAACTACTCCATCCTGTCCGCTAACGCAACAGAGGAAGAGATTGCCGGGTATACGGACGGAACTGTTCATATGGAAGGAGAACGCCTGACCGTCGGAGATAATGTATATTCCGAACGTGCTGTCATCGCAGCGACAGACGGGCTGATGCTGTACTGGATCAACCGGGGCGAAAACGGTTTTGTCCTGATGCAGAAGGAGCTGCCGGGCAAGGAACAGGAAGCGTTTGGCCGTTCCGCGATTTCCCTGACGGGTCGGAGCGTACCGGAACCGCTTTATCTCTGTGTAACGGAAGAAACCCTGACATTGACAGCCATTGACCGCAGCATTGTTTCCTATGACCTGGGAACCGGCGAAGCCACTTATTTCCCCGCATCCGGTCTGCTGACGACCGGCGCCTGCCTGACTGGCGGCCGTCTTTACCGGTACAATACAACTGAACTGCTGCCCTGGACCCTGGAAGAGATCCAGAACGATGCGATGAAACTGATAACGGTTACTCCTCCGCCGGCGACACCGCTTCCGACGTATGTACCCACCGCAACGCCTGTACCCACCGCGACACCGCGGCCGACTGCCACGCCAAGACCGGAGCCGACGGATGACGGGAATATCTATTACGGGGACCGCGGCACCAAGGTGCGCAAGGTCCAGCGGAGACTGGCTGATCTTGGCTACCCGGTGGGCAGAGTGGACGGTGCCTACGGCGAGCAGACGCAGATTGCCATCAATCTGTTCTATGATGCGCTGAATATGAGAGAGCGCAACTACCTGTCCCTGCTCGCGTACCGGAAACTGTTTGCGAAAGACGCTCCGATTTATGACCAGTTCCTGCCGCTGAGAAAGGGGAACAGCGGACTGAGCGTGCTGTATATGCAGATCGCACTGCGGGATATCGGGCTGGATCCGGTGAAAATTGACGGTGTTTACGGTGAACTGACCATTCAGGCAGTTGCTGCCTATCAGGAGATTATCGGATATATTCCGGGTCCGAAAGAAGAACCCGGCGAGTATGCATCCCGGGAACTCCTGCAGCAACTCTACAGCCTGGAGCCGATTCCGACACCCGAACCTACAGTTGTTCCGATCACACCGCCGCCGGCTACACCGACAGATCTGGGATAAATAAAATGGGGGATCACCAGGTGATCCCCCATTTTATAAAGTAACGCGCAACGGTTTTGAAACTGTGCACATGATTTGCAAAAAGCAGATTTGATTTTGCTTCCTGCCGCAGGATTACCTGCATCTCCGGATGATAAACGATGCTTCCCAGCCGATTGTCCCGGATGCTTCGGCACAGATCCGCATCTTCCTGCAGCCGGAAAAAGCGAGGATCGAATCCGTTCAGATTCCGGAATACTTCTGTGCGGATCAGCATGAAATGAATCGGTGCCGTATCGATGGGAACCGGCATTTCCACATTCTGGTCGGCCATCGTATATTCATGCTGCCAGCGGAGGAAGAAACCGCCGAAGCCGGACAGCGCGCTTCCGGCCAGATAACGGATGGAAAGCTGCTTTCTCGGGAAGAAGAGCTCCTCGCCCGCCTCGTTGAAGAACCGGGGAGACAATACCGCGATGTTTGGGTGCGCTTCCATGTACGCGATCATCCTGCGGAGCAGGGAAGGATGGAAGGAAACGCCCGTGTCCAGCATAAGATGATATTTGCTCTGCAGCTGGGGCAGGATCGAATTGTGCGCCCTGGAGATACCGACGTTTTTATCCTGCGGGATGACAACAACGCCCGGGAAAGCCCATTTCAGCCGCTCCGCTGTCAATTCCTCCGGCGAATTATCACTGAGGAAGACAGATACCTCAAGATCCGCATTCTGAATGCAGCGAAGAGCGACATCAATCTCGTCCTCGCAGCGATACATGACCAGACATGCGGAAAGAATCGGCGGCATGGAAGCGGAACCTCCCTTCAGGACAATGAATACAATCCTGTATATTTTACAGGGAAGAACGCGCTTTGTAAAGAATCGCAGTGGCAAAAAACAGGGTTTGATGATATACTGAGCAGGCGGCAGGGATGCAGACTGCCGAATCAACAGGGAAGAGGGTTATTACACTGAGTAAGTTTGCTGTATTTGTGGATCTGGAGAACTGTGGGGCAAAGGTTGCAACGCTGAAAAGCATTCTGGAAAAAGTGAAGATCCGCGGAGATATATTGCTTGGGAAAGTGTACGGATACACAGATAAGTTTGACGACCTGAAAGAAGTGCTGCTGAGCAATACATTCACGGTTGTGCCAAGCCTCCGCTACGGTATCAGCCAGAAGAACAATGCCGACATACAGCTGGTGATCGATGCGCTGCAGGTCGCTTATGAAAATGAACTGATTGACAGCTTTTGCATCGTATCCGGCGACAGCGACTATGTACCGCTGGTGGGCCGGCTGAAGAGCATGGGGAAGTTTGTGCTGGGCATCAGCCGCAGTGAGGCGGCCAGCAATATCTTCATCAACGCCTGCAATGAGTTCCAGTTCCTGGAAAGCGTCGGAAAACGCAATGTAGAGAAACCCCGGAAGCAGAAATCCAGCTACACGAACGAGGAAATGGCGGACGAAAGCGAGCTGAACAAGCTGCTGACGACGGTGCTTGAAGAACAGACAGACCGGGACGAGATCTATGCCAGCGAACTGAAGGGAACACTTCTGCGGCTGCGGCCTGATTTCAATGAGAAAGCCTATGGCTGCGCTACGTTCTATAAGCTGCTGATGAAACTGGCGAACCGGTTCGGCGACCTGCGCGTGCATAACGACAACTTTGACGTCATGGTCGGCCTGAATAACAGCGGCGACAGCCAGGAGGCGATTCCGCAGCTGACACGCGAAAACTGGAAGGAAGCCTTTGCAGCACAGATCAGGGCCTATAAGGAAGGCGGATTTGAACGGGTGAACCCTTCCATACTGAAAGCGGATATTATTACGGCTTATCCGGATTTCAATGAGCGGGCAATCGGTTTCAAACGTTTTTCAGATGTAATGAAACAACTGGAAAAAGACGGACTGGTTGTGGTTGAGATGGATGAACAGAACACCATGCTGATCAAGCTGCTCTGAGCAGGCGGACTGGCGGAAGAAGCACGGGAAGGAGGACGGCACCATGAAATACCTGCGGCGCGGGATCTGGTATGTTGCAGGCAGACTGTTGGTGATCTGTCTGGTTCTCGGGCTGATTATCACCACTTTTTACTATACGATGAACCTCAGCAATATTCAGATTGTGCTGAAGGACGGTATGGCCGGCCGTGCCAAGTATGTCATGGGCGTGACTACACAACGGAGCGATCTGGACAAGTTTTTCCAGGCCAGCGCCCTGGACGCGGACACCCTCGTGACCGCAACGGATCGGGGAGAATCCCCGTACGTAAATTACAACATCCGCGGTATAGACCATCGGCTGGAAACGGGCTTTTTCTGGATCTGGCCATGGGAGAACAGTGTATGGATGGATATCACGGAGCGGATTCCGAGAATCGATGGGCGTGTGAAGGGCCTGAAAGCGGACGAAGTAATTGCCGCGAACGGTGAAAGCGCCGTCTATCCACCGGTATGGCCGGAAGCTTCCTACCGGGTTCAGCTGACAAGGGAGAACGGCCAGTGGAAGATCCGAACGATGACACTGAAGAATCAATAACAGCCGGATGCAAAACGCAGGAGCCTGCAAGACAGACCCCTGCGTTTTTTGATACCGGACAGGATTACAGTCCTTTGATCATGGCCAGATCGCCGTAGAGAATGGAATCATCACCGAGGGAAGCAAGTTTGATTTCAACAGATGAGCGAATTGCAGGCAGGCAGTAACGGTCTACTTCGGCAAGAATCTTCTGAAGGAAAATATCGCCGACAGCTTCCATCACACCGCCGCCGAAAAGTATCAGGTCCGGAGAGATGGTGTTGATCATGTTTCCGGTGGCAACCGCCAGCCAGTGACATGCGCGATCCACTGCCTCCACAGCTACCTGATCCCCGGCCTCCAGGGCGCGCTTCAGCTTTTTGGAGCGGAAAACGCCATCCTGAATGGCTTCCTCCATCATCGTTTTGCGGCCGCGGGTAATCTGCTGGCGGATATAGGCGGTCATGCCCTGCTTGCTGGAAAATGCTTCCAGGCATCCACGCTGGCCGCAGTTGCACAGCGGGCCTTCGGGATCAAGAATCATATGGCCGTATTCTGCAGCCTTGAACTGATTGCCGGTGAAAAGAGAACCGTTGAGGACCAGGCCACCGCCCATACCGGTGCCGACAAAGAAACCGACAATATTCTTATATCCCTTAGCGGCGCCGTAATGATATTCGCCATAGACACCGAGGTTCACATCGTTGCCGACAAAGAAGGGTACTCCGAACTTCTTGCGCATGGAGGAGGCCATATCATAATCCTTCCAGGGCAGGTTCGGCGCAAAAAGCACGACACCGCGCTCCTGGTCAATGACACCAGGCGCACAGGAAGCGATTGCTTTCAGCTTGCTCCGGTCAATACCGGAGTCCCTGATCATTTCTTCTACAACGCTGATGATGACCTTCTCCACATCCGCAGAGGTATCACCTCCGCTTTTGGAGCGTTTCTTCAGGCGGTAAATGATCTCATTCTTCTCGTTGAAAA
This sequence comes from Clostridia bacterium, assembly GCA_017447185.1. GTDB lineage: Bacteria > Bacillota > Clostridia > Christensenellales > Aristaeellaceae > Aristaeella. Next base: position 3,308 of record JAFSOC010000032.1, on the reverse strand, counting down.
TGGCGCCGAGTACTTTGGTGCCGCCTACGTCAAGGCAAATGTTGTAGCTTGCAGCCATGGTTCCAGTCCTCCTTATATCTTTTACGAGCGCCGGTGCAGCCAGCTATTGAAGATATTCCAGCGGGGCGCATCTGATTCTTCTTTTTCAGATTCGTTTTTTTCCGCTACAGGCTTTTCCTGCTCCGCTTTTTCCTGTTCCTGCTTTAAGGATTCGGATTTTGCTGATTCGGACGGCGATTCGACTTCCGAATCCTGCAGGGAAACTTTTCGCGTGCTGAAGTAACGGTACAGCGCTTCCTGGGAGGAAGTTCCTTCGCCGCCTTCTTCACGAAGATAGACGCCGTCCGGCTGCATTTCCCAGGCTTTTTCCCGGTCTGCACGCAGTGCGTCGAGAATTACATTCAGCTGTTCCCGGGTGTCAGGCGTGACCGCTTCAACAAAGGCTTCCACGCGGCGCTCCAGATTCCGGTTCAGCATATCGCCTGATCCGATAAAGAGACGTTGGTCTGCTCCATCCCCAAAGCTGTAGATCCGGGAATGCTCCAGCCAGCGGCCGATCACACCGGAAACAGTAATGTTTTCCGTCAGACCAGGAATTCCGGGCCGCAGGGAACAGATACCGCGAATGAACAGTTCGACCTTTACTCCGGCCTGGGAGCATTCGATCAGCTTTTCCATCACTTCACGACTGTTCAGCGCATTCACCTTGATGGCCACATGTCCCTTTTCGCCTTTTGCGAGTTCACGATCCAGCATTTCAAGCACGCGGCTTTTGAAGGTGAGCGGGGCAATCCACAGCTCTTTGGCCGGCGGTGGAATTTCACCCGCGGCCAGTGCTTCGAAGGCGGTTTCGGCATCCAGGCCGGCAGCTTCGCGGGATGTGATCAGGGACAGATCCGTGTATTGCTCACCGGTAACCTCATTGTAGTTGCCGGTACCTACCTGCGTAATTCGGCTGATGACACCGTTGCGCACACGGGTGATGACGCACAGCTTGCTGTGCACCTTATGGTCCGGCAGGCCGTAAATCACATGGCAGCCGGCATCTTCCAGCATTTCTGAATAGTCAATGTTATTCTGCTCATCAAAGCGGGCACGCAGTTCGAGCAGGCAGAGCACATCCTTGCCCCGGTCCGCCGCGTATGCAAGGGCTGCGGCGATCTTGCTGCTGCCGGACATCCTGTAAAGTGTGATGCGGATGGAACGGACATCCGGATCGTCAGCCGCTTCGTAAATCAGGTCCACAAAGTTGAGCATGCTCTGAAAGGGGAAACTCATCAGCAGATCGTGTTTCTCGATATACTTAAAGTATTCGCCCTTCTTCAGGCCGATATCCCGGGCCGGTTTCCGGTCCGGATATTTAAAGGAAGCCGGACCGCCGATGCACGAGCGGAAGGAAAGATCAAAAGGTACATTCTGCGTGAATACGCGGCTTTCCGGCACATGCAGCTTTTTGATCAGCAAAGCACGGCAGGGATCGGTGAGCTTGCCGTAAATGCGTGCACGCACCGGCATTTCCTTTTTCCGCTTGCTGAGCATGCCGGACATCTTGCCCCGCAGGTCGTCGTCTGCCTGGATTTCGTCTTTTGTCAGGAAAACATCTGCATTCCGGGTAACATCCACAACCGCTGACTGGAGAATATTTTCCTTCTTCAACAGAAGGGGAAGGAAGTGGCGTACAAGCAGGGCAGTGGGAACAATTTTCTGGCATCCGTCAATTTCGAAACTCTGGTAAGCCGGAATCCGGTCCAGGGGGATGATACAGAGCTTCTGCTCCGTGCTGCGGCCGAGGAAAGCGACGATATGCGATTCGCCGCTCCACAGGAAGGGAAGCGGCTGATCGGCGGAGATGATTTTCGGGAACAGCATATCCCGGATGTCACCGAAGAGCTTTTTGCTCATCAGTTCATCGATCTTGCTGATTTTGCGAAAATCCAGCACGTCGATCTTATTGGCATGCAGTTCCTCCCGGATGGTTTTCCAGATGCTCTCCATCAACGCCTGCTGTTCCCGCGTGATGCGCAGGACTTCGTTGATCTGCACCTCCGGCAGCAAACCTGTCAGGGGATCTGGCGTATCCGGTGTAAGAAGGGCACGGTGGGAGAGGATGCCGATGCGTACGCGGAAAAACTCTTCCAGGTTGGACTGATAGATCATCAGGAACTTCAGTCGCTCCAGAAGAGGAACATTCGGATCGGCAGCTTCGAGCAGAACGCGGCGGTTAAACGCAAGCCAGCTCAGTTCCCGGTTGATATATACGCTTTCAGACTGGACAGGTTTGCTTTTCTTTTCCTTGGCAGGCATACATTAATCATTCCTTTGTAAAGATGAATTTTGAAAGATTTGCGACCATGCATACCGGGGGCTATAGCTTTTTATGGCAGGCAGGCCATTCCATATAATATAATAAAGCATAAGACGCCGGAAATCAACTGAAAAGAAGAGGGAACATCATTTCTGTGGATTTTCCTCTTTCCGATTAATGGAAAAAGCATTATAATAAAGTCCTGCCGGAAAAAAAGGCGGACAAAGTTGGAAAGGAATGACAGGAAATGCTTGAAAAGTATGTGAAGAATAAAACAGTCATCTCCATTGCCGGTATCGTGATCGGCCTGATCCTGATGATCTGGCGGGGAGACTTTGTGGAAGGAATGATCCGGGTCATCGGATTTGTGCTGCTGGGAGCAGCTGCGGTTTACCTCGTTATGTATTTTGTAAATAAACCGTCCGATTCGACGAAACTCGGCTATGCCGCCTGCTCTGCAGCTGCCGGCCTGCTGCTGGTGTTGCTTTGCAAAACGATCTACAGGGCTTTCCCCGTGATCGCCGGAATCCTGATGATCATCAGCGGTGCAGTGACCCTGATCCAAGTGTTCAAGGATAAGGAAGTGCCGTTGTTCAACAAGATCCTGCCCGTCCTGGTGATTGTTTTCGGTATTCTGATCCTGACCCGCCCCGGCAGGATCGCAAACGCGATCGTGTTCTGCGTCGGTGCGGTATTTGTTATCAACGGGATTTCTGGCCTGTTGGCAAGCAGGGAAATCAATAAATCTGACAACTGAAACACAGCCTTTTCAAGCCTCTGGATTTCCGGAGGCTTTTTTCATGCAAAAAACAGTAAAAAAATGCTTGACAAAGGGGGAGTGGTTTGGTATATTAGTCAAGCTCGCCTGCGGAAAGCCGCGTGGAGAGCGCAGCGAACCTTGAAAACGATACAGAAGAAAGAAACGCGCAAAAAGGAAAGATCAGCGAAGATTCCAAAGAGTTTAGCATCGAGAGATGTTAAGGATTAAACGGAAGAGTTTGAT
>JAFSOC010000031.1 GCA_017447185.1 Clostridia bacterium | reverse complement strand
GTGTTCACATCGCTGATAGATCACTGGTACGGATCCACATGACAAATAACATAAGAAATACCACCCGTGAAGGGTGGTATTTCTTATGTGGTCTGTACTGGACTCGAACCAGTGACCCCATCGATGTGAACGATGTGCTCTACCAACTGAGCCAACAGACCATGTTCCGGTCGGAACAAAAGATATCATATCATGCAAAGGGAGAATGGTCAAGCAAAAATTCTCTGTCAGGCGAGATCCGGGCGGTCAACGGTCTGGAAAACATTGGAATAGAGGCGGTTGCGGATGGGCGTGACACCGCAGGATTCAAAGAGGCCGGCCACGGTATAGAAGGTGAAGCCCCGCTCCTTCAGGCCGGGGATAATGGTTTTCAGCGCTTCCACGGTGTTGCCGTTCCAGAGCATATCATGCAGGAGGACGATCTCGCCGTCCTTTGCATTTTCAAGGGTGCGGCGGGCGCGCTCTTCGGCGGAAACCGTGGGGACCCAGTCCTCGCAGCCGGAGCCGCAGATAAAGGTCAGGTCCACGTTGTCAAAAAGCTGCTGGTTGACAGCGATATAGGGCGGACGGAAGAAGGCGGGTCTCCGGCCGGTGATCTCCACGATCTGCCGGGTGCATTCAGCCACTTCGCGCCGGATCTCCTCCGGCGTCATTTTGTCCATAAACCCGTGGGTGACGGAATGGTTTTCAATATCGCAGCCGAGGGACTGGGCGCGGCGGACCATTTCAGCGGATTCCGGCGTAATATTGTTGGCGATCAGGAAGAACGTGCCGACAATCCGGTGCTCCTCAAGCAGGTCGAGCACCTGGGGAGTGATGGAGGTGTTGGGGCCGTCATCGAAAGTGAGGGCAATACGCATAACACAGGATCTCCTTCCGCAACAGCTGAAATCAGGTCGGAAACTATACTAGCATTTCCCGGTACAGAACACAAGAGCGAAAGCGGGGCGTTGAATTGCAGGCACAGAAATGATACAATACTCCGCGTAATACGGCAGGAGAAACAGAAACAGATGGAAGAGAAGAACAGGATCCTTCCGCCGGACCGGCGGCAGGTTGTCAGGGTGATCAAGGGACTGCAGGCGCTGATGTTCCCGATGTGCTTCCGGCGGGAAGATCCGGAGATGACGGATGAACAGCTGACGGAGGAAACAGAGCTGCTGCTGGAGCGGGAGCTCTGCGCCGCGATGCTGTTCCGCGGGGAAACGGAACCGAAGGCAAAGGCACGGAAGATCTGCGCTTCCTTTATGGATCAGCTGCCCCGGATCAGGGAACTGCTGATGAAGGATGTGGAAGCGCTGTACGAGGGGGACCCCGCGGCGGAAAGCCGGGAAGAGGTTATGATCTGCTATCCCGGATTCTATGCGATTTCCATCTATCGGCTGGCCCATGAGCTGCAGAAACTGCAGACGCCGCTGATTCCACGGATCATGACGGAATTTGCCCATGAAAAAACCGGGATCGACATTCATCCCGGCGCGACTATCGGGGAGTATTTCTTCATCGACCACGGAACGGGCATCGTCATCGGTGAGACGACGACCATCGGGGATCATGTGAAGCTGTACCAGGGCGTAACCCTGGGTGCCCGCAGCTTTGAACTGGACGAAAACGGGAATCCCGTGAAGAAGATCAAACGGCACCCGGACATCGGGAACCACGTGGTGATTTACGCCAACGCGACCATCCTGGGCGGGGATACAGTGATCGGCGACAGATGCGTGATCGGCGGCAATACCTGGCTGACGCATTCCGTGCCCGCGGGATCCACAGTGGCCTATACAGCAACGGAGGACCGGCGCTGATGCCGATCCTCCGATTTCTTTTGCCGGGATCCGTTACTGGGGAATAAACTCTTCCACCATGCGCTTCAGCAGGGTGTAGGCGGGACGGCGGATGCCGTACATGCGTGCGCCCGGAGTGCAGTAATTGGTTACCATAGCGAAAACGAACCGGGTTTCCGGATCAAAATACAGGTTGCACAGGGTGCTGTCGATCCGTCCCTGGTGGCCGTACAGCAGGCGGTCCGGGAACAGCTTCGGCGCGTTGATGCGGGCGACATTCAGGCCGTATTCTGATTCGGCGGTGATGCCGCCTTTTCCGACCTGGGAGGAGAGCATTTCCTTCACGGTTGCTTCCTCCAGGATCTGCTCTCCGTTATACTTGCCGTAATCGCAGAGCATGATGCCGATTTTGCAGAGGTCGGCGCACTTCATCCAGCAGTTGCCGTAGGAAAGGTAATAATCCCGGTCGAGGTCAATGGCTTCGGGATAGGGCCGGTTAAACCGGGATGTGATATTGTCCGGATTCTGCAGCAGGTGCGGCGCGTAGGCGGCATCCAGGCCCATCCGGCTGAAAACCAGGTCGGAAACGGCTTCGCTTACCTGCAGGCCGGTGACGGCTTCCAGGACGCAGCCCAGGATTCCGGCGCCGTAATTGGAATAGTGGTAGGCAGTACCGGGCTGTTCCTTATAGAAGGAAGTCTTGTAGGCAGTTTTGACGTTGATCGCCGTGCGGAGCGGTCGTTTTGTGGAGAAATAGCTGTCCCAGATTGAGGAGGTATGGTTCATCAGCATCCGGGGCGTAATCCCGACGGTGGGGTATTTCGGACTGCCCGCGAAGAAGGGTTCGTCGCCGCCGAGGATCGTGCCCAGGTTTTCGTCCAGGTCCAGGCGGCCGGTTTCAACCAGGCGCATCACGGCCACGGCGGTCACCATCTTGGAAACGGAAGCCAGGCGGTAGTAATGGTCCGGGGTGGCTGCAATCCTGTTTTTCTGGTTGGCGTAGCCGTAGCAGTACTGGTAGACGATTTCCCCGTCCTTCGCGACCACCACTTCACCGCCGACCGTCTGGGCGGACTTGAATATCCGCCGCACATCCAGATCCAGCTGGGACGGCTCCGGGGTGGGTTCCGGGGTGGGTTCCGGGGTGGGCTCTTCCGCAACGGTGCAGAGGGGAAGGCACAGCGCCAGGACAAGAAGGAAAGCAAAAAAACGTTTCATAGAATACCTCGGCAAAGGATTATTGGGCAGGCTGCAGGGCATAGGCCTTCTTCCAGACGGAACGGAAGGCCAGGAACATCCAGATGCAGGCCAGCAGGACCAGCAGGTGGCATCCGTCGGCGGGCAGCCAGGCAATTTCGGGAATCTTCTTTTCGAAAGCGGCGAACTCCATGACGATGATGATGCCAACAGCCAGAATAAACTGCACCAGGGTAATCAGGGCCGGCTTCAGGCGCTGTCCCTTCGGGAGACGGTGGATGCAGATGCCGAAGACGGAAAGAATGGCGATGGCACAGAAGAGTTCGTTGACTTTCACGAAGCCGTTGAAAGGCAGGTAGACGATTTCGCCGCCGATGAGCATGCACTCCATCAGCAGGGATCCGCAGGAGTACAGGAGGAGGAAGAAGGTAGTCTTTCCGCCGGGAGCGGCCTTCACACGGGAGACCGGGATCGCCGCGAGGGCGGCAAAGGCAGCCTGCAGCGAGAAGACGGCCCAGACCCAGACTTCATAGAAATCCTGCACCGCAAAGGGGAAACGCTCAAAGAAGGACCAGTTCTCCGGACGGAAGATACTCAGGCGGTTGGCCATATCCGTCTCTTCCGGATTGAACCAGACCTCCAGCTCCACGCCCACGCCGTTCACCTTGAACAGGAGGCCGGCCACCAGGCGGATGGCAGCAATCATCAGCAGCGTGGGGACTGCGACACAGTCCATGATTTCCGCGCCGGACTGCTTTGTGATCATCCCGGTGAATTTTGCGGCCAGGAGCAGGCCGGCGATGGCACCCCAGAGCAGGTATCCGCCGCCTGGGAAGCGGAAGAACAGCCCGAGATCCTCTCCGTCAATCAGCATATCGATGGACATGAGGCAGTACAGCAGGTGCGCCAGGATCACGGACAGTGGCAGGGCCAGCAGGGCAAACCAGCTGGCGGTTCCCTGCTTGAGGCCGTTTTTCTTCATCCGGAAGGAAATCAGGAGGAAGAAGGGGATCAGGAGCACTGCGATGAAAATGCCGAAAGGATAGATCGTCAGGGGGCCCAGTTGAATCGGTTCCATGGCTTTCTCCTTTCCTTATTCGTCCGCTTCAGGCTCCGCGGAGGCAAAGTAGATAAAGTCGTTTACCTTGCGGATATATTTGTTCTGTACGTGGATCCGTTCGTTGTGCGCGGCAACGTTGGCGGAGCCGCCGCCGTCCAGGTTGTAGGCCAGGATGGCGTCCGGACACTTTTCAGCCACATAGTTGGCGAACTCTTCCATGGAGAGGCCGGATTTCCGGTTGCCAAGGCCGTTGGTATAGACGATGGCATATTCCAGGTGCCCGGTCTGCACAATGGCGATCCGCATGATGGGGTACTGCCACTCATAGGTATTGTTGCGGGCCACCTGGGTATTCTTCACATCCTGCGCTTCGCCGTTCACCACAATGAAGGGGCCGATGTTGAAGGTATCCAGGACGGTGCGGCCCTGAGGCGTCAGGTTTTCCGCCACATAGGCCTGGATCTTCTCGTCCGTGGCTTCATAGATCGCGTGGAAGTCGCCTTCGCTGTCGATCAGCAGCATATCAAAGAGGATACCTTTGGAGTTGTCCGTCGTATCCTTGTACACTTCGCCCTGGCGAACGGTGTAGCCCTTGGCCGGCGCCTGTTTGTAATAGTCGCCGTTCATAATGACGACGGCATTCTTCTGCTTGCAGACAGAGACGATATCGGCTGTGCCGTGGCCTTTGGCCGTATCCTGCGCGAAAGCCGTGCGCAGCTGGGAAACGTGGTTAATCTTGATGCGGACCACCCAGGCTTCATCGGTCTGCTTGCTTCCCCGGTGCGGGCCGGAAACCAGCTTATGGGTAATATAATCCTGTTCGAGGGTTACCTTGATGGTGGAATCCTCATAGGAGGCGGGATGGGTATCCTTTTTCTTTTCATTTTTGTCCGGCTGGAAAGTCCAGTTTTCTTCCAGCGTGGGGACACCGCCTTCCTTGATATTCATGGAGAGGACGCCGTTTTCCGCCACGAGCTCCGCATCCGCCATGTTGGGAGAGGAGAGGACAAGAACGAGGGCGATGCCCATCAGTGCGACGATAATCCAGCGAACAAGAGAACGGTTCATGGTAGGACTTCCTTTCTGTGTTAATGATCGGGCCGGGATGCTCTGTCAGGTCCAGCAGCCGTCGAGGCGGACCACCTCGCCGTTGAAGTATTCCGGCATTTCCAGGAGACGGAAGGCCGCGTCGGCCGCCTCCTCCGGGGAGAGAATATAGCCTGCGGGAATCTGATCCCGGATTTCGTCCATTTCCGCATCGGAAAGATGGGCGTTCATCCGTGTGTCCACAATGCCCAGGGCCAGGGCGTTTACCCGGATGTGGGAAGGCGCCAGCTCCCGGGCCAGGGCGCGGGTAAAGGCGTTGACGGCGCCTTTGGAGGCGCTGTAGGCCACTTCACAGGAAGCGCCGGACAGCCCCCAGACGGAGGAGATGTTCAGGATCTTTCCGGAGGAGGCGGAAACCATATCCGGCACAAAGGTGTGGCAGGTATTGTACAGGGAGGTCAGGTTGGTGCGGAGGAGTGAATCCCATTCCTCCGGCTTCATCTCCGTCAGCAGCCCTGTCCAGCATACGGCGGCATTATTGACCAGCACATCCAGCGGACCGAAACGGCGGCGGAGGGATTCCACAAACGCAAGGTCACCCACATCCCCGAGAGCCGGCAGACAAAGAAGATCCCCCGCCGAGGAAACCAGGCGGGAGGTCTCTTCCAGAGCAGCGGCATCGGAGCCGCCGTTCAGAATGATTTTGCTGTAGCAGCCGGAGCGTGCACACCGCAGTGCCAGCGCCCGGCCGACGCCCCGGGAGGCGCCGGTGATCAGAAGGGTACTCATATCAGTATTCAAAGACGGTGATGACTCCGCCCATGTTATCCAGGGAAGAGGAATAGGAGCGGGCATTGCGGGTGAGCTGCACGTTGAAGGAGGCGGCATCGCCCACATACTGGCGGTAGATTTCGTACTTCAGGGTGCCATCCTCGAAGATCGCGATATGCGGATGCTCCTGCAGGTATTCAATATACTCCTCCATGCAGAAATCGAAGTAGTGCATGGCGGCGGCGTTGCCCTTGCCCACATAACGGTACAGGTTCAGGGTGACGGAAACGCCGGTCTTGAAGCTCTTGTCCTGGGTTTCATCCAGCGGCCAGCCGGCCAGCGGGAAACGGAAGACCAGGCCGTACTTCCAGCAGTTGCGGTTCATCCACTTGCCCTGGTCGGTGGTGGAGTACTTGGGCTTGGCAACCTCCGGATCCTTCTTGTCGTACAGGCGGAGGGTGAAAGCCATGCCGGAGTTGAACTCGCTGGTGCCGGGATAGTTGACTTCCTTCTTGGTAGCGGCGATCAGGGCATCCCCGGAATACTTGGAGGAAAGCTTCTCCATCCGCTTCTGGAAGTAGGAATTCTGGGTTTCCCAGCTGCGGTAACCTTCCTCAACCAGGAAATGCTCCAGCCCTTCCGCCCGGGCAGCCTCGATTGCTTCCAGCAGGGCATCGGCAGCGACGGGGAAGAGGGATACGTTGTAATCCTTGGTCTGCACTTTGGTGTTGCCGCCGAGATACTTGCCGACGCTGGTAATTTTCGTGTCGTCAAAATCTTCGGGACGGGAATGCCACTCATTGAGCAGCAGCATGCCGCCGAGCATCAGGTCCTGCCGGGTGGCAGCCACAGCCGTCGGATTCTCCAGGGGAATATTGGTCAGGTCAATCACGTCCCAGCCTTCGGACTTATGTTCCGGCCAGGAAGGATTGCTGGGCTCCACGGCGCGCTGATTCTGCAGATCCAGGATCGTCGCTTCATATTCCGCCTGAATCTCCTGATTCTGGCGCGCAACTTCCGCCTGGCGCTTGGCCAGGTCGTCAGCAGACGCCTTGCGGAGCGGATCCGTGACCAGCGGGCGCACCAGGAAACAGCCCACTGCGAGGGCGGCTGCCAGGATGGTGATGATCAGGACTACCGGGACGGCTTTGCTCTTTTTTCTTTTCCTGCTCATGGGTTACACCTGCCTTTGAAATCATTCATCCGGAGAAGTTCCGGGAGTAAAATTCAAGTTTCCTTAAAAAGTTCGTCACAGGATTGTAAAATTCCTTCTTTTTTGGAAGGAAAACGTTTTACATTCTTTCCGGGGCCTCGATGCCGATCAGGTACAGGCCGGTTTTGATGGTCTGCCGCGCGGCGTCGGTCAGTGCGATCCGGGCTGCAGCGCCGGCGGGCTCCCCGTCGAGGATGCGGTGTTCGTAGTAGTACTTGTTGTAGGCCTGGGCAATATCGGTGACCGCCCGGGTGATCATGCTGGGCTCATATTTCTCGGCGGCTTCGCGGATCACATCCGGGAAGCGGGAGAGCAGGCGCAGCAGGGACTGGGCTTCGTCATCCATGAGGGCGGACCAGTCCGGCACGGCGGCAGCCAGATCCCCGGCCTTGCGCAGGACGCTGCAGCAGCGGGCGTGGGTGTACTGGACATAGGGGCCGGATTCCCCGTCGAAATTGAGGGCCCGGTCCCACCGGAAATCGATATCTTTGATCCGGTTGGCGGACAGGTCCGTATAGATGACGGCGCCGATGCCGATCTGGCGGGCCACCTCGTCCTTGTTTTCCAGGTTCGGGGATTTCTCCTCGATGATCTCGCGGGCTTTCGTCACAGCCTGGGACAGCAGGTCCTCCAGGAGGATCATGTTGCCCTTCCGGGTGGAAAGAGCCTCGCCCTCGAAACTGACCATACCGAAGGCAACGTGCACGCAGTCCTTCGCCCAGGGGTAACCCATCTTTTCCAGCACGCGGAAAACCTGGCGGAAATGCAGGTCCTGCTGATAGGCCACCACATAGAGGCATTTATCGAAATGGTAGGTGTTCTGGCGGTAGATGGCGGCAGCCAGGTCCCGGGTGGCGTAGATGGTGGCGCCGTCGCTCTTGAGGATCAGGCAGGGAGGCATATTGTCCTCGCTCAGGTCCACAACCTGGGCGCCCTGGCTTTCCACCAGGAGACCCTTGGCCCGCAGCTCCTCCACCACGGGATCCATCTTGTCATTGTAGAAGCTTTCACCGGCATAGCTGTCAAAGGAGACGCCCAGCTGGTCATACACCCGGGCCGCATCCTTGAGGGTGACTTCCTTGAACCAGGTAAAGACTTCCAGGGCTTCGGGATCCCCGTCCTCGATGCGCTTGAACCAGGCGCGGCCCTCATCCTCCAGGGAAGGATCGGTTTCCGCTTCCTTGTGGAAACGGACATAAAGCTCGGTCATTGCGTCAATCCCGCGCTCCTCCACATCTTCCTTCCGGCCCCACTTCTTGTAGGCGCAGACCATTTTGCCGAACTGGGTTCCCCAGTCTCCAAGGTGGTTGATGCCCACGGTGGTGTAGCCCAGGAAGTCGAAGATCCGCTTCAGGGAATGGCCGATCATGGTGGTGGACAGGTGGCCGATATGGAAACGCTTGGCGATATTGATGGAGGAATAGTCCAGGCAGACGGTTTTGCCCGCTCCCAGATCCGAAGAACCGTACCGGTCGCCGGCGGCCTGTAGGGCAGCCATGGTTTCCGCGGCAAAATTCTCCCGGTTCAGGAAGAAGTTCATATAGCCGTTCACCGGTTGAACGGAGGCAACATCCTGGTGATTCCAGGCAGCGCAAAGGGCCTCGGCGATTTTCGGCGGGGCCATGCGGAGGGGTTTTGCCAGGCGGAAGCAGGGGAAGGCATAATCGCCCATCGCCGGATCCGGCGGGACAGCCAGCAGGCCGCGGAGCTCTTCCGCGGCGGGAAGGCCTTCCGCTTCAGGCCAGAGAGATTTCATGCATTCCGCCGCCAGCGCGGCAATCCGGGTCATGGTGTCCATTTTCATTCCTCCGGGTATTCAGTGGTCGGTATTCAGTGCGTTTCACATCACAGAAAACCAACCTATATTATCACAAAAGGGTTACAAAAGGCAACTATTCATTGACATTCAAGGACGGGAGGCATATAATCAATGATTACGAGGCAGACTGTTTTTTTCGTGCGCCCGCGCGCGGAAAACGGTTAAAAATAAGGAGGTAAGCTCATGTCCATCAAACTGACAATTGACGGCAATACGGCTGTCAGCCACGTAGCGTATGCATTCAGCGATGTGGCAGCGATCTATCCCATCACGCCTTCTTCCCCCATGGCTGAAGTTGCGGACGAGTGGGCGGCCCATGACCGGAAAAACCTGTTCGGCCAGACGGTCCGTATCGCCGAGATGCAGAGTGAAGCCGGTGCCGCCGGCGCTGTGCACGGCTCCCTGTCCGCCGGCGCCCTGACGACCACGTTTACCGCGTCCCAGGGCCTGCTGCTGATGATCCCCAACATGTACAAGATCTCCGGCGAACTGACGCCCGCGGTCTTCCATGTCAGCGCCCGCGCCCTGGCGTATCATGCGCTGAACATCTTCGGTGATCACAGCGACGTTATGGCCTGCCGCCAGACCGGTTTCGCGATGCTGGCCAGCAACTCCGTCCAGGAAGCACACGACCTGGCCCTGGTTGCCCACCTGGCGACCCTGAAGAGTTCTGTGCCGTTCCTGCACTTCTTCGACGGTTTCCGCACCAGCCACGAAATCCAGAAGATCGACGCGATCGACACCAAGAACAATTATGAAGAAATCAAGGCCCTGGTTCCGTGGGACAAGATCGAAGAGTTCCGCGCCCGCGCCCTGAATCCCGAACATCCCCATCAGGCAGGTACCGCCCAGAACAGCGATATCTACTTCCAGGGACGTGAAGCGGCCAACAACTTCTACAAGGCTGTTCCTGCCATCGTTGAAGAGTGCATGGACGAAGTTGCCAAGCTGACCGGCCGGGTCTACAAGCCCTTCCAGTACGACGGCGCTCCGGATGCCGAAAAGGTCATCATCTCCATGGGCTCCAGCTGCGACGTTGCGCACGAGACCGTGAACAAGATGCTCGAGAGCGGCGAGAAGGTCGGCGTTGTGAAGTGCCACCTGTACCGTCCCTTCAGCGTGGAATACCTGATGAAGGTGCTCCCGAAGAGCGTGAAGAAGATCGCCGTGCTGGACCGCACGAAGGAAAGCGGCTCCCTGGGCGAGCCCCTGTACCTGGACGTTGTGAGCGCCCTGGCGGAAGCCGGACGCGGCGACATCAAGGTTGTGGGCGGCCGTTACGGCCTGGGCAGCAAGGAATTCACCCCCACCATGGTGAAGGCCGTGTTCGCCAACCTGGACGGCGAAATGAAGAACCACTTCACCGTCGGTATCGATGACGACGTGAGCAACACCAGCCTGAAGCTGGGCGAAACCTTCGCGGCTGCTCCCGCCGGCACCAGCGCCTGCATGTTCTACGGTCTGGGTTCTGACGGTACCGTCGGCGCCAACAAGAACAGCATCAAGATCATCGGTGACCACACCGACAAGTATGCGCAGGCTTACTTCTTCTATGATTCCAAGAAGAGCGGCGGTCTGACCGTTTCCCACCTGCGCTTCGGCGACACCCCGATCCAGAGCCCCTATCTGATTGACGTGGCCGACTTTATCAGCTGCTCCAACCCGGCGTATGTGACCATGTATGACATGGTTTCCCCGCTGCGCGACGGCGGCACCTTCCTGCTGAACTGCCAGTGGGATGTGAAGGAACTGGAAGAGCGCCTGCCCGCCAGCATGAAGAACAAGCTGGCTGCCAAGCACGCCAAGTTCTACATCATCAACGCTATTGACCTGGCCCGCAAGGTCGGTATGGGCGGACGCACCAACACCACCATGCAGGCTGCCTTCTTCAAACTGGCCGACATCATCCCCTACGAGGACGCCGACAAGTACATGAAGGAAAAGGTTGTCGCTTCCTACGGCAAGAAGGGCCAGGATGTCGTGAACATGAACTTTGCGGCCATCGATGCTGCCCTGACCGGCCTGGTCAAGGTTGACATTCCCGCCGACTGGGCGACCACCAAGGAAGGCGCTGTGCCCGCCAAGGTTCCGGGAACGACCCCCTACTACGATGAATTCATCGCGCCGGTCCTGGCCCAGGAAGGCAACAAGCTGCCTGTCAGCAAGCTGGATCCTCGCGGTATCGTGCCCACCGGCACCACCAAGTTCGAGAAGCGCGGCATCGCCGTGACCGTTCCCGAGTGGCAGCCTGACATCTGCGTCGGCTGCGGCATGTGCTCCGTGGTGTGCCCGCACGCCGCGATCCGCACCATCTACAACGCGGCGGACCTGAAGGTTCCGGAAACCTACGTCACCAAGCCCGGCATCGGCAAGGAATTCACCGGCATGCAGCTGCGCGTGCAGGTTTCTCCCCTTGACTGTACCGGCTGCGGCAACTGCGTGGACGTCTGCCTCGGCAAGAAGAAGGACGATCCCACCCAGAAGGCGCTGGTCATGAAGCCCCTGGATACCCAGCGGAAGGAAGAAGCGAACTGGGAGTTCGCCATGACCGTTCCGGAAATCAAGCTGGAGAACAAGAACTCCATCAAGAACAGCCAGGCCCTGAAGCCCCTGTTCGAGTTCAGCGGCGCCTGCGCCGGCTGCGGCGAGACGCCCTATGTCAAGCTGGTTACCCAGCTGTTCGGCGACCGGATGATGATCGCGAACGCGACCGGCTGCTCCTCCATCTACGGCGGCAGCGCTCCGACCTGCCCCTACACCACCAACGAGAAGGGTCAGGGTCCTGCCTGGTCCAACAGCCTGTTCGAGGACAACGCTGAGTTCGGCTTCGGCATGAACCTGGCGACCCAGCAGCGCCGCGCCAAGCTGGCGGAAGTGATCGCGGAAGTGGTCGAAGTCGGCAAGGACGAAACCATCGTCGCGGCTGCGAAGGAATGGCTCGAGAACATGAACAACGCCGAAGGTTCCCGCGCTGCCGGTGAGAAGCTGGTTGCCGCGCTGGAAGCCAAGGACGGCGGAGCGGACAAGAAGGCCTACATCCTGGCCAACAAGGACCTGCTGACCAAGAAGAGCATCTGGATCTTCGGCGGCGACGGCTGGGCCTATGACATCGGATACGGCGGAGTGGACCACGTGCTGGCGCAGAATCAGGATGTCAACATCCTGGTGCTCGACACCGAAGTGTACTCCAACACCGGCGGCCAGGCCTCCAAGGCGACGCCCACCGGTTCCGTGGCCAAGTTCGCAGCGGCCGGCAAGCGCACCAAGAAGAAGGACCTGGGCATGATGGCCATGAGCTATGGCTACGTGTACGTGGCGCAGGTTGCCATGAGCAACCCGCAGCAGGTTATCAAGGCCATGCTGGAAGCGGAAGCCTATGACGGACCGAGCCTGATCATCGCCTACGCGCCCTGCATCAACCACGGCCTGAAGGCCAAGGGCGGCATGGGCAAGGCCCAGGCTGAAATCAAGAAGGCTGTGGACTGCGGCTACTGGCAGCTGTACCGCTACAACCCCGATCTGGAGAATCCGATGACCGTCGACAGCAAGGATCCCACCGGCGATTATCAGGAATTCCTGCAGGGCGAAGTGCGTTACACCTCCCTGGCCCAGCAGTTCCCGGATGCTGCCGCGAAGCTGTTCGCGCAGCAGGAAGAAGACGCCAAGGTCCGCCGCGATTCCTACAAGAAGATGGCCGGACAGGCATAATCAATCCAAACGAAAAGGGATTGCCGCTTCAAGCGGCAATCCCGTTTTTTTGTTTTTTTATTCTTCCCGGAGCTTTGCGAAGCGGGATCCCTTATGCTCGGCGATAGCGAGGACGGCCAGGCCGGCCACCATCAGCGTGTAGAGCAGCCAGTGGGGAAGGCCTTCGCCTCCGATACGGATTTTCCCGTCCAGGGCGAACTCAATCGCAATGAGCAGGCCGCAGACGGCCAGGCCGCAAAGGGCAGGGATCCAGGAACGGAAGGCCCTTGGATTTTTCCGCAGGGCGTACCAGACGAGCACTCCCTCGCATACCAGGAAGCAGACCAGCTGCTCCGCTTTGATAAACAGCCAGCTGATGGTCTGGACCCGGAGGCTTTCGCAGAGGATCTGGGGCAGGCACAGGTAAAACAGGGTACGGATCCAGCAGTCCCGGTCCTTTGCGTGCAGCAGGGAAAACACCATGGCCGCCAGGGAGCAGACGCCTTCCAGCATAAAGACGGCCAGGTAATATTCGGAGAAATATTCATCCCAGACGATTTCCACCGTGATGGGGAAAAAGATGCCTTCTTCCAGGTAGCGGCCGAAGCCGAGGGAGCCCAGGAAACCCTCCGCAAAGCGGAACATGGCCGCCAGGAAAGCGCCCATAGGGGCAAAGGTGTTCAGCGTGTCCAGGGGTTTGCGTCCCACCGCTTTCGCAGCCAGGAGCACTGCCAGGATCACACCGGCCATTCCGCCGTAGTAGGACAGTTCGTCCACCGGCAGGGCGAACAGCGGCGGATGGATCATGATCCGGAAAAGCACCCAGACCGCCCGGGCACAGGCGGTGCCCAGGAGAATCCCGAAAACCAGCACCAGGAGGCTGAGGGGCAGGGATTTTCCGTCCGTGTGGCGGCGCCGGTCCGCAAGGAAAAACCACAGGATGCAGGCGGCTGCGCTGCATCCGGTCATAATCAGGTAGGGCACCAGGCGGATTTCCATATTTTCCACTCCGTGTTCTGTTGCTTATTCGGTGAACCAGGCGCTGGCAAAATAGATGATATCGGTAATCGGACGGACTTCCTTGTTGCCGTTGGCATAGGCGTTGAGCTGATTGCCGAGGAAAACCATCTGGGAAGAATTCCCGCCGTCCAGGGTATACACGGTCTGCACCGGCGCCAGGGAAAGGGCAATATCCCGGAGGGTGGCCAGGTCCGCGCCCCAGTAGGCGCAGCATACCGTCAT
Source organism: Clostridia bacterium (assembly GCA_017447185.1). Taxonomy (GTDB): domain Bacteria; phylum Bacillota; class Clostridia; order Christensenellales; family Aristaeellaceae; genus Aristaeella. Next base: position 159,829 of record JAFSOC010000031.1, on the reverse strand, counting down.
GTAATGCAGGCGGTCAATCTGGCAGATGCACATCCGCTGCTCCCGCTGGTGGGGATTGGAATACACCGGGGAATGATCCGGGCTCAGGACGATTTCGTCCGCCACCGGTTCCCCGTTGATCACCAGCGCCGGACCGAACTGGAAGGCATTGACGACCTTTTTCCCGTCGACCTGGGTTTTGTCCACGGCCTCCAGGTCCGCCTCATCGGCGGTAATGACGTGGAAATCCCCGTCTTCATCGATCAGCAGGAGATCCAGGCCGGGGGTAACGGTTTCCCGGTACACGGTTCCCTGGCGGAGAATATAGTTGGACGCCTTGATCCCCGAAAAAGCCGCGCAGTAATCCCCGTTGATGGCGAGGACGGCCTTTTTGCGCCGGGCCAGGACGATGCAGGTGCTCTTCTGGCTGTCCTGGAAGGGCTTGTTTTCACTGGCGGAAGCTGTACGCAGCTGGGAAGGATCCCGGACCGTGATCATGGCGTACCAGTAGGTGCAGCCGAATTCGGGGGAACGGTCCACCCGGTAACGCTCCACCCGGATGGTGGGATCCTCGTAGTATTCAAACTTCTTGTCAATCTTCTGCATAAAGGGCAGTGGAGAGCCGCCCTCCAGGTCGATGGTCAGGGGACGGAACTCACCGCCGTCCTCTTCCGGTATGACAATGCCCGGCGCTTCCGAAAAAGCCGGGAGCGACAGCGCCAGGAGGATGAAAACACAAAGCAGGCAGACGATTTTGCGCATGGTTCAGAACCTCATTTACATATCAGGTCCGGGGGAGAACGGCACGGGCCGGATCCTTCCGGAAAAGCGTTAAAAACCGTAACAGTATACCATTGAAAAACCGGTACAGTCAACGGGAGCAGGGCAGTGCGGGCAGGCCGCCCTTTTTTTCACGGGATGAATGTGATATACTTAATTATTCGTTATCAGTTTTTTATCTTTGGCTGCTGGAAATCTGGGGTGATATGCTTTGAGCAAGACAAAAGACCGGATCCGGGAGAGCAATCTCCGGTACAAACAGTCGCTGGGACAGAACTTCATCTATGACGATGAACTGCTGGCGTCACTGACGGAGGCGGCCGGCGTATCCGCGTCGGAGGATGTGCTGGAGATCGGCCCCGGTTGCGGGAGCCTGACGAAGCACCTGTGCGCGGCGGCCCGGAAAGTGATCAGCGTGGAGTTGGATGAGCGGCTGATTCCGCTTTTGCAGGCGTTCCTGGCGGGGGAGAAAAACTGGAGCGTCGTCCAGGGTGATATTATGGCGCTGAACCTGGCGGAAGTCACGGCAGAGCTGCAGAAGCCTTTTGCCGTGGTGGCCAATATTCCTTACTACATCACAACCCCGCTGATCCAGCGTCTGCTGACGTCCGGATTGCCGATCAGCCGGATGGCGCTGATGGTGCAGAAGGAAGTGGCGGACAAGATTCTTTCCTCCCCGGGAGAGGAGGGCTGGGGGCCGCTGGCGGTACGCTGCCAGTACATGTGCGAGCCGCAGCGGGCCATGGAAGTGCCGGCCGCGTGCTTCACCCCGCCGCCGAAGGTAGACAGTTCTTTCATCCTCCTGCCCCTGCGGGAAAAACCTGCGGTGGAGGTAAAGGATGAGGACATGTTTTTCCGGGTGGTGAACGCCGCCTTCGCCCTGCGGCGGAAAACCCTGCTGAACGGGCTGTGCGCCGCGTTCCACACGGAGCGGCCGGAGGCCGCTGCCTGGCTGGAGAAGGCAGGCATTGATCCGATGATCCGGGGCGAGAAGCTGACGATTGCGCAGTTGGCGCAGCTGGCGGATGTTATCAGTTGTTAGTTGTTGGTTTTCAGATGATCAGATGTCGGGGACAGGGGCGTTGGTATGACAGTAGCGAAATTCGGGCATGTTTCGGCTTCCCAGTGGGCGGAGGCCATGGGCGAGCGGGCGGCGGAAGCACTGCCGCTGGAGGAAATCCCCCTGCCCCGGCGGGCAACGGCCGGCAGCGCGGGATATGATTTCGTGGCTCCGGCGGAGACGGTGGTTCCGGCCGGAGGCAGCGCCCTGATCTGCACGGGCATCCGGGCGGAGATGGAACCCGGCTGGGTGCTGATGCTGTTTCCACGCAGCTCGCTGGGATTCAAAACCGGTATCCGGCTGGCCAATTCCGTGGGAATCATCGACAGCGACTATGCATTCGCGAAGAATGAAGGGCACATCATGGTGAAGCTTCGCAATCCGTCCGGTCAGGAGGTCACCATCGGGCGGGGGGAACGGTTCTGCCAGGGGGTTTTCCTGCCCTATGGCACAGCGGAGGAGGACAGCGACTTCGCGGAACGTTCCGGAGGCTTCGGATCGACGGGAAAATAAGGGGAGACAGAGAAAATGGAAATTATCCAGGCAACCGAGCGGGAACTGGACGAACTGCTTTCGTTCTATCAGTGCGTGGCGGACAACATGGAAGAAAGGAATATCCGGCACTGGCACTGGGGCAGGTATCCCACGGAGGAACTGATCCGGGAGGACCTGCAGAAGGGCCAGCTGTATTACATGCGAACGGATGAAGCTATCTGCGCGGCAGTGGGCGTGGTTTTCGGGCAGGAACCGGAATATGAGGCACTGCCCTGGACCTGCGGCATGCATCCGGGCACCTTCCACCGCATCGCGGTGCATCCCGCCATGCAGGGCGCCGGGCTGGGCGGAATCGTGATGGATGATGTGCAGCAGCTGCTGCGGCGCAACGGGTGCGACTGCATTCGCTGTGATACCTCCGAAAACAACGGTCCTGCGCTGCGGCTGTATGAGAAGCTGGGCTTCCGCCGCTGCGGCAAGATCCACTGGGAGGGCAACGAAGGGGACAATATCACTTTTGACAAGACGCTGAAGCGGGAAACGCCGCTCTGGCCGATCCGGATGAAGCCGGCGTTCCGCGGCGGGGAGAATACCCCCTGGGGCGGACAGCGGCTGATGGAACGCTACGGCAAGGAAACCGGCGGGCTGCCTACCGGCGAAAGCATGGAGGTCAGCTGCCTGCCCGGATATGAAAGCCGGGACCCCATGGGACGGAAACTGCCGGACCTGATCCGTGAATTCGGGGACAAGCTGGTGGGGAAATATGCCGACAAGCCTTTCCCGCTGCTGCTGAAGCTGATTGATGCTCACGAAAAACTGAGCGTCCAGGTGCATCCCGGCAATGAATATGCCGCGTCCCATGAGCACGGGAAGATGGGAAAAAATGAAGCCTGGCTGATCCTGGAGGCGCCGGAGAACGGTGAAGTGGTTTACGGGCTGCAGCCGGGAACAACCCTGCGCCAGCTGAAGGATGCCTGCGAACAGGGGAAGGCAGTGGAACCGCTGCTGCGCCGGGTGCGGGTAACCTCCGGAGATGTGTGCTACATTCCCTCCGGATGCGTGCACGCGGTGGGCGCCGGCATCATGCTGTACGAAATCCAGGAATCCTCCGATGTGACCTACCGCTTCTATGACTGGGACCGGAAGGACGCGGAGGGCAACAGCCGGGAACTGCATATCGAGCAGGGCCTGGAGGTGGCGGACCTGAAGTGCGCCCCGCGGCCGGTACGCGTGTCGGAAGCTTACGGAACCCGCCGCCTGCTGAATGAAGACGCCTTCACACTGGATGTGATCCGCTCCGACGGCGTGGGCCTCCTGCCGGACATCAATGAATTCGGCATCCTGACTTCCCTGAAGGGCAGCCTGACCCTGCGCTGGGAAAGCGGGGAAATGAAGCTGCATGAAGGAGAAACCTGCCTGATTCCGAAGAACGCGCCGAAGACGCATCTTCGGGGAGAAGGCTATGCGGCGCTGGCCATGCCGAACGGATAAGGACCGGCGCGGAACAGGGGAACGGAATCAGAATGAAAACACAGGTCAACGGAAATATTGATGGCGTCCGGGACGCGATGCTCGCGAAGCTGGACAGCCTGTATACCTATGAGCTTGAAAACGGAACCTACCTGCCGCGGGAGCTGATGAAGCTGCTGGCGGAGTGTTCCTGCGCCCTGAACCGGGAAATCGCTATTTACCTGACCCGGGACGGGGAGATCGTCAACGTGGCCATCGGCACGGACTGCGATGTTGAACTGACGGACTACCGCCTGCGGCGCAACGCGGACCGGCTGAGCCGGGTCCGCTGCGTGCACACCCATCCGGACGGGGACGGGCGCCTGAGCGACGTGGACCTGAGCGCCCTGAAGATTTTTCGCTATGACGCCATGACGGCCGTGGGCGTGAAGGATGGGGAACCGACCTTTGTGCAGACGGCGTTCCTCGGGGAAAAGGACAGCCTGGTGATGGACGAACCGGTCCGGTGGTACAAATTGCCGGACGCGGAGTGGCTGAACCAGATTGAGCTGAGCGACGAGCTGGTGGGCCGGGAAACGGCCCTGGAAGTGGCGGATACCCGGGAAAAGGCCGTGCTGATGGGCATTGAGAGCCGGGAATCCCTGGAGGAGCTCCGCCGCCTGGCGGAGACAGCCGGCGCCGAGGTGGTGGGCATCTTCCTGCAGAAGCGGGACAGGCCGGACAGCGCCCTGTATATCGGCAAAGGCCGGGCGGAGGAACTGGCCCGGGACTGCCAGGCACTGGAAGCGGATGTCTGTATTTTTGACGAGGAACTGACCGGCGTGCAGGCCCGGAACCTGGAGGAGATCCTGCGGATCAAGGTGATTGACCGGACGACACTGATCCTGGATATTTTTGCCCAGCGAGCCTCCAGCGCCGAGGGCAAACTGCAGGTGGAACTGGCGCAGCTGCAGTACCGCTCCGCGAGGCTGATCGGCCTGGGAACGGTGATGAGCCGCCTGGCCGGCGGCATCGGTACCCGGGGCCCCGGCGAAAGCAAGCTGGAAATGAGCCGGCGACGGATCCGGGAGCGGATGACGGAGCTGCGCAGGCGGCTGGACGAGCTGGAACGCCAGCGGGCGATCCGCCGCAAGAACCGGGAGAAGAACGAGGTGCCGGTGGTGGCGCTGGTGGGCTACACCAACGCCGGCAAATCCACACTGCTGAACACGCTGACCGGCGCAGACGTCTATGTGCAGGATCAGCTTTTCGCCACGCTGGACGCGGTGAGCCGGCGGATGGAAACAGCGGAAAAAACACCGTATCTGCTGACGGATACGGTGGGCTTTATCCGGAAACTGCCGCATACGCTGATCGACGCGTTCCGGAGCACGCTGGAGGAAGCCGCGCTGGCGGATGTGCTGGTGATCGTTTCGGACGGTGCAAGCCCGGATATGGCCGCCCAGCACGATACGGTGGAACAGGTGCTGGAGGAACTGGGCGCCACCGGGCAGAAACGGATTGAGGTCATCAACAAGTGCGACGAAGCCGATCCGGCGCCGGCCTTCCCCGGAGCCCTGCTGATCTCCGCGAAAACGGGGGAGGGACTGGAGGAACTGAAGGCGGCCATTGCCGAAGCAATCCAGGAAACCTATGCGCCGGTGACCTTCCGGATTCCCTTCAGCCGCTACGGCATCCTGTCGGAGATTCATGCGGCCGGCCGGGTGATCACGGAGGAGCATACCGATGAAGGCACGAATGTGACCGTGATGATCGCCAAGGAGGACGCAGACCGGCTGATCCGCAAATACGGGGATTCCGTGATCGGCGGATAACACATCCGCAGCTGCATATAACAAGGAGCCGGGGAGAAATCCCCGGCTCCTTTGATTTCGGTCGGATTACAGGAGGGAAGTAAGATCGGTGTATTCGTAATTGTGGGCGGCGGCAACATTTTTGTTGGTGAGCTTGCCCAGGTACGTGTTGACACCGGAGGAAATGACTTCACTCTTTTTGCAGGCTTCTTCCAGGCCGGCGGAAGCAATTTCCAGGCCGTAGCGCACGGTGGCGTTGGTCAGGGCGATGGTGCTGGTGCGCGGCACGGCGCCGGGCATGTTGCCGACGCAGTAGTGGACCACACCGTCCACGGTGTAGACCGGATCGTCGTGGGTGGTCACATGGGAGGATTCGCCGCAGCCGCCCTGGTCGATGGCCACGTCTACAAAGACGGCGCCGTCCTTCATCTCAGGCAGGTACTTTTTCTTGAACAGTTTGGGGGTGGAGCCGCCGGGGATCAGTACGGAGCCGATGACCAGGTCCGCATCCTTCAGGACGCGCTCCACGTTGCTGTCGTTGGAAACCAGCGTCTGGATATGGGCGCCGAACATATTGTCCAGCTCCTCCAGCCGCTTCAGGCTGATGTCGAGGATCGTGACGTTCGCGCCCATGCCCACGGCGATCTTGCAGGCGTTCATGCCCACGGTGCCGCCGCCGAGGATGACCACGTTCGCTTTGGGAGTACCGGGAACGCCGGCCAGGAGGATGCCCTCACCGCCGAACTTCTTTTCCAGGTACTTGGCGCCTTCCTGGATGGACAGGCGGCCTGCAATCTGGCTCATGGGAGCCAGCAGGGGCAGGGAACGGTCTTTTTCCTGCAGGGTTTCATAGGCCACGGCGTTGACTTTGCCGGCCAGCAGCGCATCCATCTGCTGCCTGTCCGCCGCCAGGTGCAGGTAGGTATAGAGGATCAGACCTTCACGGAAGAGCGGATACTCGGATTCCAGCGGCTCCTTGACCTTGACCATCATGTCCACCAGGTGCCATACGTCCGCAGCGTTGTCGATCAGGGAAGCGCCGGCGTCCACATATTCGTTGTCCGTGAAGCCGGAGCCGAGGCCGGCTCCCATCTCAATATACACATGATGCCCCGCGGCGATATACGCCCGGACATTGTCCGGCGTGAGGCCGACACGGAATTCGTTGTTCTTGATTTCTTTGACGCAGCCGATTTTCAATGGTATTCATCCTTTCTCAAATCTGTTGGTGGATTTATTATGCGGGATCCGAAATAACCGGGCAAGTATTTTTTCTGTATCATGCCCTGCGGCAGGCCAGCAGCCAGGCCGCCACATGCACCGCCTGCTGGAAGCGGCCGGAGGCGATCATCTCCTCAATTTCAGCGGGGGTGTATTTCAGCACGTCCAGCAGTTCCATCTCATCCAGCTTCTGCTCCGCGGCGGGGCGGCAGTTCTCCGCCCGGAAGATCCAGGCGTAGTTATCGGACAGGGTGGCCTGGGAGGGAACGGTGAGCAGGTGGGTCCAGCGGTCGGAAACATAGCCGGTTTCCTCCCGCAGCTCCCGCTGCGCGGCGGTAAGGGCCTGCTCCAAAGTGCAGGCTTCCCCGTCCTTCCGCTCGATTCCCCCGGCGGGGAATTCCGTGGTCACCTGCCGGATGCCCTGGCGGAACTGGCGGACGCACAGGAAGCTGCCTGCCTCGTCGGAGGCGACGATCACCGCGTAATCCCGGCGGGTATAGCTGTAATACGGCTCGAAAATCCGGCCGTCCGGAAAACGGTAGGCGGAACGCCTGAAATCGATCCACTGATCCTGCACCAGGTGCTCACAGCGGATCTCCTCGCACATCAGATCTTTTTCCATGAAAAACAACTCCTTTCCGCACAGGGGCGGCAGGCCTTTTGCCGGAATTCAGTGTATCATAAACCGTGACGTGTGAAAAGGCGGCCGGAGGGGCAAAAGAAAAAGTATGAAAAAGTGTGAAAAACACTAGGAAATGCTTGCCTTGATGCATGAGAAAAGTGTATAATAACCCATAAGATATAGAAGCAGACGAGGGGGGAATTGGTGTGGAAGATCAGTTCAACACCATGAAGCACGATCCGATCGTGGGTACGGGGAATACAGCCCGGGATATCCTGCTGTTCGTTTATGACGCGCTCAAGGTGAAAGGGTACGATCCGGTGGATCAGCTGGTTGGCTACATCATCACCGGGGATCCGACCTACATCACCAGTTACAATTCCGCCCGGAGCCTGATCCGCCGGGTGGAGCGGGACACGCTGCTGGAAGAGCTGGTCCGTTCCTATCTGGAAACACACTGAAGGAACGCAGGCGGAGCCGTAAATCGGCGCCGCCTGCTTTTTTCGGGAAGGAAAGTTTTCTTTCCTCCGTTCAATATACAGAAAGCCCCCGGAGCGGGGCGGAAAGTAAAGGAGCCAAAGCAATGACGAAACGGACAGTTGCCATCCTGGTCATGATTCTCTGCCTGCTGGCGGCCATCCCGGCCATGGCGGCGGATGTGTTTAAATTCACAGACCAGGCCATTACCGTATATGCCGACGAAACGGTGCAGCCCGGCATTCAACAGGACGGGCGCTACGCGGAGGGAACCCTCGTGTACAAGAGCGCCAGCACCAAAATTTTTACCGTGGATGAGACGGGCACGATTACCGGCGTGGCGCCGGGCAGTGCGAACCTGACCGTGGAACTGCAGCAGGATGGGAAAACCGTCCGCAAAGCCACTGCCCGGGTAACTGTCCTCCGCCGGGTGACCAAGATCACCACCAACACCGCCAACCTGACGGTGTACGAGCCGGATGACCCGACGATCCTCCCGCTGCTCAAGCCGGTGGAGGATCCGGAGAATCCGGGACAGACGATTCCCCAGGCCAACCGGATCCTGGTGCTGGCGGCCGGCAAGAGCACGCGCCTGACCGCGACCATCACTCCGGCGGACGTGCGGAACAAGAACTACACCGTGACCAGCAGCGACCTGGGCGTGGCGAAGGTTTCCGGCGCGACGGTGACGGCGGTGCAGGCCGGCGAATGCGACCTGACCATTGCCAGCCAGCAGAATCCGGAAATCACGGAAGTTTTCCACGTGCTGGTAACCCAGCCCGTGAAGCGGCTCCAGGTGACCGCTCCCGCGAAGACGGTTTCCGCCGGCGGCTATCTCCAGCTGTCCGCTGTGGTGACACCGGACAACGCCACGATCCAGGGCGTTGAATGGAGCTCCCGGAATGAAAAGGCGGCCACCGTTGATTCCAACGGCGTGGTAACCGGTATCGCCCGGGGCAACGCAACCATCGAAGCCAAAGCCATTGACGGAAGCAACGTCAAGGCGTCCATCACCCTGACCGTTACACAGGATGCCACCGATATCACCATCAAGGAAACGGACGTCACCGTGGCCACCGGCCGCCGCGCGGCGCAGCTGCATGTGACCGTCCTGCCCACCAATACGAACAATAAGAATGTGGACTGGTATTCCTCCGATGAATCCATCGCCACCGTGCGCAACGGCGTCATCACCGGTGTGCGGGCCGGCGAATGCACCGTCACCTGCGCCAGCCAGTCCAATCCGGCGGTAACCGCATCGATCCCGGTCCGCGTCATCCAGCTGGTGACCCGGATCAACGTGCTGAATCCCAAGGGACTATCCTTCAATGTAGGCGAAAACGCACAGCTGGAGTGGGAAGTTCTCCCGGCGGATGCCTCCATCAAGGATGTGACCTTTAAGAGCCGCGCCCCGAAAATTGCCACGGTGGATGCGAACGGTATCGTAACCGGCCTGAGCAAGGGCCAGGCGAACATTGAAGTCAACGCCGCGGATGGCAGCGGTGTCCGCGCGGTGTTCCAGGTGAACGTGATTCAGCCGGTTACGGGCATTGAACCCTTGCCGGACAGGATCTTCGCCCAGCTGTATGCCAACACCCGGGTCAGCAATACGACACACGTGCTGCCCCGCAACGCCAACAACCAGCGGATTTCCTGGTCCACGGCTGATCCGTACATTGCCTCCATCAACGGCGGGTACGCATACGGCCAGCAGATTGGCAGCACGATCCTGACCGCCACCACCGAAGACGGCGGCTATACCTCCTCCACTGAACTGGTTGTGGCGGACTTTAACCACATGATCGTGAACCAGCCGCCGCAGATCACGGATGACAACAAGATCAAGCTCTGCTTTGGCAACTACAACTCCCAGTTCTTTGTGAAGAAGATCCGCTTCAGGGTGGACTGCTATGATACAATGCGCAACCCGATGGTTTGCAATACGGACGGTGTGAGCACTTACTTTACCGGGTCTTATCCGCTGGAACTGGCTCCCAACGAATGGACCCAGCACGGCCGGTTTATTTTCGACAACTATGTTGAAACCGGCTACATCGGGTACTTCACGGTTACCGTGACAGGCTACGAATTTGATACGAACCAGAAGTGGAATATTCCGGAAGAGGATCAGGTGGCTGCACGTTCCAATGATTCCAGCCATATCGGCGAGCCGACCCCCACGCCGATTCCCACCTTTGGACCGGACGCCACTCCCGCACCTGACCTGGAGTCCAGTAGCGGAAATGGCTGACCTTGTAGTGATCGGCGCAGGGCATGCCGGATGTGAGGCAGCCCTCGCCGCAGCCCGGATGGGTATCGACACGCTGCTGCTGACACTGAACATGGATGGCGTGGCACTGATGGCCTGCAATCCGGTCATCGGCGGATCCGCCAAGGGGCATCTGGTGCGGGAACTGGATGCGCTTGGCGGCGAAATGGGTCTGGCGATTGACGATACCTTCCTGCAGAGCCGTATCCTGAACATGGGCAAGGGGCCCGCGGTGCATTCACTCCGGGCCCAGGCCGACAAGCAGGCCTACCAGAACCGGATGCGCAAAGCGCTGATGACCTGTGAGCACCTGACGGTGCGCCAGGGCGAAGCGTCCTCCATCGAAACAGAAAACAACAAAGTAACCGCGGTGACCACCACCACCGGCGCGCGCATTCCCTGCCGCGCCGTGGTGGTGGCCACCGGCGTCTATCTGAAAGGCAGCATCATTATCGGTGAGCACCGGCACGACGGCGGTCCCCAGGGGCTGATGAATGCCTCGTTCCTTTCCGCAAGCCTGCAGGAGCTGGGCTTCACCCTGCGCCGCTACAAGACCGGAACACCGGCCCGGGTGGACGTGCGCACGATAGACTTTGATGAGATGCAGGAACAGAAGGGGGACGAACCGGTCACGCCCTTCTCCTTCCTGACGGACCGGAAGCTGGAGAATACCTACAGCTGCTACCTGACCTGGACCACGCCGGAAACCCACCGGATCATCCTGGACAATTTGGACCGGGCGCCGCTGTACAGCGGGAAGATCCATGGGATCGGGCCCCGGTACTGTCCCAGCATTGAGGACAAGGTGGTTCGGTTCGCGGACAAGGACCGGCACCAGATTTTCCTGGAGCCGGAAGGCCGGGAAAGCCGGGAATGGTATGTGCAGGGTATGTCCACCTCCATGCCGGAGGATGTGCAGTGGGCCATGTACCGGACGATTCCGGGACTGCGCCGCTGCGAGTTCACCCGGCTCGGCTACGCCATCGAATACGACTGCATCGACAGCCTGGAGCTGCGGCCCACGCTGGAAAGCCTGCGGATCGGCGGACTGTTCTTCGCCGGGCAGATCAACGGCACCAGCGGATATGAGGAGGCGGCCTGCCAGGGACTGCTGGCCGGAATGAACGCCGCCCTGCAGATGCAGGGGAAGGAGCAGGTGATTCTGACGAGGGACCTGGCCTATATCGGTGTCCTGACCGATGACCTGACCACCAAAGGGACGGACGAACCCTACCGGATGATGACATCCCGGGCGGAGCACCGGCTGTTCCTGCGGCAGGACAATGCGGACCTGCGGCTGACGGAGATCGGCTTCCGGGCCGGACTGGCCGCGGAAGAACGGATGGAGCGGACCCGGAAGAAGAAAGAAGCCACGGAGCAGCTGATCCGGGATCTGCAGGCCACCCGGTTTGCTCCTGGCGAAGCGCTGAACGGCCTGCTGCGGGAAAAGGGACAGCCGGAAACGGCGGGCTCCCTGCGGGCGGAGGAATTGCTTCGCCGGCCTGAAATCACGATGAAAGATCTGCAGCAGCTGAAGCCGGAATGGCAGGAGATTCTTCCCGCTGCGGCGGAGCAGGCGGAAATTGAAGTAAAATATGCCGGATACCTGGAGAAGCAGGCACACCTGATCGCCCAGGCCCGGAAAATGGAAACGACCCGGCTGGCGGAGGATATTCCCTATGCGGAAATTGAACATCTCCGCCTGGAGGCGCGGCAGAAGCTGGCGAAGCAGAAACCGGTTTCGCTGGCAGCGGCTGGCCGGATCCCGGGGGTGAACCCCGCGGATGTGGCCGTACTGACGGTATGGCTGGAGAAACAGCGCCGGATGAAGGAAAACGAGCAAAGCTGAGGGTGAGGAATCAGGTGGGTAATCGCTGGAGGAGAATCTGCGCGGGGATCTGCGCGCTATTCATGCTGCTGGCTATGGGCTGCGCGGCCGCGGAGGAAATCGACCAGAGCAGTCTCCGGAAAATGCTGGCGTATATCGACGCAAACCAGCCGGCAGAGCTGGAACTGCGGGAACTGGCGCTCAAGCCCAAGGAAATTATGCAGCTCAGGGAACATATGCCGGAAGGCGCGGTGCTGCATTTCACCACAAAGTGGCTGGGAATCACCTTTTCGGATACGGACCGGGAACTGGACCTGACAGCCATCCGGCGGCGTCCATCCCTTGCGGATGCGGAGCAGATGTTCCGCCTGATGCCGGATCTCCGGAAGGTGGATTTTTCCGGGGGACACCGGATGTACAACGACGATATGATCCGGCTGATGGAGGAGTTTCCGGAGATCACGTTTATCTGGAAGATCGAGCTGAACAGCCGGCGCAACGTCTGCACCACGGATACGGCCTATTCCACCTTCAATTCCCCGCTGAACAACCCGCCCCGGGTGACGTCGAAGCAGCTGGAGCTGCTGCGCTATGCACCGGGCCTGAAGGCGCTGGACCTGGGGCATAACCAGGTTACGTCCCTTGACTTCCTGCGGTTTTTCCCGGACCTGGAGCTGCTGATCCTGGCGGACAATCCGGTTAAGGACATCGAAATGATCGGGACGCTGAAGCACCTGAAGTACCTGGAAATCTTCAACACACAGATTTCGGATCTTTCCCCCCTGGCGAACTGCACGGAGCTGCTGGACCTGAACCTGTCCTACTGCAACCGGGTGAAGGATCTTTCCCCGCTGGATTCCCTGCCTGCGCTGGAACGCTTCTGGGGCGTGGAAATGCGGGGACTGAGCAGGGAAGAGAAGGAACGGTTTACAGAGGCGAAACCGCAGACAATCGTTAATTTCACCGCGGAGCATGCCACGGCGGACGGCTGGCGGGATCATCCACGCTACGCCCACTATACCGAATGCCTGAAAAACCGGCAGTGGATTCCGTTTGACGAAATGAAAACACCGGAAGAATAAAGGAAAAGGGCCTGACCGTGCGGTCAGGCCCTTTTGGCGCATTGCCTGGTTTTACGCGTTGGTATCCTCATCATTGGTGTGCTTGATGGCGCTGGTCGTTCCGGCAACGCTGCCGAAAATGCAGACGAGCACCGCGAAGATGGCAATGAAGAGAACGACGGCAATGGCAACGACGACACCGGTATCCATAAGAACAGCTCCTTTCAGGATTTCTGATGATTAATCATAGTTTCTGCGGGGAAGCTCAATACCGAATTCCTGGGCGGTTGCTTCCAGGATATCCAGCGCTTTTTCAATCTGCTCAGGCTTGTGCTCGCTGATCACGCAGAAGCGGAGGCGGGCCTTGCCCTTTGGAACGGCGGGATACATGGCGGGAGGTACGCTGACGCCCCGCTTTTTCAGTTCGTTGGACAGGAGCCAGGCGTCCTCATCCTTGCCCACCAGCACCGGCAGCACTGCAGTTTCACCCGCCAGGCAGATATCCAGGTGGCGGCGCTTGGCGCTTTCGGTGAAGGAGCGGATGGCGGTCCGCAGGTGCTCCATGATTTCCGGATGGGTCCGCAGGGTCCGGATGGCAGCCAGGGAACCGGCGGCCAGAGCCGGGGAGATCCCGACGGAGAAGACGAAGCCCGGCATGTTGTAACGCAGGTAATCGATCAGGCACTTTTTGCCGGCCAGGTAGCCGCCGCAGGTGCCCAGGCCCTTGGAAAGGGTACCGTACTTGATATCGATATCATTGCCGTCCAGGCCGAAATACTCATCCACGCCGCCGCCGTGCTCGCCGATGACGCAGGCACTGTGCGCCTCATCCACCATCAGGAAGCAGCCGTACTCCTTCTTGATGCGGACAAAGTCCGGCACGGGGGCGATGTCGCCGTCCATGCTGTAGGCGCCTTCGATAACGATCAGCACCTTCTCGAAATAAGCCCGCTGGCTCTTCAGGATGGTTTCGAGGGCCGCCACATCGCTGTGGGGGAAGGGACGGGAGGTGGCGTCGCTGAGCTTGCAGCCCTGCTCGATGGAGTTGTGGGCCAGGGCGTCGTACAGGATCAGGTCGTTCTTTCCGCAGAAGTTGCCCACAAAGGTAACATTGGTGGAGTGGCCGCCGACGCAGACGATGGCGTCTTCCGTGTGTTTCCAGTCAGCCAGTTCCTTTTCCAGTTCCTTGTGGATCATCTTTTCACCGGCCAGCAGGCGGCTGCCGGAAGCGCTGGTGCCGTATTTGTCGATGGCGGCCTTGGCGGCTTCCTTCACTTCCTTCCGGCCGGACATGCCCACATAGTTGTAGCTGCCGAACTCGAGAATTTCCTTGCCGTCCACAATGCCGGTGTCCAGCAGCGGGGATTCATGGGCAACGAAGTAGGGATTATCGCCGCTGCCCACCAGCGCCTTCTGGCGATCCAGGAAGTGCTTGTATTCAGGCGTGTCCTCAAACCGGGTGATGGGCCGGACGGGGACGCGCTCCTTGGGCTTGCCGGTTTCCGCGGTGCCGTTCATCAGGTCCTCAACCACGCGGGACATGTTTTCAACAGTGGCGCACTGGCCGTACTGCTCGGCGGGAATGGTGATGCCCCATTCCTCTTCCGCTTTGAGGGCGATGCTGAGCACCTGCAGACTGTCGCCCTGCAGATCCTCGATGAAGTGGGCGGAATCGGAGATTTCCTTTTCCGGAATGTCCAGCGCCTCGGCGTACATGGCGCGGACCTTGCGGCGGATCTCATCCTGCACGGCGGATTTCGCGTGGGCGCTCTGGGTGTTTTCCCGGGCGGCGACTTCCGCGCCTGCGCTCTGGGCTTTCAGGTCCAGCTCGCGGTAGATCAGTTCCTTTTCTTCATAGAGGCGCTTGAGTTCCAGTCGCTTGACCTTGATGCCGCTGACCAGGGGCAGGGACATGGGGGTGACCAGCGCCCGGTCGATGTGGGCGTGGAGCGGCAGCCGCATGTTGATGGCAGCCACCCTGCCGGCCAGGGACTTCAGGTATTCCTTATCGTTATAGTTGGTGCCGACGTTCATGACCAGCACCACGTCTTCATTCTTGTCACGGCGGGTACGGCGGAAGCCGACCACGCACATCTGATCCACGCCGGAAAGGGCGGAGAACGCGTCTTCCAGGTCGTCCGGGTAGACATTTTCACCGGATTCGTTGATGATGACGTCCTTCAGGCGGCCCTTGATGAACACGCGGCCGTTGTCGTCCATGCGGGCCACATCGCCGGTGGGGAACCAGTTGTCCTCCAACGTATCGGGCGGGAGAATCTCCCCATGCACAACGCGGCCGGAATGGATGCCCGCACCGCGGATCTGCAGTTCACCGGTTTTGGCGCCGGGCTCGCCGGCCAGCCGGTACTCGGCGGAACCGAGGGATGCACCGACGGAGCCGTTGAGCCGCTTGTGCAGCTTCATGGAGGTTTCAAAACCGTCAATGGCGGTTTCAGTCATGCCGAAGCCGTTGACCGTATAGTAACCCAGGGCGTTCAGGAAACGGAGGGTATCGGCGGGGGTATGGCTGCCGCCGAGGATCACCACGTCCACTTCCGTGCCCAGCAGGCGGGAATCGATCCCCGCGAAGAGGCGCTTCTGCGCCAGGCGCAGGCCGAAGGAGGGCGCCGCGTACTGCACGCCCAGGGACAGGGCCGTGGAGGTCCTGAACAGCCAGCGTTTGAAGGGCTTTTCTTTTTTGACGTTTTTCTTCAGGGACTTGACCAGGTTATTGCCCACCAGCGGCACCACAATCAGCAGATTGGGCGGGAAATGGCGGCACACATTCATGATGGAATTGGGCGTCCGGTCCGGCAGGTAGACATTGGCCGCGCCGCAGAAGGGAACCAGGATCACGTTGGCCATGAAGCCCAACACATGATGGAAGGGCAGGAAGGCCAGGGCACGGCGGCCGCGGTTGTCGTCATGGATGATCCGGCGGTTCTCTTTATAAATCTGGACGGACATGAGCGCCTGCTCGCAGATGGCTGCGCCGGAATAGGCAAAGATCCGGCTGCGGCCGGTGGTTCCGCTGGTGCACATGGCCACATATTCACCCCAGACCGGGGTGAATCCGATGGTGCGGGGCGCTTCCACAACGGCCTTGTAGTCAATCTGGCGGATATCGCCGGAAAGGCCGCGGGGCTTGCGGGAGATGATGACTTTGCAGCCGGCTTCCTCCAGCAGGCCCTGGATCAGGGTGTCGGATGCGGAGGCATCCAGCAGGAGCGCGTTATGGCCGGAACGGATGACGCCCCAGAACAGGGTGGGCCAGTAATGGCAGGTATCCACGGCGATGGCGATCCATCCGCCTGCCGGCGTGTTCTCTGTCAGGTATGCGGCCAGGTCGTCCGCCCGCTCGGTGATGGTTTTGAAGGAACGGGTGAACTCCTTATCCTCCTTCAGCCAGAGGGCAGCCGGCGCGTCCCCGTAATCCCGCAGGATCTCAAAGAGGGTGGACAGCCGTTTGTCTGCCGAAAGACGGGCACTGACCTGCATTATGTCCATGTTGCTCATGAAACTCTCCTTCCGAAAAAAGGGTTGAGCGTTCTCCTGCGCGTCGCTGCGTCTTCTGCGCATCACTTCATTATATCATGTTTTTCAGGATATGGACATGAAATGTTTCTTACAAAAAAGTGACCGGATTT
Organism: Clostridia bacterium; assembly: GCA_017447185.1. Lineage (GTDB taxonomy): Bacteria > Bacillota > Clostridia > Christensenellales > Aristaeellaceae > Aristaeella. The sequence continues at coordinate 143,127 of JAFSOC010000031.1, read as the reverse complement.
TCCATTGCGGAAAATCCGGCTGCATCAGATCCGGCGGGAGTGCCTTATTCGGCGGCGCTTTCCCCGGGAATCCAGGGCATCAGGAACAGGTTCAGGTAAAGGTTTTCATTGTCGTAGGTATAGCCGTAGGAGAAGAGGGTGTTTTCCTCCCGGGTCCGCTCTTCCTCCGGCACGAGGGTGATGTTCTTCTTTTGTTCTGCGTTCATGTCGTAGTCCCGGATATACATCCGGATGGTGTGGGGGGACTTCTTGTGGGTTTCATCCGCGGGGGCGTTCACGTTGCCCTCAATAGTGGTGATCCTGTATTTTCCCTCGGAGAGCTCCTGCACGTCGTATACCAGGCCCACGTGGTACAGCGGGGTGGCGCCGGTTCCCTTATAGCTTTTTCCGTTGCCGAAGACGGCGATGAACCCTTTCTGGGGGATCAGGGTCAGGCGGCTCATGCGGGTGTAGCCGGTTACCAGTTTTCCGACGCCGGCTTCCTTAACATGGACGATGCCGGGGACTTTCTCCTTCGGGGTTTTGGCCCATTCCTGCTGCGGAATTTCCAGCTGCAGCATGCACCAGGTTACAAACCCGCCGCACCATTCGAACTCATAGTTGTTGCGCCATTTGGTGTATTTGTTTTTCGTCTTCAGGTTTTTCCCGTCGGTTTCAATCCATTCGTTATAGGCCAGGTCCAGCAGCTTCTGAATGGTTTCGGGAATTTCTTCAATCACTTCTGTCTGGATTTCCAGGGGCGCGGGGGTGGGTGTCGCACTGGATTTCCCGGCGGCCTGCGCGGAGGCAGTCAGGCAGAGCAGCAGCGCCATCAGCAGCGCGGACAGGCGGACGGATTTCTTCATGGCTTTCCATTTCCTTTCCATAGGGGGAATCAATGTCAATGTATTGTATATCGCCGGGATTTGCAGTGTCAAGGCGGAGGATTTCCGCAAAAAAACAGCGGCAAAAAGGAACAAAAGACGGCGGAAATATGATATAATCAATCCAATACCGGAAAGGAGTTTTGTCGGACGATGCGGGAAAGGAAAACGGGAAAGGTTTTTCTCCTTCTGCTGCTGGCTGTGGTGATGTTCTGCACAGCTGCTTTTGCGTCCGAAGAAACCGGAGAGGAAGAAGAGGACAAAGCCTATAAGGAGTGGACCCGGTTTGAACAGCCCTACGGCGGCAACCGGAGAAAGCCGCGGATGTTCTACTGGGTCTATACGCCGGAGCAGATGGAGCCCGGGCTCCCGCTGGTCATCTACCTGCACAGCTCCTTCGGCCTGAGCGGAAAGGCGCTGCGGGACGGGCTGCCCATCATGATCGAGGACGGCAGGGCGGAGAAGCCGGATGCCGTGGTTCTGGTGCCGCAGCTGCCGGGCGGATACAACAAGGAGCACCAGTGGGAGGATGTCTTCGAATCCCTGATCCCCATTATTGAGAAAGTGGTGAAGGAGTACGAGGTGGACGAGTCCAGGATCGCCCTTTCCGGATACAGCCTCGGCGGCATCGGCGTGTGGGACCTGGCCCTGGCGGACCCGGGAAGGTATGCCCGGATCCTGAGCATCGGCGGGAAGGTCCATTATCCCGTACTGAAGGCGGTGGAGGCTTTTGCCGGCAAGGAGGTTATGTCCTTCACAGCCCGCGGGGACAAAACCGTGAATCCTGCTACCGTGGTCACCTTTACGGGCATGCTGCAGGAGGCCGGCATTTCCGCTTATCATGAGGAACTGGAAACGAAGCACGGGGAACTTCAGTTTGAGGTTTTCGCCCGGCGGGAAATCCAGGAATGGCTGTGGCTGATCCCCAGTATCAGCGGGGAGGAAACGGCGGAGAAGGCTCCGGCCGATTGAGACGGGCCGGGACTTATGATAAAATGACTGAAGAAAAAAGACGGGAGGAAGCACATGAAAATACTGGTAACGGGCGGCGCCGGATACATCGGCAGCCATACCTGCGTGGAACTGCTGGAGGCCGGCCATGAGGTCGTGATCGTGGACAACCTGTACAATGCCAGCCGCAAGGCGGTGGACCGGATCGGGGAGATCACGGGAAAGACGCCGGTCTTTTACGAGGCGGACCTGTGTGACCGTCCTGCCATGGAAAAGGTTTTCCGCGCCCACAGATTTGACGCGGTGATCCATTTCGCCGGCTACAAGGCGGTGGGAGAATCCGTGGCCAAGCCCATTGAATACTATACCAACAACCTGTACGGAACGCTGACGCTGACGGACCTGATGCGCACCTTCGGGGTGAAGAAGATCATCTTCAGCTCCTCCGCAACAGTGTACGGGGATCCGGCCTTCGTGCCGATCACCGAGGAATGCCCCAAGGGCGTCTGCACCAATCCCTACGGATGGACCAAGTGGATGCTGGAGCAGATCCTGACCGACCTGCATACGGCCGATTCGGAATGGAGCGTCATCCTGCTGCGGTACTTTAACCCCATCGGCGCTCATCCCAGCGGAAAGATCGGCGAAGATCCCAAGGGCATTCCGAACAACCTGGTGCCCTATGTGGCGCAGGTTGCGGTGGGCAAGCTGCCGCAGCTGGGCGTCTTCGGCGACGATTATGACACGCCGGACGGAACGGGCGTGCGGGATTACATCCATGTGGTGGACCTGGCCCGGGGACATGTACAGGCGCTGAAAAAGTTCAGCGAGGAAAACGCAGTGCGGATCTACAACCTGGGAACCGGCCACGGTTACAGCGTGCTGGATATAGTGAAGGCCTTCGGCAAGGCCTGCGGACATGAAATTCCCTATGTCATCAAACCGCGGCGCCCCGGGGATATCGCCACCTGCTACTGCGATCCGGGCAAGGCGAAGGAGGAACTGGGCTGGGAGGCGCAGTTCGGGATTGAGGAAATGTGCGCTGATTCCTGGCGGTGGCAGAGCATGAACCCGGACGGATACCGCACCGGAGAAGACGCGTAAGAAGAGGAGAAACAAGCATGCCAACCTTTGTCTGCGGCCACCGCAATCCGGATACGGATTCCATTGTGGCAGCCATCGCCTACGCTTCGCTGTGCAATATGCTGGGCGAGAACGATTATATTCCTGTCCGGCTGGGACACCTGAACGATGAGACGAAATTCCTGCTGGAGCGTTTCGGTTTCCAGCCGCCGATGAAGATCACCTCCGTCCGGACCCAGATACGGGACGTGGAATTTGACACGCCGCCGAAGCTGGCTCCCGGGGTTCCGGTAAGCTACGCCTGGAACCTGATGATGGAGTATCCAAACCTGAATATGCTGCCTATCACCAATGAGGACGATACGCTCTACGGCCTGGTGGCCGGCGGCACCATCGCGCAGACAGATATGCAGACGATCCTGACCCCCGTGGTGCAGGACGCGCCGATCCTGAATGTCCTCTCCGCCCTGGAGGGGCATATCCTGAACCGGGAGGACGATTTCTTCGAAACGCTTTCCGGCGAGGTGATGATCGCCCTGCCCGGCGCCGGCGATTACCTCCGTAACATCGGACCCGACAGCATCGTCCTGTGCGGCAGCCAGCCGGACGTGGTGGATACGGCGCTGGAAAAGAAAGCCCGGGCTGTGATCCTCTGCCAGAGCGACCTGGCGGAGAAGTACCGGCGGACCTCCTCGGAAACCTGTATTATTTCCACCCCGCTGGACGCGTGGCGCGCGGCAAGGTGGCTCTACCTGGCGACGCCGGTGGGGCGCGTGGCCCGCAGGGATGAACTGAAAACCTTCCATCTGGACGATTACCTGGATGATGTGAAGGAGGCCATGCTGAACAGCCGCTACCGCAGCTATCCGATCCTGGATGACCAGAACCGGGTAGTGGGCACCATCAGCCGGTACCACCTGCTGCAGCCGCAGCGCAAGCGGATCGTGCTGGTGGACCATAACGAGATGGGCCAGACCGTGGCCGGGCTGGACCAGGCGGAACTGGTGGGGGTCATTGACCATCACCGCCTGGCGGACGTGCAGACCGGATATCCGGTGTTTGTGCGCAACGAGCCGGTGGGTTCCACCAATACGATCATCGCCACCATGTTCCAGGAGCAGGGACTGATGCCCGGGGAGAAACTGGCCGGGCTGATGGCCGCCGCGATCATCAGTGACACGGTCATGTTCAAATCGCCCACCACCACGCCCCGGGACCGGCGGATGGCGGAGCGGCTGGCCCGGATCGCCGGGCTGGACCTGGACAAGCTGGGACAGGAAGTTTTCTCTGCGGGTTCGTCGGAGAAATCGGCGGAAACGCTGATCGGAACGGACCTGAAGGAATTCAACCTGGGGGATCATTACCTGATTATCAGCCAGATCACCACCATGGATTCCGCCGCCCTGACCGCCCGGAAGGACGAGCTGCTTTCGGAGATGGAAAAGATCCGCAGGAACCGGAAGGCGGACATGGTGCTGCTGATGATTACGGACGTGCTGCGGGAAGGCACGGAGCTGCTGTTCCTCGGCGACGGGGAAATCATCCGAAACGCCATGGAACTTCGGGAAACAGCAGACAACCAGGTGTTTATCCCGGGCCTTGTGTCCAGGAAAAAGCAGCTGGTTCCCGCGCTGACCCAGCTGTGGGGATGACGGTGTCCCTGTTGCAAACCGACGCGAAAAAGAGTAGAATGGCCCGGACAAAAAAAGGAGGGTGATGTACCGATGTGGCACATTGTATCCGACACGAGCTGTGACCTGCATTCCCTGGAAGGGGGAAACGGGACTTTCGACTTTGCGACGATCCCCTTTTCCATCCGAATCGGGGACAAGGAATATATTGACGACGAGAATATGCCGGTGGAGGAAATGCTGACGGCCAACGAGAACCAGGCGGAACTGGCACAGACGTCCTGCCCCTCCCCGGAGGACTGGCGTGAAAAATTTGCCGCTGACGGCCCGGCACTGGCCTTCACCATTTCCAGCGCGCTGTCCGGCAGCTACAACAGCGCCTGCACCGCGAAGCAGATGCTGGAGGAGGAGGATCCGGAGAAGCAGATTGCCGTGATCGACAGCAAGGCGACGGGGCCGGAAGTGGCGATGCTCATCAACAAGGCCCGGGAACTGATCCTGGAAGGGAAAATGTTCAGGGAAATCGAAGCGGTGCTGAACCGGGAAGCGGAGCGGATCCACACGGTATTCGCCCTGGCTTCCTACCGTAACCTGATTAAGGCCGGGCGGGTCAGCAGGCTGATCGGCTTTATTGCCGGCCACCTGGGCTTCTGGGGGATCGGCATCGGCAGCGACGAGGGCGAGATTGCCATCCGCGGCAAGGCCCGCGGGGACAGGAGCATGATCCGGTTCCTGGTGGATGAAATCAAAAAGATCGGCACCGCCGGGAACGAGATCCGGATCAGTCACTGCATGAACGAGAAATGCGCCCTGGCGCTGAAGGAACAGCTGGAGCAGACGTTCCAGGGGGTGAAGGTGATCCTGATGGAAACACGCGGACTGGACAGCTTCTACGCGGAGCGCCACGGACTGATTGTGGGATTCTGAGCATACGAAAAGCCGGGCCTGAGGCCCGGCTTTTTTCGTGCAATTACAGATTTACAAAATTCACCAGTTCTTCGTGGGGTGTCTTGGCTTTTTCGGTGGTCAGCTCGTTGAGCATGAGGGCCACCTGCCCGTCCGGCCCCTGCACTTGCTGGCAGCGGGCGGTGAGGGTGAAATAGGTCTTGTTGTCCGGCGTGCGCTCGCCCTTGCAGACCCATCCGCAGGGGGCGATGTCGTTGGAACAGCAGGTCATGGCATTGCGGGCGAAATAGTAGTAGCCCTTGGGGAAACCGGGACGTTTCCAGGCCTGGCCCACCAGGCGGACCCGCTTGCCGTCGTACCGCTCCGGGTGGTCCATGCTGTCCACATAGAAGATGCCGAACTGCTCGTCCGTCATGACGATGGGATCGGCTTTCATATCGTAAGGCAGGTCCTCGTCGGTGATGCCGTCATCCACCGTGCCGTCCGTATTCTCGAAGAAGATGGTGGCATTGCTGTTCATGGCGCGCAGCTGCTTCCGCCAGGAGGCTTTGTTGAACTCGGGCTTGCAGCGGTTGACGCAGATCATGTCCGCGATTTTCATGGGATCTGTCAGCAGCTTGCGCATGTTGGCCATGTAGTTGTCGAAGGTGGTGCCGTCTGCCACAGTGACCATCTGGGCCCAATCCCACAGGCGGGGCAGGCGGAGCGTATCCAGCTTGTCAATGCCCCACATGGAATTGTATTCCAGGATGACGCAGGTGGGCTTATGCTCGTCCTCCAGCTGCTGCAGGCGGGCGGAGTTGAGTTCCTCTTCCTCCTCGAGCATGACGAGGACGCCCTTGTTCTTCTCCAGGGACGCCTTGTCCCATTCCTTTTCACCGTCCTCGCAGCAGAGGACCAGCGCCTTGCCGCCGTTGGTGAAGCGTTCGTTGCCCAGCACCGTGAGGCCCAGGGTGGTTTTACCGCTTTCCAGGAATCCGGTGATCAGGTATACCGGTACAAATCTGCGAATCATAAATGAAACAGCTCCGTCAATGCTTTTTCGTTCAGGTCGGCTCCAATCACGCACAGGCGGCCGGTGTAGTCTGCACTGCCGTCCCGCATGTCGATCTCGCCGGGCACATAGTCAAACTGGAACCACTCGCCGGCCGCGTTCTGCAGGATACCCTTGGCGCGGAGGATCCGGCCGTATTCCTCTTCGTCGGACAGCTTTCCGAGGATGGAGCGGATCTCGTCTTTCTCGTAGCGCTGCGCGGTTTCCAGGCCGATGTTGCCGAAAACTTCGTCTGCGTCATGTTCGCCTTCGCCGTGGTGATGGTGATGATGGTGATGATGCTCATGGTCATGATCATGGTGATGATGTTCATGCTCTTCATGATCGTGGTCATGGTGGTGATGATGTTCGTGTTCGTCCTCATCATCGTCATCGTCTTCCTCATCGTCGACATCGTGGTGATGATGATGCTCATGCTCCTCGTGGTCATGGTCATGATGGTGATGATGATGTTCGTGTTCGCCCTCATCCTCGTCATCATCGTCATCTTCGAGGGGAGCGAAGTACAGGGGCTTGCCGTTCTCGATCACTTCGAGGATGAAATCCGGTTCCATATCGTCCCAGGGGGTGGTGATGATGCGGGCATCCGGATGGGCTTCGGCGATCAGCAGGCGGCTCTTTTCCACCCGATCGGCATCCAGCAGTTGGGTGCGGCTGAAGATCACGGTGGATGCGCTCTTCACCTGGTCCAGGAAGAATTCGCCGAAGTTCTTCATGTACATCCGGCACTTGCCGGCGTCCACTACGGTGGCGCTGCCGCCGATCTCGATGTCGGGATGGCGGGTTTTCGCCTTTTCCACGGCGGAGAGGATCTCGCTCAGCTTACCGACGCCGGTGGGCTCCACCAGGATCCGGTCGGGATGGTAGGTGTCGATCAGCTGGTCCACCGCGGCCTGGAAGTCCCCGGCCAGGGTGCAGCAGATGCAGCCGGCGTTCAGCTCGGTCACGGTGATGCCGGCGTCCTTCATGAAGCCGCCGTCGATGCCGATTTCGCCGTATTCATTTTCCAGCAGCACCACCTTTTCGTTGCGGAGGCTGCCGGTGAGCAGTTTTTTGATCAGCGTGGTTTTCCCCGCGCCGAGGAACCCGGAGATTACATTGATTTTTACCATGGTCTATTCCTTCTTCCTGCCGGACAATTATGCCGGCTTTCCTTATATAACGCAGCAGATGGAAACTGTCAAGAGCCGCAGGCCCGGGGCCGGGACGGTCCGGTACGGACAAATCCGGATTTACATATATATAGGAAGAAAAAATTCGTAAAAAGCTTCCATTTTTCGTAAAAAAGTGATATAATAAATCGATTCGGAATGCTTTGATTTTCAAGGGGTGAAGGGATTTCCGGAAGGGCCGGAAAACGACCTTTTACGACATGTTTTCCGAAGCAGTACGAGAGAGCGGAAATGAGAGGTGTACCATGGCAGAAGAACTCGACAACAATCTGGAACAGGTAACCGCCGTCACAGCGGATTACGGTGAGGAACAGATCCAGGTTCTGGAAGGGCTGGAGGCCGTCCGCAAGCGGCCCGGCATGTATATCGGCTCCACGGATGCGCGTGGCCTGCATCACCTGGTGTACGAAATTGTGGACAATTCCGTGGACGAGGCGCTGGCAGGCTACTGCACGCAGATCAACGTGACCATCAATCCGGACGGCAGCGTGACCGTCATGGATAACGGGCGCGGCTTCCCGGTGGGTCTCCATCCGAAGATGGGGCGCCCGGCGGTGGAAGTGTGCCTGACGGTGCTGCACGCCGGCGGCAAGTTCGGCGGCGGGGGATACAAGGTATCCGGCGGTCTGCACGGCGTGGGTGCTTCCGTGGTCAACGCGCTGAGCAGCCATTTCACCGTCACGGTGTACCAGAACGGCAAGATCTACCAGCAGGAATACGAGCGGGGCAAATACCTGTACGACCTGAAAGTGATCGGTGAAACGGAACGGACGGGTACTACGATCCAGTTCTGGCCGGACATCAAAAGCGACGAAAACCCCGAAGGCATCTTCGAGGTGGGCGTGCAGTACGAGTACGACACGCTGCGCAACCGCCTGCGGGAAATGGCTTTCCTGAACAAGGGCGTTCGCATCATCTTCCGGGACGAGCGGGGAGAAGAGCCGAAGGAAAACGACTTCTGCTACGAAGGCGGCCTGCGGGAATTCGTGAAATACCTGAACCGGCATAAGCAGGTGCTGTTCCCCGAACCCATCTATACCGAGGGCATCAAAGACGGCATCCTGGTCGAAATGGCCATGCAGTACAACGACAGCTATGCCGAGAATGTCTACACCTTTGCCAACAATATTGCCACGCCGGACGGCGGTACCCACCTGGCGGGCTTCAATACGGCGGTAACCCGCGCCATCAACGACTACGGCCGGCGGTACAAGATCCTGAAGGATAACGAGCCGAACCTGAAGGGCGAGGACGTGCGCGAAAGCCTGACCGCCATCGTCTCCATCAAGATGGAGGATCCCCAGTTCGAAAGCCAGACCAAGTCCAAGCTGGGTTCCGGCCAGGTCCGGGGCGTGGTGGACAGTCTGGTGAGCGAAGAGCTCAGCACCTACATGGAAGAGAACCCCACAGTGGCCAAAGCCATCGTTTCCCGCTGTGTGGACGCGCAGCGTGCCCGTGAAGCCGCCCGGAAGGCCCGGGAGGCCACCCGCCGCAAGACTGTGCTGGAAAGTGCCTCCCTGCCCGGCAAACTGGCGGACTGCTCCGAGCGGGATCCCTCCAAGTGCGAGATCTTCATGGTGGAGGGCGACTCCGCAGGCGGCAGCGCCAAGGGCGGCCGCGACAGCAAGACCCAGGCGATCCTGCCCCTGCGCGGCAAGATCCTGAACGTGGAGAAGGTCCGGCTGGACCGGGCCCTGGAGAACGCGGAAATCCGCGCCATGATCACCGCCTTCGGCTGTGGCTTCGGCGACCAGTTTGACGAAAGCAAGCTCCGGTACCACCGGATCGTCTGCATGACGGATGCGGACGTGGACGGCGCCCATATCCGGATCCTGCTGCTGACCTTCTTCTACCGCTTCATGCGGCCTCTGGTGGAAAAGGGATATGTCTATGCCGCCATGCCGCCGCTGTACAAGGTCACCAAGGGAAAGACCTCCCGCTACGTCTATGACGACGACGAACTGAACCGCGTGCTGGACGAGATCGGCCGGAATCCGAAGCCGGATATCCAGCGCTACAAAGGCCTGGGTGAAATGAGCGCCCAGCAGCTGTGGGACACCACCATGAACCCGGAAACGCGCATGATGATGCAGATCACCCCGCAGGATGCCATGGAGGCCGATCAGCTCTTTACCCTGCTGATGGGCGACGACGTGGAGCCCCGGAAGCAGTTCATCCAGGAGAACAGCGACCTGGTAAAGGACCTTGACGTCTGATTCAGTGGCCAGTTTTGATAATAAGTTTACAGTGAGCTGAGAGTGGAGAAAACGAAGATGATTCAGGATAAGCTGATACCCGTTAATCTGGAACAGGAAATGAAAAAGAGCTTCATCGCCTATGCCATGGCGGTGATTGTGGACCGGGCGCTGCCGGATGTGCGCGACGGTCTGAAGCCGGTGCACCGGCGGATTCTGTACGACATGTCCGAGGAACTGGGCATGACGCCGGACAAGCCGACCCGCAAGAGTGCCCGCGTGGTGGGCGATGTTCTGGGTAAATTCCATCCCCATGGCGACTCCTCCGTGTACGACGCCATGGTCCGCCTGGCCCAGCCCTTCAACATCCGGTATCCCCTGATTGAAGGCCAGGGCAACTTCGGCTCCGTGGACGGTGACGGCGCGGCCGCCATGCGTTATACGGAAGCCCGCCTGCAGAAGCTGACCATGCACCTGCTGGACGGCATCGACAAGGATACGGTGGATTTCTACCCCAACTTTGATGAGACGCTGCAGCAGCCTTCCGTGCTGCCGGCCCGGTTCCCGAACCTGCTGGTGAACGGATCCAGCGGTATCGCTGTCGGTATGGCCACGAACATTCCGCCCCACAACCTGACGGAAGTCATCAACGGCGTCATCTGCATGATCGACAATCCGGAATGCACGGTGGAAGACCTGATGCAGCACATCAAGGGGCCGGATTTCCCGACCGCAGGACTCATCATGGGCTACAGCGGCATCCGCCAGGCCTACCTGACCGGCCACGGCCGGATTACCATGCGCGCCCGCACCAATATCGAGGAAATGGGCAACGGCCGCGCACGGATCATCGTGACGGAAATTCCCTACCAGGTCAACAAGGCTGTCCTCGTCAAGAAGATTGCCGACCTGGTGCATGAAAAGAAGATCGAAGGCATCAGCGATATCCGGGACGAGTCCAACGACCGGCAGGGTATGCGGATCGTCATCGAGCTGAAGAAGGATGTGCAGCCCCAGGTGGTGCTGAACATGCTCTTCAAGCATACCCCCATGCAGGAGAACTTCGGTGCCAACATGCTGGCCCTGGTGAACGGCAAGCCCCGGGTGCTGAACCTGCGGGAGCTGATCTACTACTACCTGGAGCACCAGAAGGAAGTGGTGACCCGGCGCACCCGGTTCGAACTGAACAAGGCGCAGGAGCGGGCCCATATCCTGGAAGGTTTGCTGAAGGCGCTGGACCATATCGACGAGATCGTGGCTATCATCCGCGCCAGTAAGGACACCTCCACCGCGAAGGAAGCCCTGATGCTCCGCTTCGAGTTCTCCGAGAAGCAGGCACAGGCCATCCTGGACATGCGCCTTGCCCGCCTGACCGGCCTGGAGCGTGAACGGCTGCAGGAGGAATACCAGGAGCTGGAAAAAACCATCGCCCGCCTGACGGCGATCCTGGCCGACGAGCACCTGCTGATGGAGGTCATCAAGACCGAGATCACCGAGATCCGGGACAAGTACGGCGACGAGCGCCGGAGCGAGCTGACCATCGCCGAGGACGATATCGACATTGAAGACCTGATCCAGGAAGAGAACATGGTGGTCACCATGACCCATGAGGGTTATGTGAAGCGCGTTTCCTCCTCCGCCTACCGGGCGCAGCACCGCGGCGGACGCGGCGTGTCCGGCATGAACGTGAAGGAGACGGACTACACCACCCAGATGTTCGTCACCAGCACGCACCAGGAGATCATGTTCTTCACGAACCTGGGCCGGGTGTACAGCCTGAAGTGCTACCAGATTCCTGAGGCGGGCCGCCAGGCCCGCGGCACAGCCATCATCAACCTTCTGCAGATTTCCGGCGGGGAGAAGGTTTCCACCATGCTGCCCATGCCGAAGGAAGCGGAGCATGAGTACAACCTGGTCATGGCCACCCGCAACGGTATGATCAAGAAGACTTCCCTGGGCGACTTCCGCAACCTGCGGAAGAACGGCCTCATCGCCATTGCCCTGCGGGAGGGCGACGAGCTCATCGGCGTGCGGCTGAGCACCGGCGAAGACGAGATGCTGGTTTCCACCCGGAAGGGCAAGTGCATCCGCTTCAACGAGCAGCATGTGCGCACCGTGGGCCGCAACTCCATTGGCGTACGCTCCATGCGTATCGCGGAGGGGGACGAGGTCATCGATATTGCTACGGTGGAACCGGACACCACGGTACTGGCCATCACCGCCCTGGGCTACGGCAAGCGGACCGATCCGGATGAATACCGGGAGCAGGGCCGCGGCGGTATGGGCGTCAAGGCCATGCAGCTGACGGAGAAGACCGGCGACCTGGTGGCGCTCCTGTTCGTGCATGAGGAAGAGGACATCCTCCTGATCACGGATGACGGCACCATCATCCGGACCCGGGTGGCGGACGTTCGCCTGTGCGGGCGCTCCACGCAGGGCGTGAGGATCATGCGCCTGGCGGAAGGCAGCTCGGTGGTGGGTGTATGCCGTGCCGAGAAGGAAGAAGAGGAAGAACCGGAAGAACTGGAAGAGGGCGCTGTGACGGAAGAAGCCGCACCGGCGGAAGCCGCGGCGGAGGAACCCGTGAAGCCCGAGGAATAATACGATGAACCGTGCCGCGGAAGGGGAGACCCTTCCGCGGCTTTTTAGGCTCATTTTAGTTTGATGTGGAAAAATCCGGATCATCGGGGCAGAATCCGATTGCGGAAATGCTGCCGGGAAAGTATACTGAAATAAACGGGAAAAACGAATCATTTGCAGGGGGATAAGGCATGAGACTGCTGTTTGCGGAAGACGACCTGGACCTGTCGGCGGCGGTGAAGGCGCTGTTGGAGCGTAACGGATACCTTGTGGATGCCGTATACGATGGGGCGGAGGCTGTTTCCTACGCGGAGTCGGAAGATTACGACGGCATCGTCATGGACTGGATGATGCCGGAGAAGGACGGGATCCAGGCGCTGATGGAAATGCGCGAAAAAGGGATCCAGACCCCCTGCATCATGCTTACCGCCCGGGATGCGGTGGAGGACCGGGTAGCCGGCCTGGACGCCGGGGCGGACGACTATCTGCCCAAGCCCTTTGACGCGGGTGAATTAATGGCGCGGATCCGCGCCATGCTCCGGCGGCGGGAAAGCTATGTGCCGGACACCCTGCAGTGGGAGGACCTGACGCTGGACAAAGGCAGCTGCGAGCTGAAATGCGGCAGCCAGTCCGTGCGGGTAACCGGGAAGATGTTCCAGCTGATGGAACTGTTTATGGAGAATCCGCGGATTCTCTTTTCCGTGCAGCAGCTGATGGATAAGGTCTGGGGCTGGGATGCGGAAGCGGAAATCAACGTGGTCTGGGTGAACATTTCCCAGCTGCGTAAGAAACTGGCGGATCTGGACACCGTGGCGGAAATCCGCGTGCACCGGGGAACCGGTTATTCACTGGAGAAAAAAGACGACGGAGTGAGAGCATGATCCAGAAACTGCGAAAGCGGTTTATCCGCATTGCCGTGCTGGTGCTGACGCTGGCTATGGTGCTGGTGCTCGGCATCGTGAACATGGCCAACCTGATCAGCGTCCGGAATGAGCTGTCGGGTACCCTGTCCGTGCTGGCGGAGAACATGATCCCCGTCCGGGGAGCTTCAGGCATGCCGGAAGGCCCCAAAGAACCGGATGTGCCGGCACTGCCGGAACTGCCGGCGCCCGAAGCACCGGAAGCGCAGGAAGCGTCTGAAGAAGGCGATGTGGAAATCGTGGATATGGAAGAGGCCGGCCGGGCCTTTGCCTGGATGCGGGAAAGAAGCCGGCATTTCCGGAATATGGTGATTGAGTCCAGCTGGTTTATCGTGCGCTTCGACACGGAAGGCGAAGTCCGGATGCGCAATGTGAGCAACCTGGCGGATACGGACCAGGATACGTTTGAGGCCCTGGCGCGCAAGGCTCTGGAAAGCGGGAATGAATCCGGGTGGATCCGGGATTACTGCTTTACGGTGCGGGATGAGGGCGAATGGGGCAAGGCCGTAGTCGTGATGAACTGCGAGACGCGGATGGAAGCTGTCCGCAAACTGATGCTGATCTCCGCCATTGCCTGTGCCGGCGGTATCCTGCTGGCCTGGCTGCTGGTGCGGCTGTTCAGCTGGAAAGCGATTGAGCCGACGATCCGGAATATGGAGCAGCAGAAGCGGTTTATCACAGATGCCAGCCATGAGCTGAAGACACCGCTGACTGTGATCTCCACCAATATGGAACTGCTGAAGATGGAAACCCCGGACAATCCCTGGGTCCGCAGCACCCAGAAACAGACCGCGGCCATGCGCCGCCTGGTGGACGAGCTGGTGTACCTCTCCCGGATGGAGGAAGAGCATCCGGCGCTGACCATGGAGACCCTGAATCCCGGCGCCATGCTGCGGGAAACCGCGGAACCCTTCCAGGCGATGGCTGAATTCGGCGGCAAGGAGATGAATGTGGCGGCGGACGACAGCCTGCGGATTACCGGGGACCGGGCGTCCCTGCAGCGGCTGATGTCCACCCTGCTGGACAACGCGGTGAAATACGCGCCGGAGGGCGGGAAGATCTTCGCTGAAGTATCCCCGGAAGGAAAATCCGTTGTGATCCGGGTGTCGAACACGGTGGAGAAACCGCTGACGAAGGAGCAGTGCACCCAGCTATTCAACCGGTTCTACCGGGCGGATGCTTCCCGGAACAAGGAAAAGCAAAGCGGGTTCGGCATCGGCCTGTCCATCGCCGCGGCCATTGCAGAGAAGCATGGCGGTACCATGGACGCCCGGATGGAGGCGGAAAAGCTGGTGATTACCGCGCGCCTTCCCCGGGACCATAAGCCGGATCTTCCCCTGATGACCGCCTGACAGAAAGATAAAAAAGAAGCACGGAACCTGTTCCGTGCTTCTTTGCGTTGCGGGGATCAGTCGTAGCGCTCATCGATGACGCGCTTGGTTTTCTTTTCGCTGCGGGGCAGCAGGCCGTTTTCCACCACCTTGACGATGGGGGTGAAGCCGATCTTGCTCTTGACCCGGACCGCGATACGCTCCGCCAGGTCCTGGAAGTCGACGGTGCCGTCGGTTTCCACATAGATGCGCATGGTGTCCTTGCCATCCAGGTGGGAAATGCGGATCTGGTATTCGCTGGAGGCCTCCGGGAAGGACTGGAGGACTTCCTCGATCTGGGCGGGGAAGACGTTGACGCCCTTGATCTTCATCATATCGTCCGTGCGGCCCATGATGGTGTCGATCCGTGGATACTTGCAGCCGCAGGGGCAGTCGCCGGGGATGATCCGGGACAGGTCATGGGTGCGGTAACGGATCAGGGGTGCACCTTCCTTCACCAGGGTGGTGATGACGATCTCGCCGTATTCGCCGTCGGGGACGGGCTTCAGGGTCTTGGGATCGATGATTTCGATGTAGAGGTAATCGTCCCAGCAGTGCATACCGGTGTTGTATTTGCAGTTGATGCCAATACCGGGGCCGTAGATTTCGGTCAGTCCGTAGATATCGTACAGCTCGATGCCCAGGGATTCGGAGATGGTGTTGCGCATCTTGTCGCTCCAGCGCTCGGAGCCGATGACACCCTTTTTCAGCTTGATTTTGTTCTTCAGGCCGCGCTTCTCAATTTCTTCGGAAAGGAGCAGCGCGTAGGAAGAAGTGGAGCACAGCACGGTGGAACCCATGTCCTGCATCATCTGCAGCTGCTTTTCCGTGTTGCCGGGGCCCATGGGGATGGCCATAGCGCCCAGGCGCTCGCAGCCGGCCTGGAAGCCAATGCCCGCGGTCCACAGGCCGTAGCCGGGGGTAATCTGGATCCGGTCCTTTTTCGTGATGCCGGCGAACTCAAAGCAGCGGGCAAACATGATGGCCCAGTCTTCCACGTCCTTCTTCGTGTAGGGGATGATGACCGGCAGGCCGGTGGTGCCGGAGGAGGAATGGATGCGGACGATCTCTTCTTCCGGGGCAGTCATCAGGCCCAGGGGATAGGCTTCACGCAGGTCGCTTTTTTCCGAGAAGGGAAGCGCCTCGAAATCATCGGCGGTGGCGATGGAGGTGATACCAGCTTCCTTCAGCTTTTTGCCGTAGAAATTGCCGGCCTTGATCAGGGCGTCGATCCGGCTGTTGACCTGCTGGATCTGGGTGTCGGAAATGCGCATGGGGATTACCTTCTTTCTTCGATCATTATAGTTGTATCAGGGGCTCAGGCATGATAGTCCAGGGCCCGGAAATTCAGTTCATGAAATTTTTCGGGAATCAGGCGGCGGACAGCGTCCTTCAGGTCTTCCGCCTCCAGTCCCAGCGCGCCGCTGCGGACTGCGGCACCCAGCAGGATCAGGTTCAGCACCTTCGGGGAACCGACTTCCTGCAGCGCTTTTTCCGCGTCCACCACGGTGAGGTGCTCCACCCGGGAGGAGAGGTAGGCGAGCATGTCTTCCGCCCGGTAACCGGTGTCGGACAGCGCGGCGGTGACCGGCATCACGGCGCGGGAGGAAACCACCACCTGCCCCTCCGGCTTCAGGAAGGGCAGCAGGCGGACCGCTTCGCCGGGCTCAAACCCCAGGATCAGGTCCGCTTCGCCGCGGGCGATCATGGGGGAGCAGAGGTCTTCACCCATCCGCAGGTGGCTGAAAACGCTGCCGCCCCGCTGGGCCATGCCGATGGTCTCGGCGGAGAGTACGGGAATATGGCGGGCCATGGCGGCGGAGGAGATCAGGCGGGAAGCCAGCACGGTTCCCTGGCCGCCTACGCCGCAGAGGATAATATTTTTATTCATGGGATTCACCTCCCGTAATCGCGCCGGCCGGGCACAGCTGCGCGCACAGGGTGCAGCCGTTGCACTGGGCGATATCCGCCACCGCCTTGCCGCCCCGGAAGGAGAGGGCCGGGCAGCCGATTTCCCGGATGCACTTTTTGCAGCCGATGCACTTTTCCGGATCGATGGTCACCCGGGAGGAGGCGCGGAACAGCGCCACACAGGGAGACCGGAAGATGATCGCCTTCACGCCGGGGAGGTCCGCCGTTTTGCGGACGGTCTCCACCGCCAGCTTGTGGTTCAGGGGATCCACGGTTTCCACCGCGGTGACGCCGATGCCCTTCAGCACGTTTTCAATGCTGACCTTTTCCACGACTTCGCCCATCATGGTGCGGCCGGTGCCGGGGTGCGGCTGGTGGCCGGTCATGGCGGTGGTGGAGTTATCCAGCACGATCAGCGTGAATTCCGCCTGGTTGTATACCGCGTTCACCACGCCGGGCAGCGCGGAGGCGAAGAAGGTGGAGTCCCCCACAAAGGCGAAGCAGGAACGGTCCTTCTCCAGGTGGTTCAGGCTCTGGGCAATACCCAGGCCGGCACCCATGCACAGGCAGGTATCCACCATGTCCAGCGGCATGGCGTTGCCCAGGGTGTAGCAGCCGATGTCCCCGCAGAAGACGGTTTTCCGGCCCTTCATGGCCTGTTTGACGGCATAGAAGGAAGCCCGGTGCGGACAGCCGGCGCACAGCACCGGCGGGCGGACCGGCAGGGGCGGAGGCGCTTCGGGTGTTTCCGCCGGAACGGGGAGGTTCATGAATCCGGCAAGGGCAGCGGTCACGCTGTCCCGGCTGTTTTCGCCGGAACGCGGGATATGGCCGGTCATTTTGCCGAGGATTTTCGTTTGCAGGCCGTATTTGCCGCAGAGGTAGATCAGTTCCCGTTCGATGACAGGATCCAGTTCCTCCACGCAGAGCACTTCATCCAGCCCCTCCAGGAAGCGGACGGCCAGCTTCTCCGGGAAGGGGAAAGGGGTGGAAACCTTCAGGGTGCGGATGGCGCCCAGCTTTTTCCGGGCTTCCATCACATAGGTATAGTTGAAGCCGCCGGTGGCGACACCCCTGCGCAGGCCGGAAAGCAGCGCTTCCTCCGGCTCGATCCGGTTCAGCGGGTTGTCGGAAAAAACGTCCTGCAGCTGCTCGTTGCGCTCCTCGATCTTCCGGTGGTTGCCGAAAGAGAGGCGCGGGAAAATGACCCAGCGGCTGCTGTCCTTCACAAAGCCTTCCACCGGGTGTACGGTGTATTCCTCCGGATCCTTTACGGAAATGGAAGCATAGCCGTGGGAAACGCGGGTGGTAGGCCGGAGGAAAACAGGCGTCTGGTATTTTTCGGAGATTTCAAAGGCTTCCTGTACCATGGCGTAAGCTTCCGCCGCGGAGGAAGGATCCAGCACCGGAACCTTGGAGAAGGAAGCGAAGGAGCGGGTGTCCTGCTCCGTCTGGGAGGAGATGGGGCCGGGGTCATCCGCCACCAGCACCACCAGGCCGCCCTTCACCCCGATGTACTCCAGGCACATCAGAGGATCGGACGCCACGTTCAGGCCCATCTGCTTCATGGTGACCAATGCACGGGCACCCGCGTAGGCGGCTCCGCCGGCGATCTCCATGGCGACCTTTTCGTTCACGGACCATTCCACATAGACATTTTCGCCGCGGCGCTTCGCCACGGTTTCGAGCACTTCGGTGGAGGGCGTACCGGGATAGCCGCACACCAGGTTTACCCCGGCAGCAAGCGCTCCGAGGGCGATGGCCTCATTGCCCATTACAAATTCATCATGCATGTTCAAACACATCCTTGGATGGAAATAAACCAAATGAGATGATACCACAAAGCACCGGTGAAATCCACAAAAAACCCCCGAAAGTACAATGGTTTGACGGAAGGGGGAAGAAGGCATACAATAAGCAGAACCAACAGTGTCACGGAGGAAACGACATGGATTACACAAGCTTGCTGGCATCCGAATTTTCGCTGCGTCCGCAGCAGGTACAGGCAGCGGTGGAGCTGCTGGATGCCGGGAATACCATTCCTTTTATTGCCCGTTACCGCAAGGAGGCCACCGGCTCCCTGGATGACCAGGTGCTGCGGGAGATGTCCGAGCGGCTGGAATACCTGCGGAACCTGGACAAGCGCCGGGAGGAAATCCGCAAAAGCCTGACGGAACAGGATGTGCTGACAGAGGAGCTGGAGTCGCGGCTGCAGGCGGCGAAGACCCTGAGTGAATTGGAGGACCTGTACCGGCCCTACCGGCCGAAGCGCCGTACCCGGGCCATCGTGGCGAAGGAACGGGGCCTGGAGCCTCTTTCCCTGTGGCTGATGCTGCAGCAGCCGGGGGATCCGGCAGCGGAAGCCGCGAAGTATATCAACCCGGAGAAGGAAGTACCGGACGCGGAAAGCGCCCTGGCCGGCGCAAGGGACATCCTGGCGGAGACGGTCAGCGACGATGCGGACATCCGCAAGGCCCTGCGGGAAATGATGATGCGGGAAGGCGTGCTGGTGACCAAAGCCGCGAAGGAAGAGGACAGCGTCTACAGCATGTATTACGATTTCCGGGAGCCGGTGCGCAGCATGGCGGCCCATCGGATCCTGGCGGTGAACCGGGGCGAGCGGGAGGAATTCCTGAAGGTGACCCTGGAAGTGCCGGAGGAGAGAGCGCTGGACAGCATCCGGAAAATCTATGTCCGGAACACCACCGCCGCGGCGGCTCAGGTGGCAGAAGCCTGCGGGGACGCCTGGGAACGGCTGGTTTTCCCCTCCCTGGAGCGGGAAGTCCGCAACGAACTGACGGACCGGGCTAATGTGTCCGCCATCCGCGTTTTCTCCCAGAACCTGCACCAGCTGCTGATGCAGCCGCCCATCAAGGGCAAGGTGACCCTGGGGGTGGACCCGGGTTTCCGTACCGGCTGCAAGCTGGCGGTCATCGATGCCAACGGCAAGGTGCTGGATACCGGCGTCGGCTACTTCACCTTGCCGGGCAATGAAAACGGGAAGGCTGCCGCGGCACGGCTGATCAAGGGTTTTGTGCAGAAATACGGCGTCACCGCCATCGCCATCGGTAACGGCACCGCCAGCCGGGAGAGCGAACAGTTCATCGTCTCCCTCCTGCCGGAGATGCCGGGCACAGCCTATATGATTGTGAGTGAGGCAGGAGCTTCCGTCTATTCCGCCAGCAAGCTGGCGGCGGAGGAATTCCCGGATTTCGACGTGACGCAGCGGAGCGCGGTCTCCATCGCCCGGCGGATGCAGGATCCCCTGGCGGAACTGGTCAAGATCGATCCGAAGGCCATCGGCGTGGGGCAGTACCAGCACGACCTGAAGCAGAACGAGCTGACCGAGGCCCTGGACGGCGTGGTGGAGCAGTGCGTGAACCAGGTGGGTGTGGAGGTTTCCACCGCATCGGCGGAGTTGCTGAGCCATGTGGCCGGCATCGGTCCGGCGCTGGCAAAGAATATCGTGGCCTACCGGGAGGAGAACGGCATCGCCACCCGGCAGGCGCTGAAAAAGGTGCCGAAGCTGGGGCCGAAGGCATATGAGCAGTGCGCCGGCTTCCTGCGGGTGGCGGACAGCAAAAACCCGCTGGACGCCACCGGTGTCCATCCCGAAAGCTATGAGGCGGCGGGAAAGCTGCTGGAGAAGCTGGGATACGACCTGAAGGAACTGAAGCGGGGCGGTATTCCGGAGATTCCCCTGAAAGCGAAGGCTTACGGGGAGGAAAAGCTGGCGGAGGAGATCGGCGTCGGCATTCCCACGCTGAAGGATATGATCGCCGAACTGCAGAAGCCCGGCCGGGACCCCCGGGACGAGCTGCCCAAGCCCGTGCTGCGGACGGATGTGCTGGATATCAAGGACCTGACCCCCGGAATGGAGCTGACCGGTACGGTGCGCAATGTCATCGACTTCGGCGCCTTCGTGGATATCGGTGTCCACCAGGACGGCCTGGTGCACATCTCCCGCATGGCGGACAAGTTTATCCGCCATCCCGCGGAAGTGGTCAAGGTGGGGGATGTGGTGAAGGTCTGGGTTGTCAGTGTGGATGAGAAGAAACAGCGGATCGCGCTGACCATGGTCAAGGGAAAAATGTAAGGAAAGAAAAATTTCGCCGGGGATTATTCCCCGGCGAAAATAATATCGTCCCGCAGGCGGTATAGGGTTGCACCGCATTTTTTCATACAGAAGAATTCGACCCAGCTGTCAATCTGCATTTCTGTATCAAACAGCACATAGCCATACCGGGTGCCGTTGATGCGCTTGCCTTTCCGGTTGCTGTCCATGGAGTGGACGGTGTTGGTTTCCGGATCGTAGTCGGAGATGAAGATCGCGCTGTGGGCACCTTTGCCGCCCTTGTAGTCCCCTGTCATCTGGAAATAATCCCCGCGCTGCACCTGCTTCATGAATTCCAGCGCCCGGGCGATGTTCTCCTCCTTGCTCTGCTTGGAGTCGTAGAGGAACTGGGCAGCCTCCACAAAGGGATTGCCCTTGGAGGCGGGCACATCCTCCCAGCAGTAGCCGTAGGAGTAGGGTTTGCATTGCTTTTCCGGCATGTTGTTGGGAATTTTCAGCTGCAGGTCCGGGTATTCCGCCATCCGGTACTTGTCCCGGTTCTGGCGGAAAAGGTACACTGTGAAATTTTTGCAAACGTAAATATCGCTTTTCAGGTAGGCCCGCTGGGGCTTTCCGTCTGCCTTGATGTAAATTTCTTCCCCCAGGGCGATGATATCGTCAATAAAGCTTTCCCGCGCGGTGCGGCCGGCCGGGGACTCCGTCGCTTCCGGCTCCGGGAGCGTCCCGTCGGGATTCAGGATGATTTCCTCCACGTCGATATCCTCTTCCGCGATGGCGCAGGAAAATACAAACAGTGCGCACAGCGTAAGGCAAAGCAATTTTCTGATTCCGGCCATACGATAAATCTCTCCGATCCGTTACGGATTTTCGCGGATATTATAGAACAAACTGCCTGTTTGTGCAATCGGCGGCCTTTCCGGCCTGCCGGAAAAACGCAAGTAAGAAAACGATTGCGCGTGCTTTTGCTATAAAATTGACAACTTGTACAGACATGTGGAAAACGGGAAAAAAACATACAAAAACAACAATATTTTCCCTTGACAAGCCAAATGCATAGGTATATGATCTGTTTGCAAACGATTGCATTTATTGCAAAATCGTGAAACAGAAGGAGCGATTGCATGGTCCGTCTCAAGGATATAGCGGAAGCCTGCGGTGTCTCGGTGGCTACGGTTTCCCGGGCACTGAACGGATTGACCAATGAGAATAAAGAACGGACGACCTTCATCTGCCAGACGGCGAAGGAGATGGGCTATTATCCCAACGCGGCAGCCCGCACGCTGAAGACGAGCCGCTCGAGCAACATCGGAATCCTGTATGAAGACCGGATGAACCATGAGTATTTCAGTTCCCTGCTGGATGAGCTGCGTTCCGAGGCGGAGCGCCTGGGGTACGATCTGACGCTGATCGGGCAGACCGGTGACCGGGACGGTGAAAACTATTACGATCACGCCCGCCGCCGCAACCTGGACGGCGTGGTGGTGATCCAGGCGGACTTCGACTCCGCCAACGTGATTCGCCTGGCCAGCAGCGACATGCCTTCCGTGGTGATTGACCATATATATGAAGGATGTGACTGCGTCAGCAGCGACAACCGGATCAGCATGGAGCGGATCATCCGCTACGTCTACGACCACGGCCACCGGAACATCGCCTTCATCACGGGGCAGCCCGGTGCGGTGACGAAGGAGCGGCTGGCCGGTTTCTACAAAATGTGTGCCGAGCTGGGGATCCGGGTGCCGGAAGGCTTTGTCCGGGAAGGGAAGTTCCACGATCCGGAAGGCTGCACAGCCATCGCGCGGGACCTGCTTGCCGGCGCGGAGAAGCCCACCTGCATCCTGTGCCCCGATGATTACAGCTGCCTCGGCGCCCTGTGGGACCTGAAGGCATCCGGCGTGAAGATTCCGGAGGAAGTCAGTCTCGTGGGCTACGACGGTATCCGGATGACCCGGATGATCCAGCCGATGCTGACCACCTACCGGCAGAACACAGAGGTCATCGCCCAAAAAGCCATCGGTCTCCTGATCGAAGCCATCGAAACACCGGAGGAGCACAAGCCCCGGCAGATCACCGTGGAGGGGATGCTGCTGGAAGGGGATACCCTGAGCGAGCTTTCCCGCTGAAAGGCGGAAGCGATAAAAACGGTTTCAATAAAATGAAACATATATTGAAGGAGGAAAAAACCATGAAGAAGATCCTGGCCCTTGTCCTGTGCCTGGCGCTCGCGCTGGGGATGATCCCCGCGTTCGCGGAAGAAGCCGCGGCTGAAAAAGTCGAAGCCTACATCGCTTACGCAAACGGCGACTGGAGTGTTTCCTACTGGAATGACGGCAATGAATCCCCCGTTGTAGCGAAGAACGCTGAAATCACCGGCGCCGGAAGCTACACCGTCGGACTCGATTTCACCGCGGCCGCTCCTGACGGCGTGGATACCGCTTTCAACGCCCTGATCGTCAGCGGCGCCATCGAAGCCTATCCGAAAATGTGCCTGAACATCACCGCCATCCGCATCAACGGCGAAGCCGTGGAATTCGCGAAGGGCTTCACCAATGATGAAGAAGGCAAAACCCGCATGAACATCTACAATGAATGGGTGGTCGGTGTTCCCGCAGATGCCCGTTCCGTGGATAATGTCCTCGAAGACAAGACCGCCATTATGGTGGCCAAGGATGTATTCACCGGCGTGAAGACCATGGAAGTGGACTTCGACGTGGTACCCCTGGAAGTCAGCGCGGCCGTTGTGATCGCCAGCGCCGACTGGGCCGTTTCCTACTGGAATGACGGCAATGAATCCCCCGTTGTGGCGAAGAACGCTGAAATCAAGGGCGAAGGCACCTACACCGTGGGCCTGGAGTTCCCGGAAGCCTTCACCGGCATCGCTTTCGCGGCTGTGAAGCTCAACAACGGCAACATTGCCTATCCCGGCTACTTCATCGATGTGAAGGAAGTCAAGGTCAACGGCGAAGCCATCGAACTCGGAAAGGGCTACACCTCCTCCGATGACAAGATCGAAATGCGTTCCAACCTGTTCAATGAATGGGTAACCGAGCTGCCCTCCGACGCCCGCCGCGCGGACGGAGACCTGGAAGGAGCTGCTCCCGTCGTGGTTGATCCCGCCGCCTTCACGGATGTGAAGAGCATTGAAGCCACCTTCGACTTCATCTACGGCGAACCGCCGGTGGAAGAAAGCGAAGTCATGACCGAGGAAGAAGCCAAGGCTGCCAAGGAAGCCGGCTTCCATGCCTACATTGGCGTACAGGGAACCGATACCTACGTGTTCCGCAATGCCTGGTACGACAACTATGGCCGCGATGATGCGGATCATCCGGAATTCTTCGGCCGCCTGACCGGCTGGGATGCGGACAACAACGCTGTGGATTACGCCGGATCCTTTGCCGACGTTGAAATCACCAAGGACGGCGAATACACCGTTTCCCTGACCACCGGCGACATGGGCTTCGGCGACACTCAGGCGTTCAATCTGCTGTTTGTCTCCACCGATATCCCGAACAAGCTGATGAAGGGCGGTTACCTGACCATCAGCGATGTGAAGACCAAGATCGGCAGCGGTGCCACCCAGGAAGGTGCGAATGTCAACATCGAGGAAGGCGACTATGCCCGGATCGACGTCATCAACACCTACGCGGCGGAAACGGCCTTCGGCTACAACGTGCCCGGTGCCAACGAGACCATCACCATTACCTTCACGGTGAGCGGAATGGCCGACTGATTCACGGACTGACATTTACTCCCGCGGCGGCGCTGGTCCAGGGAACTGCGCCGCCGCACTTCTTCCATGAAAAGAGGTTCATCCATGCCTGATTTGACGTCCCGCCCGGAACGGGTTTCCCTCCGGGTGCTGCGTATCCTCGCGGTGCTGGTACTGCTGATGGTGTTCTTCCCGCCGTTCAATCCGGGAAGGATTTCCGCGCAGATCAGCGGCAACCTGACGCTGCTGACGTCCGCCACGTCCTTTTCGACGGTGACGACCAAGCTCAGCGCCTATATGACGGAAGGCAACCGCTTTGCGCTGCGGGCTGCTGACATGCAGCAGTCCCTGGCCGGCTGTGCCATGGTGCTGGCCGGCGCCGTGCTGGGTGCGGTGGGAGCCTGCATTTCCCTGGGCAACCGGAAAATGCGCCGCTGGGGCGTATGGCTTCCGGTGGCGGGCGGCGCGCTGATCCTGGCCGGACTGGCAGTCAACCGCGCGGCCTTCGGGCAGATCGAAGCCTTCGTGAAGGGCATGGATCTGCCGGCATC
The DNA here is from genome assembly GCA_017447185.1 of Clostridia bacterium. Taxonomy (GTDB): domain Bacteria; phylum Bacillota; class Clostridia; order Christensenellales; family Aristaeellaceae; genus Aristaeella. The sequence goes on along the minus strand of JAFSOC010000031.1, from coordinate 118,156 downwards.
GCATATTGAGGAGCACCTGAAAAACCTGGCGCTGCAGTGGCCGGTTTTCGCGAACACTGCCTGGATGATCGGCGGCATCCTGCTGCTGGCCTCTTCCCTGACGGCCGTGTTTTTTGCCTATCGGCGGAAGTGCGGGGAGCCGAAGGCAGAGATGGAGGAAAAGTACAAGCTTTTCATCATGTTCCTGCCGGTGCTGGTCCTGTCCTTCGTGTTTGCCTACCTGCCGATCTACGGCTGGCGTTACGCGTTCTACAACGCCAAGGCCGGGGATGAACTGACGAAAGAACTTTTTGTCGGGTTTGACAATTTCAGGCTGCTGATCAATGATCCGGGCTTCTCCTCGAAGATCCTGCAGGTGCTGCGGAATACCCTGATCATGAGCGGCCTGGGTATTGCCACCAGCTGGCTGCCCATCGCCTTCGCCATCCTGCTGGCGGAGGTGCGGAACACCAAGTTCCAGCGGGCGGTACAGACCCTGACCACGATTCCCAACTTCCTGAGCTGGGTGCTGGTCTACGCGGTGGCCCTGTCCATTTTCGCGGCGGACGGCCTGGTGAACAACCTTTCCAATATGATCAATCCGGCGGCCTTTGTCCGCACGGATTACCTGGCCACGGCGGACGCCACATGGATCAAGATGCTCCTGTGGGGTACCTGGAAAGGCCTGGGCTGGAGCGCGATCATCTATGTGGCGGGCATCGCCGGCATCGACCAGCAGCTGTATGAAGCGGCAAAGGTGGACGGTGCCAACCGCTTCCGCTGCATCTGGCACATCACCGTGCCGGGCCTGATCCCCACCTATATGGTCATGCTGCTGATGAGCGTGGCCGGCATCCTCAGCAACGGAATGGAACAGTACCTGGTTTTCTCCAATCCCTACAACGGCGACTATATCCAGGTGCTGGACCTGTATGTGTACAACCTGGGTATCGGCAACAACCAGCTCTCTGTCTCCACGGTGATCGGCATCCTGAAGTCGCTGATCGCGGTGGTCCTGCTCTTCGGCGCCAACGGCATTTCCAAGGCCGTCCGCGGCGAGAGCATCATATAAGGGGGTGTGCGCATGGACGAGCGAAAAGGATTCCTGAGCCGCCGCGTCACCCTGAAAGGCTGGCAGAAACTGCTGATCGTGCTGGGTTGCACCCTGCTGGCCGCGGCCGCCTCCTGGCTGTACTGTGAAAAGATTGCCTCTCCTGTTTACACCACGTCGGTGCGGGCGCAGCTGCGCATCCTGGATACGGAGTCACTGACTTCCTCCGGCGATGCTTCGCTGACGAAGGTGACGCTGGATATTCCCGCCGGCCTGCGGGATGAGCTGGCCGCCGTGGGCAGCGGCAGCAAGGGGCTTTTCTACCGGAATATTTCGGACGACATCAAGGCTTCCACCGGGGAGCTGATGAAGCCCAAGGAACTGAAGAACATGATCAGCGTTGCCGCGGACGCGGCAGACGCGGATCACCGGACCGTTTTCATTACCGTGAAGAACAGCGATCCCGCTGTCGCGGAGACCATTGCCGGAGCCGCCGGAAGGCAGTTCAGTACCCTGGTGTTCGGTACGGCAGACGCGGAAGGCGCGGAGATCACCCGGGAGGAAACGGATGAGGCGAACATCGTCCGGGTGGTTTTCCGGGTGAAGGAGGAAGCGGTTTCCTCCCTGCCGGACAGGTTCCTCGGAAAGACGCTGGACCTGGTAACGCCGGTGAAAAACTACCTGGCGGACGCTGCCTTCTGCGAGGAAGCGGCCGCGCGGGCCGGCCTCTCCGGCAAGGGAAACGAGGTCCGCAACAAGGTCAGCATGGCCACCACGGCGGATCCGGCGGAACTGACGCTGCGGGCCTCCTGGACGGATCCGGAAGGCGCGAAGAACCTGGTGACCGCCATCGGGCAGACCCTGGCGGACCGGATCTTCGGCGGTACGGCGGAAGTCTGGCAGGCGGCTGTGGATGAGCCGGTGGTGCTCAGCGAGAACGTGAAGGAATGGCCCCGGACGGGACTGATCGTGGCGCTGGTGACGCTGATTGCCATGATCGTCAGCTATGCCCTGTTCTCCCAGCAGCCGCTGTTTGACACGGTGATCGTTATCTTCTTTATCCTGTTTACGTTCATCTGTGTTTTCCCGTTCTACTACCTGTTCATCAACACGATCTCGGACAACAACCTGGTGGCGGGCGGGCAGATCAACTTCCTGCCCCAGGGGATCCATTTCGGCAACTACAGCCGGATCCTCGGACAGGAAGAACTGAAAAACGCGCTGGTGGTCACCGTGGGCCGCACGATCCTTGGCACTGCCCTGATGGTACTGACCTCCGCCTGGGCCGGATACCTGGTCACGAAGCGTAAAATGTGGCACCGGTCCTTCTGGTACCGGGCGCTGGTGGTGACCATGTACTTCAACGCGGGCCTGATTCCCTGGTACACCAACATGCTGATGCTGGGCCTGACGGGGAACTTCCTGGCCTACATCATTCCGGGCATGGTGGCCCCCTACAACATCATCCTGGTGAAGACCTACATCGAATCGATTCCCGGATCCCTGGAGGAAAGCGCCATTATCGACGGCGCCTCCACCTCCAAGGTCTTCCTGCGGATCATCCTGCCGCTGTCCATCCCGATCCTGGCGACGATCTCGATCTTCGGCGCGGTTGGAAACTGGAACTCCTTCCAGGATTCGCTGCTGCTGATGTCCTCGACGCCGAACCTGTATACGCTCCAGCACCGGCTGTATGTCTACCTGAACCAGACTACCAGCATCAACACGGAGCAGATATCCGAGCAGATGGCGCAGAACCTGCTGAACAACGGCATCACCACGAAATACACCATCGCCATGGTGACGATTATCCCGATCCTGCTGGTGTATCCGTTCATGCAGCGGTATTTTGTCAAAGGAATCATGCTGGGAGCCGTCAAAGGCTGACCGCTTGAAAGGAGAAAATGATATGAAAAAGGTAGTTGCTCTGATTCTTTGCCTGGTGCTTGCGCTGCCGGCCTTCGCCCTGGGAGAGGGCGCCGCGGAGGAACCGGTCATCCGGCTGGATGTGTACAGCCAGCTGGCCAACTTCTCCGGCCTGCAGCTGGGCTGGGGCGCAACGCTCCTGAAGGACATGTTCAACGTGGAAATCAACATCATCCCGGAACAGGACGGCACCTACGCCACCCGCATGGAAGCGGGCAGCCTGGGCGACATCGTGGTCTGGGGCGCCAACGGCGAGGATTACAAGAACGCCGTGGCGAAGGGCATGCTGCTGGACTGGGAACAGTTTGACATGGGCAGCAAGTACGCCCCCTACATCATGGAAAACTATACGGCGGCGCTGGAAAGCAACCGGCGGATCAGCGGCGATGGGAAGATCCACGGCTTCGGCTTCAACGTGGCGTTCTCCACGGGCAGCCACCAGTCCTTCTTCTACACCTGGGATACCCGCTGGGACCTGTACAAGCAGCTGGGCTATCCGGAAGTGAACGACCTGGACGACCTGGTGGACCTGTTCACGAAGATGAAGGAGATCTGCCCCACGGATGAGATCGGCAACGAGACCTACGCCCTGAGCGCCTGGCCGGACTGGGACGGCAACATGGTCATGTATGTGAAGGCACTGGGAACCGCCTTCTACGGCTATGACGAGCTGGGCTTCGGCCATTACAATCCCGAAAACGGCGAGTTCCTTTCCTGCCTGGACGACGACAGCGTCTATATGGAATGCCTGCGGTTCTTCAACAAGCTGAACCGGGCGGGCCTGCTGGATCCCAACTCCTCCTCCAACACCTATGACAAGATGAGCGAGAAGCTGAAGAACGGCGGCACCTTCTGGTCCATCTTCAACTATGCGGGCTCCATGGCCTACAACACGAAGGAACACCTGGAAGCCGGGAAGTACATGTACTCCCTCGTGCCCAACGACGCGACCCCCATCGTTTACGGCCTGGGCTCCACCGGCGGCAGCCGGATCTGGTCCATCGGAAACTATACCCAGTATCCGGAAAAGTGCCTGGAGATCCTGAACTGGCTGGCCACGCCGGAAGGCGCCATGACCGGCTGGTACGGACCCCGGGGCCTGACCTGGGACTATGATGAAAACAGGAATATGTATTTCACGGAACTGGGAAAGAAGACGTCCGCGGATTCCAGCTACAACATGGCGGGTATCGAGTGGACCTCCCCCTATACCGGCAAGACCTATACCCTGAGCGATACCTACAACAACGGCAGCATCCAGATCAACAACACCACCCTGAGCAAGGACATGGTCAATCCGGAAGGCAACGGAATCGAAACCTTCAACAAGGATACCTGGGCCTCCGTGGTGACGGCGGAATCCTATCCGATCCAGGAGGACTGGCGGGAATACAACCACGCGGTGCTGGCGGACGAATACATGGAAGCCCGGGAAGATGAATACGGCGACAAGAAGTACGTCGTGATGCCGGATATCCCGTATTCCGAGAGCGAAAAATCCAGCGACCTGTCCCTGAAGTGGAACAACTGCAAGAAGGCCATCGTGGATTATTCCTGGCGCGCGGTGAACGCCAAGGCGGAAGCGGAATTCAACTTCCATGTGAGCGAAATGAAGCGCCTGTGCGAGCAGTACGGCTATGCGGACTGCGTGGAATGGTGCAAGCAGGAAGCGGCCCAGATGTGGGAGCTGACCCAGCAGCTGGCCGGCGAATAAGGAAAAACGGACCGCGGCGTGCTTCGGAAGGATGGAGCACGCCGTTTTTGTCAGGAGGAACGGAAGGATGAAGAGAATGATCCTGCTGCTGGCCGCCTTACTGGCGCTGCTTTTCTGCGCCCATGCCGCAGCGGAGGAACTGCCTGCGGACGCGGTGGAAATGACCCGGCGCATGGGAAACGGCATCAACCTGGGAAACACCCTGGAAGCCTGCGACAACAGCATCCATGGCGGAAACACCACGGATGATCCGGCGCACTATGAAACCCTGTGGGGCCAGCCGGTGACCACCCCTGCCATGCTGCAGGGAATGAAAGCGGCCGGGTTTGACACCCTCCGGATTCCGGTGGCCTGGATGACCAACGCCACCTACCTGAACCGGGGGGACTGGACGATTTCCGCCGCTTACATGGACCGGGTGGAGACCGTGGTGAAGGAAGCCCTGGACGCCGGGCTGACAGTGATCCTGAACGATCACTGGGACGGCGGATGGTGGGGGATGTTCGGGTCGGACACGGAGGCCACCCGGGTCCTGGCCATGGAAGCCTATGTGGGGATGTGGCAGCAGATTGCGGAGCGCTTCGCGAACTACGACGCCCGGCTGATTTTCGAGAGCGCCAATGAGGAGCTGGGTGCCCGGTTTGACGAGAATTCCCCGCTGTACTGCCAGGATTCCCTGGCCACCCGGATGCCGGACAGCGAACGCTACGTGCTGACCAACCGGATCAACCAGGCTTTTGTGGATACGGTGCGCGCCGGCGGCGGATACAACGGAGAGCGGTTCCTGCTGATCGCCGGCTTCGGCACGAACATCGCCCAGACCTTTGACGGGCGTTTCGTCATGCCGCAGGACCCGGCGAAAAACAAGCTGATGGTCTCTGTGCACTACTACGATCCCTGGAGCTACTGCGGCGCTTCTTCCGCGAAGGGTGCAACTCTCTGGGGAAAGCAGAAGGATTACAGGGACATGTATGCCACCCTGAGCATGATGAAGAAGTTCACTTCCGCCGGCTACGGCGTGGTGATCGGGGAATACGGCGCCCTGCCGGGCAGTGACGGGGAAATGAAGAGGAACGCCCCGGCGTATCACAAGGCGTTCCTGGACTGCTGCGATGCCCTGGACCTGATGGGCTGCCTGTGGGACTGCAGCGGGTTCTATGTCCGGTCGAAGCTGTGTATTCCGGAAGCGGAGATGGCGGCGGTCTACGCCGGCCGCAATGCGGACTCCGAGGTGGGGAAGGATTACGCGGAGATCGCTGCCGCGGCGAAGGCCTCCTTTGACCGGGACGCCGCGGCTGCGCCGGAAACGCTGTCGGACCGGGCGGTGCATGTATCCGCGGATACCAGTGCGGCCTGGATCATGTTCAATGCTGGGGATTACGGGGCCACCTACAGCGTGGGGGATATCTACACGCCGGATTCCGTCACCCCCGGAATCGTTCCGGCGGACGCGGAGATCACCGGTCCGGGCACCTACACGGTTTCCCTGGATTTCACCGGAACGGCAGCCGGTTATGCCGGAAATACTGCTTTCTGTGCCATCGGCATCTCGGACGGCGAGGACCGGTTCCCGGGATACTGCATCTTCATCACGGAGCTGAAGGTGAACGGAGAGCCCGTGAAGCTGAAAGGCCGGAACTACACCTGCTCGGATGACGGCCACTGCACGCGGACCAATCTGTTCAACGAATGGGTGGATATGAAAAGTGCCCGGGGCAGCGCCCGGGTCATGATGGGAGACCTGACGGGAATCTCCGCCACGGTGCTGGACCGGGAACTGCCGGCAATGCAAAAGATCCGTACGCTGGAAGTCACCTTCCGGTACGGACCGAGACAGTAAATATATGAAGCAGGCCGCGTCAGCGGCCTACTTTTCTTTCGGTTTTGATTTCGTACATCAGGGAATCGGCTTCCTTGATGCAGTCGTCCAGGGAGCGTTTGTCCTTCTTTGGGCACTGCACGACGCCCACGGAGAGCCCCAGTTTGAAGGGGTAGCCGGAGTTCTGGTTCCAGGCGTTCGCGGCGGCAAGGATCCGGTCCCGCAGATCGGTATCCGTGCCGATGGCGATGACCACAAACTCGTCCCCGCCGTAGCGCATGATGAAATCCTCGCTGTTGCAGTTGTCCCGCAGGATGGTGGCCACGGCGCACAGGGCGTTGTCGCCGGCTTCATGGCCGTATGTGTCGTTGATCATCTTCATCTCGTCCATATCGGTGAAGAGCACCTGGGCGCTGCCGTATTTCTTGATCATGCGGCGGAAGGTTTCCTCCCCGTAGCGCTCGAGGCCGAAGCGGTTGTACAGCTGGGTGAGCCCGTCGTGGACGGACATGTTGTCCAGCATTTCGTTGAAGCGGCGGAGCAGCTCCTTCTTCCGGATGTTTTCAATGGCGATTTCCAGGAAGTTGAAGATGCTTTCGTGCAGGTTCATCTTGGCCGCTTCGCTCAGCCCGTCCATGGCGATATAGCCGATGGAGTAGGTGTTGTAATGCAGCGGGTAGAAGATCAGGAAACGCTCCCGGGACAGATAGGGCTCCGGCAGCAGCTGGTGGGTGGGGAAGCGGATGTAGCTGCGCCCGGCCAGCACCATCTCCGCGCCGTAGGATTCGGAGTCCTGGGTCCACTCGGCCTTTTCATAATTGTCAAAATAGTAGTCGTTGATGCACAGGAAAATGTCATGGCAGCCGAAGATGCCCCGGTTGCGCAGGACGGCGGCGGTCAGGTCCTTCAGGTTGTTGGCTTCGAACAGCTCCTCCGCCAGCTGTTCCTGTAATAAGTAGAAGGAACGCAGGAAACGGGTCTGGCGGAAATACCGGTCACGGATGGTATCCGGCAGGGCCTGGTCGGCACAGCCGCAGGATTCGGAAGCCACCAGCTGGAAGTTTCCGTATACGGTGGAGGGGACGTGCTTTTCGTCCACCATGTCGATGACGGTCTCCATCGCCCGGTAGTTCAGCTCCTGATAATCGCAGAAGAGGGAAGTCAGCCGCGGGCAGGAGAGGACGGCGCTGTCCAGGTTGTCGTACCCGGTGACGATCACGTCGTCCGGCACTTTGATATGGTTCTCCTGCAGGGCTTCCAGCATGCCGAGGGCCATTTCGTCGTTGGCGCAGATAAAGGCGTCCGGCAGGGGGAAATCCTCCTCCAGCCACTGGGCGACGGTCTCGGCGCCGTCGGTGGTGCGCCAGGTTTTCTCAAGGATCTGGATGTTTTCGGAAGGGATATTGTTTTCCCGGCAGGAATCCCTGAATCCCTCCAGCCGCTCCGGGCCTTCGGGACAGTTGTTGTAGAGGTTGCCCGTCAGGTAGACCAGGTTGCGGGCGTTATGCTCGCGGATCACATGGTCCACCACGGCTTTCTGCGCAGCGCGGTTGTCATGCCCCACCAGCACGCAGCCGGGCAGGGGACAGCCGATGGAGACAGCCGGGATGCCGGCCTCGTCAATCCGGCGGACCAGCTCGTCCCGGACGGACTGGAGGATCACCTGGTTGCTGAGGATGATGGCGCCGTCAAAGGTGCTCAGGTCCGGCAGGGAGAAGATCCGGTATTCGCTTTTGTCCTTGTCGTTGCCCTGGTCGGTACCGAAACAGTCAAAAATCCGCAGGATCACGTTCCTGTGGGTATCGGTATACTGTTTGAGGCCGTGCAGCGTCTGGTCCACGAGCTCGTAGTTCCAGTCAACGGTGAAGTATGCGATCCTGTACGTTCTGCCTGTCACGCCGGCCCCTCTTTTCTGATGTTGAACTTACCAATTATTGTACGGGTTTTCCGGCTTTTTGTCAAATGATCCGGGTTGTCCGGACAGGTGCCGGATCCGCCGGCAACGGCAAATAAATTTGTACTCTTTGCGAAAAAATTTCAACCCGCGGGGAAGAGGGCCGTCCTTGACAGTGTACGGCAGCCTGTGTAAAATGAATGTCAGTAACGGAAAAAAACTGACCTTTTTATTCATGCCCCGGGTTTCGGGCGGTTCCATTCTTACGGTTATTCAGGACGTTGTCCGTGAATAAATTATGAAAAGGAGGATTCCCAATTATGAAGAAACTCGTTGCCCTTGTACTGGCGCTGGTTCTGGCGCTGACCTGCACCGCGGTGTTCGCGGAATCCAAGTCCGAATACGACGTTCGTGTTCTGGTCTGGAAGTTTGACGATGCTTATGGTTCCTCTGTCCGCCAGGGCATGGAAAAATGGGCTGAGAAAGTCGGCGAAGAGCTGGGCGTGAAGATCAAGCTGACCATGTATGACGCTGCGGATGACATGGCGAAGCAGATCGAGCAGGCCACCATCCTGGTTGGCGACAAGCCCGATTTCGTTATCATCAACCTGGCGGAAGTTGCTTCCGGCCAGACACTGGTAGACATGTTCAAGGAAGCCAACATCCCCTTCCTGTTCTACAACAAGCCCCCGACCCCCGAAACCTATGATTCCGTCGTGAAGGAATCCGGCGCTTTCTTCGTAGGCACCCTGGCCCGTGAAGCCGGCGACATGCAGGGCGAAATCCTGTATGACCTGTGGACCGCTGATGCCTCCAAGATCGACCTGAACGGCGACGGCAAGGTTCAGTTCGTCGAGTTCGAAGGCGAACCCAACAACGACGAAGCGATCGCCCGCAGTACCTATTCCCAGGAAACCGCCGAGAAGCTGGGCGTTCCGATGGAAATGGTTGACGAGTGGATCGTTGCGAACTGGGATACCGCCCAGGCACAGGAAAAGATGCTGGCTGAGTGGGCCGCGCATCGTGAAATCGAACTGGTCTTCGCCAACAACGACCAGATGGCGACCGGCGTTATCGCCGCTCTGAACCAGTCCGGTTACAACACCGGCAATGCCGGCGATCCCGCCATCACCGTTATCGGTGTTGACGCTGTGGACGAAGCCATCGAAGCCATCAAGGCCGGCAAGATGACCGCTACCGTTAAGCAGGATGGTGACGCCATGGGCGAAGCCAACATCCGGTTCGCCATGAACTGGCTGCAGAACGGCAAGTGGATCGAAGGCCTGGAGAGCAAGTACACGCTGAACGAAGACGGCTGCTCCGTGTTCATCCCCTACGCCAAGATCACGATCGAAAACGTGAACGACTAATCTGCTGATTTCGGCAGAAAACCATGTAACCGGTTCCGGCGGCTTCGGTCGCCGGAACCGGTTTTGAGAAATTCCCGAAGTCGGAGTTTCCGGAAACGGTGGTTTCAGACCGTTGATGGAAGCACTGTTTGCGGAAACCCCATTGAAAAAAATAACAGAAAAGTGGTGATTCTGCGCATGTCCGAACCAATGGAGACCCGGAACGAATCCCCTTTCCTGCTGGAAATGACGGATATCGACAAATCATTTCCCGGCGTCAAGGCACTGGACCACGCGAGGCTGCAGCTGCGCCCCGGTACAGTGCATGCGCTGATGGGAGAGAACGGCGCCGGCAAATCAACGCTGATGAAGTGCCTGTTCGGGATCTATACCCGTGACAGCGGGCAGGTCCTGATGAACGGGAAACCGGTGTCCTTCGCCAACCCGCGGGACGCGCTGGACAACGGCGTGGCCATGGTGCACCAGGAACTGAACCAGGTGCTCCGCCGCAACGTGATGGAGAACGTCTGGCTGGGCCGCTTCCCGACGACAAGGATCGGCACGGTGGACACAAAGAAAATGTACACGGATACCAAAGCGGTCTTTGAAAAACTGGAGATCGATGTGGATCCGAAGCAGATCATCGGTTCGCTTTCTGTTTCCAAGCGGCAGATGGTGGAAATCGCCAAGGCGGTATCCTACGACGCGAAGATCCTGGTGCTCGACGAGCCCACCAGTTCCCTGACGGAGGACGAGGTGGACCACCTGTTCCGCATCATGAACCGGCTGACCGCGGAAGGCGTCGGCATCATCTACATCAGCCACAAGATGGATGAAATCCTCCGCATCTCCGATGACGTCACCATCATGCGCGACGGCCAGTGGGTCGCCACAAAGAACGCGAAAGAGCTGACCAAGGAGGAAATCATCCGCCTGATGGTGGGCCGGGATATGACGAACCAGTTCCCGCCCAAGAACAATAAGGTCGGAGAAGTGCTGCTGGACGTGCAGAACCTGTCCGGCATGTATGAGCCGACCTGCCACGACGTCAGCTTCCAGCTGCATAAGGGCGAGGTCCTGGGTGTGGCCGGCCTGGTGGGTTCCCGCCGGACGGAGTTGCTGAACACCCTGTTCGGGTACTTCACCAGGAACGGCGGCAAGGTGGAAATGAACGGTAAGGCCATCAATAACGTGACCACGGCCGAGGCGCGGAAAAACGGTTTCGCCCTGATCACGGAGGAGCGGCGCGCCACCGGTATTTTCGCGGAGGGGAGCATCCTGTTCAACTCCGTCATCGCTAACATTGATTCCTACGGCAAGCCGCTGCTGAAAGGACGGAAGATGGACAAGGACACGGACTGGGTCATTGATTCCATCAAGGTGAAAACCCCCAGCAAAAAAACGCATATCAAGAGCCTTTCCGGCGGCAATCAGCAGAAGGTGATCATCGGGCGCTGGCTGCTGACCCAGCCGGATGTGCTCCTGCTGGACGAGCCAACACGCGGTATCGACGTCGGCGCGAAATATGAGATTTACCAGCTGATCCTGAACCTTGCGGAGCAGGGGAAGGGCGTGATGATGGTCTCTTCCGAAATGCCGGAACTCCTGGGCATCTGCGACCGGATCCTGGTCATGAGCAACGGAAAACTGGCCGGCATCGTGGAACGCGGCAAGGATTTCGGTGACATCCCGGGCGAGCAGGAAACCATTATGGCTCTGGCAGCCAAGTATGTGTGACGAGGTGAGAAAGAGATGAGCAAAAAAAGGATCATAAGCATCATCATGCTGGTCGTGCTGGCGGCCGGCATCGGCCTGGCTGTCTACGGAGTGACGGGCACGGCGATCTATGACAACGCCGCGGCCATGATGGGCGGCGACAAGAAAGCCGCCATGGGTTATATCCAGGAGCCCGAAAAGCTGAAGGAGCTCAGTTCCCTTGAAAAGCTGGGCGCGGACAAGGTACGGAGCTTCCTGAAGGGCCTCGGCCTGGACGCAGCCAGGGTGGACGCCGCTGTGGATGAGCGGGCGAAGTACGAAACCGCCGTCGCCAACAGCAAGGACCGTGACAAGTTCTTCGCCTACGTGCACAGCGTGGACGAGACCGTCACCGAGGATAACTTCACCGACTTTATCAAGGATTACGACCGGAGCGATCCGGCCCGCGAGGCGATGGCCATGCAGGAAATGGGCATCACCGACAAAGCGGAATTTGAGCAGATCGCTTCCAACGAAAACCTGCTGGGCCTGTATCGGGAAGGCCTGCCGAAACTGCTGGAAGGCGGCCGCATGACCAGCGCCGTATATTTCCAGTTCATCGGTATCATCCTGATCGTGGCTGCCCTGGCCTATTTCGTGATCCAGGCGATGGACATCAAGCCGCGGGCGAGGACCCGGACCGCCAATCCCAAGGGCACGAAAGCCAAGAACTTCTTCCTGAATTACGCGCTGTTCATCATCCTGGGCCTCATCCTGGTGGTTGTTTCCATTATCCGGATCGACTTCCTGAGCATGAGCAACATCCTGAACATCCTGCAGAACGCCTCCACCAAGGGCATCCTGGCCCTGGGCTGCGCGGGCCTGATCGTGCTGGCCGGTACGGACCTGTCCATCGGCCGCGTGCTGGGCATCTCCGCCGCGGTCACGGCCTCCCTGGTGCAGTCCACCAGCTATGCCAGCCGGATGTTCCCCACGCTGGTGAATCCCCTGAGTCCCTTCGGTCTGCTGATTCCGCTGTTTGCCTCCATCGCGGTGGCCGTGGCCTTCAGCCTGATCAACGGCTTCGGCGTTGCGAAGCTGCACCTGCATGCGTTCATCGTCACCCTGGGCACGCAGCTGATCGCCTACGGCGCGAACTGCCTCTTCATCGAGTCCCAGCCTTCGGGCACGGCGCAGGCGCTGTCCACCTTTGATCCCACCTTCCTGAATGTGGCGGCCGGCGCGATTTATATCGGCAGTGTCCGGATCCCGCTGGTGGTGCTCTACTTCCTGGTGCTGGCGGCCATTGTATGGGTCATCTGGAACAAGACGAAGCTGGGCAAGAATATGTTTGCTGTCGGCGGCAATATGGAAGCCGCGGCGGTTTCCGGCGTCAACGTCGCCAAGACGATCATGCTGGTGTACCTGCTGGCCGGTATCCTGTACGGTACAGCCTCCTTCCTGGAAGCGGCCCGTATCACCTCCGTCGGTGCCAACACTGGTATCAACTACGAACTCGACGCCATCAGCGCCGTGGTGGTCGGCGGCGTCTCCTTCTCCGGCGGCGTCGGTACAATCCAGGGCGTGGTTATCGGTGCGGTCATCATGCAGGCCATCGTCTACGCGCTGCAGTTCCTGGGCATCAACCCCTACATCCAGTACATCATCCGCGGCCTGATCATCATCCTGGCAGTTTCGATCGACGTGCGGAAGTACATTGTGAAGAAGTAAGATGAAGAACGATATCAATTCCCGCGAGGCGCGGGCGCAGATGGAGCAGGCGAAGCAGGTATCGGAGCGCACCTTCTCCGCGCAGCCCCGCCAGCCGCGGCGCTACAAGATCTATGACCGGATCAAGGACAACGTATCCCTGCGGACGGTGGACATCTTTATCGGAGTGGTGGCGGTGGCCATCGTCGTGCTGCTGGTGGTCGGCATCCTGACCGCCAACCCGAAGCAGTAAGCAACGGATCCCGGGCCGTGCGAAGAAAGACTTCGCACGGCCTTTTTGCTTTACTTTCCATGGACAGTCTGATAGAATAAACTTTGGAAATTTCTGCTTATCCGAAAGGGGATTACAAGATAAAAGGATCGGGAAAGGAGTCGGGAAGACTGTGAGAAACACTTTTCACGGCGGTGTTCATCCGGAAGAGCACAAGGACCTGAGCCGGGAGGCGCGGTTACGCCAGTATGACCCGCAGGGGGAAATGGTATTTCCGCTGCAGCAGCATATCGGCAAGCCGGCGAAGCCTGTTGTCCAGAAGGGTGACGAGGTGCTGGTGGGCCAGAAGATCGCGGAGGCGGACGGGTTCGTTTCCGCGCATATCTATTCCAGCTGCTCCGGCAAGGTAAAGGCAATTGAGAAGCGCCGGGTGCTGGGCGGCGGCATGACGGAATGCATCGTCATTGACAACGATAAACAGTTCACGGCCGTATCGGACTGGACGGAGCGGGACAACGAGACGAAGCTCTCGACGGATGACATTGTCCAGCGGGTGCAGGAGGCGGGCATTGTAGGCCTCGGCGGCGCCGGGTTCCCCACCCATGTGAAGCTGAAGCCGAAGGATCCGGAAACGATTGACTATGTGATCGCCAACGGCGCCGAATGCGAGCCGTACCTGACCTGCAACGACCAGCTGATGCGGACCCACGCGCCGGCCATCGTGGAAGGCCTGGAGCTGGTGCTCCGGCTGTTCCCCAACGCAGAGGGCATCATCTGCATCGAGGACAACAAGCCCGAAGCGATCCACGCCATGGAGATCGCGGCCTCCGGGAAACAGCGGATCAAGGTCCGCACCATGATCACCAAGTATCCGCAGGGCGGCGAGCGCAGCCTGATCCAGGCAGTGACGGGCATCGATTTCCCCATCAGCAAGCTGCCGGCGGACGTGGGCTGCATCGTGCAGAACGTGGGCACGCTTTACGCGATCCAGCGGGCGGTTCTGTATCATGAACCTCTCTTCCGCCAGTGCTTCACCCTGACGGGCGAGGCGGTGATGGAGCCCTCCAACTTCTTCGTCCGTGTGGGTACTAGCTACGCGGAGCTGCTGGAAGCCTGCGGCGGCGTGAAGCCCGGGAAGACGGCGGTCAAGGCACTGGCCGGCGGCCCCATGATGGGCATCGCCATGGGCAGCCTGGACGTTCCGATACAGAAGCAGAACAACGGCCTGACCCTCCTGGACGAGGATCCGGTGCTGGCGGCGGAAAAACAGATGACCGCCTGCCTCCACTGCGGCCGCTGCACCACGGTGTGCCCGGTGGGGCTGATGCCCCAGCTGATGGCGGACGCCGCCATTGCCGGCAACCTGGAGCGGTATGAAAAGAAACTCTACGGCCTGGAATGCATCCAGTGCGGCAGCTGCACGGTGGCCTGCCCCGCAAAGCGTCCGCTGATGCAGACCTTTAAACAGGCGAAAGCCGAAATCCAGGAGAAGAAAAAGCGGGAAGGAGCTGGTCAGAAGTGAACGGCGTGCTGAATCTCTCTTCGTCCCCGCATATCAGGGACCGGTGGACAACCCCGTATATCATGCGCATGGTTGTCCTGAGCCTCCTGCCGGCAACGGTGGTGGGTATCATTGTGCACGGCTGGCAGGCCTTCGGAATCATCGCCCTGGCGATCGTTTCCGCGGTGGCTGCCGAGTGGGTGTTCGACAAGGTCTGCCATAAGCCCAGCACCATCTGGGACGGCAGCGCCGTGGTCACCGGCCTGCTGCTGGCCCTGAGCCTGGGGCCGAAGACGCCCCTGTACATCCCGGTGATCGGCTCCGTGTTCGCCATCGTGGTCTGCAAGGGCTGCTTCGGCGGACTGGGCAAGAACTTCATCAACCCGGCGCTGGCGGCCCGGTGCTTCCTGCTGATCTCCTTCGCCAACGCCATGACCATCAAACCTTCGCTGGACGCGGTCGCATCAGCTACGCCGGTGGGCGCCCTGAAGGCTTTTGAGCAGGTGGACATCACGAAGATGTTCCTGGGCACGGCGGACGGCGTTATCGGCAGCTCCATCCTGGCGCTGCTCATCGGCGGCCTGCTGCTGTGGAGCCTGGATATCATCCACGGCCAGATCTGCTTCTCCGTGCTGATCGGTTTCACCCTGCTGATCGGCCTGTTCGGCGGGGAAGGCTTCAACCCCCGCTTCCTGCTGGCGCACCTGTGCGGCGGCGGCGTGGTGATGGGAGCCTTCTTCATGGCAACGGATTACGTCACCAGCCCGGTGAGCCGCCTGGGCCAGTTCATCTACGGCTGCCTGATCGGCGTGCTGGGCGGCGTCTTCCGCCTGTGGGGCAACACGGCGGACTCCTTCAGCTACGCCATTATTATCGGCAACGTCTGCACCCCCCTGATCGACACCTACATCGTCCAGAAGCCGCTGGCCTACCGGAAGATCGGAAAGACCCGCCGCGTGAAACGGGAGCCCTTCCGCATTCCGAAGCCCGTGATCGCCCTGACGATTATCGCGGTCATCGCCGGCCTGGCCCTCAGCGGCGTCTTCTTCGTCACGAAGGACACCATCGAGGAACAGGCGATGCTGGAAGCTGCCGCGGCCTACACCTCGGTGATTCCCGGCACCAAGTCCCTGAAGAACGCGGAGGAAACCGCGGACCTGCTCGGGGATGACGGCATTGACCAGGGCAACGCGCATATCAACGCCTGCTACGTCGGAAAGGACGGGGATGGCAAGGTGCTGGGCTACGCCCTGAGCATCACCGTCAAGGGCTTTGGCGGAAACATCATCATGGCCCTGGGCTTGACGCCGGAAGGCGAAGTCGTGGATATCGCATTTACGGAAATCAGCGAAACCGCCGGCCTGGGCATGAAGGCACAGGAACCGGAATTCAAGGGCCAGTTCCCCGGCAAGAGCGGAACGCTGACCCTGGTGAAGGGCGCCGCCTCCGCGGACAACGAGATCAGCGCGATCTCCGGCGCTTCCGTCACTTCCAACGCGGTGACCGACGCGGTGAACGCCGGACTTGAATTCTTCCGTACGGCACTGAAAGGAGGCAACTGACCGTGAAAAAGTATGTTGAACGCCTCTGGAACGGCCTGATCAAGGAAAACCCCGTCCTGGTGCTGATGCTGGGCATGTGCCCGGCGCTGGCGGTCTCTACCCAGGCGGCCAACGGTATCGGCATGGGCCTGAGTACCCTGGCGGTCCTGGTGCTGAGCAACCTGGTGATCAGCCTCCTGCGGAAAGTCATTCCGGACCAGGTCCGGCTGCCTGCCTACATCGTCATCGTGGCCAGCCTCGTGACGGTGACGGAGCTGCTGATCAAGGCCTACCTGCCGGATCTGTACAAGAACCTGGGCATCTATATTCCCCTGATCGTTGTGAACTGCATTATCCTGGGTCGGGCGGAAGCCTACGCCAACAAGCATACGCCGCTGCTCTCCGTGATGGACGGCATCGGCATGGGCCTGGGATTCACCGTGGCGCTGACCCTGGCCGGCGCCCTGCGGGAACTGCTGGGAACCGGGAAGATTTTCGGGGCCCAGATCCTGCCGGAAGGCTTCGGGATGACCATCTTCATCCAGCCTCCGGGAGCTTTCCTGATCTTCGCGCTGATCATTGCCATCATGAATGCCATCGGCATCAAGACGCGGCAGCGCAAGCTGGTGGAAAGCGGATGCGACGGCAACTGCGCCCTGTGTGCCACCGCCTCGAGCTGCGAAACGAAGCCGGCTGAGAAAGCCGCCAAAGCCGAAAAGGCGGAAAAAGCTGAGATAAAAGCTGAGACAAAAGAAGCCAAACCCGCTGAGGAAGGAGGGGCCGCCAAATGAAGAGCCTGATCATGATTATCATCGCCGGCGCGCTGATCAACAACGTCGTGCTGAATCAGTTCCTGGGCATCTGCTCTTTCCTGGGCGTCAGCAAGCAGATGAAAGCCTCCATCAGCCTGGGCGGCGCCGTCATCTTCGTTATCACCATCGCGTCCGCCGTGGCGAGCCTGCTGTATGATTTCGCCCTGAAGCCCCTGGGAATGGACTTCATGAAGACCATCATCTTCATCCTGGTCATCGCCGCGCTGGTGCAGATCGTTGAAATGTTCCTGAAGAAGAAATCCCCCGCGGTATATAAGTCGCTGGGCATCTACCTGCCCCTGATCACCACCAATTGCGCGGTGCTGGGCGTGGCCCTGACCAACGTGCAGGAGGGATACAACTTCGCCCAGTGCGTGGCCAGCGGATTCGGCACCGCTGTGGGCTACACCATCGCCATTGTCCTGCTGGCGGGCATCCGCAGCCGGATCAATGAAAAGGATCTTCCCGCCCCGCTGCGCGGAGCACCTATCGTCATGATCGCCGCCGCCCTGATGTCCATCGCTTTCATGGGCTTCGGCGGCCTGCAGCTGTGAAAAGGAGGGCCGAAGGATGGATATTATCTGGATTACGACCCTTGTGATCGCGGTCATCGCGCTGCTGGTGGCCATCGGCCTGGTTTTCACCGGCAAGAAGTTTGCGGTGAAGATCGATGAGAGGGAAGTCGCCGTGCGTGAAAAACTGCCCGGCAATAACTGCGGCGCCTGCGGATACGCGGGCTGCGACGCGCTGGCCGGGGCTATCGCCAAAGGCGAGGCTCCCGTGAATGCCTGCCCGGTGGGTGGAGCGGCTGCCGCGCAGGCCATCGGTGACATCATGGGTGTCACTGCCGGTGCGCTGGAGCGGAAAACCGCTTTCGTCGCCTGCAAGGGCACCTGCGATGTGACCCGGAACCAGGGCAACTATATCGGCATCCAGGACTGCCGCGCGGCCGTGCTCTCCGGCATCAACGTGACGGACTGCAACTACGGCTGCCTGGGCTTCGGAAGCTGCGCCGAAGTGTGTCCGGAACAGGCCATCTCCGTGCAGAACGGCGTGGCCATCGTCAACCGGAACCGCTGCGTCAGCTGCGGCCTGTGCGTGAAGGCCTGCCCGCGGGGACTGATTTCCCTGATTCCGGAAAGCCGGATCGTCCGGGTGCAGTGCTCCAACCGGGACAAGGGCCCGCAGGTGAAGAAGGTCTGCTCCGCCGGCTGCATCGGCTGCGGCCTGTGCGCGAAGCAGTGCGAATTTGATGCGATTGAGTTTGACGGAACGCTGGCCCGGGTCAATCCCGAAAAGTGCACGCTGTGCGGCAAGTGCGCGGCCAAGTGCCCCGTGAAAGTCATTACCACCCCGGTGTGAGTCGAAAGGTGGAAAGAGAATGAACGAATTCAAGAAAAAACAGGGGACCCGGATCGCCCTGAGCCTGCTGGCTGTGGCTGTGGCGGTGCTGTTCCTGACGGGCATCATCGGCGGAAAGGCCATGACCTATCAGCTGGGCGTGAATGAGAACGCCGTGACCGCTGTGGAAAAGGGCTTCGGCGGCGACGTGACCGTCCATGCGGAACTGGACGGCAAAAAGGTGAAGAGCCTGAGCATCGATACGCCGGACGAGACCGAAGGCCTGGGCAAGCGGGCCTCCGACAAGGAGTTTACGGACCAGTTTGTGGGCAAGGAAGGCCCCTTCACCTTCGGCGAGAACGGGGTGGAAGCGATCTCCGGCGCCACAGTGACCTCCAATGCCGCCCTGAAGGCCCTCAACGGCCTGATCACCGGGGAAAAGCCCGCAGCAGAAAAGGCGGAAGCGGCGCCTGCGGAAGAGAAACCCGCGGCAACGGAAGCCCCGGCAGCGGAAACGCCCGCCGGCGGGGATGAAAGCGTCAAGATGGCGTCCCAGTGCAGCGAGCAGGGCTTCGGCGGCCCGGTGACCGTTCATGTGGAAACGGACCTGGATACCCAGAAGGTCATTTCGCTGACCATCGATACGCCGGATGAAACCGACGGCCTGGGCAAGCGCGCCTCCGAGGCGGCGTTTACGGACCAGTTCATCGGCAAGGCCGGTCCCTTTACCTTCGGTGAGAACGGGATCGAAGCCCTCTCCGGCGCCACGGTGACTTCCAATGCGGCGCTGAAGGCAATCAACCGGACCTTCACCGCGGAGGAGACAACAGAGGAAAAACCCGCAGAAGAAAAACCCGCAGAAGAAAAGCCTGCAGAAGAAAAGCCCGCGGAAGAGAAACCCGCGGAAACCGCTGAAGATACCGGCGATGCATACTACGGCAGCTACCTGTCCGAAAAGGAAACGGACTTCAGCATCATCCAGGTGCTGGCCAGCGTGAAGGACGGAAAGATCACGGATGTGAAGATCACTTCCGAAGCGAAGAGCGACGGCAGCGACTTCCTGACGGATGAAGTGAAGGCCGCCTGGGCGAAGGCCATCGTGGAGAGCCAGAGCGCGGACAACGACACGATCTCCGGTGCCACACTGAAGTTCTCCGCCGGCGCCGTGAAGGACGCGCTTGCGGAAATCCAGGGCCTGATGGGCAGCGAAGCCGCTCCCGCGGAAGCAGCGGAAACAGAGAAGCCCGCTGAGACGGAAAAGCCCGCGGAAGAGAAACCAGCGGAAACCGCCGCGGATGAAGGCGAAGCATACTACGGCAGCTACCTGTCCGAAAAGGAAACGGACTTCAGCATCATCCAGGTGCTGGCCAGCGTGAAGGACGGAAAGATCACGGATGTGAAGATCACTTCCGCGGAGAAGAGCACGGGCAGCGACTTCCTGACGGATGAAGTGAAGGCCGCCTGGGCGAAGGCCATCGTGGAGAGCCAGAGTGCGGACAACGACACGATTTCCGGCGCCACGCTGAAGTTCTCCGCCGGCGCCGTGAAGGACGCGCTCGCGGAAATCCAGGGCCTGATGGCCGGCGAAGCCGCTCCCGCGGAAGAAGCGGAAACTGTGGAAGAGAAACCCGCGGAAACTGAAAAGCCCGCCGAGGAGCAGCCCGCTGAGGAGCCCAAGGCGGAGGAACCCAAGGAAGAAGAATCCGCGAAACAGCCCGCGGCCTACGGCGGATACCTGGCGGAAAAGGAAACCGATTTCAGCAAAATCCGCGTGATCGTTACCACCCGGAACGGCATTATTACGGACTGCCGGATCCGCAGCGAGGCGAAGAGCGAGGGAACCGATTTCCTGACGGATGCGATCCGGGACGCCTGGGCGAAAGCCATCGTGGAGAACCAGACCGCGGAGACGGATGCGATCTCCGGCGCGACGCTGAAGTTCTCCGCCGGCGCCGTGAAGGAAGCCGTCGCGGAAATCCTGGAAAAGGCCCAGGGGAAATAAGATCAAATTTCGGAAAGGCGGAGACTGAAAAGGCAGAAAGTCTCCGCCTTTTTTGAACGGGAGAGCCGGAAACCATGAGAAAAAGCATACGGAAGTGTTTGGCAATCCTGACAGGAATCATGCTGCTGGGAGGAACGGTTACAGCCATGGGAGACAAAACGGATTTCAGGTCGGAAGCCTGGTACGCGGAAGCGCTGCAGGCATGCGTGGTTTCGCCGGGAAACAATTTCCGGCTGAAGAAAGTATTTGAACGGGCCCGGGCCGGGGAAACCCTGACCCTGGCCACGGTGGGCGGATCCATTACGGAAGGCGCCCTGGCGTCCAGGTATGACGAATGCTGGGCGAAGCGGGTTTCTGTCCGGTTCGCCTCCGCCTTCGGGGACATCCGCCTGGTGAACGCCGGCGTGGGCGGCACCTCCTCCACCTTCGGCTACATGCGCTACGGCCGGGATGTGCTGGAGCGGATTCCGGAGGAGGATCCGGACGGGCTGCCGGACCTGGTGTTCATCGAATACGCGGTGAATGACTGGGAGGAAGCCACCGGATTCCGCTGCTATGAATCCATGGTGAAGGAGATCCTGTCCCAGCCCAACGAACCGGCGGTGGTCCTGCTGTTCTCCGTGGCGCAGCGGAACTGGAACATGCAGACAGAACTGCAGAAGATCGGTGAACGCTACCACCTGCCTATGGTTTCCATGAAGGACGGGATTTATCCGCACCTGGACAAGGACTATCCGAAATCCGGCTATTTCCAGGATGAGTATCATCCCAATTCCACCGGCCACCTGATGATGGCAGACGCGGTGATGCACCTGCTGCAGGCTGCGGACGAAGCGGAAGCCTCCCCGGAGGACATCGAGCTGGATGTGGAACCGGTATACGGCATGGATTTCATCGGCCTGAAAACCGTCTACGGCGACCGGGATGCAGAAGGCATCACGGTGGAGCGGGGCGGCTTTGACCAGGTGGACAACAATTCCTACAGGAACCAGCCGGTGGGCTGGGTCTGCGGGAAGAACTTCCACCACAGCGCTGCCTCCGGCAGTGACCCGCTGAAGATTACCGGCGTGTTCCGCAAGTGCGTGGTGGCCTGGAAGGCCTCCAATGACGCCGCCTTCGGAACTGCGGAGATTCTGGTGGACGGCGCGGTGAAAAAGACGCTGAAGGGCGGGGACGGCAAGTGGGGCCAGAGCGAGCCCGTACTGGTCCTCGACGACGCGGAGGCCGCGGAACATACGGTGGAGATCCGGGTGAAGGAAGAAGGCAAGTGCTTCACAATTACTGCGGTCAGTGTGCAGTAAGCGTGAAAAGAAAAGGTTGCGCGGGCCGGAGCCTTCCGGTATAATGGAAAAAGAAGGAAAAACCAAATAGGAAACCCCAACAACAGACAAGGAGGCATCCCATGAAAAAACTGATTTGCCTGTTCATCGCAATGATGATGATCTTCGCTTCCACCGCCCTGGCGGAGCAGCCGGCGCAGGACCTGTTTGTCCCCGGCACCTACACGGCGGAGGAACAGGGCATTTTCGTCCCCGTCAAGGTGCAGGTGACCGTCAGCGCCAACCGGATCCTGGCAGTCCGGGTCTACGCCAAGGGCGAGACCGAGGAGCTGGGCGGCAAGGCGGCGGACCAGCTGGCCAAGGATATCCTGCTGGCCCAGACCCCGAACGTGGACGCCCTGAGCGGCGCCACTGTCACCAGTAACGCCATTATCAAGGCGGCGACAAAGGCCCTGGAAGCGGCCGGCGCGGATATCAGCGTGCTGGACGCGAACCGGAAGGATACCGGCAATGACGGGCCAAAAGCGGAAAAGACCGTGGATACCGAAGTGGTCGTCATCGGTGCCGGCGGCGCCGGAATGACCGCGGCCATCATGCTCCACCAGGCGGGGAAGAACTTCGTCCTGCTGGAGAAAATGCCCTATGCCGGCGGCAACACCACCAAGGCTACCGGCGGCATGAACGCGGCGGAAACCCATTACCAGAAGGAACAGGGTATCGAGGACTCCAAGGCCCTGTTTGCCGCGGACACCATGAAGGGCGGCCACGCGCTGAACGATCCGGAACTGGTGGCCATGATGGCCAACGAATCCGCGAACGCCATTGACTGGCTGGATACCATCGATGCGGCCCTGCCGAAGATTTCCTATTCCGGCGGCGCTTCCGTCAACCGCATCCACGCGCCCGAAGACGGCTCCGGCGTGGGCGGATACCTGGTGGAACGCTTCTCCTCCAAGCTGAACGAGCTGGGCGTGGAGCCCCTGTATGACACCGCGGCCACCGAGCTGCTGACCGACGCGGAAGGCAAGATCTGCGGCGTGAAGGCGGAAGGCAAGGACACCCTCTATACCTTCAACTGCAAGGCGGTCATCCTGGCCTCCGGCGGCTTCGGCGCCAATGAGGACATGTACACCCAGTACCGCCCGGACCTGAAGGGCACGGTTACCACCAACGCTCCCGGTGCCACCGGCGACGGCATCGTCATGGCCCAGAAGCTGGGCGCGGCCCTGGTGGATATTGAGCAGATCCAGCTGCATCCCACCGTGGAGCAGACCACCTCGATCCTGATCACCGAATCCGTCCGCGGCGACGGCGCCATCCTGGTGAACCAGAGCGGCGTCCGTTTCACCAACGAGCTGCTGACCCGTGACGCGGTATCCGCCGCCGAGCTGGAGCAGGAAGGACAGTATGCCTGGATCATCTTCGACCAGAACCTGCGGGATCATCTGAAGGCCACGGAGAAGTATGTGAAGTCCGGCATCACCGTGCAGGCGGACACCATTGAGGGCCTGGCGGAGATCCTGAAGATCGACCCGGCCACCCTGGCAAAGACACTGAACGACTGGAACGGCTATGTGAAGGACCAGCGGGATCCGGACTTCGGACGTACCACCGGTATGGACGCGGACCTGACCACGCCTCCCTATTACGCCATCAAGATTGCCCCCGGTATCCATCACACCATGGGCGGCGTGAAGATCAACACCGCCGCGCAGGTGATCAATACCGAAGGCAAGGTGATCCCCGGCCTGTTCGCGGCGGGTGAGGTCACCGGCGGCGTCCACGGCGGCAACCGCCTGGGCGGCAACGCGGTGGCGGACATCGTCATCTTCGGCCGCATCGCGGCGGAGAGCGCCATCGAGTACATCAAGTAAGAAGAACTTGAGGATACAAAAATTCCCGGACCGCAGGGTCCGGGAATTTTTTAGTGTTTATACGGATTATTCGACAGCGGCTGCACCTTTTTCCATCGCCTGGCGGTTGATGGGCAGCAGGTGCTCCTTCTTCGGGCCGAAGGTGGCTTTCAGGGCTTCCATGGCGGAATCGATGGTGACCACGCCGGTCTTCTTCAGGATGGCACCCAGCATCACCATGTTGGCGGTGCGGGCGTTGCCCAGCTCTTCCGCGATGCCGTTGCAGTCCACGGGGATGGCGGTGATATCGTCCCGGTCGGGAGTGATATCGATCAGGGAGGAGTTGTACAGCATGATGCCGCCCTTTTCCATAGCGGGGGTGAACTTGATCATGCTGGGCTTGTTCATAATCACGGCGATCGGGATTTCCGTCACCAGGGGGGAGCCGATGGGCTCGTCGGAGATGACCACGGCGCAGTTGGCTTCACCGCCGCGCATTTCCGGACCGTAGGAAGGCATCCAGGACACGTTCATGCCCTCATGCATGGCGGCCTTGGCCAGCAGCTGGCCGATGAGCAGCACGCCCTGTCCGCCGAAACCGGCAATCAGGAATTGAGCTTCCATGGATTACTCAACCTCCTTTTTCACGCCCAGGGGATACTGGGGAATCATGTTCGCTTCCAGCCATTTGAGCGCTTCCTGCGGCGTCATACCCCAGTTGGTGGGGCAGGCGGACAGCACTTCGATCAGGGAGAAGCCTTTCTTGTTGATCTGGGTCTCAAAGGCCTTCCTGATGCACTTTTTCGCTTCCATGATGTGCTTCACATCGTGGACAGAGACGCGTGCGATGTAGGCAGGGCCGTCCAGGGTGGCAAGCATTTCGCTGACCCGGATCGGATAGCCGCACAGCTTGGGATCCCGGCCGTAGGGGGAGGTGGTGGTCACCTGGCCCGGCAGGGTGGTGGGAGCCATCTGGCCGCCGGTCATGCCGTAGATCGCGTTGTTCACGAAGATGACGGTGATGTTCTCGCCCCGGGTGGCGGCGTGGGTGATTTCCGCGGCGCCGATGGAGGCCAGGTCGCCGTCGCCCTGGTAGGTGAAGACGATATTGTCCGGGTTCACCCGCTTGCAGCCGGTGGCAACCGCCGGAGCACGGCCGTGGGCCGCTTCCATCATGTCACAGTTGAAATAGTCGTAGGCGAAAACGGCGCAGCCGACCGGCGCGATGCCGATGGTCTTTTCCTGAACGCCGAGCTCATCAATGGATTCCGCCACCAGGCGGTGGATAATGCCGTGGGTGCAGCCGGGGCAGTAGTGCAGGGGCTTGTCGGTCAGCAACTTTGTTTTTTCATATACAACAGCCATTGCTTATTTCCCCTCCTTTGCAAGGTTTTCCACCTGGGTGATGATTTCACGGACGGTGGGCACGATACCGCCGGTGCGGCCGAAGAAGTGAACGGGCTTTTTGCCGTCCACCGCCAGCTTCACGTCATCCACCATCTGGCCCATGGACATTTCCACGGTCAGGAAGGCTTTCGCGTGCTCCGCGGCCTTCGCGATGGGGGCTGCGGGGAAGGGCCACAGGGTGATGGGCCGGATCAGGCCGGTTTTGATGCCTTCGGCGCGCAGCTTGCGCATGGCGCTGCGGGCGATGCGGGCGGTGGTGCCGTAGGCGACGATGACGTAATCGGCGTCCTCGGTCATTTCCTCCTGCCAGCGGCATTCGGTCTGCTCCATGACGGCATACTTCTCATACAGGTGATTCACATGCTTTTCCAGCACGGAGGGATCGATGTAGAGGGAGTTGATCACCGCGCGGTCCCTGCCGCAGCCGGGCTTCCAGCCGGTGGCGGCCCAGGTCTTGGGCGGGAGATCGGTCCGGTCTTTATGCTCGGGCATTTCCACCGGCTCCATCATCTGGCCGATCAGGCCGTCGCCCATGATCAGCACGGGGTTGCGGTACTTGTCCGCCAGGTCGAAGGCTTCCTGGGTCAGCTCCACCGCTTCCTGCACGGAAGAGGGGGCCAGCACCAGCATGCGGTAGTCGCCATGGCCGCCGCCGCGGGTTGACTGATAGTAATCGCTCTGGGCGGGCTGGATGGATCCCAGTCCGGGGCCGCCGCGCACCATGTTGACGATGACGCAGGGCAGTTCCGCGCCGACGATGTAGCTGATGCCTTCCTGCTTCAGGGAAATTCCCGGGCTGGAAGAGGAGGTCATGACGCGGGCACCGGCGCCGGCAGCGCCGTAGACCATGTTGATGGCGGCGACTTCGCTCTCCGCCTGCAGGAAACAGCCGCCCTCAATCTTCGGCAGCCGCTTGGACATGTACTCGGGAATCTGGTTCTGGGGGGTGATCGGGTAACCGAAGAAGAAGCGGCATCCGGCCTGGATGGCGGCTTCGGCGATTGCCTCGTTCCCCTTCATGAGCATTTTCTGACCCATGGATACGCTTCCTCCTTACTTTTCAACCTTAATCACGGCATCCGGGCACATCCGGGCGCAAAACGCGCAGCCGATGCAGGATTCCTGGTCTTCAATTCCGATGGGGTGATAACCCTTGGCGTTAATCTCCCGGCTCAGGGCCAGCAGATGTTTGGGACAAACTTCGGCACACAGACCGCAGCCCTTGCAGGCCTCCCGGTCAATGGTCAGCTTGGCCATGGCATTCCGCCTCCTTCAAGATGATAATGAATGTATTATAGGTTGTTCAAAAACGCCCGTCAATAAGGACGGGCGCTCATTTGCAGGGAAAGGCACCAAAAGAACAAGTTACAGCACGTTCTCCCGCAGGAAATCCGCCAGGATCCGGCCGGCCCGCCGGTTGTACTCCGCGTTGGGATGCCACCGGGCGCCCATTTCCTCCGGCTTGCCGTAGTCCGGCAGGGTGCAGGTGAACAGACCCGTCATGCCTTCGGAACGGGCCTTTTCCACAGCCTCCAGGGCCAGCTCCGGATGGCAGTCCGTGGCCGGGAGGATCCAGACGATCTTCGCCTTCGGGTTGTTCTTCCGCACGGTCTTCAGGAAGGCGAGGGCGCCGGCCACCACCGTGTCCCGGTCCTCCGCAAAACTGCCTTTCTGGTTCATGCCGCCGTGGTCGTTGGTCAGCAGGCGGATGCAGACGATATCCGGCTGCCAGGCACGGAAATCGTAGGGGCGGGTGCAGCCCCGTTTTTCCGCCGCCGGGCCCCGAAGCACGCCGGCAATCTCTTCATAGTGGGCGGGCAGGGTATGCTCCGGGTTGTGCTCCCAGTCCCAGCAAACGCCCCAGCCGCTCTGGGAGAGGACCCGCCGCTCCGCGTCCAGGAGATCGCAGGCTTCCCAGGAATAATTGCCCCGGGCGGAAAACCACAGGGTGATCCATTCGTCGTTGTTGCAGGGAGCCAGGGAGCCTTCACCGGAAGTCAGGCTGTCGCCGATGAACTCGATCTTCAGCTTATGCTCCGGCAGCTCCGCCAGCTCGCCCTTCATCCGCAGGGAGTGGAGGAGGACCGTGGCTTCCGGGCTGTCCGGCATACACTGGGTTTCCTTCATCAGGGTGACCGTCCGGGTGTTGGCCGGCTCCATGCCCAGCACCAGGGGATAGAACCGGATGCCCGGCTCCACGGGGAAGCGGGCCACGGGTTTGCCGTCCGCCAGCACGATCATCCACATGATCGGGGAGAAGGCGGGAGCTTCCAGCTCCGCCCACAGGTCCGATCCGTGGAAGGCGCACTCCAGGCCGGAACCGGTCCAGTCCAGGGCAATAGGGGTGCGAGTCAGGTCCGTCCGGCCCAGCAGGCGCAGGCGGGGATTGGCGGGAGTGATCGGGATGATGGTCATGATGACACCTCCGTTTTTGATTGAAAAAGCCGGGCCTTTGCGGGTCCGGCTTGGGGGTAATCTTATTTCAGCATGGATTTTTCCCAGCAGTCGTAAGGCTTGAGGCCCAGGAGCTCCACCACGGTGGGGGCAACGTTGGCCAGGCCGAAGGGGCTTTCGGTATCCATTTCGTGGCGCGCGTCCTTGTCATGGATGATGAAGGGAACGGGGCGCAGGCTGTGGGCGGTACGCACGGAAACGACGCCCTTCTTGTTCTTCTCCAGCATCTGGTCGGAATTGCCGTGGTCGGCGGTGACCACCAGGATGCAGCCGTGCTCGTCGCAGGCCTTCGCGATCCGGGTCAGGCACAGGTCCACGGTTTCCACCGCGATCTCCGTGGCATACAGGTTGCCGGTGTGGCCCACCATGTCGCCGTTGGGGAAGTTGCAGCGGATGAAGCCGTACTTGCCGCTTTCGATGGCCGCGATCACCAGGTCGGTGATTTCGGTGCCCTTCATCCAGGGGCATTCATCGAAGGAACGGACGTCGGAGGGAACTTCCTGCCAGGTTTCCAGTTCCTCGGAGAATTTCTCGCTGCGGTTGCCGTTCCAGAAATAGGTGACGTGGCCGTACTTCTGGGTTTCGGAGCAGGCGTATTCGTTGATGCCGTTTTCCACCAGGAGCTCGGTGAGGGTGTGGCGGATCTGCGGCGGATTCACCAGGTACTTGTGCGGGATGTGCAGGTCGCCGTCGTACTCCAGCATGCCGGCGTATTTCACCTGCGGGATCACGCCCCGGTCAAACTTGTCAAAGGAGGCGTCCCCGTCAAAGGCCATGGACAGCTCCAGGGCCCGGTCGCCGCGGAAGTTGAAGAGGATCACGCTGTCCCCGTCCTTCATGGGGCCGACCGCCGCGCCGTCCGCCGCGATGACGAAACCGGGCAGGTCCTGGTCGATGACGCCGGGCTGCTCACTGCGGTAGGTCTCGATGGCTTCCTTCGCGCTGGCAAAAGTGCGGCCTTCGCCGTGGACATGAATGTCCCAGCCGGCTTTGACCATGTTCCAGTTGGCCTGGTAGCGGTCCATGGTGATCTGCATACGGCCGCCGCCGGAGGCGATGCGCCCGTCAAAGCTGCCGTCGTTCAGGGAAGCAAGGGTTTCTTCCAGCTTGTCCACATATTCCAGGGCGGAGGTGGCGGGCACGTCACGGCCGTCGAGCAGGATGTGCACCCGGGCCTTCTTCACGCCTTCGGCTTTCGCTTCCTTCAGCATGGCAAGCAGGTGGGAAATGTTGCTGTGGACATTGCCGTCGGACAGCAGGCCGATGAAGTGCAGCGCGCCGCCGGAGGCCTTCACGCCGTCCGTCAGTTCCTTCCAGGTATTGCTCTGGTAGATGGAGCCGGACTCGATGGATTCGTTGACCAGCTTGGCGCCCTGGGAATAGATCTGGCCGCAGCCGAGGGCGTTGTGGCCCACTTCGCTGTTGCCCATATCGTCATCGGAGGGGAGACCCACGGCGGTGCCGTGCGCCTTGATGACCCGGAAGGGGTCGTTGGCCTTCAGCGCGTCCAGCGTGGGCGTGGTGGCCTTCATGACCATGTTGCCGAGTTCTTCGTTCGATTCACCCACACCGTCCATAACGACCAGCACAACGGGCTTTTTCATATCGGAAATCCTCCTGTTTCGAGTAATTTTGCAACCCTTTCCGGCGGGGCCGGAAGGGGAGGGGTCTAACCCTGTAAACATTACAGGAAAAGGACCCAAAAGTCAATGTCGGCATTTGACAAAAAGGGGTTGTCCGGAAGGTGCGGGGCAACGTATAATAGGGGAAGAGCAAACCGTGAAATTTGATACAGGAAAGGGGAATTCCCATGGCCTTTCTGCAGATCCAGTTTTTCTCCGCGGCGCTGAACGTGGCCTCCTCCGTGAACGTGATCCTGCCGGAGGCAAACCAGGGCATCGGCATGGGCGCCTCCCGGGACGAGCGTCCCCCGAAGGTGCTCTACCTGCTGCACGGCTACAGCGACGACCATTCCATCTGGATGCGCCGTACCTCCGTGGAGCGCTACGCCGCGAACCATAACCTGGCGGTGATCATGCCGGCGGTGAATCACAGCTTTT
The DNA here is from genome assembly GCA_017447185.1 of Clostridia bacterium. Lineage (GTDB taxonomy): Bacteria > Bacillota > Clostridia > Christensenellales > Aristaeellaceae > Aristaeella. Next base: position 88,536 of record JAFSOC010000031.1, on the reverse strand, counting down.
ACTGCAACGAAGCCTACGGCGAGAAATACTGGGACTATGTCAGCGATGAGCTGCCCCGCACCATGCACCGTTTCCTGCGGCTGAGCGACCGGCGGGAGGATACGTACGTGGCGGGCCTGAGCATGGGCGGCTACGGCGCCATGCGCCTGGCGCTCACCTATCCGGAGCATTTCGCCGGCGCCGGCTCCTTCAGCGGCGCGGTGGACCTGGCGGGGGTGTATTACGAGCGGCACCGGACGGCGGAGATCGACCGGGTGTTCGGATCACAGCAGGAGATCAAGGGCACGGAATATGACCTGTATACCCTGATGGAAAAGAACGCGAACGCGAAGCACAAGCCCTGGCTTTACCTCTCCTGCGGCACGAAGGATTTCCTCTTCGACCAGCACCGGACCTTTGTTCCCGCCCTGCGGAAGAACGGCTGGGACGTGCTGAGCCACGAGGAGGCGGACACCTTCCACGAATGGGGATTCTGGGATGCCCAGATCCGGGATTTCATCGAGCTGATTTTTGCCCGGGCCGGGGAGGACGGGGATTGACGAACCGGAAAGAAGTCCTTATAATGTGACCGTACATTGCGTACTGCTTAAAGCTTCTTCGGGGATGGGTGCAATTCCCTACCGGCGGTAAAGCCCGCGAACTGAGCGAGAAATCCTCAGCCGATCCGGTGAGATTCCGGGGCCGACAGTAAAGTCTGGATGAGAGAAGAACGGAAAAGAGTGAATACCGCGCACACGCGCGCTGCTCTCCGCCCCTCAAAGTGAAGCTGCTTTGAGGGGTACGCGCATTTAAAGGAGGGTTATCCCATGACTGCACGCGCAAAAAGCAACCTTTTCTCCACCGGTTCCCTGACCCGGATCGGCATCCTGGCCGCCGTCGGCGTCGCCCTGTCCATGATCGAGATCGTGATCCTGCCCGGTGCGCCCTTCTACAAGCTGGATCCCAGCGGCCTGGCCGTGATGCTGGCCGGCTTCTCCATGGGCCTCCCGGCGGGCGCCCTGACGCTTCTGATCAAGGACCTGGTGGGTCTCCTGGTGCATCCGGGCGGCGGCTGGGTTGGCCAGCTGGCGGACTTCATCGCCCTGTTTGCATTTCTGGCCCCGGCCGCGCTGGTGTACAGCCGCAAAAAGACCCGGATCACCGCCCTGATCGGCATGGCCATCGGCACCCTGGTGATGACCGGCGCCGCGGTGCTGGCGAATCTGTATATCCTCTTCCCGGCCTTCGGCCTTCCGGACGGCGGGAAATACATCGTGCCCTTCACGATCCCCTTCAACCTGATTAAGGGCGCGGCCCTGACGCTCATTACCTTTGTGATCTACAAGCCGCTGAGCCCGATCCTCCACGGAAAATTCCGGTAAGCGGATAAAGGAACCTGTAAAATAAGACGGAAAGGAGATGCTGCCGAATGCCGATGGACGGACTGACGGCGGGGTTTATCGCCCGGGAGCTGGACCGCACGCTGAAGGGCGGGCGGGTGGACCGGATTACCCAGCCGGAGCGGGATGCGGTGGTGCTGGTGATCCGCGCGGATAACGAGAATCACAAGCTGCTGCTGTGCGCTTCCCCGAACAATGCCCGCTGCCACCTGACCGGCGGCAGCTTCTCCAATCCCCTGGAGCCCCCGTCCCTGTGCATGCTCATGCGCAAGCAGCTGACCGGAGCCCGGATCACGGATATCCGCCAGCTGGGGGGCGACCGGATTATCCGGATTGACATGGACGCAGTGAACGAACTGGGGGACCATGTGCTCCGGCGCATCATGCTGGAGATCATGGGCCGCCATTCCAACCTGATGCTGCTGGACGAGAACGGACGGATCCTGGAGGCTGCCCGCCACGTGAACGCGGACATGAGCCGGGTGCGGCTGGTGCAGCCGGGCATGGCCTACCAGCTGCCGCCGGCCCAGGACAAGCTGGATCCCCTTACGCTTTCGGCGGAGGACCTGCTTGCAAGACTGCAGGCGCGGGAGGGCGGAAGCTTTGCCCGGGCGCTGTCGGAATCCATTTCCGGTCTCAGCCGCCAGAGCGCGGAGGAGCTGGCCTTCCGGGTCAGCGGGAATGAGGACTGGCCGAATGATCTGCCGGATGCCTGCCGGCGCCTCAGTGACTTCTGCCGGCGGCTGCCGGAGATGGCCGATCCCTGCGTGCTGCGGGGGGAGGACGGGGAGGCCCGGGACGTATTCCCCTTCGTGTACCTCAGCCGGGATACCCGGATGCAGGAGGGCTGCAAAACCCTGAGCCGCGCCCTGGACCTGTACTATTCCGGCCGGGACGCCAAGGACCGGCTGAACCAGAAGAGCGCCTCCATGATCCATACCCTGAAGGGGCAGATCGACCGCTGCGCGCGGAAACTGGCCCTGCAGGAGGAGGAACTGGCGTCCGCCGAAAAGATGGACGAGTACCGCCGCATGGGGGAGGCGATCCACGCCAACCTTTACCAGCTGAAGAAAGGCATGACCGAGGCTGTGCTGCCGGACTGGAACGATCCGGAGGGGGGCACTATCACCGTGCCCCTGGATAACAAGCTGACCCCGGCCCAGAACGCCCAGAAATACTTCAAAAAATACCAGAAGGCCCGGTCCGCCCGGGAGACCGCGGCGGTCCAGCGGGACAAAACGCTGGAGGAACTGGACTACCTGGAGAATATGCTGATGGACGCGGAGAACTGCACCGGCGAGAGCGAGCTGGAGGAGATCCGGCAGGAACTGGTGCGCACCGGCTACATGAAGAAGGTGACCAACCGCCGCCAGCAGCGCCAGCTGCCGAAGAGCACGCCCATGCGCTTCCTCTCCGCCGACGGGATCGAGATCGCGGTGGGCCGCAATTCCCTGCAGAACGACCGGCTGACCCAGGCCGCCGGGGGCAACGAGACCTGGCTCCATGCCAAGGACATGCCCGGCAGCCATGTGATCATCCGGACGGAAGGGGAGATTCCCCTGGAAACCATGCGGCAGGCGGCGCTGCTGGCCGCCTGGTTCAGCAAGGGAAAGAACAGCTCCACCGTGCCGGTGGACTACACCCTGCGCAAGTATGTAAAAAAACCTTCCGGTGCAGCGCCTGGGAAGGTGATCTATACGCATCAGAAGACGGTTTACGTCACCGCGGAGGAGCAGGAAATCCGCGCCATCCGGGAGATTACGGATCCGTCGTAACCTTTTCCTTCTTTTTCCGGTCCTCCTTTGGCCGCCAGCGGCCGGAGAGCAGGAAGGAGAAACCGACTACAAAGGGAATCGTGCCGGAGATGGCATTGCCGTACCAGAAGCCGGAGATGCCCCAGCCCAGGACGACGCCCAGCAGCAGGGACAGGCCGATCCGGCAGGCGACGCCGTCCATCAGGGCCACGGCCAGGTTCATCCGGGAATTGCCGCTGCCGTTGATCAGCGCAAAGGACGGCGGACGCAGCGTGCAGCCCAGGTACTGGATCATGGCCACGGTGATGTACTCGTTGAGCACCGTCTGCAGCACGGCGGGATCCTGGGTGAAAATCCCGAACAGCCATTCCGGCTTCACCAGCGTAATCAGGGCGAAGATGGCCGACGGAATCGCCACAATCCAGAGCGCGTGGAAGAACACCTTCGGAACGCGCTCTGTTTTTTTCGCGCCCAGGGCCTGGGAGATCATGGCGCCGCCGGCGGCGGAGATGGCCTGGGAAACGATGCTGATCATGTTTTCCAGCTTCCGGGCGATGCCGGTGACGGCGATGTAGACCTCGCCGTATTTGTTGATATAGGAATTGACAAACAGCATGGAGAAGGTGATGGCCGCGGACTGGATCACCATGGGGATGCCCAGGGAAAGCAGCGGCTTGATCACGTTCCGGGAGATCCGGAAGTGGGAAGGCTTGAAGTCGAAATGGATCTGCTCCCGGTGGCGGTAGAGCAGCGTCAGCGCGAAGATAAAGCTGACCGCCTGGCCGATCACCGTGGCCAGGGCCGCGCCCCGGGGGCCCATGCCCATGGGGCCCACGAACAGGAGGTCCAGGATCACGTTCAGCACGGAGGCGATGGCGATGAACAGGAAGGGATGCTTGGAATCGCCCATGCCGCGCAGGATCGCGGACACCAGGTTGTAGCCGTAGATAAACACCGTGCCGTAGATGCAGGTGATGACATACTGCCGGGTGTATTCCCAGATGGAGTCCGGGGTGTTCAGCCAGGCCATGATGTTCTGGTAGGTGAAGAGGAACACCACCATGATCACCACCGCGATGGACAGAAGCAGGGTGAACAGGGTGCTGACCATTTCGCCGATCCGGTCGTGTCGCTTTTCGCCCACGTAACGGGAGATCAGGATCTGCCCGGCGTTGGAGAAGCCCATGGCGATGAAGGTGATCAGCATCATCATCTCGCCGCCGATGGACACGGCGGAAAGCCCCGCCGTACCGACGATCTGGCCGACGACAATCATGTCCACCATGTTGTAGACCATCTGCAGCAGGCCGGAAAGGAAAAGGGGCATTGCAAAGCGGAGCATGGTCTTCGGAACGCTGCCCACCGTCAGATCCCGGATCAGTTCTTTGTTCTTCGCCATGATGCTCCGCCGCTCCCCTGAAAAAAACGTAAAGATGTACGGACAAAAAGAAGTCCCGGGCCTATTGTACGGCCCGGGGCTTTTTCTGTCAACCGCGGCAGGGGGTTCAGTCGTCGTGGTCCAGGGTGCATCCGCCGATGAATTCCCGCAGCAGCGACAGCGGCGGAATTTCGTCCAACAGGCTTTCGTCCACGTCCGGCAGGTAGTTCAGCGCCTTGATCAGCCGGCGGGCCAGCAGGTAGTTGGGGGAATCCGGCGGCACGTCCTTCAGCAGGTCGTAGGCGTAGAGCTTCAGGATCGGCAGCTCATAGTGCAGCGCCGTGTTGAACATGCTGTCCGCGTTCTCCTGGTAGGCGAAGATGTATTTTTCCTCGCCCCGGCGGACGTTGGGCCACAGGGCCAGCGTGGCCTCCGGCATATAGCCCCGGAACTGCTTGTCCCGCACGATGCGCCGCAGCAGGCGCACGTCCGTGGTGCGGATCCGGTTGTGGTCGTCCAGGTTCAGGCAGGTGAGGGCGCTGGCGAAGATGCGGTAAATCTCGTCCGCCGGAAGCTGATCCACGATCTTCGGGTTCAGGCCGTGGATGCCCTCCAGGATGATGATCTCCCCGGGCTCCAGCGTGGTGGGAGGGTTCATCCATTCCTTCTCGCCGCTTTCGAAATCGAATCCGGGGATGAAGACTTCCTCGCCGTTGAGCAGGCCGGAAATCGTGTCCGCCAGGAGCTTCACGTCCAGGGCTTCGATGGTTTCGAAATCCCGGGTTCCGTCCAGCTGCACGGGCAGCTCCGCCCGGTTGATGAAGAAATCGTCCATGGAGATGCGCCGGGAGGGATGGCCGTACATCTGCAGGTGCACGGCGAGCCGGGCGGCAAAGGTGGTCTTGCCGCTGGCGGAGGGGCCGGCCACCAGGGCCACGTGCTTGTGCTGCTCGTGGATCTTCTTCGCGATGTCGTCGATGGCGGTTTCATGCAGCGCCTCGTTCACGCGGATGAAGTTGCGCAGCCGGTTCTCCTCGATCATGATGCTGACGTCGCTGACGTTGGTGACGCCCAGGACCTCGCACCAGTGGGCGCTCTGCTGGAAGACCTCCAGGTGCTTCGGCCGATAGATATAGGGAGCCGCGTGGTCGAAGTCGGAGCCCGCCGGCAGCTGCAGCACGAAGCCGCCCCGCAGCTCGAAGAGGGTGAACACCGGCACGTATCCGGTGGACACGGTCATGGCGCCGTAGAAGTATTCCCACATGCCGTCGATGGAGTACATGGTGAAGGTGGGCACGGGGCGCCGGGTCAGCAGCTCCACCTTGTCCGGCTGTTTTTCCTCGTTGAAGTAGCGGATGGCGTCCTCCCGGGTCCACTGTTTGCGGGTGAAGACCAGGTCCAGGTCCACGATCCGGTGCATTTCGTTTTCAATCTTGACGATGTCCTGCCGGTGCAGCTCGATCCCCGGCAGGCGGACGAACACGCCGTAGCCCACGGAGTATTCAATCCGCACCTGCTGGTAGGGGTAGAGGTGCCGCAGGGCCAGCAGCATGACAAAACGGAGGGAACGTTCGTAAATGCGGCGCCCTTCCTCGTGCTCGAGGGTCAGGGGCGTCAGCGTGCAGTCACGGCGCAGCGGATCGTTCAGCTCAATGACGATACCGCCGGACAGGGCGGCCAGGGTGCCGCGGGGAAAGGCGTCCAGGCCTTTCAGGCAGTTCTGCACGGTGGTTCCTTCCGGGAATTCTTTCTGGTTGTTATTGGAACGGATAATCATGACGCGTCCTCCTTCGGTTAATCGAAGGGCATACTGGACACCTCAGCATTCAGCAGCTCTTCATCCGGATCGGGCAGAGCGCCGTGCTCCTCCAGGTAGCGGGCCTGCCGCTCCCGCATCTGCAGCTGCTTGGTATGGACGTAGGCCACGTTGGCTCCCGTGGCGGGAGCGGTGGTACGCGTAAGGATCTTTTTTCCGTCATCGTCAATCCGGAAACGGAGGCGGATCAGGATCCGGCCATGGTTTTTGCACTTGGCCACAGCGATATATTTGTCGGCACTCTGTTTAATATATTCGCCGTCGAGGACCAGAACCCTTCCGCACCGCGGACAAACCGGATGAATTGCGGTATCGCTTTCCAGCGCTTCCCGCACGGTATCGAAGGTTTCGCCCTGGGTCTTTTCCCGGGCGTTTTTGCGGTCATGGATCAGCTTCCGCGGCTTCTGGGGATAGTTCAGCACCGCGGAGGGATCCGGCAGCGTCTTGAACACCAGGGCTGTGTACCAGGCGTCGTAGAGCGCGTTGTGGAAGGCCATGGTTTCCGCCGGGACGATGCCGGTCAGCTCCATGGCGGTCTTCAGGCCGGAGCGGTCCTTCATATTGTGCACTTCGCTGAACAGCTTCTGGATGTCGCACAGGGGTGCCAGCGGGATATCTTCGCACTTGAAGAATTCAATATTCTGGTACAGCACGCTGATGTCGTCGCAGCCCCAGGTCAGCAGGGTATAGTCCTCCCCGCACCAGGCGGTGAACTGCTCCAGGGCTTCCCGGAAGTGGGGCGCGCCGGCCAGCTTTTCCGAATCCAGGCCGGTCATGCGCCTGATCCGCGGATGGATCCGCAGGTAATGGGTGGGGGCGATCGGGATGGAGATGGCTTCCGCCGGGGTCAGGTCCGGGCCCAGGCGCACCGCGCCGATCTGGATCATTTCAAAAATCAGTTTGTCTCCCACTTCCCGGTAGGTACGGCTCTGATAGGATACAGGCTGGTTCCATTCCAGGTCCAAAACAATATAGGTCATAGTTCCTCCGGTTTACAGTGATGAAAGGGTATCTTCTGCGGCAGAAGCTCCGGAAAGCGCTCCGGTGGACCAGGCGATCTGCAGGTTGTAGCCGCCGGTGTGGGCGTCCACGTCCAGCAATTCCCCGGCGAAGTACAGGTTCGGCAGGATCCGGCTGCGCAGGGTGCCGGGCTCCACTTCCTTCACGCTGACGCCGCCCCGGGTGACGATGGCCTCGGCAATGGGCCGGGGGGCACGGACGGTCAGCGGCAGGGCTTTCAGCATTTCCCCCAGGCGCCGGCGCTGTTCGCCGGTGATCTGGCTGCAGGCAAGGGTGTCCGGCAGGCCGCAGAGGCGGGGAAACAGGTCCGCCAGGCGGGAGGGCAGCAGGGAATTCAGTTCCGTCCGCAGCTGCTTTTTGCCTGAGGCTGCGAAGTCCCGCAGCAGCCGTGCGTCCAGCTGCTCCGGGGTGAGCCCGGGCTTCAGGTCGATCCGCAGGGAGGCTTCCTTCAGGTCCTCCGGCAGGTGGCAGCTGGCTTCGAGTACCAGCGGCCCGGAGATACCGAAGTGGGTGAAGAGCATTTCCCCGAGTTCGGTATACAGGGTTTTCTTTCCCTTTGAAAGGGTGAGCGTTACGTTCTTCAGGCTCAGGCCCTGCAAGGCGCGGGGCCAGTCTTCCGCGGTTTCCAGCCCCACCAGCACGGGCGAGGGAGAGAGCACGGTATGCCCGGCCTCTTTGGCAAAGCGGTATCCGTCCCCGGTGGAGCCGGTGGCGGGATAGCTGAAGCCGCCGGTGCAGAGGATCACCGCGTCCGCGGGAATCATATCCCCCGCTGCGGTCCGTACGCCGGTGACGCGGCCGTCTTCGATTTCCAGGGCCTTCACCGCGGTGTTCAGCCGGATCTTCACCCCGGCGGAAGCCATCAGGGAGGCAAGGGCTTTCGTCACGTCACTTGCCTTCTCCGTCGCGGGGAAAACCCGCCGGCCCCGCTGCACCGTCACCGGGCAGCCGGCGCCCTCCAGCAGGGCCATCATGTCCTGCGGGGAGAAGAAGCTCAGCGCGCCGTAGAGGAAGCGGGGATTCCGGGGCACCTGGGAAAGGAAGGTATCCCGGTCACAGTCGTTGGTCAGGTTGCAGCGGCCTTTCCCGGAGATATAGACTTTTTTACCCAGCTTTTCGTTCTGCTCCAGGAGCGTCACCTTCGCGCCGCCCCGGGCGGCAAAGAGCGCCGCGGTCATTCCGGCGGCACCGCCGCCGATCACAAGGATGTCAGCCATGGCGGTCCTCCTCCAGGTAGACACGGTAGTTTTTCCAGATATCCTCCAGCCGGCGGAAGTGCTCGCTCAGGGCGTCCTTCCGGTGCAGCGAGAGGGCAACGAGCAGCGCGTTGATCACGCTGATGGGCGCAGCAAGGGAGTCCACAAAGGAGGCGATATCCGTCCGCGCCGTGAGGCAGGCGTCCGCCACCTCGCACAGGGGGCTCATGGGCCCGTCGGTCACGGCCACCACCTGGGCGCCGCAGTGGCGGGCGAAGCGCATGACCTCCACCGTCCGGGCGGAATACCGCGGGAAGGAAATCCCGATCAGCACGTCGCTTTCGTGCATTTCCAGCATTTCCTCCGGCCCGTCCGCCGCGCCGCCGGAAACCAGGCGCACGTGGTCAAACATGTAGCGCAGGTAGTTCACCAGGAACTGGGCCAGGGGCGCCGCGCTCCGCAGGCCGATCACGTAGACGGACCGGGCGGAAAGGATCCGGCTGACTACGTTCTCAAACACGGCGGGATCCAGCTCCTCCAGGGTGGCGTGCAGGTTCTGCGCGTCGCTTTTGAGCACGGTGGAAAGGACGTTGCGGGGGTCGATCTCCGTCACCCGCTCGAAGCGCTGGTTGGCTGTCAGCCGGTGGGACACCAGCTCCTGCAGGCTGCGCTGCAGCTGGGGATAGCCTTCGTATCCCAGGGCGGAGGCGAAGCGCACCACTGTGCTCTCGCTGACCCCGACGCATTCCCCGAGCCGGGCCGCGGTCATGAAGACCGCCTTGTCGTAATTGGCGGTGATGTATTCGGCAATCCTGCGATGGCTTTTGCTCAGCCGCCGCCCGGACTGGTTCAGCCGATCCATCATATCCCCGGCGTTTTGCATTTCAGCGCGTCCTTTCCTTCATTTCGTCCCGGGAGATTATAAAGTGAATGCCCTTTTTTTGCAAGCAAAAACCCCGGCGGGTGCCGGGGTATGATTTAGTTCCTGAAGGTCAGGAGGTGGCGGGGGTCAGGGTCAGGATGCAGGCCATGTCTTCCGCCTCGTCCGGGATCAGGCTGAAGCGGATGTGCATCTTTGCTTCCTTCCCGTCCGGGAAGTGGAGGAGGTAAAGTCCGTTGGCTTTTGCTGGATCGTCCCTGTTTTTCAGGAACCGCTCGTCCAGAGAATCCCCCAGCATGCTGCTGATCCGGATCTCCTTGCGGACGAGCTGCTCCATGAAGGTTTTCCCGTCCATGCCGATGGCGTCCTGCAGGCCGTAGACCACCAGGTCCATGGTGGAAGGATCCATGAGGTTGCGCAGGAAGAGGATGCAGTCCGTGGCGTATTTTTCCAGGATGCGCATCCGGTTCCGCAGCTTCATGACCTCGGTGATGTCGATGAGCACGCTCTGGAAGCAGGGCTCGCCGAAGGAATCCGTGTAGCGGGACTGGTCGATGACGAAGCGGTATTCTTCCGACGCGTTCAGGATCCGGTAGGGGGAGATCCGGTCCCGTTTGCCGCGGGCGAGCTCCTCCGATTCCCGGAGCACCTTTTCCCGGTCGTCCGGGTGGATCATGTTCAGCAGCTTGCTGTCGAAGCGGATCTTCAGTTCGTCGTTCGTAAAGCCGGTCAGGCTCCGGAAGCCCTGGCTCACGTACAGGAACCGGAATCCGTCCTCCGGCGTGCAGCGGTAGTAGCCGCCGGGCAGGTCGTTGTTCACATAGAGCAGCTCCGTCATATCCCGGGCGGAACCGTAGAAGAGGGAACCGCCGTCCTGCTCCCGCAGGTAGTAGACCCGCAGGTCCATCCAGAAGAGAGCGCCGCCGGGCTTGAAGATGCGGAAGAAACCGCTGCTGCCGGTAATGCGGTTGCGCCTGGCATTTTCCAGCATTTCAAAGAACCGGTCCCGGTCCTCGGGATGGAAGAATTCCTGGATGCCGTAGCGGCGCTCCTCCAGGATCTCCGGTTCGATGCCCACCAGGCGGAAAAACTGCTGGTTGAACCGGGCGATGTCCACATTCCTGCCCCGCTGGAGGTAGAAGGCCACCGGGCCCAGGATATTGTTCAGCATGGCGTCGCTGTAAATGCTGTCATCCATGAATTCCCGCACGTGCATCTGCTCGTGGATGGGCTGGCGGATGCCGCTGTAATCCATCCTGTCCGGGTTCTTCAGCAGCTTTTCGAACTGCTCCCCGGGCATGGGCCGGTAGAAATAGAAGCCCTGCATGTAGCGGCAGCCCATATCCGTCAGGTACTGGACCAGTTCCTTCGTGTCCACACCCTCGACGATGATGGGGGTGGAAAGGGATTTGGTCATGTTGATGACGGACTCCAGGATGTTCATGCCCTTCTGTTCCTCACCGGCGTTGAAGTGGAGGAACTGGGCGTCCAGCTTGATCACGTCCATGCTGGTGGAGCGCAGCATATTCAGCGAGGAATAGCCGCTGCCGAAATCGTCCATCAGTACATTGAAGCCTTTGGCCCGCAGGGCGGCGATGGCATTCCTGATCTGGTCGGAATCGTCCACATAGGCGGACTCCGTGATTTCCACCTTCAGAAGGTCCGGGGTAAGGCTGTACTTCTCCAGCAGGCCGCCCAGCACCTCCGCCACGTCCATGGCGAACATGTCGATCCGGGAGACGTTCACGGAGATGGGCACCGGCCGGGCGCCCCGGTCGATCACGCCCCGGAGCCAGGCACACACGCCTTCCCAGATCATCAGGTCCAGGTCGGTCACCACGCCGTATTTTTCGAGTACGGGGATGAAGAACACGGGGGAAATGTAGGTCCCGTCCTCCCTGCGCCAGCGGGACAGGGATTCCGCCCCGACGATCTTTCCGTTGGCCACGCGGCAGATGGGCTGCAGGAAGAAGGTGATGCCCCCGTTCTTCAGCGCGGCCTGGAATTCGGCCAGGAGCTTGAACTCCTCCACGTGGCGCTCGTGCACCTTCGGGTCATACACCCGGATATGGTACTGCAGGTCGTCCTTGATTTCCTCCGCCGTGAGGGCTGCCTGGTTGAACAGGTCCAGGGCGGTGCTTTCGGTCTCCGCGTCGATGACGGCGATACCGAAGATGGGGAAGAAGCCGCTGACGCCGGACAGAGAATCAATGGCCCGGCACAGGTCGGCAAACAGCCGCTCAATGCGGTAATTGTCATAGGGGATGAGGAGGGCAAAGTCATCCTGCCCGCGGTAACAGGAGACGCCGCCGGTTTCCTGCGCGGCGGTGTGCAGCGTTTCCGCGAAGCGGACCAGCAGCTGCTCGCCGTTCTCCTGCCCGTTCAGTTCCTTGAAAAGCTTGAAATGCTTGATATCCACAGCGATGAGGCACCAGCGCCCTTCCGCCGGATGGATCAGCCGCTCCTGCACATAGGTGAAGAAGGCGGACTCTGGCATCTGGTCCGGCATCTGGCTCAGCAGCTTCTGGGAGGGGAGGGACGCGTCCACATACTGGCCTTCCTCCCGGCTGCGGATTTCCTCCACGTCGAAGAGGTAGTAGTAGACAATGTTTTCCCCCAGGCCGAACTCCGTGCCGGCGATCAGCAGACCTTCCATCAGGCACCATTCGCCGTTGAGGGCCAGGTAGCGGAACTGCTCCGTCAGGATCCCCATGGGATCGCTCCGGGTCAGCCGGGCTTTCATATCCGAAAGGTTCAGGAAGGCCTTGCTCCGCTCCAGATCCTCCGGATGCACCAGGTTGGCGGAACAGTAATCCAGCAGGGCCTGGAATTCACCACCGTTGATAGGCGCAAAAAACTTCCCGTCCGCGTGGAAACGGGACTCGTACTGCCCGGACTTCAGATCGATGACCATCAGCTCGTCAAAGGGCGTGTGGGTCAGGGCAGGAATGATCTGCTTTGCCTGCGCGGAGGCAAACAGGTCTTTCAGGAAATTAAGCGCCATCGGTACAGCTCCCTGTCTGTTTTATTCAGTATGTCCATTGTGCGGAAAACATTTGCCATATGTATTATAACAGACAAACAGCTTTTCCGCAATAAAGCGGGCAATTGGGCGGCAAGAGTTGAAAACCGGGCGGAAAAAGAGTAAAATACTGGGATGTCGAATAAGACAGATCACGATTGAAGGCAGAGAAAAAACATGACCGAAGAGAGAAAGGCCGCGGAACGGCTTGCAGTCAAAGGGCTCGGCGCTGTTGTCCTGATAGCGCTGTGTTTCTGGCTGATTCCGCTTCTGTGGGATAAGCTCTCCGTCTTTATTATCGCTATTCCCCTGGCGGCCATGATGCAGCCGGTGATCCGCTTTGCCGAAAAAAAGCTGAAGATGAAGCGCGGCATCTCCGTGCTGGTCTGCGTGCTGCTGCTGATGGCTATCCTGTTCGGCGCCACCTACTGGGGCGTCAACATCGTGCTGGAGCAGGCGCCGGAGGTGGTGGGCCAGTCCGGGAGCATGATCGGCGAGGCCATCACCACAATCCAGCAGGCCATGGATAACCTGATCCACAACACCGCCAACAATTTCAGCCCCCAGGTGCAGCAGATCCTCCACAACACGATGGACGACGCAATGCTGCGCTTGAGCGCCTGGGGATCCAACGTGGCGTCGGACGTGGTTGCCTTCGCTGTCAGCACGGTGACCAGCCTGCCCTACAGCGTCATTTATATCAGCTTCCTGGCCATGGCCGTGTATTTCATCTCGATCCACTACGCTGAAATCCGCTCCTACCTGCCCGGCGGAAAACGCCGGCGGCAGGACAGCAATACCACCCAGCTGACCAATTCCGCGCTGAAGAGCCTGATGGGCTATCTGCGGGTGCAGGGCACCTTCGCGGCGATGGTGCTGGTGGTCAGCCTGATCGCGCTGCATATTTTCGGCTTCCGCTATGCCGGGGTCCTGAGTGTCATCGCCGCGATCATGGAAATGATCCCCATGATCGGCAGCGGACTGATGTATATCCTGATGGCCGTGGTGCTCTTCCTCACGGGGGAGACCATCGGCGGCATCCAGATCCTGATCCTCACCGGTGCGCTGCAGCTGGCGCGCCGCCTGCTGGAGCCCAAGCTGATGTCCAATTCCATCGGTATTTCCCCGCTGCTGAGTTTGATCGGCATGTTTGCCGGCATGCGCTTCGGCGGGATCCTCGGCCTGATCGGCGGCCCGGTGGCCATGTCGGTGCTGGTGGGCGCGATCCACGGCGATATCTTCAAGAGTGTGAATGACGACCTGTACCTGGTGGTGCAGTGGTTCAAGCGCCGCTGGGCCAAGCCGGAGGATGCGGCGGCCGCGCTGCCGCCGGGCGGGGAGAACGCCCCGCCGGCAGACGGGACCGCGGGGGAGAAGGAATCCCCTGCGGAAGATGCCGCTGCTCCGGCCGCACCGGAAACCGAAGAAGCGAAAAAAACCGAAGAAGAAAAGGAAACCCCGGAAACCCTTTCGGAATGAAAGAGGGGAACTTGTCGTGGAGTCCGTCGCGAAGCACCGCGAGCATATCATTGTCCGTACCAGTATCATCGGTATCCTGGTCAATGTGTTTCTTGCGGCCGCGAAAATGGTGGCCGGCATGTTTGCCCGGTCCATCGCCATGGTCCTCGACGGCATCAACAACCTGTCGGATGCCCTGTCCTCGGTGGTGACAATCATCGGGGCCAAGCTGGCGGGCCGGGCGCCGGACAAGAAGCATCCCCTGGGCCACGGGCGGATTGAATACCTGTCCTCCCTGATCGTGTCCGCCCTGGTGATCTACGCCGGTATCAGCGCCCTGATCAGCTCCGTGGAAAAGATCGCTGAACCGGAGGAGCCGGACTATTCCGTGCTGTCGCTGGTGCTGCTGGGTGTGGCCATCGCGGCGAAGCTGATCCTCGGCAGGTATGTGAAAAAGCAGGGACAGAAGGTGCATTCCGCGGCCCTGGTGGCATCGGGGTCGGACGCGTCCTTCGACGCCATCCTGTCCGCCTCGGTGCTCATTACCGCCCTGCTGTTCATCTGGCTGGGGGTTTCCCTGGAGGCCTGGGTGGGCCTCGTGATTTCCCTGTTCATCCTGCGGGCCGGCCTGCGGATCATGATGGAGACTGTCAGCGCGATCCTGGGCCAGCGGGCGGATCCGGAGACCACCAAAGCCGTCCGCGAAATCCTGACCTCCGAACCGGAGATCCGGGGCGCCTACGACCTGATCCTGCACAATTACGGTCCGGAGCGGAACTATGCCTCCGTGCATATCGAGCTGCCGGATACCATGACCGTGGCCGAGGTGGACAAGCTGACCCGCCGCATGGAGGCGAAGGTGTTTGAGGAAACCGGCGTGATCCTGACCGGGATCGGCATTTATTCCTACAACACCGGCAATGACTGGGCCTCCCGGATCCACAACCAGGTGCAGGAACTGGTGCTGAGGCATGACTGGGCGCTGCAGATGCACGGGTTTTACATGGACGTGACGGAGCAGACCCTCATGTTCGACGTGGTGCTGAACTTCGGGGTGGACGCCCAGCAGGCCGTCGCAGAGCTCACGAAGGAAGTGCAGGAAATGGTACCGGGTTATACCGTAGCGATCGTCCCGGACATTGATATCTCAGACTGAGAAAACAAATGAAAACAGGAGGAAACAGCATGGAAGAGAATCGCGTACTGAATCCTTTCCGCCTGGGCTTCGGCCTGATGCGCCTCCCGAAGAATCCGGACGGAACCATCGACATCCCGCAGGTCTGCGAAATGGCGGACAAATTCATGGCCGCCGGCGGCACCTATTTTGACACCGCCTATGTCTACGACAACGGCCTGAGCGAGGCCGCCTTCAGGGCGGCGGTGGCGGACCGCCATCCCCGGGAATCCTATACCCTGTGCACGAAGCTGAACGCCTTCATGCAGTGCCACGACGAGGCGAGCGCAAAGCAGCAGTTTTATACCAGCCTGGAGCGCACCGGCGCCGGGTACTTTGATTTCTACCTGCTCCACGCCCTGCAGCGGAACAACGTGCAGAAATATACGGATTACAAACTATGGGATTTTGTCGCGGAGCAGAAGGCGAAGGGGCTGATCCGCCATTACGGCTTCTCCTTCCATGCGGATCCGGAGCTGCTGGAACAGCTGCTGAAGGAGCATCCGGAGGTGGAGTTCGTCCAGCTGCAGATCAACTACGCGGACTGGGAGAACCCGGGCGTGGCTTCCCGCCGCAACTATGAAATCTGCCAGGAATACGGCAAGCCGGTGGTCATCATGGAACCGGTGAAGGGCGGCATCCTGGCGGACCCGATTCCCGCGGTCCGGGAGATCCTGGAGGCCGCGGATCCCAAGGCTTCCTGCGCCAGCTGGGCCCTGCGCTTCGCCGCCGGGCTGGACAACTTGCTGGCGGTGCTCAGCGGCATGAGCAACGTGGCACAGATGGAGGACAACCTGCGGCACATGTCTCCCTTCAAACCCCTGGATGCTTCGGAAATGAAGGTCATTGAAAAGGCGCAGAAAGCGCTGGATGCGGCGAAGGCGATCCCCTGCACCGCCTGCCACTACTGCACCAAGGGCTGCCCCATGGGGATCCCGATCCCGGAGATCTTCACGGTGTACAACCGGATGGAGGGGAGCCCCCATTTCCGTACAGTGCGGGAATATACAATCGTGACCACGGACAAGGGAAAGGCGGCGGACTGTGTGCAGTGCGGCCAGTGCGAAAGCGTCTGCCCGCAGCATCTCCCGATCATAGAACTCCTGGAAAAATGCCGTGAAATGGAATCATAAGGCAGCATGAAAAAACCGCTGCGGACCGGAAGGTTCGCAGCGGGTTTTGTTTCGAGGTTATCTGGGATCGGCGACGGCGTTGGGGTAGAGGATTTCGTCGGTAAATTTGCCGTTTTCATCCAGCTTCGGGATCGAAATGGGCAGCTTGCCGACGGATTCCCCGGCGGAGAGCATCTGGTAGAGCGCGGCGGGAATGTTGGCCCCGTACTGGGCCACGTTCCCGTCCTTCTCCCGGGGATCCTCGTTCATGCCCCGGGCTCCGTAGGCCACGACGATGGCGTCTGCCGTATCTGCAAAGTGCGCCGCGTCGTAGGGCAGGTGCGCGCTGATGACGGCCGCCTTGTTGCCCGCGGCATGGGCCAGCCGGATGATCATGTCCAGCAGGGCGGTATTGGCGCCCGCCTTCGTGTCCGGGTTGATGTCGTCGGCGCTGTAGGCCACGCTGACCAGGATCAGCTGTTTCGTTTCCTGGGCCACCTTTTTCAGGTCGCCCATGGTCATGGCGGAGATGAAATAGACCGGGATTTCAAGCCCCTCCAGGAGGGGGTGTTCCTCATCCTGCAGGCGGCCGACAGCGTATATGGCGCTCTTGACCTCACTTTCATAGGGCACCAGGATGGCCAGGTTTTCGTTCATGTCCAGCGGGAGCATCCCGTTATTCTTCAGCAGGGTGACTGCCTGCAGGCCGATTTCAAATTCAAATTCATGGTGCTCGAAGGAGCCGACGGTGGCCACGGCCTTCGCGACCCGCTCTTCGATGTCTCCGCCGTCATAGGGCGTGAGCATCCCGTGGGCTTCCTTGAAGGTGAGCACCTCCAGCACCGCCTTGTCCAGCGCTTCCATGGAGATCAGTCCATCATCCGCCAGGGCGGCGACTTCCTGAATATACTTTTCCAGGGCCGCCAGGCCTTCCGGGGTGGAGGTGTCCACCGGCCGCAGGATCAGGTTGACGCCGGCCTCGATGGACAGCTTTGCGGTATCCAGCGGGTCGAAGTGCTTGGCGATGGCGTCCATGTTCATGGCGTCGCTGACGATCAGGCCTTTGAATCCCATGTCGCCCCGCAGGATGTCCGTCAGGATGGTGCGGGAGAGGGTGGCGGGCAGGCCGATTTCCTCGCCGGTTTCCTTTGAAATATAGGTGCCCGTCTCCACCTTGGGATAGACGATGTGGGCGGTCATGACCATGTCCGCACCCGCGTCAATGCCGGCCTGGAAGGGGATCAGCTCCAGCTGCTTGAGCTCCTCATAGGTCTTGTTGATGCAGGGCAGGCCGGTGTGGCTGTCGGTATCGGTGTCCCCGTGGCCGGGGAAATGCTTCAGGGTGGAAAGGGAGCCGGCTTCATGCAGACCTTTCAGGAAGGCGACGCCCTGGCGGGCCACCTGCTCCGGATTGTCGCCGAAGGAGCGGATGCCGATGACCGGGTTGGCAGGATTGTTGTTCACGTCCATCACAGGGCCGAAGGTGCCGGAGTAGCCGATGGCGGTCACTTCCTCGCCGATGAGCCGGCCTGATTCCTGTGTGAGGTCCAGGTCGTTCACGGCGCCCAGGGCCATACTGCCGGGCATCATCGTGCCCTGGCCCAGGCGGGATACATAGCCGCCCTCCTGGTCGGTGCAGGTGATCAGCTGCGGCCGGCCGGGAACGGAGGCGTTGGCGGTCTGCACCGCGTCCACCAGGCGGACGGCCTTTTCGTTCTCCTGCGCGTTCTGCAGGTTAAAGATGATGCCGCCGAAGCCGTACTTGCGGAGGATCTCCTCCATTTCAGGATAGATCTCCTGCACGCCGACCTTCTTGCCTTCCTCATCCTGCCGGTAATAGAAGGCGGGCATCAGCACCTGGGCCACTTTCTGCTCGGTGCTCATGCCTTTCAGGATTTCCGCGGGAGCGGCGGAAACACTGCCTTCACTGAAGGCAAGGCAGGAGGAAAATACCACCAGGATCAGGAGGAGGGATATGAGTTTTTTCATAGGGTCATTTCTCCGTTCTTTTATTCGCATTTGCAGTCATTGTTTTCTTCGGCCTGGCGCACCGTGTTCTTTCCGGCAGCCTTGGCCTGGTACAGCGCGGTATCGGCGCGGACCACCAGCGGGTCCGGCTCCTCGCAGGGCAGCGCCTGGGCCACGCCGAAGCTGGCGGAGACGGTGCCGCACTTGTCAAACTTCAGTTTTTCGATCTGGAGGCGCACTTCTTCCGCAAAGGCGGCCGCGGCCTCCTGGGTCATGCCGGGCAGCATGAGCATGAATTCCTCGCCGCCCCAGCGCCCGTCCGCCGCGTTGTTGCCCAGCTTGCGGATGGCCTCGTGGATCAGGTTCGAAATCCGCATCAGTACCTGGTCGCCTTCCTGGTGGCCGTAGGTGTCGTTGATGTGCTTAAAATCGTCCAGGTCAATCATGACCAGGCTGGTGGCGTTCTCGCCGTCGGGCTGCTTCTTCATTTCCTCCACCCGCTCGGTGATCAGCCGCTGGATTTCGCCGCGGTTGTACAGCTTGGTCAGCTGGTCGGTGATCGCCATCAGGGAAAGGGTGGCGTTGGCCTCGATCACCTCGGAGGTGGCGGTGTTGATGAAGTTAACCAGCCGGTTGATCATGGACATGGTGGATTCGTTGTTGCCGGCTTCCTTTTTCACCAGCACGGACCGGTGGGCCTTCGGCTCGCCTTCCCGCATGCCGGCGATGATCAGGGTCAGGTTATGGTGATCCATGCTGTCTTCCCAGCGGATCAGCTCGCCCGCGGTGCACAGGCCGTAGGTCGGGGCGATCTGGTGCAGGGGAACGATCTCCCGGGTGGCTTCCGTGCCGCCCCAGAACGTCTTCCGCCCGAAGCAGTCGAACACGGAAATCACGTCCGGCGCGAAATCGCTGATCATCTGGGCGCTCTGCATCACGTCCTGCATGATGGTCTCGGGATCGCCGTAGGTCACGTGCAGGATGCTGCCCTCGGGAATCCGGGTGCTCATGGTCAGGGCGCCGTTCTCATCGCAGCTCATGGCATGGCGCAGCAGGCGCCGGTTCTTGTACTGCACAGCAAAGGGGAACTCCAGCGCGTTATAAAAGATATGGTCGTCATTGGGGATGCGCAGGTAATGCTCGTAGATCTGGTAGGCGGGCTTGCCGTCCAGCTCGTGGACCACATAGCCTTCCGCCTTCGTCACCTTCAGGGGATAGCCCAGCCGCTTCCACCCGCTGACGTAGGTGTACTGGACGTGCAGGTCCGCGCCGCCCATGAAGCTCATGACCACGCCGGCCTCGGTGTATTCGCCGCCGTTGCGGAAGAGGAAGGCCTTGAACGTATTGTCGCCGAAGGCGCCGCCGCCCCATACGTGGACACCCTGGGGGATTTCCTCCTCCAGCACCTGGCAGAACTCCCGGATCGGGATCGTGTCAATGGTGGTGATGACCTCAATGGCCTTCAGGTCCTTCAGGCCGGAGACGTATTCCCGCAGGGAGGCGCGGAACGCGTCCATGTCCCCGTCCTCGAGGGAGAAGAGCTTGGAACGGGTATAGCTGTCCTCTTTTTCAAACAGGGTGCAGGAGATGACCAGCTTTTCGGTGGTCACCTTGCCACCGTAGATGCAGCCGGAAGCGGAAGACCCGACATAGGGCGCGTCCGGCATGATTTCTGCAATGATGGCCTCAGCTTTCCGGATATCTTCCTCCGCCGCTCCGTCCGTAAAGACATGCAGCAGCACCGGCCTGGAGCCGCTCTGCTCTTTCCATTCGGAAACCGTCTTGCGGAAAGCGTTCCCGTCACGATAAACAGTCTGCAGGCACTTCATATAGATGGATCCCCCCGATAAATCCCATGCAACAGCGTATAGCTGCGCGATACGTTGCTTCTTTCCCGGCTGTGCGGGATATTTATTTACATTGGTTTCTATATTATACAATCCGGGGGGATCCCCGTGTCAAGCTTTATTTGCTGGAAAATCCTTCTGTTTCAGGGCCAGTGGAAAAATTTTCAGCAGAAGGAAAAAGATACCTTTCCCGCCGCATCAATTGCCTTCTGCGTATCGGCATCCGCTTCACCGGTCACGGGCAGTCCGTGCGTCTCCTGGAACTTCCGGACCGCCGCCTCGGTCAGTTCTCCGTAAAAGCCGGTAGGTTCATCCCCGTCGATGGTCAGCAGGTTCATCGCCATCAGTCCTGCCTGGATCCGGCAGATGTTCCAGCTGTAGTCTCCCATCCGGCAGGTCCGGTGGTCTTCCGTGTACGCGCGCGGTGCGGGCATGGGTTCAGGATGATAGGCTGCCGTTTCGTTGGGCTCCATGCCCAGCAGCCCGTTCAGCGTCAGCAGCTGATACCCCTGGGAAATCACCCAGGGAACGAACTCCTCCAGCTTCCCGATATCGCCGTCTACGGTGTGAAACAGATAAATCGCTCCGGGACTGACTTCCCGCCGGATCTCTTCCATATCGGCGTCCGTACCGCAGCAGCTCCATTGCATGACGCCTCTGAACCCGAGCTGGATCAGATAGTTGTGCGTCCGCAGATCCGTTATACCGTCCCCGCCCATCAGCCGGAAAAAATGCTGCCGGTAATTCACGCCAAGAATGCTGTTTACTTTCTGCCCCTGTGCCCAGATTTCCCGGGCCATTTCCGTCTCTGACGCCCGGAAGATCCGCGCGTGACTCATCGTATGGTTTTCGATCTCAAACCCTTTTTCCAGGACACACTGCCGGATGATTTCCGCCGCGCCGGGGTAGGAAAGGGCATTCCCGATGGGGAAAAACGTCAGCCCTGCGCCGTATTGATCAAAAATACGCACAATGCGCCGCAGGTTTTCCGTCCGGTCGCAGTCGTCCAACGTCACCGCGATCTTCCGCTCTTCTGTTTTCGCCCGGAAGAACACCGGCAGATACCCGTCCTTTTCCTGCTTGTTCATCCTGTTCTCTTCCTTTTTCGAACATTTTGTCCCGCTCCTATCATAGGTTGAAGATTGCATCCTTGTCAATCTTGCATTCCTTCCGCCGATGCATTAGTATAAAAGGGAAAGAATGCTTTCCCGGGCTCTCGGAATCAGAATATCCGATCCGTCATAAGCGATGACGGATCCTCTTCAGAAAGGAGCAGGTCTGCTTCGGTGCTGGTATATGATACGTTTGATCAATGGCTGGCGGAGAACAGCTTTCAGGCCGTCTGGCTGTATGACTGCGATGAAAACCGTGTCCTGTATGCCCGCAATGAGCACATCCCGGCGCCGGTTGCCTCGCTCACCAAGATCGCGGCAGCCATGGCGGCGCTGGAATGTACGGCCGACCCGGACGGCACAGTCATTGAGGTAACCCGTCCCGCCGTAAACGAGGTGCACCGGCTCGACGGGTTCTGCGCCGGTTTTGACGAGCAGATCGGTATGCGTTTTTCCGTAACGGAATACCTCTCCGGCCTCCTGATTGCTTCCGGGTGCGAGGCAGGTATGCTGCTCGCCGATTCTCTGTGCGCGGGAGACCGGGACGCCTTTGTCGCCCGGATGAACCGGCTCGCCCTTCGCGTGGGATGCCGAAACACCTGCTTCCGCGATCCCTGCGGCCTGCTCGATGAGGGCGTGTCGTCTGCTTTTGATGTCTTTCTTCTCTTCCGCCGGATGCTGGAGATCCCGCTTCTGCGCGGGATCGCTTCCGCCACCACCCGGATCATTCCCGGTTTGCCGGATCCCGTTCTGACGACGAACCGACTGAAGCGTTTCGCCAGTCCTGTTTTCTTTCCCTACGCCGCCTGCGGCAAAACGGGAACATCGGACCTGGCGGGAAAGTGCCTGGCCTGTTCCTATGAACGCAGGGGCAAAACATATATTGCCGTCGTGCTGGGTTATCCTTTTGTTCTTGGACAAACGGCGACGGATTCATTCTGGAGGAGTGCGGCCGATTCCCTGCTCTGCACCGCCTTCGCCCGGGAAGGGCCCTTTATGCGGGTGACGCTTGACCGGCATTTGCTGAAGGCGGGCGCCGGCGACCGCCTCCCGCTCCTTCCCCGCGTGGTTTTCAACAACACCGGTGAAGTGCCCCGTTTCCGTTTCCGTTCACTGAATCCCGAGGTGGCTGCCGTGGACGGGCAGGGCCTGGTTACGGTTCTGCAGCCGGGGCTTGCGCAGATCGAAATCCTCTCGCAGACAGGGGACTACGACCTGGCCTGCGTCAATGCCTGCGGTTCAGATTTTGTGAGTGTCAGCCGTCCCCGCGGGGTCGGCGCCCTCTCCGCTCATCCCTCTTTTTAGGAGAACACCCCATGTCGATCTGTTTTTATGAAGGTTATCTCAGAAACAGGCTTTCCCTCTGCCGCGAGCTTGGCCTTCCGGATCCGTCCGGGGAGCGGGCTGTTCTGGAGGCAGGCTTTCGCCGCTGGGGCGCGAGCCTTCCCGATCATCTGTACGGCGCCTTCGCCTTCGTTTTCCGGCTTCCGGAAAGCGGCGCTTTTTTTGCCGCCAGGGATCATCTCGGCCTGCAGCCTTTTTTTTATTACGTCACGGAAGACAGCGCGCTGCTCTTTGCCTCGGATGTGAACGATCTCCTCCGCGACCGCCGGGTCCGCCGGGCAGTGGATCCGGAGGCCCTGCAGCATTATATGCACTTCGGCTATCCCGTCGGGGAGAAAACGCTCTGGCAGGGAATCCGTAAGCTCCTGCCCGGCCGAACCCTGACCTTCCGGGACGGGGAAGCCTGTATTTCGGCTTACTGGAAACCGGCGTTTCACCCGGATGATTCCCGCACGGAGGAAGCCTGGGCGGCGGAAATCGACGAAATGCTCCGCCTGATCCTTTCCGAGGACCGTGAAAACTTTGATTTCCGCCCGGCCTTTTCCTTCCTCTCCGGTGGTGTGGACTCCGCTTATCTGCTCGCACACTCCGGTGTGCCCCGAGCGGTCGGGATCGGGTATCCCGGTGAACCTGTCAGCGAACTGCCCCTTGCCGCCAAAGTTGCGCAAACCCTGGGCGCGGACTTTTCCGGCGTGGATGTCACCCCCGAAGCTTTCTTTGATGCCGTGCCGCGGGTCGTCCGCCGGCTGGGCCTGCCCCTGGCGGACGCTTCCGCCGTCGCCTTCGCCCTCGGATGTGAACAGGCGGCGCAAACCGGCACGGTCTGCTTCTCCGGGGAAGGTGCGGATGAATTCTTCGCCGGTTATCAGATTTACCGGCGCGCCGATGAGCTGGCGCAGTCCGGCGGCCCCTGGCATTACGGCTGCGCCGGCGTCATGGAAGCGGAGGACGCTGCTCCGCTGCTGAAGCAGGAGCGGCTTTTCCCCTGCGAATCGCTGGTGAAGGAGCTCTATGCGGACTCGGAAGCGGACGAGCATCTGTCCCGTCTCCTGCGGATTGACTGTGCGCTCTGGCTGGAAGGGGACATCCTCTTCGGGGTCGCCGGCTCCGCCAGAGCCGCGGGTCTGCGGCTTCTCCTGCCCTATGCGGACCGGCGCCTCTTTGAGCTTTCCGCCCGCATTCCATCCTCCCTGAAGCGGAAGGACGGCGTCGAAAAATATATTCTGCGCCGGGCAGCGGAAACACGCCTTCCCCGTGAAACGGCCTTCCGGCCGAAAGTCGGCTTTTCGGTACCCGTCCGCGGCTGGCTGCGCAGGGAGCCCTTCCGTTCCCGGGCGGAATCGATCCTCTTCGGCGCCCGCTCGTCCCGTCTTTTCGATCAGACCCTGCTCCGCCGGTACTGGTCAGCCTTTCAGGACGGAAATGACGCGGTCTGGCAGATCTCTTATGCCGCTTATGTTCTTCTGGTCTGGCTCCGGGAATTCGATATCTGAAACGCAAGGGAGATGGCTTCAGAATGGTTTGGACGGTATGGACGGTTCTTCTTGCTCTTTTGGGGGCGTCTCTGCTGCTCTTCGTGGGCATATGGGTCTATGCCCTGGTCCTGATGAAAAAGCGGCCCCCGCTGACCCTGTATGAAGCCCGCAAAAGGGAGGCGGATTATCTTCCCCTTTCCGCCGTTCCTGCCCGGCAGACGGAATTGCTGGTGGAGATGGAGGACAGCGATTTCTATACCCACCGCGGCGTTGACCCCGGTGAAATCCGCTGCGCCATTCATCTGAATTTCGGCGCGAAGAAGATCGTCTACGGCGGCAGTACCATCACCATGCAGCTGGCCAAGAACCTCTATTTCCGCTTCACACACAACTATCTGCGCAAAACAGCGGAAATCCTGATCGCTTTGGCCCTCGAACGGAAACTGGGCAAGGAGCGCATCCTGGATTTCTATATCAATATCATCTACTTCGGCAACGGGACTTACGGTCTTTCGGAAGCGGCCCGGTTTTACTTCAGCAAACCGGCCTCAGCCCTGACACTGAATCAAATGTTCCTCCTGGCCTGTCTTCCGGCAATCCCGACCAGGGGCAACCCCGTTCAGTATCCTGAAGTCTTTGAACGCGTCCGGAACAGGCGTCTGAATTATCTTCTCAGGGAGAAGAAAAAGCCGCTCATCTCGCAGGATGAAGCTGCCGCGATTTTCGCGAATACCGCATCCTGCCTGGACCCGGAGCTGAGAAAACCGGATGATTTTACCCGCTCCTATCCCCAGACCATTCCCCGCATCAACGAACGCTTTGGAAGATTTGCTCCGAAGGGACGGAAAGCATGATTCAGCGTCACAGGGACGGCTCTTATTGACTGATTCGGAGGTGTTTTCATGAATCTGACCCTGGAAAACATCCAGCGGACCGTGGATCAGGCGGACCGCTTTATGGAAGCCAACGGCGCGGACCGTCAGAAGCGGCTGGGCTACCGCCTGCTGCTGGAGCAGCTGCTGCTGGGCTACCGCGACCTGTACGGAGAAGAAATCTCTTATCGTCTGGTTCTGAAGCGCACATGGAAACGGGTGTTCCTGTCGCTGCATGTTGCCTGTGAAAGCCGGAACCTGCTGAAGGAGCAGGCAAGCTTCATTGCCGATAAAATACGGGAAAACTTTCCCCATGGCCTTTTCTGGAAATATATCAGGCGTCAGAACATCATTTTCTGCACTTTCCAGACTCCCATGAAGGACTTCCGGAGCCTTCGGTATATCTGGCAGTATATGCGGAATGAAAAGCACACCTTCCGGTGGGCTGTATTCCTGCGCTTTCTCAACATGGCGCTCTCCGTCCTGGAACCGATGCTCTCCGCCTGGATCATCGTGGCCTATACGGAGTCGGAAATCCGGAAAATTGCCCTGCTGGCGCTGCTGATCCTGGGCCAGGGGGTGCTGAGCAGCCTGATCAACTATGCCGCGAGCCGCTTGCTCCGGGCGACCTACGCGTCCATGCAGAAACGGATGCAGATCGATCTGGCGGCGCGGATTCTGCGCATCCGGACAGACCGGATGGACAAAGCCGGCAGCGGTGCCTTTTCACGGCGCCTGCTGAATGATACCGCCGATATCGTTGACGGGATCGATGAACTCCTGGGAACGTTCACGGAAGCCTTCCGGCTGATCAGCCTGCTGATCGGTTTCGCCATCGTCTCCGTTCCGATGTTTCTGTTCGAGCTGGCGCTTTTTGTGATCTATATGCTCATTCAGCGGGCGCACAGCAAAAGCCTGCAGCAGAACGGCCGTGAAACCAGCGTGGCCAATGAACGGCACAGCGGCTTTGTCAGCGAAATGGCCCGCGCCCACCGGGATATCAAACTGCTTCACTGTGAAGACAGTTTTATGGAAAAATTCACCGGAAGCGTCCGTGAAAGCGTGGATCTGGCATCCCGGATGCGCCGCAGGTCAATGAATTTCATTCTGCTGCGCTCCCAGTTTGTCAGCTGGACCAGCTGCGCCTATATGTTTCTGCTGGCGTTTCTGATGGCGAACCACAGCATGGCCCCTTCCACCGCGCTGGTTCTGTTCAACTACAACGGCAGGGTATATACCTGCGCCTCGGATCTGGCGAACCTGATGTCTACCGCTTACAGCCTGGGCGTTTCCATTGAGCGGATTTACCAGCTGATGAACAGTCCGGATTATGCGTGGGAGCAGTTTGGCACCAGGCATCTGGATCATGTGCGCGGCGAGCTGGAATTGCGGGATGTCTCCTTCTCCTACCGCCAGGCGGACGGAAAAGAAAACAGGGTGCTGCGCGGCGCCTCCCTGAAAATCCATGCCGGCGAATCGGTGGCCCTGGTAGGACGAAGCGGATGCGGAAAAACCACCATCCTTTCCCTTTTCTCCCGCCTGTACGACGCGGACAGCGGATCGGTTCTGATCGACGGCGTTCCCGTGGAATCGCTGGATCAGGATACGATTCGCGGAAATATCACCGTGGTAAGCCAGATGCCCTATCTGTTCAATATGAGCATCCGGGACAATCTGGCGGTTGTGAAAAAGGATCTGACGGACGAGGAAATGATCGAAGCCTGCAAAGCCGCCTGTATTCATGAGGATATCATGGCCTTCCCGGACGGCTACGGCACGGTGGTCGGAGAAGGCGGCGTGCAGCTGTCCGGCGGTCAGCGACAGCGGATCGCGCTGGCCCGGAGCCTGCTGCGTGAAACGCCGATTATCATGCTGGACGAAGCCACCTCCGCCCTGGACAACACCACCCAGTCCGACGTCACCCGGGCGATCGAAAAAACGCGCGGCGGACGCACGGTGATCATCATCGCTCACCGGCTGTCCACCGTCATGAACTGTGAGCGCCTGTTCTTTATCTCGGAGGGCAGGGTGCTTGCCAGCGGAACGCATCAGGAGCTGCTGGCAGGCTGCGAGGAATACCGCAGGCTTTACAGCGAGGAGCTCCCTTCCTGACGGGCGCGGCCGGCCGCTGCTGTTTGCCGTGGTTGACAAACCGGCGTATCCGGCGCTTTTTTACGGCGCGGGGAAGGTGACAATTTCGCTGTATTCGCCGTAGAAGGACGCCGGGGATCCGGGAATGGGGTTGAGGCCGTCCGCCAGCGGTGTCAATCCCCCAAACAAAAAAAATCCGGAAAAAACTTTCCGGATTTTCCGGACCGCGGAGAATCTCCGGGTCCTGAAGGGGGAAGGGGACGCCTTTTCAGGCGCAGCGCTTACGCGTACTGGTACCTGGCCTTGTACTTCTTGAAGAAGATGAGGGTCATGATGGTGGCCAGCAGTTCGGAGAACACCACGGAGTACCACACACCGTAGAAGGCCGCTTCGTAGCTGGAGCCCCAGATGTGGAAGAAGATCACCGGAACCGCCACGATGGTCGCCAGGTTGAAGACCAGGGTTCTCACAATGGAGATGATGGCGGAAACCTTGCCGTTGTTCAGGGAGGTGAACAGGCCGGAACCGAAGGTCGGGATTCCCTTGAACAGGAAGGACAGGGTGAAGATCGAGAGGCCGTCCACCGTGATCTGAACGAGCTGCTCGTCGCCATGCGAGAAGGCGTTTGCCAACGGATGCGACAACAGTTCGATGATGACGGTGGAGACCACACTGAAGATGATGACAATGATCATACTCTTCTTGAAGAGGTTCTTCAGGTTGTCCGTATTGCCGGCACCGAAGTTATAGGCGAACAGCGGGCCGACGCCGATGACAAAGCCGGTGGCAATGGCGGTGAAGATGGAGTTCACATAACCGACGGTACCGTAGGCAGCGACGCCCAGGTCACCGATCATGTAGAGGAACAGGCTGTTGTAAACCACGTTGATGACGGAACCGGAAATGTTGGTGAAGAATTCCGAGGAACCGTTGCCGCAGGCCTTGGCCAGGTCACGGCCGCTCTTGAGCGGCTTGCCGAGGCGCAGGAGGCTCTTGTTCTTGCAGGCAAAATAGATCAGCGGAACCACGCCGCCGACGAAGAGGCCGCAGGCCGTTGCGATGGCCGCGCCCTGGACCGCCCTGGTGGGATCGCCCTGGGAGACCATGCCGACCAGGATCGCGTCACCGACCACGTTGGTCACACCGGCCAGGACGGTGAAGAGCAGGCCGAGGCCGGGCTTCTTCGCGGTGGCCAGGAAGCTCTGGAAGAAGAACTGCAGCATGAACAGGGTGATCGCTGGGATGATGATGTGGCTGTAAGCAAGACAGTAGGGCATCATCGTTTCCGTCACGCCCAGGGCCACCAGGATGGGCTCCAGGGTGAACCACAGGATGATGGAGCAGGCGATACCGATAGCGATCAGGACATAAGCGAAGAAGGAGAACAAGCCTTTTGCCTTCTCATGGTCTCCTTCGCCCAGGACCTTGCCGACCAGGGCGCTGCCGCCGGTACCGAACATGAAACCGATGGCCGCGACGATCATGAAAACAGGGGAAACCTGGTTGATAGCCGCGAAGGCCGTCGTTCCGCCGAAGTTCGATACGAAAATACCATCAACGATCGAATACAGCGAGGCCAGCAGCACCGCGAAGATCGTGGGCAGGACAAACTTGAACAGTTTGCCCATGGAATAGTGTTGAGCCAGGGCCGAAGCATTCCCATCCATAGATAAAGGACTCCTCTCGAATGAAATGTAAAAATTGGTATAAGGTTCTTAAACTATACCACAGGTTTCCGGATATTACCAGTATATTTTGTGAAATTTCCGCCGGGTTTGACAGAATGGAAAACCCGGGGGTCAGGACCCCTGCTATGCCGTTATTGACCGCCGGCAGGTTTTCAGACAAGATAAGCCAGGAGAGAAAAAAGAAAGAAAGAAAAATTTGATCCAAACAGTCTGTGCCATCTGATTTATACGTTCGTGTCAATCTGTGGAAGCCACGATCAAGGCGGTCAAAAGCATTCTGGATATCGACCTCACCGGTGAGGATCTGAAGGCTTTCGAGACAAAGCCCGGGGAAATCAGCCTGGAGGAATTGGGTCAGGTCAGCGGAGGAAGCGTGGTCGATTGGTTCGTCCGGAATATCGCTGCACCGGTTCAGAAGTTCTGTGAAGACAGGACATTTAGAGTCGCACAGGATATTATGCTGGCCGGAAACAATGAGAAGCTTGCGAAAGATTCCAATGATTATATATATAATGCTAGGAAAAGACGGCCGATCGGTTGATCGTGGTGCAATTCGACGCTGTATACACGATTTGATGCAGGCAGAAAACATCCCCATTGTAGGAATTCCTTCTACTGCTCCGTAATGGAGTTGTCTCAAAATGATCTGAGAGGATCATAAGAGGCAACTCCTCTTCTTTTGCCCTAAATGCCGCAAAAGGAGCAGAAACCTGTAACATTTATGCTTGCAGAAAAAAGCTGCCAGTCCGAATGGATTGGCAGCTGCGTAGACCACCGAAATTTTGGTTTTACAAGTCAGGACATTCTTATTCTGTGCCCTTATACGGAAAACCTGTTACCACAGTCGGGAATCATTCCCGGTTGTTACACCGAATCAGTCAAATATGGATTTGATCACCTTTCCGATCCAGCCGAGAAGCGGTTTGTCAATCTTTCGCTTATCTGAACAGATCAGAAAATATCCTCTACTGCTTTCTTGGCTTCCTGGATTTTTTTCTTTAATACTTCACAGCCCATGGCTCCGCCGACCACTGCGCCGAAGGCCCCGCCGCCGATCAGGCCGGTGACAATTCCTACAGGACCACCCGCCGTGCCGGCAATCGCCCCGGCGGTACCGCCCATGGCCATTCCACTGACAGCTCCCGCAATACGGTCCCTCCAGTCGCCGCCGTTTACCATTTCCATTTCGTCCAGGTTCAGTTCCATCATATTGGTATTCATATTCTTTTCCTCCTGCCCTGTGGGCGTTGTTTTTATTATCTGCAGGAGCTTCATTGCTCCTTGCACTTGTATATACGTACCGGCAGGGAAGGGTGGAATTTGAATATCTTTCGGATTGGGTTAAGATTCTTTCTGCGTCGGGGGGTGAAGCAGATGGCAGACCAGGAATGTTTGCGGAGCGTTTCGGGACCATAGAGCTCGAGCAGGTTGGCGGAACCGGCGATGACCTGCAGCTGCTGGGCCGTTATATAAGCGACATCAACACCGTACGTATCCATTACAGACTGAACAATGAGGGATTGGACTTTGGCATAAGTGTTCATTGCTGTATTAGCTCCTCGAGTAAATGATGACCTGGACAGCGAAAATGTTACAGAATTATTAAATTTATACAGGAACATGCCGGATCGGAAACATCGTCGTATATACTAATAGAAACATACAGACCCCGCTCTCTTCGGGAGGAGGCGGGTACGGAAAAATGGAAAACAAAGAGGAGGATGCTGTGATGAATAACAGACCCGGGAAACCGCCGGTGGAAGAGCTGGATCTGGATACGCTTGAACTCGTGGCAGGCGGTTTCGGATCAGGCGGTGAAAAAGACGGAGCGGACGGTACAGTGGTCGAGCTCCTGCCCTACGACAGGTTCAATGTGGACGTCGGCGGGCAGCTGGTCACCGTCCGTTTAGACGGAAAGCAGAGAATGAGGCACGACAGAATATTGGTTGGCGACCGGGTTCGGGTGGAGGGCAACCGGCTCACGTGGAGATACAAGAGGAATCCTTGAAACCTCAAAAGCGTTCGCTCCCTGAAAAGGACGAACGCTTTTTAATCGGCAAAAACTAATACCTGACCACGGCCACTCCAACCGGAACCGGCAGCAGCTCCTGCACGGGCAGGGGCAGTGTTCCGGTTGTCTGTACGGTTACATTATTTCCTCCTGTGTCCGTGAGGGTTTCCCCTGCTTCCAGGCAGGCTTCCACGGTTTCGTTGGTGCCGTCCCAGGTATTGAGCTTCAGCTTTCGGAGCAGGACGCTTGTGGTACTTTATCATTGAGAAATGTCTTCCTGGCTTCTTGTAGCTGGGTGTGCGGTAAACGCGGAGCCATTTCTTTTTTTGTGCCTTTTTGTCGGTGCTTTTCGTCAGAACCATTTTGTCATATTTTCTATATCCGGGATCAGATAGATAAAATTCTGCTCCGCAAATGCAGAGCAGGATATCGTCCAGAAGACGTAATCTGAGGAAGCGCCTCCGTCATCTGAGTAAGTGTCAATGGTTTTCCATAGGATTTCTGTAACTGGCCAATGTTGTTTGGACTTTTATAGTTGCGTTATTTGTCAGCCATTGCACAGAAAGATCTGATGTATTCCTATCGTTCATCATGCAGAAATGGTATACTTTTCAGGAGCTCAGACAATCTGGGCTAGCCAAAATATCTGATTCTCCTTGCCATTTACAATTCTGTAACATTTGTGCTTGCAGAAAAAAGCTGCCTGTCCGAATGGATTGGCAGCTGCGTATGCAACCGAAATTTTGGTTTTTCGCGCCGGAGCACGTCATAATCGTACGAGTTTAATCAGAATCAGAAATGTGAATATTGGTAATAGCGCATTGATCGCCGGTAATAGCTGCATAGACATCCTTTATATCGTCCTTGATCACTGTTTTTGAATGCAAAGCCAGGCCGAGGTTTTCTGTTTCCATGGTAATGGTATTGCCTTCCCTGACCAGCGTCACAGTAATATCCACTCCTTCTTTGTGTTTCTCTTTCCAATCGTTCCATCCTTTGAAATCTTTTGTCTGTTCAGCCTCTATAATATTCTCGGCATGAGTATCAGACAACCACGTTTCACCATCCAGCCTGATCAGTCCGAATTCCCGGAAGTGATCACCCGTAACAAGCGCGTTGTCAGAGGTGAAAATCAGGATGAAAGGACAGTGCCAGATCAACCGCGACATTGGCAGGCTGCGGGAATGGAATGAGATGACTGTTTTCCCTTTCAGGGGAATACCTCCGGTGGAATCCGTCCGCCAGCCGTCGATCTGCAGGTTAGGCAAGTTGCCTTTCGGGGCTCCGTCAATATAACTGACCAGCGGCGCGATCCGCGTGATATACCGGGCAGGCACCGGTTCATCATCCCGTTCCATATGGATGCCGGTAATGGCACAATGGCTGCCAGTGATGGCCAGATAGGCAAAGCGTGTACTGTCCGGCAGGGCAAGGGTGATTTCCAGTGTCTGATACATACTTTCAATATAGATCAGTACATGATCTTTCTGCCGAACCGCCTGAATATCGTATCTCAAGCCGCGCTCTTCTGTGGACGCATCCGGTGCCAGTGTAATATCCGACCCGTTCTGCCGGGTTTGGGCAACCCGCCGGACTCCCTCATGTATCACTTCTCCGTCCAGGCAGATCCTGGCATATTCAAAGTACAGTAAATCCTTTTTCTTGAAATCCTCCAGGTGAATACGGCCGTCCAGTGAATCAAAAAGCACCAGGGACGGAAAAGATTCCTCCGTTGCAAACCCGTTCTCTGGTTTGCTGTACAGCCGGAAGCGCGCGATCCTGTCATTCAGTTCCGTACCTTCGGTATATTCACTGTATAGTTCACCGCACGTCAGTCTTGTCGTAACAGCCTGGTTTGTCCTCTGGTCGCCTTCCTGCATGGTATAGGATGTATCCAGGTCGATAAACGCAATCATCAGCCGGGCAAACTCAGGATCAAACTGTGTTCCGATTCCTTTGTACAGTTCCTCTCTTACCTTCTGCTGCGGCAGCGGATCGCGGTAACTGCGCTTGGATGTCATGGCGTCATAGGAATCCGCAACGGCAATAATCCGGGCAATTTCAGGAATATCCTCTCCTTTGAGGCCTGTGGGGTAACCACGGCCGTCATACCGTTCATGATGGTAGTGCGCGCCAATGCTCAGATAAGGGGATTCGTTGATTCGGGACAGGATCTTGTTGCCGTGGACCGGATGAAGTTTGATCTGAGCAAATTCCTCGTCTGTCAGCTTGCCGTCCTTGTTGATAATCACATCCGGTACGCCGATCTTGCCCACATCGTGAAGCAGGGCGGCATAATAAACCTTCTGTACGTCTTCCTCGCTCTTGCCCAGCGCGCGGGCAATTTTCACGGAATAATCCGCAACCCGCGTGGAGTGACCGTGGGTATACTTATCCTTCGCGTCGATTGCCGTAGCCAGCGCTTCAGCCGTTTGTCCGAACAGACGGTAGATTCGTTTTTCCTCCTCCTGCCAGGTCGCGATTTCCCTCGCCTGGGCCTCTTTGATTGCCGCACTCATATCAAAAAGCGCGAAATGATACAGCAGAATGACCATCCATACAAAAGTCAGGTTCGTCAGCGACAGGCCGTACAGGAAGTATTGCGCGATGGTAGCGGCAAACGGCAGCACTGCATTCAGCAGCAAGGGAATAAACATGCGGCGGCTGAGATGCTTCCTGTACAGGATGATCGAAATCATCTGGTGAATCATCATCATGAGAGGAAAAACATAGCACAGCGGCATCAGCGCGGACCGCTGGTAAACATTATCAGGCGTAAATGTATAATACAGACCTGTGAACTGGGAAATCACCAGCAGCAGCAGTGCCGAAAAGAAATAATAATTGTTGATTATCAGCAGCTTCGGTGCTTTTTCCAGTTTGCCTTCGCGGAGGAAAAGATCGCACAGGTACATATTGAGGGCTTCAAGCACACAGATCTGCATGCTGAAAACAATAAAGTTGCTGATCCGGACCATCCAGTATCCAAGGCTACTCGGATCGCCGCGATAGATATAGGCGAAGCGGTCAAAGATCAGCAGCAGGGCAGAAATTAACTCGAGCAGTGTCAGCAGCCATTTTCGTTCCCGGCTCAGGGTTGTGGTAACCCATGTCAGGGGAATAAGAAGTGCACAGGCCCCGCTGAAAAACAGCATGATGTCCAGCTGGTAATTCCTGATAAGATCGATCATTGGAGCATCCTCCGAACGCGACTTTGATATTGTCTGCGGTTAATCGGATTTCAAATTTCGTCCTGTTGCCCTGGTAGGTGACCATAATGTCTTTTTCAGTTGCATTTTTTTAGCTCCATCTTAGCCGAAAACCGACCTGCGGTCAATCAGGGCTTAGAAAGGAAAACCCGAATTTTGCGGGCCTAAGCATCGACCTAATCATAACTGAAAACCGTCCTGCGATCAATCATGTATTGAAGTTTATCAAAAGCAATTAAAAAGAGACATTCATAAACAGTATTAGTAGGTGGCCATGCAGAACAAAAGTATGTCTCTGATTAATGCTTTTGTATGAAAAAAGAGAGGGGGCGCCTCCCTCTCCCTTACGCAGACAGCTTCGCATTCACCCAATCGATCAAGTAATCAAACAGCAAACGCACTCCACTATGACGGTAGAAAACAATATGCAGGAGGATCTAAAAGTGGATGAAAAACTAACAAAGGAACAGAAAAAGCGCCTGCTCGAACTTTTTACTTCGGTATTGGAACTGCGATCAGTTTCTTCATGGGTGCTCTCCCTTCTTTCCCGTCGGAACCCTTCCCTGGTTCTTTACGGATATCCCGTATTATCCTGTTTTCCGTCGCTTTAAGGGCCCGGACGGAGGATAACCCCAGGGGGATCATCAGCAGGGTGAAAATTCCCTCGCTTCGCACGTGATGGATGACAGGCCCGGGATCATTGCCCTGACATCAGGGTAAAGACCGACGTCAGGATTTCGCCCAGCTGCGCGCCGTCCAGTTTCTTGATCGGCGCAATTTTGACCAGCTGGAAAATGCCCTGCACGCCGATGAGAGCGATCAGCAGGATGCCGGCCACGGGGATCAGCATGCCCACCGTCTTGTTCTTCGGGATCTTGGTATAGTTGAACAGCAGGACGATCGGCGCGAAAAAGATCAGGCACGTGGACTTTCCGAAGCCGATGGACATCGCGATCGTGTTGTTGAACGCTTTTTCAGACGCCATGATCGCGTCCAGCGCTTCGGCGGATCCGGCCTGGCCGGCCAACAGGAGGATCGCGATGATCAGGTCGATCACGCCGGCGATGAACAGGACGATCGCGGCGTATACGGAGAAATGCCAGGCGTTTCGGTTGGTTTTCAGGAATTCCTGGTAGTCGTCATGCGTCTTGCCGTGCCGGCAGTAACGCAGTTCGCGCGTCTTGATATGGATCGCCAGGAACACGAAGACCAGGAAGGTCATCGGCGGCTTCACCGTCAGGAGCGGGAACACCCAGGAAGGAAGCAGGATGCTTCCGGCGGCGGCTTTGCCCTTGAGGAGGATGCTGGCCACTTCATAGGCGATCGGAAGGATGGTCAGCGCACGGAAAATGTAGATCTTCTTCCCGGTAAAGACCTTCGTCGGCCGGGCGTTCATGAAATACATGACCAGCGTGCACAGA
This sequence comes from Clostridia bacterium, assembly GCA_017447185.1. Classification (GTDB taxonomy): domain Bacteria; phylum Bacillota; class Clostridia; order Christensenellales; family Aristaeellaceae; genus Aristaeella. Next base: position 53,309 of record JAFSOC010000031.1, on the reverse strand, counting down.
AACAGGTCCACAAAAATGTTGAAGGCGAAGAAGCCTCTCGGGTTGACGCCATAGAAGGACGTCATGACCAGGGGATACGCTTCTTTCGGATCCTGCAGAAGCAGGCCCACGGTGCCGACGACGTAGCGGTTGAAGAAGAGCATGAACACCAGGAAAATCGCGGCCGTCGCGCCGCCGTTCCGGAGCAGCTGCTTTTTGAACCCGTCGGTATTGTTCAGGATCCGCGCGAAGTTCGCCATCAGCAGGAAGGGCAGGGACATTTCAGCGATGTAGCTGATGACGTCGCTGATAGCCGCAAACCGCTGCGTGTCGGCCGGGTTCAGTTTCATGGCAACCTTCATCAGCGCCATGATCACGGTAACCACGATACACGACCAGCCCAGGATCTGGAAAGATTGGAAGGACAGCGGCCCGCTGTACCTGATGTCGTTGTGCACTCCCTGTTCATGAAGTTTGATGCGTTTACCCGCCATAAGAGCAGTCCTCCTTGATCGCCTGTATTTTGTCCGGTCTGCGGCGTCACCCGCGCGGACTTTTTATCTTGTTGTATTGATTATTGCATATCACGCGCGGCGCAATCAACCGATCACCAGACCCGGATCCGGTCTTCCGGCGCCAGGTACATGCCGTCGCCTTCTTTCACGCCGTAGGTTTCCAGGAACTCATCGAAGTTCTGCACCGGTATATTGCAGCGGTAGCATTCCACCGGATGATTGTCCGTGCGGAGGTACTGCATCTCCGCGGCGTCGGTTTTGGCGGCCTTCTGAACCGTTGCCAGTTGGGTGAAGAACATCTCATAGTCGAAATCCTTCTGCTGCTTCGCAATCGACAGCAGACACTTCAGGCTTCCGAGGTCCGCGATCGCTTCGCCCTGGATGAACCGGGCGCCGGCTTCACCATAAGCCTTGTCCGTCAACTGCGGCACCGGAACGAGCTTGCTGTAATACGCCAGCAGTTTATCCACCCGCTCCTGGAACGCCTGCCTGTCCTCCGCTTTCCACCAGTCCCTGTAATTGCCGATCTTGTCATAGTTTGCGCCTTCGCTGTCAAAGGCATGGGTGATCTCGTGGCCGATGACCAGGCAGAGCCCGCCCAGTTTCTTTTCCAGCGGCCAGGAAGCGTCGTAATAATCGCCGCCGCAGATCCCGGCATTGATATTGATGGAGTTTTCACTGGGCATATAAGCGGCGCCCAGCTCACTGTATTTGATCTGGACGTTCCAGAGCACGCCGTCGTTCTTCACCTCAAGCCGGTGAATCTCGGAATTCATTTTGCTCCGGTTGATGGATTTATACGCTTTCAGCAGCGTCCCGCCTTCCTCCTTTGAGGGGATCTTCACATCGGTAAAGTCCGGCATAGCGTCCGGATAACAGATATGGAGCTTGATGCTGTCCAGTTTTTCAATGGCAGCCGCCTTCGTTTCCTCGGACAGCCAGTCTTCCTCCTGCAGCATCACGCGGTAGGCGTCGATCATCATCTTTGTCAGTTCGGTCACCTGGGGTTTGACTTCCTGGTCAAAGCAGTATTCGGCATAAAGCTTATCAATCATCCCGGGAATCAGTTCATAAATGGCTTTATAGGCATACCGTTCATCGGGAAGCATATCCTCGGTGCCGGTCAGCGGCGCGGAAACCTTCACGGCCGTTTCGCTTGTTTCCCTGTCCACAAAATCGCTGGTTTTAATCAGCGTCCAGACAAGCACCCACGCCTTCAGTTCCTCCAGGTGTTCCTCCGTATACAGGCTGTCATAAACATCAAAGGCGCCCGGCATCCAAAGGTTGATCTTCCCGCTCAGTTCAAAGCCCAGGCTGCGGTAGATATCCATCAGCGGAAGGTTTTTCATCTTTTTTTCAAGCTCTTCCACGGTGGTCGGATTCAACTGGGCGGCGTCGCCTTCAAGCGCTCTCCGCTGCTGATATTCAGCCGCGGCCGGCGCAAAGTTCTTCTCCAGCGCGAAACACCGGCTGAAGATTTCCTCCGCCTCAGCTTCGGAATATCCCAGCCGCTTCATCATATATTCGGAAAGCTGCCTGACATAAGCCAGCATCGGTCCATCGTTTCCTTCCGTGTAGAGGGAAGGGTCCGTGCTGCCGAACATGGCCGGATTGCAGAAGTTCATGATATGCGTCATGGCGTCCTCCGCGTCCGCCATCACGATGCTGTCAATCATCGGATACCCGTACAGATTGCGCTCCGGATCGGAAAAGAACGCCGTCAGCTCCCCGATGCTCGAAATCGACATGATATCGTCGGCGTAGGTTTTCAGTTCCTGGTACCCGGTTTCGTTCCTGGTATCCCAGTCAATCAGCATCGCAAAGAAGTTCTGCATGGAGGTGAGTTCAGGATCGTCCTTTTTCTCTCCGGTCAGGAGCTGAATCTTCAGGTCGTTGTTCGCCCGCTCAAGCTCGGTCCTCGCGGAAGTGAGGCCTTCTCCCTCCGGAATCTGCGTGTTTTCCGCCCATTCACGGTTCACCCAGGCCGCGAAGTCGTCCTGGGGGCGGATCTCGCCCATACCGGCGAAGGTCCCGTACAGGCCGGAATCGATCCATTTGGCGCCGACGGTGCGCCCGGCGTCAGCGCTTTCCGCCTCCGCCGTCGCGACGCCCGCCGCCAGGCACAGGCCGAGAATCAGAAGAACCAGACCGAACTTTTTCATGGTCATAAACCTCCGTTTTAATACTTCCATGCTCCCGCAGGAGCATCGCTCACGAAAGTGCCCCTTCGGAGAAGGGGCGCGGGATCTGCGGAAATTTCCGGCTGTGCCTTACCTGGCCAGCATCTTCCTGCCCTTGGCCAGAGCCCGCAGGTACAGGATGTAGGCGAGGAGCTCCAGAAGCATCGCGACGACCGCCATGATGGTATGGATCGTGGAACCGCTCTGGATATTGAAGATATTGATGATCAGTTTGAAAACCGCGGTCGCGCAGAAGGAACATTCGACCAGCAGGCGGGACTTCAGCGCCACTGCCTTGGTCTCGGGATCCGGCATCTGGTCCGCCAGGTTGGCGATACCGGTCAGGACGTAGTAGGAAGCGAACATGCTGAAGATCGTGATCAGCGTGTCCATCCAATCGTTCAGGCGCTCGTTGCTGCTCCAGATGGCGCCGATCGCGGCAGCGATGATGCCCAGTCCGGTCACGAACAGGGCAACCTTGAAAGCCCCTTCGTCCTTGCGGGCGTTGATCAGGCCGACCAGGTTCAGGATGAAACCGATCAGGGCGATCAGGGCCGCGCCGATCCCGAGGATCGCGGCAGGCGTCTGGACAGCGTCTTTGTTGATGACCACCTGGTCACCCGCCATGGTGCTGTTCGCAGCGACCACGATAAGCAGGACAATCCCGAGGACGACGGCCAGGAGCATCAGCAGCTCAGCCAGCCAGATCTTTTTGATTCCACGGAACGCGTTTGGAAACCTCATGTTTTTTCCTCTTTCTTTCAATAACTTAAACTTCCCATATGAGCAATGTGGTTCGAACCTTAAAACTATACACCACTACTGTCATAAAGTCTACTACTGTCAAATACCCCGAAAGGATTTGACAGTTATCCTTCTTCAGAATTCATGAGTCTGAATTCACGCAAACGTCGATAGAAGGTCGAAGGCCGCATATCACCGCAACATTTAAGGACTTCAGAAAATGTGATTTTACCGGATTCCCAGGCGCTGATTATCTGTTGAAAATTCGGCGGTGCATCTTTAGTTGGTCTTCCAAAGTGAGTTCCTCTTGCTCTTGCAGCTACAATCCCTTCAGCTTGTCTCTTCTAACATAGTAAAGTGTACCCCATGTCAAGGACAAAATGAGTTTTAGGGCTTTACTATCAGCTGGATATTCCCGTATACTGAAAATGCTTTACCGCCAGGGAGGACAGAGCAACGGTGAGGACCGACTCGAGCGCCCTGCCGGGTTTGCGGGGGAGACGATCTGAATGAATGCTATTTTTATGCAGATAAATGGAGGCTTCCTATGAAGAAAATAACAGCAATGGTTCTTGCCGTTATGTTGATCTTTTCACTGGCGATATGTGCTTCCGGGGAGGAACCACAAAAGCAAAGCAGCGCGGCGGAGCCGTCTGTTTCGTACAGCTATAATGAATACCCTCTGGAAAGAAACGGCATCGATCTGCATCTGGACCGCATGTCGGTCACGGGATCGAATCCGGACAGAAATATCCTCCTGATCCACGGCGTTACATATTCCTCCCACGAGTTCGATATCGATTATGAGGATTACAGCCTGGTACGGTTTCTCGCACGGGAAGGCTATGCTGTATGGCGGCTGGATATCGCGGGATTCGGTCAGTCAGAGGAGGTGGAAGACGGCTTCCTTCCGGATTCGGATTATGCAGCGGAGGATATTCATGCCGCCGTGGAGAAGATCTGTGAAATATCCGGGCAGGACAAGATCGATCTGTTGGGCTGGAGCTGGGGAACAGTGACGGCCGGCCGGTTTGTCTCAAACCATCCCGGGCATATAAACAGGCTTGTTCTTTTTGCGCCCATCCTGAGCGGCCTCGGCAAGGCCGACGTAACAGAGCCGTTCCATCACAATACATGGGAGCATGCAGCGGATGATTTCCAGAAAAATGAAGACGGGACGTTCAATTACCTGATTGCGGATCCTGTTGTCATTGAAATGCTTTGTTCAGGCTCCTGGCATTATGACAAAGAATCCAGTCCCAACGGCGGCAGACGGGATATTTGTGTGGACAAAACACAGTCTCTGATTAATCTGAAAAAAATCACGGTCCCCACGCTTGTGATCTGCGGGGATCAGGATCCCTATCTGGACTTCAGCCGCGTGAACGCGGTCCTTGACGACCTTCCGGCCGGTTCCGAACTGGAAGTGATCGAAGGAGCGTCCCATGTGGCCTTCATTGAAAAGCCGTATTATCGCGATTTCCAGGACAGGCTGATCCGATTTCTTGGCAGCACACAGGCAGCGGGCGAAGAAAATAATGTGATATATGCCATCCGGAAAAACGGTGTACTGCGGGTAGGAACTGCAGGAGATTATCTGCCGATGTCCTATCTGGATCCGGAGACGAACACCTATGTGGGTTTTGACGCGGCGCTTGCGGAGGACCTGGCTGCCTCTCTGGGGGTGAAGACAGAGTATGTGAAAACATCCTGGCCGACCCTGATGGAAGATACTCTGGCCGGAAAATTCGATCTGGCGATATGCGGTATTACGATCACGGACGCCAGAAAAGAGCAGGCGCTGATGTCTGAGGGATATCTGGAGAATGGAAAGACGGTTCTGTGCCGGGCAGAGGACGCAGAGAAATATACATCCTTGGAAGCCATCAATCATCCGGAAGTCCGTGTGATGGAGAACCCCGGCGGACTGAATGAGAAGTTCGCCCGTGAGAACCTGCCGGATGCCACGCTGATCATCCATGAGATCAATCAGGAGATTCCGGGGCTTGTTGCTTCCGGGAAAGCGGATGTCATGATCACGGAGATCATGGAGGCAGGCTACTATGTGGGGCAGGATGAGAGGCTTGCCGCCCCTCTGATTTACGAGCCGTTCACAAACGGACAGCTTGGCGTTCTGATGCCGAAAGGATCGGAAGACCTGCTGAGTTATGTGAATGAATTCCTGGAAAAAGAAAAAGAGACGGGCCGGATCGATGAGCTGGCAGAAGAATACATTTATCGATATGTCCGGCAGGAAACGGACGAAGCGGCCTGATGGCTGACAGTACAGGAGGCAATATGAAGAAAATAGCAGCGGCGGTTCTTACCATTAATGTGCATTCGGAATAAGCAGTGAATATTATCCTGGACCTGGAAATCAAAAGCTTCAAAAAGAAATATGCACACAAAAAAGTTCGCGGCCGAATGTGACCGCGAACGAATTATCACATATCACCGGGTCCGGCCTCTCCGGCACCGGCTCTGTCACAGAATGATATGCCGGTCTTTAATATTGTAAAAAGAGTTCTTCCAGGCTGTCCTGGCTGATTTCGGGATCCTTGGCCAGGGCAAGGCGCAGTAGGATGGCCGCCTTCTGGGGAGAAAGGGTATTCGCTGCAATTGTATTTTTGCACAACAGATTGTCCTTGGTGATGATGCCGTCATTGATCCGGGAAGAAATCACGACCGGGATGGTCAGACTGTTGATGATATCAATCCATTCCAGGCTGAATTCTCCGGCTCCCGCCCCGGCAATTACCAGACCGTCGGAATGCTCTGCCGCATAGCGCAGCAATCCGGGATCCGCGTCCACGGAGAAATACAGCACTGAGACCTTCGGCAGGGTATCCAGTCCGCTGACGTCGAACTCGGACGCAAGGGTATGTTTCCGGCTGGGAGATTCATACAGATGAACAATCCCGTCCCGCATAATACCGATACTGCCAACTTCGCCCGCGGAGATTGCCATCACGCTGTAGGTGCTGGTCTTGCTCATGGACCGCGCCGCATAAATCCGATCGGAAAAGACGATCAGGACTCCCTGCCCGACAGCTTCTTCCGAGGCCGCGAGGCAGACCGCTTCATACAGATTCAGCGGACCGTCCGCGGAAAGAGCCGTTGACGGGCGCATGGCGCCGGTCAGTACCACCGGTTTGTCCGTCTTCAAGGTCAGATTCAGGAAATAGGCGGTTTCCTCCATGGTGTCGGTTCCGTGCGTGATGACGAATCCCTTTACTTCCGGGTCGTCGGCCATCCGGTTGATCGTTTCGGCCAGTGTCAGCCAAATTTCCGCTGTCATGTCGTCGGAATTCACATTGCAGACCTGAATTGCTTCGATATCCGCCACCTCGTCAATTTCAGGCACGCCCCAAAGCAGGATCTCCGCTGTCAAGGTTCCCGGCTTATAGCCGGTCACTTTCCCGGGATCGCCTACACCGGCAATGGTTCCGCCCGTGGCCAGTACGACGACTTTTCCACGCGGCGCCGCAGTTTCTGTTTCATTGTCGCCAGCCGCTTCGCTGCCTTCCGCCAGGCCGCCAGGAATCAGCCAGCATACCGCCAGGACCAGGGAAAGAAAAATCGCAACCCACTTTTTCATATAATTTTTCTCCTTCTTTATCAGTATGTTATGTCCCTTTCGTGCGCGTTCGGGAATAGAGACAGTACAGGAAAACCACAGAGTTTTATGTTTTGCATTGCTTCTCTATACATTCTTATTTAACCGCATTTTACATTCTTTTGCAACATATAAATATCAACAAAAATTACTGGAGAATGAATGGATACGGATCGGCGATTCAACTTTTTTGCAATTAGCGAAGGGGTTTGGTATAATCATAAGATGGTGAAGATTGATTTGTCCCTCGGGGAAGTGGGTTCCGGGGTTTCCGTCGCCCTGAAGTGCTTTGGCCGCCGGCGGCCTGGAGAATATCCCTGAAAGGAATGAAAAGCATTGAAGGAAAAGGTGATTCGCCCCTGGAAGCCGGAAGATCTTCCCGCGCTTCGGGAGATCTGGAAGGCGGGATTTCACGATCCGGAGGAAGACATTGACGCCTTTTACAGGCTCTTTCTGCGGGAGGACGGCTGCCTGGTCGCGGAGACGGAAGGGAAGCCCGTATCGGCGGAATACATCGTTTCCGGTGTATATCACCTGCCGGATGGGAAGACGCCGGTTTCAACCAGTTATCTGTACGCGCTTTCCACCCTGCCGGAATACCGCGGATGCCGGATTGGCCTGAAGCTTCAAAGCGCGGCGCTGGATCAGGCGCTGTCGGTTTCGGACAGCGCGACGCTGGTGCCGTCAGAGCCGTCCCTGATACCGGTTTATTTGCGGGAACGCCGTTTCAGGCCGCTGAGCAGGCTGCGGGAGGCCAGGGTTACAAAGGAAAGCCTTCCGGATTCTTCACCGCTGGAGGCGGCGCGTCTGACCGCGGCGGCCTACGCGAAGCTGCGGGAGACGGCGCTTACAGGACTTCCTCATTCTGTTTATCCGCAGACATGGTATGAACTGTCAGAAACGTACGGCACGTCCTACTGGCGGGCCGGCCGGGCGCTGATGGCGGCTTACGTTCAGGACGGGCGCTGTGTTGTCAGCGAGCTGCTTGCCTGCGGTGAAGACTGGAAAGAGGCGCTGATCCCGATGACGGAAAGAATTCCCGCATCGGTTTACCTGGTTCGCACGCCGCTGTTTCAGGACGGTCCGGGAGAAGAAAGAGTGTTTTCCCTCGGGAGCTTCCGGGCGGCGGATCAGATTATCCCCCAGGATTTCTGGTTTCCTTTTTCGCTGGAATAAACCGACGGAAAAGAAAAAATGATTTAGAGAGTGAGAAGCAGAATATGCTGTTTCGTCCTTTGGAGCTGTCGGACCGGGCCTGGATTGAAAAATGCAGAAATGCCGATGTTCAACCTTTTTCCGCACTGACCTTTCCGTCTCTGCTGACCTGGGCGGAGACCTACGGGATGACGATTGGCGGGGATGAAGACTTTTATGTCATCCGAAGCCAGCATGATAAGGCATATTATATGCCATGCGGCCGGGAGGACAAATGCGCGGCGTTTATGGAAGAAACGGCCCGAACGGAGCATCCTGCCCGTTTTGTGTACGCGACGGAGACGCAGGCGGAGGCGCTGGAGAAGAGAGGATGGAAACATCTGTACCGGGCGGATCTGAGCGAGTATATCCTTTCCACCCCCGCGCTGGCTCTGAGTCCGGGGTTCCCCGTGACCCACAGCTTCCGATACAAGTGCAGGCATTTCAGCAAAATCAGACCATACACGGTCAGGGAAATCTCCTTCGAGGATGAGCCCCGCCTTCGGAAAATCGCGGCGGACGCCGCGCTGCCGTCCGCACCTGTCGGGCCGGGAGACGAGCTGGTGCTTTCCTTTGAACTGAGCCATCTGCGCGAACTGGGCTTCCGGGGCGTGCTGGTAGAGACCGAGGAAGGACCTGCAGCGTTTTTTCTTGGCTATGAACGCGATCCGAAAATCTTTACCCTGACCATGTTCCGGCGGGAGGAGCTGATCTCCCCGGATGTGACCGCCGTCTGTATTCATGAATTTGCCAAAGTCCTGCTGCCTCAGTATCCGCTGATCGATATCGAGGAGGATCTGGGGCTGGACGGTCTGCGGAGGGAAAAGACGCTGCTTTCTCCTGTTGATCTGCTGAAAGTATATGAGGTGCTGAAATGACCTGGAAAAAAACCAGCGAGAAATGGGTCATCCCCCGCAATATGCTGTTGCAGGTGCTGATCCCCACCCTGATTTCCTCGGCGGCGCTGTCGCTGTCCAATATCGCGGACGCAGTGACGGTGGGGCAGCGGCTGGGAGAAAAGGCGCTCGCGGCCATCGGAATCGTGACGCCCATATACCTGTTTTATAACGTGATCGCCCTGAGCTTCGGCATTGGGGGCTCCATCGTGCACGCACAGCTGTGCGCCAGGCGGAAGGAGCTGCTGACGCCGGCGCTTTTCCGGAAGATTGCTTTCTGGACGGGGGGGATTTCTCTTTTCCTGATCCTGGCAGGAAATCTTTTTCCTGACTTCCTGCTCAGGCTTCTGGCGGCCAGCGAGGAGGATCCGGAGCTTTGGACGATGTGCATGCAGTACGCGCGTCCGCTGCTGACAGCCAGCCCGATTCTGCTTTTCAGCTATATGCTGTATTACTTTGTTCAGAACGACGACGACCCCCGGCGCGCGGCTCAGGCGATGACGGCCGGAGGCATTCTGGACGTCGTGCTGAATATCCTGTTTGTTCTGGTCGCGGGATGGGGCGTACGGGGGGCGGCCCTGGCGACCATCACGGCCCAGGCGGTCAGCCTGGGTATTCTGACCGTTCATTTCTTCAGCGCAAAAGGCACCCTCCATTTCCGCGTCATTTTCGGCGTGAAAGACGACCGCCCGCAGGAGACAAGAAAGTATTTCCGGATTTCCTTCCGGACGGGGTTTGCCTCATCCATCGGCTATGTGTTCCAGTTCTGCTCCCAGCTGCTGATGAACCATCTGCTGATGTGGGCGGGAGCCAGGGAGCTGATTCCCGGAACGCTGTATGTGGCTGTATATGATCTGATTCTGAATATCAGCTATCTTGCCATGCCCGTCTATTCCGCCATCGGGGACGCCATGCAGCCCGCGGTCGCCACATTTTCGGCGGAGAGGGACCAGGAAAGCCTGCACATGGTCGAAAAGATGAGCCTGCAGCTCGGAATTGCGCTTGGAACGCTGGTGGCTGCCGTGCTGGCGATTCTGGCGAGACCCGCGGCGCTGTTTTTCGGCTTCCGGGAGGAGACCCAGCTGGCCGTGGCGGTTCCGGCGATACGCATCTTTCTGATATCCTCTCCGCTGACAGGCATCCTGTCGATTCTTCTGCGGTATTGCCAGGCTCGGGGGGAAACATGGTATACCTTCATCGCCACCGCGCTCCGGGAGGCGGTCTGCCTGATCCCCTTCACGCTTTTCTTCGGACTCCGGGATCCGGCCAGGATCTGGTGGGTGTTCCCGCTGACCGCCGCGCTGTCGCTTCTGATTTTCCAGCTGTTTCTGCGGACGCGGAAAATGAAGGACGCCTTCAAAAACGTACGGGCCTGCCGGATCGTGATGACGAACAACAACCGCGAACTCGCGACCGCGCTGGCGCAGGTGGAGGAATTCTGCGATGAGAACCGCATTCCGCCGGGCAAGGCCGCGCAGATTCAGCTGGGCGTGGAGGAACTGTGCGCGGTCACGATGCAGAAGGCCTTTACCGGCAGGAAGGACGAGTATATTCAGATTGTGCTGGTGATTGAACCCGGCCCGCAGTATGTGCTGCATATCCGGGACAGCGCGCCTTTCTTCAATCCGCTGAACCTGCGGATGGAGAAGGCCCGGAAGGACATGGAGGCATCGATCATGGATTCCATCGGCGTCATGATGGTGCGCCGCCAGAGCAAATTCATCGATTACCGGCACTATCAGGGTTTCAACACCATGACCGTGGTTTACGAATAGGACTGAGAGGAGCAGAAAACCATGATACAAAAAAGAAGACAGTCTGTCTCCCGTCGGGTGAATGGCCTTCTCCTGTTTCTGGTGCTGGCAATCGCCGGGGGTCTGATTGCCATTGCGTACTGGGCGAACACGTCTCAGGTGGATGAGTTTTATCGGGTGGAAACCGTAGAAACAGCCGCCACGGTGTCTTCCCTGCTGAACGGAGACCGGATCGAAGCCCTGAGAGACTTCCTCAGCACGCCGGAATATCAGGAAATCCGAAACCGGGCCGAAGAGGCGGAAGACGAACAGATGATTGAGGACTGTCTGGCGGAAAACGGCTGGCTCGAAGAAGTGCAGTCCCTTCGGAAAACCATGTCCGGGCTGCGTGACCTGCAGGATGCGAAATACATATACATGCTGCATATGCCGGCGGACAGGCATGAGAGCATGTACGTTCTTGATCCGGATGAGCCGCTGTGGATCATGGGCCTCGTCGAGGCGGACGCGGAGGGCTTTGAGAGGAAAACCGATAACGAGCGGATTGAACCGACGGTCAGCCTGACCGATTTCGGCTGGCTCTCTTCCGGGTATGAGCCTGTGCTGAACAGCGCCGGGGAAGCGGTCGCCTGCGTGGGCGTGGACATTGATATGACAAAGGTCATGAGCGACCGCAACGCCTTCCTGATCCGGCTTCTGACCTATGCCATCATCCTGGGACTCACAGCCAGTGTGCTGGTCATGTATCTGATGTCCCGGACCGTAACCAAACCGATCTCGATGCTTTCGAAGGCGGTGGGAGAGTTCGGCAGTCATGGGGGAAAGATCACCAGCGGGGATGTGATTAATCTTCCCATTCACACGAGGGACGAAATCGGCCTGCTCTATCAGGAAACCCGGGAAATGGAGATCCGCCTGATTGATTATATGGACAATCTGGCCACCGTAACCGCGGAGAAGGAACGGATCGGGGCGGAGCTCAATGTGGCCACGCAGATTCAGGCGGACATGTTGCCCCGGATTTTCCCGCCTTTCCCGGGACGGAAGGAAGTGGATCTGTACGCTTCCATGAATCCCGCGAGGGAAGTTGGCGGAGACTTCTACGATTTCTTCCTGATTGACGACGATCACATCGCCCTGGTGATTGCGGACGTGAGCGGAAAGGGAGTGCCTGCCGCGCTGTTCATGGTCATCGCCAAGACCCTGATCAAAAACCGCACGCAGATGGGAGGCGGGCCTGCCGAAATTTTGCGGGATGTGAATGATCAGCTCTGCGAAGGAAACGAAGCCGAGCTGTTTGTCACTGTCTGGCTGGCCATTATCGAGCTCTCCACCGGGAAGGGGGTTGCCGCAAACGCGGGTCATGAGCATCCGGCCATCCGGCGGGCCGGCGGCAGCTATGAGCTGATAGTCTACCGGCACAGCCCCGCGGTCGCCACCATGGAGGGCATACGTTTCCGGGAGCATGAATTCGAGCTTCACCCCGGCGACAGCCTGTTTGTATATACCGACGGTGTTCCGGAAGCCACCAACGCACAAAATGAACTGTTCGGAACGGACCGCATGCTGGAAGCGCTGAACAGGGAACCGGACGCGGCGCCGGAGCAGGTTCTGAAGAATGTCCGCATGGGCGTGAATGCGTTCGTACAGGATGCGGAACAGTTTGACGATCTGACCATGCTCTGCTTTTGCTATCACGGAAAGGAAACAGGCACGGAGCTGACACTGGAAGCCAGGGTGGAAAACCTGAATCAGGTTCTCGGGTTTGTGGATTCCCTGCTGGAGCAGGGAAAATGCCCGATGAAAACACAGATGCAGATCGATGTGGCGCTGGAGGAGATGTTCGTTAATGTCGCGCATTACGCTTACGCGCCGGAAAGCGGTTCCGTGACGATCCGGGCGGAGCTGGAGCAGCCGGACACCATCTCCATTACGCTCATCGACCGCGGTATTCCCTATAATCCGCTGGAGAAACCGGATCCGGACGTGACCCTTTCCGCGGAGGAAAGGCAGATTGGCGGGCTGGGTATCTATATGGTGAAAAAAAGCATGGATGAAATGCTGTACCGCTATGAGGACGGACAGAATATTCTGACCATGAAAAAAAGCTGGGCGGGCTGATCCGACTTTAGCAGATTTAAATATTCTGATCCATCATTACGAATCAACTGAAGGAGACCAGCGATGCCTTTTATCCAAAAAGACTTACCCCAGTATCATTACGCAGATGATGACGGATTGATCGGTCTGCGCGGTGCAATGTATTATTTCCAGAACATCCACACCTGGCATCTGCATTCAATCGACAAAGGGAACGATGTCCTGCCGCAGAAATATGAAGCAGGCTGGATCTATACCCGATATCATGTCGTTTTGAAACAAAAGATGGACTACCGTGGAGAACTGACACTCCGTGCCTGGATGGAGCCATACCGGCAGCCGGTGTTGGTGAATGAAAACATCGAAATCTTACAACATGGAAAAATCACCGCCTGCGGAAAGTTGGAGTGCTGTGTGTTCAGCCTCGCCAGGCAGCGTCCGCTGCGCCTGACCGCAGTCGATTTTCCGGAGAATTTTGCCGAAGATGTCCCGAATGATATTCCGGATTTCCTCGGAATTGAGAAGACAGCGGACGGAACGGAAGAGCGTTATATCCGTACAGTCCGGGCATCCGACCTTGATGTAAACCGGCATATGAACAACCTGCGCTATATTGCCATGTTCCAGGATGCCTGTGACAGCAGTTTCTGGCGGGATTTTTCCCCGAGGGAAATGGAGATCTGCTTTATGTCCCAGTGTAAGGAAGGAGAAGCAATCTCGGTCCGCAGCAAAATGACAGGAGATGCTGTGCATTTCGCCGCGCTGCACCAGAATGGACAGATTGCTTCCGTGGCCGATTTCAGGAGATAGATTAATCATTTACTTGCAATGAAACTCGGAAAATAAAGTTGGTTGTGTACTTGAAAAAATATGCCTTCGGTGATTAGACAAGAGTGTCTGGTCTTGATGTGGCTGCTGTCCCCGGCCATGACAACAGTGATCCTTGCGGGATGACGGGGACTACTGTATAATAGCAATGGGATTATTCTTTATACGCATATTTTGATCCGGCCGGGGAAGTAACACGGAAAAGCCCCGCAGTAACCCGCCGGAAAATGACAAACAGAACCAGCTGAACGGTTCAGGAAGAGAAATGAATGAATATCCTCCATCTCAAATATGTGGTATGTATTGCAGAAAACGGCTCCATCAACAAAGCGGCTGAAGAGCTGCACGTAGCGCAGCCCAATCTGAGCAGAGTGGTCAGGGAGATGGAAGCCGAACTGGGTATACAGTTTTTCCGCCGCTCTTCCAGGGGCATGATGCTGACGCCGGATGGCGAGTTATTTGTCAGTCAGGCACATAAGATCCTGGAACAGGTAGATGAAATAGAAAGCCTGTACAAAGAAAAAAGAACCGCAAAGCAGCGTTTTTCCATTTCTGTTCCCAGAGCCAGCTATATTTCAGACGCTTTCGCCGCTTTTTCCCGAACGCTGGGCAGGGAGGATGCGGAAATTTTTTATCAGGAAACCAACGCATTGCAGGCCGTGAAAAACATTCTGGAAGTTGGATACAACCTGGGCATTATCCGCTATGCGGCAGGCTATGACAGATACTTCAGGCAGATGCTGGAGGAAAAAGGGCTGGCAGGTGAAATCGTTGCGGAATTCAAATATGTCCTGGTTATGCGTGAGGACAGCACCCTGGCCGCATTGGACAGCATCCGCTTCCCGGATCTTCATAATTATATCCAGATTGCGCATGCTGACCCTTATGTGCCCTCTTTGCCTCTTTCAGCCGTTAAAAACGAGGAATTGCCCCAGATGCCACGACGTATCTTTGTCTTTGAGCGCGGAAGCCAGTTTGATCTGCTGACGGAAAACCCGGAAACATATATGTGGGTGTCTCCTTTGCCGGAGAGGATGTTGCAGCGGATGCATCTGGTGCAGCGAAAGTGTGCGGATCATCAGCGGGTATACAGGGATGTGCTCATCCGTCGCAGGGATTATTCGCTGACAGAGCTGGATAAGCGTTTTATTACGGAACTGACCCGTTCCAGGCGTGCCTGCCTGGCAGAGAAAAAATGAGATAGCCACTGAAAAAGCTTTGCTGCCCTCCGCTGGCTGCAAAGCTTTTTTTCGTATATCGATGACCGGTTATCGATTCTGATATACCGATTATACGGTTTTGGTAATTCGCAAAGGAAAAACATTTCGATATAATGCATATCGAAAGGAGGATGATCCTTTGCAAGGCACACTTTCCAGAGCGACATTGGGGCGGCTGCCTATGTATCTGCGGTATATCCGCAGGACGAATACGGACAAAATTTCGGCCACGCAGATCGCGAAAGATCTGGGACTTGGCGAGGTTCAGGTGCGGAAGGACCTGGCCAGCGTATGCGCAGAAGGGCTTCCCAAGGTGGGTTACCCCGTATCAGCTCTCCGCAGGGATATGGAAAGGGCACTGGGAGTGAACGTACCCGTTTCAGCGGTGATCATCGGGGCGGGCAAACTGGGATCCGCTTTGATGGAGTATGACGGGTTTGCGGATTACGGTATGAAGATCGTCGCCGCCTTTGATCAGAAAGCATCCGCTTTGCCTGACCGTCATGGATGTATTCCGGTGTATCCCATGGATCGGCTCTCAGGGTTCTGCGCTTCGCAACATGTGCAGGCAGGCATCCTGACGGTTCCGGCATCATCGGCCCAGTCAGCCGCGGATGTAATGGTTGCCGCCGGGCTGACAGCGATTCTTAATTTAGCACCGGTACAGATTCAAGTGCCGTCCGGTGTGACAGTACAGCAGGAAGACATTGCCTTATCGCTGGCTTATCTCCATATGGCAGCCAGTGAGGCATAAAACAGGAAGAGGAGGAACAGTATGGAAACCAAAGCATTTGACATGGTGGACAGTGTGGAAGCGCTGGAGGCGGCTATCGCCCGGGTGCGCGCAGCGCAGAGGGTATTCGCCGCCTACACGCAGGAACAGGTGGACCGGATCTTCCTGGCTGCAGCAACGGC
Source organism: Clostridia bacterium (assembly GCA_017447185.1). Lineage (GTDB taxonomy): Bacteria > Bacillota > Clostridia > Christensenellales > Aristaeellaceae > Aristaeella. The sequence goes on along the minus strand of JAFSOC010000031.1, from coordinate 37,368 downwards.
AGCCAATCAGGCCCGGGTGCCGCTGGCCAGAATGGCCGTGGAAGAAACCGGTATGGGTGTGGTGGAAGATAAGGTAATCAAGAATCATTATGCCAGTGAATATATTTATAACGCTTACCGGGATACCAAAACCTGCGGCGTGATCGAGGAAGACAAGGCTTTCGGCATCAGGAAGATCGCAGAGCCCATCGGTGTGGTGGCGGCGGTGATTCCCACAACCAACCCTACCTCCACAGCTATTTTCAAGGCCCTGATCTGTCTGAAAACCCGCAATGGGATTATCTTCAGTCCTCATCCCCGGGCAAAGAAAGCGACGATTGCCGCCGCGAAAGTTGTACTGGATGCGGCAGTAAAGGCCGGCGCTCCTGAAGGCATCATCAGCTGGATCGATGTTCCCTCCCTGGAGATGACCAACACCCTGATGCGGGATGCCGATATCATCCTGGCCACAGGCGGCCCCGGCATGGTAAAAGCAGCGTATTCCAGCGGTAAACCTGCCCTGGGTGTGGGCGCCGGAAACGTGCCGGCAGTGATTGACGACAGCGCCAACCTGGTCCTGGCGGTCAATTCTGTCATTCATTCCAAAACCTTCGACAACGGCATGATCTGCGCTTCCGAACAGAGCGTAATCGTGCTGGACAGTATCTACGAAACGGTTCGTGCCGAATTTGCTGCCCGGGGCTGCTGGTTCCTGAAAGGCGCTGATCTGGATAAGGTGCGCCATACGATCCTGACCAACGGCGCGCTGAACGCGAAAATCGTCGGCCAGAGCGCCTGCAAAATCGCGGCACTGGCCGGTGTCACCGTGCCGGAAGGAACCAAGGTGCTCATCGGAGAAGTTGAATCTGTGGAACTGTCGGAAGAATTCGCGCATGAGAAACTGAGTCCCGTGCTGGCAATGTACCGGGCAAAGGATATTGAAGACGCATTCAGCAAAGCGGAACGGCTGATTGCCGACGGAGGTTACGGCCATACGGCTTCCCTGTATGCAGATACACAGAAGAAGCCGGAAGTGCTGGATGCTTTTGCGGCCCGGATGAAGACTTGCCGCATTGTGGTCAACACCCCCTCTTCCCAGGGCGGTATCGGCGACCTGTACAACTTTAAAATGGCTCCTTCCCTTACTCTCGGCTGCGGCAGCTGGGGCGGAAACTCCGTATCGGAGAATGTGGGCGTAAAGCATTTGCTGAATATCAAGACCGTGGCTGAAAGGAGAGAGAACATGCTGTGGTTCCGCACACCGGAAAAGGTGTATATCAAGAAGGGCTGCCTGCCGGTGGCGCTGGATGAGCTGAAAAACGTGATGGGCAGGAAGAAGGCTTTTATTGTCACGGACAGCTTCCTTTATCAGAACGGCAACACCAGGTGCATTACGGATAAGCTGGACGAACTGGGCATCCAGCATGCTACCTTCTTTGATGTAGCCCCCGATCCCACCCTGGCGTGCGCAAAGGCCGGCGCGGAGCAGATGCGCCTGTTCCAGCCCGACGTGATCATCGCCCTGGGCGGCGGAAGCGCCATGGACGCGGGCAAAATCATGTGGGTCCTGTATGAGCACCCTGAAGTGGATTTCCAGGACATGGCGATGCGTTTCATGGATATCCGCAAGCGGGTATATACCTTCCCCAGGATGGGCGAGAAGGCTTATTTCATTGCTATCCCCACCTCCGCCGGCACCGGCAGTGAGGTGACGCCCTTTGCCGTCATTACCGATGAAAAGAGCGGAGTAAAGTATCCGCTGGCCGACTATGAGCTGCTGCCCAACATGGCGATCATCGATACTGATTTCCATATGACCGCGCCGAAAGGCCTCACCGCAGCCAGCGGCATCGATGCCGTGACCCACGCGCTTGAAGCCTACGCCTCCATGATGGCCACGGATTACACTGACGGCCTGGCGATCAAAGCGCTGCAAACCATCTTCGAATATCTGCCCCGGGCTTACGACAACGGTCTCACCGATGTGGAAGCAAGGGAAAAGATGGCCAACGCGGCCACTATGGCAGGCATGGCCTTTGCCAACGCTTTCCTGGGGGTATGCCATTCCATGGCGCATAAACTGGGCGCGTTCCATCACATTGCGCACGGTGTCGCCAACGCGCTGATGATCGAAGAAGTACTGCGCTTCAATGCCGCTGAAGTGCCCGCCAAGATGGGCACCTTCCCGCAGTACGACCATCCCCATACACTGCGCCGCTACGCAGAGGTGGCGGAAGCACTGGGCGTGAAAGGCAGCAACGACACAGAGAAGCTGGAAGGGCTGATCAAAATGATCAGCGACCTGAAAGCTTATGTGGGTATCAAACCCGCGATCCGGGATTATGTACCTGATGAGAAAGATTTCCTTGACAGGCTGGACGCTATGGTAGAGCAGGCCTTTGATGACCAGTGCACCGGCGCCAATCCCCGTTATCCCCTGATGAGCGAAATCAGGCAGATGTATCTGAACGCATACTACGGAGAAAAACACTTTACCGAAACGCCCAAGCCTACCGCAGATGATATTGCCTCTCTGGAAGACGACGCAGTAAAAAAGGCTTACCGTCCCGGCCGGAAGCACTGAGAAGGAGGAAAAAAACATGAATCTTGATCGTGTCATTGCTGTGCGCAACGCCAAGACCATCTATCGGGATGGGGACCAGTGCGTAAAAGTATTCAACGAAAACTATTCCAAGGCGGACATTCTCAATGAGGCGCTGAATCAGGCGCGGATCGAGGGGATCGGGCTGCATGTTCCCAGGATCCTTGGCGTTACAATGATCGAGGGCAAATGGGCCATTCTCTCCGAGTTCATCCAGGGGAAAACATTATCCCAGCTGATGAAGGAAGATCCGGACAGCAAGTCGAAATATTTGAATATGTTTGTGGATCTGCAGATGGAAGTGCAGAGTAAAACCTGTCCGATGCTGAACCGGCTCAAGGACAAAATGTCCCGGAAAATCAGCCAGGCCGATCTTGACGCTACGACGCGCTATGACCTGCTTGCCCGTCTGGAAGGCATGCCTTCCCATAACAAAGTGTGCCATGGCGATTTCTGGCCCTCCAACGTAATCATCAGTGAGGACGGCACCCCCTATATCATCGACTGGAGTCACGTAACCCAGGGCAACGCCTCCGCCGATGTGGCGAGGACGTATCTGCTGTTCTGGCTGAACGGAGATATTGACGGGGCAAAGGAATACCTGAATCTTTTCTGTGAAAAGAGCGGTACTCCCATGCAGTATGTGCAGAAATGGATGCCCATCGTGGCAGCCAGCCAATCTGTGAAGGGAAATGAAAAGGAACGGGAATTCCTGCTCTCCTGGGCTAATGTAGTGGAATATCATTAATTTTTCCGGCGGGGAGCATCGCTCCCCTTTTTCCGGACAGGGCGCAACAAAAAACGAGGAGATAAAGCGTATGAAAGTTACAGTATGTATCGGTTCCTCCTGCCATATCAAAGGTTCACGTTCCGTGGTGGAACAGCTTCAGGACCTGATTGCCAAAGAAAACCTGAACGACAAAATTGAACTGGGCGGCACTTTCTGCATGGGCAAATGCCAGCAGGGTGTGTGCGTCACAGTGGACGGAGAATTCTTTTCCGTATCACCTGAAACCGTTTCCTCTTTCTTTGAAAAAGAAATTAAAGCAAAGGTGTAAGCAATGCCGAATTGTCTGACGCTGAAAAAATCCAACTGCAAAAACTGCTATAAGTGCATCCGCAACTGCCCTGTGAAATCCATTCGCTTTTCCGGCAACCAGGCCCATATCATCGGCAACGAGTGCATCCTGTGCGGGCGCTGCTTTGTGGTCTGCCCGCAGAATGCCAAGGAGATTGTGGATGAAACCGAAAAGGTGAAGGTGCTGATCCAGAGCGGCGACCCGGTGGTGGTTTCTCTGGCTCCGTCCTTTGTAGCCAACTATGAAGGCGTGGGTATCGAAGCCATGCAGGAAGCGCTGAAAAAGCTCGGCTTTTATGATGTGGAGGAAACCGCCCTGGGAGCCACGCTGGTCAAGCGGGAATACGACCGCATTCTGTCGCAGGAGGACCGGGATGTAGTCATTTCTTCCTGCTGCCATTCCGTGAATCTGCTGATCCAGAAGTATTTCCCCAAGCTGCTTCCGTACCTGGCGGACGTACTGTCGCCCATGCAGGCCCACTGTGAGGATATCAAACGCCGCCTCCCCAATGCGAAAACGGTGTTCATCGGTCCCTGCGTGGCAAAAAAGGATGAAGCGGAATACTATGAAGGCATTGTGGATGCGGTGCTGACGTATGAAGAACTGACCAGTTGGATGAAAAAAGAGGGCGTGGAAATAAAGCAGGATAAGCGTTCAGATGAAAACAGCCTGGCCAGGTTTTTCCCTACGACGGGCGGCATCCTGAAAACCATGGCACAGGACGCGCCGGGGTTCAGCTATCTGGCGGTGGACGGTGTGGAAAACTGTATCGCGGCGCTCAGGGAAATCGAGCAGGGGAATATCCATCATTGCTTCATCGAAATGAGCGCCTGCGCGGGCAGCTGCGCCGGCGGCCCGGTTATGGAGAAGTACGGCCACAGTCCGCTGAAGGACTATCTGGCAATATCCGGGTACGCAGGGGCCAGGGACTTCAATATTGAACAGCCGGAAATCCGGCAGCTGCGCAAGCACTTCGAACCCATTGACCAGCGTGCCGCCATGCCCAGCGAAGATGAGATCCGGGATATCCTGCGGGAGATGGGCAAGTTCAAACCCAGCCAGGAACTGAACTGCGGCTCCTGCGGGTATAATTCCTGCCGGGAAAAAGCTATTGCCATTTATCAGGGCAAGGCGGATGTGTCCATGTGCCTGCCTTACCTGATGGAAAAGGCGGAAAACGTCAATGATACCATTGCCCGCAACAGCCCTAACGGCATCATCATGCTGAACGATCAGCTGGAGGTGCAGCAGATTAACCCGGCCGCCCTCAAAATCCTGAACCTGCGTTCCGAGAACGCCGTGCTGGGCGACCAGGTGGTGCGTATTCTGGATCCCGCACCGTTTATCAAGGTGCAGAACACAGGCCGCGGTATTTTCCACCAGAGGAGTTATCTGGCAGAGTACGGCTGCACGATCCAGCAGACCATCGTACCTGCCGAAGAAGGACGGATGCTGCTGTGCATCATGCGTGATGTGAGCGAGGAAGAGGAGTCCCGCCGGCAGCGGGAGGAAATCAGCCGCCAGACGGTTGAAGTGGCTGACAAGGTGGTGGATAAGCAAATGCGCATTGTGCAGGAAATTGCGAGCCTGCTGGGTGAAACCGCCGCCGAAACCAAAATTGCCCTGTCCAAGCTGAAGGAGTCCATTACCAATGAATGATCTGACTTGCGATATCGGCTATAAAAGCATCAATCACGCAGGCGAACAGCTTTGCGGAGACCATGTGGAGGTCGTGGAGCAGGAAGACGGCTCCACAGTCATCGTGCTGGCGGACGGGCTGGGCAGCGGGGTAAAAGCCAGTATTCTGTCCACGCTGACCAGTAAAATCATTTCCACCATGCTGGCTGCCGGGCTGTCCATTGAGGAATGCGTGGAAACCATCGCCGCCACGCTGCCGGTGTGTTCCGTGCGCGGCGTGGCTTATTCCACCTTTACCATTATCCGACTGATCCGCAGCCAGACCGCGGAACTGATCCAGTATGACAATCCACAGGTGATTGTGCTGCGCAACGGAGAAAACTGGGAATATCCGCGTACGGAGACCACCATCGGCGGAAAGCAGATCTTCCGCTCACTGATCCGGCTTCAGGAGGACGACGTGTTTATTGCCATGAGCGACGGCTGTCCGCATGCCGGCATCGGCATGGCTTATAACTTCGGCTGGAAACGGGAAGATATCATCAAATTTATGGAAGCCATGAGCCTGTGCGGATACACGGCAAAGAACCTGTCCACCCTGCTGGTGGATGAGTGCAACAAGCTTTACGGCGGGGAGCCTGGCGACGACGCCACATCCTGCGTGGTGCGCGTCCGCAGGCGTGTGCCCATGAATATGCTTTTCGGCCCGCCCAGCAACCGGGACGACGGCGACCGGATGATGAGCCTGTTCTTTGCCAAGGAAGGCAAGCATATCATCTGCGGCGGCACCACTTCCTCCATTGCGGCAAAATGGCTGAACAAACCGCTGCGCGCCTCACTGGATTTCACGGGGGACATCCCGCCCATTGCTTATCTGGAAGGGGTCGATCTGGTGACCGAAGGCGTGATTACCGTTAACCGGGTTGTCGAATATGCCAAGGACTATATCGGTGAGAATAAACACTATGAAGACTGGAGTTTCGGGAAGGACGGTGCCTCCCTCATCAGCCGCCTGTTGTTTGAAGAAGCCACCGATATCAATTTCTATGTAGGCAAAGCCATCAATCCGGCCCACCAGAATCCCGACCTTCCCATCAATTTCAATATCAAGATGAACCTGGTGCAGGAATTGTCGGAAGCTTTGAAAAAGATGGGGAAACGCATTAAAGTCAGTTATTTTTAAGGAGTCATTATGCGGAAGTTTGATACCAAGGTACAGCATCTGAAATACAAGGTGCTCCGGGAGGTAGCCCGGCAGGCCTGGAATGATACCCTGCTGGAAAACGTGCTGGACATTCCCAAAATGATTGTACCCGGCAAAGTCCCCACTATGCGCTGCTGCGTTTACAAGGAAAGGGCCATTCTGGCCGAGCGCGTCAAACTGGCGATGGGCGGAGGAAACAGTGGCAATATTATTCAGGTAATTGATATTGCCTGTGATGACTGCCCTGCCATAGGCTATCAGGTCACAGATTCCTGCCGGGGCTGCCTGGCTCACCGGTGTGAGGACGTTTGCAAACGCGGCGCGATTTCTTTTGATTATAAACACGAGGCGCATATCGACAAAACCAAATGTGTGGAATGCGGCCAGTGCGCCAAAGTCTGTCCCTACAGTGCTATTGTGAACCGCAAGCGCCCCTGCCAGAATGCCTGCAAAATCAAGGCCATTTCTATCAACGAGGAGAATGCCGCCTGTATCGATGATGAAAAGTGCATCCAATGCGGCGCATGCGTATATCAGTGCCCCTTCGGCGCGATTTCAGACCGGTCCTTTATCATCAACGTGATCGATATGCTGAAAAAAAGCCAGGGGAATACCCGTTACAAGGTCTATGCCCTGGTTGCGCCTGCCATCGGCAGCCAGCTCAATTATGCCAAACTGGGACAGGTGATTACTGGTATCAAGCAGCTGGGCTTTTACACCGTGGTGGAGGCCGCCCTTGGCGCGGATATGGTAGCCCAGGCAGAATCAAAAGAACTGACTGAAAAGGGATTCCTGACATCCTCCTGCTGCCCGGCGTTCGTACGTTATGTCAAAACCGCTTTCCCGGCGCTTGTCCCTTATATTTCGCACAATCTGTCACCCATGGCCACGATTGCGAGATACATCAAGGAACATGAAGAAAACGTCAAAATCGTTTTTATCGGGCCCTGCACCGCGAAAAAGGCTGAAGTTCAGCTGGAAGATGTGAAGCCCTATGTGGATGCCGCCATCACCTTTGAAGAGCTGCAGGCGCTCCTGGACAGCAGGGATATCGACATCACATCCCTTCCGGAAGATGTACTGGACAACGCCAGTTATTTTGGCCGCATCTTTGCCCGCAGCGGGGGCCTGTCCGATGCTGTGGCCGAAGGACTGAAAGAACAGCACCTGGACGATTTTGAGCTGAAGGCCTGTGCCTGCGACGGGATCGAGGAATGCCGAATGGCCTTGCTGAAAAAGAGCAAAAATGCACTGGATGCCAATTTCATTGAGGGCATGGCCTGTGTAAACGGCTGTATCGGAGGTGCCGGAAACCTGACCCATGGAGAAAAAAACAAGGCAGCCGTGGACAGCTATGGCCGGGAGGCATTGGAAAAAACCATATTGGATGCGATCGCGCCGCTCCGATAATAAAATGGAGTATGTTCAGATAAATCTGCCCTGATCCCAGCCGTATCTTCACAAAACAAACCAGTCGAACTCCTCTCCAATGCATTCGTGCAATATCGAAATCAGGGATGCAGACACTCCGTGCCTGCATAACGAAACAGGACCACCATGAAGGTGATCCTGTCAGACTGTCGACAAAGTCCGAGGTTAAGGCCTCGGATTTTGTCATATAAAAGTGCTGAAAAGTCAATATAATCAACATGTATATCAATAAGCCTCTCAAGGTGGAAGCATTGCTTACGATTCCGAGCAGACTTGCCCAGCGATCTGGTCTTGCCGTATACGGAAATTCGGCGCAATTGACAGGTTTGTAATCTCCAGGAAGGCAACTTCCGTCTTTCTGAAGAAAATTCCTGTGGTCTCGGACTGTCCTTTTCCATGAGATCAGTGAGAAAAACACGATTTCCGGGAAAAAGTTGCGCTTCTTTGCCCAAAGGGGTATCATCTGATTGTCCAGATAAAGAACGGAACGGGATGCAATCCAGCGGAAAGGAGAACCGGAGGCGTGCATATTTTTCTGATCGGCGAACGGGGAATCGGTAAATCCCTGGCGATCCGGAATGCTGTAAAGCTCCTCAGGCGCACGCCTTACGGATTCCTGACCCTTTTCCAGGATGGGGATCCGGATTCATCTTCTCTCTGCATGGTTCCTCCATCCCATCCGGATTGGACAGATAACGCACATCGGATTGCCCTCCGGCAGGATGGACGGATGAGGCTTCTTCCGGATCGGTTTGAAAGCCTGGCCACCTCCCTGCTGCAGGAAGCCCGATCGCACCCCGAAGGAATCATCCTGATGGATGAATGCGGTCATCTGGAAGCAGGACTGGACTGTTTTCACCGGGAGGTTCTGCAATGCCTGGACGGAAACATTCCCGTTCTTGGCGCGCTGCGAATGGATCAGTCCTGGCATGCGTTTATCAAAAATCATCCAGGGGTGCGGGTGTTCCCCGTGACCATGGATAACCGGGATTCTCTCCCGGAGAAGATTGCGAAAGCACTGTTACAACCATCCCTGACAGATCATTGATAAAGGAGATTCCCTGAAGCATGAAAAAAGCAACCCTGCGGGATCTGGCCTTTCTGGCCATCTGCGTCGCATTGAGTCTGGTGGTCAAAAGGATCATTTCTCCGGTCACAAACGGGCTGACCGATTTCTTCCGTATTCCCGGCGGCAGTACGGCTGCAGGCTTTTCTCTGGCTTTCCTGATCATCGGAAAGCGAATCGCGCCGTTCCCGTTTGCCGCTACGGTAATGAGCCTGGTTCAGGCGCTGCTTGCCCTGGCGCTGGGGTTCTCCGGCTATCAGGGTGCTCTGGCAATCTTCAGCTATGTGGCGCCTGGCCTGCTCATTGACGGACTGTCGCTGATCCTTAAACAACAGCATCCTCTGTTCTGTTTCGTGGCCGGAATACTGTCCTGCATCGTCAGCGCAGTGATCAGCAATCTGCTGGTGTTCCATCTTGCCGGGATCAGCCTTTTGCTGTGGCTGCTGCTGGCGGCCCTGTCCGGCGCGCTGGGCGGTCTGCTGGCCCAGCTGGTTTCCTCCAGGCTGCAGAAAGCAGTCGGCAGGTTCGCGATGCAGAAACCCAAACCGGAAGACGCGGGAAAGGAGAACTGAATATGACGGTTAAAAAGTATGGATGGATCATGCTGGCCGTTCTCCTGGTGCTGATCGCGACGGTTCTTATTGTTGGATTCCAGGTGCGGAATCAGCAGCTGGAGCTGGAAAAGGCGGGCTCTGTCCGATTGATTGTTCAAGGTCAGGAATTCGTGATTCCTGTCTCTCAGCTGGATCGGGGAGAATTCTTCGGAGAGACGGTCAGCGGAAAAGGCGAAGCCATTTCGAACAGTTACCGCGGGGTAGAAGTCAGAACGCTGCTGCAGGAACGCGAATACAATCCGGATCGGGTGACCGGGATGACTGCTACCGCGGCGGACCAGTACTCCGCGGAATATTCAGGCGATGAAATTCGGGAAGCAGGACGGGTCTACCTGGCAGTTGCCATGAACGATCAGAAAATCGAGGGGATGGAGCCGGATCAGTCCGGCGTGATGGTAATCGTCTTTGGGGATTCCAATTCCAAACGAATCATTCGAAACCTGGTGAAGCTGGAGATCCGGTAGTTTTTTCCGGGAAAACCTGATTCCTGACGCAGCGGAGGAGAAGAATCCATGAAGTATCGCGGAAAACTGACGAACGAGGAAATCGTTCGGGTGGTTGAGGCCGGCAAAACGGAACTGGAGCGCGCGGGCATTGAAGAAAAAATCTGCCTGGCCTATCGGCTTGCGCTGGAAGAAGTTCTGCTGATTTACCGGGAACGCCTTGGAGAAGACGCCGCCTTCACGATCAGCTACCGGAAGATAAGCGGGAATCTGGTCACGTATCTGACCGTCGCCGGAGAATCGGTAAATCCCTTTGCCGAAAGCAGCGAAATTCTGAACATTCTGGCTGAGCGGGCCAGAAACACGCCCGTCTGGCGGTATGAAAAGAATCAGAACCGGATTGATTTCTTCTTCACGCTTTATAACACAACATGGAAGAATATTCGGTTTTCCTGGAAATACACGGTCGACAGCCGGAAAACCCTGGGCCTTTCCCTCATCTCTCAGATGATCAGCGCAGGGCTGGGTATCGTAGCGCCGATCGTCAGCGCCAGGATCATTGTCTCCTATACCCAGCATGAAGGCACCCGCGTGATCTATACCGCCCTGGCACTGATGATCATCCAGCTGCTGCGAAACCTGTTTCTGGTGATCAGCAACCAGGGATATAACCGGGCCTATGCCCGGACGCTGAGCAACCTGGAAAAGGATCTGGTGGACAACGCTCTGCGGGTGGAAAGCCAGTGCATGGATGAGAAGGGGAGCGGCCTGTTTATTCAGCGGATCACAACCGATACCCAGCGGATCGCGTCCGGGTTTAACAATATTGCCGATATGATCACCCAGGCACTGAACTACATCGGCGTATTGTGTGCCATGGTGATCGTTCATCCGCTGATCGCCCTCTTTGTCATCGTGATCCTGGGCACCCAGTACCTGCTGGAATACCGGAGAACTAAAAGGCTGTATAAGGATGACCGCGTTTACAGGATCGCCAACGAGCGTTTCTCCGGCCTGGTGGGAGAAATGGTACGGGGCGAAAAGGATGTAAAGCTGATGAACTGTGAAAAACGGTTTTCCGGCGAGCTGGAAGAGCGGATAAACGCCGCCAACGACAAGCGGCTCTTTATGCAGACCCGCTCCTGGAGATCAAAGCTCTTCCGCTGGGAAATCGGCGAGGTCGGTTCCTTCGCCATGATCACCCTGCTAGCCTGGTTGACCTCTCAGAGCAGGCTGTCCATGTCAACAGCCCTGGTGCTCTACAACTATTATTCTGATCTGGGGCCGAACGCCATCAAGGTAATCGGCAATTTTATGGATTCCATCGCGGATTTCAATGTTTCCAACGAAAGAGTCCACGCCCTGCTGAACAGCCCGGAATTTCCCAAAGAGCATTTTGGAGAAAAGGAGTTGCCCGATCCCAGGGGCGAGATTACCTTCGAGCATGTCCGCTTTTCCTATCATCCAGAGGACAGGAAGTATCCGAAGGTGCTGGAAGATTTGTGCTTCACCATCCATCCCGGCGAAATGGTCGGCCTGGTGGGAAAGAGCGGGTGCGGAAAAACCACGACGTTTAACCTGCTTTCAAGGCTGTATAATCCCACCAACGGTCGGATCCTTTTTGACGGAATCGATATGCAGGAACTGAGCCGGAATGCCGTTCGGGCCAATATGACAGTAGTTACCCAGAACCCATATATTTTCCGTATGTCTGTCCGAGATAATCTGAAGCTGGTCAAACCGGATCTGACTGATGAGGAGATGCGGAACGTCTGCCGGCAGGCCTGTATCGACGAGGATATTCAGAATATGCCCGGCGGATATGATGCCATGATCGGCGAAGGCGGCGTCAATCTGTCCGGCGGCCAGCGACAGAGGCTGGCCATTGCCCGCTGCATCCTCCGGGACAGCCGGATCATCCTCTTCGATGAGGCGACTTCCGCCCTGGACAATATGACGCAGGCCAGAATTCAACAGGCGATCGACAACCTGCGCCACAACCGTACCGTCATCATCATTGCGCATCGGCTCTCAACCATCGCAAACGCGGATCGGATCCTGTACATGCAGGATGGCCGGATTCTCGCGGAGGGCACCCATGAGCAGCTGATGGAAATCTGTGAACCGTATCAGTCCCTGGCTGCCATGGAGAGAGAAGAGTGATAGGCCAGGACGCGGGTGTACTCTTCCGGCGTGTTGCAGCCGGACAGCAGGCGTTCGTCATCCCGGTAGGGGCAGTGTCGCACAGGCGCGTTATCAAACAGCCGGCTGATGGCATGCCGGTCAGAGTTCAGGATGCGCTCCGCCTCTTCCGCCAGATCGCAGCTGTACACGGCCATCAGCGGTTCCAGCCGGCCGGCGTGTTCCAATACGGTGATGCCGCCGCTATGGTCGTGAATCAGCTGGCGTAGGGTATCCGCCGGAATCAGCGGTACATCCACGCTCACGACCAGCAGGGCGGGAAAAGCGGCGCACCGCATACACGCGTGTACACCGCTGAGTGGACCCCGATGGGGGTAAAGATCCGCCACGTTCCGGGCTCCGGGAACCTGATGGGGCGTTCCTGACAGCAGGATCTCTCCGACCCCGATCGCTTTCAGGCGGGAAACATGGATGCCCAGCAGCGTATGCCCGTCGCATTCCAGCAGCGCCTTATCGCGTCCCATCCGGCTGCTGTAACCTCCGGCCAGAACCGCCGCGGAGACCTGATCAGTATTCAAGTTTTCTTGTCCCCTTTATCGTGTAATTGGAAGGAAGGCGCCGATTGATTCAAATCAGCGTCCCGGCAGTTCGATTTTCATCGGGAAAACCCAAAAGAGATCTCGCTCTCCCCCATAACAGGGGGAGAGCGAGAATCCATTTATTTGCTTAATCGTTCTTGCTGGTGACGATTTTGACCCCATGCTGCAGGACGGGCAGAATGACGCCCAGCGTCTCCTTGATGGCTTTGGGGCTGCCGGGCAGATTGATGATCAGCGTCTCTCCACGGATTCCGCTGACGCCGCGGTAGAACATCCCTCTGGGGGTGTATTTCATGGATTCGACGCGAATCGCTTCGGCAATACCGGGCACCTGACGCTCAAGCACCGCCAGCGTCGCTTCCGGCGCGGTATCCTGCTGGGACAGACCGGTTCCGCCGGATGTAAGCACCAGGTTTGCCTTTTTGTTGTCACAGATGTCGATTAGCGATTTTTTCAATTCCGCCGGATCGTCGCTCAGCAGCAGCTGAACCGATACGTCAAATCCTTCCTGACTGATCATTTCCCGGATCAGGCTTCCGCTGACATCTTCGTGTATTCCTTTGGAAGCGTTGTCCGACAGGGCGATAATGGCTGCTTTATAACTCATGAAACAATCCCTCCTGAAGTTTTTCTCAGCGTACCATATCGGGCTTGAAAAATCAACAGGAATGCCTGTGCTTAGCCATAAGTAAAGAAAATCGAGACGGATACAGAATAATTGATTATTAGAACTGTCAAATAGAAGCGATACCATATACAAATATTGTTATAGAAAAAGCCGATATCACACATCTTCAATATCTTGCCCAAGGATTTGATAAAGCCGTCGCCGGGAATGTGATTCATGATCGAGGGAACGGAGATGGCAAAGAACGGCGCTTTTGATCGAATCTACGCCAGCTCTTTCTACTTCAATGACCGCGGATTGGTCAAATGGCCAGCGCAGGTGGTCAACTACACAAACAAGACCCAGTTCCTTTTCCGGATTGAAAAAGGAACATTGGATGTGAACGACCCGGGAGTAAACGACTATTTCCCGCCGGATCAGATTCGTGTTCCCTTCAGAAACATGGTCTATATCGGGGATAGCGATACCAATATTCCCTGCATGAAGCTCGTGAATGTAAATGGCGGGCACTCCATCGGTGTGTACAATCCTGAAACAGGCCGAAAGGAAAAAGTTCAGAAGATGTTCCGGGACCAGCGAATCAGATATTATGCGCCTGCGGATTATACTGAGGGATCTGAACTGGACACCCTTGTTAAGAAGATCATTCTCCGGACATCTGCCAATGAAGCCCTGGAAGCAGCACATTTCCATTGCATGATGGAAGCAGGTTCACGGGCATAAAACATAACAAAATCAAGCAAAATGAAAGCCGGCTCAAAACGAGTCGGCCATCTTTTTTGGAGAGGCTAGCTTCCGGTTTTCCGGTTCATCTGGATATCTGATAACGATCTGTCTTATCTGCAAAGCCCCTGAACAGGTATATTCCGCATATCGCATTGAAGCCGACAGCAGCAAAGACGCTGAAACGCTCCATAATGCCGAAATACTGCGGGGGGACTGCCTTCTGGCCGACAGCACCGACCATCATCATAAGGAGGACGATAGCTGCCCAGATCCCGATGCCCCGGATGCCGCCCTTTTTCAATCCGACAATGATCAGGCAAACCAGCGAAACGATCGAAAGAAGCACGACAGCTGCTGTTACTATCATATGCATAATCTCCTGGAAGGATGCGATTTCCTTTCCGCTGTCCGCCAGCGGGAACATCGTATAACCTGCATTGGAAATCCAGTTCATGATTGTGAACAGGTGCATTCCGATCCGGAACAGTTTTGTGGAAATCTTCTTTTCGGAGATGTATACGGAAACGCAGGTTGCGCAGACCACGCTGCAGATGTTGTACAGGGCCGCGATCTGGTTCCATAGCATCCGGGACGGCGCGCTTTCCGCGGACAGGTCGCTGACGGCCTGCTCCATCCAGTTGTATCCGGGAAAGGCGGAGGGAGATATGACAACCGCCAGCGTATAGGAAATGAATGCGATAACACCGGTTAATCCGAGCCAGTTAATGAGCTTTCTGTTCATGAATGTCGCCTCCGTTCTGTTCGCTGAACCATTGGATAAATGCTGTCAGTTCTTTTGTATAAGGAGTTTCCCCGTCGCCGAACCGCTCTGCCTTTCCGGCTGTAATCATATCCATCCTGTAATCAATCAGAGAATGGACCGTAAGAGCAAAGGTCATCGCGGCTGTATCAATACCTCTGTTTTTCATCTTCCCATGCACCGCCAGCGCATAGAACAAATTTCGTGTCGATCGGATCATGTGCTCTGTTTCTTCCAGCATAATCTCCGCTGCCAGAGGATTGATGGATCTTTCAGAATAAAGCACCCTGAAAAAGCGCATCATATTCTGATCGGTGATCATGCCCAGATATGCAGTCAGGGACTCTGAGAGGATCTGTTCCAGGCCCTTTGACGAAAACTCTTCAGGATCAGCGAACCCGGAAGAACGATTCTGCATCGCTTTTTCCCTGAGAAAGCAGTACATCGCTTTGACAATCTCATCCTTTGATTTGAAATGATTATACAAAGACGGGGCTTTGATCCCGATCTTTTCAGCTATTTGCGCCATGGAAATGGATTTCAATCCATTCTCAGATGCCAATTCCAACGTTGCCAGAATGATTTCTTCCTTTCGCTCCATCAGCACGCCCTCCTTCGAGAACTTTTTTACGTTAGCTATTATACTAACGACCATTAGTTTTGTAAAGAAAAAAACTGCCGATCCTTGCAGATCAGCAGAACGCCTGGAACTATCAACTTCCGGGTTAGCTGTTTACCAGCATGGTTTCTGTCTCAGAGGAAAGATCGTGCTCTTTTTCCTTGTGGGGTGTAATAGGACATCATCGTGTTATCCATCTCTGTGCCTTAGGACCTTTGTACCTCATTAACCAAAATGTTGTTCTTAGTTCCAATTATGCCAGAATTCTCCGTCATAAATATGCCTTGCATGACATGAGACACATTCAATCCTGTAACCCCTCGGATTTTCGCCCCATCCATAAATATTCCATTCAGTAGAACCACAACCGCAACCAATCGGTTTTCGAGATCGAATATTATACACTTTCTTTCCGCCAGAAACTTGTTCCAGCTCCTCTAATTTCAGCTCCTGCATGTTCTTTTCTTCCATTGTCATAATCTCCTTCCATAATTAAGAATTAAGAGTTTCCTATAAGGGTATACGCATCCGAATTCAATGTGGCAGTTGGAAGGTTAAATTGAAAGTTGGGAGTGATGACCTTCCAGCCATCACCTGCCTATGATACCATATTCCCAAAAACAAAAAAAGCCCGCAGAGCTCGAAAAAATAAGCTCTGCGGGCTTCGGCCTGCTTTCAGGCACTCTCTTCTGTCTTCCTTTCAAGGAACTGCTCGGCGGTCATGCGCCAATGAATGGTAATATCGTAGCCGTCATTCTTCCGGATCTCGATCCGGTCCACCAGCTGGGCAATTACCAGATGCTTGGCTTCATAGCTGGCATCGTCAAAGCGGTTGGCCCAGCTCAGGATAGAGGCTTTTCCAGGCAATACATGGTATGACCTTTCGGATAATCTTCAAGCATGCCGGTTACTCTTTCATATCCGTTCTTTTTGAAAAAATCAACATTCCAATCAAATGCTTCAATAAACATAACATCAGCACCGTTTTTCTTTACCTCTCGCTCTAGCTCGCCAAGGAGCTGAGAGCCGATTCCTTGATTACGGTACTTTTCTTCGACCCAAAGTGCATCGATATCTGTGCCGTTCCAGCCATCAACACCACCGACAAATCCGGCAATGATCCTTCCGCTTTCGTCCGTGATTTTTCTACTCAGCGGGATGTATTCATGCTCGCGAGGCGCAATGGCACTGTCATATTCATGTAATTTGCCGGAAAGGATTTCTGCGTCCTTTTCGTCACCAGGTTTGATCTCATATTGGTGGCAGTTTGACGGGATATATTCTGCGGAAGGGCAATCAAGTCGTTTTGTTAGAAAATAGTGTTCATGCCCCTTTGGCACATCTGTCATCGTGTCGTTGAGCATATAACCATGTTTGTCGTAAAACGATTTTGCCTGCCAGTCAAATGTTCCGACCATTGCGAGACAGCAACCAAGTTCCCTTGCTTTTTGCTCAGCCTCCCGCATCAATGCAGAAGCCATACCCTGTCTGCGAAACGCTTCTTCCACCCACAGGTCATAGATCGATGCAGTCCTCAGAGCATCTACAGACAAAATGCATCCGCCGAGAAGGTTCCCGCTTTTATCGGTGACCGTATAAACAAATTCTTCTTCCTCTGCGTCTTCATCAGGTTGTGCAATAGCATTGAAAGCATTGTCCGCCTGTTCTTCGATAAACTCCGTATCGTCTTCTGAACAAGGCATCATTTCGACTTTCATTTTTGATTCCTCCATAAATTCATTTACAGCTTTTTGCAGGTGATATCATCAAACATCAGGTAGCCGTCACCGAAGGTAAGCTTCAGCATGCCGCACTTTCTGCCGAACTCGTTTTCCCCGATGGGATAGAGACGGAACGAAAGGTCGTCGCCCTCGTCGTCGATCGCATTCGCATAAAGCTCACCGTCCTTCATGAAGACTTCATCGACGATGAAATCGGCTTCTTCCGGATGTTCGTATTTTCCGCAGAAGCTTTCCCATTTCGACTTGTCTGGATCTTTGACCGCGATATCCTCGATGGAGACGACGGGTTCCGGCTCCCTGTCCCTTGCAACTGCTTCCATACCGTCCCAGTAGCCCAGATACGCTCTAACGTCCCTGTAGTCCCGGCAGCTGAGAATCACAAGAACCCTGTCCGCGTCGATGAAACGCTCGAACCAGGTGGCGACACCCGGCATGCCGCCGCTGTGACTGACGACCAGCCCGTAATCCCCGTCGTGTCCGACTGCCCATCCGAAACCGTAACCCAACCCGTCGTCCTCATCATAAACGGCGTCCTCGCCGTTGTTGAGCTTTCCGGGGGTATACATGATCTTTTGCTCTTCCGGAGTGAGAATGATGCCCTCACGCAGCGCTCTGTCCCAGCGGAGCATATCGAAGATGTTGGTATACACGTAGTCATCGCCGTTCAGCCCGTCAAAAGCGACCACATCGCCGTCCTCTGCGGAATCGATGTCGGCAACGCATTTGCCGTCATCATATACCGTCGCCCGGGCATAGTTCTCAAACGGCACGCCGTCCCGGCGGATATGGCAGCAGCGGGTAGAGTTCATACCGGCGGGCTCAAAGATGTTCTTTTGCAGGAACTCTTCATAGGGAATGCCGGAGAGCCGCTCCACCAGCAGGGCCAGCAGGTTGAAGCCGGTATTGGAGTAATGCAGTCCTTCGCCGGGAGCGAAGTACGGTTTTGCTTTGGTTTCGCGGAGAAAGCGAAGGATTTCATCGTTGCCCGGAACCCGTTTTTCTTCTTTCCAGATATTGATGAACCAGTCCGCGTCGTCAAAATAATCGGGAATGCCGCTGGTGTGGTTCAGAAGATGCCGGACCGTTACACCCGGGTAAGGGATCTCCGGGAAGAATTTCGTGATCTCATTCTCCGGGCGGAGAAGCCCCTGCCGCATCAGCAGCATGATTGCCGCTGCCGTAAACGTCTTGCTGACCGAAGCCAACTGAAAGACCGTGTCCTCTGTGATCGGCAGCGTATCTTCGGGATCCCGGAAGCCAAGAGCTCCTTTGGAGATGATTTCGCCCTTTTCCGCATAGAGCCATGCCCCGTTATAACTATCCTTTTCCTGTAGCGCCTGGGCCAGATTTTCCATTGCTGTTTTCTTATCCATAAAGGTTTACCTCCATTCTCAACGTGTTATTTGTTTTTTTGTACTGTGCCGGTGAATATGGACATAAAAATACCGCAGCGAAGCAGCTCCTTTTTGTGGCTGCATCCTGCGGTTCCCACGATCAGAAGTTACTCAAAAAGGTACACTGAACAAGAGGATTGCGCTCCTCTGGCTGCTATGCACCTGTATTCAGCTAATCAGCGGATAACCTTCATGTTGTTCATTGGTTTACGCTCCTTTCGAGGACTCTGACAATATTATACACGAAGGGGCCCAGATGGCAAGCCTCCGTTTTGATTTCTGAAACGAAAAAAAACCGCAGAGCTCGAAAAATTAAGCTCTGCGGGCTTCGGCCTGTTTTCAGGCACTTTCTTCTTTCTTCCTTCCAAGGAACTGCTCAGGGGTCATACGCCAATGAATGGTAATATCGTAGCCGTCGTTCTTCCGGATCTCAATCCGGTCAACCAGCTGGGCGATCACCAGATGTTTGACTTTAGCTTGCATCGCCAAAGCGGTTGGCCCAGCTTAGAATCTTGTCCACCTGGATTTCGTTAAAGAATCATACCACAGTGAGGAAACGGTAAAAAAGATCCGATAAAATAATCTTCTGAAGGGTTCCTGCAACAAGCTGCAGGGAAATGCTGAACCGGAGAAGAAAGATAGTGACGGGCACGTCTGGTTAAGAAAAACCAGCAAACAAAAACTGCTCTGGAGAGCAGTAAAATTGTCATATATTGGCATTTAGTCGGAAAAACTCTGGAAAATGAGGGTTAAGGATATCAGATTGTGGTTGACAAATAGGGGATTTATCCCCTATAATGGTATCGGACTGAATGGAGGTGCTTCTATGCCAACAATCAGTCATTTTTACGGAATCATCATCGTGATGTACCTGCGAAATAAGGAACATAATCCGCCGCACATTCACGCAATCACGCAGGACTTCGATGCTCCGTTTCTGATCGCAACCGGGGAAATCATGGAGGGTGAATTCCCGCCGAAGGCTAAGGCTCTGGTTAAAGAGTTCATTCTGAAGTATCAGAAAGAACTGAACCAGATGTGGGAAACCGAGCAGTACATAAAGCTGCCGCCTCTCGACTAAGCTAATGGATAAGAACAGCCACCAGGGAGGTGAAATGAATGTTCAATAAAGCAGTTGACATGCGTTTCCTGGATGGTACAGCCATGGAGGTTGTCTTCCAGGATGGCAAGGTAAAGCAGTACGACATGGCATCACTCTTTGATAAGTATCCTCAGCTTCGGGCGCTGGAAAATCGTGAGCTTTTCCTTTCCGGTAAGCTCATGGGTGCCTATGGCATCATGTGGAATGACGATCTGGACATTGAAACAGAAACCATCTATGAGGATGGGATTACTGTTCGAGAAGAACAGCCTGCCGCGAATCAGGCTGCTGCATCAGCAGTAGCTTCTGCGCGTGCGCTGAGCGGTATGTCGCAAAAGCAGCTGGCAGCTGCAACCGGAATTGACCAGTCTGACATTTCCAAGATTGAACGTGGTGTAGCCAATCCATCCGTTTCCACACTGGAGAGAATCGCTAAAGCTTTGGGTGGTCAATTAGCCATCAAAATCGCCATTCCAACAAGCAAATAACAGCATCTCCTCCGCAGCATTCAGGGTAATCTGAATGCTGCTTTTTCTTTTGCTTGCCGTTCTTCGGGGCGGCTTTTTTGATGTCCGGGCGGGCCGATATATGACTTGTTTTCTTCCATCTTTTTCTGTATCCTGTAAGCAGATGATACGGAGGTGTCCGAAAATGGAAAAAGTTGGATCCGCCATGGGGACGGTTCTTCTGGTCCATGGGCCAAAGGAACCGTCCCCATGGTCCCTTTGGATTGCTTTTTTGTCACCTGACATGCTTGCAGACAGCCAAAATGCGTTGTATTATTATAGTTTCTACGTTTAGTACTTTTTTCTTGGCTTTGCAGTGCTGTGATCGAGAGCGCGCAGGGAGGCAACAGGGTATGGAAGGAAAAGACATCACCAGTATCATCAGAAGGGCGGCTGCGATTCTTTGCGCAATGCTTCTGCTGCCGATCGCGTCGTGGCCGGTGGGCACCGCACGGGCGGAAACGGCCGGCAGTTCTCAGTTCACCCGGTCGGATCTGAGCGGTCTCAGCTCTGTGAACTGGATGAGCGGGATTGACGGCGAGCGGCTGATTACCGAAATCAATCTGCCGGGGACCCACGATTCCGCAACGCACGCGGTGTTCACCTACAGCGTGGTTTCTCCCCTTTACCATAATTACGCGGTTTGTCAGAAGCTGTCCATCCGGGAGCAGCTGATGGCCGGCGTACGCTACCTGGATCTGCGCCTTTCAAACACCTACGATTATCGTCCTGTCGTTTTATCGGAGGAAAAAGACGATGGCAAAAACCTGTGGCTTGTCCACGGGGATCATCAGTCCGCCGGCATCAACGGACGTTTCTTCTGCTATGACAAGAAGGAAAACGGAGAGTGGAGCGAACTCTCGCTGGATGAAGTGCTGAAGATCGTCACTGCCTTCCTGAAGGAGCATCCGACGGAAACCGTGATCCTCTGCGTGAGCCGGGAGAGCGGCACCAAAGGCAAATCCGGGGACGATCAGAACAAGGATGTCTATCCCCGTGTGAAGGAGCATCTGACCAGATATCAGGAGTATGTTTATCATCCCCAGGGCACCCACGAGGAGATGCCAACGCTGAACCAGTGCCGGGGGAAAATGGTCATCCTGTCCTCCCAGCCGAAGCTGACGGGATACGGCACCCAGTATGCCGGGTCATTCAACGCCAGCACCGTGGACGAAGCCAACTGGTATCCTACCATGAAGTTAGGGGATCAGGTAACCTATTTTGAAAACCACTATGAGGCGAAGGACAAGGACAAGGAGACCTGGGTCCGAAGCTTCTTCACCGCTTTTCAGCATGTCCATATTCCCGCGGATCCCACCGTCCGCATCGGACACGCGAACCATGTGCAGATTTCCTCCAATGCCTTTACCTTTGTCTCGGGCGGACGCTATCCCAGCGAAATCGCGGCCCACATGAACCCTGTCGTCTACACGGGAAAGAATCCCATCGTCAGTGAAGCCGGGCGATTCTACGGGTGGATCCTTTCGGACTTTATCACGGAAGATATTGCCGCCAGGCTGTGGAAGACGAATTTTCCAAATCATGTGCACAGGCTGACCGGACCTTCCGAAGGCATCGCGCCCACCTGCACAAAGGAAGGGAAAAAATCCTATTATACCTGCGCTGACTGCGGAAAGCTTTTCCTGGACGGCCAGGGAATCCTGGAGGTTCAGTCGAACGATCTGACCCTTCCCGCCACAGGCGGTCACGAACCCGGAGCGCCGGCGGCGGAAAAAGTGGTTCCCGCCACGGCGAATGCCGACGGACACTATGAGGAAGTGGTCCGCTGCAGCAAATGCGGGGAGGAGATCTCCAGAAAGACCGTGACCCTCAGCGACCGGCCTTCAGCAAAATCTGTCCCCTACATCGATGAATACGGCTCCACCCGATACTGCAACAGCTACACCTGGTTCGACACGCTGCCGGTCCGGGGCGGCTGGGGCATTGGCCCGGAGGGAAGCGGATGGTATGTGGTCCGGAAATCCCAGGAGATCAGTGATTACCGGATGACCATATCCGGTCATGTCAACCTGATTCTGCAGGACGGGGCGACCCTGACGATCTACCCGGGCATTCGCCTGACGCCGGGCGCATCGCTGACGGTCTGGGGCCAGAGCGGAAAGACCGGCCGGCTGATTTCCACCTCCGGCAGCTCCGGCTATTCCGGCATCGGCGGGGATAAAAAGGAAGCCGCCGGTACCTTCATTCTGCACAGCGGCAATGTCGGCGCTCAGGGCGGCAAATCCGCCGCGGGGATCGGCGGCGGCGACGGGGGCAGCGGCGGCGAGGTCATTATTTACGGCGGGGATCTGGCCGGCCTGGGTGGAAACTATGGCGCCGGCATTGGCGGCGGCGAGGACGCCAACGGCGGAAATGTCACCATCTACGGCGGCAGCGTACGGGCCACAGCCGGCTGCAATGCCGCCGGCATCGGCGGCGGATACGCCGGCAGTCAGGGCGGCAACGTGACCATCTACGGCGGCAGTGTAACCGCGACCGGCGGAGCCTGCGGCGCTGGCATCGGCGGCGGGGAATATTACAGAGGCGGCGGCCATGGCGGCAACGTGACCATCTACGGCGGAAAGATTTCCGCTACGGGAGGCGAAAGCGGGGCAGGCATAGGCGGCGGGAAAGGCGGCGACCAGGGCGGTGAAGTAAAGATCGCGGGTGGCGAAGTGAAGGCCGAAGGCGGAAAAAGAGGTGCCGGCATCGGCGGCGGAGAGGAGGAAACCATTTCAGCCTCCCACGGTGGCAAAGGCGGTCATGTGACCATTACCGGCGGCAGGGTGTCCGCGGTGGGTAACGACACCGGCGGAGGCATCGGAAACGGCGGAACTTCACTCCTTTCCATTGTGAATGCAAGGGAATCCGGTTCCAAAACATATAAGAAATACAAGGAAGATGTGCCTTTTTCCGGCGTGCTGAAAATCACTGGCGGAACGGTCATCGCCCACGGCGGAAACGCCAACGCTGTATTTGCGGACAACGTGGATATGGATGCCTATATCTCCTATCACGATGGGCCGGCAGCCACAGCGCTGAAGGTGGCTTCCTGTGATCTGGCTCCCGCTTACCGGGTCAGAGTGGGGGACAGCGAATCAGGGATGACCGCGGCCAACAAGGAGGATCGGAAAAACCACGGCCGGCGTAACCGCTGGGCCGTGATCGAAATCTGCGATCACGCGCAAGCGACACCCATCATATCCGAAAAAGGGCATCTGATGTACTGTCAGACCTGTAAGAAAATGCTTTCCGGAGAAGAACCTCATGTCTTTGAAAACAACATCTGCAAAGTCTGCCATTATCACGCGAAGGTGACACATCAGGTCACCTTTGACGGAAATGGTGGCATAGGAACCATGGCAGCGGTTCAGGTTCCGGAGGAGCAAAAGACCTACAAACTTCCCAAAAGTGAGTTCACGCCGCCTGATCCTGATACGCAGTTTTTTGCGGGCTGGGAGGTCAGCGGGAACGTCCGCCAGCCCGGAGAAGAAATCACGATTGGCGGCAACACCGCCGTGAAGGCCCTCTGGGATGTGTGTCATCATATCACGGCGGTACGGACTGAAACCGTCCGTTCCTGCACTGAACAGGGCTATACGGAAAAAAAGATTTACTGCACCCTGTGCTTCACTGAGTTGTCCACCGTCCGGACGCCCCTGGCGCCCGTTGGCCACAAATGGGGCGACTGGGTCATTCTGGAAGCGCCCACAGAGACAGAGGCGGGGCGGGCCATGCGGGTCTGCGAAAACGATCCCTCCCATGTTGAATGTATGGACCTCGAAGCCGGAGCCGAAACGGCCTTCCATTATTACGTTTCCAAAGAGGGTATGACCTGGAAAAAGACCAGCGAAAAGGAACTCTCCCTCCATTTCCACCGTTCCGTTCAGGATGAGGAAACCTATGACCGCTACCTGAACCTGACCGTGGATGATGAAGAAGAGCTGGAGGATAACCAAGACTTTATTCCTGTCGGCATGACTGACGGCGGCCTGGAAGTGCTTCTGCAGCCGGCCTGGCTGAAGAATCTGGAGCCTGGCTGGCACGAGGTCACTGTCTGGTTTGCGGATGGATACGCCGATGCCAGCTTCCTGGTGGAAGTGGAATCAACGATTCCTCAGCCCTCTCCCGCGCCTGGGCTGGTGGAGGAAGCCTTCATCCATGAGCTGATTATTCCCGATACGCGGCCGAAGGAAGAAGGCACCATCCAATACGCCATCGGCGGCGGCGTGGCCCCGATCCCGGAGGACGAGCCTCATGGTCCCGCAGTCTCCCCAACACCCACTCCCGGCGGCGATGACCCGATACCGACCCCGGAAGGCAGCGAACCGACAGCTACTCCCGAAGGCAGCGATCCGACAGCTGAACCTACGCGTACCCCCGGAAGGGTTGACCCGACACCTACCCCCGGAAGGCCCCAACCCACCGCCACTCCCGGCGGCGATGATCCGACACCGACCCCCGCCCCGCTGCCTTCCCCGGCCGTCAACGGCATCACTCCGCCTAAGAATCAGGATCTCTATTCCGAAGATATCCCCATGGCGAGTTCTGTCGGCGTCTATTACATCTGGACCCAGCTGCTGGGAAACGATGGCTACACCCATTACCATCCCGATCGTCCGCTTCCCGTCCTCATTGAAGACCCCGATTACAGAGTCGTTTCCGGCCATGGGATGAAATGGGTCACCGGCACTCAGGAGGATCTCGTTTTCCAGGTCAAACGGAAGAGCAATGACGCGGTCACATACAAAAACTTCCACCGGCTGGAGATTGACCGGGTAACCGTGGATCCGGAAGACTATGAAACGAATCAGGGCAGCCTGATTCTGCGGCTGAAGGCCTCGAAGCTGGCTTCCCTGGAGCCTGGCTATCATGCCCTGTATTTTGTGTTCACAGATGGTGTGGCCGTCACCTACATCTCGGCCGAAAACCCTGTGCCGGAAACCTTCTCCTTCCGCAAGCAGTGGTCCGGCGGGCAGGAGCGGGGCATCGAATTCACCCTGTACCAGTCGGATGGCACAGAATACCCGGGTGCTAAATTTACCCGGGAAAAGATCAGCGAAACCGAATGGCTGTATTCAGCGGAAATTGCCTCGGCCTATCCCTGTTATGTGGTTGAAAAATCCATGGCAGGCTACAGCACCATCTATGTCAATGAAGGAAAATATGCCAAAACGACCGACCGCCTGTACAGCGGCGGGACTCTTGTGAACAAAAAAATCCCGAAGACCGGCGACGAAGCAAACCCGCTGCTCTGGGCAGGGTGTGGGCTGGTCGGCCTTGCGGGACTGGTTATCCTGTTTCTGTGGCACAGAAGGCGCAATCATATTTCATGAAACGCTGTGTGCTTCGTTGCGGGCGTTCTGTCTTGCATTCATCATCACGATTCTGTCAGTTCATAAAAATACAGTCCTTTTCGCGTCCGTTCGTCCCTGCTGTCCCGGTTCCTGTCACACCATCTTAACCACATGATCATATCCGGTCATTTCAAAGACTTCCCGAACCTGTTCGCAGGCATTCGTCACCTGGATCCGCCATGGGGACGGTTCTTCTGGTCCATGGGCCAAAGGAACCGTCCCCATGGTCCCTTTATTGGTATTCATATGCGTGATCTCCTTCATCGTCGCTTTCTTTCGTCTGACGGGGAAAATTTCCTTGTCAGTCGAAGAGTCCGGTAACCCAGTTATAGGCGGCCTTGCTTACGGTGCAGACGGCTTTTCCAAAGTTTTCAGCGGCTGGAACAACGGTGGTGTTGAACCAATTCGTTGAATTCTTGCTGAATGTGGAATTGGGATTGCCGATTCTGAGCCCGTCTCCGCCGTTTACAGTTGCCATTTCGTTCATGTTCAGTTCCATCGTGTTGGTATTCATTTTCGTTATCTCCTTCATTGTTGTTTTCTTTCTTTTTGCCGGCGTTTATCGCGCTGACATATCTGTATACGCATCCAGATTAGAGGATGGCAGCAAACGTTTGCAAAAATTTTCGAAGTTTTCTGAAGTTTTCTGAATCAAAAGGAAAATTGCCTCCGATCCTTTTTCACCGGTTATCCCGGCGCGTCGGAATTCTCCGCCGGAAAGACCGGGAAAAACTGCCGACAAAAAACCTGCAGATATTATGATCTGCAGGTTTTTTTGTCTGTGACGCGTTTCAGGAAAGCCCGATACCGTCTGATTGCTGAATTACTTTCTTTCCAGGACCAGAACAGATTTATCGGGCACCTCGGTTACTTTCGGATCGTCTACCGACACATATACATCGCCTTCAACCCTGTATGCACCGTCATTCTTCGGCGGAGCCAGCTGGGTCAGGGTCAGGGTCCTGCCTTCCAGCCTGGCGTTTAATTTGACGCTGCTGAAGAACACTTCACCATCTTTCACTTCATAGCCGCCGTCTTCGCTGGTGTGCTTTCCGTCCTGGGCTTCCCATTCCCAGGTGATTTTTCCGCCTCTTAAAACCAGGACAGCGCTGGTATCCGGTTTCAGCATGTATCCGTCTAACGAGAGGTAGTCTTTCGAATGGACGGACTTATCAGACACAGTCCATGTTCCTTCGATGTCTCCGGTTGTCAGTTTCTTTTCCCCGTTGTTCTGGCCGGCACAGGAGCCCAGCAGCAGCGCCGCCGCGAGCAGCATAGCGACAATTGCCATTTTTTTCTTCATTTTCATATTCCTTCCTTTCATCAGGTTGAAGTATTATAGCATCCATGAGAAGTAGTTTCAAGTTACTCTTTGCCGGTTTTTTCTTTTGTCCCTGCCTCAAAACTGTGAACAGTAACGGCGTGGTATCCATTTTTTTATTAGAAAGGACTCAAAACTATGCTATAATGAAACAATCTCATGAAAGGATGGTAATGAAAGATGAAGAAAACACTGGCGATGATCGCTGTGCTACTGATGGCTGCACTGGTTCTGGCTTCCTGCGCCCAGAATAATGAAACGGCGAAGAAAACGACTGAGGAAACCCTGAACTACACGATCTACAACCGAACCGGCGAAGTGATCACCGAGCTGTCCATTTCGGATAAAACGGGCAGAACCAGTACGACCGCCAGGAACCTGGAAGTCGGTCTCACCTCGACCGCCAGCGTCGGCGCTGTCGTGGACGAAAGCGGAACGCCGAACCTGCAGATCGCCTATAAGACTGCAGGCGGTAAGAGCGTGAGCGCTACCCTGAACACGAAGACCGACGCCATCACATTGCTGCCTGACACTGTTGAATTCAAAGCTCCCGCGGAGTAACAGACAGGGTTCGGGGGGCCTTTACCTTTTTTGACGGTGTGGTGTCGGGATGGATATGTTATTTACGAAAAATGATAAAATTCCGGAAAGAGAACGCAAAAGGAGAAATCAGACCATGAGGAAAATCATCAGCTTACTTCTGACCCTGTGCCTGCTGGCGGGCTGCTCCATGGCAGGAGCGGAAAGCCCTCACTTTGAGGGAAAGCCCTGGATCAACTCGAATTTCTACGGCCTCTGGCCCTCCGAGCAGCCTGCTGTGGAGGAATCCTTCGAGCTGTACGCCAACTATGACCGGTATATGGATGCGCTGGCCAAAGAGGTAAGGAAATTCATGCCGCTTGACGAAGCGCAGAAACTGGCCATCCAGCAGGAGGTAAGTCTCTGCACGGATCCGGCCCTGACTTGTCCGGAGGCGGAATGCATGCGGATTGTATACGCTCTGTATACCGGCACGAAGCAGGGAGAGGAGGCAATCGCGCCCCTGCTCCCGTACGCGGAACGACTGCGTGCCGCAAAGACGGAGGAGGAACTGGCCGCGGTAATCCGGGAAGACGGATGGCTGTACGGGAACGCCTTTTTCAGCAGCGACCTGAAAACAATCGACCGGGAAACCGGAATATACTACCTGACGCTCAGCCCAACGGATCCCATTGATTACCTGCCCCCGGACGAGGAAACATTTGACATCGAAAGGGATATTGACGGCACGAAGGAGAAACTGCGGCGCCTGGGTTGGAGCGAGGAAGAAATCCCGCAGGTCTTCGAAAAGATTTTCGCGTATTATGACCCTACCATTCCGGGGGAGACGGGCGACGAATTAGAACTTGAAAAAGAACTGAAGCTCCGCAAGCCGCTACGGGTATCCCTGGAGGAGATCCGGGAAATCTGCCCGATGCTGTATGAACTTTTCAGGGCCCGGGGCCTGGAGAGGGAAGGCGCCGGAACAACGCAGGCATACGGTGTGGAAATAACGGAACTGAAGAAGATCCGGGTCCTCTGGGAACGGGATGACCTGGATACCATCAAGGGGATCCTGGCGCTGTCCATGTACAATGCGGCGGCAAAAGTCCTGCCGAAGGAAGGTGCGTCAGATCCCGCGACAACGCTGACTTACCTGCTTCCGCGGGTACTCCGGGAACAGGGTTATGTGCACAGCTTTGTTCCCCAGGAGCGGATCGACCTGTATAAGGAACTGGCGAACGAATACAAGGAAGCCTTCCGCGCGCGGATTGAAAAGAACGACTGGGTCAGCGAGGAAACTAAGAAAGA
The DNA here is from genome assembly GCA_017447185.1 of Clostridia bacterium. GTDB lineage: Bacteria > Bacillota > Clostridia > Christensenellales > Aristaeellaceae > Aristaeella. The sequence continues at coordinate 8,586 of JAFSOC010000031.1, read as the reverse complement.
GATCTACCGGAAGCTCGACAAAATGGTGGCGTCGGACATCCTGTATCCGGACGGGGCCTTCGACTGCACGGCCCTGCTGGAGAAGCTGCGCGGCTGCGACAACGTCATCGAAGCCTACGCATGGTGCAGCTGGTTCAGTCACCGGTGCGAGGCGTACTATGCGGGACGGGAATATGTTCCCGGCAACCGGCTTGGTTCTGAGAATTTAACGATCACAGCGGAAGGCCGGTATGAGCCCACGGTGAACGCCTTCTATCTCGGCGGAGCGTCCCTCTGCGACTACATGCTGGATATGACCTCCCGGGAAACGATCCTCGGCACCTTCGGCGCACATATCTCCCATGAGATGAGCCACGCCTTTGACACACGGGGTTCGCAGGACAACGCGGACTACACGGGGACCCTGTTCGCCACGGAAAAGGACCAGGAGATCTTCAACCGGAAGGTGGAAGCCATCAAGAAGCAGATCAACTCCCTGGAGGTGTTTGACGGCGTCTACAGCGACGGGGAAATGCAGATCGGCGAATTCCTGGCGGACATCACAGGCATGAGCCTGACGCTGGATATGGTCCGGGATACGGAAAACTTTGACTATGACGCCTACTTCCGGGCTTTCGCCTATTTCTTTATCAATATCATACCTTCCCGGGAAACCACGGATCCGGAAAGCGCGCACTACATCCATCCGTATTGCTATCTGCGGATCAACTTCGCGGTGCAGCACTTTGAAGAATTCTACCGGACCTATCCCTCCGTGACGGAAGGCACGCCCATGTACATGGCCCCGGAAGACCGGATCCTGGTCTGGTAAGCCGCCGGGACTGACGCAGGCAAAAGACAAGTGAACAGGCAATGATGAGCCCGGGGCTGGAAGTGATTCTGGTCTCAGGGCTCTTTTTGTGTTTTATAAGGAGAGCAAAAAAGGATGCCGTTGCAAGATGCCTGAAATGCAAGTACAATGAAAGCTAAGCTGATTATGATCAATCCGGGGAACTTTTGTTTATGTAATCTATGATAGGGGTGTATCGAGAAATGAAGAGAATGATCTGCCTGATCCTGACCCTGTGCCTGCTGGCGGGCTGCTCCATGGCAGGAGCGGAGAGCCAGGAGTTTACCGAAGGCGAACGGAAGGCGCTGGAAATGCTGTCAGAGTCGCTGGAAAAGGATGCGGTAAGGCAAATCGCTGCCGTCGGCGAAGTTACCGATCTGTATTCGGAGCTGCCTGCTTCCTTTACTGCGGACACGGACAGCTTCCCGGAGAAGTTTGACCTGCGGGATAGGGGGATTGTGCCCGCGGTGAAAAACCAGTCTCCCTGGGGCACGTGCTGGACCTTCGGCACCTCGGCAGCCTGCGAAACCAGCCTGTTGAGCATGCTTGGTCTGACTACAGAAGGATATAAGGAAAAATTCGGCGTGGATATGGATATTTCCGAGCGCCACCTGGCCTGGTTTACCGCCATGCCGCTGCCGGAAGTATCCGATTATCCGGAAGGCGAATATCCCTATGACGCGTCCCAGGCAGGGGAAGGCTGCCGGATAAGGGAAGGGTTACCGCCCCTCATGGCTGGCGGTTCCTATATGATGTCCGCTTCCAGCCTGGCGTCGGGGATCGGCGTCGTCGCCGAAAGCATCGCGCCTTATGAGGCCAATGAAGAACTTCCAGAAGGAGAGACGGATCTCCGGAAAGGCGACTGGTCTCTGCCGGATCAGTACCGTTTCGTCCAGAGCTTCCAGCTGAAGGACACCAACGTGCTGCCTTCGCCGGCCGGAACGGATGCGGACGGCAACTATGTCTACCGCCCGGAGGGAACCGCCGCCATCAAACGGGAGCTGGTCCAGGGCCGTGCCGTGGCGGCCGGCTATGAGACAGGCGCCGACCAACTGCCGGACCCGCCCAAAGAGACCAAGCGGGCCAATTACGAGGCTGAGCTGTCCCTCACGGAACTCAGCGACGAAGAAAAGGAGATCCTGATCCAGGTCCTGATCGGAGACCTGGATCCGTTGACGTTGCCGGATGAGCAGCTGTGGAAATTCCTCCAGGCCCGCTGCGAGGCCCAAATGGTTGAGAAAGGAACCTATTCCTTCTCCGACCTTTCGCACGAGGACCTCGCCCTGCTGACAACGGAGAACGCGCTCGGCTGGACGCCGGATGAATGCCGCCAATCCAAGGCTGATGCCGAGGAAAAACGGGTCCGGTTCTTCTCCGACACAGATCCGGTCATCTGGGCCCAGTATTCAAAGAACGTCGTTCTGCCGAACCATGCCACGTGCATCGTCGGCTGGGACGATACTTTCCCTGCTTCCTTCTTCCCGGAAAACCACCGGCCGCCGGCGGACGGCGCGTGGATCTGCCGGAACAGCTACAGCACGGCCTGGGGCATGGAGGGGTACTTCTATCTGTCCTATTATGACCGGTCCTTCGGCATGCCACAGACCTTCGAGTTCGCGAACGATGCGGATATGCAGAAGATTGAGACCTTCGGTATCCTGCAGTATGACTATATGCCCGCCGAAATGATCAACTCCACCGTGTACGATACGCCGGTTTACGCAGCCAACGTGTTCACCGTCAAAGAGGCGCAGACGGTGCTCCGGTATGTGTCCGCCATGACCGGTGAACCGGATACCCAGGTCACCGCTTCCGTGTGGCTGCTGAAGGAGGGCGCCGCCTCTCCCACGGACGGAAAACTGCTGGCCAGCGTGACGGACACCTTCACCTATGCGGGCTACCACCGGATGGAACTGGCGGAGAGCCTGCTGCTGCCGGCCGGGGCCCGCGTCGGAATCACCGTGCTGCAGCGCGTAGCCGACGGGGAAAAAGTGAAATACGCCCTGGTGAACACCTCCAGCCAGGGAGAAAAGTCGCCGCGTATCGAGACCCGCTGGTATGTCAGCAAGGTCAACACCGGAGAAAGTTATGTCAGCTTTGAGGAAGGCCGTTGGCTGGACTGGCGGACCGTTCTCGACAACGTCTCAGGGGAAGGGAACCGCGCCTGCATTGCTTATGACAACCTGCCCGTAAAGGGATATGTTTATGCCCGGGATGAGATCCTGGCGATCCACGATCTGGATACCCGGATTTCCACCGCCGGCGGCGAAGCCGCCATCTGCCCGGATTGCGGCTATGTGCTTGAATTCCTTGAACCTTAATGGATTTACGGAAAGGCGGAACAGAACATGAAAAAAATCATCAGTTTGCTCCTGACCCTGTGTCTGCTGGAAGGCTGCGGGCTCGCCGGTGCGGAAAAAGACCCGGAGGGAAAACCTTGGGTCAATTCAAATTTCATGGGCAACCTGCCGGAAGAGCGGCCGGCGGTGGAAGACAGCTTCGACCTGTACGTCAATTATGACGCATACGCGGAGGCACGGGACAAAGGGACCATGACCACACTCTCAGCCTTTGAAGAGGCGGAAGTCAACGCACAGGGGCAGATCCTTGACCTGTGCAGGAGCACGACAACAGAGTACGCGGAAGACGAGATCCTCCGGATCCTCTACGGATTTGTTACGGATACGGAGAAGCGCAATGCGGACGGCCTGGCGCCTCTGATGGCCAGGGTGGACCGGGTGAAAGCCGCGGAAACGACAGACGACCTGCTTGCCCTGCTGCAGGAGGAAGGCTTCCTGCCCTGCAATTCCTTCTTCAGTATTTCCATACAGCCGGGAAAAGACAATCCTGACATATTTGATGTCACAGTCTACATGAAGGAATCCCTGCTGGGCGGACAGGATACAGAAGCAGCGAAGGCCACGCTCATGCGCATGCAGTATAGCGAAGAGGAAGCTGCGTCCCTGGCGGAGCGCATGAAGGAATACGACGAATACTTCCCGGAAGAAAATGTCGAATGGCCTGAGGGAACGGTCCTGACCATCGAACAGCTGAAGGAGAAATGTCCCCTGCTGTACGCGCAGGCAGTCGGCATGGGATTTAAGACGGAAGGCCCGGTTTACGAAGTTTCCATGCCGGCGGAAGCCGAAGCGGTAAACCATTTCTTCACAGCGGAAAACCTGGATCTGTTCAAGGCAGCCATCGCGCTGAAGCTGTACGAGAATTCCGTGAATTACCTGGACGAGGAAACCTGGAAGACGGAAGGTTCCTGGAATAATACCTTCGCGCCGGATCGAAACATATACCTTCTGATCGAAAGTATATGCAATATCCCGGTGGACCAGGCTTACCTGAAGCATTTCTGCCCGGAAGAAAACTGGGAGACAGTCGTGGCGCTGTTCAAAGAGTATAAGGAAGCCATGCGGAACCGGTTTATACAGAACACCTGGATCGACGAAGAGACGAGGCAGAAATGCCTGGAAAGGCTGGAACTGATCGAGGTTGCGCCGTTAACGGCGATGGGCGGCATGTTTGACTGTGAGCCGCTGAAGACTGCTCTGCAGTCCTGCAGCACACTGCTGGATGCGGCGGCGGTATGCGATGTCTTCTTTCGTCACTGTACACTTCGCTACGCTGGCCAGCCATATACCAATGGCTGCCACTACCTGATGAACGCCAACAAAGTGATGACCAGCAACGGCGTTCTCGATTCTGCTCAGAGCATCATCTGGATCGGCGCCCCCGCGCTGAACATGCCGATGTTCAACGCCGAAAGCAGGGAAACGTTATTGGGCACGATCGGCCACCACATCGCCCACGAGCTCAGCCACGCCTTCTGCTATAATGAGGCGGTGCACAGATCCAGGGACAAAGAACTGCTCTTTTCAGAAGAAAGCTTTAAGGTTTACAGGGAAAAAGAGAATGCCATGATCGCGGAAATGAACAAGATCGAACCGTTTGACGGTGAGATGCTGAACGGCAGCGCAAAGATTTCCGAGCTTATGCCGGATGTGACAGGCGTCAGCCTGTCCCTCGACCTGGCGAAGAAGACGGAGAACTTCGATTATGCCGAATTCTTCCGCGCCTACGCAGGTTTCTTCCACTCGTGTTCGCCGGAGCGGGATTTTTTAGCTGCACACAGCAGAAGCATGGAAGTGCATCCCCTGCCTTACATCCGGATCAACTACACGGTGGCGCAGTTCGACGAATTCTATGAGACCTTCCCCTCGGTGAAGGAAGGCACGCCGATGTACATCGCCCCTGAAGACCGGACCGTGATCTGGTAATCGGATTGGGATGGAAATGTTAAATTGCAAATAATATATTTCTATTAAGATCAAGAAATTGATTGGGCTGGTCGAAAGACCAGGTCCATCTGATGGCGGGGAAGTTCCTCGCCATTTTTATTCTATTTTTATTTATTGGTGGTGCGAATTCGTGCGAATTCGTACTAAATTTTTGTTTTTGCATGATTTGCATACTATTATCTGCGGCTCGACGGCAAGAAAAAACCTTGCAGACGTTGATCTGCAAGGTTTTGAGTGGAGCATAGGGGAGTCGAACCCCTGTTCCGCCAATGCGAATGTCGCGCGCTAACGAAGTATTCGTACTTACACCCCAGTTACTCCAATAATCTCAATCTCATTGTCTATTCTAAACAATTACCTGATTAGGTCAAGATGCCGTGATACAAACCTTTGTTACGCCTTCCGGGAAATTTCCTTTACGGCGTCTTGTGGTGATCCTGGATTTGATGATCTCGTCTGCAAACTCGAACTGTGCGTCCGATATTCGTCGCGCAGTGAAGAATTCCTGTCAGCAGGATCTGCATATGAAAAAACCTGCCGATCCGGCCGGATCAGCAGGCAGTTGGGCCGGAAAATTCCTTATATTCCGGCCGGAGGACTCACAGGGGAAGTTTCCGGCCGTTCTTGATCCACTCTCTGAATTCCGCTGTGGCGGTAAACAGCACATCGCCGGAGGAGTTGATCGCCGTTTCGCAGGAGTCCTGAATGACACTGATGATGAAGCCCACCGCTACGACCTGCATGGCAATATCATTATTGATTCCAAACATGGAACAGGCCATCGGGATCAGCAGCAGGGAACCGCCGGCCACGCCCGAAGTGCCGCAGGCGCCAAGGGTAGCCAGGATGCTCAGGACAATCGCGCTGACAAAGGATACGCTGATGCCCAGCGTTTGCGCCGCTGTCAGCGTCATGACGGTGATGACCACCGCGGCGCCGTCCATATTGATCGTCGCGCCGAGAGGGATTGACACAGAATAGAAATCCTTGTCCAGGCCGAGCCGTTCGCACAGGGACATGTTCACGGGGATGTTGGCGGCGGAACTTCTGGTGAAGAAAGCGGTAATGCCGCTTTCCCGCAGGCATTTGAACACCAGCGGATAAGGGTTGCGGCGAAGGGTCAGGCCCACGATGAGGGGATTGCTGACAAAGGTCACAAAAGCCATTGTTCCAACGAGCAGGAGCAGAAGCCTGCCGTAATCCGCGAATATGGACAGCCCGCTGGTGGAAACCGCTGTAAACACCAGGCCGAGAATGCCGAAGGGCGCCAGGCCGATGATCCAGCGGACAACCTGGGATACGGCGTCAGAGATGTTCTGCAGGGAGGTCTTGAGGTTCGCGGAAGCGAAGGTCTTGAACGCAAGCCCCAGCATTATCGCCCATGCCAGCACGCCGACATAGTTTGCGCTGCTGATCGCCGCGATGGGATCCTGTACGATATTGCCCAGGATGGACTCGAAGATCTCCATGAGACCTCCGGGAGGCGCGGAACCAATATCGCCGTCTGTCAGCTTGATGGTCAAAGGGAAGATGAAGCTGGCGATCACAGCGATGACAGCCGCGAGCAGCGTGCTGCCCAGATACAGCGCAAGCACCATCCTGAAGCGTTTCCCAATGCCGCCGGTCGCGTTGGCCAGGGAACTGATGACCAGTACAAATACCAGCAGCGGCGCAATGCCCTTCAGGGCGCCGACGAACAGATCGCCCAGGATGGTGAGGAAGACTGCCTGCGGCACCAGAAGCCCCAAAAGGGCTCCGAGCACCAGGCCGATCAGGATTTTGACGATCAGAGAAGTCCCGTTCCAGATTTTGCCGATTGTTTTCATGGAAAAACTCCTTTCAGTTATTCTGGCAAGCATCAATTCCGCTTATGGCTACAACTGAAAACCAGTCTGCGGGAAATTACTTTCCTGTCATTTTCTGAAGCAAAACCCTCGCCGGTTCACAGTAACCATGAGTTTCCTGTATTGTATATCTGGGATTTCCTCTTCATGCCTTGGGCCGAAAAATTCAAAGATATTTCGCGATGACCCTTTCCAGTCATCACTTGCGATTCTACCATATACGCACCCAAAACAAAAGAAAGAAACCTTCGGGTTCTTCCGAGCGTATCTCTGGAAAAAAATAGACCGGAGGATCTTTCCATGAAAGCAATTAAAATAATTCTGAAAACGGTTCTTCTGATTTCTCTGACAATCCATGAAGACCATCTCCTTCACCTAGAAAAAAAGGATGTCATTGCAAGATGACTGAAATGCAGATAAAATACAATCCAAGCCGGTTATGACCAATCCGGGAAACTTTGGATTATGCAATTTGTGATAGGGCGGTTTTCGCACTGATCTTCAGCGATCACCTGCTCGATGTAGTGTTCCATGTCAGCTATCCGAAACAGTAGTACATGGCAAGAAAAAATATAACAAATGGGACGCGTCTGTGCAACGAGGCGAACAGGACAAATACAGGCAAAAGACGACCTTATTTGGTGAATCCGGTACGTATTTGGCTGGAATAGATGGAAAAATTAATCCCAGATAGATACAGATGAAAGATAAGAGTTGCAAGATCAGGGATTCTGTGCTTTAATGATGCGAAAACTCTGGGAGCTGTTGGATCAGAAGGATTTCTCCGCATGAGTTTCGGATGTATAAACTTTTTGATGAGAGAACAGGAGGAAAAGATTTTGAACAGCGCAACAAAAGGAAAGAATTTTGCCATTATCGGGGCACTCTGCCTGCTGGCTTATCTGGCCGGAAGCGTGTACCTCATCACGAAAGCAACGAACTCGACGGTCTATTATGAAGGAATCGGAAACCTGAACGTATCGATTACCGTGGAGACCATCATCGGATGGATCACCATTTTCCTGATTCCCGCAACGCTCTTCACCCGAAACCTGAAAGCGGTTCTCTGCGCAGCGAGCATTTACTGCCTGTACAGGCTGTATAACATGATTGCTTCCTTCTCCGCGTCCGGATTCCTCTTCTTCCTGGCGGCTACCGCCTTTGTGGTTGCGATTATCCTGACGATGAAGAAGAGCGGACTGATCAGTTTCTTCTGGTTCCTGCCGGCGGCTATCCTGCTGGTTCGGATGGTTATTATGTATGTAAACACGTTCAGCAACGGGGTTACAGCGAACCTGGCGGGTAGTTTCTGGTTCACTGTTATCTTTGATGTTGCGCAGGTTGCCGGATACCTGCTGGCGGGACTGTGGCTGAAGGCTGCGGCAAAGGAATAATCCCCCGGAAACACACAACGAACATACAAGGGGCTGTCTCACTTATGATATGCTCCCTTTTGAGGATACAGAAAAGAAAAACTGTACCTCAGAAGGGAGCTATTCTTATGCGGAAGAGGAACATATCCCCTGAAAGACTTATTGAAGCAATAAAAGAATACATTGACGGAAAAGGATCTTTCGATACGATTGCAGAGAAATACTGCATATCG
>JAFSOC010000006.1 GCA_017447185.1 Clostridia bacterium | reverse complement strand
GCATCCTTCGATTTGGCAATCCACATCCGGTCGCCGCTTTTCCAGCACACGATACCCATGTCCGGTTTTCTTTGCTCATATTGTTCCCTGAGAGCTTTTTTCTGCTCGTTGTTCATCATTCTTATGACTCCTTTTTAAATTCCGATTTGTCGATCGCAAGCAAAATCAAAAGATAAATCATCATCTGAGCACTACATCCATTGGTTTTCCCTTGGCAAGTTCGTCGATTAGTTTATCCAGTTGACGCATTCTCTTTGTCATTGGATCTGCAATTTCCTCAACCTTAATTCCACAGATGGAGCCTGTAATCAGCTCAGATCTGGAATTCCAGACAGGCGCTAACGACAGAAAATCGCCATATGTCAGGCCTGTCAAAATATCTATACTCACGTATCCGGTCAGCCATTTGATGACCTGATCCACCTCTGCTTGTGTCCGGCCTTTTTTCTCTGCCTTCTGAACAAGGCATTGATAAACCTTTTCAAATGGCATTTCAAAAACACTTTGTCTCGCCATTATTCATATACCTTTCCAGGGGCTTCGATGCCCTCGGCAAGTATACCATATTTCCGCGATTATGGCAGGTGCCTTTATATTTCATCATTTCCAGAGAGACAAAATGTAAACTTGGAAGGCCGTTGCTTCCATATTCTCCCCAAAAAATATAACAAATTTATCGAAAGAAAGCAGAATTCTGTTGAAATGAGTACTGCTCTCTCATTTTTGTGTTGCACTTTTTACATCGAAAGAATATTATTAGTTAAACGCGTAACACGAGGTGCAACATGACGATCAAGGAAATAGCTGAAGCTCTGAATGTTTCAACAGCAACGGTATCGAACGTCATTCATGGCCATTTGGAGAAGATGTCCCCGGATACCGCCGAAATGATCAGAAAGAAAATTGAAGAATATCAGTATATTCCCAATATGGGTGCTCGAATGCTTGCCAAAGGAGCCAGTCAGATAATTGGGGTTGTTACCAATTACCCGAACAGAAAGGAAAAGTTTGCTTTGCAGGATCCTTTTGTTAGCGAGATAATTGGTGCTTTGGAAAATGCAATTCGTTCCAGAGGATACTATATGATGCTGCGAGCAGCACAGAATGCCCCTGAAATCCATCATATCGCACAAACCTGGAATGCGGATGGGTTGATTGTAATGGGATTACAGGGAAATCAGTGTCGCGAACTGGCAAGGGTAACGAGAAAGCCCCTTGTCTTTATCGACTGTTATTTTGATTCCGGCGAAAAATACAACAATGTTGGATTAGCTGATCAGGAAGGCATGTATAAACTGACGAAGTATGTGCTTTCTCTGGGTCATCGCAGTATTGCCTTTATAGGAGATCAGCCGGAACTTTGGGGCGTTGACTGTCAACGACTGAAAGGCCATAAGCAAGCTCTGGAAAAGGCGGGTATCTCATGGGATCAGGATAATTACGATTATATTTCAAAGGATTCAGCAAATCGTGAAGATGACTTTAGAAGACTTTCAAAGCGGATAGGTCGAAACACTGTATTCATGTTCACTTCAGATTATTATGCCGTAGAGGCTGTGAATTATTATACTGATCATGGTTTCGGGATTCCATCGGATATATCAATTACAGGATTTGATGATAATATTCTATCTCATATTGTTCGTCCTCGCTTAACAACAGTACATCAGGATGTTACTCAGAAAGCTGACATGGCAGTAAAAAGCATCGTTGATCTGCTGGAGGGAGTAAGTTCCAGACTGGTTGACGTACGTTTAAAGCCCAGAGTTATTCGCGGTTGCAGCATAAAGAATCTTAAGCCAGAAAAGCACCAAATAGAAACGCCAAAAAAAATAATTTTTTGTTATGCGCATAACATATTGATGTATAAAGGTTTCGATGCTATCCTTTTTTCAGATTCAAGGGAAGCCCCATGAGATGAAGAAGGATAGCTTTTTTTGCATATATCATAAGAATGGAGGATGATGCATCGTGAGGCTTAGACTGAACAAGTCCGTATATATGCCGGGCGAAACGGCTATATGTCAGATAGAATCTCTTCCAGACAACACAGCTGAAATTGCATTCTGTCTTTTTCATCTGGATAGTCCTGTGTTTTCCGGCCGAACATTTTTGATAAATCAATTTTCTCTCGATCTTCCTAATCGCGACTATACCGGTTATTTGCTTTTAGCTACTGCGATTGATCAAGAAAACACCGCCATACATACCACTGTAACTGCCATTGACTGTTCAAGTAAATGGACGAAATTCCCGCGCTATGGGTATCTCTGGGAATATACACAGGGAACCAATGCAACAGAGAAGATTGAAAATCTGAGTAACTTTCACCTGAATGGTCTGCAGTTCTATGATTGGCAATACCGGCACCATATTCCTGTTGCCCCTGATTTATCTGAATGGACTGATTGGTCTGGTCGCAAAATATACGGTTCTGTTATCAGGTCATATCTGGATGAAGCCCATAGCAGAGGAATGGCTTGCATGGCATATAACATGATTTATGCAGCCAACATGACCTATATTGACGATGACAGTGGTGTTAATCCGTCATGGCGCCTAAGAAAGCAGACTGGAGAGGATTTTACCTGCGACATGAATGCCAGCCTTGGAAAAGTGGGAATACTTCAGTATTTCAATCCATTAAATCCAGACTGGCAAAAGTATATATTTGAAAAAGAAAACGAAGTCTTTTCTGCGTTTCCTTTCGATGGGTGGCACGGCGATACAATCGGTGAAATGGGCATTATGGTGACAGCCGATGGCTCGCCGCTGGGATTTGACGATAACGGCAAACCTATTCAAACGGTCATGGATTCATATACCTATTTCCTTAATGCCGCAAAGGAAGCGATCGGAAAACACTTTCTAGTCTTCAATCCGGTTGGCGCACAGGGTATTGAGAACGTCAACATTAGCAATGTAGATGTCCTGTATACCGAATTCTGGCCATGGGATTTGGATGATCGTGGAGAGCCATACGAGGACTATTACAGTATCCACAGAGCCATTTTGCAGGCACAAAAACAAAGCGGAAAATCATTAGTTGTTGCTGCATATATTAATTACAAAAACCCAACTGATCACTTTAATTCTCCAGCAGTAAGGCTGATGGACAGTGTTGTCTTTGCCTCCGGAGGATCCAGAATAGAATTGGGAAACGGCGATGGAATGTTTTCCATATGAGAGCTTCGGAAAAGCTCCAGTTCCTTGTGATCGCGTGCGTAACTCCCGTCCTGATAATAGACAGGAACAGTAACAGAACCCATAACAGGTTTCACTTCCTTTTCTATTCGCTGCCTGATCTCATCAATGACAGCCTGTTTGCTTTTCAGGTCTCCCGACCAGAGAATATCAAGATCATTTTCCACAACCGGCAGCATTTGAAGCGCCTCAACAAACCTTGGATGAAGATCATCATCCGGACTGTTGGGTGCATAGACTTCCTGCCATTTGACGAGAAGTTGCCGGTAATCGCACAGTTCTCTGAAATAGTGCGCTGAACAGTGTTCGGTTTTTTCTTCTTCAGATATGGGTATATGTTGTACAGGAACAATCCTTAAATGTCTTGAGTTGATCCGAAGATCAAAGTCAGAAGCCAGTTTAAGAGCAGCAGCCTTCCGGTTTATGCCAAACAGACGGGATGTGAAGGAGATCACATCACCGTCTGCCTGGCAACCGAAGCAATGGAAACGCTTATCAACTTTCATGCTGGGATTCTTGTCCTTATGAAACGGGCAGCGGCACATCCCCCTTCTGTTTACTGTGATTCCATACCGGATAGCGGCATCGAGTGTTGTCACACTGTCTTTAATTGTCTGATACAGTTTCCAGTCTCCGGAGGACAGGGGTACGGCATCATTCCGGACAGCAGCCACAGTCATCAGCGATCAGGCTCCTCTTTGTTTTTGTCTTTAGCCGGCTGCGCCGCGGAACGGTCGAGGTTCAGCTCGGCATCCAGCATGGCCAGTCGTGCACTCTTGGTTTTTAGTTCTTCTTCCTGAGGGAAGGGTTTCCCCAGTTCCGCCTTTGCGGATGCAAGCTGATTCCGTGTGTTTTCAAGCCGTGCCTTAGTATCTTCCAGTCTCTGGGGCATGTTCGCGAGCGTATTATCCAGACGCTGAATGTTTCCGCGCGCGTCGGTACCGGCATCAACCCTGTGAGTCAGGGCACCCTTCAGCATCATCTGGAAGCGGTTGTTAAACAGATCATACTGAACAGAGAGATCAAATCCGCGATATTCTCCGATAGGGATCACTTCGCCGCGTGAAGATTTCTTGCAGGATTCAAGGATCAGATTGCCGGCTTCTTCCTTATCCGTGATAACTGTTTCTCCGGAGCGCATACCAATGAAGTCCTCTTCAGGAAGCGGATGCGCCTCCAGGGTTGCGATATCCTTGTCAAAGGCGGCAATCACTTGTGTGGCGCGGTCAATCTCTTCAGGCAGTTTCTTCAGGATCTGATCTTCCAGCCGGTACTGTTTCGTCTGATGATCAGACTTCATCAGCCTGAGGCGTGCAACATCCACATCCAGATCCATCTTTTCCTTAATGCGCGGATCACCGGCACACAGAGCCTTGATTTCGGCATATGAAAGCGCAGTCTCATCAATATCCTCACAGGAACGGACGGGACTCTTGCTGCTCATGATTTGTGAAATGAATTTCTGTTTGTTTTCTACTGTCTGCCAAAGATACCCATCAAATGTGCCCTCTGTCACATAGCGATAAATGAACACATCCGGATTCTGATTGCCCTGGCGGACAATACGTCCGGCACGCTGCTCCAGATCACCGGGACGCCAGGGACAATCGAGGTCATGAAGCGCAATCAGACGGTCCTGCACATTGGTGCCAGCACCCATCTTTTGTGTACTACCCATCAGGATCCGGACTTCTCCGGAGCGCACCTTGCTGAATAGATCCGCTTTGCGCTTTTCAGTGTTCGCTTCGTGAATGTATGCAATCAGTTTTTTCAGGGTGACAAACTGTTTGCCGCTCTGTGCAATCACTTTATACTTCCATTCTTCGGGAAAGATGGGGAGATCTTCATACCGCCAGATCTTATACTTCGGATCATAATCCTCAGGAACGGCGGAAGCGACCAGGTGTCCGATGCACCAGCTGATAACCATCCCATGCCCCTGAAGATATCCATCATGCTTTTCATGAACACCGAGAGCGTCAGCGATGGACCTGGCCACGCTCGGCTTTTCAGTGATGACAAGCTCTGCCATCATATTTACCTCCATTTCAAAACCCCGGCCTGTATGAATCAGACCGGGGCATTATCGATAGTGTTTTATTCTTCATCAGGCTTTTCTTCGCTCTCGTCCTCTTCCTCATCATCATCGTCAAGGTCATAACTGGAGGAAGGCTTGGTTCTGCCATTCTTTCCCTTAACCTTTAGGAAGTAGAAGGCAGCACCGCCGATAGCCGCAACGATCAGTACAAGCGCAAGAATACTTGTCATTTGGTTTTTCTCAGGCTTTTCAACAGGCGCTTCGGTAGGAACGGGAGCTGTTGTGGGAACAGGCGTTGGCGCAGGCTGCACTGTGGGTTCAGGCGTCACGTAAATCACCTGCGGCGTTGCAGTCGGCATCTCTTCCTCACTCATCAGGGACAGAAGATCGCGCTCATCAACGAGATTCAGGAAGTATGTCTCATACATTTCAGCATCTTCATCAATGGGTTTACGATGGCTCAACAGATGAATGACTTTTACGTTATCTCAGATGAAGTAACCGCGTACCTGGTTGGAAATGTCATGGGAATCATGAACGAATCCTGCTGGGATGATAACCTGAAGGAACTGAATCAGCACATCAGGCAGATCGCACGGTATGTAGCCAGTGATCAGCGTGCTGAGCTTGGGCCAAAGAGCTGAGATAAATCGATGTGAACGATTCGCCATTTATGCCTCAAATGAATGATGTGTTTGCGATATCCCTTTATTTTTCGGAGGTTCTTGAATTCTGATCCAGGCGTTTCGTCGTATGCCGGGATACAACTAATACACACAAACCAGATGACACAAAAAATCCCTCCCGATTTGGGAGGGAAGTGGTGACAGTTGGACTCGAACCAACGACCCCATCGATGTGAACGATGTGCTCTACCGACTGAGCCATGCCACCATGGTAAAGTTTCCGACCAAATTTTACATCTTTGGTCAATTTCCGGGAAAATTTCGGCTCCTGGCAGGATGTGTGCAAAGTGTGCTTCGTACTACCGACTGAGCCATGCCACCGTGTGCTTTTCGATCGCGGTCATCCGCTCGTTATCACGAACTTGCTAACACGCCGACCGAGGATTTGGGCTTTCGCCTGGAAAACCTGTTCCTGGATGCCTTGAAACCTAAGGATTTGGCACTTTCTTTGGTACAACAGTACGATTGCTTTGCCCTACCGACTGAGCCATGCCACCACGCGTTTGATGTTCCGACCACAAGGGACTCACTATGTAGTATGTTTGCAGCGAAAGACCACTGTATATTGTTGCTAATAATTTATAACTATTATTTATGCTGATTAATTCTGCAATTTTGGCATTTATATTGCGATCTCTGTTGACAAAAATGGCATTTATCATCATAATACCAATTGACCGGTTTTATCGCGGTTTTTCATGGCTTTCAGCGTATGATGGCCATAACAAGGAGGAACGGGCAATGGAGCGATTGCTGAACGCGCAACTGAATCAATGGCGGCAGAATCCCAAGCGAAAGCCGCTTGTGCTGAAGGGCGTCCGTCAATGCGGGAAAACCTGGCTACTGAAGGAATTCGGTGAACAGAATTATCCGGACGTTGCCGTTTTCAATTTTGAGGAAAATCCCAGCCTCTGCAGCATTTTCGAACAGGATCTGGACGTGAAGCGAATTTTGCTGGAACTGGGAGTTACCCGCGGGAAAGCGATCCAGCCGGAGAAAACGCTGATGATTCTGGATGAGATTCAGGCCTGCGACAAAGCGCTTACCTCTCTGAAATACTTCCAGGAGAATGCTCCGGAATACCATATTGCCTGCGCCGGTTCCCTTCTTGGCATTGCACTGCATGAGAATCAGTCCTTCCCTGTCGGAAAAGTGGATTTTCTGACGCTGTATCCCATGTCCTTCGAAGAATTCCTGATTGCCATGGACCAGAGGATGCTGACGGGATACCTGGCTTCCCTGGAGCTCGGACAGAATATCTCCGAACCGATTGCAAATCAGCTGACCGGTTATTTGCGGCAGTACTTCATGATCGGAGGAATGCCGGAAGTAATCAGGACGTGGAAAGAAACACAGGATCTGAGAGAAGTTGAAACGGTTCAGCAGTCCATTATCTCAAGTTATGAACTGGATTTCGCCAAACATGCGCCGCGTACCGAGTTTCCAAAGCTGAGCGCGATCTGGGCCTCCATTCCACAACAGTTATCCAAGCCGAACAGCAAATTTATCTTCAGCCATGTGAAAAAAGGCTGGAGAGCCAAGGATCTGGAAAATGCGCTGGAATGGCTGATCCGTGCAGGCCTTCTGCATAAGGTATGCATGATCGAAAAGCCCTATATCCCGCTTTCTGCTTATGCGGACGCGACCTCCTTCAAGCTGTACCTTTGCGATGTCGGCTTGCTTCGGAAACTGGCCGGTGTTCCGGCACAGGTGATCTGGAGTTCCTCAGACATATACAAAGAATTCCGCGGTGCCATGACAGAAAACTATGTTCTGAATGAATTGTATAAATCAGCAACCGACACGCTGTATTACTGGAGTTCCGGGAATATGGCGGAAGTGGACTTTGTGCTGCAGCAAGGCGCGGAGATTATCCCGATTGAAGTGAAGTCAGAGAAAAGCGTCAAAAGCAGGTCCCTGGCGGAATACCGGAAAAAGTATAATCCAATGTACGCGGTCAGAACATCAATGGTACCAGAACTGACTAATGCCACACTGCTGAATATCCCGCTGTTTATGATCAGTTCACTGCCCAGGTGGATTCCGAAAGAAACTAATAAGTAGAATTGACGGCGTAATTCCAGGAGCAATACAACTATCAAAGCCCTGAATGGGCAAGAACAACGAATTTGCTATTGTTTGGAGGGGCATATGATGGAAATTGATGGTATTCGCATGCTGATTGGCTTAGCGATTGGTATAACTCTGCTGATTGTGCTTGTACTGAAAACAAAGGTACAGACTTTCCTTGCCCTGATTATCAGCACGATTATGATTGGCATCATCGGAGGTATGCCGCTGACGCCAACAGACGTTGTGGATGCCGCAGGTGATGCCAGGGCAGGCGTCAGTATCATCAATTCCATCACAAGTGGTTTTGGCGGAACGTTGGGAAGCATTGGAATCATCATCGGATTCGGCGTTATGATGGGCCAGGTTTTCGATATTTCCGGCGCTGCAAAACGTATGGCATATACATTCCTCAAACTCTTCGGGAAAGGCAGAGAAGAAGAGGCTTTGGCTCTGACCGGTTTTTTGGTATCTATTCCGATCTTTTGCGATTCCGGGTTTATCGTTCTTTCACCGATTGCAAAGGCGCTTTCGAACATAACAAAAAAATCTGTTATTGGACTGGGAGTGTCGCTGGCTGCCGGTCTGGTGATTACTCACTCTCTGGTTCCTCCGACTCCCGGTCCGCTTGGCGTGTGCGGTATCTTCAATATTGATGTTGGAAGCTTCATCCTGCTTACAATTGCACTTGCACTCCCGATGATAATCGCCTGTATTATTTACGCAAAGAAGTACTTGTCCAGGAAGTTCTGTTGGACCTCGGATGCGGAAGGCGGTATCGTTAAACAGTCTGGCCAGACACCTGACTACAAGTCTTCTTTCCTGGTGGAAACGAAAGATCTTCCCAGCACCTTTACTTCTTTCCTGCCTCTGGTGCTGCCGATTATACTGATTCTGATTAACACCATAGCCTCTGCGTTGAAATTAACCGGACTGTTTTGGAAAATCATGATTTTCCTCGGCCAGCCGATCGTGGCTGTGGGAATCAGCTTACTGGTGGCTGTTTTCACGCTGGGTCATTCTTTTAGCCGAGATACCATCCTGCATGAGATGGAAAAGGGTATGGCTTCTGCCGGCGTGATTATCCTGGTGACAGGTGGCGGGGGTGCACTTGGCCGCATCATCACTGATTCCGGTCTGGGTGGATACATTGCCAATGGGCTGGCTGGAAGCAATATACCGCTCATTTTGCTGCCTCTTGCAATTTCCACGCTGATGCGTTTTATTCAGGGATCTGGTACGGTTGCCATGACCACGGCGGCAAGTATCACAGCTCCGATACTGATGGCTTCTGACTCGGTCAGTCCTGTACTCGGAGCAATTGCCTGCTGTGTGGGATCCCTGTTCTTCGGATACTTCAATGACAGCTACTTCTGGGTTGTGAATCGGACATTGGGCGTCTCTGATGGCAGGGATCAGTTGAGAGTGTGGTCTGCTACTTCGACCATCGCATGGGCAGTTGGCGTCGTGGAGGTTCTGATTCTGAGCATTTTTATGCACTGACAGCATCAACTTTCTTTAGAAGTACAGGAGTGAGAGGATTATCATGGAACGCAGGTTATTTACAGAGCTTCGATCCTTTTATGAGTCGAGCAGGGAAAAGCCGAAAGATATCAGAATACGGATTCGCATGAGGGATCTGATCGACCCAGGCGTTCTTCGCCATGCTGTGGACACGGCAATGCAGAGATATCCATATTTCAGTGTGGAATTGCAGAAAAAAGATGGTCAATGGTTTTTCCTGGACAATCATCGCCCTGTTGTGATCACGAACTCGCTTCATGGGGTCGAACTGAATTCAGAGGCATCCAACTATCACATGATTTCTTTTGCATGGCAGGATAACTGGATGGTCATGGATGTGTGTCATGCGATGACGGATGGAACAGGGGCCTATGAGATTCTGCGGACGCTCCTGTATTATTACTGCTCGGAAAAATACGGCGTAACACTGAAAGAGGACGGGATTCGCCTGGTGGGTGATCTTATCACGGATGAAGAGTGGGTTGACCCCGTGGAAATAGCCACTGATCTGCCGGTGCCGCCTCGTACTGAGATGTCAAAGGCGATCAATCCGGTGGACGCTGCCGGACTTCAGAATGATGTTCAGCCTACGGTATACAACATTGCCATTCCGGAAGCCGAATTCATGAAATTCAATATCGATAATGACGGAAGTCCTGGAACGATGGTCGCGCTTTTTCTGAGTCGCGCCATTGCAAAGATGTACCCGGAGAATAAAGATACAATCCGGGTGGCACTGTGTGTGAACCAGCGAAAGGCGCTTCATGCTCCTCGGGCGCATCAGAGCCTGGTCGGCGGAGTGATGCTGGAATACAAGGAAAAGCTGAGAAACTGGCCGCTTGACAGGCAGGCGACAGCCTATCGTGGAATGGTATTTGCACAGACGCAGGAGGAAACTGTTCTGGCGGGTGTGGCAAGCCAAAAGGGTATCAATCAGATGATCCTGTCCAAGGAAACCGATCAGGAGAGAATGAGCCTGGCGTCCTATATCTCCAATATGGCAAGTGGGATTATGACTGCCACAGTCAGTTATGTTGGAAAGGCAAACTACAAAGAGGCTGAAAAATACATCAGGGATTTCAGGCTTTGGACACCGCAGACAGGCAACTGTATTCTTATTGAGATTTCCGCTGTGAACGGCCGCTTTACCCTGGACTTCATGCAACCGTTTTCCAGTCCGGTCTATGTGAATGCGTTCCTGAAAGAACTGGATGAAAACGGCATCACATATGACCTGCAGGATGTAAATCCGCTGGAGCTGCCGAATATCAAGCTGCCGTGGAGTGAATAATAATGATGACCACAGAGGAAACTGCCTGGGACTCGCTATCATATCGTTGATGAACTAACCGCCGCACACTCGTGACTTTAGTCATGAGTTAGGCGGTTTTTGTTGCATTTATCAGATGCATATGGTATACTTTTTACATGAAGAAAAACAGTTTTTTTAGTATCCCAGAAGATGTTACACATGGTCGAGGATATGTTTACTCTCTCCGATACCACATCGTATGGTGTACGAAATACAGGAAACAGATCTTCGTTTCCGGGTTGGAAGAGGAAGTTAAAAAACATCTGCAGGAAATTGCAGACAGTCTGCAGACCAGGATTATAGCCATGGAGGTTATGCCTGAACATATTCATCTGCTGGTGGATTGCAAACCGCAATTCCGGCCATCTGACGCAATCAAAATCTTTAAGGGAAATACTGCCAGATGGCTGTTTCTTGCGCATCCGGAACTGAAACGGCAACTTTGGGGAGGACATATGTGGAACCCAAGCTATTTCATCGCGACAGTCAGTGACAGAAGTATGGAACAGGTGGAGCAGTATATCCGGGAGCAGAAAATGAAATAAAGGCTTCCTGTTCTTATAAAAATGCAATGGGAAGGAGGAAACAACGGATGCAGCAGTTTACAACCTATGGCGCAAAAATCCATATGGACTCCGCAAAACCGGTTCAGGCAATGATCCGTATCTATCGCAACGCCGTTTCCTTCCTGATCCGTGTATGCATGGAACAATGGGAAGAGATTGCGCAGATCAAAACACTGCAGGCCCGGCAGATGTGTGTTGAAAGACTGATTCATCATACGACGAACCGGCCGACTGTTGTTTATGAGGATTTTGACAAACAGTTCTACAAGCTGCCGAGCTATATCCGCAGGTCAGCAATATCCGAAGCGGTCGGCAAAGTTGAATCCTATCAGGGAAACCTGAGAAGATGGGAAAAGGAGAAAAACGGCAAGGCTCCGGGAAAGCCGGAAGCAGGATACACTTATCCGGTCCTGTATCGGAAAAATATGTATGAGCGAACAGGAGAATATACTGCCCGGATCAAGGTTTGGATCAGGAATACCTGGGACTGGATGGATATCCGCTTTAGGAAATCCGACGCGGATTACATTGCGCGGCATTGCTCAGATCGCATGACATTTAGTCCAACCGTGATCCGAAAAGGGAAACAATGGTTTCTCCAGTTTTCGTTCAGCGAAAATGTGTCCCTGGGGGAAAAAGAAATTCAGGAACAGGTAATCCTGGCGGTTGACCTTGGAATCAACAACGCCTGTGCCTGTTCAGCAATGAAATACGACGGCACTGTCGTCGGCAGGAAGATATTCCGGATGCCGGCAGAAGAAGACTGTCTGAATCATCAGCTGAACAGAATCAGGAAAGAAATGAAACAAGGGCATCTGCATTTTCCGTCATTGTGGGCTTCCATTGAAAGTCTCAACCGGCATATTGCAGTGGAGACTGCAAGATTCATCATGGAAACCGCGACAGGATTCAATGCGGACGGGATCGTGTTCGAACATCTGGATCCGGGAAAAAAGAAAAGCAGCAGGAACCGGAGACAGCGGCTGCATATGTGGAAGTGCCGTGATATTCAGAGTATGGTGACATGCAAAGCCCACCGTCTCGGAATCCGCACATCCCATGTATGTGCATGGAATACATCGGCGCTGGCGTTTGACGGTTCCGGAAAAGTGGAAAGAGGCATTGACCATAATCACAGTATCTGCCGTTTTACTACCGGCAAGGTATATAACTGTGATCTAAATGCCTCTTACAATATCGGTGCAAGATATTATATTCGTGAGATACTCAAAACCATGCCGGTAACGGCAGGGTTGGACATTTCGGCAAAAGTTCCGGAATGCTCCAGGAGAAGCACCTGCACCTTATCCACGCTTATTAGCCTGAATGCGGTCCTGGCAGCGTAAGCTGCTAAAGGCTGAGTTCCCGCTGTATGGTGGAAAGGAAGTCCGGGGGATAACCCCCTGGAAGCACGCGACTTTAGTCGTGTGAGGCTTCACCTATCATCCCATTGTTTTATTTATGCTTCACCGATAAAGCCAAACAATTTTTTCATGTAGTCACTTCCGTCGAAGAGAACACGCCCGATTTCTATTGCGTCTTTTCGGACCCTGTAGAAAACGAGATACCTTTTATAGTGTACATAGCGTATACCGGTGGACATACCCAGGAACTCGAGAGGCGTTCCTGAGTGCGGGTACTCCCTTTTCCGACTGATCTCATTACGCAGTCCCGCGATATAACTGTCTGCAGTTTCATAATCTCCAGATGCTTTCAGTACATCCTTCCAAATGCTGTCAAGATCATCCAATGCATCCGAAGACCAGAGGAGCCGGTAGTTCATCTTTCCGACCCCTCTTCCATGAACACGGTTGTCGTTCTGCGCGCAAAGTGCCTGTCAAGATCTTCGTCAGTCAGCCAACCTTTTTCTTCTCCGGAACGGAATCCTTTTGCCAGTTCAGTCATCAAAGCGACCATTGCTTTCGCTTTTTCAAATTCCTCATCGTCTTCGATACTGTGAAGGCTGTAAACGCCGCGGCCGTTCTTTGTCAGATAAACGGGGGATGAAGGCTTTACTTTTTCCAGAATCTGTCCGTAGTTCCTGAGATCGGAGATCGGTGCAATATCCGGCATGATGATTCCCTCCTTCGATTGGTTAATCCGAATATAACATATTTCGACTGATTTTTCAACTAATTCTTCGATTAATTTATCGAAGCAGATGGAAAGGAGTCAGCATATCCCTGGTTCCGACCATGAGTGTGATGTCCCCCCAGAAAAAATGTCTCTGGTGTGAACCAGATCGTCCCTGTTTTTCATTAATGCCCGGTAAAGTTTATCTGTTTTTTCCCGTATGACACCGTTTCGTTCCGAAAGCGATTCCTGCCATGCCCAGCAGCAGGATAACCGTCAGGACCATCACACAGGCTAACATATGTCATCTCCGGTGACAAGAAAAGTACAATACCAGCCAGAGCAATTCCTGCTGGCCGTGATCACCAACTTCTTTCCCGCCGTAATATGAAAGGCAGAACTGAACTCTCATCTGTCAACAATCCTGCAGTTCCCCTTAATTATTATACCTGTCAATTCATATTATTTTCGTTCAGCACTGATTAAAATGCCGGATATCCGCTCTGATGACAATTATGTCAGAATGATGAACCTAAGGGTCGTCCCTCCGTTCCGAACAGGATTTATGGATCTTGTTTTTTGAGGGTAGATTCTGTATAATCAAAACAGATCATATATGCGCCTAAACATATTGTTTTTGTGCAAAACAGATAATATATTATTCAGAAAGGAACGCTCATGAAACGGAGTTATGTGTGGGAGACGGCGGAAGAGATGGATGCTGCCCTTGCCAGGCGGTTTCGCCAGATCCGGAGGCGCCGCGGTATTTCGCAGCAGGAACTGAGCGATAACAGTGGTGTCAGTTACGGGAGCCTGAAGCGCTTTGAACAGACCGGACAGATCTCCCTGCTGTCCCTGACCCGGCTTGCGATGGCGATGAATTGCGCGGATGAAATCAGGAACCTGTTTTCAGAAGTGCCGTATCTGTCGATGGAGGAAGTGCTGCGTGAACGGAAATAAACTGACAGTTTCATACCACGGGAGGGATGTGGGTGAACTGGCTGAAGCGAACGGGCATCGGATCGGTTTTGCCTATCTGCCTTCCTGGCTGGAGGAAGGATTTCCGATCAGTCCCTTTTCATTGCCGCTGAAGCCCGGTCCGTTTATTCCTGCCGGAATGAACTTTGGCGGTCTGTGGGGTGTTTTCGGCGACAGCCTTCCTGATTCATGGGGCAGGCTGCTGATGGATCGGATGCTGGAGAAGCATGGGAAGAATCCATCCACGTACAGCCAGCTGGACCGCCTGGCGGTTATCGGGGAGTCCGGTATGGGGGCCTTGTGCTATCGGCCTGCCGAGAATTACCAATGGGAATCGGAAACAGGGGATCTGGATGAACTTGCGGCTGAATGCCGGGCGATCCTGAACCGCGAAGAAGGGGGAGATCCGGATCGGATGTTCACCCTGGCAGGTTCCAGCGGCGGTGCGCGGCCGAAGGTCATGACGGAAGAATGGATTATCAAATTCCCGGTAACAGGGGATCGGGAAGATGTCGGCCTGATGGAAAAAGAATATATGGAATGTGCCGGCCGATGCGGGATCGATGTGCCGGAAACAAAACTGCTTCCCTCAAAAAAATGCGCGGGTTATTTCGCGGTCAGGCGCTTTGACCGGGAGAAAACGGAGGACGGAACCTTCCTGCGGCGCCATATGCTGACGGTTGCAGCGTTGCTGGAACTTGACTGGCAGGTTCCCGGCATGGATTACCATACGCTGATGAAACTGACAAAGATTCTCTGCCCGGGAGAAAAAGAAGCTGCGGAACAGTTGTTCCGCAGGATGTGCTTTAATGTGTATGCGCATAACCGGGATGATCACAGCAAAAACTTTTCTTTTCTGTATGATGACCGGACAGATCGCTGGAGTCTTTCCCCGGCATACGACCTGACCTGGAGCGATACTGCATGGGGCGAACATACAACGACAGTGAACGGAAACGGAAAGGATCCCGGGGAGAATGACCTGCTGGCGGTCGGAAAAGCGGCCGGTCTGGCCAGAACAAAGTGCCTCAGGATTGCCGGAGAGATCCGTGAAGAAACAAACACCCTGCTCGCAAAGGTAAAACGGCCGGTCTGAAAACGGATCCGGGCGTGCGGATCGGTTGAGAATGATATGGCTATCGAACGGGTGATACACCAGAAAGGAAATAGCAATGCTGTTTAGGGGGATCGGCAGGACTTTCTCCACGGAAAACGATCAGCAATACGAAACGATTGGGGCATTCTGGGATGAGCTTGCGGCTAAGTATGGCCGAGTGAACCTACAGGGGCTTGGTTATGGCTGGAAGGCACGGTCCATTGAGTATGTTATTGGCCTGATTGACGAAGAGATTGACGGAGCGGACCGGACCGTAACTCTGCCGGATATGGGCTGGGTTACAGTTCGGGGACGGACAGCGGAGCTTGGAAAGATATATGAAAAGATTTATCAGGAAGGCAGATTGGAATATGAGATCGAGCGCTTTACCGACAGCGGTGACTGTGAGATCATGTATTACCGATCAACCAACCGGGACAAGTGAGGAGGCCTGAAAGGAATGTTCATCAAGGATACTTGCATATCATCGCCGTGAAGGAAGAATACAGAAACAGGGGGATCGGCAAGGCTCTGTTGAATTATTCCGAAAATATCGCGTATGAAATGGCAGATAAGCTTTTCCTTGTTGTCGCGGATTATAATCCGGCCGCAAAGCGGTTCTATGAAAGAAACGGCTATCAGCAAGTTGGGGAAATTTCAAACCTGTATCGTCCCGGAGTCACAGAATACCTGATGGTAAAAGACCTGAAAAAGTGATTAAGTCTTACAATAGAAAAGTGGTTGGCCGGGGTGCACTGGCTAACGGATATCGTGCCATTGGGGACGACCCTTTTTGTTCCGCAAAGGCCCGGGTGCCGTCCGGATATCTATGGCTGGACTCAGCCTGCTTCAGTCTGCGTCATAAAGGCTTTGGGGGAAGTTCTCTTTCTGTTGCAAAGGAAGCGAAAAATTTGTAGAATACAGAGAGAGTCCTTGAAGTGTTAACGGGTAATCCCACTAATTCCTTCAGGAGTGAACGCTATGTGGAACATGGATTTTGTTATTCCCAGCCTGTTGGTGCTGACTGTTTTGCTGATCTTTTATTTTGCGCGGCCTCGGCTTCCGAACCAGCTGAACAGAGCATTCTTGTTCCTGCTTGTTTCGGATATCGCAACAATCGTTACAGATTTTCTCGCGACATGCGCGGACAATGCCTATCACTCCCTGCCATTATGGCTGGTTTCAGTTTTGAACCTTCTCTTCTTTTTGGCGTATATACTCCGGAGTTCTCTGTTCCTCCGGTTTACAGCTGTACTGGTTAAGCTGAACAGGGTTGGATTTACATGGCCCAAAGCACTTTCGTATTTTATTTTGCTGGTGTGCGAAGCCATCGTGGTCACCAGTCCCCTGACCGGTGCCGTCTATACCGTTGATGCAATGGGATATCACCGGGGGCCGCTGTATGTGATCCTGGCCCTGAGTTCATTTGCCTTTCTGCTTCTGGGGATCAACCTGTTATTCCGTTTTCGGAAAAGCATCCGGAAAAGCGCGCTGATCAGCGCCATGGCATATCATGCGATCCTGATTGCCGGCAATGTTTTGCGGATATTGTTCCCGCAATATCTGGTCATGAACGTATTCTGCCTGCTGGCGATTCTTGTCATTTATCTTGCTTTTGAAAACCCGGATCTGTATATCACCGACCGGGGGCCCGCATTCAACACCAGAGCGTTTACCGACTGGCTTGATGATCCTCAGCATCGGAAAGACGGCCGGATTCTCGGGTTCGCGATCCGGAACTATAATGATGAACGGAGCATGTATGGCGGCATCCAGATGGATGAGGGGCTGGGGCTCATTATTGCCTGGTTGAAAAAACAGTTTCCGGATCTCCTTTTGTTCTACCTGCGGGGCGGCAATTTTTGTGTCGCGGGCGCGGAAGACACGGAATGGGAACAGGTCCGCAAGAAGATTCTGGAACGTTTTCAGGCCCCCTGGCAGGCAGAGAGTGTTGATCTGAATCTTAGCGCAACCTGCGTGGAGATCAGGCTGGCTGACCGGACCGATTCCCCGGACAGAATTGTGAATACATTGATCTATGCGCTGGATCAGGCCAGGGATAGCGCGGATATCGAACAGACGCTGATGTCGGAGGAGACATTAAGACAGATTGACAGGCAGATTGAAATCAAACGGTATCTGGACACGGCGCTTGAGCACAATACGGTTGAAGTATTCCTGCAGCCGATTGTGGACAGTCATACGCAGCAGATTGTTGCCGCCGAGGCGCTGGCCCGGCTCAGAAATGATCGTGGGGAGCTGATTCCGCCCGGCCTGTTCATCCCGATAGCTGAAAAACACGGAAGTATAAACCTGCTGGGCGAACAGGTGATGCGTAAAGTTTGTGCATTCATAAGGGATTACGACGTCCTTGGGATGGGGCTTCGATGGATTAATGTAAACCTGTCCCCGATCCAGTGCATGCACAGCAATCTGCCGGACCTGTTTTCTTCGATTCTCACGGAATACGGGGTGTCTGCCAATCAGATTCATCTTGAGATCACTGAAGAATCAATGATCAATTATTCGGAGCAGGAGAAGCAGATCGAAAGCCTCCGGCAGTTTGGTTTTCAGCTTGCGCTGGATGATTACGGATCCGGTTTTTCCAATCTCCATCAGGTAAAAAAGATTGCGTTTTCAAATATCAAGCTTGATATGAAAATTGTATGGGATTATATTCACGACAGGGATGCCCTTCTTCCTTCGCTGGTTCATGCATTCAGGCAGATGGGCTTCAGCATTACAGCCGAGGGCATCGAAACGCAGGAAATGGCCGAAGCAATGGCGGAAATCGGCTGCGATTATCTCCAGGGATATGTATTCTCAAAACCGCTGCCTGTTGATAATTTTACAAAAATATTACAGCCTTGTAGCGAGTAATGTGGCAACTGCCACTGATTACTACAAGGAGGCATCCACAAAGGAAAGAATCGTACCATTCGGAGAGGCATAGTAGTAAAACCTTCGTATTTTCCTATGGCACTCTGCGGGGTACCGTTTTATTGTATTTTGACGAGAAACTTGATTGTGGATTGTCGTAATTATGTTTCACCGGGGATTATTCGGCAGGGTCATCCGCAAGGACAACTGCGTTGATCGTGTTTCCGTAAAGAGGAGTGTCAGGAAAGATGACTCTTTTGGCTCGCTCAGGGGTCTCGCCTATTCCGCCTGAAAGCATGTCAACCTGTCCGGATTCAGCATCATTCAACATTTCGTCAATACTCTCCGGGCGGAATTCGACGGTATAGTTATACTTATTCGCAAAACGCAGCGTCAACTCGATATCGTGACCAACAAGCTTCCCGTCCTGGTAGTATGAATTCGGTACCAGCTCTCCGGATGTGCCCACAATCAGGATGCCCACCGGATCTTCCGGAACCGGGATATCCGGCATTTCCGTATGCATGTCCACCATCCAGCGCTGATGCATCTTATCCAGTTCGCCGGACTCTTTCATTTCCATCAGGAAAGCGTTCAACTGAGATTTCAGTTCCGGATACTTCGTGCGCGGAGAAATCGCCATGCCCGCCATCGCTTCCCCCACAGGCTCGTCTATCATGCGTAAACGCCCCGGGTTCTCTTCCATGGCAGAGACTATATTGTCTTTTGCATGGACGAAAGCGTCGATCTCACCGTTTTCAAGGGCAGTGATCATTTCACTGAAGGTGTTGAACTGCTTCTCCCGAGCCCTTGGAAATACCTGTGCAATAAATGGCTCATGCACGCTGCCGATTATTCCTCCAATCGTGACCGAAGGATCGTTAAGATCATCCAGAGTTGCCGGTTTCCCGGTCGCGAAAGCTTCGCTGCAGCCAGTCAGTATGACTGCGACAAGAAGTACGATGCATATTGCGAGCTTTCTTCGTCTGTATGTCATATACTTCATCTTTTCAAAACCCTCCCATTCCTTAATCCCTATGTCAATATCTTATCACTTCCAGAAGCGGTTTGTATACAGCAAAGAAGCGAAACAATGGGACGGTCTTCAATGGCATTTAGCTAATTTTCGTCAAAATGCACTCCCCTTGGAAACCGCATAAAATAAGGCTTCCAGGGAAACTTTGCGGAATACTGGTGTTCCGGTTTTTTGCTTCATGAAATCAAAAAAGTTCAGCTGTTTTCGGTAATCGTTAAATTGTTTGTAATCGTTAAACAGTACAGGATTTTCGCCGATTATCATGGTTTCGCTTTCCTGGTTTTCATGGTATCATTTGTGCTGGAAGTGGCTTCGGCCATCGACTTTTATCTTTTTTTACTGACAAAGGAGCTATACGAATTTAACAACAGATTCTGCAAACCCATATTCACCAACGGGGAGAGTTTCGCAATGAATAAAGAACAGCTGCACAGTTTCATTTCCGAGAGTACCGGAAATGAAAGCAACATCTGTCAGATCTATGTCATCAAAGGCGGCAAAACTGTTTATGATGACTGTTGGCATGGATTTACGACAAAGGATGCGGTGAACGTCAATTCCGTGACCAAAGGGATCATGGGCTTGCTTACGGGAATCGCTCTGGATAAAGGCTGTATCAAGAGTTTAGATCAGAAAGTGATAGCGTTTTTCCCGGACTATTCCGTAAAGCGCGGAGAGAAAACGATCTATGATGTGACGATCCGGCACCTGCTTACGATGACGGCTCCGTACAAAGGAAAGTCAGAGCCATGGAAAAAGGTGTGTACTTCAGATGACTGGACGCTTGCAATTCTCGATAATCTTGGAGGCCGCAAGGGGATAACAGGTGAATTCAGGTATGCGACACTTGGCATCCAGATCCTTGCAGGAATCATTGAGAGGGCAAGCAAAGAGAAATGCATTGATTTTGCGAACAGGAATCTGTTTGAACCACTGGGACTTCCGAAACGGATATCGCACGGCGACAGTTCCAAAGAAGACCAGTTTGATTTCTTCATGAATAAGAATCCGAGAAAATACGAGTGGTATTCCGATCCTCAAAATACTGTTACTGCCGGGTGGGGATTGTGTATGTCGGCAAGAGATATGGCTGTTGTTGGAGAGCTTGTACTGAATAACGGTATGCATAACGGCAGCAGAGTCATCTCCGCAGAATACATGGATGACATGCTCAGGCCGCATCTTAAGCTCGGTGAAAGATTCGGATTCATGAACTACGGATACTTATGGTACAAGCCTTTTGATGACAGGGAGGTTTATGCGGCGATTGGTGACAGCGGCAATATTATTTACGTTGATAAAGAAGCAAATGTATCCGTGGGTATGACAGGCACATTCAAACCGAGGATATTCGACAGAGTCGATTTCATAGAACAGAAAGTGATCCCTGTGATTGATGGGTGATATTTGGCTTTTGAAATTCACGACCAAAAAGACTCTTTTCCGGAGGGCAATGATGAGACTGATCAGTGTAACTGAAGACAACTGGATGGATGTTGCAGCCCTTTCAGTGAAGGAAGAACAAAAGGGATTTGTCGCACCGGCGATCGGCATTCTGGCCAGAGGCTATGTTTATCGTGACTGCAATGTGAAGATTTATGCGTTTGAAAAGGATGGAATCATCGTAGGAACAGCACTTGTCAGGGAGTTTACGGACGAACCACTGGGATATGACCTGCAGCAGTTCATGGTCGATGAACAATATCAGAGAAAAGGATACGGTTCTCAGGCTCTTCAATTGATTCTGGACGAACTACGCACTGAAAAACATTTTGACCATGTCGAACTCTGTGTGAAGAAAACGGATACCGAGGCGATCCGGCTTTATGAGAAACATGGCTTTGTTGATTCTGGGTATATCGATGAAGATCTGCCGGATTCGCTGAACATGATCTGCTATCTGTTCGAAAGCAGCAGCCGCTGAAGATAATGCACTATCAGCAATTGGATTCTGCAGACAGTTTGGAGGGCATCATGCTTAACCTTTTTTTGAAGAACGGGAAAAACAGGCACATATTACCACTTATCTTTCTGATAAGCGTTATGCTGATGTTCGGCAACGCTTCCTGTGAATCAGTATCCGGCAATATGGTAACATTGGACGATCTTCCGGCATACAGTTTTACGTGGAGAATGGCTGAAATCCTTGATGATTCATTATATGATGAATACAGACAGGATAACGGTCAACGGTTTCAGGCTCTTCTGGTGTTTTCAGAAAAAATGCGGTCATCGAAAGAGCTGACTTTTATACCATATACGACGAATCCTTTGGAATTGCTCAACCGGACAATTCCTGATCAATGTATGGTCAATTACGGAACAGAGTTCGCCGGGGAGTCTGCTTATGAAATAGAGGGCGAACCAGCGGTAGCGACGGAGGCTGTGCAGGTGACAGAAAACTTCTTCAATCTGTTTCCTGTGCAAATTACAGAAGGCCGCAAGTTTACCGATGAGGATTATGACTTTCTGGGAAAAGGAACAATTCCCGTAATCATGGGAGCTGCTTATAGAGGATCCTTCTCCTTGGGCGACAGGTTTGAAGGATATTACATTTTTGACCGTTTCACGTTTGAAATAATCGGCTTTGCGGAAAGCGGAAGTGCTTTTTACAGCAGCAGTGACAGAAGACCAGTATCATACGACCGGTATGTCATCATGCCTTTTGCTTCCATTTCCGAAGATTCTGAAATCGGCAGAATTATATTGCTGCAGCAATTCTGCGGGTTGATCACAGACGAGAATGGAAGGGATGATGCGTTGAAGCAAGTGAATGAATACCTTGCGGATTCCGGCCTCGAAGACTGGATTGGTCAATTCTATATCATGGACGCCAGCTTAAGAAAAATCATCGCGCATTTTCTAAAATGATCTCACCATTGTTGTTGCGGCGCTGGGATTTGGAGTTGCTGCATATCTTCGGCATGTTCGAAGAACAAAGCAATAAATTGTAGGAATGTATCGTCTATTAGGTGTAGTCGCTTAAATAATGGGGAGGATTACATGAAGAAAATATCAGTGATTTTATTCATTGCTTTGTTATGTATAACTGCTGTATGCGCTGCAGATGAGATTTCGGAAGATGTGATTATCCGACTGAGAGAGCATTGCTATGTCAGTCCACAGGGCGGTGAAATGCTTCACACAGATCAAAACTGCAGGATTGTGCATGAAAAGTATCTTCCGCTTACGGAGATTGAATTCAGTGAATCTTTACTGAACCAGTATTCTCTATGTCCGGTTTGCTCAGCATCCAATCAACCGGAAGCACTGGTTGAGCTTAGCTGCGGGAAAGTGGAGTATCTGAATTATCAGTGCACGTTGCCTGACGGACGCCTGCTGCTGACCGGTGGAACAAGAAGGGACGAAATCGGCGGTGATGCTGCATGGATCATGTGCCTGAACACAGACCGGACGATCAGCTGGGAATACATCAGCAGAAAAGACGGTTTCACCGCAGCAGAGAATGCTGTAGTGCTGACCGATGGAACGATTGCTGTCATCATGGAAGATTATCCGAAGAAACAAGCAGCGATGTTCTTTTCTCCTGATGGTAAAAAGGCCCGAAAACAGCTTGATCTGAAGAAAAAGCGAGGGATCTTGTATACCATCACACCTTCTTTTATGATGACATATGAGGATGCGAGCAAAAAAGCAGAGGAATATCGATGCAAGACCTTTCTGTATGACTGGAACGGGAAGGAGATAACCCGGTATGACGGACTGATCATGAAAGATGGATACGGTTTTATTGTCCCGAACGATGACGAATGCGTTTTTTACGGCCATGATGATGTATTCAACGGCCATGCGATGATCCAAAAGCTGGACGAATCGCTGGACAAGGCGCTATGGGAAACAAAGCTGGACTGGCAATTGCCGGGCAGTGATACAGCGGTGCTTGAATATGCGCTGAAAACCAGCGATGGCGGATATGTGGCATGGTTGCGGGAAGGCTGTCCCGGAGAGGATGAATGGTCCTCATATGAATGGTCACATTTCCTTGTAAAGTTTGACGCAGACGGCCGGCTTATGTGGGTGAAGGGTAAAGATGAGTACGGGCCGGACACAGGAAATCTGTTCGTGTATGACGGAAAAATCGCAATATTCTGTTCGGATGGTTTACAGATAGACGCATCCCGATCTGTTCGCTGGTTGGACATGGACGGAAAGATGCTGGGAATGACAGATGTGAAATTGAATTCTGAAGACTTTAAGGTGCTCCGGGATTATCTGGAGCCAGAAAATCCCGGAGAAAAGAGAACGACCATTGTAGATCAGCCGCAATTCATTTCCATGGGTGACGAGCTTTGGGTCATGGCGACATGCTTTGTTGCCGACGACCTCGGCGAAGAAGGCTTCAGTACAATCTATGACAGTCAGGAGATCATCATGTTCAAGGTTCCGGAAATATGAGCAATTTGTTATGGTCGCCAGGGGGACGGAACGCGCCAGGGGGACGGTTCCGCTGGCTCCCTCCGGAACTGAGGAATCAGGTTTTATGATTCTTCTCCTGATCCTTTTTCCAGGCAGAATAGACCATTGCGATACCGCCGGCGGCGGCGATCAGCCAGTTGCTCCAGTTCCTGATTCCGTCCGCGAATGGAATTCCTTTAATCAGAACACGAATAAGGACAATGATCAGTAAGATGCCGATAAAGGAACCGACACCGATCAAAATGTATCTGGCCGTTTTGTTCATCTTTTTCTCTCCTGTTCTGTGGTATTGGCAGTTGGTTTTCTGAAAAGGATTATACCACACCGGGGTTTCTGTGCAAAGTGGGTACCAGAGGGCCGGTTCCTCCGGCTCCCTGGGTACCAGCACTCCGTTACCTGGCCAGATCCGTTATTTCACCCTTTCCGCATGCAAAAGCCTGCTTATCTACTGAAAAACCGAGAAAGTTACTTGTCCTGCTGGAGACGGAAACGAGATACCACTTCCCGCCGTAGCGGCATATGGTGGGACAGCAATAGAAAGTTTCATCCCCGACATTGGCAAGGCCTACCATGTTTATTGTTTCATCCGCTCCGTAGCAGGCGGTCTCCCGGTGAAAGGATTTCTGGTTGCTTTCAATGGAAAATTTATCATCTGTGACTGCGTCAGGCGTGACAAACCGTATATTTGTCATCTGGGCCAGTTTTTCCAGCCTGCCGTTATCGAATTTATTCAGGAACTCCGCGGCCTGATCCGTATCCTTTTCAAATTCAATCATGCCCCTTGATGATTTTCCCGGAGAATCTTCTCCCAGGATATACGCTTCAACAGACCGGGTAATCAGATCAATCTGAGAAGAGCGCAGATCGTTCAGGTTGACGGAAAACAGAAAGCTGTTCAGCGACGGCATCCTGGGATGCAGGCTCTGATACCAGGTGCGCGTGTACTCGATTCGCGACAGAACGGAATAGTGCTCCATCTGGGTTTCCCAGGCAAAGGCGCTGAGCATCTGATTAAAATCCAGGTTTTTCAGGCCTTCCATATAGCATGCCAGCGCTTCCTCCGGGGAATCGAAGCCGGGGCCTTCATATTTCATCCGGACGGAGGCTTCCTGCCGGAGCTTTGTTCCGCAGCTTCCGCAGAAGATTGCGCCGGAATCCGCTGCATATTTTTCTCCGCAGCCGGGACAGATCATTTCCTCAGGCCTCTTTGTTCCGCATTTTGTGCAGAAATTGGCGGTGCCAGACGCCCCGCATCCGGGGCAGATCCATTCACTGTTTTCTGCAGACGCGCAGACGCATCCGAGAATCATCATGAGTGCCAAGACAAGGGAAACGGTTATCCTGATGCTTTTCATGCTTTATGGTCTCCTTTTCATTCTTTGGACAATCCATCTTAGCATATCTTTCCGCTTTTTTGCAGTGGGTTTTCGCGGCGGCCGCTGACATGCGAAAAAACACCGGCTGCGCCGCAGCCGGTGTTGCTTAATGCTTGATGTACTTTGCTTTCTGTCTGATTGCTCAGTTCACGGGAAGCGTGAAATCGATACTGCCGGTCTTCGTGACGGTGATGACGTCAGTTTTATAATTCAGGGTCCGGGTCTGCGAGCCGTCAGGAGTCTTGGCTTCCACCGTCAGGTCCGGTTCGCCGGCGTCATTCACAGCGCAGTTCAGTTTGGCCTCCTGCTTGCCGCCGTCTTCAACAGTGCCGGAAGCAAATTTGCCGGTTTTGTTGCATTTGATCGTGTATTGAATCTGGACACCGGCGGTATTGTAAACCGTGAAATTCATGTCAGCTGTCTTTTCTTCCTTCTTGCCGCAGGAGGCGAATACTGCCAGACCCACAATCAGAACCAGTACCAGAGCAATAATCTTCTTTTTCATTTTGTTTTTTCCTCCTTCATTCGTAGTCAGATTGTAGCCGATTATGACTACTGTTGTCAAGGAGCCATTGGGGACGGTCCGATTCGTTCAGCCGGATTTGGATCTGGTTTGCGATGGCGTTTTCCGGTATAATAGTGACAAGACGGAATCCAGATCACCGGAGGGAAACATGATAACGATTTTAAACCGAAGCAGGTTACTGGCGGACAGTTCAAGCGAAACCGCCGCCAAAGCCAGGGAAGCGTTAAAGGCTGCCCATATTCCCTATTATATGAAGACCGTTCAGAATCATACGGGGCTGGGAAAATCGATTCATGCCGGCGTCGGTGTCGGCGCTTATAAAGGCGGGCTGTCCGCCTCGGCTTTCTCCGATCAGATCAGCTATGTGTATTTTATCTATGTCAGGAAAAAGGATCTCGCCAGGGCAAAGGAAATCTGCCATATTTCATGAATCGGACACCCTCTGATTTCCCGGACCGTAAAAGAGGCCGTGAAGAAAAGGATTGAAAAATCCTGAGCTTCACGGCCTCCTTTTCTTACTTGTCATCCTGGGAGTTTACTGGTACCGGAACCTTGAGGCCTGATAAACATGAAAAAACAGAAATGGAAGGGAGGCTCCCTTCCATTTTCTGCTTACAGAGAATGATTCTTCTTTTTATCCGGTTGCGATCAGTTTATCTTACGGTTCGCCGATGTTTTCCAGCGTCGCCACGCAGGCCAGGAAGTAGGACACGCCGCTGCGCACGGTGGCGTCGTTCCGCAGGCTTTCGATGTGCTCAAGCAGGCCCGCTTCTTCGTAGGCTTCGGTGACCGCTTCATCTTCCACCAGCAGGCGGATGGCTTCCGCGGTGATGGCCGGTTCGTTTTCATCGAAGGCCGCGGCTTCTTCCTCCGTCAGCATTTCCCGGGCCGCCAGCATGTTCGCGCCCAGCGTATCCGGATCCGCCAGCCACAGGGCATGGTTGAAGCAGAACTGGTAGACACCCAGTACAGCTTCCGCCTGCTTCAGGGATGTGCCGGCACTGCCCGTCTCCACGGCCGCGATGACCTTGAAGTATTCATCCGCCAGTTCCTGGGCGGTGGGCGTATCCATGGGCTCCCGTGCCAGTTTCATCTCGGCCGCCGCTTCCACCACGGAATCCTCCCACTTCAGGGTGCCGTCCTCCGTCAGCGTGAAGCTGCCCTTGCCCGCGTCCGAAATCAGCTCCTCCGAGCCCGCGTTTTCCTCGCTGTCCTCGCTGGTGACGCGGACATACAGGCCGTTGTCGTAGACCAGGCTGTTGCCTTCCCGGTGGGCCACCATCCGGTAGCTGTCATAGGAATCCGCGGAATTGCTCCAGTACATCTCGATGATGTAGCCGCCGTCGGCCTTTCCGCCCAGCAGGTCGGAGGCCCAGCCTTCGTCGTCGTTCAGGATCGTGATCGCGGTGCGGTCGAACTCGGGATCTGCCCACAGTCCGTTCACGTCGAGGGGCGCTTCCTCTTCCGCCACAGCGTGGGGCAGCAGGACCGCCATCATCAGTACAGCCATCAGGATAGATACAAGTTTCTTCATGGTTTTTTCCTCCGTTAATCATATATATTTGAGTAATACCCGTTGTTGTTTTCCGCCCCTTCCCCTGTCAGGAAAGGGCGGATGGAATGCCTGGATGTCGCATCGGATCATTCTCCTTCCGGTCCTTGCGGACTGCTTTCACATATTGATACGCATGAAAAATCGAAATGGTTATGTAACAAAAAATTAATTTTATAATGATGCGAAAAAAAGGCTGCCGCATCCTCGCGGCAGCAAAGCACCTCCGCCAAAACAAACGAATGACCCGTCAATTTCTTTGGCAAGCCGTTACCGGCATTCCGGGAGTTTGACGGTCGCCCGCCGGATCCTGACAGCATCGTGGATGTTGCGGATTTCGATAACGCCGGCGCCTTCGGCCTCCTCCCCGTCCAGGGTCCATTTCACCTCCGGATCGCCTTCAAAGGTAAAGCTGGAAGCCCGGAGGAAATGCAGCGACGGATGATCGTAGTGATAGGTCCGCAGGGCATTCAGGATCTGGTTGAGGACAATCAGGTCCGGCGGGAAGGGAATGAACAGGGCTTCAAAGAGGCCGTCGTTCATGTGGACCTGGCTGTCCGCCAGCTTCAGCACCCCGCCCAGGGATGTGGAATTGCAGATGGCCGCGAAAAGATAGTCGTTCTCATATTCCTGCCCGTCCGCAGTGATCTTCATATGGATGGGCCGGATATCCGCCAGGGAGCGGATGCCCTCCAGGATATAGGCGGCATGGCCGATCACGTTCTTGACATTCTGCGGCGTGGACCAGGAAACGCTGGTAAAGGCGCCGAAGGACGCGGTATAGCTGAAATACCGGTCCCTGCCGAAGAGGCCCACATCCAGCATGCAGGAGCCGCCCTCCACAATGGCTTCCGCCGCCTTCAGCGGCTGTTTCGGGATCCCCAGGCCAGTGGCGAAGTCATTGGTGCTTCCGCAGGGAATATAGCCGACGGGCGCTTTCCGTCCGCCCTGCAGGAGTCCCGTAATCACCTCGTTCAGCGTGCCGTCGCCGCCGCAGGCGACGATCAGGTCCGCGTCCCCGGTCTGCTCCCGGGTATACTCCACCGCGTCCCCGCGCTTCTCCGTCAGGTACACGGAACACAGGTATCCCGCCCGGTTAAAGACGGAAACAAAATCCGGGAGCAGGCGCCGTCCCTGGCGCGTCCCGGCATTGGGATTCATGATCAGGTGCAGTTTTTTCATCGGGGCGGGTTCCTTTCTCTCTGTCCGGCTCCGCGGGTTTTCGTTTCCCTGATTATACCGCATTCCCGTCCCCGCCACAATATTCCGCTCTTCCGGACAGGCGTTATCCGAAGATCATTTTGGCCGCTTTCTCCAGTTCCCTTCTCTCCTTCGCGCTGTCATAACTGCCCTCCCGGTCGGAAGAATACAACCTACGCTTCGTAGAGTTGCCTGCTGAAAGGGCGGTGACCTGTCCGGCACCGCCCTTTGGTTTGCTTTCGTCTTTAGTCCCGCTTCAGTTCCGGGTTTTCCCGATAGCAGTTTTCCTTGTCCTCATACATCATCGCGTCCGCTTCGGACAGGGCCTTCCGCGGATCCATTCCGGCCCGGACAACGCAGTAGCCCGCGGCGAAGCTGACGTTGTCAAACAGCCTGGACCGGTTCTTGATCTCCGCGATCTTTGCCTGCAGCTCTTTTTCGTCCGCGCCCGGCACAAGGATGAAGAATTCATCGCCGCCGGCCCGGTAGATTTCCCCGCCGGCAAAGGTGTTCTGCAGGATGATCGCCGCGTTCTTCAGCAGCAGGTCCCCCGCCTCATGGCCCTGGTGGTCGTTGATGAACTTGAGGCCGTTCATGTCGGCAAAGACGATGCCCAGCTGCGCGGGCACCACGCCCGCCGCATCGGTCATGGCGGTAATCCGCTCGTTCATGGCGTTCCGGTTCATCACGCCGGTCAGCAGGTCCATCTTGCTCATTTCCTGCAGCTGCTCGATGAACTGGTTGTTGGCGATCTCCGAGGCGATGAAGTAGGTGGTCAGCTCCAGGGTATCCTTGATGTGGCCGGCATCATCCTCCTGGAAGTTCGAGGCGTAAATGTATCCGAGCAGGCGCCCGCGGGAGATCAGGGGGAACAGCACCAGGCGCTCCACCCGGGCCGCCTTCAGCGACTGATACCAGGCCGGGTTCCGCTCTTTGATAAAGTCCATATCCTGCCGGTCCCGCACCACGATGCAGAAGCTGCCGCTCATGGTATCCATCCAGGTTTCCGCCAGGGAATAGAAATCCTCGTCCAGGTAATCCTCCATTTTCGTCAGGCTGGATTCCGCCGACTTGGCCTGTCCCAGTACGGTGCACCTCCGCTGGTTGTGGTCCATGAGCAGGACACAGCAGTATTCCGCGCCGCAGATCTCCCGGATGTTTTCGATCACTTCCTGCATGATTTCGCCAAAGGGCTTGTCTTCCCGCAGCTTGATACAGGTGCCGATGATTTCCATCGCGGTTTCCTGGGAGATATTCAGGGACATCAGGTTATTGTCGTTCTTCGGAAGGAGCACCTGGGAGAAGGTGCAGTAGCCCATATTCTCATCGTCGCTTTCCAGGGGCATCAGGTAGGCCATGATGTCAAAGTCATAGCGGGGCGCGTGCACGCAGTTGTGCACGGGCTGCTTCAGCACCGCTGCACGGAAACACACATCCTCGAAATTCAGGTCCTTCGGGATGTAGCGGGTGTACTCGCTGTTCGGAACGAACTCCACCTTCTTCGTGGAGTCCAGGCCGACTTCCCCGGATGCCAGCGCGATGGAATCGATATATTTCTGGTTGCCGGTCACAATGCGAACGGTTCCGCATTTTCCGTTCGGCTTCTTCTCCACGGACAGCACGCAGGTCATCGGATCAAAATGATCAGCAAACCTTTTCCAGTCCATGTTCTTCCTTCCTCCTGATGGTGCGCCACAGGGCGCAGGCCACAGTGCGGCCTGCGTTGGATTCGGTTCCTGTGGCTCCCTGCTCTTTTCAATTCAATGTTTTTTTAGTTTATCATAAATGAAATCCGGTTTCAAATCCCCTTGCAGAACGCGATAATTTCCTCTTTTCTGGATTCCACATCCTCCCGGTGTTCGACGGCGGTCAGCCCCAACCGGCCGCAGCATTCAATTTCCAGGTGGCCGTAAAAGTGCTCAATGGTCCCGATGAGCCGCTCGCATTCCTTCATGTTCGGCCCGGTGCGCAGGACCACCGCGTATCCCTTTTTGCCGGCCGGCAGGCTCCTGTGGGGATCGTGGGTGTTGCACCAGGGAGTGCACCGGTCGATGAAAGCCTTGAACTGGCCGGGAACATCCGCCCAGTAGGATGGGGCGACGGAGATAATGATATCCGCCTGTTCAAATTCACCCATCAGCAGGTCCGCGTCATCCTGCTGCACGCACTTCGCGGTGACGTGGCAGCTCCTGCAGCCTTTGCAGAAGCTGAAGCGGTAATCATCAATGCACACAGCTTTTACGTCATACCGACCGGACAGCTGCCCCGCAATGATCTTCACAATCTCCGCCGTGGCCCCGGTCCGCACCGGGCTGCAGTTGATTACCAGCGCTTTCATCCCGTTTTCCTCCTGTTATCTTGAGCACAAGGGGACGGTCCTTTTGAGCACAAGGGGACTGGCACAAGGGGACGGTCCTTTTGTGTTTTTTCCTGACACCTATTTTCGTACTATGCTTATACTCAATCCCGTTAATCTGCTGATTTGCCTGATTGACAAACCTGCTTTTCGCAGGCTTCCAACATATTTGCCCGGTTGATCAAATATTTTTTTCACACATGCTGTCCAATCGGAAAGTCCGACAATGTTTCGGATAATCTCCTGAGCCTCTTTATCGTTTGGTCTGGATGGCTCATCATCCATACATTTATCATCGGATGCTTCTCTCAGATACTCCAATAATGCTTCCCGTCCTGCTATGCTCTCCGCAAAAGAAGTATCTGTTATCCCTTCTTTATGGAAATAATCTGCAGCACTGCTCCATGGATATTTTTCAGCGTTTTCACATATTCCCGCTTTGACCGGATTGTTCAGTATGTACCGGAGAACTGTAAGAAAGTATCCATGATCCTGAACCGGTTCGCTTCTGTACCTATCCTGAAACAGATGTCCTGTTCTGTAATACTTCTGATTGTACCAAACAACAAATCTTGTACCTATTCTTTTCATTACCTGTTCCAATGGTTCACCATCTGTTTGCAGGAGAATATGTATGTGATTCCCCATCAGGCAATATGCATACAAACGGAACAGGCTTAACTCCCGGCACTGTTCCATAACTTTCATAAAATGCCGGTAATCCTCTTCATCCATAAATATCTGTTGTCGATTGATTCCCCGAAGCATTACGTGATATATATTGCTCTCACTTTTTTTCCTCGCTGAACGTGCCATTCTCATCACCAACTTTTTTCTATCATAAAAGACTGATTGTTGTCAACACAAAAGGACCGTCCCCTTGTGTTCGGGGTCCTTGGCGAAGAATCGCCCGGGTTCGGATGTAGGAGATTTGAAAAGCATCGTTTATTCCTTTCGTCAGTTGCCTGCCGGCCCCTCGTAGATCACAGCTTCCAGGGGCGCCAGCTGACCTTTTTCCGCTTTCCCTGCGGAGGAGACCAGCAGTTCCATCCCTTCCACGCAGGCGGCGTCATAGGCGGCCGGCTCCGTCGAGAGATTGATCAGGATAACAGCCTTCGCTTCTTCGTTTTCCCGGATATAGGCAAACACCTGTTCATGCTCCGGGAAAAGTTCCTCATAGGTCCCGTCCACGAGCTCTGCATGTTCTTTGCGCAGCCTGGACAGGGTGATATACCAGTTCAGCACGGAATCCGGATCCGCTTCTTCAGAAGCAGCATTGAAGGTCCTGTAATCATCGTTCACCGGCAGCCAGGGCGTCCCGGTGGTAAAGCCGGCATTCTCCGCGTCGGTCCACTGCACAGGCGTCCTGGCGTTGTCCCGGGAGAACCGCTGCACGGCCGCCATGGCTTCCTCCTCGCTGTAGCCTTCCGCCAGGGCAAACTTGTAATGGTTATGGGTGGATACATCCTGGTAATCGTCAATGGAACTCCAGTTCACATTCACCAGGCCCAGTTCCTCTCCCTGCATGATGAACGGCGTGCCGCGGGTCGTCAGCAGCAGGGTGCCCAGGGC
Source organism: Clostridia bacterium (assembly GCA_017447185.1). Classification (GTDB taxonomy): domain Bacteria; phylum Bacillota; class Clostridia; order Christensenellales; family Aristaeellaceae; genus Aristaeella. Next base: position 24,310 of record JAFSOC010000006.1, on the reverse strand, counting down.
TTTCCCGCCGGCCACGCGGTCGGCGCCCTCCGGCAGGAAGTGATTGATGGACCGGGGCTGGTCGTGGTTCTCCAGGAAAACGGGCACCCAGCCCTTTGTGGCGCGGGTCATTTCCTGGCTGTCCGAAAACAGCATTTTCCATTCCGGGAGCTTCCATTCCCGGGTCTTGCACCAGTTCATCTCATCCGGCAGGTCGATCAGCACATGGCTGATCTCGAAGATCATATCCATCACGCCGTCCCTGCCGACCCATTCCGGCAGTTCCTGCGAGGGTACGCCGTTGGCTTCGCCCACGATGAAGATATCCGTTCCGACGGACACCGCTGCCTGGAACTCCCGGAGGAAGTCCAGGATGCCGGGGGTGTCAGCGGTCATGGCGTGAATGCCGGTCAGCCGGTCGTCCGCGTCCGGTCTTCCGTTCTCAAACACCGCCGGCTTTTTGATATAGGTGATGGCGTCCAGGCGGAAACCGCCCACGCCTTTATCCACCCAGAAATTCGCCACGTCAATCAGGGCCTGCCGGACCTCCGGGTTTTCCCAGTTCAGGTCCGGCTGCTCCTTCAGGAAGGTATGCAGGTAGTACTGTCCCCGGGTTTCGTCATATTCCCAGGCCGATCCGCCGAAGATGCTGCGCCAGTTGGTGGGCGCGCTGCCGTCCTCCTTCGGGTCCGCCCAGATATACCAGCCGCTTTTCGGGTTGTCCCTGCCGGACCGGGATTCTTCAAACCACGCATTTTTGTCGGAAGTGTGGTTGAACACCAGGTCCATCACGATGCGGATGCCCCGTTTCCCGGCCTCGCTGATCAGCTCGTCCATGTCCTCCATGGTGCCGTAGGCCGGGTCGATCTTATAGTAATCCGCGATATCGTACCCGTTGTCCGCCTGGGGGGAATCATAGCAGGGGGTCAGCCAGATGGCGCCCACGCCGAGCTCCTGCAGGTGATCCAGCTCCATGATGATCCCCCTCAGGTCGCCGGTGCCGTCACCGTTGGAATCCTTAAAGCTGCGGACATAGATTTCATACGCGATGGTGTTTTTCCACCACAGTTCGTTTTCCGCCTTCGCGGCGCCGGCGCCGGAAGCAGCCAGCAGCAGGCAGGCCGCGGTCAGCACGGCCAGAATACGGTAAATGCGCTTCTTCATGGATGGGTTTCCTCCGGAATAGTATATTTTTGAATGATTGATTGCAGAATGATTGTTTCAGGGCCGGACGGACCAGTCAGCCCCGTCCCGCCTTCATGGCCGTCTTGTCCTTGTACATTTCCGCGTCGGCGGCCTTCAGCACGTCCGCGAAATGGTTATGCCACTTCCGGTCATACAGCTGCATCCCCAGGGCGGCGGACATGCCCCGCCAGGGTTTCTTCGTCTCTTCCTTCGCCGCGGTATCCCGGAACTGTTTGATCAGCTGGTCCCTGTGCTCCAGGTCATATCCTTCCAGGATCACCACAAACTCGTCGCCGCCGGTGCGGAAGACCGGGGAGCGCTTGAAGGTGGTGCAGATGGCCGCGCACAGGTCCAGGATCGCCTCGTCGCCCTTCTCGTGGCCGTAGGTGTCGTTGATGGTCTTCAGGTTGTTCATGTCGATCATGCAGACGCCGAAGTCCGCGGTGCCTTCCCGGATCTCCCGGTCCAGCCGTTCCTCCTCCGTGAAGAGGGCCCGCTTGTTCTTCACATGGGTGAGGGCGTCCACGTTGGCGGCCTTGCGCATTTCCGCCTCTTTTTCGCGGGACTCGATCAGTTCGTTGGCGGTTTTGATCAGGGTGGCCACATGGTCGTTGATATCGTTCTCCATCTGAACCATGGAGCTGGCCAGGTCGCCGATCTCGTCCTTGGCCTTGATGTTCAGCTCGCCGAATTTATGGTGCTCGTTCTTTTCATTGTCATGGCAGTATTCAATGGACGCCGCGGAAAGGATCTTCACGGGGCGGACAACGAAATGGTTGACGGCCAGCACACCCAGGATACCGGTGAGCAGCGCCAGGCCGATCAGCACGGCGGCGATGATCAGCAGGTAGTGGTTCTTGATGTTGGTGATTTCTGTCATGCTGGAATCGCAGCAGAAATAGCCGATGATGCTGCCCTCCGCGTCCAGCACCGGCTTGCCCAAGGCCAGGGTCCAGCCGTATTCCTCGGTTTCCACGATGTCCACGGGCAGACCGTCCATGGGATGCTCGACAATGCTGTAGTCGCTTTCCGTAAACGGATCGAAGGAGCCGGGCATGCACATCTCGTCGTCATAGGAGGCGTCCACCAGGTAGACGGTGCGGGCATGATCCGTGTCCATCATGACCAGGTAGACATAGGTGAAATTACCCTTGTCCTGGATGGTCCGCATCCATTCCTGCAAACTGATGAATTCCGGCATCTCCAGGATGTGGTTGTACTTGCCCACATATTCCTCGTGCTCCGGGCTTCCCCAGTCCTCGTTGCTGATTTTGTCTTTGTCCTCCGTCGCGTCGTAGACCTTCAGGATCTCCCGGCGGACCGCGGAAGCCGCGTCCCTGTCGATCAGGTCCGCCATGGCGTTGGTCACGGACTCCGCCTTGTCAATGAACTGCTGGCGGATGATATTGGTCAGCGCGATATTCGTGCCGATAATGGACGCCGCGCACAGCACGGCGGTGAGGATAAAGATCATGACAAAGGTCTTTGTCTTCAGGGACACTTTCATTTACGCGTTCCTTTCGGTTATCCGGAATCAGGTATTACGCCCTTTGGCAGGCGTTTATTTTATTACTGTTTTCAGATAGTATATCATATCCGGAAGAAAATGGGAATTCCCTGTTTTCCGTTTGTCCGGTGGAAAAAAATGGGCAAAACGGCTATAATCATGCAGGACCCTAACAACGCGGAAGCAGGGAGACAGGCATGGAAGAGTACCGGATCCTCATTGTGGAGGATGAAAAAGGCATCGCGGACGCGCTTTGCAGCCGCATGGCCCGCTGGGGGCTGAAGGCGGAATGCGTCACGGATTTCCGGAAGGTGATGGACGACTTTGACCGTTTCCGGCCGCACCTGGTGCTGATGGATATCTCCCTTCCCTTTATGAACGGCTACCACTGGTGCACGGAGATCCGCAAGGTTTCCCCGGTGCCGGTGATCTTTGTTTCCTCCGCTTCGGACAATATGAATATCATCATGGCCATGAACATGGGGGCGGACGATTTCATCGCCAAGCCCTTCGATCCGGATGTGCTGATCGCCAAAGTGCAGGCGCTGCTCCGCCGCTCCTATGACTACGCCTCCGCCGCGCCGGTGCTCGAGCACCGGGGCGCCGTGCTGAACACAGGGGACAGCAGCCTCACCTGCAACGGGGAGAAGCTGGAGCTTTCCCGGAACGAATACCGGATTCTCCTGACCCTCCTGCAGAACAAGGGAAAGACCGTCAGCCGGGAAAAGCTGATGGAAGCCCTCTGGCAGACGGACGCCTTTGTAGATGAAAACACGCTGACCGTCAATGTGGGCCGGCTGCGCAGGAAGCTGGAATCCGCCGGCCTCAAGGATTTTATTGTGACCAGGTTCGGGGAAGGATACCTGGTGGAGTGAGAAGATGAAACTGTTCCTTCGCTATCTGAAAAGCCGCCGCGGCGTGCTGCTGCTGTTCGCGGCTTTTTTCCTGATCCTCGCGGTTTCCTTTGCGCTGTACCACCTGCCGGCGGAAGCCGTGCTCTATCCCGCGGCGCTGTGCGCAGTGCTGGGCCTCATCGTGCTGACCCTGGATTTCCTCCGGGTCCGGCGGCGCCACCGGGTGCTGTCGGAGCTGCAGGAAATGGAGGCCGCGCTGCCGGAGGCGCGGGCCATCGAGGCGGATGATTACCGGGAAATCATCCTGCAGCTGCGGGAGATGAACCGGGAGCTCCGCACGAAGGCCGAGGCCGGCCGCAGCGCCATGGTGGATTACTACACCCTGTGGGTGCACCAGATCAAAACGCCGATTGCCGCCATGCGCCTGCGGCTGCAGGAGGAGGACAGCGAGCTGTCCCGCAGCCTGCTGTCCGACCTGGGGCGGATCGAACGCTATGTGTCCATGGTGCTGACCTATCTCCGCCTGGAGGAGGGTGCCACGGATTACGTGATCCGGGAAACGGACCTGGACAGCATCCTGCGCCCGGTGCTGCGGCAGTTCGCCGGGGAGTTCATCTCCCGGAAACTGAAGCTGGACTACACGCCGGCGGAGACGAAGGTGCTGACCGATGAGAAATGGCTGGCCTTTGTGGCGGAACAGGTCCTGTCCAACGCGCTGAAATACACGCGGGAGGGGACGATCTCCGTGTACCTGGAAGCGCCGGCAACCCTGTGCATCCGGGATACGGGCATCGGCATCGCGCCGGAGGACCTGCCCCGGGTGTTTGAGCGGAACTACACCGGCCTGGCCGGGCGGGCGGACATGCGCGCCAGCGGCATCGGGCTGAACCTGTGCAAGCGGGTCTGCGACAGCCTGGGCCACGGGATCTCCATCCAGTCTGTGCCGGATCAGGGAACCACCGTGCGCATCGACCTGGGCACGCGGAAGCTCGCCATGGACTGAAATGTGACAGAATTGTTCGTTTTGGGGGACAAACTGTAAGCCGGTTCGATGGAACGGACCGGCTTTCCGCTTTACAATGGCCCTGTCAAAACAATGAACGGAGGGACCTGATGATGCACCTGCTGGAAGTCAACAGCCTGAAGAAAGTCTACAAAACCCGTTTCGGCGGCCAGTCCGTGGAAGCGCTGAAGAATGTGAATTTCACCGTGGAGGAAGGCGAGTATGTCGCCATCATGGGAGAAAGCGGCAGCGGAAAAACCACGCTCCTGAACATCCTCGCCGCCCTGGACAAGGCCACCGCCGGCACCGTGCTGCTGGACGGAAAGGATTTCTCGAAGATCCCGGAGAGCGATGTGGCCGCCTTCCGCCGGGACCACCTGGGTTTCGTGTTCCAGGAGTTCAACCTGCTGGATACCTTCACCCTGGAGGACAATATCTACCTGCCCCTGGTGCTGGCCGGGAAAGAGTATAAGGAAATGAACACCCTGCTGATGCCCATCGCCCGGACCCTGGGCATCGAAAGCCTGCTGAAAAAATATCCCTATGAGGTTTCCGGCGGCCAGAAGCAGCGGGCGGCGGTCGCCCGCGCGCTGATCACCTCGCCCCGGATCATCCTGGCGGACGAACCCACGGGCGCGCTGGATTCCCGGTCCACGGACGAGCTGCTCCGGCTCTTTGCCGAGGTCAACCGCCAGGGCCAGACCATCCTGATGGTCACCCACTCCGCCCGGGCCGCCAGCCGCGCCGGCCGCGTGCTGTTCATCCGGGACGGCGAGGTGTTCCACCAACTCTACCGGGGCGACATGTCCGACGACCTGTTCTACCAGAAGATCACGGACACCCTGACCCTGCTCGCCCGGGGAGGTGAGCAGGCATGAAAACCGGGTTCTACCCCCGCCTGGCCTGGGACGGCCTGCGGAAAAACCGGCAGATTGCCCGGCCCTACCTGCTGACCTGCATCTGCATGGTGTCCATGTTCTATATCCTCAGCTTCCTGACCTCCGGGGAAGTGCTGGCGCTGATCCCCCGCGGAAAAAACTCCGTGGAGCTGGTGCTGTCCCTCGGCCGGATCGTGATCCTGGTGTTTTCCCTGATCTTCCTGTACTACACCTATTCCTTCCTGCTCCGCAGGCGCACCCGTGAGTTCGGCCTGTACAACGTGCTGGGCATGGGCAAGCGGAACCTGGTCCGCATCATCTCCTGGGAAAACGGGATCACCTTTGCCGCCGCGCTCCTGGGCGGGCTGCTGCTGGGTATCCTGCTGTCGAAGATCGCGGAGCTGGGACTGGTGAACCTGATGGGCGGGGCAATCGACTACCGGATCCGGCTGGACGGGAAATCCCTGATCCTGACGGTGCTGTGCTACGCGGCGGTCTTCGCGGTGATCTGGCTGTCCGCCGTTATCCGCACAGCCCGCAGCAGCGCCGTCAGCCTGATGAAATCCGAAAACGTCGGCGAAAAACCGCCGAAGGGCAACCGGTTTGTGGCGATCCTGGGGATCCTGATCCTCGCCGGCGCCTACGTGCTGGCCGTCATCATCCGGAACCCGCTCTCCGCGCTGCTGGGATTTTTTGTGGCGGTACTGATGGTGATCCTGGCCACCTACCTGCTGATGATCTCCGGCAGCGTCCGCCTGTGCCGCTTCCTGCAGGGCCGGAAGGGATACTACTACCAGGCGAAGCACTTCGTCTCCGTCTCCTCCATGGCCTACCGCATGAAGCGCAACGGCGCGGGCCTGGCCTCCATCTGCATTATCGCCACCATGATCCTGGTGATGCTTTCCACCACCACCTGCATGTGGTTCGGCGCGGACGACTCCCTGCGGGTTTCCTATCCCCGGGAGATCGACACCACCGTTTACCTGAAGGATCCGAAGGATCTTTCCGATACGAACCTGGATCCGGTCCGGGAGGAAATCGGCCGGTTTGTCCGGGAAAACGGCGGGCAGACGGACAACCTGCTGGACATGCCTTCCGTGATCCTGAACGGCCTGCCCCAGGCCGGCGGCGTCCTGAAGTGCGACGCGGAAAGCACCGTCGGCAATGTGATGAATCCGGACCGGCTGAGCGTCTCCCTGTTTTCCCCGGAGCGGTATCCGGATTCCGTCGGGGAGCTCCCGGCCCTGCAGGCGGATGAAGCCGTGCTGCTGACGGACGGGGTGGACTGGAAGGAAGATTCCCTGACGCTGGAGGTTGCCGGCGTGCGGCATACCTGGAAGCTTCTTTCCGTCCGGAAAAACAAGGAAACCTCCGCGGCCCCGGACCGCACAGGCAACAAAGGCCTCTGCCTGATCGTTCCCGATCTGTCCGCAGCCGTCGAAGGCTTTGAAACAACCAATGCATCCGGCAATATGAATTACTCGATCCTGTGGAATTATCACTTTGATACGGGCCTTACGGATGAAGAAAACATCCGGATCGAACAGGAGCTGGAAAAGGACATCAGCGCTTTCATGGCCTCCCTGCCGGAAGCAGCCGGTTACCGGACCCTCTGGGTGGATTCCCGGGCCGGCGGCGCCGGAGACTTCTACGGCACCTACGGCAGCCTGTTCTTCATCGGAATCCTGCTGAGCATCGTTTTCCTGCTGGCCGCGGTGCTGATCATTTACTACAAGCAGATCTCCGAAGGCTATGAGGACGCGAAGCGCTTTGACATCATGCAGAAGGTGGGCATGACGAAACGGGACATCCGTTCCAGCATCCGCTCCCAGCTGCTGACCGTCTTCGCCCTCCCCCTGGCCTTCGCCGGGCTGCACCTGATCTTTGCCTTCCCGATGATCCGCCGGGTGCTGACCCTGTTCAGCCTGTACAACGTAGGCCTGTTTATCCGCACCACGGTGATCAGCTTTGTGGCCTTTGCCCTCTTCTATGCCCTGATCTACCGCCTGACCTCCGGCGTTTATTACCGGATCGTCAGCGGCGCGGAGTCCCGCTGAGGCAGGAGGATTACGCCTCCTCCTGCCGCCGGCGGTAGTCCTCCAGCGCGGAATGGATCGCTTCCTCCGCCAGGACGGAACAGTGGATCTTGTGGGCCGGCAGGCCGTCCAGCGCCTCCGTCACCGCCTTGTTGGTCAGGTTCGCCACCTCGGACAGGGGCTTGCCCTTGATCATCTCCGTGGCCATGGAGCTGGAGGCGATGGCGCTGCCGCAGCCGAAGGTCTCGAACTTCACATCCTTCACGATATCGTCTTCAATCTTCAGGTACATCTTCATGATGTCCCCGCACTTCGCATTGCCCACCTCGCCGATGGCGTTGGCGTCCTCGATGACGCCCACGTTCCGGGGATGCAGGAAATGATCCATTACTTTTTCACTGTACAGTGCCATTGATGCTTTCCTCCTTACAGCAGATGCGGCGTTTTCCCGCTCTCCAGGTCCCGCCAGACCGGCGAGAACCCGCGCAGATAACTGACGACTTCCTTCACCGCGCCGATGATGTATTCCACATCCTCCGCGGTGTTTTCCCTGCCCAGCGTCAGCCGCAGGGAACCGTGGGCCACGTCGTGCACCCGGCCGATGGCCAGCAGCACATGGCTGGGATCCAGGGATCCGGAGGTGCAGGCGCTGCCGGAGGAGGCGCTGATGCCCTTCTCATCCAGCAGGAGCAGCAGGGATTCCCCCTCGATGCCTTCAAAGCAGAAATTCACGTTTCCGGGCAGCCGCTTTTCCGCATCCCCGTTCAGGGCGGAATGCGGAATCTCCGAAAGGCCCGCGATCAGCCTGTCCCGGAGCACCGAAAGCCGGGCGTTTTCCGCGTCCCGTTCCGCCGCCGTTTCCTTCAGGGCCGCCGAAAGGCCCACGATGCCGGGCAGGTTTTCCGTGCCGGCCCGCTTTCCCTTCTCCTGGGCGCCGCCGTTGATCAGCGGCAGCAGCGGCACGCCCCTGCGGGCATAGAGGAAGCCCACGCCCTTCGGCCCGTGGAACTTGTGGCCCGAGGCCGACAGGTAGTCGATATTCTCCGCCTGCACGTCGATCTCCAGGGGGCCCGCCGCCTGCACCGCGTCGGTGTGGAACAGCACCCCGCGGGCCCGGCAGACCGCACCGATTTCCCGGATGGGCTGCACCGTGCCGATCTCGTTGTTTGCATACATCACGGTCACCAGGCAGGTCTCCGGCCGGATCGCCGCTTCCACTTCCTCCGGCCGCACCACGCCGTTTTCATGCACGTCCAGCAGGGTTACCTCAAACCCTTCCGCCTTCAGCTGTTCCAGCGTATGCAGCACCGCGTGATGCTCAAAGGCGGTGGAAATGATATGGTTCTTTCCCTTCTTCTTTCCCGCCAGGGCGGCGGACCGGATCGCCTGGTTGTCCGCCTCGCTGCCGCCGGAGGTGAAATAAATCTCTTCGGGCCGGGCATTCAGCACCGCGGCTACCTCCGCCCGCGCCGCCTCCAGCACTTCCTTCGCCCGCTGCCCGATCCGGTACAGGCTGGATGGATTGCCGTATTCTTCCCGCATACAACGGGTCATAGCTTCAATCGCCGCCCCGCTCATCGCGGTGGTCGCAGCGTGATCCGCATAAATCTTCATTCCGGTTTTTCTCCTTTAAAAGTCCAGATCCGGGACCGTTCACTTCCGGCCCCGGATCATTTTATTTCCTTTTACCTACTATGTCAATAGGTTGATAAGCTTCCATGGAACAAAAAAACCGCGGCTCAGCCGCGGATCTCTGCCGTATGCAAATAATTGGGGATGATCACTTTCATCTGTCCCGGATACTTGGCCTCCGCGTAGTCCGCGAATGCCTCCGGATCCCCCAGGTTGCCTTCGAACATATCCCAGTGTCCCGGGATCGCCGTGCCGACCTGCAGTTCCCCGGCCAGGTCCACCGCCTCCTGGAAGGTCATGTTGCCGATCAGGTTCTCCCGGTAGCGCTTTCCGTCCCGCCCGTTGATGGGCAGCAGCGCGGCGTCGATTTTCCCAAGGGCCTGCAGCTTCGGCAGCATGCCCTCATACCGCAGCGTATCCCCCGCGTGGTAAATGCGGACGCCGTTTCCCTCCAGGATATACTGCAGGCAGGGATAGAGTCCCGTTTCCGGATCCCGGTCCAGGAATTCATGGGCCGAGGTGATGGCACGGACCGTCACGTCCCCGATCCGGCAGTTTTCCCCGTCGTTCAGGCCGAGGGCGCGGCTTTCGGAAATGCCGTCCGAAAGGACTTCCTTCCGGTGGCTTTCCGGGAAAACAAACTTCGCTTCCGGGCATTTCGCGGCCCAGATCTTCCACGCTTCGTGATCGATATGGTCCAGGTGGTTATGGGTGCCCAGGAACGCGTCCACGCCTTCCATTTCCGCGGCCGGCACCGGCGGTTCGATCCGCCGTCCCGGGTCGGGGGACGCGAAATAATCAACGCACAGGACCGTCTTTCCCATCTTCACCAGCAGGCCCATCTGGCCCAGCCACCACAGTGCGGCAGTTCCATAAGGAACCTCCTTTTCCCGCACGGTACGCAGAAAATCATTCAAGGCTTTCCTCCCCGGTAGCCGCGGGAACCTTTGCACCTGCTCCCCGGTAATGGATGCACAGCATCGTCAGGTCGTCAAACTGCGGCGCCTTGTCCACAAATTTTGCCACCGCCTCCTGGACCGCGTCCAGCACCTCTTTGGGCGTCTCCGACGGCGATCTGTTCAGGGCGTCCAGCATCCGGTCGGTGCCGAACAGCTCTTCCTTCGCGTTGGTGGCTTCCGCCACGCCGTCCGTATACACGAACAGCTCGGAGCCCGGCTCCAGCTGGATCTCGTAGGGCTTGTACTTCGACATTTCCATGGCGCCGATCACCAGGCCGTGGCGGTCCCTGTACAGTTCAAACTTCCCGCCCGGCATCTTCAGTACCGGGAATTCATGTCCCGCGTTGGCCGCGGTCAGCTTGCCGGTGCTGATTTCCAGAATGCCCAGCCAGACGGTCACAAACATTTCCTCCCGGTTGTTCTGGCAGATCTGGCGGTTGGCCGCTTCCAGCGCTTCCTTCGGGTTCCGGGAGATCAGGGTATAGTTCTGGATCAGGATCTTGGAAGCCATCATGAAGAGGGCCGCCGGGACGCCCTTGCCGGAAACATCCGCCATGACGATGCCCAGGTGGTCTTCGTCCAGCAGGAAATAGTCGTAGAAGTCGCCGCCCACCTCCTTGGCCGGCGTCATTGAGGCATAAATATCAAATTCAGGCCGTTCCGGGAAAGCCGGGAAAATGTTGGGCAGCATGTCCGCCTGAATCCGGGTGGCCATGGACAGCTCCGTCTCCATCCGGGAGGACTCCATCTTCTGGGCCTCATATTTCTGCACCATATCCCCGGTCACCACCGCGAACATGTTGACCGCGGCACCGACTGTGGCGAGAATCACAAACTGGACCCCCGGGAAAACCGCCTGCAGCAGCATGGCCACGATGGGCGAAAGCAGGTAAATCCAGTAGGCGACCGCCACCCGCTTCGAGAACTCCTTTTTGTGGTAGATCAGCAGGACCATCCCCTGGATCATCATCAGGAAGGGAATCACGTTGGAGAGCAGGTACAGCGGTCCCCGGTGATAGGTATTGTTTTCATCGAAGTAATAATACATTCCGCTGCTGAACTGGGAAACGATCAGCAGCAGGACATGGATCCCCGTCATGATCAGCAGGACCCGGATATGGCTCTTCAGCCCTTTGTCCTTCAGCGCGTTATACAGGATCATCGTACACAGCATCAGGGACATGAACCCGGAGGCCAGGAACTCGAGGAAGGTCACCGTCCGGATGACGACCCGCTGGGTCTGCCCGGGGGTTCCGTCGATCATTTGCCGGACCAGGTGCATGACAATATAGATCATGATCATCCACATGAAGGTCATGAAATACTTTTTTACGTCCTGCCGGATGGGGGCCCGCCGGGTCTGGATCAGGCTCAGGCCGATAATGCCGATACCGGCCGCGATAATAAAGAAATTGATCAAATTCTGGACAGACATTGTGACGGAATTCATTTTGCGCGGTTGCTCCTTCTGGGTCAAAAAATATGTTTTTATTGATCGGATGGCCCATTTTATCACGCCCGGCCCGGAAAGAAAAGAATTTTCTTTTAGCATCGCCGTAAAATCTGATACAATAACGGCAGAACGTCCAGTACCAGTCCGTGCTCGGCCTGAACGTGCTGACGATCACCATCTGATAAAAATTCACCTGGCGGCCCGGCTGAAATGCAGCCAGGCCAGCACACCGATCGGAATAAAACAGATGCACCAGAACAGCAGCGCAATGCTTCCGCCATTGCCGCTGTTTCCGTTTGCCATGCTCGTGAACATGCCGGTCATGGGCATGATGAAGCAGCTGAGGAAGAAAACCCCGTGAACCATCATCAGGCCCTTCAGCCACCGGTCCGGCCGGTTTTCCGGCTTCATGGACAGGCCGGTGAAGAAGGTGGAAAGCGCCATGATCCCATAGCCCAGCAAATCATAATTGAACAGCAGTCCGCCCTTTGAGTAGTCCAGGACCCGGACAGCCTGATCGCTCAGCGGTTCCAGGCGCACGGTGGTGTTCTGGGCGAAATACACCAGCAGGATCAGCACGGCATAGACCGCCGCAAAGGCCAGGCCGGCATTCGCCGCCACCTTCCGGTCCTTATCACTCTCCTGCTGGAAGCCCGCGGCCATCAGGATAAACCCAAGGGGCAGGAGCATGCAGACCAGGTAGGAACCGAAATTGAAACGGGCCAGGATAAACACCGCGAAGAGAAATACGGTCACAGTTACCACCGCGGCGCCCATCTTTGATACAGTTTTGTTCATATGGTCCTCCTGTAAAGTTTGTCAAACTGCCGGATATGATCCTCCAGGATCCGGACCGCGTCCTTCTCCCGGGCCGGATCCCGGTCACATACGGTCATGAGCAGATAAAAGGGAGCAAAAAACTGGATCGTCATCGTTTCAGTGTTTTCCGCCTGCAATACTCCCTGCTGTGCCATCAGGCCCAGCAACGCTCCGTGGTAGTACAGCGGCGCGTCCACATACTGGGCCGTATAGACGGCCGCCAGCTCCGGATGGGAAAACTGCTCGATGGTAAGCATTTTCCGGATCCGGCGCGTATAGTCATCATGCAGCTGGTAAAGGAACAGGTCGATCCCCAGCTTCACCAGCTGATCCTCCTGCAGTTCCCTGTACTTCTCCGCGTCCTTCGCCGGATCGTTCCCCTGGATGTGCAGGCGCTCCGCCTCCTCCAGGAACCGGCGGTGCATCTCTTCGATGATCGCGTCAAAGATGGCCTGTTTCCCCGGATAATGCTTGTACAGAGAGGGAGCCTTGATGCCGACCCTCTCCGCGATATCGTTCACAAAAACGTTGGTGAATCCCCTTTCGGAAAACAGCGTCAGCGCCTCCTCCAGGATCTTTTGCTTCGTGTCCATCTGATCCCTCCAAAAAGCTAATTGGGATTAGCCACATTGTAGGCTAATCCCAATTAGCTGTCAAGAGGGTTTTTCGGAAAATTATTTCGCCAGCTCCGCGACGACCGCTTCCCGGACATTCTTCATATCCTCGGTGGGCTCAAACCGGGCAACCACCTTGCCTTCCCGGTTCACCAGGAATTTCGTGAAGTTCCATCCGATATAGGTCTTGTCGCCGAACTTCTTGTTGTTCATGGCGGCGAACTTGTTCAGCGCGGCATTCTTAATGCCCTTGCCGAAGCCGTTGAAGGGTTTCTCTGTGGCCAGGTAGGCGAACAGCGGATCGGCGGTCTCCCCGTTCACATCAATCTTCGCGAACTGCGGGAATTCCGTGCCGAACTTCAGCGTGCAGAATTCATGGATCTCGTCTTCAGATCCGGGAGCCTGTCCGGCGAACTGGTTGCAGGGGAAATCCAGGATCTCCAGTCCCTTTTCCCGCAGTTCCTTGTACATGGCCTCCAGGGGCTCATAGTGGGGAGTGAAGCCGCAGCCGGTGGCGGTGTTGACGATCAGCAGCACCTTGCCGGTGTAGTCGCTCAGCTTCACTTCGTTGCCCTTCCTGTCCTTCACGGTGAAATCATACACATTTGCCATTTTTGTTTCCTCCTTATTCGTCTCTTTTTTCCATGTGGTTCAGTGCCTTATAAGCCAGCTTGTAGAGCGTCATGAATTCCTCCGCCGTCAGTCCCATGCATCCGGCGATGGCCGGCGGAATCGAAACCGCCTTTTCCCGCAGCTTCCGTCCGCTGTCGGTCAGCGTCAGCTTCAGCAGCCGCTCGTCCTCCCCGGAGCGTTCCCGCTGCAGGTAGCCCGCCTGGCTGAGGCGCTTGAGCACCGGCGTCAGCGTTCCGTAATCCAGGTGCAGGCACTCCGCCAGCTCCCGGGAGGAAACCTCCTCCCTCTCCCACAGCACCATCATGACGATGTACTGGGTGTAGGTCAGCCCGCATTCCTTCAGGTAGGGCCCGTACTGCCGGACCAGCTCCTTCGTGCAGGCATACAGGGGAAAGCAGACCTGGTTTTGCAGTTTCAGGACCTCATACGGATTCTCGCTCATGGACACTGCCTCTCTCGTTTGCTTTCGCACAATTTGCTTGTGCACAATCATTATAGGCAGACAGCCCGGGATTGTCAACCCCCTGTCCGAAAAATTTTTTCTTTCCCCCGGTTTGCGCTCCGGGCGGGATCCCCGCCGGTTGTTGAACAAAAGCCCTGCCCCGTATATAATGAATCCGGCAAAACATTCTGATCATACCTGACGCTGAACGGAGGGATTTCGTGGAACGGAAAAAGATCTTCCTGATCACACAGTCGCTGCTCTGCGCCCTGGTGGCCGGCCTGCTGGCCGGAATCGCGCTGTACCTGTATTTTGAAGGCGCGGCGAAACAGGCGGGCGGAGATCTTTTCTATTACAGCTTCACCCGGGAAAAGGCTGGCCGTGCCCTCCTGATCGTCCTGCCGGTGTTCGCGGTGTCCCTGGGGCTGACAATTGCCGGCCTGGTCCTGGGCATCCGGGATGAAAACGCGGACAAACCGGTCCGGGATCCGCATGGGATGCGGGATGCCGGAGCCCTGCGGGAAAAGGCGGTTCATCAGAAAGCAACATCAAAAGTGATTACTCTCCGGGTGGCGGTCCTGGTGCTGGCGGCAGCGCTGATCGTCGCGGGGATCCTGAACGGCGGCCTGGAGGACGTGCTGGCCAAGGGCGCCGCCATCTGCACGGAGTGTATCGGCCTTGGATAAGAAGCGCTTCCGGCCGGGCACCCGCCGCCTCGTACAGCTGTATGCCGCCCTGCTGTACAACGCAAACCTCAAAGGATATATTGACGGGCATATCTATACCGGCAATCTGAAATCCGTCTGCGTGCCCGGGTTCAACTGCTATTCCTGCCCCGGCGCCATCGCCAGCTGCCCCCTGGGTTCCCTGCAGAACGCGCTGAACGCCGCCGGGCATACCGCCCCCTGGTACGTCCTGGGGATCCTGGCCCTCTTCGGCGTGATCCTCGGCCGGACCATCTGCGGCTGGATCTGCCCCCTGGGCCTGATCCAGGAGCTGCTGCACAAAATCCCCACGCCGAAAATCCGGAAGGGCCGCGTCACCCGGATCCTTTCGTACCTGAAATATGTGTTCCTGGCGGTTTTCGTGATCGCGATCCCCGTCTGGTTCGGCGTGGGAAAGGACGTTATCCTCCCCGCCTTCTGCAAGTTCATCTGCCCGGCCGGCACCCTGGAAGGCGCGGTGGGCTACCTGCAGCATCCGGCCAACAGCACTTCCTTCTTCCAGCTGGGCGCCGTCTTCACCAACAAATGGGTGATTATGTGCGTTATCGGCCTGGCCTGTGTGTTCTGCTACCGCACCTTCTGCCGCTTCATCTGCCCCCTGGGGGCGATCTACGGCTTCTTCAACCGCTTTGCCGTCACCGGCGTGAAGGTGAACCCGGACCGGTGCAACGGCTGCGGCCTGTGCGTCTCGAAGTGTCAGATGGATATCCGCCATGTGGGCGACCATGAATGTATCTCCTGCGGCAAGTGTATCGATACCTGCGCCCAGGGCGCCATCTCCCTGAAGTGCGGGAAAATCACCCTGAAGGGCCCGGAGATCGGGAAGAACGCCGATCCGGAGCCCGTAGTCCGGAAGCGGAAGCAGGCCGGGCGCATCGCCTGGGGCATCGCCGTCGCGGCGCTGGTGTTCGCGGTGGCCTGGTTCAATTTCATTGAGCCGGCCATCAGCAAAGCGGACGTTCCCGCCGCGGCCGTGACGGAAACGCAGCCGCCGGAAACCACTTCAGCACCGGAAGCCACGGCGGTTCCGGAAACCTCCGCGGCCCCGGAAGAAACCGCAGAACCGGAAACCACGACCGCGCCGGTAACGGATACCTCCGGCCTGACCGTGGGTTCCGAAGTGGGCAACCTGCTGCCGGACTTTACCACGGACCTGCTCAGCGGGGAAACCTTCCGCCTGTCGGATCACCGGGGACAGGTGGTCATCATCAACTTCTGGGGCACCACCTGCGCCCCCTGCGTCGCGGAGCTGCCCTATTACGAACAGCTGAAGGTGGCCTATCCGGATGTGGAGATCCTGGCGATCCATAACCGGGCCGGCGCCAAAAAGGCGAAAGACTTCCTGGCGGACAAGGGCTGGGATCACCTGGATTTCGCCCTGGACAGCAAGGAGAAGGGACTGCTTCCGCTGCTGAACGCCGCGGACGCCATGCCCCAGACCATTATCCTGGACAGGCAGGGCGTGGTGACCTACAACGCGCAGGCGCCGCTGACCTATGAAAAACTGGAAACCCTGTATAAAAATGCGCTGGCCCACTGACCAGCGCATTTACTTTATGATTTTTTTGCCTCCGGGGATGCCTGCCCTTCGGCCGGCTTTGCCGGAGCTGCTTTTGTTTTCGGCGTCTTCTTTCTTCCGAAAAGGTTCGACGCCAGCGTGATCAGCCCTGTGGCTGCCAGCGCGCCGCCGGCCGCCGTGGGGAAAACGTCTTCCCCCAGCGGGATGAACATCAGTCCGATGCCCAGCAGGATCGGAACCGCCTCCGCGATCCGGAATCCATTGCGGCAGGGAACCCTGAACATCCTGCGCAGCGTGAAGGCGGCGTAAAGCACGATGATCGCGCCGAGGATATACTTCAGGTACTTTGTGAACGTCAGCGGGCTGATCAGCAGCCAGGCGCCGCCGGCGATGAATACGCCGTCCACGACGATATGCAGGCCTTTGCCGGTCTTCGTGCTTTCCTTATCCGTTACCGAAAGCACAATGCCCAGCCCGCTCAGCACCATCACCACAATCCCGAGGATTTCCATGGACGCGTTCCGCTTCAGCAGGAACCAGACGCCCAGGCCGATCAGGATCAGCGGGGAAATACTTCTGCGGATTCTCTTCATAGGATCCTCCCGTCCTTATTTAATGGACGTATCGTCATCCTCATCGTTATCCACAGGTTCCGCGGGGATCGCGCCGGACTTGTTCATCAGAACGTCCTTCACGCGGTACATCAGGGTCAGGTCCATCAGGCCGTTCAGGATATAGCCGATGCCCATGTAGATCATCAGCGGTCCCACCATCCGGTTGGCATAGATGATGATCAGGACGCCGCCGGCGATCATCAGGATGGAGAAAAGCACGATCAGGCCCGCGCCGCCGTTTCCGCTGTACTCACGCGTCGCGGCCAGGTTGCTCAGGCCGTTCAGGATCAGGCCGATACCGGTGATGATCGGGAAAATGTCCACCAGCACGCCGGAATAAATCCAGCACAGCACGCCGGCCAGCAGCAGCAGGCAGCCGATGCACATCTGGGGCAGTTCACGCACTTTGCCGGTAATGTACATCAGGATGCAGCCCAGGCCGCACAGTCCCAGCATGACCGCGCCGATTTTGATCGCCACGTCCATGGCGCCCTTGCGGGCAATGATCAGCGCGATGCCGAAAGCGATACTGGTTATGGCCGGCAGCAGTTTGGCCCGGTGAAGTTGTCTGATTCTCTCGTTCATATGTCTATCCTCCTCTTATTCCACCCGGATCTTATTTGGCCGGGGAATAGAACTCTGTTGTGGTGGGATTCTGCTGGATCAGGATGGAGCTCTGGTGGAACAGGCTGATCAGTTCATCCGCCGCGCTATGCACCGCTTCCAGCGTCGTGTCGCTCAGGTACACCACCAGGGTGTATTCCTGGTACTCGGTCCCGCTGTCGATCCAGCCGCCGTTGGCTTCCTGGATCGTATAGCCGCCGAAGTGCCGGATCAGCACGTCCTTGAGCTTCTCCAGGGATTCCGCCTGGGTGTACACCGGCTTGTTGGTATCCTGGTCGTTTGTTCCCACGTACATGACATACTGGATCGTCCTGGTGGTATCCGCGGTTTCCTCCGCCTGTTCCGCTGCGGGTTCAGCCGCGGATTCCTGGGCGGGTTCTCCCTCGGTTTCCGGGGTGAGGTCGATCATCTTGGGGGCATCGTCCACGGGAACCCTTTCCTCCGCCAGGTCTTCCAGCCAGTGGAAAGTACCGGTCTTCTTCACGTCGTCCCCGTAGATGGTCCGGAAGTCATCCCGCATGGAGATGACGTTGTATCCGCTCTCGATCCACTTTTCCTTCAGGGGCTGCACCTTTTCGGCGTTGCCGTAGTCCAGCTCCTCATTGTCCGCGATCAGCATGAAGGCGGCACTCTTGTACGGGTTGTTGAAAATCGTGTAGTTGTGCATACTGACGTCGCCGCTGGAATTGCCGAAGGACAGCACCGGCTGGCGGCCGATATCCTCGATGATCGCGGATACCTTGTTCATCTTCAGGTTCTTGACCTTCAGCACGTCGGTCCGGACCAGGGTATCGTCCTGGCTGTACACATAATCCAGTCCGTCTTTTCCGTCCTGGTTACTCGCTTCGATCTTCACGTCCATACCGATGATCTGTGAATAGGGAATGTCCAGCACGCCTTCAATATAGGTCCGGCAGAGGTAGCGGTCGCTTCCGCTGACCACATAGACCGTGAAACCGTTGTCCTGCAGGTACTCCACTACTTCGATCATCGGAAGGTAGAAAGTATTCGCGTAGGTCATGCCTTCAAATCCGTCTGCCTCCCGCACCAGGCAGTTGGTGACGAAGTCGGCGAACTGCGTCAGCGTCATGCCCGCATAGGCCTTCGCCGCGTGGGTCGCGTGCAGCATATCCATATGGTCCGGGAAGGACTTGTCCAGCGCGTGGTCCCGCAGCATCCGGCCGAATTCCAGCATTTCTGCGTCCGGCAGGTAGTTGGGATCCTTAAGGATCCGCCAGGCCAGCATATAGTACTCAAGATAAGTAGGGTTCAGCTCGGCGCACAGCGTTCCGTCCATATCGAACACGGCGATCCGGTCCGCCAGCGGAATAAAGTCCGGCGAGGCTTCGTCCGTCACGGTTTCCACATACTCGATCAGGGTCTTCAGGGCCGGAGCTTCCTTGTTCCACTCCTTGAAAAGCTCCTCACTTTCATTTTCCGCAACTCCGGTAACCGCCATCGTCAGCAGCATTGCCAGGGCCATCAGGGCAGCCAGCAGTTTTTTCATGGTTCCTTGTCCTTTCTCTTAACCTGAATTGTTTCAGGCGTTTTGCTTTTCATTTTCCGGGGGCATGACCACCGTCATGTAGTTGTACGGGATCTCGATGGCGTTGGCATCCAGCGCCCGCTTCACCCGGGAATTGACGTCATCCTTCACGTATTCAGTGGGCGTCCCCGGCATGTAGTAAACCGTTGTCGCCATCTGCAGTCCGCTGTCCAGGTAGGCTAGGAAATACACGGGGGAATACTCCTCGCCCTCCCTCGGGACGGTATACTCGCTTTCCGCAATGGCGTCCCGGATGATCCGCTTGGCCTGGTCCACATTGGTATTCAGGCCCACGGTAAACCTGAAATGGATGCTCCGGACCTCTGTCAGGTAGCTCAGGTTGGTCACCGTCCGGGAATTGATCTCGCTGTTTGGAATGACGATCTTCAGGGTATCGATGCCCTGCAGCACCACATGACGGATCGTGATATCCTTCACAATGCCGGAGGTGCCGTTGTCCAGCTCAATCCGGTCTCCGATATTGAAGGGTTTGGTCGTGCTGATCATGAATCCGCAGAACATGTCGCTCAGGATCGGCTTGGCCGCAAAACCGGCGATGGCGGCCAGCACGGCGGTTCCCTGGAACAGGGAGCTGCCGAAGGACCTCGTCAGCGAATTGGACATGATGACAAACAGGACCGCAATGAAGATGATCAGGAACCGGATGACCTTCTCCAGAAACAGGTTGTTGATCGACCGGTGATTCGCCAGCCATTTCCGGGTCAGCTTCTTCTCAACCTTCAGAAGGATAAATACAACAACTACCGCGACCGCGATGGAAATGCCCAGGCTGATCCATGGCGCCGCGCCTTCACCTCTTTGCAGATAGTCATTGAACTTTTCAATGGCGTTCAACTCTTGCCCTCCCCTGCCGCAGGACATCGCGGAATATTATGATAAATTCCATAAGTTGTATTATAATATAAAAACCGTACAGAACGCAACAAATTCAAGGCAAAAAAAGACCGGAGCCGCATTTTTGCGGTTCCGGTCTGCGTATGGAAGGTACTCAGTTCATCGGCACGAAGTCCAGGTCGGACAGGAACTTCATGGCGAGGACGATCTGGTCGTCGGTCAGGTGGCCGTCGCTGGTCTGGCCGGGGAACAGGTTCAGCCCGATTTCATATCCCTTGTACAGGGTCACGAAGCTGGCAAAATCGTAATCTTCCGGGAACGCGGAGCGGAGCACCATGACCTCGGTGTCAAAATCCGTCTTCATCAAGGTATAGGCCGGGTTGATCATGGGATCGCTGTCCACCAGCAGCTTCCGTTCCTCGTCGCTCAGGTCGTTCAGCCGTTCCACTTCGGAGAAGTCTTCCAGGAAATTGATCACCAGGGTGAATTCCGGCTTCGCCGTGTCTTCATTGGCGAAGGCCATCATGATCGGCATGCCTTCATTGGCGATGTATTCCACCTTGTATCCGTCCGGGGTCAGTCCGCGGATCCGGAAAGCGCCGTTGACCGTCACTTCGGAATAGTCAACCTTCGCGGATTCCTCCGCCAGGGCCATGGCGCAGCTCAGCGCCAGCACAACGCACAGCAAAACTGCAATCAGTTTTTTCATCATTCAGGTTCCTCCTTTGTTGGTCTTGTTCCGGTTACTGCTGGGCTCCCACGCCGGCATAGATCACATACTGGCGCATCACATAGCCCGTCACACCGGTGTCGTTCCTGCGGACCTGCAGCCAGTTCGTCGTCTCGGCAATGACGGTCAGCTGCGTGTTCGCGTACAGGTTGCCCGCATGGCCGAAGGCCGTGCTGGGGGCGTAGCGCAGGTTCACCCATCCGGTGGCCCGGTCCGGCTTCGCCAGGACCGTGTAGGAATTCACCACATGATAGCTCCGGAACTCCGTTTCCATCGCGTTGATGATATTCGTATTCCCGCCGGGAGAAGGCGCGGGCGCGGGCGTGGCCGTGGGGACAGGCGTCACAGGACTGTAGGGACTGTCCACCAGGTACTGGGTCATTACGTAGGCAATCTGTCCGTTGTATATAAAGGTCGCCCAGGTATAGTTGCTGGTATATCCCTCAATCGTAATCTGCGTGCCGGTCGGAATCTTGCCCAGCAGCTGGGAGTTCACATCCGGATAGGCCCGGACATTCAGAGGCCCGCCGTTTCTGCAGTACACATACTTGACCACCCGTTCCGCGGATGCGAAGGACGCGATACTGACGGTCAGCATCACCAGTGCCAGGATAAAGAGTACAGCCCGTTTTTTCATTCCAGATACCTCCTTGAAATGAGCTTTCATTCATATAACGGGGAAAAACCCTCCCGGGCTCCCGATCCTGTTCCATTTTTTCAGTAAGCCCGCTTCCGGTCCACCAGGTGCTGCAGTTTCCGGCCGGCCGCATAGTTTTCCAGGTCCTCCAGGAACTGGCTTACAATCTTATTCACCGTATAATCCAGGGTCATGTTTCCCGCGATATGCGGCGTCACCAGCAGCCCCGGGCAGTCCCACAGGGAATCCTCCGGGGGAATCGGTTCCTCGGTGAACACATCCAGCGCCGCGCCGGCCAGCCGGCCTTCCCGCAGCATTTTTTCCAGCGCCTTCTGGTCCAGCGCGCTGCCGCGGCCCACGTTCACAACCCGGGCGTCCGGGGGCAGCAGCGCCAGTTTTTCCGCGTCCAGCAGCCCGTCCGTCTTCTCCGTGGAAGGCAGGGAACAGATCAGCAGGTCCGTCTCCGGCAGCACTTCCTCCAGCAGGTCCGTAGTGACGATCCGGTCAAACAGCCCTTCCGGATTCTGTCCCTGCCGGTTGACGCCCGTCAGGCAGGCGGGATGGAATCCCCGCAGCCGCCGTGCGCACTCCCGGCCGATATCCCCGGTCCCGAGCAGGGTGATCCGGCTGCCGTAAATAGAATCGATATGCAGGTCCCGGACCCATTTCCTTTCCCGGATGATCTCGTTGTATTCCGCTTTCCGCCGCATCATTTCCAGGGTCACCATCAGGATATGCTCCGCGATGGTCACGCCGTAGGCGCCGGAGGAGTTGGTCAGCTGCGTTTCCGCACGCTCCGGAATCCCGTTTTTCAGGAAATGGTCCACCCCCGCGGAAGGCGTGCAGATCCACTGTACCTGCGGGGCCTCCCGGCACAGGTCCGGGCTCTGGGTAAACAGGATCTCCGCATCCGCCGCGGCCATCCCCGCCGCTTCCCGGTCCGCCGGGAAAACCGCTCGGAATCCCTGCCGCGACGCTTCCGCCGCGATTCTCTGCATCTCCCCTTCCGGTATGCCCGGAATCCAGACCACAATCTTCCGTGCGCTCATAGAAATCCCTTCCTGTGATCACTGCGCTTTTCGCGTCAGTGTGATTTTCGTAATCACCGGCGAATTGTACACCCGGCCGGGCTGGTGTTCATAATGGGGATCGGATCCCAGTCCCGGGCTAATATACTGGGGCACGTCCCCCAGGTAGGAAAGTCCCCGGACCTGGCTGTCCTTCGGGAACCATCCCAGCTCCGGCACATACACCGGGCCCACCCAGGGAACCCGCCACTGGCCGCCGTTATAGTGTCCCGCCAGGATCAGGCTGGCGTAGCGGACGGAGAAATACGATTCCTTGTCCGTCCAGGAAATGATGTTCTTCAGGTAGTCTTCCGTCAGCGGGGTGTGGGACAGGACGATCTGGATGTCTTCCGGTTTGAATTCCTTTTTGAGCTCCCGGACTTCCGCAATCCGCTCCAGCTCATATTCCAGCGCCCGGATCCGGGCCGCTTCGTCCGCCGTCAGGGAAGAGGACCCCTCGTTCAGGGCGGAAAGCTGTTTTTTATATACAGCTTCCGTCGCGTCCAGGTCCAGCATATAGATTTCCTCGGGGACAAAGCGGATCGTGCCTTTCCCCCGGGTTTCCGACATGGGCCGGTCCAGCAGGACCACGCCGGCTTCCTGCACCCGCACCGCCCAGTCCGCGTAGGGAGATAGGCTGCCGTGGGCATCCGTATCCGTCAGCGGTCCGTCCATGTCCCCCGGAATCAGGTACTTGGGCGTATCGGGGGAAAGCACCGCGATCAGCTCCAGCAGCGGTTCCACATCGCCGTTTTCCCCCAGCATATCCCCCGTCATCACCACGCAGGAATAGCGCATATTCCCCAGGGCGGTTTTGATCGCCTTCTGGTTTTCGCCAAACCGGGCGCCGTGCAGGTCGCTGATATGCAGGATCGAATATTCCTCCAGGTCCACCGGAAGGTTCAGGATCGTGATCCGTTCCTCTTCCACCTTCACCCGGTTGGAAACCGTGAAATTCGAAACATAGAAAGTCAGCCCCAGGAGGAGAATCACGACAATCAGCACCCGGAGTGCGTGGTGCGGCCGCCTGAACCGCCGGGAATCCCGGGCAAAAACATACTGGTTTCGCTGCTTCCGCCGCATGCGCGTCCCCTCCTTTCAGCGATATTTGCGATATTGTATCATAAAATCCGTTTATGTTCAAAGTTTTGTAATAATTTGATGCCAAAAGGATGCGGAGGCATTCCGCCGGCTAATGAAAAATAACTGCTGCAAACTGCAGCAGTTATTTTTGGAATCCGGGCGAAGAACCGATGACCGCCGGTGACGGGAATCTCATCGGTTCTGAGGTCATCCGAAACAAGCGATCTGCCCAGTGGGCAGTCGCGCCGATTGAGGATGCGGACCGCCGGCTAATGAAAAATAACTGCTGCAATCTGCAGCAGTTATATTTGGAATCCGGCGGCGACCTACTCTCCCGGGCCGTTACCAGCCAAGTACCATCGGCACTGAAGGGCTTAACTTCTGTGTTCGGTATGGGAACAGGTGGAACCCCTTCGTCATTGCCACCGGAAATGGTGAGCTGTAAAAGTGAAACCGCTTTCCATTCTGTCTTTCGTCTTCCTGTACCGCGATTTCGTAAGTTCAGGCCCTCCGATCGTCCTTTTCTTCCTCCGTCAGGCCTGAAGGTGTTTTTGCGCAACCTCAATCGTCGCAACTCCGCACCGCGGAGCTTGCTCGTTTCGGTTGACCTCACCTCTGATGAAATTCCCTCCACTGGAGGTCATCAGAGGTTCGCCACCCTGACAACTGCACAGTATCGATTCAGTGTAAAGACTGTTAATCAATTAATCTCAGAATCACGCTTTTGTAATCAAGCCCTCGACCGATTAGTATCATCAAGCTGCATGCGTTACCGCACTTCCACCGATGACCTATCTACCCGGTAGTCTTCCGGGGGTCTTACTTGCTTGCGCAATGGGAGTCTTATTCTTGAGGTGGGCTTCACGCTTAGATGCCTTCAGCGTTTATCCCATCCGCATTTCGCTTCCCTGCTGTG
>JAFSOC010000030.1 GCA_017447185.1 Clostridia bacterium | reverse complement strand
AGCAGGGGAGCCCCTTCGGCCACTTGGGTACTTCTCCATGTCAAGGCTGGCGGAGCGAGAGGGATTCGAACCCCCGGTACCTTTCGGTATCACTGGTTTTCAAGACCAGCGCCTTCAACCGCTCGGCCATCGCTCCAGAGCAACCAGCCCGATTATATTATCATGAGTTGATAAGGTCGTCAAGAGAAATCTGTTCCTCCGGATCGGGAGAATAGCGCGTTTCACCTGTCCGGTCCGGAGAGCGTCAGTTTTTCCAATTCCTGCAAGCTGTTCCCCGGAAAATGTCCGGAAAGGATACAATCCGTTGAAAACACTGTATTTCTCGTGTATTCTGTTTGACTTGCAGCGCAGATATGTTTTATGATACTTGCAATTGAATACGGGTCGGAAGAAGCTTGCAGGAAAAGGCTCCGCAGGGGCCGCCGAAGGAGTAACGCTCTCAGGTAAACCGACTGCATGCGGACGACATTCCGGAGAATCCGCCGTTTTCGGCGGTGCCGAAGGTGCAATGGCGCACGCTCGTGCAGCCAAATCTCTCAGGCAAAAGGACGGAAAAGCAGTGAACGTTTCGCGGAATGGCTTTTCCATTCCGCGTTTTTCTTGGCCCGTGTTGAAATGAGGGAGGTATCATCATGAACGATTTTCTCAACACCGTATCCAATGTGAACGGTGCGGTCAACGGCATCGTCTGGGGTGTGCCTGCGCTGGCGCTGCTGGCGTTTGTCGGCATCCTGATGACGGTGCTCACCAAAGTCTTCCAGGTGTCCCATTTCGGCCACTGGATGAAGAAGACCATCGGTGCTGTCTTTAAGGACAAGCACGTCACCTCCCATACCAAGGACAAGAGCATCTCCCAGTTCCAGAGCCTCTGTACTGCCCTGGCCGCCACGGTCGGCACTGGCAATATCGTCGGTGTGGCCGGCGCCATCCTGGTGGGCGGCCCCGGCGCTGTGTTCTGGATGTGGATCATGGCCTTCCTGGGCATGATGACCAACTATTCCGAAAACGTGCTGGGCATCTTCTACCGCCGCAAGAATTCATCCGGTGAATGGTCCGGCGGCGCCATGTACTACCTGCGGGACGGCCTGGGCGCGAAGAAGGGCTGCAAGGTCATCGGTAAGGTGCTGGCCGTGCTCTTCGCCGTGTTCTGCCTCATCGCCTCCTTCGGCATCGGCAACATGACACAGGTGAACTCCATCTCCGGCAATATGGATGCGGTCTTCGGTGTTCCCACCTGGGTCACCGGCCTGGTCATCACCATCCTGGTGGGCCTGGTGGTGGTCGGCGGCCTGAAGCGCATCGCCGCCGTCACGGAGAAGATCGTTCCCTTCATGGTCATCCTTTACATGATCGGCACCATCGCCATCTTCTTTATCAACATCACCCACGTGGGCGCGGTGTTCGCCGCCATCTTCCGGGGCGCCTTCGCGACGGAAGCGGCCGCCGGCGGTATCGTGGGCTACGGCATCAAGCTGGCCATCGAGCAGGGCATGAAGCGCGGCGTCTTCTCCAACGAAGCCGGCCTCGGCTCCTCCGTTATGGTCCATTCCAACTCCAACACCCATGAGCCCGTCAAGCAGGGTATGTGGGGCATCTTCGAAGTGTTCGCAGATACGATCATCGTCTGCACCCTGACTGCCTTCGCGGTCCTGTCCTCCGGCCTCATCAACCTGGAAACCGGCAAACTGGTCAGCGAGACCTTCACCACCCAGGCCGGCGCCACCATCACCCTGAGCAAGGCCAATCTGGTTTCCGCCGTGTTCAACCAGCAGTTCGGTATCGTCGGTTCCTCCTTTATCGCCATCTCCATCATGCTCTTCGCCTTCTCCACAGTCCTGGGCTGGAGCCACTACGGCACTAAAGCCTGCGAATACCTGTTCGGTGAAAAGCGGACCATCCCCTATCGCGTGATCTTCGTGCTGCTGGTCTTCGGCGGCGCGGTCATGGGCGACAACCTGGCCTGGGACCTGGCGGATACCTTCAACGGACTGATGATGATCCCGAACCTGATCGGCGTCATCGCCCTCTCCGGCACGGTCATGAAGATCACAAAGAACTATGTGGACCGCCGCATCCGCGGCCGCAAGGAAGTGGAGCCCCTGCTGAGCGCCTTCCCGGATATCCAGGCGGAGCAGGAAGAAGCCCTGAAACTCCATGACATCGACGACGAATAAACAACCGCATCTGAAAAGGCCTTCCGTTATCGGAAGGCCTTTCTTTTATTCCTGTATCCCTTCGGCATAGTGGCAGGCCGCCTGTACGTTCCCGATCTCCCGCAGCGCCGGTTCTTCCGTGGCGCAGCGTTCCGTGGCGTAGGGACACCGCGTGCGGAAACTGCATCCCGAGGGCGGATCCGCCGGGCTCGGCGGTTCGCCCTTCAGCAGGCGGATTTCCTTCCCCCGCAGCGAGGGGTCCGGTTCCGGCACCGCGTCCAGCAGAAACCGCGTGTAGGGATGCTTCGGATGGCGGTAAACCTCTTCCGTCGGCCCCAGCTCGCAGATCTTCCCCAGGAACATGATGCATACCCGGTCCGCCAGGTACCGCACCACGGACAGGTCGTGGCTGATGAACAGGTAGGTCAGCTTCCGGGAGATTTTCAGTTCCTTCAGCAGGTTCAGGATCTGGTTCTGCACGGAAACGTCCAGCGCCGATACCGGCTCGTCGCAAACGATGAATGCCGGCTCCGCGGCGATCGCCCGGGCAATCCCGATGCGCTGCCGCTGCCCGCCGGAAAACTGGTGCGGATAGCGGTACAGGAATTCCTCCGGTACCCCCACCGCGTTCAGCAGTTCTTTTACTTTCTCCGTTACCGCCTCCCGGTTGGGGCAAAGCTTCCAGGTCTCGATGGGCTCCGCCACCAGGTCCCGCACCGTCATCCGCGGATCCAGGGACGCGTAGGGATCCTGGAAAATCAGCTGCATTTCCTTCCGCATCAGCAGGAACGCCTTGTCCTTCATGGCGGTGATGTTCTGCCTCCGGTACCATACCTCTCCGGAGGTGGGCTTCAGCGTGCGGATCATCAGCCTCCCCAGGGTGGACTTGCCGCAGCCGGATTCCCCCACCAGGCCCAGGGTTTCCCCTTCCCGGATCTGCAGGGATACTCCGGATACCGCATGCACGGTCTTTTTCCCGGCTGCCGGGAATTCCTTTGTGATTTCCCGGGTTTCCAGCAGGTATTCGCTCATTCCGCCGCCTCCTTTCCGGTCCGGAAACAGCGTGCCTTATGGCCGGGCTCTGTTTCCTTCAGTTCCGGAAGCTCCTGCTCGCAGCGCGCGTCGCATTCCCCGCAGCGCAGGGAGAAGCTGCAGCCCGCCGGCAGGCGGTGCAGGTTCGGCACCACCCCGGGAATGGTCTCCAGCGTGCTTCCGCCTTCCCGCAGGGAGGCCACCGAGCGGAAAAGCCCCTGTGTGTACGGATGGGCCGGCCGGCGGAAGATCACTTCCGTCTCCGCCTCCTCCACGATTCTTCCGGCATACATCACATAGACGTAGTCGCATACCTTCGCGATCACGCCCAGGTCGTGGCTGATGATCAGCACGCTCGTTCCCCCGTCCCGCAGCTGTTCCAGCAGCTTCAGGATCTGGGCTTCCACCGTCACGTCCAGCGCCGTCGTCGGTTCATCGGCAATCAGCAGGCTGGGCTTACAGATCATGGCCATGGCGATCAGCACCCGCTGCCGCAGTCCGCCGGACAGCTGGTGGGGATAGCATTTGTACCGGGTTTCCGCCTCGGGAATCTCCACTTCCCGGAACATCTCCAGCGTCCTGGCCTTCGCTTCTTCCTTTGTGCAGTCCGTATGCAGGCGGATTGCTTCCTCCACCTGTTTCCCCACCCTGACCACCGGGTTCAGGCTGGTCATGGGCTCCTGGAAGATCATGGAGACCTCTGCGCCCCGCAGCTTCCTCCGCTCCTTCTCCGTCAGGTTCGTAATGTCCCGGCCGTTCAGCAGGACAGATCCCTCCGTCACTTTTCCCGGATACCGCAGCAGTCCCATCACGGCCCGGGCTGTCATGCTCTTGCCGCATCCGGATTCTCCCACGATGCCCACAATGCTTCCCGCGGGCACGTCCAGGGATACGCCGTTCACAGGCCGGATAATTCCCTTTTCCGTCCGGAAGCAGACGGTCAGGTTACGGACTTCCAGTGTTTTCTGTTCCATCGTCTGCTCCCTTCACTGTTTTTTCTGCCGGGGATCCAGCACGTCCAGCAGTCCGTTCCCCAGGAAATTGAAGGCAAGCACAGTCAGCATGATCGCGATGCCCGGCACAAAGCTCAGCCACGGCGCGGTAAACAGGTACTGCCTTCCCGTATTGATCATCAGTCCCCAGGAGGCGTTCGGCGGCTGGACGCCGAGGCCCAGGAAGCTCAGGCTGCTCTCCGTCAGGATGGAGGTGGGGATGTTCAGTGTAAAGAGAACCAGCAGCGTCGGCAGGCAGTTCGGCAGGATATGCCGCATCATGATCTTCCGGTTGGATACACCCATCACCCGGGCCGCCTCCACGAATTCGCTGTTTTTCAGCTGCAGCGTCTGGGAGCGGACCACCCGGGCCACGCTGGCCCAGTTCACCAGTGTCAGCGTCAGGAATACGTTGATCAGTCCCCCGCCCAGCGCGTACATGATCACCATCGCCAGCAGCATGGACGGAAACGCCAGCGTCACGTCCGCGATGCGCATGATGATTGTATCGGTGATCCCGCCCCGGTAGCCGGCGATCACGCCCAGCACCGCGCCCAGGATCAGGCTCAGCAGCGCCGGAATCACGCCGATCAGCAGCGATACCCGCGCGCCGTACAAAAGCCGCGTCAGCACGTCGCGCCCGCCCTCGTCCGTGCCGAGCAGGTGCGCTCCGCCCGGTGCCGACAGGCGGTTCATCAGGTCCATATCGTTTTCTTCGTAGACAGTCAGTACCGGCGCCAGGATGGCGGCCAGGATCATCAGCACGATAAAGATGAAGGAGATTACCGCGGTCTTGTTCTCCCGGGCCATGCGGCGCATCAGGAACCAGAACCGTTCCTCCTCGCCGATCTGGCTCTGCAGGCGGATGTCCGCGGCCTGCTCCAGCTGTTCACGTTTCTTTCGCAGCATGGCTCAGCCCTCCTTCCGGATCCGCGGATCCAGTACGGAATACAGGCTGTCCGCCAGCAGGTTTCCGAGAATCACAACCGTCGTCGCCAGCAGTGCCGTGGCCTGCAGCAGGGGGATATCCCGCCCGGAAATCGCCTGCACCATCAGGCGCCCTACGCCGTTGATCGAGAACACGGTTTCCGTGATCACCGCGCCGGAAAGCAGGCCGGAAAACTGGATTGTCATCATCGTCAGCACAGGCAGCATGGCGTTGCGCAGCGCGTGGCGCAGCAGTACGCCAGTCGGTCCCCTGCCCTTTGCCCGTGCCGTGTCGATATAGTCCTCCTGCAGCGTCTCCAACAGCGTTGTCCGGGTAATCTGCGCCACCTGCCCGGCGGAGTTCCAGCCCAGCGCGATGGCAGGCAGGATGAACCCCGTCCAGCTGTCCGTTCCGGAGATGGGCAGCCAGTGGAGCTTGAAGGCGAATATGTACTGCAGGAACATGGCTGACATAAACACAGGAAGGGAGATTCCCAGCAGGGAAACTCCCATGAAAATCCGGTCTGTCAGCCGGTTCTTTTTTACCGCGGAGATGATGCCGCAGGTAATGCCGAAAATCCAGGCAAATACCGCGGCAAACACTGCAAGGAGCAGCGTGTTGACAAAGGCATTTCCGATCAGCTGGGCAACGGGTTTTCCCAGCGAATAGCTGGTCCCGAAGTCCCCGCGGAACGCGGATCCGATGTACCGGAAGAACTGTGTCAGCAGCGGCTGGTCCAGGCCCATTTCCTTCGTCATGCGCGCGATGGTTTCAGCATTTGCGTGCTCGCCCATCATGGTCTCGATCGGATTGCCCGGAACAATCCGCAGCATCACGAAGATCAGCAGTACGACTCCGATCAGCACGACGAGAGCCTGAAGGGCTCGGCGCGCGAGGGTACGTAACATCTTTATCTTTACTTCAGCGTAACGTCAGCCGCGTAGAAATCAGCGAATCCGGCCCACTGGGGCGTGAAGGAGGCCACCCGGTCGCCCAGGCACCACAGATGCAGTTCCGCATACATCGGAATCCAGGCCGCATCCTCTTCAATCAGTTTCTTGTCCAGCGCCTTATATTCGGCTTCGCGCTTCGCGTCATCCACGATGGCGCGGGCAGCGGATACCCGGGCAATAATGGAAGCATCCGGATAGTTGATGCTGCGCATTTTCACGTTCTCCGCAGTGCCGAAGAAGGTGTACATGATGTTCGCCGGATCGTTGTAGTCCATGCCCCAGGTGGCAACAAAGGATTCCATCTCGCCGCTGTTCCGCTTGTTCGCCCATGCGGAGTCCTCGTAGCTGACCACGTTGGCCGTGATGCCGGCCTTCTTCAGCTGGCTGCTGATGTAGGAGTATACCAGCTTGACGCTTTCGCTGGCCTTGGTGGTGTTCAGCGCCAGTTCAAAGGTAACCTCGCCTTCGGCGTATCCGGCTTCCTTCAGCAGGGCCTTTGCGCCTTCCGGATCGTAGGTGAATGCCTTCATGTCGTCGCTGTGGGCGAATACGCCGGTGGGAATGATGCCCTTTTCCCGCTGGGCGTTTCCCTTGAAAATGCCCTGGATGATTTCATCCGCGTTGATGGCCATGCCGATGGCCTTGCGGACCTTCACATCCTTCAGGTACTTCTGGTTTTCGTTCAAAATCAGGTAGGTCAGGCCGACCTTCGGAGTGCTGACCATCCGGTCCGCCGGCATGCTCTTGTAGGTGCCCTCGATGACGACGGCATCCTGGTTCTGCAGGTCGATGATATCCAGTTCCTTGTTCAGGAACATCATGTTCTGGGTGTTGGCGTCCGGAATCGTCTTGACGATCAGCTTCTTCACGCTGGGTGCGGTGCCCCAGTATTTGTCGTTGTACACCAGGGTGTAATGATCCCCGGAGATCCATTCCGTCACAATGTAGGGACCCGTGCCGATGGTATCCTTCGGTTCCGTTCCGAAGGCCGCGGCTGCGGAGGTGGTTTCCTTGTCCACGATGGACATGGCCGGAGCCGACAGTTCCGCCGGGAAGCCGGCGTTCGGCGCGGTCAGCGTAATGGAGAAATGGGTGTCGTCCGTCACCTTGAATCCTGCCAGGGTATCCGCTTCCTTCTTCATCACGGCTGCGCCGCCCACGACCTCCAGCGGGATCTCCGTGTTCTGGTCCGCAATCTTCAGCAGCCGTTCAAACGTGTACTGCACGTCGGAAGCCGTCAGCTTGCTGCCGTTGGAGAACACGATCCCGTCCTTCAGGGTGAAGGTGTAGGTCAGCCCGTCTTCGCTGACGGAGTAGTCCGTGATCAGGCTCTTCACCACTTCCAGGGAGTCCTTCCCGCGCCGGGTTTCAAACAGCCGGTCAAATACGTTCATCGGAATCAGGTAATCGTCCGTGGTCCGTGCCACATCCATGGTGCGGATGTCGTAGCGGATCGCCGTCCGCAGCAGGCCGGCCTCCGCGTCGTCCGCGAAAGCAGCGGCGCAGCCAAGCAGCATAGCCAAAACAATCAATAACGAAATAAACTTCTTCATGTGTAAAGCATCCTTTCTGGTTGGTTTAATTCTGATAGGTTTATTATAATCTGAACAGGCGTTTTTTTCAATGTGAAGATTTCAGCTCCAGCTTCTTCAGTCGGCTCCGGATGGCGCCTTCCGTCCGCTTGTGAATCGCGGACATTTCCCGGACCGTCCGACCATCTGCCTGCTCCCGCAGCAACTGATCGTCCTCTTTTTTACTCCAGGACTGGTAGGCTTCCGTGTTTCCCCGTGCAATCACCTTATCTTTATACGTCTGGAATTTTCCGGTTCCGCGGTTCTCTTCTTTCGCGGCCTTCTGCTTTTCCGGTTCAGGCGCGTAATACCGGATCATCCGGAGAATTGCATCCCCGTATTTGCCGGCTTTGAACAGGCCCATGCCGTCCACAGCCGCAAGCTGTTTTTTATTCCTGGGCAGCACCCTGCACAGATCCCGCAGCGTCGCGTCGGAGAACAGCGTGGAAGCGGCAATATATTCCCGTGCGGAGATGTCAAACCGCAGCCGCTGCAGCGCCTGGAACAGGTCTTCTCCCGTGACGTCCATCCGGTTTTTCAGTCCCCGTTTCACCGCCACCCGGCGCTGTTTGAACAGCACTTCCCTGGACTGGTCGTTCAGCTTCAGGCATCCGTTTTCACCGGATTCAAGGTATCCCTGTTCCAGCAGGGCACGGACCGCCTCCCGGATGGCGGATTCCTCCACATCGTTCATCAGCCCGAAGGTCGTCAGTTCTGCCGGGTCGAAGCTTTCCGGCATCGTGGACGGCATCTCGCCCCGCAGCAGCTGGATGATCACTTCCCCGTTGTATTGCTGCTCTGTCCGCGCCACGCAGGAGAGGATCATCTGCGCCTCAGTGGTGATGTCGGTATGCTCGCAGTCCGGCACGCAGTTCGAGCAGTTCCCGCAGGTCTCCGGCGCGGATTCTCCGAAGTAGCGGAGAAGGTCCCGCCGCAGGCATTTCCGGGATTTGGCGTAGAAGATCATCCATTTCAGCCGTTCCTCGTCCTTCGCCCGCACTTCCGCCTGCTCCTCCGGGCTCAGGTCCGGATTCGGCTCGGAATGATCAATCAGCCAGTGGGCGGTTACCACGTCCTGGGACGCGTAGAGCAGGATGCAGTCTGCGTCGCATCCGTCCCGTCCGGCCCGGCCGGCTTCCTGGTAGTAGGCTTCCAGGCTTTTTGGCATATTGTAATGGATCACGTAGGATACGTTTGATTTATCAATGCCCATGCCAAAGGCATTCGTCGCCACCATGACCCTTTTCCGGTCGAAAAGGAAATCCTCCTGGTTCTGCCGCCGTTCCTCCGGGGCCAGCCCGGCATGATACCGGGTCACGGAAAAACCTTCCCGGTCCAGGGCGGCGCAGACCGCTTCCACGTTCTTGCGCGTCGCGCAGTAGATGATGCCGGACTGCCGGTACCGGTCCCGCAGCAGCTCCGACAGTGTTTTGTCCCGGTCCTTGGGCTGGTAGACAGAGAAAGAGAGATTGGGCCGGTCAAATCCGGTGGTGACGGTCAGCGGCTCCTTCAGCTGCAGGTTCTCCAGGATATCCTTCCGCACATTCGGCGTAGCTGTCGCCGTGAAGGCTCCGACCGTAGGCCGTTTCTCCAGGGAGCAGATGAATTCCGGTATCTTCAGGTAGTTCGGGCGGAAATCCTGTCCCCACTGGGAAATGCAGTGGGCCTCGTCCACCGCCACCAGCGGGATTTCCATATGCCGGCACATTTCCTGGAAGCCCGGCGCCTGCAGTCTTTCCGGCGCAACATACAGGATTTTGTATGCCCCTGTCGCCGCCTGGTACGCGGTCTCCCGGTATTCGTCCTCCTCCATGGAGCTGTTCAGGAATGCTGCCTGGATCCCGCGGAGTTTCAGTGCGGTCACCTGGTCCTTCATCAGGGAGATCAGCGGAGAGATAACAATAGTGGTTCCTTCCAGCAGCAAGGCCGGAATCTGGTAACATATGGATTTCCCGGATCCCGTCGGCATCACGCCAAGTACGTCCTGCCCGTCCAGCAGACCGTCCACCAGTTCCTGCTGCCCGGCCCGGAAGGCCTGGTATCCGTAAATTTTCTTCAGAGTATCAATCGTCTTGTCTTTCGTGTTCATCTCGCGCACCGTCTTCTCAAATCAAATCATCGTCCTGTATCTGTAATAAAATCATAACATGGGAGGTGCAGACACACAAGGCGAACAAAAATAATTTCCCGGAACGCCTCCATTTCCTTTATTTCCCCGTTTAGTGCACCAAAAATCCATGCGACCGTTGATTTTACTTGCTTTCAGCGTTTTTTAGTGCACCACTTTTTTAGGTGCCTGCGTCTTTTTTTCCGAATCCTGTTCCCCCAACCCGTCCCCGACGTTCCAAAAAAGTGATATGCAGAATCGCCCTCCGGCAATCACCGGAGGGTTTTTTAGGGGAAGATGATAAAAAGGAGTTTGGATTGAAGGATATCTTAGTCAGGGAGCGCCGGCACGTAGATGTAGTATCCGTCGGTGATGTCATTCTTGTTCGGGATCACATCCGCGTTCAGCTCCTGCAGATGCATCCAGGTGGTATGATACTTCCGGGCGATCTTGGTCAGATTGTCGCCCCGCTTGATCTGGTAAATCTCCAGGCCTTCGATCCATTCCGGGGGATACCGGTATCCGCCGCGGCCGCCTACTGCTTTTTCCAGTTCATTGACATTGACTTCATTGATTTCCATATTTGTAATCTCCTCTCAATTTATTTTCTTTCTCATTGTCCGGTGTTATTCACCTGACATCTTTTTATACGCACCAAATCAGCAAGATGGCAGCATTTTACAAAAAGACTTTTTCAACTCGACCAGGCACTTCATGGAGTGCAGGCCACACGACTAGGTGCTTCAGGGGCCGCAGGCCACTCGACTAGGTGCTTCACGGGGGCGCAGGCCACTCGACTAGGTGCTTCACGGGGACGGTTTCGGTGGTACCCCGAAGCGGGTATCACTGGAACCGTCCCCGTGGGGTACCGCAAGCACTCGCAAACTACCCACTTTTCACTAAACACTCCCCTTCTTCGTGACACAGGTGCACAGGAATCACAGCATTTTTCTATATATGATTAATGGTATTCACTGTACACTCAGTAGTACTGTAGTAAATATTATATTTAATATAATAAGGGGAGCTTGTGTTGTTCGTGTTCACCCACCCCCGGTGAGGTGCCCAACTCTTATCTTGGTTAGCATAATATTACCACATATGGACCCGGGATAAAAGAGGATATAACCGGATATTTGCGGAAATGACCGGCAATTTGCGGAAAAAATTTTTTCACTTTGCCCTGATCCCGACCACCTTTCTTCGTGACGCAAGTACGCAAGTTCGCAACTTTTTTCTTATATATTGATTTAATTTTTTACCGTGTTCACTCTATACTGTTGTATTTTTTGATATTAATATAATAAGAATTAGTTGCGTTGCTTGCGTTCACAGACCCCCGGCAAGCTACCCAAGTCTTATTTTGGATAGCATAACATTACCACGTAGGGGCCTATGAAAAAAAGTGAAATAATAGGAAATTTAGTGAAATAATCCTTATTCAAAAGTATTCATATGAACATCTTAAAAGTAGGTGATTAATTGTTTATAGACCCAAATCCCTTTCCGTATCTCCGGCAGGATCAATTTGTTGGATTCGGCCTTGGAGAGATTTATTTCACTGACGATTCGATACCCGAAGACAAAAAAGAGTGGTTGCGGGCAGAATACAAGAAATGGTGGGATAAAGAGCAGGAAGAGAATATCAAAAACGACAGAACATAAAAATCTGCGCGCACATTTCTTCCGATGAAACCATCTTTTACTATTCGTCCAGGTTTTCTTTCATAGTATTCAGCAGATCCGGAATATCTTTTTTCAGTGTGTCATAAACAATATCAAGGGCAACGTTCCCATAATCATGAACAATCCGGTTGCGAAGCCCGAATATCGCAGTCCAAGGAATAATGGAATGCTCTTCCCGGTACTGATCACTCAGCTTCCGGGCGTTTTCTGATATCTGAATCAGCCTGAACATCATTGAATCCTGAAGAAGTTCATTGTTGGAAAAATCTTCAGCACTTGTTTCCTGCATATGCCGAATAATGTAAGACAGGTCCTCAAAAATCCTGCCAATATAATACTTGTCATTTTTTACATTGTCCATATATCTTTACTCCGTCCCTTAGCACTTCGTTCAGCAGTTCCTCATTACCGGCAAGCTGTTTCACGTCCAACAGATCGATTTTCTTATGCAGAGCTTCCCTGAGTTTTTCAGTCAGTTCATAGAAGCGCAAACCGGTAATTTCGGAGGAAACCAGCAAGTCGACATCGCTTGCTGGAGATGCTGTTCCCTTTGCATAGGAACCAAAGAGATAGCAATACTGTACTGGATAGTCTTTCAGGATTCCGCTGCATATCGTTTTGATTTCATCCACTGTCAGGATTCCATGCTCTTCATCAAGCCGGACGAGTTCATTCATTTCAGCCAGCAGGAACCGATACTTGGGTGTTTTTGACAGTGCATCTTCATTTTCATAGGAAACATAGGAACGCAGTGATATTCCGATTTTCTGTGCTGCTTCCTTCTGCGTCAGTCTGCTTTTCATCCGCAGCAATTTCAGTTCCGTCATATCTTGCATCTCCTCTCTGCCTGTATTATGCACAATTTGCATCTTGTTGTCAATTCCGTGTGCAAAATTTGCACTTTTTAAAGCGGTTGTAACTGCATTCTTTCATAAAATGGTATTCACTATCCACAAAACGGGGGATCCTCAACTGCCATTCCTTCCAAAGGCTGCGTATATACATGCAAGGTTGGCAAAACAGGCCGGCCGAATAAAGAGAAAGTGAAGGAAATGAATATTATGAATACAAATACAATGGAACTGAATCTGGACGAAATGGAAATGATTACTGGCGGAGACCTTTGGAACCGTGTAAAGGGAGCAGTCGCCGGCGCCGCAATCGGCTGCGTAGGCGGGACCATAACCGGCCTTATAGCCGCCGGTCCGGTTGGCGGAGCAGTCGGATTTGTCGGCGGAACCGTCGGCGGCGCGGTCGTAGGCGGAATTGCCGGTGGAGAGAAGGTCCAGGAAATGCTGAGCTACCTTCGTCCCGGGAAAAAGGAAAAAATCCGCAAATTAAGCTGCGCATAAACGGCATATGACCTGAAAAGGAAGACACGAACGGGCGGAAAAGCCTGTTCGCGTCTCTTTATTTGGATCTCACCCTAAACACAACATATCTTCTGTTCTTATGATATAAAATACGCCGCCGGCATTCACCAACAGAATGGTCTGTCCCACGATCACTTTCCAAAGGTTAGTATTCTGCCAAATGATTCTGTTTCAATTGTTGTTCCATCAGTAGCGCAGGAACAACAGGCCCAATACCGGCATGCAGTATTGCTGTGATGTCAGTTTGGATCCTTGCCGCAGAAGATCGGCAGCTTCCCACAGATCAGATTCCAGATTTTTGATTGCCTTATTATCCATGAACAGCTTCCTCTTCTCTCTTAGAGTTTTTCAGGAATGCAGGCTCTCCCCGTTGGTCCGGATGATCTCTGCGTAGTCATAGGCGGAATCTTTCAGGATTCTCTTCTGTGTCCGGTAGTCCACATAAATCAGTCCGAACCGCGGATCATATCCCTGTGCCCATTCGAAGTTGTCCATAATGGACCAGTACAGGTATCCGGCAACCGGGATGCCTTCATTGGCGGCCCTCTCCAGCTGCAGGAGGTGGCGGTGTACATAGTCAATCCGCTGCGGATCGTGTACCTTGCCGTCCAGCATCTCGAAATCCGTATTGGCCATTCCGTTCTCGGAAATAATGATCGGCAGGCCGTAACGCTCATAGTGGAAGCGGGCGGACCAGTAAATGCATTCCGGCGTGACCGGCCATCCCAGCGCCGTGCGCGGAAGCCCCGGCCATACCCGCGGATTCAGCTTGCCGTCCCGGTCGTTCAGGTTAACGGACTGGTAGATATTGAAGGCGTAGAAATCCAGCGGCTGGTGGATGATCTCCATATCCTCCGCGCTCAGCACGCCTTGCATCATGTCCGGTATCGTCCCCAGGATGAGGGGATCCGCCCACAGCGCGTTGCTGAAAGTGCCGAGTGTCGCGAAGGTCTTCTGCCGCGCGTCCTCAATGGCCTCCGGCGTTTCGTTATCCGGTGTGAAAACTCCGGACGTGGGCGCGTAGCCGATCTTCAGCTGTTCCCCGGCCGTTTCGCGCAGCGCCTTGGCTGCCCGGCCGTGGGCGAGCATGACAATCCGGATCGCTTCCGGGATCTTCTCCGGCGGCGTCTGCAGGAACGGCGCATGATGTCCGGATTCGTATCCCAGTCCGATAAAGCATTGCGGTTC
Organism: Clostridia bacterium; assembly: GCA_017447185.1. Taxonomy (GTDB): domain Bacteria; phylum Bacillota; class Clostridia; order Christensenellales; family Aristaeellaceae; genus Aristaeella. Next base: position 31,747 of record JAFSOC010000030.1, on the reverse strand, counting down.
ATTGATCGTAAACCAGTATTTCACTTTGCCCTTCAGGGCTTTCCCCAGCACCCGTGTGTATTCCTCAAAGTACGCCGGTGCCTCCGGGCAGAACCATCCGCCCATGTCATACAGCCACATGGGCAGGTTCCAGTGGAAGACCGTGCACATCGGAATGATGCCCGCCTCGTTCAGCGCATCCACCAGGTCCACATAGAACTGGAGTCCTTTCGCATTCACCTCATGCGGGCGCGGCATCACCCGGGGCCAGCTCACGGAGAAGCGGTATGCCTTCAGTCCCAGCTGTTTCATCAGGGCGATATCTTCCCGGAAACGGTGGTAGTGGTCACAGGCGGTATGCCCTGTCTCATGGTGGGCAATATGCCCGGGACACAGCGCGTCCCAGATGCCAGCGGTTTTTCCGTCTTCATCCCAGGCGCCTTCCACCTGGTGTGCGGCGCTGGCGGCGCCCCACAGAAAATCTTTGGAAAATGCCATTCCCTTCCCGTCCTTTCAGTGAATAATCTTTTTGCAGCGCAGCCGCCGCAGTTTTTTACGCTGTCATCGATGCTCCCTGAGCATCGCATAATGCGTCAGGTCGCTCCCGGGAACAGTCCCTTCTTCAGATCACGGATATCAAATTTGCAAAATCCATTCTGATTCCAGGCTTCATCAAACCAGTCAGGCAAAAAATCACTTCCATTCGCGTTGCCGGGTGACACATAGTTTCTATATTTCATGGGGATTCACCGGTTCATCCATGATATCTGATGTGTTCGGTTGTAAGTTTTGACTGGGGTATTATAACATACGTAATCCGGGAGGGCAAACAAATAATGGGAGCCACTGCCAGTGATTCGAACTCCTGTTCCGCCACTGCCGCTGTCAGTGTTCTGCAATCAGGTGCTCCAACGCCCTGTATTTCCACAGAAAAAAACCACCGTGAAGGTGGTTTTTTCTGTGGAGCATAGGAGATTCGAACTCCTGACCCCAACACTGCCAGTGTTGTGCGCTACCAACTGCGCTAATGCCCCGAACAGATGGTATATTACCATATGGATTCCGGTTTGTAAAGCACTTTTTTCTCAGCCTTTTTCTTTATCGGATTCCTGCGGTGTGATAGAATAGGTTCAAAGGAGCGTGAACACCATGACACTGAACGAAGCCATTGAAAAACTGAACGAGCTGGAAAAAGCCGCCTATGCCCTGGGGCATGCCCAGAGCATCCTGTATACGGACGGCGATACCGTTGCGCCGAAAAATTCCTGGAAAGGCCGGGGCATGGCCCTCGCCTACCTGGGGGAGCTGACCTATAAGCAGCTGGTGAATCCGGAGACCGGTGAGGTGCTGGAAACCATCCTGCAGCATAAAGAGGAAGTTCCCGAGAAAACCTTCCGCCAGGCGGAAGAGATGAAGGAATCCTACGACGACCTGCATGTCCTCCCCATGGAGGAATTTATTGCCTGGCAGGAGCTGACCAACGAGTCCTCCGCCGTCTGGCATGACGCCAAGGTCCGGAGCGACTGGAAAATGTTCGAACCCTACCTGGAGAAGGTCCTGGCTGCCCGCCGCCGCTTCGCCTCGCTGAAGGCGCCGGAGAAGCCCGCCTATGACGTCCTGGTGGATGAATATGAAAAAGGCGCCACCATGGAGATGCTGGATCCCTTCTTCCGCACCCTGCGGGAGGAGCTGGCCCCGGTGATCAAAGAAGTGGCCGCCCGGGAAAAGCCCGTCCCCGCCTTTCTGAAGAATACCTGGCCCATCGCGCAGCAGCGTGTTTTCTCCGAAAAAATCATGGCCCTGGAGGGCATCGATCCCCTGAACTGCACCCTGGGCGAAACGGAGCACCCCTTCACCAACAACACCAACAAATGGGACGTGCGCATCACCACCCATTACCATGAGGAGGATCCCCTCTCCAGCATGTTCAGCGTCATCCATGAGGGCGGCCATGCCCTGTATGAGCTGAACACCGCGGACGACCTGCAGTTCACCTGCCTCGCCGGCGGTTCAACCATGGGCATCCATGAGAGCCAGTCCCGCTTCTATGAGAACATCCTGGCCCGCAGCCGCGCCTTCTGCACGCCGCTGCTGAAGGTCATGCGGGAAGTCTTCCCGGACCGGATGAAGGGCGTCACGGAGGAAGACCTGTATTCCGCCATTAACCTTTCGAAGCCGTCCCTCATCCGCACCGAGGCAGACGAGCTCACCTACCCGCTCCATGTCATGATCCGCTACGAGATCGAGCGCGCCATGCTCAGCGGTGACCTGGCCGTGAAGGATATCCCCGGTGAATGGAACCGCCTGTATAAGGAGGTCCTGGACGTGGATGTGCCGGACGACCGCCGCGGCTGCCTGCAGGACAGCCACTGGTCCTTCGGCGGCATCGGCTACTTCCCCTCCTATGCCCTCGGCAGCGCCTACGGCGTCCAGATGCTGCGCCAGATGGAGAAGACCGTGGATGTGTGGGGCTCGGTCGCCCGGGGCGATCTCTCCCCCGCCACCGCCTGGCTGACGGAGAAGATCCATCAGTACGGCCGCCTGAAAAAGCCGCAGGAAATCCTCCTGAACGCCATGGGCGGCCCCCTGGATGCCACCGTCTATACTGATTACCTCAAAAAGAAATACAGCGAGCTCTACTCGCTGTAAGAAAACGAACACAGGCGCTGCCACTCCGGCAGCGCCCGTTGTTTATCCTCAGATCAGGTCCGCGATATCGGGGTTCTTGCCCTTGATGAGCACTTTCGCGCCCTGGGCCGCTTCAGAAGAGTCCGCATGGGCCAGCAGCCATTTGTTGGCCGCCCACAAGATTTCGTCTTCCGCATTCTTCACGGTGATTTCCGGCTTCGCCAGGTTGGTTCCCTTCGGCAGCACGATGACCACTTTGAATCCCTGGCCCTTCTTGGCGCTGCAGGGAGCATAGTGCAGGGTGGTGGCGTACACTTCAACCATCACACCGGCGGGGCAGTAATACGCGGCCACCTTGTCCGCATCCAGCACGCCGTCCACCAGGTCCTCACGCTTGGCCAGCAGCAGGATAAAATCTTCCGTTCCGACGTTCAGCTCGCTGTCCCGGTGATATTCCAGGCAGTTCATCTTCGTGTTGTGGCCGTTGCACCAGCCCAGCTGGATCGGCATACCGCCGTATGCGTTGTTCCGCAGTTCCTTTTCAATGGCCAATGCCTGCAGCTCCGGCTGTTCCGGCACATATTCCACGCCGTCGGGGCAGGGCGTCACCTTGTCCAGGGTCGCCAGCAGTTCCTTCACGTCGTAGCCTTCCAGCACCTGTCCGTAGTTCTGGAAAGAGGGATCGGAAACGGGTAAGATTTTCATGGTTGGGGTCCTCCTTATTAAAAATTCTTTGTCAGGTCGTAGCGCTCGTAGAACTCCTTGCGGTAGTCCAGCAATCTGTCATTCGCGATTGCCTCCCGGATTTCCTCCATCATATGGATCAGGAAGCGTAAATTATGGATGGAAGCCAGCCGTCCGGCCGTAATTTCCTTCGCGTTGAACAGGTGCCGGATATAAGCCCTCGTGAAGTTTTTGCAGGCGTAGCAGTCGCAGGCGTCGTCCAGCGGTGCAAAATCGTGGGCGTACTTCCCGTTCTTCACAACCACCCGGCCCTTGCTGGTCATCACGCTGCCGTTGCGGGCGATCCGCGTGGCCAGCACGCAGTCGAACATATCCACGCCCCGGATCACCGCCTCGATGAAGCAGTCCGGCGTGCCCACGCCCATCAGGTACCGGGGCTTCTGCTCCGGCATATAAGGCATGATCTCTTCCAGCATTTCATACATCACCGGCTTCGGTTCGCCGACGCTCAGGCCGCCGATGCCGTATCCGATGAAGTCCATATCCGCCAGGGTCTTCGCGCTTTCCACCCGCAGGTCCTTGTAGAAGGCGCCCTGCACGATGCCGAACAGCGCCTGGTCCTCCCGCGTGTGGTGCTGCTTGCATCTCTCCGCCCACCGGTGGGTGATCTCCATGTTCTTCTTCGCGGTTTCCCAGTCGCAGGGATAGGGCGAGCAGACATCAAACGCCATCGCGATATCCGATCCCAGGGCTTCCTGGATATCCATGGATTCCTCCGGGCCGATGAACTGTCTGGATCCGTCCAGGTGGCTCTGGAAGGTCACGCCTTCTTCTTTAATCTTCCGGATCCCCGCCAGGGAAAACACCTGGAATCCGCCGCTGTCCGTCAGGATCGGGCCGTTCCATCCCATGAATTTGTGCAGTCCGCCGGCTTCCTCCACCAGCTTCTCGCCCGGCCGCAGGTGCAGGTGGTATGTGTTGCTCAGGAGGATTTTTGTGCCGATCTCCTCCATCTCCCGCGGCGTCATGGCCTTCACGCAGGCGGATGTCCCCACCGGCATATAGATCGGTGTGGGAATATCCCCATGAGGCGTGTGCAGGACACCCAGCCGCGCCCCGGACTGCTTGCAGACATGCGTCACTTCATAACTGAAAAGGCTCATCCATTCTCTCCCATAATTCCTATAAAAGTAGCCACTAGTCACTAGTCACTGCCTACAGCAGTTCGTCCACTCCGACCGGCTTGTATTTATCAAACTCTTCCAGCTTCTGCACGACCTCCGGGCGGATCAGGATCTGATCCGGTTCCTTCTTCTCCTCCGTGTCCTCCGGAATCGTCAGCAGGTCGGCATACAGGTTCCACACGTTGCCTTCCGGCATGCTGTGGAACGTCATGGTTTCGTGGGTAATCGGGTGCTCAAACGTCAGCTTGTATCCCCACAGGGCAATCTGCTGTCCGGGAATTCCGCTGCCGTAGCGATTGTCGCCCCACAGCGGCAGTCCCGCGGCGCTCATCTGCGCCCGGATCTGGTGCTTCCGCCCCGTCTGCAGCTTGATGCCGCACAGGCTGGTTCCCTCCCGGCGCTCAATGCACCGTCCGTGCAGGATCGCCAGCTTTCCGCCCTTCATGTCTGCCTCGCATACCGTTTCCTTGTTGGAAATCGGATCGTGGATCAGGTAGTCCGTCAGGGTGAATTTCTCCTCCGCCTCGCCCATGGCCACGCACAGGTATTCCCGGCCCATCTCGTGCTCCCGCATCTGGGCGTCCAGCCGGGCTGCAGCCTTGCTCGTCCGGGCAAATACCATCAGCCCGCCCACCGGCCGGTCCAGCCGGTGCACCAGGCCCAGGTAGACGTTCCCCGGCTTGTGGTACTTCTCCCGGATGTATTCCTTCAGCAGGGTCAGGATATCCGTATCCCCCGTCTGGTCCGCCTGGGAGAGCATGTTCGGCGGCTTGATCGCCACGAGCACATGGTTGTCTTCATACAGGATGTCAGGCACGCTGCCACCTCCCGCTGGCGCCGCAGGGCAGCACTCCGCCGGTGGTCACCGGCAGGCACAGCTCCTCGCTGTCCGCGAATCCGCCGTACCGCCGCACCACGCACTTGTCCAGCATGTTATTCAGCACGCTGGCCTGGAATCCCGTCGTATAGCTGTTGATCAGGAAGAACAGCGGCTCTTCGGACAGCACCTGGGCACAGGTGTCGATCAGTCCGTACAGTTCATTTTCCAGTTTCCATACTTCGCCGGAAGGTCCCCGTCCGTAGCTGGGCGGATCCATCAGGATGCCTTCATAGTGGTTCCCGCGGCGGATTTCCCGCTGCACAAACCGCAGCGCATCCTCCACGATCCAGCGGAAGGAGGTCTCCGGCAGTCCGCTCAGTTCCCGGTTTTCCTTCGCCCACAGCACCATGCCCTTCGCTGCGTCCACATGGGTCACATGCGCGCCGGCAGCGGCGCAGGCCAGCGTGGCCCCGCCGGTGTATCCGAACAGGTTCAGCACCTTCAGGTCCTTCCGCCCGTCCTTCCGGATCAGGTCGCTCATCCAGATCCAGTTGGCGGCCTGTTCCGGAAACAGGCCCGTATGCTTGAAGCCCGTCGGCCGCACATAGAAGGTCAGGTCTTCATGGCTTACCGTCCAGCGTTCCGGCAGCTTCTGAAGGAATTCCCATTCCCCGCCGCCCCGGTCGCTGCGGTGGTAGTGCGCCTGGGCTTTCCGCCACAGGGCTTCCTTTCCCTTCGGCCAGATGGTCTGGGGATCCGGCCGGCGCAGGATAATCTCGCCCCACCGTTCCAGCTTTTCGCCGTCCCCGGTGTCCAGTACCTCGTAATCAACCCAGCTGTCTGCCAGAAACATTCCTCATACCCCTCTAAAACTAACTAAAGCTAAAAACTAACAGCTAAAAACTGAGCACGTCCTCATGGAGCCGGATCAGTGCCTGCACCACATCCATGCAGTACAGCCGGTCCAGTCCGCCCAGCGCCGGGTCCGTCTCCACGCATTCCCGCAGGGCGCCCGTGTCGCCTTCCGCGGCTTTGGCGGCCAGCCGGTTGGCTTCGTCCACTTCCCGCAGCACTTCCGCCAGCGCTTCCGGCACCCGGATCGCCTGCTTCTGCTCCACGCCGTTTTCCAGGTGCAGCGTCGTTTCGATCACGGCCTCCGGCGGCAGCTGTGCCATCTCGTTTTCGTTCTTCCGGGTCACCGCCGGAATCTCCGCCGTTTCCTTCCGCAGCACTGCCAGCGCCAGCTGCATGGGCCGGATGGGCGGCGCCTTGCTCAGAAGCAGCAGCTGGGCCATGGCGCCTTCCCGCGCCTCCGCGCCCTGCTCCCGCACCGTGTTCATGTAAAGGATCCGGTCCTTCCGGCGTTCGACGCTCTCGCCGAATTCCGGTTTCTCTTCCGGAATATAGTCGGGCTGCGCCGGCAGGAATTCAGCGTGGTCCGTCACATCCCCCGCGGGGATCGCGTCCCACCATCCGAGCCAGCGCTTGCTCAGGCTGCCCAGCTCGTTCTTTTCCGCCGCTTTTTTCAGCTTCGGCAGCATGTCCGCCTTTCCATCCCGGATCTCCGTCAGGAAAGCGAATCCCGGCAGTCCCACCGTGGCCGCTTTCAGGTTCTCCGGCTTGATCTGCAGGCGTTTCGCGTAAGTTTCCGCGCCGTTGGCGCCCTTCATGGGCGTCCGGCCCATCCCCAGGCACCGGTATCCCCGGTCCAGGAAGATGGCCGTCGTCCTTGCCATCGGCTGCCCCAGGTTGATCACCAGCGTGTCCGGGCAGCATTCATCCATGCTGTCGCACAGGCGCAGGATCGCCTGCCCGGCCCGCATCGCGTGCATCAGCCCGCCGATGCCGCCGTTCACCCGGGCCTGGTCCGTCAGCCCCGGATCGTTCTCATCGTCGCTGCCCAGGGCGCTCCGGTCCATGAAGTACCGGCTCGCCGCCTGCGGGTCTCCTGCGTAGATCACGCAGTCCGCGCCGGTCAGCACTTCCTTCCGGTCCGCGGAAACCAGGATCCCGCCGCCGATCCCGGCGTGCCGGAACACAGCGTCGCCGTATCCCTGCAGTACCTCCTGCATGGCAGCGTTTCCTTCCTCCACGGTGACGGTCGCGTCTGCTTCCTTCCCCGCGAAAAGAAGGTCAGTTAAAAGGGTGGGCAGGAGCACCGGAATGTCCTGCCCGATCATTGCGATTTTCATGCGTTTTTCTGTACTCCGAGCACAGCCTTCCTGCCGTTGATATCCCACTCACGGGAAACAGCGCCTTCCGGCGCGTCGCCGCGCTCCAGGCTCAGGGCCAGCGTGGTCCGGGTGATCATCTCGCGGAAGGCTTCCACCGCCGCCGCCAGATCGTCATCACAGGTGTAGGTTACGTTGATCCGGTCGGTCACCTCGAAGCCGGCTTCCTTGCGCATGGTCTGCAGCTTGGAGATCACTTCGCGGGCATAGCCTTCGCGGATCAGGTCTTCCGTCAGGTTGGTGTCCAGCACAACCGTGACGCCCTTGTCTTCCATGGCCATGAAGCCGGGCTTCTGCATCGGCTCGGTCAGCACGTCGTCCTTGGCCAGGGTCACCTGGGTGTCGTCGATCGTGAAGGAAACTTCCTCGCCGCGGGCGAAGGCGTCCACCACGTCGTTTCCGTCCATCTCGCCCAGCTTCTGGCCGATCTTTCCCAGCAGCTTGCCGTACTTCGGTCCCAGGGTCCGCATCTGCGGCTTCAGCTTATAGGTTGTGAAGGCGTGCGCATCCTCGGTGAATACGACCTCCTGCACGTTCAGTTCGTCTTCGCACAGTTCCTGGTACGCCTTGTCGAAGGAAGCGCCCTTGACATACATCTTTGCCAGCGGCTGGCGGACCTTCAGGTTCGCCGCGTTGCGGCAGGCGCGTCCCAGCTGGACCGCTTCCAGCAGCGCGTCCATCTGCTTCTCCATGTCCGGATCGATGCGGCTCGCGTCGCTCACCGGGAAATCGGTCAGGTGCACGCTCTTCGCGGCGCCGGGCACGTTGTTCACCACCAGGTTCTGCCAGATCTCTTCCGCCAGGAACGGGATGAAGGGCGCGCACACCTGGCTCAGGGTCACCAGCACATGGTACAGGGTGGCGAAGGCGGCTTCCTTGTCGCCGGCCATTCCCTTGCCCCAGAAGCGTTCACGGCCGCGGCGCACATACCAGTTGCTCAGGTCGTCCACAAAGGCGGCCAGCGCGTTGGCGCCTTCCGTGATCCGGTAGTTGGCCAGGTGATCGTCCACTTCGGCGATCAGGGTATTCAGCTTGCTCAGGATCCAGCGGTCCATCAGCGTCAGTTCCGTCTTTTCCAGCGGATGGGCCTGGGGATCAAATCCGTCGATCTGCGCGTACATTGCGAAGAAGGCGTAGGTATTCTGCAGGGTGGCCAGGAATTTCCGCTGTCCTTCCTGCACGGCTTCCTCGCTGAAGCGCTTGGGCAGCCACGGAGCGGAGGTGGTGTAGAAGTACCAGCGCAGCGCGTCCGCGCCGAACTTGTCCAGCATTTCGAAGGGATCCACCACATTGCCCAGGTGTTTGCTCATCTTGCGGCCTTCCGCGTCCTGCACGTGACCCATCACGATACAGTTCTTGAACGGCGCCCGGTCAAACAGCAGCGTGGAGATCGCTTCCAGCGTATAGAACCATCCGCGGGTCTGGTCGATGGCTTCGGAGATGAAGTCCGCGGGGAAGTTCTTTTCGAACATTTCCTTGTTTTCAAAGGGATAGTGCCACTGCGCGAAGGGCATGCTGCCGGAGTCGTACCAGCAGTCGATGACTTCCTTCACCCGGTGCATTTCCTTGCCGCACTCGGGGCAGCGGATCGTCACTTCATCGATGAAGGGCCGGTGCAGTTCCACGTCCGGACCCGGATCGGTGATCGCCATCTTCCGCAGTTCCTCCCGGGAACCGATCACGTGCAGATGGCCCTCTTCGCACTTCCATACCGGCAGGGGCGTTCCCCAGTAGCGTTCCCGGCTGAGACCCCAGTCGATCACGTTCTCCAGGAAGTTGCCCATCCGGCCGTCCTTGATGTTGTCCGGCATCCAGTTCACGGTCCGGTTGTTGCGCACCAGGTTGTCCCGCAGGGCGGTCATCTTGATGAACCAGGTCGGCCGTGCGTAGTACAGCAGGGGCGTGTCACAGCGCCAGCAGAAGGGATAGTCATGGGCGAAGGGCACCGCTGCGAACAGCAGGCCGCGGTCCTTCAGGTCCTGCAGGATCATGGGATCCGCGTCCTTCACGAAGGTGCCGGCCCAGGTCGTATCCTCGTCGAATTTGCCCTGGGTGTTCACCAGGTTGATGAACGGCACGCCGTTCTCCTTGCAGACCCGGTTGTCGTCTTCACCGAAGGCAGGCGCAATATGCACGATGCCGGAACCGTCTTCCATCGTGACATAGTCGTCGCATACCACGAACCAGGCTTTTCCGTCCGGCTCACGGAAGCGGTACAGCGGTTCGTATTCCATGCCCTTCAGGTCCGCGCCCGGGAATTCTTCCTTGATTTCGGTTTCCCGTCCCTCGAACACCTTTTCCACCAGGGCTTTGGCCATGATGCAGGTCTTCCCTTCATCCTTGACCAGCACGCGGCAGTAGGTTTCGCGGGCGTTCACGCAAAGAGCCAGGTTGCTCGGCAGCGTCCAGGGCGTGGTGGTCCAGGCCAGCAGGTAGGTATCCGGCTCGCCCTTGACCATGAACCGCACGAAGGCGGAGATTTCCTTCACATTCTTGTAGCCCTGGGCCACTTCATGGCTGGACAGCGCCGTTCCGCAGCGCGGGCAGTACGGCACGATCTTGTGTCCCTGGTACAGCAGTCCCTTTTCGTGGATCTGCTTCAGGCTCCACCATTCGCTCTCGATGTAGTTGTTTTCATAGGTGATGTAGGGATGCTCCATGTCCACCCAGTAACCCACCTGTTCGGACATTTTCTCCCACTCATGCAGGTATTTCCAGACGCTCTTTTTGCATTCGGCGATGAACGGCTCGATGCCGTACTGCTCGATCTGGGGCTTTCCGTCGAGGCCCAGCGTCTTTTCCACTTCCAGTTCCACCGGCAGGCCGTGGGTATCCCAGCCGGCCTTGCGCAGCACGCTCTTCCCCTTCATCGTGTGGTACCGGGGGATGAGGTCCTTGATCACGCGCGTCTCGATATGACCGATATGCGGCTTTCCGTTGGCGGTAGGCGGTCCGTCAAAGAACGTGAACTGCTCCGCTCCGTCCCGGTGGTGAAAACTCTTGCGGATGATGTCTTTTTCCTTCCACATTTCCGCGGTTTGTTTTTCCCTGGCTGCAAAGTTCATATCTGTCGCGACTTTGTTGTACATAACTCTCTTCCTCTCTGTGCGATTCACAAATGTTTATATTTCTGCGTTTTCCGCGTGTTTTCCTTTATTCACCGGCTTACTCGCTGCGCAGCGCAACCACCGGATCCTTCTTCGATGCCATCCGCGAGGGAATAATACCCGCAATCAGCGTCAGCACCATGGAAATCAGCACCAGCACGCCCGCGCCGCCTGCCGGCAGGAACGCCAGTCCGCCGATGCCCGTCAGGGACTTCAGGATAATGTTCGCGATCACCACCAGCAGCAGCGTAATCGCGATGCCGATGCATCCCGCCGCGAATCCGACGATCAGCGTCTCCGCGTTGAACACCCGGCCCACGTCCCTCCGGCTTGCGCCGATGGCCCGCAGGATACCGATCTCCTTCGTCCGCTCCAGCACGCTGATGTAGGTAATAATCCCGATCATGATGGAGGATACCACCAGGCTGATGGCCACGAAGGCAATCAGCACGTAGCTGATGGAGTTGACGATCGTCGTCACGCTGTTCATCAGCAGCTCCAGCACGTCCGTGTAGTAGATCGCCTTTTCCTCGCCGCCCTCCGCGTTATACTGCTTGATCTTCGCGGTCAGCGTCTGCTTGGATTCGAAGTTCTTCGGGTAGATCCGGATGGCCGAGGGTTTGGTTTCATCGCTGACACCCAGTTTCTCCAGGTTCTTCTCCAGCGTGTTGCCCTCAATCATGACGGTGCCCTTCTGGACGAACTGCTGCACGATATCCTTGGTAATCAGCGGTTTCAGCACGTCCGGAATCATGCCCTTGGGAATGAATCCCTTTTCTTCCATCAGGGAAATCAGTTCCGGCATCTCCATGGTTTCCGTCAGGCTCAGCACGTCGATCTGTTCCGTATGGAATACCTGGCCCGTGAAAACGTCCTTTTCCGGATCCGCCAGCTGTTCCTGCACGATCGGGCTTTCGTTCACCCGGCGGATCATCTCATCCATCAGTTCCCGTTTGTAGCCGATGGTGCCGCTGTTGGAGGTGGCAATCGTGCCCTCCGCGGGCCGGATCACGCCGACAACCTTCAGCTCTGTCGCTTCCGCCAGCTTCTGCGTCAGGAATGCTTCGTCGCCGCTTGCATCCTTCCAGAAGCTCCCGCTCTTCACATACAGGTCCGTGGTCGGCATCAGCTTGAACTGGAGGTTCAGCAGCTCTTCATACGTGAATTCCATATCCACGCTCTCGACGCCCTGGCCGCTCATCAGGTTCGTGAACTGTCCCCGCAGCTCGCCCTGGTCCTTCAGTCCCAGGGAGTACAGCGTGTAGTCGCTCAGCTCGTTCCGCTTGTTCAGGATCAGCACGACTTCGTACTTATTCTCCGGCATCCGGCCGTAGAGCACTTCGTACTGGCTCTTCAGCAGTTCCTCATTGTCCAGCATCGGCTCAAACACGTTCATCCGCTTCATGAAGGTATCCATCATGGTCTGCTGGATGCCTGCGCTGGCCGCGCCGAAATTCCACATGTCCATCATGCCGGTGGACTGCATCGTGGTGGAGGGATTCACCTTCAGCTTCATCCCGCCGTCCGTCCGGTAGATCACCAGCGGTGTATCGTACTCGTACTGGATGCCGGTAACCAGCTTGTCAATCCCGTTTGCCGGGTCGTCCAGCCAGGCCTTGAAGGATTTCAGGTCATTGGTCTTCACACCGCTCATCATGGCGCTCATGGTATTGGTCATCCGTGTTCCGGAATGGACCTTCCCGTCGTTGTGCGCCTCGCCGCTGCCCGAGTCCGTGCTGAACATGTTCTGCAGCGTCTCGGTCATATCCATGCTCTGGGCGTTGATCTCCAGCGGATAGGCGGACAGCGTATCCCGCTGCACCCGGTCGATGAACCGGTCCACGCCGCTGGAAATGCTCAGGATCAGCGCGATGCCGATAATGCCGATGGAGCCGGCAAAGGCGGTCAGGATCGTCCGTCCCTTCTTGGTCATCAGGTTGGTCAGGCTCAGCTTCAGCGCCGTCCCGAAGCTCATGGAGCGCTTTTTCTTCGTCTCCTGCAGGGTCCTTTCATCCGGCGCGTTTTCCCGCACGGTCTGCTCGTCGCTGACCACCTGCCCGTCCAGCAGGCGGATAATCCGGTCGGCGTATTCGTTCGCCAGTTCCGGGTTATGTGTCACCATGATGACCAGCCGCTTCCGGGCGACTTCCCGCAGGATCTCCATCACCTGGATGCTGGTTTCGCTGTCCAGGGCGCCGGTGGGTTCGTCCGCCAGCAGGATCTCCGGATTGTTCACCAGGGCCCGGGCGATGGCGACACGCTGCATCTGGCCGCCGCTCAGCTCGTTGGGCTTTTTGCGGATCTGGTCTGCCAGGCCCACCTGCTCCAGGGCGTCAATCGCCCTGCGCCGCCGTTCCTCCCGGCCGATGCCGGAAAGCGTCAGCGCCAGTTCCACGTTGGCCAGCACCGTCTGGTGCGGAATCAGGTTGTAGCTCTGGAAAACGAAGCCAACCGCATGGTTCCGGTAGGTGTCCCAGTCGCTTTCCCTGAACTGTTTCGTGCTCTTGCCGCGGATGACCAGGTCACCGTCCGTGTACTGGTCCAGTCCGCCGATAATATTCAGCAGCGTCGTCTTGCCGCAGCCGGAGGGACCGAGGATCGCAGCGAACTCGCTCTCCGGGAATTCCAGGTTGATTCCGCGCAGCGCGTTTACCTGCATTTCTCCGCCGGAATAAACCTTTGTGATCTGTTTCAGTGTAAGCATCCGTTGAAAACCTCCGATAATCCTCTATATACTCCAGGTACATAGATATAATATTGTATCATTAAGAAGCAATCGGTGCAATTCTTTCCGCGGGAAAGCGTAAAAAACTGTGAAAAAACCTTCCGGCCCGCCTGCTTCTGTGGTAAGATGAGACCATTATGGGAGGTACACGCGGCATGCTCTATCTGATTGTGAATGAAACCGCCGGCAACGGGAACGGCGCCGCGGTTTTTACGCGGGTCCGGGAACTGCTGGAGGAAAGGAAGATTCCCTTCCATTTCAGCAGGACGGAAGCTCCCGGCCACGCAACAGTCCTGGCAGCCCAGGCCGTGGAGGCCGGTGAGACGGAAATCGTCTGCATCGGCGGGGACGGGACCATTTCCGGTGTGGTGAACGGCCTGGCCGGCCATTTTGTCACCATGTATTTTGTCCCCTGCGGCACGGGCAACGATTTCGTTCGCGTGCTGGATCTCCCGAAGGATCCGCTCGAGGCCCTGAAGGTCCAGCTGTCCGGGAAACTCCGCCGCCTCGATGTGGGCAAGCTGAACGACCGGTATTTCCTGAATGTGTCCGGCTCCGGCTTCGATGTGGAGGTGCTGCGCCAGGCTGCCCGCTTCAAGTATCTCGGCCACGGCATCCTGCCTTATCTGGCGGGCATTTTCGCCGCCCTGAAGCATTTCAAACCCCTCCCGGTGGAAATCACCCTCGACGGAAAGACGGAAAAGAAGGACGTGACCATCTTCTCCGTCGGCAACGGCTGCTGGATCGGCGGCGGCATGAAGGCCGTTCCCCACGCGGAGCCGGATGACGGCCTCTTCAACGTGGTCATCGCGGACAAATTCAGCCGCGGCAAAATCCTGAAAATGCTGTCCAAGTTTATTCCCGGGAAGCATACGACCCTCCCCGGCATCCGGGAATTCCAGTGTACGGAGATCACCTTCCGCTGCCCCGGCATGGTGCTGGATGTGGACGGCGAGCTGATCCCCATGGATGAAGCCCGGTATGAGATCCTCCCCGGCGCCCTGGCCGTCCGGCTGTAAGCGCCCCAAATAGCAGCAGAATGAAAGCCGGCGGAAGAGCCGGCATGGATAAAGGAGTGTTGAATATGTCACAGTTTTTCAGTATTCTCATGGTGATCGTCATGGCCCTGAGCGGCATCTGTGGTTCCGTCGGAAGTATCGGAATGACGGAGCCCGTTTCGGTGGAAGTCGGTTTCGGCCTGGACGGCAATTTTGAAAGCGCCCTGCAGGGTACCCCTGCCGAAGGCATCGCTGCCATGATTCCGGCCCTGCTGGAGAAGCTGACGCTGCGCGCCGCGCTGGATCCGCAGAATCCGGCCGCCATGCAGCTGGAGCTCCGGGCGGACGGGACTTCCCTTCTCTCCATCGCCCTGCAGCAGCAGGAGGGCGGCTGGGCCCTGGCCTCCGATCTCCTGCCCCGGACGGCCCTCACCGTGAAGCAGGAAACCCTGGATCAGATGATGTCCCAGGTGTCCTCCTCCGCCGCCATCAACAGTGTTGCCATCCAGGACCTGCTGGAGAAGATCAATCCCCAGGCCATCCTTTCCGTTGTCCTCTCTGCAGCCCTGCAACTGCAGTCCGATTTTGAGGCGAAGTTCGGCGAGCCGGAAACCGGCGTCTTCACCGTGGACGGTGTGGAATACACGCAGAAATCCGTCAGCAGCCTCACCCTGGCCGAGGCCCGGGATCTGCTCCTGAACGCCGCGCAGTCGGTCCTGTCGGATGAGAATGTGGCTGCCGCCTTCTCCGCGCTCGGCACGCAGCCGCCCGCTGTTTCCGGTCTGGATTTCACTGCGAATATTCCGGCGGATGTGGACTTCTCTGTTACCCGCTATACCGGTGATGCCGGAAACACCTGCCTGGAAGTCCTTCTCCTGAAGGAGGAGACAGGCATTGCCTTCTACGCCGCTGATTCGGAAGATGCTTCCACCGTGACCGTCCTGGTTCATACCTGGGATGATATGGGTCTGGATGCAGTCCTGTCCGTCAACAAGGCAACGCAGAACTTTGACCTGGATATCTCCGGCGCCGGCTTCGAGCAGAAATTCCACGCGAAGGCTTCCCTGGCCCCCGTGGACGGAGGCTCTGATGTCAATATCTATGTTACCTTCCAGCTGGGCGACAGCGAGCCCTTCACGGCCCGTGCTGCCCTGAAGCTGCGGAATGAAAAGCCCGTCTTCGATGCCGGCGAAACGCCGAAAGTCATCGAACTGGAAAAGCTGATGAATCCGGAATCCGGAGAGGCGGAAGAACTGTCCGCCACCCTGATGAACAGCCTCAAAACCGGCCTGATCATCACCGCCGGCAAGCTGCTGGTGGCCTTCCCAGACCTGGCCTCCACGATTGACCTCGGCTCTCTCCTCCCGGTTACCGTGACGACGGAAACGCCTGAGGAAGGCCCTGTCGAAGACACCCCCTCTGACGATCCGTCTGCGGCCTGATAAAAAAACAAGCCCGCACCGCGGGCATGAAAGGCGTCAACCTATGCGCAAGGAAATTGTGATCCGCCCGGGAGATACCGCATCCTTCCGGAACCTGACAGATTACTGCGTCGGCACCGGCCGGCTGGACCTGGCCCTGCACCGGGAATACCAGGAGCAGCTTGCCGCCGTGCAGAAGGAATGCCATTTCCGCTATATCCGCGGCCATGGCCTTTTCAGCGATCAGATGGGCATCTGGCAGGAGTGGGGTCCCCCCTTCCTCCCGCGGGAGCATTGGCTGTGTTTCACCTACCTGGACCGCGTCGTGGACGCGTATCTGGAGAATGGCCTGGAGCCCTTCCTGGAGATCGGTTTCATGCCGGAGAAGCTGGCTTCCTCGCCCCAGACGCTGTTCTACTGGAAGGCGCATACCGTCCCGCCGAAGGATCCGGACGAGTGGTGCCGCCTGGTGCGGGAGACGCTGCAGCACCTGGCGCAGCGCTACGGGAAGGAACGGGTGGAAACCTGGCCCTGCGAGATCTGGAATGAGCCGAACCTCCCCGGTTTCTGGGAGCATGCGGACAAGGCGAAGTACCTGGAGCTGTATAAGATCACCGTCCGGGCCATCAAGGAAGTCCTGCCCGGTATGCGCGTCGGCGGTCCCGCCATCTGCGGCATCCAGAACCACCAGGACTGGATCCGGGATTTCCTGGCCTTCTGCCGGGATGAAAAGCTGCCCGTGGATTTCGTCACCCGCCATGCCTATTTGGGCCAGGATCCGGAGCGGAATGCCCGCTATCTGTATCACAAAATGAATAAGCCGGACGTGCTCATCGCCGAGATGCAGGAATCCCGGAATGTCATCGATTCCTTCCCGGAATACAAGGGCATACCCATGTATATCACAGAGTTCAACACCAGTTATTCCCCCTTCTGCCCCATTCACGATACCAATGAGAATGCCGTCATCCTGGCCGCCCTTCTTTCCCGCCTGGGAGATGTGTCGGACGGCTACAGCTACTGGACCTTCGGCGACGTGTTTGAGGAGCAGGGTCTCCCGAACCGCCCCTTCCACGGCGGTTTCGGCCTGATGGCCAACGGCCTGATTCCCAAGCCCACCCTCTGGGCCTTCTCCTTCTTTGCAAACCTGCAGGGCGAATGTGTCCTGCGCGATGAACATGCCGTCATCGTCCGCCGGGAGGACGGCGGCTATGAGGCAGTCCTGTGGAATCTCTGCCAGGAGGAAAAGGAATCCCTGGAGCTGTCCCTCTCCTTCCCCCTGGAAGGCGATACCGCCGCCCTGATCGACCGGGTGGATGAGGAAACCTGCAATCCCCTGGCCTGCTGGCACCGCATGGGTGAACCGGCGGACCTGACAAAGAATCAGCTGGAGTTCCTCCGCGCCGCCGGCCAGCCGGCCCGCACCGTCATCACTCCGGAGAAGACAAAAGAAGGAGCCGGGATCACCCTGACCCTGGCCCCCAATGCCCTTGTCCGTCTCCGCCTGATGCCCGTCACGAAATCCGCCGATAAAGGCTACGATTACAGCTGGTACTGCCCATGCTGAAATCCATCCTCAAGGTCTTCTCCGGCGCCTTCGGCATGATTATCCGGGTAATGGTGATCATCGGGCTCTGTTTCCTTGGCGGCTACTGCCTGTTTTCCATGCTGGCCCGGCCCTTCTTCTGGGGCGGCCTGGTCCGCCTGGCCGGGCTGCTCGCCTGCGGACTGGCCGTCTTCGGCATCCTGCGCCTCAGCCGGGATCCGGATGACCGCGGCCCTTCCGGCGACGATTTCCGTCCTTAACGGTCGCCTCTGGAGTACAGGCACCCGCAGTAATTCTGGCGGTATAACTCGTATTCAGCGGATAGCTGCAGTGAACGCAGATATCCGTTTTTCTTTTTGAAATCTGCATACAGGTACTTCACCCCGTGCCGCTCCCCCGCTGCCTCGCCGGCCCGGTTCACATTGTCAGCGTTCTTGTGCGGGCTCACGGACAGCGTCGTGGTGAAGTATTCAAATCCGTTGGCTTTGGCCATCTCCGCCGTCTTGTCCAGCCGCATGGCAAAGCAGGCCAGGCAGCGCTTTCCGCCTTCCGGTTCCTCCGCCATGCCTGGCGCAAAGGCTTCGAAAGCCGCATGGTCGTATTCACATTCCATCCAGCCCGTATCGTCCCCCAACAGGCCCAGCAGCCGCTGCTGTTCCGCCTTCCGGTGATTGTATTCTTCTTCCGGTTCAATATTGGGATTGTAATAAAGCACGGTCACCCGGAAATGCTCCCGCAGCCGCTCCAGTACCGCGCTGGAGCAGGGCCCGCAGCAGCTGTGCAGAAGCAGGGAAGGCCGCCGCTCCCCCAAAGAAGCGATCTCGGCCTCCATCTCCCGGTCATAATTCCGTTTTACGTCATTCCCATTACCCATACTCCAAACCATCCGCCAGCCTGTCAGATCCGACACCCAAAATGTCATCCCGAGCTTGTCGAGGGATCTCATCTTTTTTTCTTCTTAATCGTCGTCAGCACCGCGATCACGCCTGTAATCAGCCAGATATAATATGTGAAGAACCGCCAGATCAGCAGTCCCAGTCCAATCGTCCCGTCCTTGAAAATCCCCCGGAAATACAGCAGGAATCCGCCCTCCTGGGCGCCGCTGGCACCGGGCAGGGGCGTATAGCTGGCGCTGACAAACAGCAGGCAGCTCAGCGTCAGGATATGGATCCAGGGCGTCCCGTGCTGCCCCAGGGCGAAATATGTAAACACGGTGCTTCCCATCAGTCCCAGCAGGCTGCAGGTGCTGCACAGCAGCTGCAGCAGGATCTCCCTGGGATGGCGGATCATCTCGTTCAGCGCTTCATAGTAGGTATCCAGCATCTCGGTGGCCCGTTCGATGGCCTTTTCCGGATTCCGCACCAGCCGGATCTTCGCCCCCAGGCGGATCAGCTTCTCCGCCAGGCTCTGGATCCATTTCCGGCGGAAGGCCGCCAGCAGCACCAGCGGCACCGACATGAAATTGATCAGCCATCCGATGCGCGCCGCCCAGATAGCCCCGCCCAGCTGCTGCATTACAAAATCATGGTGGATCAGGAACAGCACCAGGGTCATCATGCAGATCACAAACTGGTTGGAAACAAACCGGATCGTCAGCGACAGCGTCCCGTATTCAACGGGCACGCCTTCCTTCCGCAGGTCGTTGATCTGCATCGGCTGTCCGCCGGCGGAGCCGGGCGTAATGCTGCTGTAGTACATGCCGATCAGCACCGACCGGAACGTCCGGATAAAGGAAATCCCGCACCCCCGTTCCTTCAGGCAGATCTGGTTCCCCAGCGTTTCAAACCCGGCAAAAAGCACCCAGCACAGCAGCAGTCCTCCGATCCAGGGAAGCTCCATCCGGGAGATGGCTTCCCAGGCGTTCCCCATCTCGGGATTGCTGAAGGCGATGATCACCACGGCGGAGATAGAGCCCACAATGAACAGCGCGCTCAGAATCTTCTTCAGCTTCGGACTCATTTCTTTTTCGCCGCCTGCTCAAATTTAAGCATTCTCCGCCCGGTCCGGTAGGAGAAAACCAACAGCCGCTGCCCGGCCCGTCCGGGCAGGCAGCAGTACCGCCCCAGCGGGTTCCGGCGCAGCTTTTTGTACAGGGCCGGATCAAACTCCCGCAGCGTTTCCCACATTTCCCGGTTCATCCGGTGGCTTCTTTCCGAATCCTCAATGTACTGCAGCGCGCACACGTTGAACAGCTGCCCGCAGCAGTTGTTGAGCATATACCTGTACAGGTGTTTGGGCAGCTTCTTCAGCTCGTCCAGGCGGTAGGTGGTCAGCTGTGTTTTGGAAACCATTGTCAGCTGGTCCAGCCGCTTCAGGATATTCTGTTCGTTCACGGACTGGTCGCCCCGCCCCAGGAAGTATCCGTACAGCGGTGCATGGTAATAGATCAGCTTCCGGCTGTGTGCCAGCGGCTGGTATACATACAGGTTATCTTCGTAGAAAGTATGCTCCGGCAGCTTGTACCCGGCATCCCGCAGCATCTGTGTCCGGTAGATCAGGCAGTGAATCACGAACTGGCTCCAGAGATAGAACCGGCATTCGTCCCACGTTTTCAGTTCCCCCGGCTTCGCCGTCCCCGGGAAAGAAATCCGGAATGCGCTTTCCTTCTCCGGCCGGTCATACACATAGTCGTGGTACACCACGTCCGCCTGTTTGTCCGGCGCGCTGTGCTCCCGCAGCAGGTCCATCAGCCCGGGAAGATGCTCCTTGAGCAGCCGGTCGTCCGAATCCACCACCTTGAAATAAATGCCTTCCCCGTGGGCAATTCCGTAGTTCAGGGCGGAGCCGTGCCCGCCGTTTTCCTGGTGGTGCACCCGCACAATGGACGGATACTGTGCCGCCAGCCGGTCGGCGATGGCGCCCGTCTCGTCCGTGGATCCGTCGTTGACGATCAGGATCTCCATTTCTTCCCCGCCGGGAAGCAGGGAATCCACCGCCCGCTCCAGATAGGCGGCGGAGTTGTAGCTGGGGATCACGCAAGTCAGCAGTTTGCCTGTAGCCATGTTCAGATACCCGTTCTCCCTTTCCCTCGTTTATTTCAGTGTCCTGGTTTTCTCCAGCGCGGACGCAATCACCTGGTCCATGTCGTAGTACCGGTAGCTGCCAAGCCGCCCGCCCGTGATCACGCGCTCTTCCTTTTCCGCCATTTCGGCGTACCGGCGGTACAGCGCAGAGTTCTTCCCGTCGTTCACCGGGTAATACGGTTCGTCTCCCGGTTTCCAGGCCGCGCTGTATTCCCGGCTGATCACGGTCTTTTCCGCCGGTTCTCCCGTGTCGGACCGGATCCCGAATTCGAACCATTTGTGCTCGATAATCCGGGTCCAGGGTGTTTCCGCGTCCGTGTAGTTGATCACCGCGTTCCCCTGGAAGTTCGCCTGGTCCAGCACCTCGGTTTCAAACCGCACGGACCGGTATTCCAGCGGCCCCAGGCAGTATCCGTAATACGCGTCAATCGGCCCGGTGTAGATCACGCGCTTCGCCAGCGCGTCCAGCTCGTCCTTGTGCTGCAGGTAGTCGCACCCGGTCCGCACCTCGATGCCTTCCAGCATCCGCTCGACGATCCCGGTATATCCGCCCTTGGGTATTCCCTGGTACAGGGCGTTGAAGTAGTTGTTGTCAAAGGTCATCCGCACCGGAATCCGTTTGATGATGAATGCCGGCAGCTGGTCGCAGGGCCTGCCCCACTGCTTTTCCGTGTATCCCCGGATCAGTTTCTCATAAATATCCCGGCCCACCAGGCGGATCGCCTGCTCCTCCAGGTTCCGCGGCTCCCCGGTGATTTCCTGCCGCTGCTTTTCGATGATGGCCTCCGCCTCCTGGGGCGTCACGACGCCCCACATCCGGTGGAACGTATGCATGTTGAACGGCAGGGAGTACAGTTCCCCTTTATAGTTTGCCACCGGGCTGTTTGTAAAGCGGTTGAACTCCGCAAAGCGGTTCACATACGCCCAGACCTCCGGAAGGTTCGTGTGGAAGATGTGGGCGCCGTACACATGCACGTTGATGCCTTCCACCTGCTTCGTGTATGCGTTCCCGGCGATGTGCGGCCTCCGCTCGACAACCAGCACGCGTTTCCCCGCGTCCGTCAGTTCCCGCGCAGCGGTGGCGCCGTACAGCCCCGCGCCGACAATCAGATAATCGTACATGAACAGCCCGCTCCTGCTTTTTCAGCATTTTGCCCGCGGCCGGAAAAACAGCCGCTCTTTTGATTGTATCATAACCGGAGGAAAAAGACTATGTTTTCTCTTTTCTTTCCTTGTTTCCCGTTCTTTTTCATGGTAAAATTTCACTGATTGAAAGGAGGCTGCCTATGTCTGCCAGTCCCTATGTCCTTTCCGCGATTTTCAGTGACGAAACGCCCGGCTACCGTTTTCCTTCCGAGCCCAATCCCGGGGATAACGTCACCATCCGTATCCGTGTCGCGAAGGACACTGCGTCCCGTGTAATCCTGCTGTTTGATTCCCTGCTTTTCGGCTCCCTGATGGCGAAAGTCCGTTCAGATGAGTTTTTCGATTATTATGAATCCTCCATCGTCTGCAACCAGAACGAGATTATTTACCGTTTCGTGATCGAGTGCACGGACGGCGTCCGCCTTGCGTATGACAAGATCGGCCCCCGCATCGTGGATAACCTGGTGCCGGATTTCAATCCGATCTATGCTTTCCGCCTGATTCCCGGTTTCCACACTCCCGCCTGGTCCAAGGGCGCCGTGCAGTATCAGATCTTCCCGGAGCGTTTCTGCAACGGGGATCCCACCAACGATGTTGCGGACAATGAATATTACTATACCGTCGGCCATGCGAAGCATGTGGCCGACTGGGATGCCGTGCCTTCCGATACGGATATCCGCTGCTTCTACGGCGGCGACCTGCAGGGCATTATCGACAAGCTGGATTACCTGCAGGATCTCGGCATTGAAGTCCTGTACCTGAATCCGATCTTTGTCTCCCCCTCCAGCCATAAATATGACTGCCAGGATTACGAGCATATCGATCCCCACTTCGGCGTCATCTCGGATGATATGGATCATGAGATGCAGTCGTGGGAGAAGCATAACGGCTACGCCCCGAAGTATATCCGCCGCGTCACCTCCATGGAGAACCTGGAGCGCAGCGATGTGCTCTTCGCTTCCCTCTGCCATGAGCTGCACGCCCGCGGCATGCGCATCATCCTCGACGGCGTGTTCAATCACTGCGGCTCCTTCAACAAGTGGATGGACCATGAGGGCATCTACCTGGGCAAGGCCGGCTTCCAGCCCGGCGCCTTCCAGAGTATCCACAGTCCTTACCGTTCCTATTTCCATTTCAATGATTCCGGCAACGGCCGCTCCCCTGTCTATGAGGGCTGGTGGGGCTATTCCACCCTGCCGAAGCTGAATTATGAGGATTCTCCCGAGCTGCGGGAGGAGATCTTCCATATCGCCGAAAAATGGCTTTCCCCGCCCTACTCCATTGACGGCTGGCGCCTGGACGTGGCGGCGGACCTGGGCCACAGCGCCGAGTTCAACCACAAGTTCTGGAAGGAATTCCGTTCCCGGGTCAAGGCCATCAATCCCGATGCCCTGATCATCGCCGAGCATTACGGGGATCCGATGCCCTGGTTCAATGGCAAGGAATGGGACAGTGTCATGAACTATGACGCCTTCATGGAGCCCGTCACCTGGTTCCTCACCGGCATGGAGAAGCATTCCGATTCATATCGGGATGACCTGTATCAGAACGGTTCCGCCTTCTTCGGCATCATGAAGGATAAGATGGCCCGCTTCTCCCATCCCTCCCTCATGTGCGCCATGAATGAGCTGAGCAATCACGATCATTCCCGTTTCCTCACCCGTACCAACCGGATGATTGGCCGCACCACCACCCTCGGTCCCGCCGCGGCCTCCGCTGGGATCAACAAGGGTGTCTTCCGTGAAGCCGTCACCATCCAGATGTCCTGGCCCGGTGCGCCCACCGTCTATTACGCGGATGAGGCCGGCCAGGTGGGCTGGACCGATCCGGATAACCGCCGCACCTATCCCTGGGGCCATGAGGATCAGTCCCTCATTTCCCTCCACCGGGACCTGATTCACCTGCGCAAAGAATTGTCCGTCCTCGCCGGCGGCTCGCTCAAGCAGCTCCTCGCCGACTACGGCCGGATCGCCTATGCGCGTTTTGATGAGGATACCCGCTGCGTCGTGGCGGTCAACAATACCAATTCCCCGACGGATTTCCGTCTCTTTGTCCGGGATGCGGGCGCCAGGGAGGAGGAAACCTTCCTCTTCCGCATCCAGACTACCCAGGAAGGCCATACCATTGAAAAGGAAGTGGCCGGCAAGGTCGCCGAAGGCTGCCTCTCCTTCAGTCTTCCCCCGTACGCCTCCGCCATCCTGGCCAACAAATAAAAAACCAGGGGCTGGTTCATCCGAACCAGCCCTTCCATATTACTGGCCACCAGCCACTAGCCACTGGCCACTAGCCACTACTTCCGTGTCGCATGCCGTGCTTCCTTCACCTTGTACATCTCTTCATCGCTCAGCCGGATACAGTGCTCCAGGGACATCAGTTCATCCAGCTTCACATAACAGATGCCGCTGCTGGCTTCCACCGGGAAGCTTCTTTTTTCTTTCACGTTGATCGCGTTCAGTTCCTTCTCAAAGCGTTTGATATACATTTCTGCGGCCCGCTTATCCGCCCCGGTCAGCACCGTCAGGAACTCGTCTCCGCCCATCCGGGCCGTCAGGGCGTCCTTCGGTGCCGCAGCGCGGAGCGCGGCGCCCATCGCGCGGATCGCGAAGTCTCCCGCCTGGTGGCCGTAGGTATCATTGATCTCCTTCAGGTGGTCCATGTCGAAGGTGATAAATGTCATATTCTCCCGACGCGCGCACAGGCCGTGCCATTCTGGCAGCAGTTTCTCTTCCAGGCCCCGCCGGTTCAGCAGCCGTGTCATCACATCCGTGATGCTGCTCAGCCGCCGCTCTTCATACAGCGCCAGGATCTCGTTCCGCTTGTGGATGTTGCTCAGCGCGCCGGAAAGGATCACGTTAAAGTGCTGGAAGAAGTTGGACGGAATTACATCGGGATAATAGTGGAACACCGCATATCCGTAGGCAAACTCGTTCTGGTGCAGTGTCACCAGGTAAAGCACCTGCGGATCTTCCCGTTCCGCCAGGGCCGGCAGGATCTGTGTCCGGTCAAAGCTGACCATGGGCATACCGCAGTCCTGCTTGTCCTTCATCACATGCACCAGGCATACGGAGTCCGTCATTTCTTTGGTGAAGATCGGTTCTCCCGCTTCATCCCGCCCGTTCTGGAACAGGCAGATATACAGGTCCTGCAGTCCGGGCGTATCCGCTTTCTTGTCAATCAGCACCTGGTGGAACTGCTTCAGATCGTCGCATCCGCTCATTTCGATTGTCAGGTACGTCATGCCGACTTCCCGGTTGTTCAGCTGGTCAATCTGGTTTGCGTTTCCCTGGTTGATTTCGGAATAGAAGGCGCTGTCCCGCTTGCCGCATCCGCAGCTTTCGCTCAGCACCAGCTGACCGGGGATTCCAATGCTGATGTTGTTCTCCCGGGTCTTCCGGCTGTCCCCTGTGCGGATCTGCCGGTCCAGTTCCCGTATCGCGGTTTCCGCCATCCCGGTGAAGTCCTGCTCCACCGTCGTCATTTTCAGTTCGTCCAGGTGCAGGTTCTGCACGTTGTCAAATCCGGTGATGATGATATCCTCCGGCACCCGGATCCCGTGGTCCAGCAGCTGCCGTGTCAGGCCCGCCGCCATATAGTCGTTTGCGCAGACGATAGCGTCCGGCAGGTCATCCGGATCGCTGCAGAGCGCCTTGAAAGCGCTCGGGCCACAGTCGTACCACATGTTGCCATGGGCAATATCCTTTTCCTCGTCCAGGGGCAGGCCGTGCTCCTCCATCATCTTCCGGAAGGCATTCAGCCGTGCTTCGCTGTCCGGATGTCCTTCGTATCCGGCAAGGAAGCGGACCTTCTTCGGCTTATGTACGTCAAACAGGTGGTGCAGCAGCGGCATGATCGCTGCCGATTCGTCCGTGTGCACGCAGTCCAGTTCATCGCTGAAATGGCGCAATGCCACCACCGGGCAGGTCGCCCGGTCCCGGATCTCCTCCATCAGGACATCCCGGAACCCTTCAATTTCGTAGGTATCCGGAGCCACCAGGATCCCGTCCAGTTCCTCAATCGGGGCAAAGGAAAACATCCGTTTTTCCTGTTTGTCATATTCATTCTGGCTCGAGAAATAACCCACCGTCGTAAAGATGATGATGTTGTAATCGAGTTTTCTCGCTTCCTGCTCCAGCGTGCGGTATACCGCATTGTCAAAAAGCGAATATGCCTTGCACAGAAAAGCTCCGATCGTCTTTCTTTTGCCCGACAGCACGGAACGTTCACCTCCCCTGAGTCGCTCCATTCACCCGTGAGTAACCTGTTATTCGAATACGGCCTCGTCGTCGCCGACCTCAACCATTTCTTCCTCTTCCTCCACGTAGTCGCTCAGGTAGGCTTTCATCAGCGCCTCCGACCAGGAGGAGTAGATCCCCGGCGTGTAATCCCGCAGGGCGGAAGTCGAGAAGTCCATATAGGCGTTGCTGTACAGCGGAATTTCCGGCAGCACCTGGGAACGGTACTCCAGGAATTTGATCCACCGGCGTACATACTGCGGCGCGTCCCCGGACTCGGTCATGCGCATCTCCCGCGCCAGCTGTGCCAGCTGCGGATCCGTGATGCCGGTCAGCCGGTCGGTTCCGTACTCGTCATAGTTCACGGAAGGATCGAACACATCCTGGAAATTGCTTCCCAGCAGGATCATGTCGCAGTCCCGTTCAATCTGCCGGTAGTACATCTGCAGCAGCGTCGGCATGCTCAGCGCGGTAAAATCAATCTCCGCCCCGGCTTCCCGCAGGTAAGGCGCAAATACTTCCTCCAGCATCGGGCCGGCCAGGTTGTCGTTCGGATAAATCAGGCGCAGCGACAGGGGTTTCAGTTCCCCGTCCACCGCCTTGTAGCGGAGTCCTTCGGTATAGGCGCCGCCTTCCGCGTTCAGGTTCCATCCGGCCGCGTCCAGGAGGGCTTTGGCCGCATCCACGTCCAGCGTGTATTCCGTCAGGCCGTCCAGGTTGATGTCGTCCCAGGTGGCGTCCTCCCCGGCTTCCTCTTTCCAGGAATCCGGAATGTTGCCCCGCGTCATCGGGAACATCCACTGGCCGATGCCGTAGTATCCCTTTACCGGGGTACCCAGGTTGCCCAGGTAGTCGGTCACCAGTTTATCCTTGTCCAGGCACATTGCCAGGGCTTTCCGCACGTTCACGTCCGCCGTCGGTCCCTTTTCACCGCAGAAGCTGATGAAGGACAGGCCGTTGCGGCTGTAGCTCTTCAGCGCGTATTCGTCGCTGCTGGCCAGCGCCATACCGGTGGTAATCATTTCCACCCGTGCGCAGCGGACCGCCAGGTCCACGTCGCCGACGATCAGGTTCGCCATAATGTCCCGGGAAGGCGCGTAACGCACGATGATATTTTCGATATATGGTTTGCTGCCATCCGCATCTCCCTTATACAGGGAATTCAGCTTCAGCTCCACTCTCTTTCCGTCGTAGGAAACCAGGTTGTAGGGTCCGGAGGTGACGGTCGGATGCGAGGCATATCCCGTATCCGGATCCAGCAGGGTCTCCTGCAGCGTCTGTGCGGTGAAGTCGCCGCTCAGGTAGATGCCGTTGCCGTCGTCCCGAACTTCGCATCCGGGCGCAAGTACTTTAATGGGCAGCGGATAAAAATCCATTGCCTTCATTTCGTAGAAGTAGGGTGTAAACTCAGGGGAGATCGTAATGGCGATCTGATGGTCGCCAATGAGTCGGAATCCGGAGACCGTGGCAGACAAGCCTTCGTCATAGGCTTTCCAACCATGGATCCGGCTTCCGTCTTCCCGCAGCCCTGTCGATTCCAGCAGCTGGCGGGAGGTCAGCAACAGGAAACTGAAGGCATAGTCCCGCGCCGTAATCGGCGTCCCGTCGTTGTAGGTCAGGTCGTTCGCAAGCGTGTAGATGAAGGTGCTCCCGTCCTCGCTGGCCACGCCGGCGGTGATCACCTGGCCATTCTGCCGGAAGATTCCGGATGAACCGTCCCAGGTCACCAGGTGATAGGAATGGATCATCTTCCGGATATCCTGGTCGCTGATATTGCTTCCCATGGCGTCCGCCAGAAAATTGCCGTTAAAGGCAGTGGTCACGCCGACCGTCAGGCTTTCATACTTTTTCTCCGTAACCGTTTCTTCTGCAGTTGCGATGCAGCAGCCAGCCAGCAGTACCAGTGTAAGAATCAGGGAAATCAGTTTCTTCATCATGTATACGACTCCTTCTGGAAAAAATGAATATACTGTGTCATTCTGAACAATCCGCACGCGTCATTCCGGCATCCGCACGTGTCATTCTGAGCAACGCGAAGAATCTTATCCTCACTGCCCATATCGTATATTGCTTATACTGATATCTTTATTATTTCTTCGTTTGTCCATAAATTTCCTGCAAAAGGCCGGGCATATTTTCATATGCCCGGCCTCGTATTGTGTCTCTGGACCTTTCGGTCTGTTTGTTATTCGATGATTTCGCCGCTGCCCAGTACTGCGTTATCGATACCCAACGCGGTGCGCTCATCTTCGATAATCATCGTAGGTCTTCCGCCGCCGAGGATCTTCGCAGCTTCTTCACCGATCATCGGAACGGTGATGCTCCGGTTGCTCGCAGGCATGGTGCCCGTGATGACATCCAGCAGCGCTTCGTATCCGGGAATCTGGGCCACGACTGCTCTGTACTCTTCTCCGGCCGCCAGGTAGAGCACGGTGGGTTCTGCAACCTCGCCGTCTTCACCAACTGCCGCATAGTGGATTACCAGCGTGTAGAGGATCGGGCTGTAGGTCACGGTGATGTTGACATCCGCGTTACCCATGATGCCGGTGATCGTCCCTTCATCCGCTTCGAATCCGCTCATGACAGGTGTTACGACCTCGTACTGTTCGCCAACTGCATATTCACGCTTGAAGGTGCTTACGTCTCTGCCGCCTTCGGTCACGTAGCTGATGGTCAGCGTATGCGTCGTCGCGGGCAGCACGGTCAGTGTACCGTTTGTCGCGGTGAACTTATAGTTGGCTGCCAGTGTTCCTTCGGCGGGGATCCAGTTGAAGGTGTTCTCCGCGGTGCCCGGGTTCGTGATCGAACCGGTCACGTTGTAGATCAGGCCTTCGCCCTCGGCGAATCCGTCGCCGCCGACGGTGATATCGCTGTTCTTCAGCGCCTTGCCGTCGTAGGTCTTCTCAGCGTCTCCGCTGGTCAGTGTCACCTGGCGCTTCGTGATGACCAGTTCACCGTTGGTGACTTCGAACACAACGTTCGTGAAGTTCGGGTCGTTGTTGGTGAAGTCAGCGGCGGTCATGGCCGTCCGGTAGGTGCCGGCGTTGGTAGCCTTCAGTTCACTGTTGCCGGTGAAGGTGAAGGCACCTTCGCTGTACAGCTCGTTGTTGATTTCAACATCGTAGCCGCTCAGGTCACGTTCCGTGCCGTCATACTGGAATGTTCCGTTGTGGGCGGTGATCCGCACAACCACGGTGTCTTCCGGTACGATCGTCATTTCGGCGTTTTCGAAGACCACATTGTAGTTGCCCTGGAATTCGCTGCCGGTGACGTTGATCGTATGGGTTCCGACATCCTCGCCGCTTTCACGCTCAACCGTGTAGCTGATCAGATCAGCGGTGTCGCCGTTCTCCAGTCCGTCAATCGTGACGCTCAGTTCGGGTTCATCTTCACCGAAGGTCTTAACCTTCGCGTCGGCCTTGACGGTCAGCGTCTTCGGAGAGATCGTCATTGTTCCGGGCACAATGGTGAAGGTGTAGTTCGGATCCGCAGCCACTGTCGCGTTGATGGTGTAGCTGCCGACATTCTCGCCGGCCGCACGGCTCATCATCGGGATCGCAGCGTCGGTTCCGGCCAGGCCGTCAACCGTAGCGGTCAGCATCGGATCAGCATCGCCGTAGGTCTTGTTCTTGTTCTGCACCGTGATGGTGGCTGCCTTCGGCGCGATCACGAGGCTGCTGTTCGTCACTTCGAATACCACGTTCTCGAAGTTGTTGCTCAGGTTGGTGAAGTCTGCCGCGCTCAGGCCCATGTTGTAGGTGCCCGCGTTCCGGACCGTCAGGGTGTCCTTGCCGCTGAACAGGATGTCATCCGTTGTGTACAGCGGGTTGTCGATCTCGACGTCGTATCCGGTGATCGTGTGGTTCTGCGCGTCGTAGGTGAAGTTTCCGCCGTGGGCGTTGATCTTCACGTGGACTTCCGGAACCTTGTTGATGGTCACTGCGCCGGTTTCGAAGGTAACGTTGTAGTTACCCTGTACCTCATTTCCGCTTGCGGTAATGGTGTAGGTTCCGGCATTCTCGCCTTCCTCGCGGATCAGGCTGTAGTTGATCGTATCTTCGCCAACCAGGCCGGTTACGGTGGCTGTCAGGTTTTCACCCTCGCCGAAGATCTTCGTCAGGTCGTCTGCCTTCACCGTCACGGTCTTGCGGGCAATTGCCTGCCAGCCGTCTGTCACGTTGAAGGTTACGCTCTTGAAGTTGCCGTTCGTGTTCGCGAACTGGCTGTCCGCCAGGCCCATGTTCGTGGTGCCCGCGTCGGTCCTCGCCGCTGCGGCTGTGCCGTTGAAGGTGAAGTCCGCTTCGGTGTACAGGGTCGTGCTCGTCGCCACGTCGTATCCGCTTACGCTGTGTTCGGTTCCGTCGAATTCCGCCGTATTGCTGTGGCCGGTGATCGTAACCGTCGCGTCGATCGGGTTGATCGTCTGGTAGCCGTCCGTCACGTTGAAGGCGACTGTCTTGAAGTTGGCGTTGGTGTTCTCGAACTGGCCTTCCGCCAGGCCCATATTCGTGGTGCCCGCGTCAGTCCGGTTCGCTGCAGCAGTGCCGCTGAAGGTGAAGTCGTTCACTGTGTACAGCGGGTTGCTGATCTTCACGTCGTAGCCGCTCACGCCGTGCGCTTCGCCGTCGTAATCCGTCGTGTTCTTCTGGCCCGTGATGTCAACCGTTACGTTGATCGGGTTGACCGTCTGGTAGCCGTCCGTCACGTTGAAGGTTACCTTCGCGAAGTTGCTGTTCGTGTTCGTGAACTGGTCTTCCGCCAGGCCCATGTTCGTGGTGCCCGCATCCGTCCGGTTCGCTGCGGCCGTGCCGCTGAAGGTGAAGTCATTCACAGTGTACAGCGGGTTGCTGATCTTCACGTCGTAGTCAGCCACGCTGTGCTCGTCGCCGTCGTAGTCCGTCGTGTTGTTGTGTCCTGTGATGGTCACAACCACTTCGTCCACCGGCACAATCGTCTGGTAGCCGTCCGTCACGTTGAAGGTCACGTTCGCGAAGTTCGCGTTCGCGTTCGCGAACTGCTGGGCCGCCAGGCCCATGTTCGTCGTGCCTTCAACCGTCCGGGCCGCGTTCGCGTTGCCGTTGAAGGTGAAGTCATTGTTCACGTCGTACAGCTTCGTGCTCGCTGTCGCGGTGTAGCCGCTTACGCTGTGCTCTTCGCCGTCAAATGTTACAGCGTCGTTTGCGCCAACCACAGTCACTGTCACATCGATCGGGTCGATCGTCTGGTAGCCGTCCGTCACAACGAAGGTTACCGTCCTGAAGTTGCTGTTGTTGTTCGCGAACTGTTCAGGTGCCAGGCCCATTTCCGTGGTGCCCGCTTCCGTCCGCGTCGCGCTTGCGGTGGGTGCTGAACGCTTCGTCATCGCTCCCGCGGCACCGCTGAAGGTGATGTCGTTCTTGACGTCATACAGTTCGGTGCTCGCTTTCGCGGTGTAGCCGTTCACGCTGTGGCTGTCTCCGTCGTAGTCCGTCGTGTTGTTCGCGCCGACGATCGTTACGGTCACGTCGATCGGTTCAACCGTCTGGAATCCGTCTTCGACTTCGAAGGTTACCGTCTTGAAGTTGCGGTTCGTGTTCTTGAACTGGCTGCTGGCCAGGCCCATGTTCGTCGTGCCTGCGTCGGTCCGCTTCGTTTCAGCATTGCCGCTGAAGGTGAAGTCAGCTTCTTTGTACAGATCGTTTTCGATCGTTACGTCGTAGCCGCTTACCTTGTGCTCTGCGCCGTCGTAGTCCGTCGTGTTGCTGTGGCCCTTGATGCCAACCTTCACGTCGATCGGGTTGACCGTCTGCCAGCCGTCCGTCACGTTGAAGGTTACGGTTGCGAAGTTGTCGCTGATGTTCGCGAACTGTTCCTTCTTCAGGCCCATTTCCGTGGTGCCCGCGTCGGTCCGCTTCGCTGCAGCAGTGCCGCTGAAGGTGAAGTCAGCTTCCGTGTACAGCGGTGTGCTGAATGCCACGTCATAGCCGTTCACGCTGTGCTCTGCGCTGTCGTAGTCCTTCGTGTCGTTGTGGCCGGTGATCGTT
>JAFSOC010000005.1 GCA_017447185.1 Clostridia bacterium | reverse complement strand
GGTAGCGCGCGACATTCGCATTGTCGAGGTCAGGGGTTCGACTCCCCTATGCTCCACAAACATTCAGGGCCACCTTCACGGTGGTCCTGAATTGTTTTTGCGGACATGGAGTGTCCGCATGCTTTCTGCCTGTACGCGGTGCGGGCGGGGCTGTCAGGGAATCCGGGTTTGCCGGGCTGTCCTCCGCCGGCCCGTCCGGGACCTTGATTCAGTCATGGCAGATATGGTATGATGGTCACACGGGAAAAACCAAAAAGGTGGAAACGAGTATGGAGTGTTATTTAAAAGAGGTTTCCGGGAAACACTTTCAACTGGCACAGAAGGATATGGGAGAGTTTTCCGTTATCAAAGCAAAAGGGATGCGTTTTGAAATGGAATCCTATGAGGTGAAAGGCGCCGGTTCCCTTTGCCTGATGACCATGAAGGGAATGGCGGGCCTGATGAAAATGGAGTGCGCGACTTTTACGCCTTCCTGCCTGGACGGCCCTATTTTATCGATGGACTGGATTCATCTTCCCTGGAAGGAAAACTTGCTGGCCGAAGTGTACAGGACTACCCTTACAGAACAGCCTTGTGCCGCTCTGGACGCCGTCAAGGCACGGCACAGCGCGCTGCCTGCCTATACACCCCAGGAATCATGGCATACCTGCCTTTTGCATCCCGTTTCAGCCTTTTACCGGGGCAGCCGGGGAATCCGGAGTGAACTGGATCGGTTTTTCCGGGAATACTGTGAGGCCTATATGGACTTGCTTGCTTCCTGCCCGGCCTGTGATCCGGGTGAAAAAGCCAGGGCAAACGCTGTGCTTCCTGAAGGGTTGCTGAAGAACGGAGGTCCCGCTGTGAATCAGTTCAAGGCAATGATCGGCGAGGAAAAAACAGCAGAATTCATCAGGAAGTATATGTTCTGCTGCGAGTAAAACTTACTGTTACGACAGAACATGAAAGAGGAAAAGCTGTGAATTACTGGATTCTTTTTTTAGTCAGCATGGCCGCATGTTCGATCGGGTTTCGCATGTATATCAGGTTTTTTTCTGTTGGATACGGTCTGGCCATCGCAGCCATCGGCGCAGCACTTGGCATTGCCTTCCACGGGATGATGGGACCGGCGGAATGGATCGCCTGCATTCTTCTGTTCTGCTATGGCCTCCGGCTTGCAGGATACCTGCTGCTCCGGGAAAAGAAAAGCGCCGCTTATCGCACTGTGCTCAATCCGGAACTGGAACGGAGCAGCAAAATGCCCCTGATCGCGAAGCTTTCGATCTGGATCACCTGCGGCCTCCTGTATACACTGATGACCATTCCGCTCTATTACCGGATGCTGAATCATGCCAAACCGGATACAGCGCTCTGGGTGGGTGTGGTGATCATGGCCGCCGGTATCGTTCTGGAACTGATTGCGGATATGCAGAAAACCGCCGCTAAGAAAAAAAACAGCCGCCGTTTTGTGGATACGGGACTATACCGTCTGGTACGCTGTCCGAATTACCTTGGCGAACTGCTGCTCTGGCTGGGCGTGCTGGTTTCCGGCATCACTGCCCTGCAGGGCGTATGGCAGTGGGTACTTGCCGTTCTTGGATTTATTCTGATCAGCTGGATCATGTTCAGCGGCGCCCGCAGGCTTGAAATCCGCCAGGATAAGAATTACGGTGATGATCCGGAATATCAGGAATATGTCAAATCCGTTCCCATCATCATTCCGTTTATTCCGCTTTACAGTGTGAAAAAATACAAGTTCCTGGTGGCCTGAATGCCACATCCCTGTATGGATTGAACCCGTGTTGCTCAACCGCTAAAGGACGCTGATACTGATACGGTTTCAGCGCCAGGGTCTGCGCTTCCTCGGACATCTGCATATGCTCCCGGGTCATGATTTCCTCCCGGGCCTGTAAATCCGGGTCCGCCGCCAGACGGGCAGCCAGACCGGGAAATTCGTTAAGGAAATGCTGATTTATTCAAATCAGCATCAAAGCCTTCGGCTTAACATGTTGATATTCCAAGGTTTTCTCGCACTCCCCCTGACGGGGGAGTGCTTTAATCAGCGTTTCCCTAACAGCGGATAATCCGGTATCTTCCTCCTCTTCATCCCATGAGATCTGATATACGGGAATAGTTGCTTCATATTTTCGTAGACATGATAATGGTCACTTTGCGCGCACCAACTCATTTATATTATCTGATTGCAGACCAATTTGGAACAAACCTTTATCCTATACTGGATAAGAGCAAAGAGTTTTTCACTGTAACAGTTCCCGTTGCGGTTGGTGACCAGTTCTTCGGATGGGTATTAAGCATGGGACAGAAAGTAACAATTGTGGAGCCAAAAGAAGTCAGGCGCCAATTTGTTGAGAGAATGAATAGCGTTTTGAAGAACTATCGAAGTAATTCCCCTTGGTAATCTCATAGGGATACAGGAGAAGAAATCCATGTATTTTATGCAAACGAAATATTCGGTACGGGCAAAAGAAACCTTGCAGGCATTGATCTGCAAGGTTTCTTATGGATTATAGCGGAATCGAACCCCTGTTATTCCCGGGCGAGCAGGTAATTCAGGTTGGTCAGATAGAACGCGTTTTTCACTATATCGTTGGCATGGTACACTTTCATCTCCGCGTCATCGTCCAGCATGCTCTCCGCAATCAGCAGCACCCGGAAGCCCGCGGATGCGAGATAATCCAGATCTTCGAAATTCCAGCACAATTTCTTTACTCCGGACAGTCCTTTCCGGATTTCCGCCTCCACGGCCGGAGCGGCAGCCGTATCCAGTTTGCCATGCAGGGAAATGACCAAGGTTGTTCCGGCTTGTTCGCGGGTAATTACCATCATCCGATTCCTCCTGTACATGCTTTCTGCTATTTTTTTTACAATTTACCACAATCCGGGCATAACGTCAAACCAGGCAAATGTCTCTTTGCCTTCTTTCATGGCCCGCATAGCCGGCGGTAACACAGCATAGCCGTATCATCGAACTGAGGCGCGCCGCCGACTTCCTTCGCCGGTACAGTTTTATATTCTCACATGGGATATTTCTGTGTTATGATATCACTGAACAAGACAAAATGATGAGAATCCAATGGGGAAAAGCTTTCCAAACCTGCGGATGAATACACAGAAATAGCCCCGAGCTTTCCGGACAAGTTGAACTCCATCACATAAAAGAGGTTCAGGGGGACGATGGCATCATGACGGAGAGAAACGTATTACTTGAAAATGAAATCAAAGCCAACTTTATTTTGGCGAAAATAATGCTTCTGATTTTTTTCATCGGAATACTCACGGTTATTCTGACGCTGACCGGTTTTTTCGCGCAGCCGAGATTCGATTACTGGCTGATCCTCACGGTTCTCGCCGAATTACTCTTTCTGGCCGGAGCGATGCTCTGCAAGCATTATAAAGGCGAACCCCCATGGATGAAGTATGTGTTAATCATGATCCTGATCATATCGGTCTTTATTCTGAACGGAATCTACACTGATTCCGCCTCGCTGCTGTTGTGCATTCCGGTCGTTTTGTCCATCCGTTACTTCTCCGGAAAATATTCGTTTTATGTCGCGCTGGCAACGTTTGTGGCTTTTTTTCTCTCAGCCGTCTGGGGCGCCAATGCCGGGATTCCGGACCTGAATGTCATGGAATATCCGCTG
Organism: Clostridia bacterium; assembly: GCA_017447185.1. Lineage (GTDB taxonomy): Bacteria > Bacillota > Clostridia > Christensenellales > Aristaeellaceae > Aristaeella. The sequence goes on along the minus strand of JAFSOC010000005.1, from coordinate 12,155 downwards.
GGAACCGTGATCCGCATGGAGCATACGACCTGGCTGGTGGAAGCGGTCGAGGGGATTCCCTATGATCATCGGCTGCAGATCACGAATACGATGCTGTATGGTTTTCTCCCGGATATGGCGATCTATCTGGCAATCGCAACGGCTGCTGTTTTTATCGCGAAACAGGGACGTGCCCTCATCCTGAAACAGCAGGAGCTGACTTCGAGGACGGCACGGATCGATACCGAACTGGAACTGGCAGCCCGAATTCAGACAAGCGCGCTTCCGCGTGTTTTTCCGGCCTTTCCGGAGCATGACGAGTTTGACATCCATGCCGCCATGACACCGGCCAAAGAAGTGGGCGGGGATTTTTATGATTTCTTCATGACGGATGAGGACCATCTGTGCATGATTATCGGCGATGTTTCCGGGAAAGGCGTGCCGGCAGCCCTGTTCATGATGTCCGCAAAAACGCTGATAAAAAACAATGCCATAAGCGGAAAAACGCCTTCGCAGATCCTTTCCGATACCAATAAGGCCCTGTGCACCGGGAACACCGAAATGATGTTTGTGACCCTTTGGATCGGGATCCTGGAACTGTCCACAGGAATAGTGACCGCCTCAAACGCGGGCCATGAATTCCCCGCATTGATGAAGGATGGCCGGTTTATCCTGTATGAAGATGTCCATGGCAGACCTGTCGGCTATTTGCCCAAAGCGAAGTATACTGATTATGTGATACAGATAAAACCGGGAGACAGGCTGTTTGTTTATACCGACGGGATCCCGGAAGCCCAGGGCAGCGACACCGGGATGTTCGGTACAGACCGGATGATCGAAGCGCTGAATGAAGGCAAGGATCTGAATCCGGAGCAAATACTGGAAAAAGTACAGGATACCGTGAGCACCTTCGTCGGCAATGTGGAGCAGTTCGATGACCTGACAATGATGTGCCTTGAATACAAGGGATTTTCAGTTTAGCAGGAGAAGGCTGAGCATTATGAATGACGATAATATAAAAATATTATAAACGGTTCGCATCTCTGATCCACTCGTTGTTACAGTCCAGCTGCATTCCACAGGAAGCATTGAACTGGAAAAAGCTCAGCTGCAGGTGTTCGGATTCTGTGGATTTGTACACGGTTTTCGCCCCCAAGTGCAAGCCTCTAAGCCAATAAATTCGTACAAATGACCTAAATTACCTTGCACTTTTTTCGACCCAAACCGTCCTCTACGTCTTTATTCTCAACACCTCCAGAGTTGTTGAGCAGACACTACTTATACATCCTCTTTGCGGATTAAGCCTTCAAGAATCTCAACGTACAGATCATGGAATGCTTCCATCCGTTCCTTATTAAAAAGTCCTTCGGCATATTCCATCTCAGAATCAAAACCGTTATCTCCATATTCGTTCTCCAGCAACTCCATCTCCAATCGGGCGCCGGCAGCACTGAACTCGTCCGTCAGCTCCAGCATTTCATGCGGAAGCTCATCAAGTTCATCAGCGTTGATCCCCAGTTGCAGGTTTACCTCCATGCAATCATTCACATATGCCTGCAGCGTTTCTGCCATGAAATCCCAACTACAGTGAGCAATTCCGTTCGCTACCTGTTCCTTCACGGAAAGAAGCAACTCCTGCGTGGAGGATATGTTTTCCATCCGTGCGGCTGCCGGCAGATTACGGATCAGCATACCTACAATATGATCTGTCTGTGGTGACAGACGATTGTTGAAAATCCAGTTGATCATCACATGCTTTTTTCCCGTAAAGCGTGATAAAGCCAAAAGGCCTGCGCTGATTGCCATTACGGAGTGGGAAACGCCCCAGTATTCCTCTGCTTCCTTTACCTCTTCAGCAGTGAACGCAAGGCGCCGCATCCTTCCAGCCTGGTTGATGTTTGTGCTCTGGTAATCCGGTTCCGGAATATTGCACCAGTTTTCGTCGCCGTACTGCTCCTTGAAGTACAACCGGTCTTTTTCGATCAACCCTTGTTTTTTCTGCTGTTCCAGCTGTGCCAACCCAGCAAAATAATAATCTTTTTTCAGTTCACGCCCGAAGTATGCATTCATGATGTCAGCAAGCACTACGCCCAAAGATGCTCCGTCCATCAGCAAATGATGTACGTCCAGGAAGAGATAGCAACCCCTGCGTCCCCGGAACACATTTACCTTGCACAGGCAGGCGTTCAAAATTCGCTGGAAAGGAACTACCAGAATATCACCAAGTGCATCTTCTGTCTGTGGCTGAATGTCCCGCACCTTTACTTCCGGTAACAGGCCTGGCCTGTATTGCTGTTTCAATTCATTATTATCATCAAAGAAGAATGCCACAGACAGCCCGGGATGGTTGTCAAGAGCCTTATTGACTGCATCGCATAATCGTTCCGGATCCACATCAAAGCCAAATTGTGCAAGTATGTGCATATTGCTCCACATGGTGGATCCGGGCCGGAACAACTGGTTATCAATCATCTGAAGCTGCAATGGAGACAGATCATGAGGAAGCATACGTGCTTTTTCTTCCTGCTTGTCCAGATCTTCCTGTCCGGAACGTTTTTCCACTTCCTTTGCGATAGCTCCCGGCGTACGCAACTGGAAAACATCCGCTGCGCTCAGGTTTTCCAGCTTCGCTTCCGAAAGAACAACCATTGCCTTCAGGGAATCTCCACCCAGGTCGAAGAAATCGTCCAGCAAACCGACCTTGTTTTCATCCATTTTCAGTGTTTTGGCGAAAGCGCTGCAGAGGGCTTTTTCTGTTACCGTTTCCGGAGGAATATATTCCGCTTTTAGTTCCTGCAAATCTGGTTCCGGTAATGCTTTCCGGTTGACCTTGCCATTGCTTGTCATTGGCATTTCATCCAGTTGCATAAGCACACTTGGTACCATGTATTCGGGCAGTTTTTCCTGCAGGAATGCTTTAAGATTCTCCGCCGGGATCTCTTCTTTCGCGGTAAAGTATCCGGCCAGATATTCCGTCCCACCGGTCTTCCGCACAGCTGCCGCACTGCTGGAAACGCCGGGAAATTCTGTCATGACCTTTTCAATCTCGTCCAGTTCGATCCTGAAACCTCTCAGTTTAATCTGGTTGTCCAGACGACCGAAGATGCGAATCTCTCCTTCTTCCGTCCAGGCTGCCAGGTCGCCGCTGTGATAAGCGCGCAGGCCATTACGCTCGAAAAAGGCAGCAGCGCTCTTCTCCGGCAGGTTTACATATCCGCGGCCCACCTGTTCCCCGCAGATAATCAGCTCGCCCCGCAGACCGACCGGCAGTTCGTTTCCGAACTGATCCGCCACATAGAATACGGTATTTGCAATAGGCGGCCCGACGGTCACATGCTCTTCGCCAGTCATCAGGGCAGCTGAGCAGCCCATGGTACATTCCGTCGGTCCGTAAACATTCAGGATTACGCTGTCCTTTCGCAGTTCCCGCAACCTGTCATACAGTTGTCTCGGAAAGGCTTCAGCGCCGATGTCGAAGAAGGTGAACTGCCGGATCGCTTCACGGCTTTTCGGGATTTCCAGCAGGCTCAGCAGATAAGTCGGCGTGCAGGTAATGCCGTTTGCACCGCTTTTGATCACCAGTTCTGCAAACAGCGCCGGATTATGGATTTCATCTTCTGTAGCGATGATCACAGTATTCCCGTTGCAAAGTGGCACAAACTCTTCCACAACAGACACGTCAAAAGAGAAGGAGGCCAAAGCCAGGTTAATCCGTCCCGGTGCCGCGTAATGCATAATCTCAATGGATTTTTCGTTCCGGTGCACGTAGTTGGCAATATTCCTGTGTTCGATCATTACGCCCTTCGGCCGGCCGGTGGAGCCGGATGTGTAGATGCAGTAAGCTAAATCTTCTTGTGCTGAAAGTACTGTCTCCGTCATTCGGAATTGCTCATCTGCACGGATATCGTTTAAGTTATCTGTGTTGAATGCTTCTTCCAGCGTAAGAACTTTGTATCCCTTGTTTTGCAATTGCCTTCCGGCAATCTGTTCCCGGGCTGTCAGCAACAGTTTGCTTTCCCCGTCCTGCATGCAAAAATCGATTCGATCGTCAGGATATTCGGTAATAAAGGGCACAAAGGCTGCTCCGCTTTTTAATACGGCAATCTCCGCCACGTAAGCCCAGATTTCACGTTCAAACAGTACACCGATCAGTTGATCTCTCCCAGCGCCGTTTTGAATGAGCACCCTGGCAAGCTGGTCGCTCAGCAAATCCAAATCACGGAAGCTCAGCTGTTTCCCGGCGGCAATCACTGCTTTCTTCTCCGGGTTCGTCTGTGCATGTCTGTGAATCTGCTCCTGTACGGGCACAAATTCCATGGGAACCTTTGTATCGTTGAATCTGTCGAACTTCGTCCGATCTTCGTCCGTCAGCAGGCTGACCTCGCTGATTTTTGTAGTTTTCATCAGCTCCTCAGCTGTAGTAAACAGATCCTGGGCGAAGCGGAGAACCCATTCTTCCGTAAACTTCTCGTTTCGATATTCGAGCGTCACGTTGTACAGGCCGTTTGTTGCGAAGAATTGGATGGACATGCATCCGGTCACCATGCCCGTATGATACTGTTCCATGAAGGTTTTGTCACCCATCAGCAGGTTGTCGTCCGTGTCCCGGCCCATCCGGTCGGTAAACAGGTCGCCCTGGTAAATGAATTCAACGTCCTCGTTCACCGGGCAGGTCTTCAGCACCTCGTCAAACGAGTAGATGTCGTTGGCCATGGAGCTAAATAGCTGGCGGCTGATCCCCCGCAGGTATTCTTCCACAGGCAGATCTTTCCGCAGGTCCCCATAAACCGGAATTCGCTTGATCAGCGTGCCGATCGTATGGCTCATCTCGCCCAGCGGCCGCCCGTTGTATACCGTTGAGAACGAAACATGCTTGCTGTTCAGGTATTTGCCCAGCATCAGCGCCATTGCGCCCATGAAGAAGCTGCTCTCGGAAATATGGATTTTGTCACAGAAAGCCTTTACCCGCTCGGTTGTCAGCGTTCCCGGCTCATACCGTACGTTTTTGCTTACGCCGGGAGTCAGCGGGCCGTTCAGGTCGCCATTCAGAGCGGGCACGTCTTCTGCGTCCCTGAACAGTTCGAGGTAGTATTCCTTTGCCTTCTCGTGGGATCCGTCTTCCATCAGCTGCTCTTCGTACATTGCGGCCTGCTGAACTGTAAATTCCTCTCCGATCAGTTCCTTCCCGGCCAGCGCCCTGTTCATCTCGGAGATGAACAGGCTGATCGCGCTTGCATCAAAGTAGATCAGATGGGTCTTGATCGCCAGGTAGCAGCGTTCCGGTGTCCGGTATACTGCCGGCCGGATCAGCAGGCTGTCCATCATCGGTACTACCGGCATGAACGTCTTCATGAATTTCATCCGGCCTTCTTCCGGCCCGTCAATCACCGGGATATCCAGTTCTGCGTCCGGAACCAGGATATTGCTGGGCATGCCAACCGTATCCGCATGGATCACGTATTTCATCGCCGGATGCGCTTTCATTACCTTGTGCACCGCGTCGATCAGCTGCTCCGCCGTCACGCCTTCCGCCGCCCGCGTCATGTAGGGCAGCGTATAGGTTTCCTTGTTTCCGCCGGTCAGGCTTTCCAGGTAGATGCCCATCTGGGTCTTGGTCAGCGGGTAGGCCGCACGGTTCATTTTCGGTTTTTCCACGCTGCTTCCGGATTCGATGAAAGCCGCCAGTTCCCGGGGCGTCGGATGCGCGGAAATATCCTGGAAGGACAGTGTTGCCCCCGCGTCGCTCAGGTTGCTGATCAGCACTGCCGCGCTCAGCGATGTACCGCCGCAGTCGAAGAAGTCTGCCGTCACGCCGGCACGTTCCAGGTCCAGCGTATCCGCGTATGCCTTGCAGATTCGCTCCTCCAATTCCGTTTCCGGCGGCTCGTATTCTGCTTCGTTGGTTTTGATCTCCATCGCTTTCAGGGTCGGATAGTCAAACTTGCCACGGTCGTTCCGGGGCATCTTATCCAGGTGGATGAAATATTCCGGGATCATGTATTCCGGCAACCATCTGGCAGCAAATTCCTTCAGTTCCGCCGGCGAGGTTTCCGTTCCCGTGTAGTAGCAGCAGATCAGGTCGCCCCCGTGAACCGTAATGTTCACGTTCGCAACTTCGTCCATTCCTTCCTTTTTCCGGATCACCTGATCAATTTCACCCAGCTCTATCCGGTAACCGCGGACCTTCACCATCCGGTCGTTCCGCCCGTGGAAGACCAGGTATCCGTCCTCGTCCCAGGCCATTTGATCGCCCGTATGATACATCCGTTTCCCGGGTAGGAAGGGGTTCACAGTAAAGCGCTTCGCCGTTTCCTCCGGCAGGTTGTTGTATCCAAGAGCCAGCCAGGGCGTGGTCACACACAGCTCACCGATCACACCCGGCTCCTCGATCACTTTCCCTTCTTCGTCTATCAGGTAGGCGTTCACGTTCTCCGCGGGCTTTCCCAGGGTCAGGGGTCCGCCTTCTCCAACGTGGTGGATCAGGATTGCCGTGCCTGTCTCGCTCGCTCCGAAAAATTCCACTACGCCAGAATCGCTGATATTCTCTTTGTTGACGAATTTTTCGCCCACCATTGCCACGTATTCCAGCGGCAGCGGCCCGTACAGTTTTCGCATCACCGTGAACATCTGAGGCGGGATATACATACCGGTTATATTCCGTTTTTTGAACAGTACATGGATCATGTCCATATTCTTGCGTTCCGTTTCGTTGGCTATATAGACGCTTCCGCCGGTGGTCAGCAGAGGCATCGTGTCAAAAGTGCCCGCGATAAAGCTGAACCCGGCGATGTTCAGCGACCGGGATTTCTCCGTAAATTTAGTCACAGAGCCCAGTACTTCAGGCGCGTTGTTCAGCATCGCCTGCCGGTGCACCACGCCCTTGGGTTTCCCGGTGGATCCGGAGGTGTACAGGATGTAGCCTTCCGTGTCCGGGTCAGACAGGTCCAGGCTCGTATCCCCTTCCGGTTCGTCCACGTTTTCCGGGAAAACCTTTTCGAGTATCATCAACGGTGCGCCTTCTGCGTCCTTCTCTTTCTCCTCCGTTGTGATGCACAACGCGCACCCGACATCTTCCAGGATCGTCTTCACTCGCTCCTTCGGGTATTCGCCGTCGATCGGCACCGCTGCACACCCGGCCCGAAGGACGGCAAACAGCGCCACCACAAATTCTTTTGTCCGCGGCAGGAACAGGGCAATCCGTCCCTTCTGTCCTTTTCCTCCGAGCTGTTCCATGATCTGTTCCGCCAGATAAGCGGACCGATTGTTCATCCGCTCGTAGGTATATGTTCCGCGGATATCCAGCACCGCCGCATTCTTCGGGTGCTTCGCAGCCTGTTCCAGAAACATTGTAACGACTGTTTTCATTCTATCCTCCTAATATAGCCTTTTCTGTGAGGGGAAGGTGACCGAATGCCGGATGAGTTGTTATTCTCTCTCTTCTTGCGTTTCCGCAAGCGCTTTCGCTTCGCCTTTCTTCGCCCACCATGCAAAGAACCCGATCGCCGTCAGCAGTGCCATCACCTCAGCCGCCGGCGTGGAATACCAAAGTCCGTCGTTGCCCATAAGCAGCGGCAGCAGGTAAACCATTGCCAGCGGACCGGCCAATCCTTTTACAATCGCGATCGCCATGGACGCCGTTCCCTGGTTGAGTCCCGTAAAATAAGACGAACTGTAAGTCGTAATTCCTCCAAGCAGGAAGGAAAAACTGATAATCCGCAATGCATGCGTTGAAAGCGCCGTCAGCACATCGTTGTATCCGACAAAGATTCGGCTGATCGGATCGGCCAGCGCGATACTCAGCCCTGCCATAATAACTCCGAATATACCCATCAGAATCAGTCCGTACCGTTTCAGGCAGTGCAGTTCTTCCTTGTTGCCTTTGCCAAGGTGATATCCCACCACCGGAACAATGCTCATGCTCACGCCGTAGAATACCGCGATGAACAGTCCGCCGACATACTCGCTTACCGCATAGGCGCCGACTCCGTCGTCTCCCAGATAGCGGATCAGCTGAAGGTTGTAGATCACGGCAACCAGCGCGTAGGAGATCGCATCCACCATTTCGGAACCGCCGTTGTACAGGCTCTGCCCAAGAGCTTTGATGTCCATCTGCGGTTTCACAAAATGCAGTTCATGCTTCTTGTTGAAGAAATACACCGTCGGAATGATCGCGCTGATCAGCCACGCCAGTCCGGTCGCGATCGCTGCGCCCCGCATTCCCCATTTGAAAACTGCCACAAAAAGCCAGTCCAGCAGGATGTTGGCCACCGCGTTGGAAATCGTGGTAATCAGCCCCAGGCCGGGCCGGTCAGCCGTTATCAGCAGCGAGTGAAACGCCATCGACAGCATCTGGAACGGCATGAAGATCGCCAGGATCCGCCCGTACGTGATACACCCTTCCATCATGGCTTCTGATGCCCCGACCCAGCGGGAAATCGAAGGCACCAGGATGTACAGAAGCGCAGACAGTAAAATACCCACAGCCGTCAGCACGCCGATGGTCATGCTCAGCAGTTTCTTCGCACGCTCCTTCTTTCCTTCACCCAGTTCCTTGGAGATCAGGGCGCTGGCGCCGGTCCCGAACATCAGGCCGACGGACATCACGATCAGCAGTGGCGGAAAGATCAGGTTTTCCGCTTCAAACGCGGCCTCGCCTATATAGTTTGAAATAAAAAATCCATCCGCGATCTGATAAGTGTTATCAACGATCTGCATGCCGATACTTGGCAGCGCAAACAACAGAATCGTTGACATCTTGAAATGATCCGAGATCTGTATCTTCCTCAAGCATACCACTCCTGTCTTGTCTGATATGGGTTATCCTGAACATTCTTTTAATGTTCGGAAGGTCCGAGGCTTTGAGAAATGTCTTAATATTTTACTACATATTACATGTTGCAAATCATAATTTCAATTACCGTTTTACTACTTTTGGTGAAATTAAGGGGAGAAAATGAATCCCGGCCAGTTCTGAATATAAATCATAGATTAATTCCGCCATCCTTTCGGTTAATACCGCCATTACAAGACAAAATGGCGGTATTTAATTAAATTTTGGCAGTTTTTATGATACAATGTAGCCAAATCATATGACAATGATTACCTGATGGTAAAAATGCTGTGACAAATGGTCTGAAGGAGGTTTTTCGAAATTGTCAATGCGTCTGATGAAAGCATTTGCCTGCTTCATCCTCTGCTTCTTCATTGCGGTGTCCGCTGCCTGCGCGGAAACTGTTTCCGATACGGAAACGCCTGCCATTGAAGAGGATTTCTGGCTGAGCGAAAACTATACGCTTTGTGTTCTGGATAACGGGAGCGGAGAGCGCCGGGTTGAAATATACCTGGAGGATCATCAGACAGGCAATCAGGTGCTGTGGGTTTTCCCCTGCGATACCGGCTCAAAACCGGACAATCTGCTTTCCCATACCTGCACGGAGACAGACAATGACTATGATGAGGACAACCTCCTGGTGCAGCGCGTACACCCGGAGCTGGCCTGCGAAACACGCTTTATCCTGGATGAAAAAGACCAGGTTACGGTTTCCGGTGCGCCGGACGCCCGGCTGGACGGCAGGGTTTTCGACCGGCTGGATGATTCCAGGATTGAAAACGGAGAGTTCTTCCATTTGAAAAACGAACAGGAATGGTGGCTGGAGGACACGCCTTTTGAAAGCTGGGATCTGTTCAGGCCGGTCTGGGTGGAGGGCAGAAGCTGGTTCTGGATTTATAAAATGCCGGGTGATGTGTACGCTCTCTACGAGCCCTATCAGGACGAGTGTGTCATATCCTACCTGATTCCCGGAGAAAAAAGTGCTTTGCTCTGGGATACCGGCATGGGGATCGTCAATATCCGGGAATATGTTGAACAGCTTACCGATCTGCCTATCACAGTGCTGAATTCCCACGACCATTTCGACCACACCGGCGGAAACTATCTCTTTGAAAACGTGATGTGCTACAACATTCCTTCCGCCATAAAGACCCTGACGGAGGGAAAAACACACGCTGAACTGCTGGAATATGTGGACCCGAAGCTCATCGTCAACGCGCCGGCGGATTTCGACAAGGAGCATTTTTACAGGATCGGGAAAGCGCCGACAGCCACCGTGGAAGACGGCCAGGTGATCGACCTGGGCGGGAGAAAGCTGGAGGTATTGTATACCCCTGGGCATTCTTCCTCCTCCATCATGCTGGTCGATGAGGCCAACGGCCTCCTGTTCACCGGAGACACCTGGTATCCCGGCCCGCTGTACGCGTATTTTGAGGATTCCTCCCTGCCGGATTATGTGGAAAGCATGCGCCGGGCGGGGCAGGTGATCCGGGAAAGGAACATCCGCTGGATTTACCCGTCCCATAACGAAGTGCCCGTCGGAACGGATCTTTTCTTTGAAACAACCGATTTCCTGCAGGATGTGCTGGATGGAAAGATCGATTATCAAATGGACGAAGGCATGAGATGCTATACCATGAACAGCACCGTCAGCCTGTATATGAAGCCGGAGGAAACCGGGGAAGAAAACCGGTAAACAACGCTGCCGCAGGAAGATTTCTTTCGGCAGCGCATCATACTGCTTCAGCAGCGAAGAAGTTGCTTGCAACTCCCTCCACCGTGCTCTGTAGCAAGAGTTTCCAGGTACTCTACATGCTTCCCAGTCGCTTTCGCATACTCAATCTCTGAAAGGGTACTGGTACCAATGTACCCGCCGACATTGATAACATAGATTTCATGCTCATCATCTGCATCCCGTCTTCCCGCGCAAAGACTTCATCCATGCTCCAGCCGAGGGACGGCCCGGCACCATGGTTGATCAGAATCAGGTCGTATTTCTCCGCCGGATAATTCGCGGCGCCATAATCGATAAAGGCTTTCAGGGTATCCGGATGCATCAGGGAACCTTTTTCCGCCCCCGGCAGTCCGTTCTCCTCCAGCAGGACCAGCGCGCCCCGCTGCCCGTCGTGCGCGCCTTTCATCTTCCAGATCTGGTTGCAGTCAAGCCGGACGGAATCGGCGCCTTCCAGCGGCAGATCCGGCGTCCAGCCTTTCGGGGCATCAGCCAGTTCCGGCGGCATATCCGGATCCACGCCGTCCTTGATGCCGCCGGTCAGGACGATGATGTTCACGGAATCCGGAATCTCCGCGTCCATCATCTTCATCAGCCGGTTCGCGATCTTGTGGGAGAATGGGTCTTCGCTTCTGGCGCCGTCGGCCCAGAGCAGGACCGTCCGCACCGCGGGTTCCTTCCCGGCGTCCGCTGCGCAGGCGTTGCCGAAGAGGGAGACGACCAGCAGGAGCCGTCATGGCGAAAAGAATGAATGCTCTTTTTTTTATTTTTCTCAGTCTCCTGCTGATATGATTTGTTTGTCCCGGAGTTTGTCCGTCATGTGGATGGGGCTGATTTACTGTTTCCGCGTATAGGCATCCTCAAAGCCGAGTTTCAGATCAATGGTGTAAAGCGTATCGCCTTCAATCCTGTATCCCTCTTTAATCGGTGTCTGAGCATGTTCGGTGCTCATTTCAAAGGTGCCGTCTCCCTTGTCAGCAAAGGTCATTTTCTCGATAATCTCACCCCGCTGCAGAGTGCCGGTTCCGTCCGCGTTAAAGGTATAATCAGAATCCCCCTTTTTCTGGGCAATCCAGGTGCCGATGAGGGGCGATTTGGACTGATCGGATGCTTTTACAGCTCCATTCCCGCAGGATGACAGGACGAACAGGGCCGCTGTAAGGCAAAGAACCAGGGCAATGATACGAACTGGCTTTTTCATGGTGTTTCCTCCTTTTGTCCGGTGATGACCCGGATACAGTAAATCATTATATTTTTTTTCAGGGTTCATGGCAAACGGTTCCTGTTTTCTGTCTGAGACACCAAAACCCAATTCAGTTGCTCAGTTAACTCAAATATATATTCCGAGATTCCTGACCATCATTACGGCAAATCTCTGTATGCTTCCCGGCTCCGCTGGCCAGCTGATCTTCGGGTTTTCAGGAGGATTTCGCCGCACTTGTATTTCCGCAGAAAAAGGGGCTGTCTCACTAATGAACCGCATCCCGTCAAGTGGACAGTGAAATAAAAAACAAGACGGGAACAAGAAATCTCTGGTGACCAACAAAGGTTGCCAGAGATTTTCTTTAGTGGAAGCACGGCAAATAGCACCCTGCTGTCATCCGGTCAAGGGCT
>JAFSOC010000029.1 GCA_017447185.1 Clostridia bacterium | reverse complement strand
TGTTGTGACTTTTACTTTTCCCATACTTGTCGCGTGGGCGGTTTAGTCCAACGGCAATTAAACGAACTCCGCCGGGTTCAGCAGGTCTCGTACCTGCTGCTTTTTTGTCGGCGGAGTTCGTTTAATTCTCGAACCGTTTTCCGAAACAGAGCCAGTCCAGGGTGCCGAAGGCAGCGCCGATACCGATGCAGAGCAGGATCTGCAGGAGGGACAGCCGGGACGCCGGCGTTTTCCTTTTCCGGCGGTACCAGAGGACAGCCAGGAGGAAGGCGACGCTCATGAGACTGATCTTTGCCGCCGGCGGCAGGGTCCGCAGCGCGAGACGGAAGAACAGCAGGAGCAGGGCCGGGAGGACAGCGTACAGCCAGCCGAGGACTTTCTTACTTGACATGGCGGACACCACCTTCCTGCAGCAGCCGGCTGCGGACCGCGGTCAGGTAATCCGCGATGGCAGGGATGGAATTTCCCTGGTTTGCCCATGTTTCCTCAATGGCTTCCCGGCGGCCTTCCGCAAAGGCCCGGGAATGCAGGCTCTCCTCAATCAGCTCCGGCAGCCGGTCCGCGTTTTCCTGCGTCAGCTGGATACCGACCTTCGGGAGGGCCCGGAAGGTCCACATCTCATTGTTCAGCCATCCGGCATCATAGGGTTCAAAGTTAAAGGAAACGTCCGCGTAAATAATGGGTCGGTCAAACACCAGGGCAAAATCAAATACAACGCCGGAATAGTCCGAGATCAGCAGGTCCGAACGGTACAGGACATCAAAGTTGTCGTTGTCAAAATTCCATTCCAGCTTTTCGCTTTCGGGGAACCGGCTGCGCAGTCGGTCAATGAGTTCCTTTTCGGAAACCAGGGACTGCGGATGGGGCCGGAGGATGATGTGGTATCCGGTTTTGCAGAGGTTTTCGATCATCTGCTCCCCGAACCGGTTGAAAATACTGCTGGGTCCCCAGCTGGGTGCCAGCAGGACGGTGGTTTCATGCTCCGGGGCAGGGCCGCGTTCCTGTTTTTTCTTCAGCAGGGCGTCCATGTGCGGCAGGCCGGCCAGCACACATTCCTTTTCCGGCAGGTGGCGCTGGGCTTCCAGCGCCCGCACTTCCCGGACCTGGTATTCACCGCTGAGCAGCAGTGCGTCATAGTAGTCGATTCCGAACATCCGGTAGCAGGTCACACCGTTGGCAGCATGCAGGACATGCACATACCATCCCACATTCCTGGAACGCTTCCACTGGTAGACATCCAGGCCGGGGGTGCTGGAAAGGACCACATCAGCCTGCAGCATATTCATGCGGGCATAGGCCCGGTTACCCTCTCCGATAAACTCCGCCTTCACATGGGTATAGTTTTCTTTCAGCAGGGGATCGTCCGGGGAGGCGGTCAGGTAGAGTACGGTTTCCCCGCACTTCTCCATTTCATCGCAGAGGGGTTTGAAGATGGTATAGTAGCGTTTGCTGTCCGTAAAGAAGACAAAGGGAGTGCGGGAATGGCTCCGCTCCCGGCTTTTGCCGCCGAGGAAGAGCACCTTCAGCTTCATCCAGCTGTTCCGGAGTACGTAGATCAGCGCGCCGAGCACCCCGATGAGGATCGTGAACAGCATGCTCCCGGTACCGGGATCAATATAGAAAAACATCTTACGGAACCTCCCAGTTGCTCTCGTCGAACAGGTATTTGTTCTTCAGCACAAGCCGGACAGGATCCGTGAACTGGTTTCCGTGGTTTTCCGCAATACGCCAGTCTGTCAGCATGACGTACTGCTCTTCTTCCTTATTTTTCGCATCTTCGGTGATCGGGTTGCCGGTAAAGGGATTCACCGGGTTTTCAATCAGGCCGCGCATGGCCTCTGAAGGCATATCCGCGATGGTCATGAACGTGTTGTTGACGGTGAATTCATTGCCGCTGCCGAAGTCCTTGATCATCATCAGGGCGTTGTATGCCATGACGCCGTCATAGGGGGCAAGGGCATTGTCGCCTTCATTCCCGCCGGTCAGGATATGGTTCAGTCCCATTTCATATCCGTGGTCGCTGACCACCAGGATCCGGGTATTCTCCCACAGGCCGTTTTCCCGGAGGAAACGGAACCACTGGGCCAGCTGGATCAGGGCGGCGGTATCGCTCTGGTAATGCTCCATCTGCTCGGCGGTTTTCAGCTCCAGGCGTCCGCCGGCGGCTGAGGTGCGGACCTTATGCGCAGCCTCATAGGCTGCGTTGTCCACAATCTGCTGCGGAACGAAGGCCGGCTCCTGGAGCATGGTGACATCATGGGTGGCGGTATTGCTCAGGATCAGGAAGGTGTTTTCACCGGACGTGTCCGTCTTTGTCATCGCAGGCAGATGCTGCAGCGCAGTATAGGCCTTCATGAATTCATCCGAAATGCCTGTGCTCCGGACTTCGGATTCCTCCGTGAAGATCACGCTGCTCTCATCAGAAATATGGAGAGCTTCCGCTTCGTTATACCTTCCGTCATTGTAGAGGCCGGCCTGCAGCAGCACAGGGGACGCACGGAAAACACTGTAGCAGAACAGGTTGCGGTTGATGACTCGGTTCTTCTTGCGGATGGCTTCACTGTTGTCGATGAAGGCACCGTGGGTGATATAGCGGTGGATGGAAGGATAATCGTCGAAAATGCCCAGATCCGGGATCCACAGGTATCCCGCATAGGGCGGATCGCATACAGTGACGTCATAGCCGTTTTCCATGAACAGCACCGGCAGGACCTTCAGGGCTTCGTTCTGCTTTTCCGGCAGCCCGGTGTCCGAACGCTTGTCCAGCTCAAAGGGACGGTATTCATAGCCGGCGAAAAGGGAAGGCGTGGCGACGTTTGTGTTCCGTCCGAAGGACAGGGTGTTCGGATAATAGGTGAAGCCCCGGAACTGCTCCGCCACCCCCGGGTTTTCCTCAAAGATATATGGAACAAACCCGCTGATGCACCGGTCGAGCATGATGACGACCACGTTCTTTCCGGTGCGGGACAGGGTGAAGGAGGGTTTTTCCCGTTCCTTTTCCGTCAGGACTTCCAGCTCCGCAAAGGACGCGCCGATGCCGCGGATATTGCTGACGGACATGACGGTGAGGCCGATACAGCCCGCGATACAGATCGCCTTCAGGATCTCCGGCTTTTTCTTCCAGATGAAGACTACCACGCAGGCGGCCAGCAGGATGATCCCCAGGTTCAGCAGCGTATCCGAAACCTGCACGGACAGGGGATTGTCATATTTGAGGAGCGCGGTCAGGTTGCCGTATCCCGTACCGAAGAACATATAGTTGATAACCGCGACAACGGAAAGGACCGCGGCGGCCAGCGCAAAGCGTTTCCTGCCTCTGTCGGAGGAAAGGCGGAAGAAGATCACGCACCAGATCAGGAACGTTCCGGCAGCCAGCAGCGCGGAAGAAAGCACATAGCGCAGCGGGGACCGGAAATCATCCAGCTCCACAAACTCCGCGGGGGAAGCGTTCACGATCGCAGAAGGAATCAGGATCCCCAGGAGGATCGTCAGGAAAACACAACAGCTGTAGAAGAGAACCTTGTACTGCCTGCCTGCTGCAGGGGCGCCGGCGGGCTTCCCAGGCGCTGCCTTTTTCGCAGCCGCTTTTTCCGCGCTTCCGGTTTTCTTCAGGATGATGTTTTTGACCAGGGAGAACAGGTTGTTAAGGGTCCAGTAGAAAACAAGCCCGGAGGGAGAATTGTACAGCAGCACCAGGAAAACCAGGGCCATTCCGTACAGCTGGATCTTGCTCCGCAGCGGCATTTCCCGGGTATAGATCGCCCCGGAAACGATATTGATCACTGTCATCAGAATGGGAAGCAGGTGAACCTGCGTGCCGAAAAGGGAAATCAGCCGGTCCGGCTTCCCCAGGTCGGCGATGGGCCCGAAGGCGGCGCCCTGCAGCAGGCTCAGCCCGGAAAGATAACGGTAGGCCGCGATGAAGAAAGGGATCTCCAGCAGCAGGGAGAGGGAACCCTTCAGCACATACCAGGGTTTATAGTTATTCTGCCTGTAATAGGTCTGCAGGATCATGAAGCGTTCGTCGCCCCTGAAAGCCCGCCGGATTTTGTCGATCCCGGGCTTCATTGTCTGCGCCTGGAGACGTTCTTCCTCCTGCAGGACGTCAGCCCGGCGGTACAGCGGGAGCATCAGCAGGTTCATGATAAGGCTCAGCAGGACAATGGACAGGCCGGGATTTCCTGTGATCCGGTAGCCGATGGCATAAACCGCGTCGAACAGCAGTTCAAGCGGGCCGAGGATCAACCTGTGCAGAATATCCAGAATCATGCCGTAACCTCTGATCTCGTGAAAATACAGGAAGAATTGTATGCTATTCCACGGAGATAGTCAATGAAGCGGTTTCAGTTTTGACATTTTGCCGGAATCTCTGTATCATCAATGGGAGAAAAGTGCTTCATCATATCCGGAGGAATACAGAATGATTTGCAATAAATGCGGGAAAGAAATCACGGGCGAGGGAATGGCATTCTGTCCTTATTGCGGCAGCAAAATCGCGGTGGCAGAAGAAAAGGAAGTATCCAGGGAAGCGGCGGAATGGATTGCGAAAGCCATGAAAAAGACCAGCCTGCCGGACCGCAAGGTGATCCTGGAGGAGGCGAAGAAAGCCTGCCCGGACGATCCCGCCATCGACTGGGAACTGCTGTTTATCGGCACCCCGGATCCGAAACCGAAGCGCGGTTCCATCGACTTTTCCATTATCAAAAGCTGGGCGCTGCAGATGTACCGGAACCCCGGCGATTTTTCCACAGAACGGAAAGACGCCATGCGCCGGGAACTGTTTGACAGCCCGCAGCTGCTGGCGGTGCTGGCAACGTATGAGGATCCGGAAGCAAAGCACCGGGAATACCTGGAGCGGCTTTGCCGGGAGTATGTGGATATCTTCCTGAAGGAAGACAGCCGGCTGATGGGAACGATCTTCGGCATCCGTTTCGGCCGGAACCGGGACAAGGTGATCGGCGAAACCATGGAAGCGATGATGGCCCAGGTGGAAGCGGACGAAAAACTGACGTCAGAACAGAAAGAGATGCTGCAGGAAGCCATGCGAAAGGCGCTGCACTGACCAACCTGTACGCCTGTCAACGGAGAAACAGCATGAAGATCATGGTCAGCGCCTGCCTGCTGGGCGAGAACTGCAAGTATAACGGCGGAAACAACAAAAATGAGGAACTCCTCCGACTGCTGTCCGGGCATACCGTGATTCCGGTTTGTCCGGAAGTGATGGGCGGACTGCCGGTGCCCCGGGTTCCGGCGGAGATCGTGAACGGGGAAGTGATGACCCGGGAGGGCGTTTCCGTGGACAGTGCTTTCCGGCTGGGCGCGGAAAAAGCCCTGGAGATCGCGGAGAGGGAGAAGCCGGACTGCGTCGTCCTCCAGTCCCGGAGCCCCAGCTGCGGCGTAAAACAGAGATATGACGGAACCTTTTCCGGAAAGCTGATTCCCGGGCAGGGGATCTTCGCGGAAGCGGTCCTCCGGGCAGGGTTCAGGGTTGTGGACGCAGAAAACGCGCCGGAGGAAATTCCGGCGCTGAAAGAAAAGAATTATGTTTATCTCCTCCGCTGTGCGGACGGCACGCTGTACTGCGGATGGACAACGGATCCGGAAGCCAGGCTTGCGGCCCACAATAGCGGGAAAGGCGCGAAATACACCCGCTCCAGGCTGCCGGTGGAAATGGTTTGGCAGGAGGCGTATGAGGACCGGCATGAAGCGCTCAGCCGGGAGTGGCACATCAAGCGCATGAGCCGGAAAAAGAAACTGGCATTGATCGCAGGACTTGAACCGGACGTGGAAGACCGGAAACACACGAAGGATATGCCTGTAAAATAAAAAGCATCAGCGCAAACCATACAGGGATGCCGTGCTGATGCTGATCACAAAGACAGGGACCATCAAGGAATTATTATTCGGATGATTCCGGAAGATCCTCCAGGTCGGAAAGCTTCCGGCGGATGGTGCGAGTGCGGGACACGGCGGAATCAATGGATTCACCGGCCTGCTCCAGGCGGTGGCGGGTGGCTTCCAGCATTTCCGCGAAGCGGGCGAAATCCGTCTTGATTTCCCCAAGCAGATGCCATACTTCATCGCTGCGCTTCTCGATTGCCATGGTACGGAAGCCCAGCTGCAGGGCATTCAGCATGGCGGAGAAGGTGCCAGGACCGGCCAGGACCACCCGTTCCTCCCGCTGGAGGGTTTCCACCAGGTCGGGAGTCTGGATGGCTTCTGCATAGAGGCCTTCCACCGGCAGGAACATCACGGCAAAATCCGCGGTATACGGCGGGGCGATATACTTGGAAGCGATCTTTTTCGCCTCGGCGCGGAGACGCTGGGTCAGCGCCTTCCGGGCGGCTTCCGTAGCGGCGGCATCGCCGGCCTGGGAGGCTTCGGTGAGGCGGATATAATCCTCCTGCGGAAATTTGCTGTCGACCGCGAGGAGCACCGTGCCGCCGGTACGGTCCGGCAGGCGGATGGCAAATTCCACCCGCTCCGAAGAATCCGGAACGACGGCAACATTCTCTTCATACTGGTTGGGGGCCAGCGTCTGGCGGATCAGGTTGCCCAGCTGCATTTCACCCCAGATCCCGCGGGTCTTCACATTGGTGAGGACCTTTTTCAGATCTCCGACACCGGCGGCGAGGGAGTGCATTTCACCCAGCCCTTTATAGACGGATTCCAGCCGTTCGCTGACCTGGGCGAAGCTGGTATCCAGCTTTTTGTCCAGGCTGACGGACAGGCGCCGGTCCACGGTTTTCCGCATCTCATCCAGCTGGCGCTCGTTTTCCAGGCGGAGGGCATTGATCTTCTCCTCCTGGTTGCGGGTGGACAGCAGTACCTGGCGCTGCATACTTTCCAGCAGCGTGGACTGGTTCTGGCCCATCTGGGACATGGTGGTGAGCAGGTTCTGGTTCGTGGCCTGCAGGGAGGAAATGGATTCATCCCGCTGGGCGTCCAGCTCATCCAGCAGCTGATTGCCGAGGACGGAAAGATCGTGCTCCTGCCGGAGACGGTCTTTCTCCTGACGGTGCGTCAGGGCAGCCTGCCGGATCAGCAGGACCACCAGGAGTACCAGGCAGGCGAGGAGAAGGTAGAACTCTGTGGACATGCTTACGGCATTTCCCTTCTTCCCTCCAGGGCCTTGAGGAGGGTGACTTCATCGGTATATTCCAGGTCACCGCCCACGGGAACGCCGTGGGCGATGCGGGTGCAGCGGATATTCATGGGATGCAGGAGGCGGGCAATATAGGATGCCGTGGCTTCGCCCTCCACATCCGGATTGGTCGCCAGGATGACCTCGGAGACTTTCTCCGAGCCGAGGCGGGACATGAGCTCCCGAATATGGATATCATCCGGGCCGATGCCTTCCATGGGTGAGAGTGTGCCGTGCAGGACGTGATACAGGCCGCCATACTCGTGGGTGCGCTCCAGCGCAGCTACATCCCGCGGATCCCGGACGACGCAGATCTGGCCGTTATGACGCTCCGGATCAGCGCAGACGGAACACAGGTCTCCGGCAGAGTAATTGCCGCAGACACTGCAGAAGCGGATGGCTTTGCGGCCTTCCCACAGCGCGACGGAGAGGCTGCGAACCTCCTCCAGGGGCATGGAGGCGATGAAATACGCAAAGCGCATGGCGGTTTTCTGCCCGACGCCGGGGAGCCGGTGAAGCTCCGCAGCCATGGTCTCGATGGGTTCAATCTGACTGCTCATCTCAGAACAGACCGCCCATTCCGGGCGCCATGCGGCTCATTGTCGCCTCACGGGTTTCCTCGCCCTTGCGGAGCGCTTCATTCACCGCGGCCAGGATCAGGTCCTGGAGCATTTCAATATCGTCCGGGTCAACGACCTGGGGATCAATGGTGATGGAGGTCAGCTCCCGCTTGCCGGTTACCTTGACGGAGACCATGCCGCCGCCGGAGGAAGCTTCATATTCCGCAGCATCCAGCTGCTCCTGGGCTTCCTGCATCTGCTGCTGCATCTTCTGCGCCTGGCGCATGAGCTGCTGCATGTTGGCTCCTCCACCGAAGCCGCCGAAATTCTGTCTTGCCATAAGTAAATCTCCTTTCATAAAGGGGAGGAAATCCCCATATCAACGTTATTGCTGTGCTTCCGGTTCCGGGGGAAGGATGACGGGGATCACGCCGGTGACCACATCGTCGAGGATGGCCATGATGTAAGGCATGCCCTTGCCGGAACGGTTCTGGAGCAGGATCTCATTGCGGTTCAGCTGCGTGACCGGGGAACGGAGCTGGGAAACCAGCAGTTTGCAGGGAACATTCTCCGGAAGGATGCAGACGCCTGCGATCACGCGGCCGTTGGAACCGTTTTTGTTGAAGTAGAAGCAGCGGACACCCTTGCCGGAACGGTTCTGGGACTCGAAGTCCACCTGGGGAATGCGCTTGGCCCAGCCGCGTTCTGAGAAGAGGATTATCTCGTCACCCTCCGTCAGCTGGCGGAAGCAGCAGACCTCATCGCCGGAATCCAGGGACATGGCCCGGACACCGGAGGCAGTACGTCCCTGTACCGGCACGCCGGAAAGCGGGAAGCGGATGCTCATGCCGCCGCGGGTGATGAGCAGCAGATCCTGATCCGTGGAGGCGGGACGCACATCCAGCAGGACGTCGCCCTTCTTCAGGGACAGGGCGGGATACTTGCGGGAGCGGACATCATAGTCCTCGGCCGCGGAACGCTTGATCATGCCGTGCTTCGTGACAAAGAGGAAGTCAGGCATGGCTTTGAGCTTTGCGGAATCGGCGGTGAACATCCAGAGGGCCTGCTCCGCGTCCTCCAGACCGGCCAGGACGCCGGCCAGCAGCTGGCCGCGGTCCCTGGGCTTGCATTCGGCCAGCTTCCCGACGTTGACGGGATAGCAGTTACCGAGATCCGTGAAGATATAGAGTGTTTCCGCCGTAGTGGAGGGCATGAGGAAGCGGGCGGAATCGCCGGGATTCTCCTCTGCCGTGGGCAGGGGCGTCCGCTTCAGCTGCGCCGGGGAGATCCGCTTGAGGTAGCCGTTTTCAGTGAAGACGACCACCGCATCCTCCGGAACGGGGGTGTTGTCCGGCAGGTCCACGGGAACGTCTTCCGGCGCTTCCAGCGTGGTGCGGCGCTCATCGCCGTACTGCTCTGCCAGCTCTTCCATTTCCTTGCGGATGACTTCCCGCAGTTTCCGTTCGCTCTTCAGGATGCCTTCCAGGCGGCTGATGAGTTTCAGGATATCGGCATATTCCTTCCGGAGGTTTTCAATCTCCAGGCCGGTAAGCTTTTGCAGGCGCATATCCAGGATTGCCTGGGCCTGCACCTCGGTGAGCGCGAAGCGCTCCATGAGGGCAACGCGGGCTTCCTTCGGGCTCTTGCTGGCCCGGATCAGCGCGATGACTTCATCCAGGTTGTCCAGGGCGATCATCAGGCCTTCCAGGATATGAGCGCGGGCTTTGGCCTGCTTGAGCTCATATTCCGTGCGGCGGGTGACGACCCGTTTCTGGTAGGTGATATATCCGTCGATCAGCTGCTTCAGCGTCAGCAGGACGGGCTTGCCGTCGGCAATGGCCACCATGTTGACACCGAAGGTGACCTGCAGGTCGGAATACTTGTAGAGGTAGGCGAGGACCTTCTCCGGGCTGACATCCTTTCGCAGCTCGATGACGGCGCGCATACCGGTGCGGTCGCTCTCATCGCGGATGTCGCAGATGCCGCCCAGGGCGACCTTCTTTTCCTCGCTGAGTTTATGGATCTTCTCCAGCATGGCGGCCTTGTTCACCTGGTAGGGAACCTCGGTGATGACCAGCATCTTTTTACCGTTGGTCCCATCCTCCACATGGACGCGGGCGCGGAGGGTCAGTTTGCCGCGGCCGGTTTCATAGCCCCTGCGGATCTCCTCGTTATTGAGGAGGACACCGCCGGTCGGGAAGTCCGGCCCGGGGAGAATCTGCATGAGCTCATCCAGGGTAATATCCGGATTGTCCATCTGTGCCAGAACGGCATGGATGGATTCGGAAAGGTTATGGGTGGGGATATTGGTAGCCAGGCCGACAGCGATACCGTTGGCACCGTTCACCAGCAGGTTGGGAAAACGGGCGGGGAGCATATCCGGTTCCTTCAGGGTATCGTCAAAATTCAGGCGGAAGGGAACCGTATCCTTTTCGATGTCCCGGAGCATTTCCATGGCGAGGGGCGTCATGCGGGCTTCGGTATAACGCATGGCGGCAGCGCCGTCCCCGTCGATGGAGCCGAAGTTACCGTGGCCGTCCACCATGGGGGCGCGCATGGAGAAATCCTGCGCCATATGCACGAGGGCGCCGTACACGGAGGAGTCCCCGTGAGGATGATATTTACCAAGGCAGTCACCCACGATACGGGCGCACTTGCGGTGCGGCTTATCGGGGGTGGTGCCCAGTTCCATCATGGTATAGAGGATACGCCGCTGGACGGGCTTGAGGCCATCCTCCACCCGGGGCAGGGCGCGTTCGAGGATGACGTGCTCGGCATAGGGCATCATGCTGTTGTGCATGACGTCTTCCATATTGATTTCAATAATGCGGGAAGGATCGTCCTTCACGATGGGCTTTTCCGGTTCTTTACGCTTTGCCATGGATTACACGCCTCCTTCCGCCATGAGTTTCGCGTCAAAAGCGGCCGCGGCGGCATTGTCCCGGCGGGAAGCAGCGCTCTGGTCCAGCTTTTCATCGAAGGTATCCGCCTTGTTAAAGTCTGCGTGCTCGCTGATATAGTCCCGGCGGGGCTCCACCTTGTCGCCCATGAGGACGGTGGTCAGCTGGTCGACGAGGGCGGCATCCTCAATGGAGACGCGCATGAGCTTGCGGCGGGAGGGATCCATGGTTGTTTCCCACAGCTGCTCGGGGTTCATTTCGCCAAGGCCTTTGTAGCGCTGGAGGGTATAGCCCTTGCCGGCAGCGCTCGTGGCTTTGGAGAGTTCCTTGTCATCGTAAGCGTAGATGATGTTCTGGCCCTTCTGGACCTTGTAGAGGGGCGGCATGCCGATGTAGACATGACCGTTGGTGATCAGATCCTTCATATAGCGGAAGAAGAAAGTGAGCAGAATGGCGCGGATATGGGCGCCGTCCTGATCCGCATCGGAAAGGATGATAACCTTGCCGTATTTCAGGCTGGAGAGGGAGAAACCCTCGTCAATCCCGGTGCCCAGGGCAGTGATCAGGGAACGGAATTCCTCATTGGCCAGCACCTGGTCCAGATGCTTCTTTTCCACGTTCAGCGGCTTGCCCCGGAGGGGAAGGATTGCCTGGAAGCGGCGGTCGCGGCCCTGTTTGGCGCTGCCGCCAGCGGAATCGCCCTCCACGATGAAGAGTTCGTTATCCTCCCACTTTTTGCCGGTGCAGGAGGAAAGCTTGCCCACCAGAGGCGCAGCTTCCAGCTGACTGGCCTTGCGGATATTGTCCCGGGTTTTGCGGGCAGCTTCCCGGGCCTGGGCGGCGCGGATGGCCTTGGCCACGATGGTGGAGGCCACTTCCTGGTTCTTCAGGTTGTCCAGCCAGTCGGTGAGCTGCTGGGAGATGACGGCTTCCACCGCGGGACGCACTTCGCTGTTACCGAGGCGGCCCTTGGTCTGCCCCTCGAACTGGGGATTTTTGACCATGGTGGTGAGCACGCAGGTGAGGCCCTCGCGGAAGTCCTCGCCGGAAAGGTTGTTGTCCTTTTCCTTCAGGAGGCCGACGCGGCGGGCATAATCGTTGAAGCACTTGGTGAACGCGGCCTTGAACCCGGTTTCGTGGGTGCCGCCTTCCGGCGTGTTGATATTGTTGACATAGGAGAAAAGGCTTTCGGTAAACCCGTCGGTATACTGGATGGCGGCACGGCAGATGACTGTATCCCTCTTGCCCTCGAGATAGATGACATCTTCCTGCAGGGCATTCTTGCCGGCGTTGAGGTAGCGGACGTAATCGGAGATGCCGCCCTCATAGCAGAAGACACGGGTGCGCGCTTCCGGATCGGCCAGGCGTTCATCGGTAAAGCTGATGCGGATACCGCGGTTCAGGTAGGCCAGTTCCTGCAGGCGGCGGGCCACGGTCTCCGTATGGAATTTGACATCCTCAAAGATCCGGTCATCGGGAAGGAAGCGGACGAGGGTACCCTTCTTGCGGGTGTTGCCCACGACCTCCAGAGGGCCGGTGGGTTTGCCGGCAGCGATCTTACGGGTCGCCGGATCGGTATCGGAGGTGAAGGCCATACGGTAATGGGTCCAGTTCAGGAACACATCCACCGTCAGCCAGCGGCTCAGCGCGTTGACAACGCTGGCGCCCACGCCATGCAGGCCGCCGGAATAGTCGTAATTCTCGTTATTAAACTTACCGCCGGCATGCAGCACGGTGAAGATGACTTCCACACCGGGAATGCCCAGGGTGGGATGGGTATCCACCGGCATGCCGCGTCCGTTGTCCCATACACTGGCGGACCCGTCCTTATGCAGGGTGACGGATACTTCGTCGGCAAAGCCGTTGGCGGCTTCGTCGATCGCGTTGTCCACAATTTCCCAGAGCAGGTGGTGCAGACCGCGGGAAGAGGTGGTGCCGATATACATGCCGGGACGCATACGGACGGCTTCCAGCCCCTCCAGTACCTGAATATTCCCGGCGTTGTAGGTTTGCGATGCCATGAGGTCACTCCCTGAGTTTCATTTGACTGTTTACCGGCGGATGCCGGACGGGGTCCGACTTGCCAGCAGACTCTTTATTATACCATGGAATGTAGGGAAAAGAAAAGGGGAACACTAGATTTTGCGCATGGTTTTGCGGACGGAACGCTTGACAGGCATGGGGAAAACAGGGATAATGAGACAATGACAAAGGGGGTTGAGCGCATGAAGCGCTTTGTTTGCGGATTCCTGTGCCTGTGCCTGCTGTGGACCGGGCTCAGTTTTGCTGCGGCTGAAAATGAAGAGATCCCGAGCGCCGAGGTAATCCCGGAGGAATCCGGACTGTCCGAGGATGAGATCGAGGAAATCATGGAGCTGGACGCGGATGAACCGATTGAACGGGTGACCGGCAAGGTTTATCCGGAACCCACACTGGCGGACTTCAACATGAGCTCCCCGGCGATCTACACCTGCTCGATTTCCGCCAAGAAGCCCTACATCTTCAAGGACATGGATCCGGACATGAAGAATTACGCCTACAAGGGCAGCGGAACGATCAAGGGCGTGGAAGTACTGTACGTCGGCCTGCGGTGCATGATCGTCCGGAAGGACAACGTGATCGGCTATGTGTGGCGGCAGTGGGTGGACAAGCAGTCTGTGGAGGCTGTGGATCCGGCCAACACCCCGCCCTTTAATGAACAGAAGCACTCCTATATCGCGACGACGGCAACAGCCTGCCACGTGCGGAAGAATATGAGCTTCAACGAAGGGGAAGAGGACGACGGAAACAACTACGTCATCCTGAATCCGGGCACGAAGATCACGATCTGGAAGTTCTACGAAGGCTGGGCTGTCGTGAACTACATGCGGGAATACGGCTACATCGATCCCAACGAACTGACGGATGTGCTGCCTGTATCCCCGACGGACGAGGAACTGTTTGAAGACTGTCCCATCGCGGCTTACACCAGCTACTACAAGATGGTGCAGAGCAAAACCAACATCAGCCGGATCCACAATATCGCCGTGGGCGCCCGACTGGTTTCCGTTGTGCTCCAGCCGGGTGAGATCTTTGACGGGAACGCGATTATGGGCCCCTACGGAAGGAAAAAGGGATACGAAGAGGCTCCCGTCCTGATCAACGGGCAGACGGTTCCGGGATACGGCGGCGGAACCTGCCAGGTTTCCAGTACGCTGTACAATGCGGTGCTGCAGCTGCCGGGACTGAAGGTGCTGAAGCGGCGGGCCCATGGCGGCGGCGGCGCGAGCTACCTGCCGATCCACTGTGACGCGGCGGTGGGAACGGAAGAACTGAATTTCCGGTTCCAGAACAATTATGATTTCCCGATCCGGATTGAAGGATGCACCAGCAGCGATGGAGCGCTGTCCATGCGGATCTACAAGGTACACTGAACCTGACGCGCGGCGAAAGCCGCGCGTTTTGATATCCGGAAAAGCAAAATATGTACGCATAATTTGCTGTTCCTGCGGTTTTCAGAAAGGGCCGGATGTGGTAAAATTCTCCCTGTCAGAAATGATAGAGTTGCCGAAGAACGGCAGGGGGGGGATTGGAATGATTGACTTACAACATCTGACCAAAGCTTATGCGAAGAGCAATGTCAAAGCGGTGGACGACCTGACACTGCAGGTAAACGGCGGGGAACTGTTCGGCTTTATCGGACCGAACGGCGCCGGCAAGACCACCACGATCAAGCTGATGACCGGCGTGCTGACCCCGGACAGCGGTACCATTACCATGGCCGGGCACCGGATGGACCAGGAACGCCTGGAGGCGCAGCGGATGATCGGCTTTGTGCCGGATGGAAACGACCTGTATGACCGGCTGACCGGTATGGAATACCTGAACTTCATGGCGGACATTTACCAGGTGGACACCGCAAAGCGCAAGGCGCACATTGAGAAATACCTGGATATTTTCTCCCTGGAGGATGCCATCAACAACCAGATTCGTTCTTATAGTAAGGGTATGAAGCAGAAGCTGGTGGTGATTGGCGCACTGATCCACAATCCGCCGGTATGGATTCTGGACGAGCCGCTGGGCGGCCTGGATCCCCGGGCGGCGCACCTGCTGAAGGAAGAAATGATCCGGCACTGCAGGGAAGGGAACACGGTGTTCTTCTCCACCCACGTGCTGGAGGTGGCGGAAAAACTGTGTACCCGCATCGGCGTGATTGCCCACGGCAGCCTGAAAGCGGTCGGCACACTGGAAGAACTGCGCTCCGGAGAAGTAGGCGCCAGCCTGGAAGAATTGTTCCTGGAGCTGACGGATGACAACGGAGGCGAAGAAGAATGACCGCTTTCTTTGCCCTGCTGAGGCTTCAGCTGCTGACCCGCTATGCGGACCTGAAGCCGAAGAACCTGAAAAATGCCCTGCGTGACAAACGCGGGCGGACGGTCGGTATGTTTATCGCGATCGCGTTCCTGTTCATTTACCTGGGCGTGATCCTGTACATCATTGAGACGAAGGCACTGGACGTGCTGTCCCCGGTGGCCGGGTCTCCGCAACCGGTTGACCTGCGGAACCTGCTGGTGATCATGGCGGTTGTGCTGAGCACCGCCGGAACCCTGGTGATGGCTTTCTTCTTCATCATGAGTTCTCTGTACCTGGGCCGGGACGCGGCGTTCCTCGCCTCCATGCCCATCAAACCCCGCACGCTCCTCGGCGCAAAGCTGGCGCAGGTCTGGCTGTCGGAAACGCTGATTGACGCGGTGATCCTGCTGCCGGCCTGCATCCTGTACGGTACCCGGGTGGGAGAAGACGCCGGATTCTATATCCGGATGGTACTGATCTGGCTGACGATCGCTATTCTGCCGATCTGCATCGCTGGAGTGCTTTCCGCCTTCCTGATCCGGATTTCCGGACTGTGGAAGCACCGGGAAATTTTCCTGACCGTAGGCGGTTTTGCCCTCTTCATCGGATATATGATCCTGATGATGAACGTGGGCAGCATCACCGGGAATTCCGCGGAAAGCGGAGAGATGCTGAAAGAGTTCTTCATGAACAATTCCGCCCGCATCTCCGGAATGACCGAGTATTTCCCGCCGGCCGGCTGGGCTGCGCACGGACTGCTGGGCGACTGGGGACAGCTGGGACTGTTTGCGGCGGTGAGCTTTGCCGCACTGGCTCTGCTGATCGGCGTGCTGGGAATCTTCTACCGGAAGCTTTCCCTGCTGCAGAGTGAGGCACCCACCGCTACCGGGAAGAAGGGTATCCAGAAGGGATCCATCCGCGAAGGAAACGCCTTCAAGGCGAATGTGAAGCGGGAAGCCCTGCTGATCCTGCGGGTGCCGTCCTACGCCATCAATATCCTGCCGATTACCTTCATGCCGCTGCTGATTATCGTCATGCTCGGCGTGTCCATGGGCCGCAACAGCGCGGAAGGCGGTTTCACCCAGCTGCTGGCGCAGTTGTCTCCTGTTCTGGTTATGTGTATCCTTGCTGCCGCAATGGCCTATATGAGCGGCATGAGCCCTGCGCTGAGCACAGCGGTGACCCGGGAAGGTAAAGGCCACGACTTTATCAAAGCGCTGCCTGTATCGGCCCGGACACTGATCCACGCGAAGATCGCGGTGGGCTTCGGACTGGAAATTCTCGGCGTGCTGTTCGCGGGGATCGCGATCCTGATTCTGATGCCCGGATTTACGCTGGAAACCATCCTGGCGATCGTTCTGTGCCTGATCTTCAGCTTCGGATGCTCCTGCCTGGCGCTGAGCCGGGATGTGAAGAAACCGCGGCTGGATTGGGTAACGGAGCAGGAAGCGGTGAAGCAGAACTTCGGCGTGCTGATTTCCATGCTGGTTTCCTGGGCTATCCTGGCCGCCCTGGCCGGACTATGCTACGTGATGATCAGCAACGGATGGGAAATGATTCCTGTGTTCGCCGTGCTGGCGGTAATCCTTATCGTGCTGTCGGTGCTGGCTTACAGGATCCTGATGAAGAACGTGGATAAGTATTACTGCGCAGGTTGATTTTGCTGTTGGTTGCTAGTTTTTAGTTGTTAGATTCAGCGGAGGGGAAAACGATGAAAAAGGGTTTATGTCTGGTACTGGCGCTGATGCTGGCGGTGCTTTTCGGCGGAAACGCACTGGCGGAAAAGGTGGACCTTCCGCAAAGCGGCTACAGCGTAACGATTCCGGACGGCATGGCGTACAGCGGGAAGAGGAACAGTGCGGACGATGTGGACTTCGTCTGGCTCTCCGACGCGCTGGGGCTTGAAATCCAGTTTACCCATGCGAAAAACGACCGGAATGTTACGCTGAAGGCTATGGCGACCGTGCTGCGGGAGGATGGCTATGACGCCGAAATTCGCAGGGTTTCCGGGATCGATATGATCGTATATGAGGGAACGGATCCGGATGACGATCCCGCGGAAGCCATGAAATTCATCACCTATGTATTCCTGGAAGGGGATGTGGCGCAGCAGATCTGCTTCTGGTACGCCAACCAGAACGCGGCGGACCTGACGCTGGAGATTATTGAGAGTATCACGGCAAGGACTGACGGGAAATGAGCTTTACACACCTGCATCTTCATACAGAGTACAGCCTGCTGGACGGAGCCTGCCGGATTTCTTCACTGGTGAAACGGCTGAAGGAACTCGGCATGGATTCGTGCGCCATCACGGACCACGGCGTACTGTACGGCGCCATCGATTTCTATACGGCGATGAACGATGCGGGGATCAAGCCCATCATCGGATGCGAAGCCTATGTGTGCAGGGACAGGACAGACAAGTCCGCCACGGGGCGGGAAAACAGCCACCTGATCCTGCTGTGCGAAAACAACACAGGATACCAGAACCTGATGCGCCTGATCAGCGAAGGGTTCCTGACCGGATATTACTACAAGCCGCGGATCGACTACAACCTGATCCGCCAGTATCACGAGGGACTGATCTGCCTGAGTGCCTGCCTGAGCGGCGACCTGCCGAAAATGCTGCTGAACGGGCAGGATGAAAGCGCTCACGCGTATATCCGGGAAATGCAGGACATCTTCGGAAAAGAAAACTTCTATGTAGAAATTATGGATCACAATCTGCGGGAGGAGAAGACGGTTCTCCCCCGTTTGATTGCGATTGCTCGGGAAATGGACGTACCCCTGGTGGCGACGAACGACTGCCACTACCTGGAAAAGAAGGACGCGCCGGCCCAGGAAGTGCTGATGTGCATCCAGACCGGAAAGACGCTGGCGGACGAGCAGCGGATGCGGATGGAAACCGGGGAGCTGTACGTCAAGAGCGAAGAGGAAATGCGCGCCCTGTTCCGGAGCGTGCCGGACGCGGTAGACCGGACGCGGGAGATCGCGGACCGGTGCAACGTAACCTTTGAATTCGGCGTGACACGGCTGCCGCACTATCCGGTGCCGGAAGGCGAAACCGCGCAGCAGATGCTGCGACGCCTGTGCGGGGAGGGAATCCGGCGGCTGTATCCGGAAGCAAAGGAAGGGGACGAACCCTACCGGCGGCTGGAATACGAGCTGAGCACCATCGAGCAGATGGGTTATGTGGACTATTTCCTGATCGTATGGGATTTCATTCATTACGCAAAATCAAACGGAATTATGGTGGGACCCGGCCGCGGAAGCGGCGCCGGATCCATTGTGGCGTATTCCCTGGGCATCACGATGCTGGATCCGCTGAAGTACCAGCTGCTGTTTGAACGCTTCCTGAACCCGGAGCGGGTTTCCATGCCGGATATCGACGTGGACTTCTGCTACGAACGGCGGCAGGAAGTGATCGACTATGTGGCGCGGAAATACGGCGCGGACCACGTGAGCCAGATCATCACCTTCGGTACAATGGCGGCCCGCGGCGTGGTGCGGGATGTGGGCCGTGTGCTGGGAATGAGCTACCAGGAGACGGACGCGGTGGCCAAGGCGGTTCCCATGGACCTGGGCATCACCCTGGAGAAGGCGCTGAACCTGTCCCCGTCACTGCGGCAGATGTATGACGAACAGCCGCGGGTGCAGGAGCTGATCGATACCGCCATGACGCTGGAGGGAATGCCGCGGCATGCCTCCACTCACGCGGCAGGCGTGCTGATTACCGGAAAACCCGTAATGGAATATGTGCCGCTGCAGCGGAACGACGAAGTCATCACCACCCAATACCCCATGGGCACCATTGAGCGGCTGGGACTGCTGAAAATGGACTTCCTGGGCCTGCGGACGCTGACAGTGATCCGGGACACCCTGGACATGATGCGGGAAGCCGGGAAGGATATGTCACCCGAAGAAATTCCGCTGGATGACCCGAGCGTATACGAGATGATCAGCCGGGGCGACACGGAAGGCGTATTCCAGATGGAAGGCGCGGGCATGACCGGCTTCCTGACGAACATGAAGCCTTCCTGTTTTGAAGACATTATCGCTGCTATTTCCCTGTACCGGCCGGGCCCTATGGACTCCATTCCCCGGTATATCGCGGGGAAGGTGAATCCGGCCAGCGTACAGTATAAAACCGAAAAACTGCGCCCGATCCTGGACGTGACCTACGGCTGCATGGTGTACCAGGAGCAGGTCATGCAGATCGTACGGGACCTGGCGGGATACAGCTACGGCCGGAGTGACCTGGTGCGCCGCGCCATGGCAAAGAAAAAGCACAAGGTAATGGACGAGGAGCGGGAAATCTTTGTTCACGGCCTGAAAGACAAGGATGGCAACATCACGGTGCCCGGATGCGTACGCAATGGCGTGCCGGAGCAGGTGGCCAACGAGATCTATGACGAGATGATCTCCTTTGCCAGCTACGCCTTCAACAAGTCCCATGCCGCAGCCTACGGCGTGGTGGCCATGCAGACGGCCTGGCTGAAACGCTATTATCCGGTGCAGTTCATGGCGGCCATGCTGAACAGCGTATATGGCAACACCGGAAAGATCGCCGGATACATCCAGTACTGCCGCGGGCGGGGCATTGCGGTGCTGCCGCCGGATGTGAACCGGAGCCGCTGGAAATTTACGGTGGACCAGGACGCGGAAGGCAAACCGGCGATCCTGTTCGGTCTGGGCGCGGTGAAGAGCGTCGGCGAGAATGCTGTGAACGCGATCCGCCGGGAGCGGGAGAGCCGGGGCCCGTATCAGGATATCTTTGATTTCTGCCGCCGGGTGGACCCGACGGAATGCAACAAGCGGGTGGTGGAAAGCCTGATCAAGGCCGGCGCCTTTGACCGGATGCCGGCGAACCGGCCGCAGATGCTGTCCGTGTACGAGCAGGCCATGGACGCGAACCAGTCCTCCCGGAAGAAGAACGTGGACGGGCAGGTAAGCCTGTTCGATATGTTCGGGGACGAAAGCGCACAGCTTCTCGGTACCCGGATCGAGCTGCCTGACCTGCCGGACTGCCCGCCGCGGGTAAAACTGCAGATGGAGAAGGAAGCGGCAGGCGTCTATATGAGCGGTCATCCGCTGGATGAATACAAGGACATTCTGAAGCAGATGAGTTTCACAACCGCCCAGCTGGAAGAGGAAACGCCGAAAGAGGGCGAGGATCCGTTGGACGGGCGCTTTGTGGATATGGGCGGCATCCTGACGGAGGTCAAGGGGAAAGCCACGAAGAAGGGCGACTACATGGCCTTTGTGACGCTGGAAGACATGGGCGGACAGATCGAGTGCCTGGTATTCCCCAAGGTTTATGAAAAATACCAGACACTGCTGCGGGAAGACGCGGCTGTGGTCATCAGCGGAAAGATCAGCGTACGGGAGGAAGAAGCCCCCAAGCTGCTGGCGGAACGGGTGAGCCGGATGGAGGAATGGACCCGGCAGCCGAAAGAAGAAAGGACCTTCTCTGGCGGGCCGAAGCTGACAGATGCGCAGCTGGCCTCCAAAGCGGAGAAGAAACTGTTCCTGCGGCTGGAACGCAGGGACATGGACCGGATCAGCGCCATCCTGGCGCTGGAGGCCGGTGAAATTCCCGTATATATGCATATCCCGGCGGAGAAGATGACGCTGCTGTGTCCGAAGAGCAGCTGGTGCAACGGCAGCGAAAGCTGCCTGCTCAGGCTGCAGGAGGCGCTGGGGGCGGAGAATGTGGTTCTCCGCTGAGCTGTCAGTTTTCAGTTGGATTTAGGTTCCTGGTCTTTACTGTAAAGTGGGAAGGAGGAGATGCCTGTGATTTCGCTGGAGCGGGTGACAAAGATGTACGGAAACCGGACGGCTTTGCGGGACATCTCCTTTCAGGTACGGGAAAATGAAACCGTAGGGCTGCTGGGGCGGAACGGCGCCGGGAAAACGACGCTTATGAACCTGATGACCGGGTATTTTCCCCCCAATGCCGGGCAGGTGAGGATCTGCGGCAAAAGCATGCTGGAAGATCCTGCAGCCTGCAAACGAAAAATCGGATACCTGCCGGAGAAGCCTCCGCTGTACGATGAGATGACCGCGGAGAGCTATCTCCGGTTTGTGTGTGAATTGCGGGAAGTGAAAAAGCAAGGGATCCGGGATCATGTGGAGGAAATCCTGACCCTGTGCGGGCTGCAGGAAGTACGGGGACGGGTGCTGGGGCACTTGAGCAAGGGATACCGGCAGCGGGCTGGCATTGCCCAGGCCCTGTGCGGCGCGCCGGAGATCCTGATCCTGGACGAGCCCACTGTCGGCCTGGATCCGAAACAGACGGCGGAAATCCGGGAGCTGATCAAGGCGCTTCGGGCGGAGCATACGGTTGTTTTCTCCAGCCATATCCTGAGCGAGGTGCAGCAGATCTGCTCCCGGGTGATTATCCTGGAGGAAGGCCGGATGGTGCTGGACCATGACGCGAACGCGGCCCCGGACGGCCTGATCCGCCTGCGGCTGAAGATTGCCGGAAAGGAAGATGCGGTGATGAAACGCCTGCGGCACCTGGACGGCTTTGCGGCGGCGGAACTCCTGCCGGCCGAGGAGGCGGAGACGGTGGAGGCGCGGGTGACCCTGGAGCGGGGAAGCGACAGCGGCGCAGCCCTGGACCGGGCCTTCCGGATCCTGGCGGACAGCGGACTTCCGGTCCGGTTGATGCGGGAGGAAAGGGAAGACCTGGAAGAGGTGTTCCTGCGGACGATTCAGTCCCAGCTGTAAGAAACAAGGGATTTGCCGGAATCTTTATCTCCGGCGGAAAGGAGGGGACCTGTTATGAAAGCCATCTGGAAGCGGGAGATGCAGGGGTATTTCTATACTGCCACCGGCTACGTATTCCTGGGCGTTTTCCTGACGGTTTCCTCCGTTCTTTTTTATCTGGAGATCCTGAACCAGCGGAGTGGGGACCTGCCGACTTTTATTGGCGAAATGAGCTACCTGTGGATGCTGCTGAGCCCGGTGCTGACGATGCGCCTGCTGGCGGAGGAGAGGCAGAAGAAAACAGACCAGCTGCTGATGACCAGCCCCGTATCTCTTCCACGGATTGTGATCGGGAAATACCTGGCGGCGGTGACGGTGCTGTTGATGGCTACGGCGCTGACGCTGCTGTATGTGCTGATTGTGGCGATTTACGGGAAGGTGTATCCCGCGGAGCTGGCGGTGAATTACCTGGGATTCTTCCTGCAGGGATGCGCTTTCGTTGCGCTGGACATGTTCCTGAGCGGATGCGCGGGGACGCCGGTGACGGCAGCGGTGCTGGCCTTTGGGGCCAATTTCCTGCTGTGGATCCTGGACCTGCTGGAGAACGCAGTACACGCGGAATGGATCGCCGAGGTACTGCGGTTCTGCTCCCTGTACGCCCGGAATGAATCGTTCCTGATGGGACAGCTGAGCTTTTCGGGTATTCTGTTTGACCTGTCGGTGATTGCTCTGTTCGTGATGCTGACGATCTACAAGCTGGACCGGGAGCGGATCGGCGGCAGGACGTATCGCATCGGACACAAGGATCCCGCGACCCGGGAAGAAAAGCAGGCCCGTGCCGGCCGGAAACGCACCAGACGCTTTTCCGCTGCGGTCGCAGTGGCGGTGGCAGTCAGCCTGATCGCGGTGAATATCGGCGCGGAGCAGCTGGAAAAGCGGAACGGATGGCGTGCGGACTTCTCCTTTAACAGCATTTCCACTCACAGCGCTGTGACAAAGGATACGCTGGAGAACCTGCAGCATCCGGTGCACATGTATGCCCTGTTCCGCAAGGGGGATGAGGACGCGCCGCTGATGGAGCTGCTGAACCGGTACGCGGCCGCCAGCGACAAGGTAACCTGGGAGCAGCTGGAGCCGAGCCTGAACCCGGCGCTGATCAGCCGCTTTGCGACGGATACGGAAACACCGGGAGAGAACTCACTGATTGTCTACTGCGAAGAAACCGGAAGATGGCGGACGCTGGGACCGGAAGACTATGTCAGCCTGAGCATGAATACGGAGACCGGGGAATACACCTACAGCGGCTGGACCTATGAACGGAGTATCACCAACGCCATCGCCTACGTGACCCGGGAGCAGGTATCCAGGATCGTCATCGTCCAGGGGCACGGCGAACTGGATGGGGAGACCGTGACGCATTTTGACGGGCTGCTGGCAGCCAACCGTTTTGAAATCGCCTATGCAGACCTGACAGATCCGGACTACGTGCCTGATCCGGGGGATGTGCTTGTCTTCTTCAGCCCGCAGAAGGATCTGAACGAGGAAGAAATGAACAAGGTGAAAGCCTTCGCCGAGAAGGGCGGGAGCTTCCTGTTTACCTGTGACTATACGGATCCGCTGGCCAGGATGCCGGGATATACAGCGCTGCTGCGGAGCTACGGTTTCCTGCCGCTGGAAGGCATTGTGCTGGCGGACCGGGCGGATAGCGGATCATACTATAACGGCAACCGGATGTACCTGATTCCGGAAATGTGCTCTACAGACCTGACGATGGACCTGATCGGATCCGGCGCAGACCGGATCCTGCTGCCGGGGAGCAGGGGATTCGAGGAACCGGAAGACACGGACCGGAACCTGATCACCGCCACGCTTTTGAAGAGCGGGGACACCGCCTTCCTGAAGCAGCTGACAGGCACGGAAACCAACCTGGAGAAGGCTGAAGGGGACCAGGACGGACCGTTTGCCCTGGCACTGCAGGCCCGGCGGATTACCGGTGAAGGCTATGTATCCCGGGCCTGCGTGATCGGATGCTCCGGCGCGCTGGTAAACGAGCAGGTTTACGCGATGACGGATATCCAGCAGCTGATTGTCCGGATGGCGGAGTTCCTGCTGAACCTGGAAGCATCCGACCTGGAAATCCTGGCGAAGGAAGCCATCCGACCGGCGCTGGGCACGGGCAGTATCGGCCCGGGCGCCGTAATGGTGGCAGCCCTGCCGGCGGCGGTACTGCTGGCGGCGCTGCTGGTGCTGGCACGGCGGCGGAGAAGATAACAAATGGTCAGTGATCAGTGATATGAGCAGTGTATAGAAGGGTATTATGCAGAAGGTTGAAAGAAAACAGCATCAGGAGAGGAAACACCGGCGGCTGATCTGGCTGGCGGCGGTACTTGTGCTGCTGGCAGGCAGCGTGACAGCTGCGGTACTGCTGTCGCGCAAACCGGTGGAGGAAATCCCGGAGGAGGAAGTCCACTGGGGCATGCTGATCAACCGGCAGGAGGAAGAGCTGGTTTCCGTAACGGTCTGTCGCCGGGGGAAGGAAGCCTGGACCCTATACCGCACGGAAAACGGCACACTGATGCCGGAGAACGGCGGGGACTGGACCGTGGCGGAGCAGCAGGGACAATTGCTGCAGGAGGCTGTGACGCAGCTGCGTTACGAGGAAATCCTGACGGAGGATCCGGAAGTCTACCGCACAAATCCCGCGGATTTCGGACTGGAGGAGCCGCTGGTGACCGTAACTGCCCGCTACACGGACCAGACGGAAAAGACGATCCGGATCGGCAACGATACGGGCCTGGAGGATGACTGGCACTATGTGACCGCGGACGGGGATGATCGCCTGTATGCTGTTGCCGCGGCGTTGGTGGAGGACCTGAACATTGAATATGAGCTGCTGCACCCGGTGCCGCGGCCGGAGATTTACGCGTCCCTGCTGGACCGGATTACCATCTATGACAGTGAAAAGGTGATCACTGAATGGGTGCTGCAGGGTGACATCACGGACAGGGATGCGGCCAGCAATTGGGCTGTGACAGTGCCTTTCCACTATCCGACAGACGAAGAAACCATGCAGAATCTGAAGAAGAGTGCGGAGAACCTTCGCCTGGGCGCCTATACGGCGCCGGCGACGGAGGAGAATCTGGAGAAGTACGGGTTTGATATTCCGCGCAGGATCCTTTATTTCCATATGGCGGCGGGCAGCACCGGCACCGTATCCGACAGCGGGGTCTACGACGTAACGGAGCATGCGGAAAACACGGTCATGCTGATCATCGGCGGCGCGCCGGATGACCTGGCGGACTATGTGCGGTTCGGGGAAGAAATCTTCACGGTGAGCCATTTCACCATGGCTGCCTTCCTCGAGACGAAACCGATGGACACGGTGGCAAAATACCCTGTGCTGACACCGCTTGAGTCCCTGGAGCGGGTGACGGTGGAGGAAAACGGGGAAGTGCGGGAATATGTGCTGCAGGAAGCGGAAAGCACGGAGGATGAAGACGCGGCAAAGCGGTGCTTTCTGAACGGGAAGGAAATCCCCTGGAACACCTTTGAGGCGGCATACGACCGGCTGCTGACGGTAACCTTCAGCGGAACGCTTCCAAAGGACGCGGAATGGAAAGATGGATATAAAAAATTTACGTTCCACACGCTGAGCGGCGGAACGCATACGGTGATCCTCAGTGACTGGGACGGCATGCATGATGCCGTGACCGTCGACGGATCGACGCTGTTTTATCTGATCAAAGGCGGGATGACGGATCTGCCGGTTCAGGCAGCCTCCGACTGAATCCCGATAATATTCTTTCCGGTATAGCGGATCGTATAGGTTTTGCCGCTCTCCAGGGCGGGGAGGGGAAGCTCTTCGTCCCAGTAGAGAAGCATTTCACGGGAACCGTGCTTATCCGGATCGCCGAGGAAGATCAGGCCGCGGCAGGTGACACCGTCCACCACGGAGGGATCCGTTTCCGTCCGGACGAATTCAATCGCCCTGTCATGGCTCCGGCCGGACAGGGCGGAGCGCACCAGGCGGCGGTAGCGGACCAGCGGCATGCAGAACAGATCCACAAAGAAGATGGCGAAGCATCCGGCCAGACTGGCGGATACCATGGCCAGCCACTCGATGCGGGTGATCATGGCCCACAGGAACAGGCCCAGCAGAACAGCCAGGACTGCATACAGGATAAACAGCCGGCGATGCAGCTGGCGGTTGATATCATTATAGGACTGATCCGTGTAGAAAGTCTGCATAACGGTGCTCCTTCGAAAAATGCGCCTTCCCTGTGCAAATAGGAAGGCGCGTTTGATTGCTTGATGTGTTGGGAAACAGAATCAGATCAGCTCGAGGATGACCATTTCGGCGGCGTCGCCGCGGCGCGGTCCGAGCTTATAGATGCGGGTGTAGCCGCCGGAGCAGTTCTTTTCGGCATTGCGGGCCTTGTACTTGGGTCCGATTTCCCGGAAGAGCTTCTCCACAACAGGGTGCTTGTTGTCCTTGGTACGTTCCCGATAATCGGCCTTGTTCTCGTCGTCCTTCTTTTCTTCCTTCAGGTCGTAGAGATAAGCCATCATCAGGCGGCGGGCATGCAGCTTGGAAGGAGCGTCATTCACGACCTCCAGGGTAACAAGCTGTCCCTTGTCGTTATGGGTTTCCTTGGTGGTGGAAACCGTATTGTCGCATTCGCGCACAGCCAGAGTGATCATCCGATCGGCGATCCGGCGGACTTCCTTAGCCTTGGAGATGGTCGTTTCAATGCGGCCATACCAGATCAGATTGGTCACCTGATTGCGAAGCAGCGCTTTGCGCTGATCAGCCGTGCGACCCAGCTTGCGTTGGTTAGCCATGGGAATTTCCTCCTCTTAGTCTTCGTTGGGTCGCAGGCCCAGTCCGAGCGCGTTGAGCTTCTGCTCAACTTCTTCCAGACTCTTGCGGCCGAGGTTGCGAACCTTCATCATGTCGTCCTGATTTTTCTGCACCAGCTCAGCAACGCTGTTGATGCCGGCACGCTTCAGGCAGTTATAGGCGCGGACGGAGAGGTCCAGTTCTTCGATAGTCATCTCCAGAACCTTGTCCTTCTTGTCGTCCTCGGGCTGAACCATGCTCACAGGCATGACCTGATCGGTCAGGCTGATGAACAGATTCAGATGCTCGTTCAGGATCTTCGCAGCGCTGGAAATTGCCTCTTCAGGCTTCAGCGTACCGTTGGTCCAGATTTCAAGGGTCAGCTTGTCATAGTCGGTGATCTGGCCTACACGGGTGTCTTCCACCATGTAGTTGACCTTCTTCACGGGGGTGAAGATGGAGTCGATCGGGATCACACCGATGGGCATGCTGGCGGTCTTGTTCTTGTCGGCGCTCACATAGCCGCGGCCCCGTTCGATGGTCAGCTGCATCTGCAGATGGGCATCTTCATTCAGGGTGGCGATATGCAGGTCCGGGTTTACGATTTCCACTTCGTCATCCGTTTTGATATCTCCGGCCTTCAGTTCGAAGGGACCCTTCACATCAATGTTGAGCTGCTTGGGGCCGTCTGCGAACATCTTGCAGGCGATGGATTTCAGGTTCAGGATGATCTCCGTAACATCTTCCTTGACTCCCGGGATCGTGGTGAACTCATGCTGCACACCGTCGATGTGCACGGACGAGACTGCCACACCGGGGAGGGAGGAAAGAAGTACGCGGCGCATGGAGTTGCCCAGCGTGTGGCCGAAACCGCGTTCCAGCGGCTCTACAATAAACCGGCCGTAAGAACCGTTCTGACCAACTTCGACGCATTCGATGCGGGCTTTTTCGATTTCGACGATCATTTCGTATTGCCCTCCTCAATTGGGTCGTCCATTCATCATTAACGGGAGTAGTATTCGACGATCATGTTCTCCTGTACCTGCAGGTCAATATCCTCGCGGGTGGGAAGAGCAGCAACCGTACCGGCCAGGTTCTGGGCGTCGAAGCTCAGCCACTTGGGGGTCAGGGTGCCGGTGCCTTCACGCAGAGACTTGAACATTTCCATTTCCTCACTGCGCTTGCGGAGGGTGATCTTGTCGCCCACCTTCACCTGGTAGGAAGGAATGTCCACTTTGATGTCGTTGACCCGGATGTGACCGTGATTCACGATCTGACGGGCCATGCGGCGGGTCTTGGCCAGGCCGAGACGGAACACAACGTTGTCCAGACGCAGCTCCAGCAGGCGGAGCAGGTTGTCACCGGTGATGCCCTTCATATTGGCGGCCTTCAGATAATACTTATGGAACTGCTTTTCCAGGACGCCGTATACGAACTTCACCTTCTGCTTTTCCTGCAGCTGCGCGCCGTATTCGGAGACCTTCCGGCGGCGGTTTCCGCCGGGATTCCGGGTAGACTTTTTATTGCCATAGCCCATGACGGCCGGGGAAATATCGAAGCTCCGGCACTTCTTGGCGATCGGCTGTTTATTTACTGCCATTTTCGTCTGTCCTCCTTAAATTACACGCGACGGCGCTTGGGCGGACGGCAACCGTTGTGGGGGATGGGCGTCACGTCCTTAATCATGTTCACATCCAGACCGGCGGCCTGCAGGGAACGGATAGCAGCCTCACGGCCGGACCCGGGTCCTTTGACATAGACTTCCACCGTGCGCAGACCGTATTCCATAGCGGCCTTGGCAGCGGTTTCAGCGGCCATCTGCGCGGCGAAAGGAGTAGATTTCTTGCTGCCGCGGAAGCCCAGACCACCCGCACTCGCCCAGGAAAGAGCATTGCCCTGGGTGTCGGTGATGGTCACGATAGTATTGTTGAAAGAAGAACGGATATGCGCAGCGCCACGTTCAACGACTTTGCGCTCACGGCGTTTACGCGTAGCCTTCTTCAGCTTTTGCTTAGGTGCCATTGATTTTCTCCCTCCGTAACCCGCCTTCAGGCGGGAATCAATTCAGTAGAAGCTTTGAAATAAAGCTTACTTGGTAGCTTTCTTCTTGCCGGCGATGGTCTTCTTGGGGCCCTTGCGGGTACGGGCGTTCTGCTTGGTATTCTGCCCGCGGACAGGAAGGCCATGACGGTGACGAACACCGCGGTAGCAGCCGATTTCGATGAGGCGTTTGATATTGAGAGATACTTCACGGCGAAGATCACCTTCCACCTTCAGATGATGCTCAATATATTCACGCAGCTTGCTGATTTCGGTCTCGGAGAGATCTTTCACCCGGGTGTCGGGATTAACGCCGACTTCCGCGAGCATCTTCTGCGATGTGGTCAGGCCGATGCCGTAAATGTAGGTCAGGCCGACTTCAACGCGCTTTTCTCTTGGCAGGTCAACACCTGCAATGCGTGCCATGTTTCGTATTACACCTCCGTATGTTTTGAAAAAGTGAGCTCCACGCAGGCCGACAACCCTACCGGACCCGGTGAAACACGACTCCGCGCCGGCGCCAGGTGAAAGCAGGCGCACGACAACACTACCCGGCCGCGTTGGAAGGAACGGCAGGACAGTGCCCAGAAAAGAGACGGGTTGATTTACCGCCGGAACACGCGCTGTCAACGCGTGCAGCCGCCCGGAGGCAAACCAGGGCTAACTGCTACAGTGTATCACAGGGGTTTTTAAAAGGCAATCATTTTTTGAGCAAAAATCTTAAATTTTTATAAACTTTGTTACAAAATCATTAAGAGCATCTTTTTCGTTGGCAACTTTGCCATCCATAACGGCTTCCAGCAGCTGCTGAAGGGCTTCTCCGAGGGCAGGTCCTTTCAACCCGAAGGCCTTCAGATCGTTCCCGTTGACAGCCAGGTCCTTCAGGGTGAAGCAGGGCTGTTCGGCCAGGAGC
Source organism: Clostridia bacterium (assembly GCA_017447185.1). Lineage (GTDB taxonomy): Bacteria > Bacillota > Clostridia > Christensenellales > Aristaeellaceae > Aristaeella. Next base: position 36,633 of record JAFSOC010000029.1, on the reverse strand, counting down.
GCATCCAGGGCGGCCATCCGCTCTGCCATACGGCGGTCTTCCTTCTCCCGGGTGGAATAGCCGGTGGCGATTCGGTCCGCCCGGTGAATCAGGAACAGGGCGCGAAGATCCTTCTCGCCGAACTTGTTGAGGCGGCGCAGCAGGAAGGAGCGGTCCAGGTTGACCTCTCCGCTTTCCGTGCGCAGGGGAATATCGTGATACCGCACCAGGCGGATCACCCGGTCCCGGGTCTCCCGGTCGCAGCGCAGGTCGTCGGTAACCCGCTCCGCGATTTCGGCGGAAGCGGCCTGGTGACCGCGGTAGTGGGCTTCGCCCTTGTCATCCATGACGCGGACAGCCGGTTTTCCTGTATCGTGCAGGAGCATGGTCAGGCGCAGGTCCGGATCCGCCGGCACGTTTTCCAGTCCCTGGACCGTATGCTCCCAGAGATCATAGGAATGATGGTGGTTCAGCTGGTCATAGCCCACCATGACGGAAATCTCCGGCACGATATGGGCCAGCACATCCGGAAAAGCCCGAAGGATCCGCCCGGCGCCCGGGCCACACAGCAGTTTAAAGAACTCTTCCCGGATCCGCTCCGCGGCCACATTGGAAAGGGAGGGGGCCAGCAGGCGCAGCGCTTTTTCCGTCTCCGGATCAATGGCAAAATCAAAGACAGCGGCAAAGCGCAGGGCCCGGAGGATACGCAGAGCGTCCTCCCGGAAGCGTTCTTCCGGAACGCCTACGCAGCGGATGACGCCGAGATCCAGGTCCTCCTGCCCGCCGAAAAGATCCACCAGGCCGGTGTGGGGGGAATAAGCCATGGCATTGACGGTGAAGTCCCGGCGGGAAAGATCCCCGGATACATCCTCCACAAAGGTGACAGAATCCGGATGCCGGTGGTCGGTATAGCTCCCGTCGGTGCGGAAGGTGGTGATTTCATAGGGGATATGATCCAGGACGACGGTGAGGGTCCCGTGCTTCAGCCCGGTCTCCACCACATGTTCGCCGCGGAAAACTTCCATCATTTCCTCCGGACGGGCGGAGGTGCACAGGTCCCAGTCATGAGGCACCAGGGAAAGGAGGGTATCGCGGACACAGCCGCCTACCGCGTAGGCGGAAAAGCCGGCCTGCTCCAGGCGGCTGATCAGATCCGAAACCGGGCGGGGCAGATCCATCCACGCGCCTCCTTTCCGATATCTGTGATCAGTGATCAGCAGATAAAATGTATGGTCATTACAGACTTATTATAAGGAAATCGGAGGTTTCGTCAAATCGCCGGAAACAGTTGAACTGAAGGCGAAAAGATGATATTTTTATGGCATTGGCAAGGAGGCGACGAGACATGGCATCGCAGGAATACAGGATTGAACACGACTCCATGGGCGAGGTGCGGGTACCGGCGGACCGGTACTGGGGTGCACAGACAGAACGGAGCCGTAACAATTTTCCCATCGGCAGTGGCAGGGAGCCCATGCCGGAGGAAATTATCCGCGCTTTTGCTGCGCTGAAAGCAGCGGCAGCCCGGGCCAACCGGCAGCTGCGGCCGGAGAAGATGACGGAAGAGAAATGCGCTGCCATCTGCGCCGCGGCGGAGGAAGTGCGCTCCGGTGCGCTGAAGGATCATTTCCCGCTGGTGGTCTGGCAGACGGGAAGCGGCACCCAGAGCAACATGAACGTGAACGAGGTGCTTGCCAACCGGGGAAACGCCATTGCCGGCAGGACGCTACTGCATCCGAATGACGACGTGAACATGAGCCAGTCCTCCAACGATACATTCCCGACGGCACTGCATATCGCGGCGGCTACGGCCATCGAGGAGCTGGTGCTGCCGGCGCTGAAGGAACTGGCGGAAACGCTGCGCGGCCTGGAAGAGGAAAACCGGGACGCCCTGAAATGCGGACGTACGCACCTGCAGGACGCGACGCCGATCCGCTTCTCCCAGGAGATTTCCGGATGGCGGGCGAGCCTGGAGCGGGACCTGGAGCTGATCCGCGCCGCGGGAGAGCCGCTGCATGAGCTGGCCCTGGGCGGCACGGCGGTGGGCACCGGACTGAACGCGCCGGAAGGATTCGACCGGCTGAGCGCGGAAATCCTGGCGGAAACCCTCGGGATTCCTTTCCATACAGCGGAAAACAAATTCCACGCCCTGACGTCCCTGGACGAGATGGTGGCAGCCCACGGCGCGCTGAAGGCGCTGGCCTGCGACCTGATGAAGATCGCCAACGATATCCGCTGGCTGGCCAGCGGGCCGCGGCTGGGACTGGGCGAGATTACGATTCCCGCCAACGAACCGGGATCCTCCATCATGCCGGGAAAGGTCAATCCCACCCAGTGCGAGCAGGTGACGATGGTGGCGGTCCAGGTCATGGGCAACGATACGGCCGTAAGCATGGCGGCCAGCCAGGGCAATTTTGAACTGAATGTTTTCCTGCCGGTATGCGCCTACAACTTCCTGCAGAGCGCACGTCTGCTGGCGGAAAGCATGAATTCCTTCCGGGGGCGCTGCGTCTGCGGCATCAAGGCCAACCGGGAGAAAATGGCGGAGAACGTTTCCCGGTCCCTGATGCTGGTGACAGCCCTGAATCCGGTGATCGGATATGAAAAGGCGGCGAAGACCGCGCAGAAGGCTTTCCGGGACGGTGTCTCCCTGAAGGAAGCCTGTGTGGAGCTTGGATTTCTGACGGCGGAGGCCTTTGACGAGTGCTTCCATCCGGAACAGATGGCATAACGCAGTGATCATTAGAGTTTAATGGGGAAGAGTATGACAGAACGGCTTTATTATGAAGATTCCTATTTATGGGAGTTTGACGGAACGGTGACCCGGGTCCGGGAAGGAAAGAAAGCGGGCACCTGGGAAGCGGCACTGGACCGCAGTGCTTTTTATCCCACCTCCGGCGGACAGCCCTTTGATACAGGGAAGTTTGTATTTGCAGGCGGAGAAGCCGAGGTTACGGACGTGGAAGTGGACCGGGAAGGCGAAGTCTGGCATACGCTGGACAAGGTTGTTCCCGAAGGAACCGCGGTGCACGGCGTGATCGACGGAAAGCGCAGGACGGACCACATGGAGCAGCACGGCGGCGAGCATATGCTGGCCGGAGCCATCTGGGAAAAACTGCAGGGAACAACGATCGGACTGCACCTGGGCCAGGAGGATTCCACCATTGACGTGGCGCTGCCCGGTGAGCGGACCCACCTGACAGAGGAAGAAATCTGCCTGCTGGAGGATACGGTGAATGAACGTATCCGGCTGGATGCGCCGATCCGCTGCTGGTTCCCGGAAGAGGAAGAGCTGGCGCAGCTTCCACTGCGGAAAGCGCCGACGGTAACGGAGCATGTGCGCATTGTGGCCATGGGCGACTTTGAAATGGTGGCCTGCGGCGGTACCCATCCGTCCTCCACGGGACGGATCGGCATGCTGAAGATCCTGTCGGTGATTCCCGCAAAGGGGAAGGCAAGGATTTCCTTCGTCTGCGGAGGACGGGCGGCGGCGGTGTTCCGGAAATACATGCGCTGCGCGGACAAGGCAGGCGCCGCCCTGAGCTGCCCGGTGGAGAAACTGAGCCGCTCTGCCAGTGAACTGAAAAGCCGGCTGGCGGAAGCGGAACGGAAAGCCAACCGGTTTGAAACGAAAGAACTGCTGGAGCAGTTCCGGCAGGCGGAAAGCACCGGCGACCTGAAGGGCATCACACTGGCTGCCGTGATCACCGGGGAAGCGGACCCGCGGGCTGTTTCGGCCGCGGTTTCCGAGTACATCGAAGAGAAGGGAAAACTGCTGCTGCTGGCAGCCGGGGAACGGCTGACCTTTGCCCGTTCCGCGGACGTGAAGGTGGACATGGCGGAGTTGATCCGCCGGGTCGGACGCGGCGGCGGACGGCCGGATTTGGCCAGCGGTGCCGGGATTCCCGAATGCGTAAATGTAGCCCGGAAGATCCTGGTTACTGAAATGAAATAAGCTGGACGAGGTGACAGCATGGATACAGAAAAAACGATCCGGATCCGCTGGCATGTGGACCGCACCGTCGAACCGGCGGTCTTTATGCTCATCTGCGAAGATCCGGAACATTCCGACCTGAAGGTCAGCGTTTCCTCGGAAGAAATGACGGAACGGGTGGCCAAAGCCAAACTGATGCAGGCGATGTTTGAACTGGGGAAGGAAAAGGGGATCGCTCCCCAGCGCCTGCGGTTCAAGATCAACGGCATTGAGGAGTAAATGGAAACAAAAAAACTGCCTCCACACGGGAGGCAGTTTTCCATATCCGTTCCGATTACTTCACAACCAGCAGCAGGATGGACAGCACAACAAACAGGCCGGCAGCAATCTTGGTGCCCAGGGCCAGCTTGGCCTCAAAAGTCTTGGACTTGGCCTTGCTGAAATAACTGTCGCTCTTGCCGGTGAGGGCGCCGATACCGCCGTCATCAGAAGACTGAAGCAGAACAGTAACAATCAAAAACAGTGCCGCAATGATCAGCACGATGGAAAGCACGGTAGCCATAGAAACAAACCTCCTTACAAATCAGCCCAACGATCATAACACAGCGACAGTTAAAAAGCAAGGATTATTTTGGCTCACAGGTCGCGATTCTGCTTCCGGGCCGCCAGGGCAGCCAGGCAGCAGTCCTTGCTGCGCTCAATGTGCTGCTTCATCAGGGATTCGAAGGCGGGCAGATCCCGCTTTTCCACCAGGTCCACCAGGCGGTGATGCTCCTCGTGGGCGGCGCTGCGGCGGTTTTCCTGCTTGATGGCCATGGCGGAGAAACGGCGGATGTATTCATCCTGGCCCTCGATGACCCGGAGAATCCGGTTCTTGCCGGAAATGGCGGTCAGCGAGGTGTGGAATTCGCGGGCCAGGGGAGAGATGGACTCGATATCGTCCTTCTCCATGAGTTTATCCATTTCAGCCAGCTTCTCCCGCAGGGCGGCGATATCTTCAGCCGTAGCATTCTCGATAATATAGGGAAGCGTCAGCATTTCCAGGGAATTACGGATGGTATAAATCTGATCCACGTCCTCGGTGGTGAACGCATGCACGATCACACCGCGGCGCATCACATATTCCACCAGCCCGTCCCTCTCCAGCTTGCGCAGCGCTTCGCGCAGGGGAGTCCTGGAAATATGCAGGCGGTCGGCATATTCGGTTTCAACGATCCGCTCTCCGGCAGGGATTTCCCCGGTGATGATGGCTTTCTTCAGTACATCGTAAGCGATCTCGCGAATCGGACGGCTCTCCATCATCGGCTGGAAAGTGAATGACATAGAAGTACCTCCTCCACAGCGCAGTTTTTTTTCTGCACTTTGGATAATTAATACATCAAAAATACAGAACTGTCAAGATGCCAAATGCAGTCCGGGGAAGGGGAAAAAGCTTTTCAAAAGCGGGAAAACCGAGTATGCTTTTACTTACAGGAAACGAATCTTTCATCAGGCGGGGAGAAACAATGCAGGATCTGTTATCAGTCGGGGAAATGCGGATGAGTGACGCGATTGCCATCTCGTCCTTTGTGCCGGGGATGGAGCTGATGCGCCGGGCCGGGGAAGGCATCTTCCGCGCAGCGGAATGGAAGCCGCCGGTGGCAGTCGTCTGCGGAACGGGCAATAACGCGGGGGATGGATATGTGACAGCCATGATGCTGCAGGAAGCCGGCATTCCCTGCGAAATCCTGCTGCAGGAAGAGAAATTTACGCCGGACGGGAAGTTCTGGTTTGGCTGCTGCACTGCCCGGAACATCCCGGTCCGGAAATGGGCGGAGGTGGAAACGCTCCGGGATTACGGATCCGTCGCGGACTGTATTTTCGGCACCGGGTTCCACGGGCAGGCGGAGGGCGAAGCAGCAAGAATGATCCGCCTGATCAATGAAAGCGGGGCCTATGTGGTCAGTGCGGACATCAACAGCGGCCTGAACGGCGACAACGGTATGGCGGCGGAAGCGGTACGGAGCGACCTGACGGTCTGCGTCGGCAGCTGGCAGCCCGGTCACTTCCTGAACATGGCGGGGGACCTGATCGGGGAGAAGGTCTGCGTGGATATCGGTATTCCGCCCAAGGGACGGGGAATGAAGTTGCTGGAGGCGGAGGACGTGTATGAATTGTTTCCGCCCAGGAAGCATTTCAGCCACAAGGGAGATTACGGAACGATTGCCCTGATCGGCGGATCGCTCCGCTATTCCGGTGCCATCCGGCTGGCCGCCCTGGCCAATGCCGGCATGCGGAGCGGTGCCGGCATCGTGCGCCTCTGCGCGCCGCGCAGCCTGTGCGAAAAGATGGTTCCGGAAGTGCTGGAAGCCACGCTGTTCCCGCTGGATGAGACGGACGGGAACCTGCTGTTCCGGGAGGAAACCTTCGCAGAAGCGCTGCGGGGCATCCGCGCCGCGGCCTTCGGGATGGGCGCCGGAAACACGGAAGAGACCGCGAAGGCGGTGAAGTATCTGCTGCAGCAGGCGGAAGGCACGCTGATCCTGGATGCGGATGGACTGAATGCCCTGGCGGGAATGCAGTGCGAAGGCCTGGCGGAAACAAAGGCAAGCGTGATCCTGACACCGCATCCCGGGGAGTTTTCACGGCTGAGCGGCAAAAGCATGGAAAAGATCCAAAACAATCCGATTCCCCTGGCGGAGGAGTTCGCCCGGAAGCACCGGGTGACGCTGCTGCTGAAGGGGCCGGCCACTATCGTGACGGACGGAACGGAAACGATCCTGACAGACCGCGGGGCGCCGGGCATGGCGTCCGGCGGAAGCGGGGACGTGCTCAGCGGCGTGCTGGCAGCGGTGGCCGCAGTACATCCGGATATTCCCGTGAAGGCAGCGGCGGCCGCGGCGTGGATCAACGGCCGGGCCGGGGAGATTGCCCAGGAGAGAATGGGAGATGTGAGCATGACTGCGGGGGATACCGCGGCAGCCCTTCCCGAAGTATTCCGTGAAAAGAGCCTGCGCGAATGAACGCGCAGGCTTTTCTTGTTGTTCAGCCTGTTGTGTGATAACATAGGGACAGCGACCGAGATGATGATGAAAAATAAACAACAGGGGGGACTTCCTTATGCTTTCCGGACAGTACTCCGCGTTTATCAGCTACCGGCATCAGACCCCGGACCAGGAGATTGCCAAAAAGCTTCACCGTATGATCGAAACATACGGGATTCCTTCGGCCCTGCGGACGGAAAAGGAAAGGCACCTCGGAAAGGTCTTCCGGGACCAGGAGGAACTGCCCCTGTCTTCTGACCTGGGGAAGGATATTGAAACCGCCCTGGATAACAGTGACTGGCTGATCTGCATTTGTTCCCCCCGATATCTGGAAAGCCGCTGGTGCCTGCGGGAAGTGGAATATTTCATCTCACGCAAAGGGCGGGACCGGGTGTTGGCGGTGCTTGTGGAAGGGGAACCGCAGGACAGTTTTCCGGAATTGCTGCTGTATGAAACAGATGAGAACGGAAACAGGCGGGAACGCGAGCCGCTGGCGGCGGACGTCCGGGGCGGAAGCCTGGCAGAGAACCTGAAAAGACTGAAAAAAGAAAAGTTCCGGATTCTTGCACCGATGGTCGGAACAAGCTTCGACGGCCTGTACCAGCGCCACCGGCGGAGAGTGCTTCGCAACGTGCTGGCTGCTTCGCTGACCGCGATGGCGGTTCTGGGTAGCTTCCTGGCCTATGCGCTGATTCAGAACGGGCATATCCGTGCGCAGAATGAGCAGATTGAGTCGCAGAACAGCCAGCTGACGGAGCAGAATGAACAGATCACCAGCCAGAACGAGCAGATCAGGGAGCAGAATGTCCTGATCGGAGAGGAACGCGCCACCGCAGCCCGGAATGAGTGCGACCTGCTGGTTGAAAAATCTGTCTACTATTCATCCATTAACCGGAAGCCGGAAGCGACCCGGCTCGCGCTGGAGGCAAAAGCCGTTTCCGAGACGGTGGATAATTACGCAAAGGATGAAATCCGGGAAGCGCTGGCAGTTTCCTGCTTTATGGGAGACTTCGCCGTGGAGGCAGAGCTGGATTTCCCGGGTCTGGTGAACTATGATCCTGACTGCTGCTTTTCCCCGGACGGGACAAAGATTGCGGTAATTGATTCCCGCGCCGGTCTGACACTGTGCGATGCGGCATCGGGGGAGCGCCTGTGGGTTTCGCTGCCTTTCAGCCATGACATCACATCCGTCCACTGGAATGCGGAAAGCACGCGCCTGGTTGTGACAGCCATGGCGGGGCATACCGTCTGCATCGTGGATGCCGCCACCGGTGAACACCTGAAGGAAGCAATGATTCCATGGGCGGCCAACGCGATCTTTGAAGGGGAAAACGTGCTCATTGCCTTCTCACAGGGACTGGTTTGCTGGGAACCGGCGGTCAGCGATGAGAATTTCCCTTATGTTTTCCAGATTGATGAGGATCAGTTCTTCACTTCCGCCTCGCTGCGAAATGACCGGTTTATTACATTCTGCGAGAATTTTCTTTCGTACCGGATCTTTGTAAAGGAAACCGGTTCGGAAAAGTATTTCTGCGTGGAAATGCCGGAGAATAAAATGATAGCAGGTTATACCGTTTCGCCGGACGGACAATGGATTTTTGTGCATCAGTACGACCAGTGCTTTGTGATGAACCTTTCCACGGATGAAATCCGCTGGAAGGCGGATGCGGCCAAGGCGAATCTCACCACAGGGGACTGCGCTCCGGTGTGGACCGGCGGGATCATCCTGGATTGCGGGAACGCCTATAATGCCCTTACGGGGGAAGTGGTTTACACAACGGAGAATAACTGCCTCGGCGTCACACCGGACGAACAGTATTTCTTTGATGCCAACGCTTTCTACCGCGTTTCGGACGGGAGTTGGTATGCGGATGTTCCCGGAACACTGAAGGCGATGAGTCCCGCGGGAGACCGCCTGGTTGTTTACCGGGCAACGGAATACAGCCGCGGACTTCCCGGAAATCCGGATACGATTGCCGCGCGGAACAAAAAAGCCTACCTGGAACTGTCTCCGGGGAACGGCAGCCAGTACACCCTGGACAAATACGAGGGGAGTATCCTGGAAATCCCGGACTATACGGACCCGAAAGTGGAAGAAGGTACCACGCTGGGATTTTACGACCCTTATGGATCTTCCACGACAGGATATATTCTGTCCCGGAGCTTTTTCAGTCCAGACACCCGGTTTTACCTGATAACGAACCTGGGCGGATATATTCCGGTTTATGACCTTGAAAAAGGCAACGAACCCATTGCACGGCTCTACGATTTCTCTGTCGGGGATCATGTGGAGGCGATTGACCTCAGTTTCTCCGCGGACAGCCGGTATGCGGCGGTGGCAGGCGCCGCCGGCCACATTGTGGTCTATGAGCTGGAGACTGGCAAGCTGGTCCGCTCCTTTACGGACACTTACCTGGCCCGTTCCCTGTCCGAGGTTAAATTCAACCGGAACGGACTGTACCTGATGGCAGCGGATTTCAACTGCAGCAGCTTCCGGATTTATTCTGTTTCCAACGGACAGACGCTGTATGTGATGCACGCGACAAAGGAAGTTGCTTCCTGGGGATTTGACGAAGCAACGGGTGACGCGGTGCTTTGCTATGCGGACGGCAGCGCGCTGGCGGCCAGGATGTTTGACGACGAGGAAAGCCTGTACGCCTATGCCAGGGGAAAATGAGAGAACAGTAATCCCGAGAAAAGAGCCTGCGCAAATGAACGCGCAGGCTCTTTTCAGAAACCGGAGGATTACCGGCCGGAACCGGCCGATTCCAGCCGTTCCTCAATCTCATCCATCAGGTCCTCAATTTCTTCCAGGTCATTGAGCCAGTCTTCATATTCTTCGTCTTCCTCATCCGGCTCCTGGGTTTCCACTTCATGATACAGTTCCTCCGCCTGGGCATACAGCGCGCGGAGATCTTCAGGCGTCAGGGAGGACAGATCCGGGAGATCGGTCAGGTCAAAACGCATGGGGAGACACCTCTTTCTGTCAAAAATTCTTTTGGATCACAAAACATTCCGGAGCGCCGGGACCGGCATTCAGGAAGGTGTGCCGGAGCACATTATATTCCCGGTTGGACAGCGATGCCAGCCGGTCCGTCAGCATTTCCAGCTCCCGGGTACCTTCCGCGTGGCCGGGATAGGCACAGACGGTGACAACGCCACCGGGCTTCAGGATCTCCAGCGCGGCGGATACCGCCTTTTCAGTGGAGGCACACAGGGTGGTAATCGAGTGATCTCCGCCGGGAAGCCATCCCAGGTTAAAGACCACGGCGGCCACGCCGGCGGGAACAGCTTCCACCAGTTCCGCATGGCTCCGGCACAGGAGCGTCACCCGGTCCGACAGATTCTGCTCCGCCAGGAGCTTCCGGGTGGATTCCACCGCGTCCGCCTGGATATCGAAAGCATAGACGTGCCCCTCCGGGCCTACCTGCCCGGCGAGGAACAGCGTATCATGGCCGTTGCCCATGGTGGCATCCACCACCGTATCTCCCGGCCGCACGGCGCGCAGGAGAATATCCCGGGCCAGGTAGCGGGCGGACTTCAGTTCGTAAGGCATGGGGTTCCCTCCGTTAATCCAGATTGATCTCCATATATCTCCTGTAGGTCCTGAATCCTGCGGCTTCGTAGAAGGCCAGCGCGCCGCGGTTGAACTCCCACATATTCAGCTCGAGCCGCCTGAAGCCCTGCTCCCTGGCGTAATCCCGGATAAAGGAGACCATCGCGCTGGCGATGCCCATCCGCCGGCAGTTCTCATCTACTGCGAATTCGTCCACGTCCAGGAAATCCCGCTCAAACATGAAAGGGTTTTCCGGGCGGGTGATATGGTTCAGTACTGCGAAACCGCAGATACGGCCATTCGCTTCTGCCACGACGATCTTCTGCCGGGGATCGTTCCAGATGGTATGGACATGATTCTGCAACTCATCGCAGAACCCGGGCTTGAAAACCTCCGGTTTTCCTTCGACATGCACGCGGTTCACCTGCTCGCGCAGGACATTGACCTGATCCAGTTCCTCCTCCCGGGCGAAGCGGACAGTGACCTGTGCTTTCTCCCTGCGGGGAGGGGGATTCCGGTCCTCCCGGAGGAGGGAATGCCAGACCTCGTCGCAGATGCCCAGGTTGTTCTTTCCGGCACCGCGGAGAATGGCTTCCTGCTTCAGGCCTGCTTTTTCCATCGCACGGCCGGACTTGGGATTGTTGACATCGTGACAGGCGGCGATCCGGTGAATCTCCACCGTGTCGAACAGGTAATCAATGACGGCCCGCAGGGCTTCCGGCATGATACCCCGGCCCCAGAAGGCGCGGCCCAGGCAGTAGCCGAGATCCGCCGCTTCCGCCGCTTCGTGCAGGTTCACAACGGAAATATTGCCGATGACGCGGCCGGTTTCCTTCCATTCGATAGCCCAGTTGAAAAAGCCGCCGCCCTCATACCGGTCAATCCAGCTGGAAAGTACCTTCCGGGTGATATCAACACCCGAATGTGTCGGCCAGGTCAGGAATTTTGTCACCTCCGGATCGGAGGCCCAGTTAGTGAACATATCTTCTGCGTCCTCCATCGTGAAGGGGCGCAGGATCAGACGGTGGGTTTCAATCCGCCGGGTTCCTGTTTTATTCATATCAATACAACTCCTTGCTTCTTTCTTATCTTACCATGAATCATTTTCCCGCGGAAGGGCGGGTGTCAGCTGTCCAGCCGGAAAGTTTCGCGGATCAGGGTCGCGGCTTTTTCCGGTGTCAGGTTGCTGTTGTCAATCCGCAGGTAATTGTCAAAGGGGATCTCGCCTTCATCACTGACGAGGCGGTAATTCGCATCCTCATCCTTCAGGCGGGCATTGGACAGAGCCACATCCGCCTTGGAAGGCTTGTTTGCGATCCGGTTGGCCGTGGCGTTCCGGGCCAGGCGGACGTCCTGGGGCGCGATCAGCTCCACATAATAGAATTCCGTTCCGTAGGGCGCGAAGATCTCTTTCACATGTTCGACGTAATCCCAGTCCGCCTGCTGATCGAAGGCCCACATATAGGTAAAAATCATCCCGGGGAGATCGGAAGCGGCAAATTCACGGAAGATGGATTCCCGCATTTCGGAAACGACTTTTCCGTTATAATACCCGAAAAGCGCGATGACCGGTTCGATCGTCATGTGATTGTGGAAAAGGCGCAGACCGGTCTGCTTCATCAGTTCCTGCCCCACGGTCATCTTGCCGACAGCACCGCTGCCGAAAATGAATACCAGCTTCATGGTTCCCATCTCCTTTACAAAAAAACGATCACTTATCCGATGAGAGATAAGTGATCGCTGAATACCAACTTCAGTTCCGGATCTACACTTCTCTGCTCTTCGGATGGCTGTACGCAAAAATGCGGCCGCCGCGAATATAAGCTTCGGTCATCATATATTCATGATAAACAATGCGCACGGTCATACAAAGAGCTCCTTTCCGGAAAGATTGGGGTGAGTATACTCCGCGAAACCGCATCCGTCAAGGGGGAATGCGGCATTCTCCTGATTTATTCGGCGAAACGGATCACCTGACGGTTCACATCCACGGTGGCCTCCACGCCGAAGGGCATGATGCAGCGCGGCATGGCATGCCCGATGTTCAGGTTGAAGACGATCGGGAGATCCGGCTTGCCGATGACTTCCACCAGCAGCTTTTTGTATTCATCCGCATAGGTTTCATCCATAGGCTTACCGGCCAGCACGCCGGAAACAGCATCAAAGACACCGGTCCCTTTCAGGTACTCCAGTGATTTCCGGTAGACTTCGGGGGTGGGCTTTTCCTCACTGGATTCCAGCAGGAGAATGCGGCCCTTCCAGTCTTCCGCGTCCGGGAAGAGACGGTACCTGCTGCACAACACCGGCATATCCGCATAGCGGCCGGGATCGAAAAAGTCAAACATGGAATCGATGCAGCCGCCCAGGATTTTCCCGGAGAACACAGGAGATCCCTGCAGCAGTTCGAATCCGGCGTTGGGATGGGAAGGGAGCATTTTGCTCACCTGATCCGGCGAGAATTCCTGCCGCTCGCTGTACCAGCAGTCGCTGGGGGTAATCTCCCGGATGTGTCCGGTGGTAATCAGTTCCTCGAAATATTTCCGCGTATAGGGATGCATCTCCGGGCTCAGCTCGCACAGGTCCGAAAGAAAAGCCTGACCGTAGAAGGTTTTGAGCCCTATCTTGTGGAGCATCAGGTGGTTGATCGTCGTATCGGAGAAACCGAGGAAGACTTTATCGCTTACCGCTTCTGCCAGTTCGTTGTGATCAAACAGGTAGGGAAGCAGGCGGTAGGTATCGTCCCCGCCGATGGCGCACAGGATCATGTCAATGTCCGGATCGCGGAAGGCAGTCAGCAGATCCTCTGCCCGCTCCTTTGGATGGTCGAACACATACTGCAGTCCCATGCGCGCGTGGGGCATGAATTTCACGTTCAGCCCGTATTCCTGCAGCCTCCGGACGCCGATATCCACCTCAAACTGAACGGACGGTTCGCCGATGATTCCGCTGGAGAGGCTGACTATCGCGATATTCTGAATCTTCTTTGCCGGAGGAGCCTGCAGATCAATCTTCAGATAGCCGCAGGTAAATGGGAAGAAATCAAACTTCTCCGTTCCGGTATGGATGGCTCCGTTGCGCTCATACCATCTCCGGAGGACCTGGTTTTCCTCCACAATGCTCAGTTCCATGACATCGCAGTGATGCGCCCTGGCGGTTTCCATGGCATGACGCAGCAGTAAGCCGCCGATACCCCGGTGCCTGTACTCCGGAAGCACTGCGAGATTTCCCAGGTCGCAGCTGCCGTTTTCCTGCAGGCGCAGGGAATAATAACCGCAGGGGATGCCATTCTCCTCATCGAGGAACATCAGGCGGTGTTCTCCGTCAAGATGAAAGAGCAGGCGCTCTTCCGTGGTGGCAAAAGCGGTGAAGCGGGGAGCATTCTCCGGAGTAAAGCCAAATTCATCCGCTACGGTCTGGAAGCTTTTGCGGATCAGGGACGCGCAGGAGGACAGTTCATCACGCTGCACAGGACGGATCATATACGTAGACCTCCCTTTGGGGGTATGCGTTCAGGATGCTCAGCAATTGGCCAGCGTATGGCGTGTCTTCCTCTCTTTGTAGAGGAAGAACAGGAACAGTGCCGCGGCAAAGACGATACCAACCGGGTAGGATACGGTGGTGGGGATACGGAATCCTTCGCTTGCACTCAGGATATAGGTCATGCTGACAGCGGACATGAATGTGGCCGGGAGCGCGGTCAGCAGAATGGCACGCAGGGGCTTCTTCTCTTTCATGAGATAGGCTGTGGCTACCCACAGAGAAATCATCGCCAGCGTCTGGTTGCTCCAGGAGAAATAACGCCATATGATCTGGAATCCGTTGCTGTTCGAGATTGCGAACCAGGTCAGAAGCCCGCCGACAGCCAGCAGCGGGAGGGTGATGACCAGGCGGTTACGGATTTGTTTCTGCTCAAGGTGGAAGGTTTCCGCCAGGATCAGCCGAGCGCTCCGGAATGCTGTGTCACCGGAGGTAATCGGGCACACGATTACGCCCACAATTGCCAGAATGCCGCCGACCGTGCCGAGGACACCGGTTGAAATATCGTATACCACCTTGGACGGTCCGGCTTTCAGCGCGTCATTCAGCAGCTGGGTGGCACCGTAGAAGGCCACGCCCGCTGCGGCCCAGATCAGAGCGATGATCGATTCACTGATCATGGCGCCGTAGAAAATCTTCCGTCCCTGTTTCTCACTGGTGATGCATTTGGCAATCATCGGGGACTGGGTTGCGTGGAAGCCTGAAATTGCGCCGCAAGCCACCGTGATGAACATATACGGCCATACAGGCGTTCCTTCAGGATGCAGGTTGGCAAGCGATATTTCAGGGATCGTGAACTTTCCGCCGGAGAACAGGATTCCGCCGATGACGGCTGCCGCCATGGTCACAAGCAGCACACCGAACACCGGATACAGTCTTCCGATCACCTTATCGATCGGCAGCAGTGTTGCCAGCAGGTAATAGATCAGGATCACAACCGCCCAGAACGTCCCGTTCATCCAGGCAGGCGTAGACTTGTCCAGCAGGTCGTTTATCAGGCCTGCCGGGCTCGTCACGAACACAACGCCGCACAGCACCAGCAGAATCACAGAGAACACGCGCATCACCCATTTGAACGCGTTTCCCATATAAATGCCGCTCAGCTCCGCAATGGAGCTTCCACCGTGGCGGCCGGAAATCATGCCGCTCATATAATCATGCACCGCACCGCCGAGGATCGCACCAAGGACGATCCAGATGAATACCACCGGTCCGAACACTGCGCCCATCAGCGGTCCGAAAATCGGGCCGGTGCCGGCAATGTTCAGCAGCTGGACCATAAAGGCCCGCCAGGGCTTCATCGGAACGCAGTCCACTCCGTCGTTGATGGCAACAGCAGGTGTCTGCCGGTCATCCGGCGCAAAAACGCGTTCTGTAATACGACCGTAGACCAGATAACCGACGATCAGGACCGCAAGAGAAATCAACAGGGAAAACATCAGAACATTGCCCCTTTGTGCCGCAAGGAATGCGGATAATTGTTTTTGATTCTCTGATTTTACACCATTTTCTGGCAAGTGGGAAGAGAAAGTTTCGCGGACAGCAGTCCTCCCTTGTTGCGGATGCTTATGTGTGGTAACATAAAAACTGGTAACCAGCGGTGTGTAAAAAAATTAACAGGGAGGGGAGACCTCATGAGGAAAACGAAGATTATCTGTACAATCGGGCCTGCCTGTGACAATGAAGAAACGCTGACGGAACTCTGCAAAGCCGGAATGAATGTGGCCAGGCTGAATTTCTCCCACGGGGTCCATGAGGATCACCTGCGGAGGATCGACCTGATCAAGCAGGTCCGGGAGAAACTGGAGCTTCCTATCGCCATCATGCTGGATACGAAAGGACCTGAATACCGGATCGGCACATTCGGAAACGGTCCGGTGATGCTGCAGGACGGAGCGGAATTCACGCTGACCACGGAGGATGTTACCGGGGATGAGAACCGGGTTTCCGTATCCTACCGGAAACTGCCGGAAGAGCTTTCCGAAGGGGACACTGTGCTGATCAATAACGGCCTTGTGATTCTTACCGTGCAGCGGATTGCCGGGAAGGATATCCTCTGCAAAGTGGAAGCCGGCGGTGTGCTGAGCGACCGGAAGAGCATGAATTTTCCGGGCAGGGTATTCAAACAGGATTTCCTTTCCGAACAGGATCGGAAAGATATTCTTTTCGGCCTGGAAAACGATATTGATTTTGTAGCGGCGTCCTTTGTCAGCACCCGGGAGGATATCCAGGCAATCCGGGACCTGCTGGACCAGAATGGCGGGAAGGACGTGGACCTGATCGCCAAGATCGAGAACCGCAGCGGCGTGGACCATATCGAGGAAATCTGCGAGGTGGCGGACGGAATCATGGTCGCCCGCGGTGACCTGGGCGTGGAGATCCCGTTCATGGAAGTGCCCGCGCTGCAGAAATACCTGATCAGTAAATGCCGTATGCTCGGGAAACGGGTCATTACCGCAACGGAAATGCTGGAGAGTATGATCCACAATCCGCGGCCCACCCGGGCGGAAATCTCGGACGTGGCGAACGCTGTGTATGACGGATCTTCCGCGATCATGCTCAGCGGGGAAACCGCCGCAGGGAAATATCCCGTACAGGCTGTTTCCACCATGGCACAGACGGCAGAGTTTACCGAAGCCGGTATCGACTATACGGAACGTTTCCGTACGATGGAATTCCGGATTCACAACAACCTGGACGCCATCTCTCATGCCACATGCTCCATGGCGGTGGATGTGGGTGCGAAAGCCATCGTGGTCAATTCCATCTCCGGGCGGACCGCCAGGATGGTGAGCCGCTTCCGCTGCCCGGTAAACATTATCGGAACCACCACCAATCCGAAAGCCTGGCGGAAGCTGAACATGTCCTGGGGCGTCACGCCGGTGCTGACGGAAGCCTACTCTTCCATTGACGTAATGTTCTGGCAGGACCTGAAACTGGCAAAGGATCTCTTCGCGCTTCAGTCCGGGGACAATGTGGTGCTGACCGGCGGGCAGATCAACGGTGCGCCGGGAAACACAAATACCATCAAGGTGGAAATGATCCGATAAGGCATATGAAAACAGCGCCGCCCGGTAAGGACAGCGTTGTTTTCATATGCTGTGAAAGTTATTTCAGGGTGATTTCTTCTCCGGCCGGGACAATCAGACGGCCCGGAACATCAAACTGTTCAGCCTTTTTCTGGTCAAACAGCTTTCCCGGAGCCATGTGATAGGGAATGCTGTGCTTTGCTTTTACCAGGTTCGCACAGGCAATCGCTTCCTTCATGTCCATGTTATAAATCCCATCACAGACAAAGAAGGCATAATCAATATTCCGTCCGGCCAGTTCCTTCATCTGGTCCGTGGTGGAAGTGTCGCCGGTGGCATACAGGGTAATGCCGTCCGGGAAGGTGATCAGCCATCCGACACATTCCCTGATGCTGTGGTTTTTGTTGTTTCCGGCCTGTACCGCTTCGACAGTGGCGTATCCAAGGTCGAAGGTTTTGTATTCTCCCTTTACCAGGGCTTCCTTCCAGGTGATGATCTGGCAGTCCTCATTCCGGCTTTTGATGAGGTTGACAGCGGTGTGGTCCTGATGCCCGTGGGTGATCAGGATCAGATCAGCAGGAAGGTCGTATCCCTCGCCGGCATACGGATCAATATAGATGACTTTTCCCTCACCCGTGACGATCCGCAGGCTTCCGTGACCCTGGTACAGAAGCGTACCGGGGGAGCTTTCTTCAGCCATTGCTGAACCGCAGCCCAACAGAAGGAGAGAGAGGGACAAAAGACCGCTCAGCGCTTTTTTCATGATTCACACCATCTTTTTTTACAGTATGGTAATGCTGCCATCGCTTTCCCTGCGCACTTTTCCGATGCTTTCAAGGTAGGAGATGATCTTTTCGAGCTCCGCCTGATGATTTGCGGCCTATTCCTTCAGATCGTCCAGGTTCATATTTCCGCTGGAAGATTCCAGCTCCTGCAGCAACTTTTTATCCATTTTTCCGCCTCCTTTGCATTGATTTTTTGTTTTCTGAATAGTATCACAAGGATCGCCGGTATGTCAAAATCAGTTTGGGGTCTCCGGGACCCGGCTGTTTATTGTACGGTGCTGTCCGGAATGGTGATGGTCACTGACGTGCCACCGCCGTCACGGGACCGGATGGCCAAACTGCCACCGCACATCATCTCCAGCCGTTGCCGGATGTTCTCCAGCGTGGTATGCGGCGTGCTTCTGTCGTCCGGATCAAACCCTGTACCGTCGTCCTCCACGGTGATTTCAGTGCCGGTATCTGTGTGCCTTGTCCGGACGAAGATGTGAAGCGGCCCGGCATACGGGTCCATCCCGTGCTTGACAGCGTTTTCCACCAGGGGCTGCAGGGTCAGCGGCGGCAGGCGGAAACGGGTAAAGGGTGTATCATACTCCACCAGAAGCATGTTTTTGTGCTGCGCCTGTTCCACGGCGAGGTAGGCGCGGGTATGCTCCAGTTCAGCGGTAAACGGAATGGTGGTGTCGCTGGATATGGCATTGAAGTTTTTGCGCAGGTATTCGGTGAAATCCTTCGTGACCTGCCGGGCCTCCTGGGGATCCTGGCTGCAGAGGCTGTAGATGCACATCAGGGTGTTATAGATGAAATGGGGCCGCATACGCAGTACCATAATGCTGGCACGCTCATGGGCAATTTCCTGCTGCTGGCGGATAATCTCCTGCTGGTTCCGCCGGTCCCGTTCGACCTGGTCAGACAGGGCGAAGCCGTACATGGACAGGGCGGAGAGAACGATGCTGATATCAAGAAGCGGAAAGACATCGATGAAAAGCTGCACAATCAGGGCGACTGTCATCGGCAGGATGGCGATGAGGAAACCCAGGAAAATTTTGCGGGAAAACTGTTCCTGGCGCCGCAGGGTGCCCGCCAGATTGAGCAGCATGATCACGAGGACAGGGATCACCAGCAGCGGGTACAGCGGTCCGCGGGAATACTGATTGTCCGCCGATACCTGGGAGAACCCTTCTGTGAATAAAGCGACCGCGAGGATGACGAAATAGGCGCCCCACAGACCGGTTACTGTACGGAAAAGTTTACTCCTCCGCGGGTCATCACCGCTGCAGTGCAGCAGGTAACGCGTCAGCATAGGCAGCGGCACCGAAAGGAGCAGGGTTTCCAGAAGCAGTATACAATAGATGGTTCTGCCTGATACGGAAGATAATTCCAGGATTCCTTCGATGAGAACGGTACAGCAGAACAGGAAAAAAACGAAAAAATACCACAGAAAAAAACGCTTGTTCCAGCGGTCCATCCACGGAATCATGGCAGTGAGCCACAGCCCCATCATGCTCAGCAACAGCGCGGCACTGCTGATGAACACGTAGAAATAATCAATCCAGTTCACGCGTCAGCACCTCTCTGTAAAGGATACCGCAGCATATCGAGCTGTTTTCGCACATTCTCCGGTGTCAGCGGCTTGACCATGAATCCGCTTGCTTTCGTTTCCCACGCATCGAGGGAATAGTCGGGATAGGCAGTCAGGTAGACCACGTTGGTGCGTGGATTGATTTCCAGCAGCGTACGGCAAAGGTCCAGGCCGCTGGCTGTTCCCAGCTCGATGTCCAGGATCGCCAGGGAAATCGGGTTCGATTTCGCGTATTCAATTGCCTCCTGCGGCCAGATGAAGCCTGTGATCGTGGCATTTGGCATGACCTCTTCCAGAACGGACAGGTTGTCGGTGAGGAGAACCTCGCTATCGTCCACCATGATGATGTTGGGAGATTCACTGCTTTCGGCCGCCATGGAGAGCAGTGTGCTGACATCCACGCCCAGCACCCGGGAGAGGCGGGCGATCATGGCGGCGTCCGGCAGGCGGCTGCCGTTTTCCCACCGGGCGATGGTCGAATTGTTGACAAACATCTGCTTTCCCAGCTGGATCTGGGAAAGGCCTTTTTCTTTTCTCAGTTTCTTCAGTGTTTCCGCAAAAAGGGTATTCATGAAACATAAATCCACTTTCGTTTTTTTTCATGATAGCAGAACTGATGCGGCTGTATCAAGAGTTGGTTGAAAAATCTGACGGGAGTCGTCCGCAGTCAGGCGCTGCGGAAACGGCGGGATTCATCCGCAGCCAGGCACTGCTGATATAGCGGAATCGAAACGCAAGTTCAATCGTCGCTGCTCGCGCTTGGAGCGCGCTCGCCACTCGTTTCGCCTGACTCGATCACACCTCGTTTTCGCCTCCGGCGAATGCCCCACCGGGGCAACACTCGGCTCGCTCCTCCACGACCTTTTTGATTCGTAGTATAAATAGCTTTTGGCCAGTTTCGCAATAGCCGATAATCCATTGTATTTCAACGTTCTTTCGATATGTGGGTGGTATCGGCTGATGTTGGCATTTTTGGAGTGAGTAGAACCCAAATTAGTGCCCATTCATTACCCGTTATTATAAGATTATTATCAAAGTTGCTTACCAGGCAAAAATCGACAAAATACAACTCGGTAGTAGCTCGGTAGTAGCACCCAAAAACGTGGGTATATAGCGCTGTTTTTGGCTTTTTGTCGGAGGACATAAAAAACCCCGGAGCGCCTTATTTTTTAACGCTCCGGGGAAGTGAGCCCGGCGGGATTCGAACCCACGACCTTTTGATTCGTAGCTCCACATCCCGAGGAACGGAGCCCTTATGAATCAACCCTCAGAGCAAAATCAATATATAGTCTGAACCGTTTTTGAACCGTTTTCTCCTTTTCGGGGAGAACAGCACATTTCCCTCACAAAGTTATCTGAATTCAGGAGTCTCCCATAATGAACTAAACGATAACGAAGGAGGAACTCACCATGAAAACCAATCTGCCCGAAAAAACGTCTCAGAACGGAATCGAATACATTCTGCACGGGGATTATTATCTGCCCGATATCGCTTTGAGTGAATCCGATTCCAAACCACTTGGACGCTGGGGACGTGAATACAAGCATTTCCTGGAAGAGAACCGTTCTGGTCTTTACACACGCCTGATCCTGTCCGGCAAACTCTATTCTACGCTGCATGATCTGGATCGTCAGGCACAGGAACGTTTTGAAACAATTGTTTCCCAGATGATAACTGCAGAAGGAATTACAGAGTCCCTGAAGGCAGAAAACCAGATGGAATGGGTCAGACGGATGAATAATATCCGGAACCGAGCTGAGGAAACTATCCGGGAAGAAATGATCTACAACTGATCAGCACCACACGGCGGCATCATTCGGTGCCGCCATTTCTATAATTGCAAAACTATTTGCGACTCATGACAGACTGCACAAAAACCGGAACTTACCTTGAAAAGCGACCTTATTCACGGAATTGTCAAAGCAGAAAAACAGGGGGAACAAAAAAAGGACGCTGCCGCTCGGGCAGTGTCCCGGATTTTGTGTGGTTCAGGGGACGGGAATAATCGAGATTGCCTCATCCGGATGGGCACCGCTTTTCGTGTAGACGGGTACCAGCTTCAGCCCGCTGGTGTCATCCATCTTCGGGAGGAGCAGCTCGAACTCCACGTCCGTGGTGCCTTCCCCGGAAACGGCTTGTACGGCGTCTTCGGCGATCAGCGTATCTCCCTGACAGACATACCAGTCCCAGATGACGTCTGTGATTCCGTTCCATTCCCAGTCATCATAGGCAGCGGCCCATTCCGCAGGGCAGGTCATGAACAGGGTGCCCCGGATATCGACCTGTCCGCAGGTGAACGCTGCAGCGGCTGAATAGTCTTCCCGCTGCGTGCTACCCTTCAGAAAGGTACAGCGCTCGTTCCGGTTCAGGGTGAACGGGACTTCCGTATCGCCGCCTTTCTGATCCGAAGCCTGTTTCAGCGTGGTGTTATCCTGGAAGTAAATCGTGCGAGAATGGAGGAGCCTGACATTAAAGGTCAGGGTATCCGCCAGGTGGTCATCCGGAACGATACATTCCTTCCAGCCGATGACCGATCCGTCTGCCTGCACCTGTTCACCGTCGCTGACAATATCCAGGCGGGTTCCGTCTTCCAGGACCATGCCGTCTGCCAGGCCGGTCTCTTCAATGACGGCCCATCTCTGCCCGCTGCCGTCCAGGAACTGAATCATCTGCTGCTTTTCCGGATTATCGGAACCAAAATTGGCAGCCATGACAACGTTTTCATCGACTGCGTACCATTCATATTCCTTTTCGGGAGCGCCTTCATGGAGTTCAATATGCAGCAGGGGTCCGGTGATCCGGTAGCCAACGAACACGCGGTTTCCTTCATAGTAGGCCTGGCTGATGTCCAGGGTGACACCTTCTTCGGTAGTTTCGGTGGTTCCGACCGGTTCAGATACAGTTTCCAGAACGGGCAGGCGCTCATCCGGGTAGCCACCCCGGTAAAGGCTGTCGAATACGCCCAGTCCGGCCGCCAACGCGGCGGACAGGGAAATGATAATCAATACGATGACAATGACCATCGATGTTGAAATTTTCCTGGCCATGGGTTGTTCTCCTTTCTCCTGCGCCAGGATCCGCTGCGCGAGCCAGGGGTCTTCCTTTGCCGTTTTTGTCATCCCGTCCACGGCCTGATGAACCTGTTTCCTGATGTCCAGGTCATTCATCTTCACGACCTCCCTTCAGCACATCCCGCAGTTTTTCCTGTGCGCGTTTCAGCCGCCTGGATATGGTGGAGGCAGAGGTCTGCAGGATTTCCGCGATCTCGTCCTGGTTCATATCCTGGTAGTAATATAGCAGAATGACATCCTTGTATTTGACCGGCAGTTTCAGGATCGCCTGTCCCAGGTCGTTCGTTTCCTCTGGGGAGGCGTTTTCCTCCGCGGGAACCTGGAGCTCCTCCGGGACGATCCGCCGGTCATGGTGGCGGAACCACGCGGAACGAAGCATGTCCCGGCAGGTGTTCACGCCGATCTTCATGATCCATGTCCTGGCGCTGCAGCTGCCGCTGAACTGCGGCAGGCTCCGGTATACCTTCAGGAAGGTTTCCTGTACAGCATCCTCGGCCAGCGCCATATCGTGCAGGTACATATAACACATCCGTTTCAGCGGCATCTGGTAGTCCAGGACCAGCTGTTCGAATGATTCTTCCGTTATGCAGGGCGGGCCCAACTCTGCATTCATCCGGCAACCACCTCCTTCACTTATACAGACGATGCTGAACCGGGATTCTTGCATTTTTCGGAAAAAACTGGACCACTGGAAAACCTCTCAAGAAAAATCATATCACATAATAAAAAATGGCTCTGCAGAGTATAAACTCCACAGAGCCCGCTGGTCAATCAACCGCACCATCACTTGCTTCAAGAAAGATTCTATTCTCTTCGAGTATTCTTTCTTTTCTGTACTTATCACCATGTTATAATTCTTATGCTTTCCCCGTCTAATAGGTAAAGGAGGTGAAACCTGTCATGGAAACTGTCAAGGCGCCTGACAGTCATCCGGAGATCATTCTCGAACGATTGATTCAGGAGAATCAGGTTTCATTAAAGCGGCTCTGCTATCTTTACCTCCATGATGAGGATATGGCTGAAGACGCTGTTCAGGAAACCTTTCTGAAAATGTTCCGGTCTATGAACGATTATCGTGGCGATGCAAATGAAAGGACATATCTGACAAGAATCGCTATCAACACATGCAAAGATATGCTCCGGTCAGGGTGGTTTCGTCATATTGATCGCAGAGTGACAGTTGATGCCCTTCCGGGAAGCGAAGAGATCAAAGACCCATATCACTGTGATATAGCGGTTGCTGTCATGAATCTTCCACGGAAACTGAGAGAGGTCATCATTCTATACTATTACCAGGGACTGAACACACTGGAAATTGCGGAAACGTTGAACATTACACAGCCGGCTGTGACAGGCAGGCTGAAAAGAGCACGGGATAAGCTGAAGAGCGTACTGAAAGGAGGCAGAATCGATGAGGAATGAAAAACTAAAAGACTGTCTTGACGATGCCCTTTCCGGTATCCGGGAGAATCCCTGGCTGTACCAGCAGGTTCTTCATCGTGCAGAAAGGAATGAACAAATACAAATGAAAAAAAAGATTTCATTCAGTATGGTACTGGTTATATGTTTGGCAGTTGTTACCATGAGCGTTGCAATTGCCGCAGTCAGCGGATGGAGCGTTCTTGATTTTCTCTTTGGGGGAAGAGAGATTAAGCCTGAGATGGATGTTATGCCAATTCATCAGGAATCTGTATCAGATGGGGCTTATCTGAAAGTTGATTCCGCGGTCTATGACGGAAGAATGCTGGCCTTTGACTGGTATATCGAAAACAAGCGGCCTGAAACAGAAATGTTTTGCAGTGTAGAGGAATTTACTGCAAATGATGTTTCTATCTGGACAGATGGCACAGACAGTTTTAATCAGCAATGGATTCCGGGGATGTTTTCCACAGGCGCTTGGCAGGATGGCGAATTAATTCTGTTGCCCGAAGAACTCCAGGGTTCTGAGCAGCTGCACATTCATATGAAAGTGAAGCTGTATCGGCCGACGCGACCTGTATATCAGATGGATGTTTTTGATCCCGGGATTGCAGAGCAGAAAGCGAAAGAAGGGTATTATGTTATCGCAGAGGGAGAAGGATTCGTCGGCTACGATGAGAACGAAAAGCGCTGGGTTCATTGGATTGGTAAAAACCCGGCGCAGGGAATGGGCGATTATCTGACAGAAGAATTGACCGTTTCATTTGATATAGCGAAACCGACCGATGGATATACCATACTGGAAACAGAAGCTGAATATGAAAACGAATACTGCACTGCATCATACAAAACCGCAGAAATCACGCCGCTCGGCCTCTACCTGACGCTTGAAATCAACCCCAAAGACAAGACAGTCCTGCATGGAGGCTGGCTGGAATTATCAGATGGAGAAGGAAAATCTCTGACCGAGGCTGACCGGGATCGTTTCTGGCCAAGCATGGGTGAAGAATATGGAGCATCCCCCCATATTGGGCGTTTCAGCTGGAATGGTATCAAAGCAGATGATTTACCGGATACAATATCATTAACGTATTACTTCCCAGACGGAGAGAGAATGGTCTTCCCGATTAAAGTCAGATAAAAAAGATAAAACAAAAAAACAAAATTTTTTGTAAGATTTCCGCGATTTATGCATCTAATATATGAGGAGGTGAGAGCCAGGTGCAGGAAGATTTTGATCAGATCTATCAGAACTATTTTGACCCCGTATACCGGTATGTGCTCTCTATCTCCGAGAATTCTGCTGTTGCCGAGGAGATTACACAGGAGACTTTTTTCAAAGCTCTACATTCCCTGGACCAGTTTCAGGGTAAAAGCAATCTGAAGAGCTGGCTCTGTGCCATAGCTAAAAATCAATGGCTATTAGAGCAGAGGAAGAAAAATGTTCAGCCGGTTGACGAAGCTACTTCTCTGGCCGATCCGTCTGTGGGGCCAGAAGAAAGAATAATTCGTCAGGATGAAAGCATGCGCATCCATCGGCTCCTGCATCACTTGGATGAACCATATCGGGAAGTATTCACTTTACGGACTTTAGGCCAGCTCAGCTTCCGGGATATTGGCGAACTCTTCGACAAATCAGAAAACTGGGCCTGTGTTGTTTACCACAGAGCCCGGGCGAAGCTCAAAGAAAAGATGGAGGGATGATCATGAAGATACCATGCTCTGTTATAAGGGATTTGCTCCCGCTGTATGCGGAAAAAATGGTGGAGCAGGAAACAGAAAATCTGGTGAATGAACATCTGGCGGAGTGTTCTGAATGTAGGCAAAAGCTTTCCGCCATGAATGAAAAGGCAGAACCGCCGATTGAAACAACCAGGCCCCTTCTGAATCTGAAGAAACAGATTCGCCTGAGACGGCTGAGAGCAGCAGCCATCGCAGCCCTCTGTGTGTTTGTTCTGCTGTTTACCGCTTTCTACCACACGAACAAAGTGGAGCATGTGGAATGGAAGGATGGACTGATCGATGTAAAAGGCGTTGAAACAATTACCCCGGAAGACCGGAACGAACGTGCATTTTACATGCTGTCCAAATTACTCCCTGCGCCGGAGAAATACACAGGCGAGGCGCTGATTCTGAAAACACTCGGCGGATCATACGGAATCATGAGCAACGTATATCCGGATGGGGATGGATCCTATACGGTTGTGATTCAGATGTATACCAAGAAATCTCTACTGCCCGATCTGATGTCCATACAGTATGCAGTGAATCCTGAGCTTTCCCAGTCTGGCAGATTCCTGGAAAACAATGAGGAGAACAACGAAATTGTAATTTATCCTGTTCCGGACCGTGTTATCTATGGCAACGGCAGCTCACAGCGGTTTTTGTGGGGCAAACCTTTGAAAGGCGGACTGGAAGTATTGCCGCGTCTCGCTTTGGCTTACTATTTGATGATTGCCGCTGCGCTGGCAGCCGTTTCCGGATTGCTATGGTTTATTTTCCACGGGGAGAAAGCCGGAATCATCATGCGGCAGATCTTTTTTGCCCCGATAGCGTATATTGCCGCACACATTCTTCTAAAGGGAACGGCAACAACAAGCTACTTCATGGGAAGAGAACTGTATTTTATCCTTGTGATTGCAACTCCATTATACTTCCTGTTCACACTAACGTGGCAGGTTTGGCTGCAACGCAGAAAAGAGCGCTGATATAATCAGCAATACAACTTGCACCGAGCCACGCGTTCGGTGCAAGTTTTCTCTTAAAGTGTATTTCCTTGTATTTCCTTTTTTTGTACCTTCTTTGGTCACTTTTTTAATGTTGTATTTTATTTCCCTGAATCGTCTATTATTGGTGAAAGGAGGATGCGAAACCATGAACACGGTTAAGGATCCAAACCGTACGCCAGAAGAAGAGATATCGCGTTTGGCAGAGAAGTACCAACTTTCTTTACTTCGGCTGTGTTTCGCTTACCTTCATGACAGAACTCTTGCAGAGGACGCAGTACAGGAAACATTCCTGAAAGCATATCGGAGTATTACCGGCTTCAGAAACGAATCAAGTGAAAAAACGTGGCTATCTCATATTGCGATTAATTGCTGCAGAGATATGAACAAAAGCGCATGGACTCGTTTCTTTGACAGAAGAATTACACCGGATATGCTGCCAGCGCCTTCAGAGAACCCATCAGAAAAGGATGATGATCTGACGGTTGCGGTGATGGAATTGCCGCCTCGACTGCGGGAAACTGTGCTTTTATACTATTTTGAGGACATGACAACAGTGGAAATTGCTGAAACGCTTCATATATCACAGCAAGCTGTTTCGGGCAGACTAAAACGGGCATTGTCAAAATTGCGAGCCATTCTTGGCGATACACTTGAAGGAGATGAACCAGATGATTACTAAGAAAGACGCTCAGGATGCGCTGAATCGATCTCTTTCCGGTCTCCAGAGCAATCCGTATATTGTCCAGAAAATCATTACGGGCACGAAAGAAAAAGCATATAAAAGAAAAAAGTTATCAAGCACTGCGATCATTGCTTTTGTTCTGGTCGGTATCATGGCATCCGCAATGGCCACTGGAATTGCTATCAATGGAAAACCATGGGGTGTACTTAACTGGATTTTTGAAGCACAGCCCAACAGCACGGCTGTTACTGCTACGCAGAAAATTTATCCGGATTCCGAACAGATTTTGCAGGAGGCTACTGCGTCTCCGTCCGAAACACAAGCAATTATTCCAATGGAAGTAGTGGCGATTTCAACAGAAAGCTGCGAATTTGATTTTGCCACACTTTCGATCAGAGAAGCTGTAACAGATGGATATGGGATTTATCTGTCCATAGCGGCAGTTCCTTCGAATCCGGATATTCTTTTGCTGGATTGGAGCATCAATCCATTTGAATCTTCTCCGGAGATAATTGGTCAAGTATCAGATTATCAAAACCAGACGCTGGCTGAATGGGCTGTAAACCATAAATATAAGCAACTAATCCGGCTTTCCATAGGGTCGCCTTTGCCTGAACCATACACACATGGTCGACTGATTTCCTCCGAAAAGTATGATCCTGATCCTGCAATTGCGGATAAACAGACTGTTCAGTCCGACGGATGGTCATACGACCTGGTCAGCAACGGCTCAGGCTTTGATTCCTATATTAATCGGCGAATGGTATTAGAAGAGGACGGGACTTCTCTGATCATGATTGCCGGTGGTTTTATGAATCAAAAGGAATATGAAATTGCCTGCTTTATGATGCCATGGAGAATGACCGGGGACGGGAAAGAAGATCCTGCAGATTATGATTCTCCTGGTCTTGACCCTAAAGAGCCAATATATGACATGGATAATCGTGAACGAGGGATACTGTCATTTGTTTTTCCAGACAATCCTACAGTCAGTTCAACGATATTAGCGGAATATGATGGAGACATCCCATTGCTTTCGAATCCTGAGATGAATGGCCATATTCACATTCAGTTTGTTCGTACACAGCTAAATGATTACTGTCTTGCAGAATACAGTGACTTGGACCGTGTATATGAGCATCTTCTGATTTATGAGAATGAAACGCCTGGTAGCTTCATTTCTTATAGCAAACTATTTGTTTCTTGCTATCAGTTAAACGAAGAAGCTATTTCTTTCCTGCGTTCTTGCATTGTTCCCGATGAGTTTCCAGAAACCATCTATCTCCAATGGGTGGACCATTATGAAAACATGAGGCAGACCTTCACAATTAACAAGCAATAACTCGAAATTGTAAAGTCTGCGGGGATGTCATCGTACTCGTTCCGATGGCGTCCTTTTTTTATTGCAGCATAGAATTAAAGCAAAATGAAAACATATCCTGGCGATGAGCCTTTTTTGACTGTTACAAAGTGCCCATTTTCTCTGAAAGTATAATAATTTTCAGAATTTTCCACAGCATGGCTCTTTTGGCCTCTCCAAAACGTATAATAAGTGAAGATCTTCAAACGGAGGTTCCCTGATGAACAAGATTGCCTTCGAGGAGCTGTATATACAGCATCTCCCGGGATTGTTCCGGCTGGCTCAAAGCATTCTGCGGCAGCCCGCAGATGCTGAAGATGCTGTCCAGCAGGCTGTTCTGCAGGCATGGCAGCAGATTGATACAATCCAATACGGCAAAGAAAAAGCATACCTGGCCAGGATTGTCATCAATGAGTGCCATAACATTCAGCGCCTTCGGCAGCGTATCGTCCCTGTAACAGTATTCCCGGATCAGGCAGAACCCGAAACGAAGATCATGGAACTGCGGGGTGCGATGGAAAGACTTCCTGAAAAACTACGGCTCCCGTTTCTGCTGGTTTACATGGAAGGATACAGTTCGCAGGAAGCAGCCTCCGTTATCGGTATAACGTTGTTTGCTCTGAAGTCGCGACTGAAACGAGCAAAGAAAAGTCTACGGATTGAACTCAGAGAGGAGGGAGAATCGTGAAGCAGTATACTCAAAGTGAATTGCAGAAAATGTATATGGAACCTTCAGAGGAACTGAAGGACTGCATTCACCAAGAAATATCCTCTCTCCCGATCAAGGAACAGGAGGAAGAAATTGTGAAAAAGAAACTGTCCTTTAGCTTTGTCAGCGTAATTGCTATTTTGCTTGCACTTGTTGCTGTAGCATATGCCGCAACAGAAGTATATCATCGAATCAGCGTTAACTGGAAAGGCGAAACTGTAGAAGAATCGGAAATTGTGCCGCAACCAACAGCGGAAATACCGGTTCCAACAGAAGAAGCGGATTTGCATCAGATTGCCGAACGCCTTGTTGAATCAGCTCCTGAAGGAGAAATCGTTAAAGCATCATATCCAGATCCGGAAGGTGGACAATCTGGCGTAAGGAGATCATTTTGCCAGAAATATACTTCCTGGGAAGAATTACAGCAAGCTCTTTCAAAGAATAGTGGTATTACACTTCCGGCATGGATTCCCGATGGTTACCATTTGCAGTATGCAGAGATATCCTTCAAGTCAAAAAATGACTATCACCTTATTGAAGAAAAGCAGGAAGGATCGGTTACCCTAAGAAGATACTCAGTCGATGACGAAAATAAAGTTATAGATGAATGTTATTTGCTCCTTCAGGATGACGAAAAGCATACGATTAGTATCACTTCTACCTTGTCTGGAAGCACAGATAGTAACAATTCAGCAATCAATATTCCCGCTGATAATTCTGTTACCTCTGTTACTGTACCTGGTATGGAAAACGCTATTGCAATCAATTCCACAGGAAACATCGGATCAACCCTGTATTTACGAAGGTTGCTTGATTCTCCCATTAAATGGGTAGATACTCCTGATATGCCTGCTTTTGTTATGGCCTATAATGAAGAGCACATTGACATTTGGGCAACAGACCTGGCCATCGATGAATTAAAGAAAATGTTTTCTCTTGAATAATTATTCTCTGGCTTGTTCTTATCCGGAGCGTCACATTCGTGGCGCTCCTTTATAATTAATTGAAAAGAGGAAGCTTTAACTACCTTTTTCTGTCTTAATTAACCGAAATTCACGTCATACACGTCTATTAGATGTGGAGGTTGATAAGAATGAGGAAACACCGACTGTATGTGATCAGGAAGAGCGGGATTCTGCATCATCATGCTTCAGTCCGGTTTTATCGGGATACAGTCACCGGAGAATGCTCTGTTGCGCTTTCCGGATTTGGTTGTATGCTTATGTTCTGCATGGAAAAAGTAATTCCCGAATTGATTAGTCTTTGCAAACCGCAAACGCAATTTCACAGGCAATTGCCTTGTGATATACTTTCTGGAGAAGATTTTGTTCAGAAGTAAAACCTTTTGGCAGCTGTCCTTCGTCTTATGGTTGGAACCTGTAATCAGCGCTGTACAGGATGCTTCCCGGAATGCGGACGCGCAGACCGGGGAATTCAAAGGGGAACGATGTCGTGGATGCTGTGATGTTTCAAGCGGAAATCAGGCGGATTGAGAAGCTGTTATACCGCATCGCCTGGTCCTATTTGGGCAATAACGCCGATGTGGAGGACGCGGTACAGGATGCATTGATCAAAGCCTGGGAAAAGAGGATGTCATTGCGGGATATGAAGCAATTCAAACCGTGGATGACCCGGATTCTCATGAACCAGTGCAAGGATCAGCTGCGCAAGCGCAAAAAGTGGAGCTTCTATCCCCTGGAGGACGCCGCCGCACAGGAAGTCGAACCGCCTGAACCGGATGCCCCGGTGTTGGAGGCAATGAGAAAGCTGAAACCCGAACTCAGCCTGATCATAACGCTCCATTATGTGGACGGCTACTCCATACAGGATGTGGCGAGCTCTCTGGGAATTCCAGAAAGCACGGTCAAAACCCGTATGAGAAGCGCACGGAAGCAGCTAAGCAAGACTCTCCTCATAGAATGGGAGGCAGAATCATGAATAGCAATGAATTCAAAGATAAACTGACATCTGTGGCCCCTGAAGTCCCAGAGCATTTCCATAATCGTGTGGAAATGACGCTGGAGTCCATCGTAACGCAGGAGGCACAAATGAAAGAGAGTACAAAGCAGGCCATCAAAACTGCTGGCCGTTTCAGTAGCAAGACAATTGCAATCGCTCTGGCTATTACACTTCTGGTAGGAGCAGTTGCCTTTGCAGCAACACAGTGGAATCTTTTTACGAGTATTCCCTTCCTGACCGGAAATGGTACTCCGAAAAACGCGGACAGTGTAATGCAGAGCAATCTGTATCAGGGGACGGTCAACAATGTGGAAATCACAGTCAGAGAAGCAGGATATGACGGCAAGACGCTTCTGCTCCAGTACAGTTATCGGATACTGGATGTAGATACTCCTTACGGAGTGACTGCTACAGAAATGTTCGGTGATCAGATTCCTGAAGGAATGACTGCCGATACGATCGTAGAAGGCTTGAATGGCAATGCTGAAGCAGATCTGGAAGCTCATCATGTCGGATGGTGGATTGATTCCATCTGGATCAATGGCAAGGCAATGGATATGCCGAACAATTCCGGCTCCGTAGTATCCGGAAGCACTGTGCCCGGTGAAATCATTCATACAGAATATTGGCGACTGGACAATGAAGGCTTTTCTCTGAACGGACCGATTCAGATCAGCCTGCCCATCGGCGAACAGCAGGATCTGGCAGACTACAGCAGAAAGAATCATCCGGAAAAATATGATGTGGACGGCTCTCTAAAGCTTCCGGAAAAGGGTATCGTTACTTTTACCTATGACGCAAAGGACATTCTGTCTCAGGTGACTACACTCCATCCTGAAGAAGAAAAAGTGCTGCCCGATGTCACCGCGAAGGTAAAGGAAGCCGTTTTCTCTCCCCTCATGACCTACATCACCCTGGATCTGAAGGTGAACCCAGATTCCCTGGCGGCATTCATCAAGGCGAACGGCGAAGGCCCGAAGAATGAGGCAGGCGAAGTCATGTGGCCTTACGGCGGGATGGACGTATTCCAGGATTGGGTCTGCAGTCTGGAGCTGGTGGATGGACAGGGTAATCTGGTATTCCCCGGACACGCCGGGCAGAACGGTTACGGCAACGAGTGGGCTGAATTCCTCTATCCTTATCTGGAAAACATTCCTGCTGAGCTGTATCTGGCCCCGATTGAGGATGGTGTGGCAGATATGAGCCAGGCCGTGCGTGTGAAGTGATCGTAATAAACCAAGCGTTATCTCAGGAGGGCACGAAGTGATCCGTGCCCTCCCGTCTTTATCGGGGGATTTGAAATGAAACGTGTTTTGATGATTGTCACAGTATTTATGGCGACATGGCTTCTTCAATCTGTTCAGGCTGAAGGTCACATGTATTCTATCGAAGAGCTGAACCGGATGGGACAGTCGGAGTGGAAGGAAACCTATCAGGCAAACGGCAGAACTGTTGAAGTGGACTGCACTGTTGACATACCGGACGTCAGCAACTTCCCGGTCCTGACGGTCCAGGCTATGCCGCCGGTTGAAGAGCCGTTATACAGCGCACTGCTCCAGCGCTATGCCGCGCCTAAAGGAACAAAGCTTGATTATGAATTCAGACCCAATGATTATCAGACAGTTCTATCGTATGCTGATCCCGGCGGCTGGGATGAAAAGGCTGGCGAAATACCCGGCAAGGTCACGGAACGTTGGCACTCATTGCTGAAATATAACCTAGGCGGCGCATATGCCGACAACAATGATCTATCGCTGCGGGATGCTTTTTCCATTGCGCAGTCGCGTCTTGAAGAAGCGTTTCCAGGTATTGAACTGAAGCTGATGGATGTGGCTTTGCATGACAGATTGCAAAATAAGAGCAGTGGTCAGTATCTCCGGGAAAAGGGCTGTTATTATCTGTACTGTACACAAAAGCTGCATGGTATTCCATTCCTGGCTCCGATTGCTGCGGCATTTGTGAATTATGGATCCATGCCGCATAACCTCTATGCGCTTCAACAAAGGGGGATTGTGTATGCAGCGATTTATGATCAGGATTCATTTTCCATCAACAGTTATTGCTGGAAAGAAACCGCCGTTCTGTATGATGATGTGCCGTTGCTCTCTTTCGATCAGGTGAAGACTCGGCTGGAAGCATTGATTATGAGCGGCAATATCCGTTATGTATATCATGTCGGTCTGGGTTATGTGCAGTACTGTGCCAATGAAAACGGAGACGCTCCTTATACGCTGGCTCCAGCTTATGTTGCCTGGTGCGAATACTGCAATGACGCGGAATCAGAACCGCTGGCGTCCAAGGACGAAGGCGCGGATATCTTTCTTGGTAACCCACAGAATTTCCAGCCGATCATCATCAACGCCCAGACCGGAGCAGTCCATGACAATCAAAGCACGGATTATTCTTTGGCTGTTGCGCCGATGATCATCAGGTAGTATGGAGGAACACGGAATGAAACGCAACTTTCTATCTTTACTGCTGATGATCGTCCTACTGCTCAGCGTCACAGCGGAAGCAGAAGACAGATTTACGATTTCGGAAATATACGAGCAATACAATGGACAGCGCTGGCAGGAAAGCTATCAGACTGTTCGGAATGAAACAGTCACGATTGACGCGCCGTTCATCATCCCCCATGTGGAATCTGCTCCTGTGATCCGGGTGGGGCACTATCCGTCGCTTGATCCGGCGCTTTGCGACGCTTATGGTACTTATCCCCGGTCAACCCGCAAACATGTGGATGCCTGGGCCCGATCTGACGGGAGAGATATTACACTGGCGATGGATCAGTATTGGGAATTTGAGATCCCAGATCAATACGCTGGGAGATGCCACTTCTGGGGAGACGTATTCCTACCGGAGGAAATTGACTGGAACCTCCATGCAGAAAATAACGACATGACGATGGGCGAAGCCTATACGCTGCTGACAGCCAAATTGAATGAAATCCTGACGACATATGGCGGCGGAGCCATGGAATTGCAGTTGCGGGATGCCTATACAATGGGCTTGTACAAGGATAAAGACAACCAACCCCTGGTAGATCATCGCGGATACGGCTTTGATTTCAAGCAAGTCATCCGCGGGATTCCGGCACTGGGAAATGCGCATCTGACCTATCAGCATGGGCGGATGCGCACAAACCATCGTTGGGAAGGTGTATATGACAACTGGCTTCGTCTGGAAATGAGTTCTCCAGTTTCCTATTTCATGTCTGTCAAGCTATGGCAGAAAGAGAGCGTTCTACATGAGGATATACCGCTCGTTCCTTTTGAAAAAGGGAAAGCGCAAGTCGAAAAGATGATCCGGGACGGACTGATCCGCCACATCCGCAGGATTCAGCTCGGCTATGTTGCCTATGTGGAGCCTGACCACAATACAAAGCATTGGATTCTGGTTCCGACTTGGGTGGTGGACTGTGACTGGTTTCCGGATGCGAAGGATGATTTCTGGAAAGAGGAATTTGAGGACGAAGCGAATCCTTACAGCCGCAGCGGCGCGCATCTGCTTTATCTCAATGCCCAGACTGGAAAGCTTCTGGATCCGATGGATACATCCCGAAAAAGAAGCGATGTTCCGAAAATATTGACATGGAAGTAAATGGTACATTATCCCGGGTAACAATTGGAGGAAAAGCAGAATGAAAAAGATTCTTTCAATCCTGTGTTTGCTGTTGCTGCTGATACCATACACTGCCCTGGCAGCAGAACAGAAGTACTATACAATTGGCCAGCTGCATGACTTGATCGAAGAAGAATATCCGAATGGATGGCAGGAAAGTATCAAAACGAAATGGCGTACAGTAGAGATCAACGCGCCTGTGATTGTGCCGGATACAGACAGGATGCCGATCCTTTTTCTTCGTCTTAAGGAAAGCAATGAGATCGATGTTTCTCTTCTGCCGGGAGATGGCTGGGAGTCGGATTGTGGAAAAAGGATATTTGCTTCCAGAACCTCTGATCCATCCAAGCCCAACTTCGACAAAATGAAGCTGGAATCGAATCATTACTATGCGCCGGTGGATATGGAGATGCGGCTCGCGGATTTTGATGGAAAAACGCTTCGGGAGCTGGCACAGGAGATGATGGTAGCTGTTGAATGTGTCAATCCGGGTGAAACCGGCTTTGACATTGAGCATCCGTTTGATGTCATGGTGAATGTAGCCACTGACCCCAAGACGGGAAAATCGCAGGAATGCTGGGTAGACTATCTGGCATACCAGACTATATGCGACATCCCTTTGTTCTGGCATATGAGCTATTATCTTCCGTATGATCTGTCTATCTGGAAGGATCGGATCCCCTGGATCGATCTGAGTATGGGAATGAACGCTTACAATGGCATGCGTTTTGGGTTCTACCCTGTGCAGACGAAAACTATAGAAGACGATATTCCGTTGGCTGACTTTTCAAAGGTTCAGAAAACCCTGCGCAAAGAGATTGAATCCGGACATATACGAAAAATTCTGGAGATGCGGCTTGGATATGCCTCGGTGGATGTCAGAGATGATCCGGAAGGATATACAGGCGCAACCAAGCCCATCTGGCATGTGGAAGCCTGGTGGTGCAAGAATGGGAAGGTGAAAATGAAAGAGGACGATCCGGATTATCCGACCAACGATCACGGGAAACTGGAATGTGTCCGAATCGCCATTGATGCGCAGACGGGA
Source organism: Clostridia bacterium (assembly GCA_017447185.1). Lineage (GTDB taxonomy): Bacteria > Bacillota > Clostridia > Christensenellales > Aristaeellaceae > Aristaeella. The sequence continues at coordinate 612 of JAFSOC010000029.1, read as the reverse complement.
GAGATCCTCAGTATCGCGGGAGATGCCGCGCCGAAGCAGAAGAAGATCAAAGGAATCGAAAAATATCAGGGATATATCAGTTGGGGACAATGAATGTTATCCGAGTAGTCGTACAAAAAAGATTGACAATCAGGAAGGAAAAGTATATTATGTTTATGTAGACAACTGTCTACCATAAATAAACAGAGTATCTTTGAAGGAGGGCAGCGCATGAAATCGATTTTTGAACAGAATGGCGGCACATACACTCGATGTGGAGACTACCTGCTCCCGGATATGGGCTTGACTGAACTGGAGAGGATGCCCTTGGGAAAATACGGAATGATGCGCCGCAAGTATCTGGAAGAAAGCCGTCAGGGACTATACATGAGGATGATTCTGAGCGGAAAGCTGATGGAACATTTGCAGGAGATTGACGCAACCTGCCGCAGACGAATGGATCAGATGATTCGAGAAATGGCCATGGCTGAAGGGATTACAGAAGAGCTGAAGGCCAAAGAACAGATGGCTTGGGTACGTAAAATGAACTCGCTGCACGCTTCTGCCGAAGAAATCGTGTTGAACGAGCTTGTATATGCCTGAAACGAACACAGCCCTCGCCGGAACCCAAAC
>JAFSOC010000028.1 GCA_017447185.1 Clostridia bacterium | reverse complement strand
TTTTACAGAAAAGAATGCAGCTTGGACCGGACTCTTTCCGCGGAAAGGTGGACTCATTTCGCGGATTGCCATGCTGGACTCATTGCGCGGACAGGTGGGTCTGAACAGCGGACGGGCAGGTCTCAGAGGCTGAAATATTCAATGCCGAAATATAGAGGAAGTTCTCTTTCTAAAGATTTGCTTCAATTTGTCATTGAACATGAAAAACAAAAGGATGCCAGATATCTATGGGTTGGACACGGAACGGCTAATCCGAATGCACGAGGATTCTGGAATAAATTTTTTAAGACATATCAATATGAACTTGTAAGAACAATCAAAAATATTATGTTTATAAATTCAGTTTGATAAACTCCAATTCTCGACTATGACGGATCAAGGTTTGCAGGAATGGCTGCTGCGAAAAAAGTTATCTGCGGAGGAAGTATGGGAATGGGGAAAGTTTTCAATGTTCAGGACAGGCAGGCTGTATTTGATTACATCCTGTCCATTGCCGCTGAGTGCAGCAGAATCGTTGCACTGGTTCAGGTGGGGTCCGGGGCAAACGGGTATCACGATGAACATTCGGACCTGGATTTTGTGATCGCACTGGATTCGAGTGATTCCATGGCGGAAGTCATGGAATATATGCATCGTGAAATCTCCGCGAAATATGAACTGGCATTTTTCACGCAGGATGAGTCGAGGCATCTCCAGAATTTCATCTTATCCGATCTTCTGGAAATTGACATCGGTTATGGCGGATATGAACATGCGGCGGCGTGGAAACCGGCGTTCAAGGTTTTGTTTGACCATTCCGGTACTGTGGAGGAAAAGATGATCCGCTCCCGGGAGTGGATGGATGACAGGATTTACGGCGACAAGCAGAAGAGGGATATGGAACAGTCGCGTAATGTTGTCTGGCTTTTCCTGATGCACGCCGCGGTCGCGATTCACCGCGGCAACTGTTTCCGGGCCATCGGGGAAATGGAAGCTGCCAGAGCCCTGTATATTGATTTGCTGGGTGACCGTTATAGGCTGGAGAGCAGGCGGAACCGCGAAATCGACCATCTGCCTGAAACTGAAAGGGCAGCGATCCGGAGTACCTTTGCTGCCGGGGAAGGCCCGTCGGAGTTATGGACAGCTCTTTTAAACCTGACAACATTGGTTTATAAAGAACTGGAAGGAGTCAATGTACCTGTTACACCGGAGATGCTGCACGATTATTATGAAAGTCTCAGATAAAACCGGTCAGCGGGATGAGGCTTTTGAGTTATGTGACGGTTGGGGGGGAATTTGAATGCAGCGGGTTATCAAATCAATGGAAGCAAAGTATCTTCAGCCATCCCTGGACCTGGTGGAAGATGTGTTTGCCAGATGGGACAGTGCAGAGGAAGGAAAAACGGTCCGGAAGCTTGTGGAGGAGATACGCTCCAAAAAGTATTATCTGCCCGAACTGGAACTGATCATGACAGGCGAGACTGACCGGATTATCGGATATGCCATGTTCTCGCGTTTCCATATTGAGGGGAAGTATGAAGATGAGTTGCTGATTCTGACCCCGGTTGCAGTCAGGACAGAGTATCAGCGGCAGCACATCTCAAAGGAACTGATTGAATATGGCTTTGAAAAAGCGGTCACCCTGGGATTCAAAGCTGTTTTGGTGGAGGGGAATCCGAAGAACTATAATCCGCGCGGGTTTGTCACATCAGCTGATCATGGGATTATCGCCGGACCGGAAATTCATCTTCCGCATGTTTCCTGTCTGATGATCAAAGAACTGGTACCCGGAGCGCTGGAGCATATTCACGGAATGGTCGATTACTCCTTCTATGAAACCCTCCACGAAGGATGATGATCGTGCAGAATCTCGGAAGATATATTTGAGATAATGCACCATCGTCAAATCGGAGTTTGAGGTCGGATGATATGAAGTGTGAACTATTGGCAGAACACAATCTTGCGCTGATGCTTGATTTTGTTGATGATGAAAATACGAAGTACGATGAGGCCGTGCTGAAGGCATTTTTGAACGAAAAGAACGCATATGGTTATATTGCTGTAGACAACGGAAAAGCAATCGGATTTGCTTACGGTTATGTTCTGAATGAGCCGGACGGGCAAAAAGTATACTATCTTCACGCAATTGACGTTGTGGAAGGATGGCAGAATCAAGGTTATGGAACAAAACTTGTCCGGTTTATTCACGAACATTCGACAACCCTGGGCTGCCGCAAAATGTTTTTGATTACTAATATACACAATGCTTCCGCCCGCAGGTGTTACGAGAAAGCAGGAGGAATCTGTAATGCCGCTTCTGATGATATCGTGTTTGTGTTCAAGTGATACATGTTAATCCCGACAATTCCAGTTTGACGGAGGATATAAAGGTGAATAATTATAGTGAGGATTTCTGGAATGCATTGGATGAGTTGGTGAACACTTCTGAAATCGTGATCGACAGACCAAAGGGATCTGCCCATCCGAGGTTTCCGGATTTCATATATCGGGTTGATTACGGTTACCTGAGAAATACTTCCTCTATGGATGGAGCAGGAATTGACGTATGGGTCGGAAGCGGTCAGAAAACAGTCGATGCCATCATGTGCATTATCGATTTGATGAAGCGGGACTCCGAGATCAAGATACTGATTGGCTGTACAGAAGCGGAGAAGATGGAAGTATATCAAACGCATAATGAAACGCAGTATATGAAAGGCGTTTTGATACGTCGGTAAATCCAATTTGTTGAGATGCTCATTGGCAAGGAATATCGGAAGCTAAACTTACAAAGGCAGATTCATTTCCACCAAAGAAGCCGTTGATTTTCAACGGCTTCCGCTGGCGTTCTTCTGTTGATGAATGCCAGCGGCGAAAATTTTCTGCCAAGAATCCAGAGGATATGATAAAATTGGGATCGGTAGCCAGTATGGGCTTGCCAAAATATCTTGAAATTCTCGACCAATGGAGGAAGTGCAGGATGTTCAGGGGAATGCGCCGTTTCAAGCAACAGATTAGCACTGAAGAGTGTATTCAGATTCTGAAGGAACAGCCCCGGGGTGTACTCTCCGTATTGGGAGACGATGATTATCCCTATGGCATTCCGCTGGATCACTGGTACTGTGAGGAAAACGGTAAATTGTACTTCCATTGCGCGAAGACAGGACATAAATTGGACGCTATCCGGAAGCATGACAAGGTCAGTTACTGCGTATACGACCAGGGATTCCGCAAGGAAGGCGACTGGGCATTGAATATCCGCAGTGTGGTTGTCTTTTGCCGTGCACGGATCGTGGGTGACGCAGAGGATGAACTGAAGCAGAAGATTGCTGTCGGCCTGTGCAGAAAGTTCACGGATGATGAAGCTTTTCTACAAAATGAACTGACGAATGCCATGCCCCGGGCGGCATTCCTGGAACTGACGCCGGAACACATGACCGGGAAACTGGTAAATGAATCCTAACATGGACTGGCGATATGTTTTGATTTTCTTCAGCATCAGAAACAGGAGAAAAAGTGATACGGATCAAGGATTTGACATCAGGGAATCCCGTGAGGCTGATACTGGTTTTTGCGCTACCGGTTCTTACGGGGAATATGCTGCAGCAGTTTTATAATTTGGTTGACTCTCTGATTATCGGGCAGCTGCTGGGAGTTACAGCACTGACAGCGGTTTCGGCCTCCGGGTGGCTGGACTGGGCCGTGCTGTCAATCCCCATGGGGCTGGCGCAGGGATATTCCATCCATGCCTCCCAGTGCTACGGTGGAAAACAGTATGCGGAACTGAAAAAAACCGTTGCACAGAGCTATCTGATCTCTGCAGCAGTGACAGTCGCACTGGAGGCAATCAGCCAGACGCTGCTGCGTCCTGTGCTGACATGGATGAATTCGCCGGAGGAAACCATTCATCTGACAGAGAACTATCTGCGAATTATCTATGCAGGCCTGCCGGTGGTGATGTGCCTGAATGTGTTCAGCGGCTTTCTGTATGCGCTGGGAAACAGCAGAACGCCTCTGCTGGCTCTGGCCTGCGCCACGGCGGTAAACATCGCTCTGGACTGGTGGTTTGTCGGTTCCCTGGGCCTTGGCACTAACGGCGGCGCGTATGCGACCGTGATAGCACAGGCGGTTTCCGCCGGAATCTGTCTGGCTGCGGTATTGAAGATTCCGGAACTTCGCCCTCAGCGGGTCGATTACCGTCCTGACCGGATAGTGATTCGAAAACTTGTTCGGCTCGGATTCCCGATTGCCTTTCAGAACCTCATCATTTCACTTGGAGGGCTCATACTGCAAGGCGTGGTCAACGCCTTCGGATTCGTCTTTATGGCCGGGTACAACGCGGCCTCCAGGCTGCAGGGACTGGTGGAAATCGCAGGATCTTCCCTGGGGAGCGCGGCGGGTACCTTTACCGGGCAGAATTATGGCGCCGGAAGAATGGATCGTGTAAGGCTGGGGCTGCGGCGTTCGGCACAGATCGGTTTTCTGCTCGCGCTTACCGTCGGAGGGCTGATGACAGTATTCGGAAAGTCCATTCTTTCCCTGTTTATCCGGGATGAGGCGGAACTGGCAGATCAGGTGCTGGCGATTGGATATGATTTTCTTCGGGTGATGGCAGCCGGGTTGCCCATGCTGTATCTGCTTTTTGTTTACAGAACTACCCTGCAAGGCTTGGGCGATACAGTGATGCCGATGATTTCCGGCTTTTTGGAATTGGCGCTGCGTGTTGGAGCAGCGCTGCTTCTTCCTGCGATTCTGGGATATTGGGGAGTTTATCTGGCAGAGATTGCAGCATGGATTGGTGCGGGAGCTTTTCTGATCATGGTCTGTTATCATCGACTGCACAGGCTGACAAATACCGTGGAAGAAACAAAATGACGCGATATTGTTCCCTAAGATTTACGCACCTTTCCGGTGAACTGCGTACCCTTGAGGGGTACGCAAAAAATTGGAGTCAATAGATAAGGATGCCCTGAAGAACTATTATGCAAAGGCAATTTCCTGCGGACGTCTGGATCCGCTGCCGATTTATGATGAAGCAGAACTGCTGACCGGATTGGGATTGTATGAGAACGGAAAACTGACAAACGCGGGATACTATCTGTTTTCTTCTGGGAAACCGGTTGTCCTCAAGTATGCCGTATATATGACAGATGAAAGGATCAATTTTTCTGATATCGGGCGGGTGGAAGATAATATATACAATCTGATCAACAAAGGATATTCCTATGTCCGGGAACATATCAACTGGCGGGTACAGCCGGGAGATGATACATCCCGGATTGAGGTTCCGGAGATCCCTGTGGAGGCATTGAGAGAGATTATCGTCAATTCTTTTGCTCATGCAGATTATCGTGGAATATCCGAAAATGAAATCGATATTACGCCGACACAGGTGGAAATATATAATCCCGGCGAATTTCCACAGGATCTGACTCCTGAAATGTTTGCAGACAACCGAATCAAGTCGATGCCCAGGAACAGGGTTAGTATGGGTTTTCCGATACGCATTTCCTTTCGCCAATCCGGTGCATCACCATCACCGGCCCAATATTCATCGAGCGAAGTGACAAGCCCATCTTTCACATGAATGAAACTGATTCCGCTAAGATCGCGGCGAAGCAGAATCCGGAACGGTACCAGCAGGAATGCCTGCGATGAAAAATAACTGCAAATCAAACGTAAAATATGATATGATTCTGTACAGGAAGCCGGGAATGCTTGTTGGGCTTTGTATATAAAACGGAACAGGCGGAGAGGATACCTGATGAAAACAATTGTGATTCATCCGCTGACATCTGAACGGAATGCGGATTACCTTGAGTTCTTCGATCACCGGGCGTTTACGGATGATAATCCGAACGGTCCCTGTTACTGCACTTCTCCCAACCAGGACGAAGCGCAGATCCGGAAGATGGTCAGCGAGTTCAAGTCCTGCGGCGTGAAGGAGACGCTGCGCAGGTATGCGGTGGAAATGCTGGACGCGAACCAGATCCATGGATACCTGGCATATGACGGGGAAGAACCGGTCGGATGGTGCAATGCGGCAGACATCGAAAGCTATGCCGGGTTCGTTCCGGCATTTGCGAGGAACATCGCCTGCGGAAAAACGGTATCAATTGTCTGCTTTGAGATTGCACCCGGATACCGGGGAATGGGCATTGCCTCAACATTCATTGACAGGATCTGTGCAGATGCCGGATCAAAGGGATACGCTGCTGTTGAAGGGTATGCCATGCTCTCTGACAAGCGGAATGATTTTGATTACCAGGGACCTTATCACCTTTACCGGAAAGCCGGATTTACGGAAGTCGCGCGGGAAAACGGACAGGCGGTTATGCGAAAAGTATTATGAACGCGCAGCGACAATTTCCGGTGTAAGAAAGGGGATGTCCGCAATGACGATGGAAGATCTGCAGCAACTGCTGTTTCAGTACCAGGATACGGCGTATGGCGATTTCTTTGCCAGACTGGTCCCGACGGTACCCCGGGAGAAGATCATCGGCATTCGTTCCCCGGAGATTAAAAAGATTGTCCGGCAGATCGGAGATGATCCGGTCATACCGGTGTTTCTTGCGTCGCTTCCGCATACGTGGCATGAGGAAAACTGCCTGCATGTAATGCTGATCAACCGGATCAGGGATTATGACGCCTGCGTTGCGGCATTGGAGCAGTTTATACCCTATATCGATAACTGGGCCATCAACGATGCGATCAATCCCGCCTGCTTCAAAAAGCATCGCGCGGAACTGATCGGCAGGGTACAGGGATGGATTGCTTCTGAAGAAACCTATACCCGCCGCTGCGGAATGCGGATCCTGCTGGCAAACTACCTGGATGAGGACTTCCGGCCGGAATACCTCGACCAGGCAGCGGATCTCCGGTCGGAGGAATACTATGTAAATATCATGACTGCCTGGCTGTTTGCCGAAGCGCTGGTGAAACAGTGGGACGAAGCGGTGAAGTATATCGAGACCCGCAGGCTTGATCCGTGGACGCATAACAAGGCGATCCAGAAAGCCTGCGAAAGCTACCGCGTTCCGGATGAACGCAAGGCATACCTCCGGTCCCTGAAGTATGGCCGGAAAAAGTGATAAGGATAAAAGAGGCTGCTGGCGAAACGAAAAAGCTTACAAATAAAAAGTCAAGCTTTCAGTGAAGAAAATCTTTGGAGGAAAGATGAGTAAAGCAAACAAGCCACCACCCAATGGTGACCAACGAGCCGGGAAGTAGCACGGTCATCCCGCCGTATCAAGGACACAGCGGCTGCGCCGTGCCTTCGGCATCCTTGACACGACGTGCTGCCAGTGCTACAGGGCAGTCAAGGGGTTGCAAGGCAACCCATGTTAATCAGATTTGCCGGATTCAATCAGAGGCTTGTCCCAGAGACCTTTTTCAATGAGGCAGTCCCGGACTTTTCCGTAGTAGATGCGCAGGAATTTGGTTCCGCCAGCGGTCATGTAGACATAGTACGGTTTGCCTTCGGAACGCTTCTTGTCCAGGAACTGGTAGACAGGATCGTCAGCTGGTTTCAGTTGGATCAGGATGTCCATAATGACGAAGAGAGTTTTCCGCAGATGCGGCGATCCGCGCTTGGTGCTTTTGCCGGTTGTGGATACCTTGTCTCCCGAATCTTCCTTCTTGGGATCAATTCCTGCAAAGGCAATAATGGAGTTCTTCTGCGGGAAACGGCGGATATCACCAATCTCCGCCATCAGCTGAGGTCCCATGGAAGGGCCGACACCGTACATTCCCATGACAGTCTGGTACTCAGGAAGCTGGGATGCCAGCCGATTCATCTCGGACCTGTAGGTCTCCAGTGTCCGGGAAACAGAATTCAACTGGGAAACGGCCTCTTTGACCATGAGCTTGGAAATATCGGACTTGGGCACCAGAGCGATTGTGCTTTGGGCATGACGATACAGTTCAGCGGCTTTTTCTTCGCTGAAATTGTAATCATGCTTCCGGCAGAACTTGAAGTAGCGTTCGGTGAAAGCGTTCTGGCTGAGTTTCCGGACACAGTCAAGATGCCAGAAGGTTCCCACATAGTCCACCCATTTCTGGCTGCCGTCAGGGCGGGCAGGACTGGGAAAATGCTTCCGGATTCCGGGGTAGTTCTGTTCCAGCAGAGCAATCAGGTTGTTGGTGAAAGCAGCTTTGCTCTTGCTGGCCAACTGAAATTGCGTGTTCAGCGTCTTGAGCTGATATCGTATCGTATCCATGGGCTCATACTGACGCAGCAGATCCCACTTGTCAAGACCGAACTTGGCAATCCGAACCGCATCAGCCTTGTCCGTCTTCACCGGATGAACCGAAATTCCTTCCTCATAGTTCTTGAACAGCAGTGGATTCAGAGCGGAAACGAAGAATCCTGCGCTGTCCAGGAACATGGCGATCGATTCATAGTATCGCCCGGTATGCTCCATGATTACCCTGGTTTCCCCATCCAGACTGCTGAGTTTGTCAACCAATCTGCCCAGAGCTTCTGGGGTGTGGGGAACTTCGAATGGCTTCAGGATCACTTTTGTCTTGGACTGGAGAACCGCAACTGTGCTTCTGCCGTTTGAAACATCGACGCCGACTGCAAACATGTAGAACCCTCCCGTTACGTATTTGCAATGGATATACCATCCTTTTCCCATTGCCGATTCTATCTGTTTGCTGACGCGAGATCCCTTAACAGGTTCTCCACTTACATAAAACGAACGCTGTCAATGGAAGGTTGGCTGGCTAACTTTTTCACGAGCGACAAGCTCTTGGAGGTGACTACCAGACCATTGCCTCCACATTGTACAGCTTAGGCAACGAGATGTCCCAGGCCTCTGGCTGGCTGCCAGGAACGAGGGGCAAATATATAGTAACAGGAGGAAGACCCTTATGGATAAGAAAACAATGATGGAAAACCTTGCCCGTGAAGCGTACGAGAAGGGAAGCTTCAACGGAACCTGGCTTTATGCCGAAAACGGGAAGATCGTATCGAAGGGCGCTTTCGGTTTCCGGGACGCGGATAATCAGCTTCCCATGCAGGAGGATACCATTTTCGAGATGGCATCGATCACCAAAATGTTTACGGCAACCGCGGTGATGCTGCTGGCCCGGGAGGGAAAACTGAGACTGGAGGACGAATTCACAAAATTCTTCCCCGAATTCCCGTACCAGGGTGCAAAGGTCCGGCATCTTCTGACCCATACAAGCGGTATTCCGGATTACGATGTGGCGGGATGGGTTGCGCCTATCTGGGAAAATGAAAAGAGGATTCCGCCCTGCAGCGAGGTGCTCCGCTTCATCAGCGAAAGCAATATGGAACGGCTCTGCGAACCGGGAGAGGAATTCTGCTATTCCGATATCGGCTACACGCTGCTGGCCAACCTGGTGGAAAAGGCTTCCGGTGTAAAGTTCGAGGACTATCTGAAGAAAAACATCTTTGAGCCTGCCGGCATGAAGGATTCCGGTATTTACCACACCCGCAGGGACGGCAGGCCTTCCGACCGCTTTGCCCGCAATATGATCCTGCAAGACGATGGCAGCTATGTTCCTTCCGATGTTTCGGAAAAGGATGCCGGATACGTGAACGGGTCAGATGGCCTGAACGGATGCGACTATCTCTATACCACCATCTTTGACATGCTGGCCTGGGACAGGGCCCTGCGGGAAGAAAAAGTGCTGACCCGTGAGGAACAGAAGATTATGTACACGCCCGGGCGGCTCAATAACGGGAAGCCTGCCGGTGCGGACGAAGATGAGGAAGAGAACGGAGACGAAGGTTACGGCTTTGGCTGGGGGATCCGGAACGATGAGAAGTTCGGCCTGATCGTCAACCACAGCGGCGGTATGCCCGGCCTGGAAACCTGGTTTGAACATTTTGTCGATACGGACAGGACGCTTGTCATCCTCAACTGCCGCGACTTTTCGGACATCCGGGCATTTGTCCGATTCTGGGACGGACTGCAGGCGATTGCCATGGACAAGGAAGCCGAACCGGTGGTTGCCATTGAGGATATCGCGGTCAAGGATCCGGACCGGTCCCGGTGGGAAAGCTTCTGCGGCAAATATGAACATCCCGAAGACGATTTCGCCATCGATGAGGTCTTCATGAAGGACGGAGAGCTTTGGGCGAACGCGTTCGACGAGGAGGGAGACGGCATGACGTTCCGCCTCTATCCCATCGGAGAGGATGAGTTCGGCCGGAAGCTCGGTATGCTGAAAGTGAAATTCGGCGACGGCTGCCTGATGTTCAGCGGACACACCTGCAAAAAGCTGTAAGGGATTCTGCGGAATCAAACAGCGGAAAACGAAGGGGAATAACCAACAATGCAAATCAGGAAGAGCGTCCCGCAGGACCTGGACCGGATCATGGAGATCTATGCTTATGCCAGGCAGTTCATGGCGCAGCACGGGAATCCGAACCAGTGGGGACCCACCAACTGGCCGCCGGAAGCGCTGATCCGGAAAGATATTGCGGACGGCAGCAGCTATGTCTGTGAAAACGAAGCCGGGAAGGTCATCGGCACCTTCTTCTTCACCCAGGGACCGGATATCGAACCGACATACCGGGAGATCACCGATGGGAACTGGCTGGATAAAAGTCCCTACGGCGTCGTGCACCGGATTGCTTCGGACGGCTCCGAAAAAGGAACGGGCGCGTTCTGCATCAACTGGGCCTACGACCAGTGCGGCCATCTACGGATGGATACCCATGGCGACAATACGGTGATGCAGAACCTTCTCCTCAAACTTGGCTTTATCCACTGCGGCACAATCTACGTGCAGGAGGATTCCTATCCCAGACTGGCATATGAGAAATCCGAAGCATGTATGGGGGAGAGGAATATGGATACTTTTTGCGAAGCGCTGCTCAGTCCCAAAACAGACAGGATTCCGGACGAGTACGACTGGTTTGCTCCGCTGCTGGGAGACTGGGACTGCGATTATTATGACGAGCCGATGGCTGGAAAGAAGCGCCATGTAAAAGGTGAGTGGATCTTCCGCCGCATTCTGGAAGGAAGCGGAATACAGGATATTTTCATCTTTCCTTCCAGAGGGACAAAGGAGAAAAACCCACAGCCGGATGGTGAATATGGAACCTCCCTCCGCATCTTCAACAGGAATCAGGGATGGTATGATGTGGTTTATACCTGTGCGGGAACCATGAAAAGGCTCTGCTTCAGAAAAGAAGGAGAGGCACTGGCCGGAAAGGTACTGGATGAGGAAGCCACATTTTGGATCTTTTCCGACATCACAGAAAACAGCTTTCACTGGGAATATGTGACCTTGAATCCGGACGGTTCCCGCAACCTGATCTGTGAAATCTTTGGCAGAAGGATATGGAAATGAGAGACTTTTCGACGATAACCGCCTGCGGTGAATGCTGCACCGGGTGCCCGAAGAAGCTGGACGGGAGATGCCCGGGCTGCATCGAGGCGGACGGCCGTGTTCCGGAATGGGCGGAGTCCGGCAGGTGCAGGGTACATGCCTGCACCCGGGAACATCATGCGCAGTTCTGCGGACTGTGCGTGGAATTCCCGTGTCAAAAGATTACGGAAATGATTTCCTGGAATCCCGATATTATCAGAAAGATGGCCTTGCTGCGGGATGAGTATACCGGGGACGGAAAGCAGTAAAGCGAAGACGGAGGAAGCAATGGAATTCTTTCCTGTGGAGGACCTGAAAACCGGCGAGATTTACCTTCGCCTGGACAGAACCTGTGAGGCGCAGCCGGAGAAAAACTGGGTGCCTGCGTATTACTTTTCCATATGCCTTCCCGACGGAACAAAGATCGGGCAATGCGACCTGCGGATCGGGCACAATGACAGGCTGTACATCGGCGGGAACATCGGTTATGGGATTGACGAGGCATACCGGGGGAAACATTACGCAGCGAAAGCCTGCGAGCTTTTGCTCAGGCAGGCCCGGAAGCACGGGCTGGAGTATGTGATCATCACGTGCGACCCGTCCAACAAAGCGTCTTCCAGAACCTGCGAACTGGCCGGCGGGAAGTACCTGGAAACTGCCCCGGTTCCGGAATGGCACAATATGTACGAAGAGGGAAGCCGCCAGGTGATGGTATACCGGTTTGACCTGCAGAAAGCGCCGGATCCGGAGATCATCGCACTGCCGAAGGAACAGTGGAAAGGCGTGACCATTCCGCTGACCACCCGGAGCGACAGCTACTATGACCTGAAAATCAGTCCGCTGGACCATGACGGATGCACCGTTTGCCTGGTCCGGGAAAAAGCGGAGGAAGAGATTGTACACACACCGGAAGAATATGATTTCCCGGATGCGCTTTACCAGAATCACTGGGAGAACGCGGAAGCATACGGTGTTGTGGGTAATCAGGGAGAATTGCTGGCCTGTATTGAAGTATGCCCGGAGGAATGGTCCAACCGGCTGATGGTAACGGAACTGTGGGTGTCGGAGGCCCTTCGCGGGAAGGGAATCGGGAAGCGGCTGATGGACAAGGCAAAAGAGGTTGCGGTCCGCCAGAAAAGAAGGGCCATTACCCTGGAAACCCAGTCCTGCAACACCAACGCAATCGGGTTTTATCTGCACCAGGGATTTGAACTGATCGGCTTTGATACCTGCTGCTATACCAATGATGATATCGGGAGGCGCGAGGTCCGGATCAACCTGGGATACTTTTTTCACCGGGAAGGACGAAGAAGATAACGCGGGGAGGAACCGGGATGATTGCATTCAGGAAGGTCACCGATTTTCCGAGGGGAACACTCTACGACATCCTTGTGGACGCGTATTCCTTTGATGAAAGGAACCGGAAGATCTGGGATACGAACTGGAAAGAAACGGATGCGTTCTTTTATGATCATCCGGAGATCACCGACAAATACGCCCTGGTCACCTGCCTGGACGGGGAACCCATCGGGTTTGTGTCATGGGATCCGCGGAACAGGCCTGATTATGTGGAGATCGGCCATAACGGGATCAGGGAGAAATATAAGGGCCGGGGATACGGACGCCTGCAGCTGGAGGAAGCCCTGCGGAGAATAAAGGAATACGAAGGACTGAAAAGGATCATTGTGGGCACGAACAGCAACCTGATCGCTCCAAGGAATTATGAATCCGCCGGTTTTAAACTGTATGACAGCAAACCGAACGATACGGAAAGCGCCTATACCGGGGATTACCTGTACTATGAAATCATTCTTTGAAAAGGGGCGATCGATACATTGATCTGCAGCAGGCCCGGAAGCCCTGAAAAGTGCAATACCCATAAACCCGATACATTGAATCGGGATGAATGAGGTAAAACAGATGCTGATAAAAATCGGACAGTTCGATATCACAGAGTGCTGGGACGGTGTGTTTTACAAAAAGCTGTCCCGGTATCCGCAGATCACGGCATGGGAAATACAGACGGTGCTGGACTTCATCCGTTACGAGGAATTGAATGGCAGGACCTGCGATCTTGAAGCAGATCAGGAAATCATTGATGCGATTGAAGCTTACAGGCTGACTTACAATAAAGGTATATGAATATATAAAATGCCATTAAGGGATGAAAAGGATTAAGGAGGAAACACGGATGGAAGTATTGCAGGCAATTGAAAACCGCAGGTCACACAGGGCTTACCAGGCGAAGCAGATCCCGGAGGAAGTGCTCCAAAAGATCCTGAAGGCGGGCCTCCAGTCCCCCAGCGCGAGGAACCACCAGCCATGGCACTTTTCCGTTGTCCAGGATGCTGCGCTGCTCCAGGAAGTTCATGACGAAGCGGCACGCATGATGGGGAAAAACGGAAGCCCCCGCTTTGTGGATCCCAAATTCCAGATCTTCTACTATGCGCCGACGGCCATCTTCATCTTCGGGGAGAAGAATTTCGACTGGACGGATGTGGACTGCGGTATCGCTGTGGAGAATATGGCGCTGGCTGCGGAAGGGCTGGGCATCGGCAACGTGATTCTCGGCCTGCCGAAGGCCGCGTTTATGGGAGAAAAGGCGGATGAGCTGCGGGCAAAGCTCCGGTGCCCCGAGGGATATGACTTCGTGATCGCGATTTCCCTGGGATACGCGGAGGATACCAAGGACCCGCATGAGCTGCACGAGGAAAAGATCAGCCGGATTGGCTGAGCGCATCTGTCAAAGGTCTCTTAACCTTTTTAACCTGCTGTTAACACTAAATGTTGAATCATTTCCGAAAAAGCGCTACAATATGTCCGGTTTTGGAACAAGAATGAATTGGGAAAGGGGATCTCTATGGAAAGTTTCAAGAAGTATGTAGCAGAATTTATCGGAACATGTGTTCTGGTCCTGTTTGCCTGCGGCGTTGCCGGGCAGATCTGTGACGGCACCATCTCCGGGCTGATCGGGACGGCGCTGGCTTTCGGCCTGGTTATCGTAGCGATGGCCTACTCCATTGGCAATGTATCCGGCTGCCATATCAATCCCGCGGTATCGATCGCGATGCTGGCCAGCGGCAAAATCGGCTTGAAGGATTTCTGCGGCTATATCATCGCCCAGTTTGCCGGCGGTATTGCCGGTGCGGCCCTGCTGAACCTGATTGTCAAGGATACCAACAAGCTGGGAATGAACGCTCTTTACAACGGGGATGCGCTGGTGAGCTTTGTGATCGAAGTGATCCTGACCTTCGTGTTCGTGATCGCCATCCTGGGCGTTACCTCCCGGGAAAGCAACGGCAATGTGGCCGGACTGGTTATCGGCGGCGCCCTGGTGCTGGTGCACCTGCTGGGCATCTCCTTCACCGGCACTTCCGTCAATCCTGCCCGCTCCTTCGGACCGGCCCTGATCGGCGGCAACCTGAACGGCATCTGGGTGTTCCTGCTGGCTCCGCTGGTTGGCGGAATCCTGGCGGCGATCGTCTACAAATTCCTGGACAGCAAGAAGGCCTGAAAAAGTCTTTCTTCCTGACAAGGTGCCTGAAGAGCGGCTTTGATGCCGCTCTTTTTTTTGACGGGAAGGGTGTCAGTTTGGTAAGATATGGCATAGTGGCGGAAAACTGTATGGAGGATTCGAAATGACGGAGAACGGCAGCATCATTGAAACCGGACGGCTGATCCTGCAGCCGTTTGCCGGATCCTGCAAAGAGATCCGGGACATGCTGAAAAACTGGATTTCAGACCCGGCAGTTCAGAATGAGTACGGAGAGCCGGTATACACAACAGCGGAGGATGTGGAAAAGCTGCTGACCCGCTACAGGGCGGATCCGTACAGGTGGGCGATCTGCGAAAAGGAAAGCGGGGAGTGTATCGGCCAGGTTGCTTTCTGCAAGGTGTGGGAGGATGTCCACACCGCGGAAATCGAATACTGCATTGGCTCCGCCTTCCAGGGGAATGGGTATGCGGGGGAAGCGCTTTCCGCTTTGATAGATTACGGATTTACACATACAGATTTCAGATGCCTGGAAGCATATCACCGGGCGGCAAATCCGAGGTCCGGGAAAGTGCTGCTGAAATCAGCCATGCATCCGACGGACACGGTCGAACGGTTCCGGCGGGAGGGCATCACGCCGGAGAATGAAATCTGTTATTGTATTCAATATGACGAATGGTTATCGGGGAGATGAAAAAGCGATGGCAGATATGAATTATAAAGTGATTGATCGGGAGCAGTATTACCGGAAGGGCGTATTCCGCCATTTTTCCGAGGACTGCAAATGTTCCGTTTCCATGACGGCCCGGGTGGATGTGACAGACCTGGTCCGGTGGTCAAAAGCAAACGGAACAAAATTCTATATCAATTTCCTGTATGTGCTCTCGAAGGTCCTGAATTCCAGGGAGGACTACAGGATGGCCTGGCTGTGGCAGAGCAATGAACTGATCTGCTATGACCGGATTCATCCCACCCAGTATGTGTTCCATGAAGATACGGAAACCTGCACACCGGTATATACCACCTACTGCGAAGACTATGAAGTGTTTTACAGGAATGCCCATCAGGACGTGGAAGCGGCCAAGCAGACAAGGGAATACGGCCTGGATGCGGCAAACCATCCGAACTGGTTCGATGCCTCCTATATTTCCTGGCTGTCCTATGACGCGCTGAATATCGAGTTGCCGGACGGGTACCTGTACTTCCTGCCGATCGTGAACTGGGGGAAGTACCGGGAAGAAAACGGACGGCTGGTAATGCCGGTCAGCGTAAGGCTGAATCATGCGGTTGCGGACGGATACCTGGTGGCGAATGTGTTCCGGCTGCTGGAAAAAGAGATGGGGAATCTGTGCAGGGATTCATTGTAAAGCTTTGTTCTGTACAATTGATTCTTTACCATGTACAATAGCGATGCGGACTCAAAAGAAGCTATTATTCATTAAGATCAGTGCTGTCTTCCCATCATGGTTGATTCGGGCTGGAGGAGCATACGATGAAGGGAAAAACGATGTGTATATCTGACACTCAAAAACAGGGGTTCATTGGTCATCCCGCCCAATTATGTACCCTTCGCCGATTGGCGATCGCCGAAGGGAAGGCCCGTGGCACACAGGTCATTGAAGTGATCACGGCAGGCGGTTTACAGGCGGACATCCTGCCGGATGCCGGGCTGGATATCGGACAGGTACGCTTTAAAGGCGTCAATATGTCCTGGATGAGCAAAAACGGCTATGACAGCCCGGCCATGATTGCTCCGTATGAAACAGAGTTCCTCAACACTTTCCCCGGCGGGCTGCTCTACACCTGCGGCCTGCGCTCCGCTGGTCCCGCGAACCGGGATGGTGAGGAATGGCATCCTCTCCACGGGAGGTATCATTCCCTTCCTGCCGAGCAGGTGTGCGCAGAAATCACTGGAGATGAAATTGTCGTGAAAGGCGTCGTACGGGAAACGGCCCTGTTCGGCCATGTGCTGGAAAACCGGCGCACGATCCGAATTCCCGTATCCGGTTCTTCCATCACCGTGGAGGATCAGGTGACGAATCTGACGCCCAGAGATGAAGAGTACATGCAGATCTATCACTGCAATTTCGGCTATCCGCTCTTATCTGAAAATGCCCGGCTGATCCTGCCGGAGGAGCGGGAGACCATGCCGCGAACAGACTTTGCCGCAACGGGGCTGGATCGCCAATGCACCTTTGAGGCGCCTGTTCCCGGCGAAGAAGAGCGGGTATTCTTCCAGAAAATGAAGCGGGATTTCCGGGCGGAATTGGTCAACCCAGAATTGGGGATGCGCATGACCATGACCTGGAGCGGCGATACGCTGCCCATCCTGTCCGAATGGCGCAGTATGGCTTCCGGCGACTATGTGCTGGGCCTGGAGCCCACCAACTGCTATATCATGGGAAGAAGTGCCGAGAGGGAAAACGGGACGCTGCCGGTTTTGAAAGCGTTTGAAACCATTACGAATACTGTCAGAATTTCTTTCGAGGAGGAATGATGGGATGGAAAAGAAAATGACCTTTGCCCTGGCCTTCTGCAACCGGGGATTCATGCCCGGTGAATTGATCTGGGGCGCGCGCGATGACATGGTGAAGGCCGTCACAGACGCGGGCTATGATTATATCATGATGGACAAGGAACTGACACGCTACGGCGGCATCGAGACCCGGGACGAGGGCCTGCTCTATGCCCGGTGGCTCAGGGAGCATGACGGAGAATATGACGGCGTGATTTTCTCCATGCCCATCTTTGCCGATGAAAACGGCGCGATTACCGCTTTACAGGATGCGGGCGTACCCATCCTGATGCAGGCCTATCCGGATGAGATCGGGAAAATGGATTTTGCCCATCGCCGGGACGCTTACTGCGGAAAATTCTCCGTCACTGACGTGTTTACTCAGTACGGTGTGCCCTTCACCGTCCTGAAACCCCATGTAGTGCATCCCCTGTCTCCCAAATTCCGGGAAAACCTGCAGGACTTTGCCGCCATCTGCCGGGTGGTGAACGGTATGAAGCGGTTCAACCTGGGCTGCATCGGCGCCAGGACCACCGCCTTCAAAACCGTGCGCTTTGATGAGATCGCCCTGCAGAAGCATGGCATTAATGTGGAATCCTTTGACCTGAGCGAAGTGTTTGACAAGATCGCCGAAATGAAAAACGACGATCCTGATCTGGCTGCCAAAATCGAACGGCTGAAAAACTATACTGACTTTTCCCAGGTGCCGGAAATGAACATGCTGAACCTGGGCAAGCTGGCGGTGGTAATCGACCGGTATATCGAGGAATATCATCTGGACGCTCTGGCCCTGCGGTGCTGGAACGAGATGGAAGCTCATCTGCGCATCTGCCCCTGCGTGATCCTCTCCGAGCTCAACGATCGGGGCATCGTGGCCTCCTGCGAAATTGACCTGTGCAGCGCCATCACCATGCGGGCGATGTATCTGGCAACCGGCAAACCCACCACTGTTTTGGACTGGAACAACAATTACGGGGACGATGAAAACAAGGTGATCCTGTTCCACTGCGGCCCTGTGGCCCAATCCCTCATGACCTGCAAGGGCACCGTGACCAATCACAAAATGTTCGACAAAACCGACCCCGGCAGCGGCTGGGGCTGTAATGAGGGCCGCATCAAGGCGATGCCCATCACCATTTCCAACTGCCAGACCAAAGACGGCAAGATCATCATCTATGCTTCCGAAGCCCGGTTTACGGGCGATGTGATCGAGGATGGCTTCTTTGGCTGTGCAGGCGTGGCGGAGGTTCCTGACCTGCAAAACAAGCTGATCCGGCTGGCCCGGGGCGGCTTCAAGCATCACACCTCCATCTGCGAGGGCCATGTGAAGAGCATCCTGGAGGAAGCCTTTACCACATATCTGCACTATGATTGGGTGGAGATCGATTAACATGAAGATCGGCGGATTGGATATCGGAACCACAGGCTGCAAACTGACCGTCTTTGATACGAATGGCGTGAAGTTGGGAAAAGCCTACCGGGATTACCCGGTGCGCCGCACTTTCAGCGGCCACGAAATCGACATTTCCACCATGATGGAAAGCGTCTATGCGGTGATCCGGGAGATGGCAGAACAATATCCGGATCTGGGCGGCATCGGCGTAACCAGCTTTGGTGAAACCTTTGTGATGGTGGATGAGGATGGGAATCCGCTGCATAACGCCATGCTCTACACCGATCCCCGAGGCGCGGAAGACTGCGCGAAACTGGTGGCAGCCATCGGTGAGGAGCAGATTGCCCGGATCACGGGGCTCGCGCCGCACGAAATGTACTCCATTTCCAAAATCATGTGGATCAAACACAACCGGCCGGAAGTCTATGCCGCCGCCCGACACATCCGCCTGATCGAGGATTACGTGGTATGGCATCTGACGCACCAGGCACAGATTGACTATTCCCTGGCGACGCGCACCATGGCCTTCGATATTGAGAAGTTATGCTGGTCAAAAGAGATACTCGATGCCGCCGGGGTCGATCCCGCGCTGTTGAGCAAGCCTGTTCCTACAGGCACATCTGCCGGAGCCGTCACGGAGCAGGCAGTTGAAAAAACCGGACTGAACAAAGATTGCATGATCGTATCCGTCAGTCATGATCAGGTTGCGGCAGCGGTTGGCGCAGGGGCCTTTGACGGCAACGTAGCGGTGGATGGGGCCGGCACGGTGGAATGCCTGACGCCCATCTATGACAGCCTGCCGGATATTGACGTGATGCGAAAAGGATATTTCTCCGTGGTGCCTTACGTCATTCCGGGGAAATACGTCGCTTACGCTTTCAGCTATACGGGCGGCGCGCTCATTGACTGGTGCCTGCAAACCATCGGCCATGGAAAAACCAATCAGGAACTGGAAGCGGCCTATGGCAGAGCGGAGCCCAGTGGCCTGCTGGTGCTGCCCCACTTTGCGGGCGCTGCCACACCTTATATGGACACCGGTTCCAGGGGAGCGATCCTGGGCCTGACAACTGATACCTCAGCCGCCGATCTATACCGTGCCTGTATGGAAGGCGTGGCCTATGAAATGCGCTTAAACTATGAAGCATTGAAAGATTCAGGCATCCGATTTACGGAACTGCATGCTACAGGCGGCGGGGCGAAGTCCAAGGCCTGGATGCAGATAAAGGCGGACGTGCTGAATCTGCCTATTACAGCGCTGAAAACAACGGACGCGGGAACCGTGGGCTCCGCCATGCTGACAGGTATTGCTATCGGTGCCTTTGAAACCCTGCAGGATGCCGCCTCAGTTATGGTCCAAAAAGCGGAAACCTGCTATCCGCGGTCCGATATGCACGAACAATACATGAAACACTTTGAACGGTATAAGAAGGTCTATCAGGCCGTTCGTCCGCTGATGTAAAGGAGGAGAAAGCATGCTTGTCAATCTTGTGGAAATCCTGAAACTGGCCGAAGAAAAAAAGTGCGCTGTTGGCGCGTTCAATACGCCCAATCTGGAATGCATCAACGCGGTTCTTGATGCGGCGGAGAAGCTGAACGTGCCCGTCATCATTTCCCACGCCGAGCTGCATGAGCCGGTATCTCCGCTGGAGATCATCGGTCCGGTCATGGTGGAAGCGGCGAAAAGGGCAAAGGTGCCGGTCTGCGTACATCTGGATCATTGTGAAACACTGGATTACATGGAAAAAGCGCTGGAAATCGGCTTCACCGGCGTTATGTACGACGGGAGCACCCTTCCTTATGATGAAAACCTGATCAACACGAAAAAGGCCGTCGCCCTTGCGAAAAGGTACAACTGCGGCGTAGAAGCGGAGCTGGGCGCTTTGGCCTCACGCGAAGACGGAGAATCCACCGGGGGCGGTCCTGTTTATACCGATCCCGAGCAGGCGGTTGTCTTCTGCCGGGAAACGGGTATCGACGCGCTGGCGCCTTCCTTCGGCACGGCGCACGGTATCTACAAATCCAAACCCGTGCTGGATCTGGAGCGGGTAAAGGTCATATCGGAAAAAACCGGCCTACCCCTCGTGATGCACGGCGGCAGCGGCGTATCTCATGAGGATTATCGCACTGGCATCGCCAACGGCCTGCGGAAGATCAACTACTACAGCTATATGTCCAAAGCGGCCGTCAATGCAGTTAAGGAGCAATTGGCAAAGGAAGACGTGACTTTCTATCATGATCTGGCGCTGACCGCCCAGAAAGCCATGGAAACGGATGCAGAAAAAGCGATGCAGGTATTCTCAGGGATAATATGATCTGATGATTATGCATCCAGTGCCATATATAAAAGTATCCCACTAAATATCACCTTATATCACTTTTTTTCATAGGGGCCCGTGTGATATAATTAAGCTGTCCAGATTGGAACTTGGGCATTCTCCCAGGCCAAAAAGGTCGTTGGCACCTAAAAAAATGGTGCACTAAAAATCCTTGAACGCAAGGAAAATCAAGGACTTCATGGATTTTTGGTGCACTAAAACGGGGCGGCATTACCATTGATGATGTAAAGAAATACATCAAGAAGGTCTATCCCACCCTCTGATTCTCCAGACAGGAAAACAGTTTTCCCGAGGCAATCCCCCTCTTCCGGAAGAGGGGGATTGTTCCGTGAGCGGCTTGTAAGAACCGGTCCCGGCATGGTATCATAAGCTGACACGCGAAATGAACGAAAAAGAGAGAACGAATATGGACAGGACAGATACGCAGCGTTCCCGCAGGATACAGCTCCGGAACACGATTCTGAAGGGCTTGTTTCTGTATGTGCTCGTTCCGGCGGCAATTCTCTGGCTGCTGGCCAAGCCGCTGGGCAACGCGGTGCGCCAGAATGAATCAGCGGTCTTCTGGATTCTTCCGGCAGCCCTCGGCGTGATTGTGCTGAACTGGATGGCCTACGCAGCGATCCGCCGGAAACGGCCGTCGCTGCTGGTATTCTCCCAGGGCGTGCTGTGCCTGCTGGCGGTTGTGATCATCCTGCAGGAAGCGCTGCCGCCGATTCATAACATGACATCCGCCCTGATTACATCCGGCGCCTTCCTGGCGCTGGTGTACGCAATGCTGCTGTATTTCTGGTTTGCGTCCCGCAGGACGAAGTTTGAACACGCCCTGGCCGTCCTGATCCGGGTGCTGCTGGACATGCTGCTGGTTTACATGGTTTACCGGATCGTCCGGGATTTCGAGAGCAAGATTGCGAGCCCGGATACCTGGATCGCAATTGTATACCTGGTGACGCTGATAATCGGTTTCAGCATTCCGAAGATTGTTGCTGCCTGCCGCCGCTCCGCAGCGCGCCGCCGGAAAACCGGCCGGGCGGAAGGAAAGATTGTGCAGATCATCGGGGAAACCGACCTGGACCGGGATGACGAAGCGGTAACGGAGAACTATGCCCGGATCCTGTACACGGTGGATGATACAGAGTATGAAACACGAACGGATATTTCCCGGTATACCACCCGGAAATTCGGCAGGAAGGCTTTCATCGGACAGAAAGTGACGGTCTGCTATCTTCCGGAGAATCCGAAGGACACCTATGTGGACCGGATTGACAGGCACTTTTTTGACGACCGTCCGCTGAATCCATCCGCGGAGGAGCCGGAAGGGGAAACAGGAAAAGAAGGGGAGGCATAAAGTATGGGACCTGTATTGATTGTGATTCTGGTTCTGCTCTTTGCGGTGATTGGCGTCGGATACTGGCTGTGGCGGAAGGAAAAAACAGGAAAAAAGAACGTAACAGAAGACGCTGTTACGTTCCGGGACCGCTTCAACCGCGTGCGGCACATGAATGATGAAAAGGAATAAGGGATTACTTCAGTCCGAAGACTTCTTCCGCCAGGAGGACCGTTTCCTCCTGGCTTCTGTTTTCATCCCGCCAGATGACGTGGAAACCGGAATTCAGTAGTCTGTCATAGCTCTCCTTTGAATGGAGCAGGGTGAGCATTTCCCGGTAATTGTCCAGGGCGGCCTGGGGATCCGGCTCCTCCAGCATCAGCTGATAGAGGAACTGCTTTTCCGCGTCCGGCCGGTCAAAGAAACGGTTGATGCCGTCCTCGGGCGGAGCCATCATGACCAGGACGTGCTGCGGATCCGAAATCCGGTGCAGGGTTTCGATGGAGATGTTGGTATCCACAAAAATCAGCTTGCCCTGTGCTTCCGGTTTGGCCAGCAGCTCCTCAATAATCTGCAGCTCGATGATCTCGCACTCTTTCTTCACATTGTGCAGCCAGGTTACATATTCTTCCGGCGTGCGCCGGATAAACTCGTGCCAGTCCTGCAGATCCCGGGTATAGGTCAGGTTGGGAAACTCCCGGCTGTCGAGCTCCGGCAGCTTCGCGTCGTGATAGTTTTCCTCCAGGGCGATTCCGTGATGCTTTTTCGCCAGGTTTTTCACGACGGTGGATTTACCCGCATAGGATGTGCCGATAACAAAATACATGTTGTGCAGATCCATTTTTTCTGCCTCCTCCCGGTTCTCCCCGCAGGGGAACTGTTTTTATATTATATCAGCTTTACGAACGGCGCGCTATTGGGTATGATAGGGATCAGGAGATGAACAGTATGCTGGAAAAAGAAATCCGGGAGGTTTATGCCCGGCATCCGGAAATCCTGTATGGGTTTACGGATCTGTCCTACTGCGAATATGCGGACGAATACGCTTCCGCGCTGATCATGGCGGTTCCCTACGGGGAGCAGCTGACGGCGGAGGACTATACGGAGGAGCGGTTTGAACAGGGAATCCAGACGGCCCGGGGCAACCTGGAGGCGCTGGTTGAGGAGATCGAAGCCGTCCTGCGGCAGCGCGGGGTAAAATACTGGGTACCGCCGGTAGCCCAGCAGAACGAGACGGAGCTGAAGGCCCTGTTTTCCTTCAAGACCGCGGCGGCGCGTGCCGGTATCGGATGGTTTGGGAAGAATGATGTGATCATCACCGAAAAATACGGCCCGAGGGTCCGGTTGTCCGCAATCCTGATTGACGCGCCGTTTGAATACGGGCAGGCATTCACGGAAAGCCGGTGTCCGGCGGACTGTACCCGATGCGTGGACATCTGCCCCTGCAAGGTGCTGAAAAACCGGCTGTGGAAAGCGGGCATGGACCGGGAAGAGATCATTGACTACCGGAAATGCAATAAAATGCGCAGCGCGTTTATCCCGAAGCTGGGACGCAAAAACGCCTGCGGAAAGTGCCTGGCGGTATGCCCCTTCGGACAGAAGAAAACAGACTGATAACTGCGGAGGAAAAAGAGAATGAATCAGGAAACAATCCGGGAGATCCTGAACAGGACAGACCGTGTGCGCTGCAGCGGATCGGCAGAGGAAAAGGAAACGGCTGCCTACCTGGAGTCCCTTTGCCGGGAACGCGGCGCAAACGTGTACCGGGAATCCTTTGAGGTGGATGTGGCGGAGGTCCATACGGCAAAACTGACTGCGGACGGCCGGGAGATTCCCTGCATTGGCTATACCCTCTGCGGCAGCGGAAGCGTGGAAGCGCCGCTGTGCTACCTGCCGAATACGGACAAAGCATCCCTCTGCCTTGCACAGGGAAAGATCGTGCTGCTGGATACCGGGATTACCTACTGGGTCTATCACGATCTGCTGGATGCCGGCGCCGTAGGCTTTATTACCTACGACGGGGATGTGCATTATGAAGACCGGGACATTGACCGGAAGCGGCTGCGCCCCTATGTTTCCCTGGGAAGAAAGGTTCCCTGCGTGAACATCAACGCGAAGGACGCCTTTGCCCTCGTGCAGGCGGCACCGGCGACGGTTGCCATCCGGGTGGAACAGACGGAATCGGTTACCACCTCCCAGAATGTGATCGCAGAAATACCGGGACGGACGGATGAATGGATCGCGCTGACGGCGCATTATGATACGACACCGCTGTCCCACGGCGCGTACGACAACATGTCCGGCTGCATCGGCCTGCTGGGGATCCTGGACGCGCTGAAGGAGAAGGCGCCGCTGCGCTACGGCCTCCGGTTCATTTTCTGCGGCAGCGAGGAGATCGGCCTGCTGGGCTCCAAAGCGTATACTGCCGCGCATGAGAAGGACCTGGAAAAGATTGCGCTGAACATCAACCTGGATATGATCGGGACCTATATGGGCAGGTTTATCGCCTGCGTTTCGGCGGAGGACAAGCTGCTCCATTACCTGGAATACATGTGCGCGCTGCGCGGATGGGGACTGGCCGGCCGGCAGGATGTGTACTCCAGCGATTCCACGCCTTTTGCGGACAACGGCGTTCCTGCGCTTTCCTTTGCACGGATCGCACCGAAATCCCAGGCGACCATCCATAACCGGTACGATACCAAAGCGTTGCTCTCGGAGGAGCAGCTGCTGGCGGATATCGGCTTCATAGCGGATTTTACACAGAGTATGGCGGACGCGGTGAGGTGTCCGGTTTCAAAGGATATTCCGGAGAACATTCAGAACAAGCTGGACGAATACCTGCTCCGGAAACGCAAAAAAGAGAACTGACAGAAGCCTGCCAGTTCACAACAGATACGCATGGATCCCGTCCGGAGAGGATTCTCCGTCAGATTTCTCCGTCTTTGTACATCAGGATGATGATCATGCCGCCTTTTTTGCTTGTATAGAAATCATGGTCTTCTCCGACCTTCCAGTCGTCTTCTATACTGCCGATGTAGAGCTGGGTATATTCTTCCGGATAATCGACCAGCTGGATGTGATATTCCTGCGGCTCACCGTCAAAGACGGCCGCGCCCTGCGCGTTGGAAGTCACGGGAACGCAGGCGGTATCGGTGCAGAAGGAAACAGAGCAGTCCGCCACGCCGTGATAGTCCTTATCCAGGAAGAGAACGATGTAGCGGTTTTCCGGAAATTCGGCTACAGCATCTTTAACCTTTGTTTCCGTATAGTCATCTCCGAGGAACTGATCGAAAAGGGAAGTGAAGACCCCTTCATCCAGGATGCTGCCGGCGCCGATATAAACAATATTGCCGAAACGGTCCACCAGCATGGTGGTGGGATAGGAAAAGATATGGAACGTTTCGGACAGGCCGGGCGTGTCCTGTCCCACCGCGAAGGTCATTCCCACATCTTTCGTATACTCCCGGAGCACAGCCGGGGTGTCGCGCGGATCAACCGACAGGGCCACGACGGCGACCCGGTCCTGGTACTTTTCCCAGGCAGCCTGCATGAAGGGAAACTCCAGCCGGCAGGGCGTGCAGCCGGAAAACCACAGGTTCACCAGCACCAGCTGCTTTTCCTTCAGGACTTCGGAGAGCGTGAACTTGCTTCCGTCTATCGTTGTGACGGAGAAATCAGGCATTTTGTCGCCCAGACCGGGGGCTTTGCTGTCCGCGAGAACCGCGGAAGAAGACGCGCACAGGAGCACCAGCGCCAGCAGGAACGCGAAAACTTTTTTCATCAGGGATATCCGTCCTTTCGGAAAATATATTCAACCATATAACGCCTGCATTTTATCATACCATCCCGGAACAAGCAACTGCCGGCTTCTCTTCGCCGGCAGGATGTGATAAGATGGGCGGAGACAGGAGATACTGAGACAGGAGACGGAAACGGAATGAAAACGATCTATCTTGCAGGCGGCTGCTTCTGGGGGACCCAGAAATTCTTCGACCAGTTTGACGGCGTGATCCGGACGGAGGTCGGGTACGCGAACGGCCCGGAAACCTCGCCGAGCTACAAGGATGTGTGCGGAAACAGCGGCCACGCGGAGACCGTGCGCATCGACTATGACGAAGCGCGGATCAGCCTGACAAAGCTGCTGGAATATTACTTCATGGTGATCGATCCGGTTTCCGTCAACCGTCAGGGACACGATACCGGGATTCAGTACCGGACCGGGATCTACTATACCGAAGAGGAGCAGCAGGAGGAGATCCGGGCGGAATACAGCCGGCAGGAAAAGGCAGCCGGCAAGACTTTTGCCGTTGAGGTCCAGCCGCTCCGGTATTTCTTCCCGGCGGAAGAATATCACCAGAAATATCTGGATAAAAATCCGGGAGGATACTGCCATATCCCCCCGAAATACTTTCAGCTTGGCGAATCCTCAGGAAAGTGAGGAAAGCGCGTCGTCCAGAGCCTGCAGGTCGCTGTCCGTGGTGGACCAGCCGGTGGCGAAGCGGACCACGGTGTGGGTCTCGTCGTACTTCTCCCAGAAGCTGAAGACGATCCTGTCCCGGAGCTGTTCCATCTGCCGGTTTTCCAGGATGACAAACTGCTGGTTGGTCGGCGACTGCACAGACAGCGGCAGCCCGCGGGCGGCAAGGATCTGCTTCAGCTTTTCCGCCATATCGATGGCATGCTGCCCGATGCGGAAATACAGGTCATCGGTGAACAGCGCATCAAACTGAACGCCCAGGAGGCGGCCCTTCGCAAGGAGGGCGCCTCTTTTTTTGACGGAGGTCAGGAAATGCTTCGGCATGTTTCCCTTCGTGAAGACGACGGCCTCCCCGCACAGGGCGCCGACCTTGGTTCCGCCGATATAGAACACATCGCAAAGCTCCGCGATCTCCCGGAGGGACAGGTCGGTTTCCCGGCTCATGAGGCCGTAGGCCAGGCGCGCTCCGTCCATATACAGGGGGAGGCTGTACTGCCTGCAGATTTCCGAAATGCCCTGCAGCTCCGCTTTCGAATACAGGGTACCGTATTCGGTCGGGTGCGACAGGTAGACCATGCCGGGGAAGGTCATGTGCTCATGGTTCTCATCCGCGAAATACGCGGTAAGATATGCGCGCAGGTCTTCCGGATCGATTTTCCCGTTTCGCTGCGGCAGCTCCAGCACTTCATGGCCGGTATACTCAATCGCGCCGGCCTCATGGGAACTGATGTGGCCGGTTTTTGCGGCCAGGACGCCTTCCCAGTCCGAAAGCAGGGTGGAGATGACGACGGCATTGGTCTGGGTGCCGCCGGCCAGGAACGCCACTTCCGCCTCCGGCAGGCCGACGCAGTCCCGGATCTTCTGCTTTGCGCGCTCGCAGTAGGGATCCGAGCCGTATCCGGGCAGCGGCTCCAGGTTGGTTTCCGCCAGGCGCCGGAGGATATCCGGATGCGCTCCGGCGATATAATCGCTCTCAAAGGATACCATTTTCATATCTCCTTCTGAAGATGAGAAATTACAGGGATGCGTACATGGAAGCCATCAGTTTCGGGACAAACCGGTAATGATCCCCGGGAAGGTTGGTGGTCAGGTAGACGCAGGTCAGTTCTTCCTTCGGGTCCACGCAGAACCAGTTGCCGAAGGCGCCGTCCCAGCCCCATTCACCGACGGAACCGTTGATGCCGGCCAGCTCCGGATTGGTCATGACCCGGACACCCAGGCCGTAGCCATAGCCGCGCTGCGTATCCCAGCTGTCGCTTTTCCGCTGCTCCGGCGTCAGATGGTCCGTGGAGATCAGGTCAACGGTCTTGCGGCCGAGGATCCGCACGCCGTCCAGCGTGCCGCCGTGCAGCAGCATCTGGGCGAAACGGGAATAATCCGGCACGGTGGAGAACAGGCCGCCTCCGCCGCTTTCAAACTCCGGCTTTGCGGAAGGATAGCTCCGCTGCTCCGGCTTCATGCCGTCATTGATATGGTACAGCGTGGCGATGCGGCTGTGGTTTTCCGCGGGAACAAAGAACCCGGTGTTCTTCATGCCCAGCGGATCGAAGATGTTTTCCTTCATGTATTCGCCCAGGGACTTGCCGGTCAGCACTTCGACCACGGCGCCGAGCACGTCAATGGAAAAGCCATACATCCATTTTTCCCCCGGCTCAAAGGCGAGGGGAAGCTGGCCTACCAGGTTGGCATATGCCACAGTACCCGGGAAGGGCTCCCCGGATGCCATGTATTCCTTTTCCTTTTCGGCCCGGATCCGGCCGGCGGCCGTATCTCCCCAGCAATAGGGGACGCCGCTGGTCATCGTGAACAGCTGGCGCATGGTTACTTCGCCTTTGGCATCCACGATCTCATAGGATCCGTCCGGGTTTTCCCTCGCGATTTTCGGGGATTTGAATCCCGGAAGATATTCGCTGACCGGATCCCACATCTTGAACAGGCCCTGCTCATACAGCTGCATGATGGCTGCCACCGTAACGACCTTGGACATGGAGGCGATGGGGAAGATCGTGTTTTCGGAGGACATCTCCACTTTCTTTTCAATATCCGCATAGCCGAAGCTGCCTTCGTAAAGGACCTCGTCCTTCCGGAGGATCCTGACGGCGCATCCGGCAATCTGGCCGGAGGAAACAAAGCGGCTGAGGGTGTTCCGGATCAGTTGCATGGCAGTCATCCTTTCTTTATTCGAATGTATGATCGCTGAGGGAAAAACATCCTATGCAGATTTGCGAAAGTTCAACAAACAGGGAAAAGCGAGGTCAGTATAACGGGCCTGCGGGACCCCTGTCAAGCCGTCCTGAAAGAGTACATCCGTACATGACAAATCCAGACTGATATGATATATTATCCGGGAGGAATTCCCGATCTCAGCACATGCCATCACAGCCGGATTCCTGCACTCGCCGGAGCGGCAGGAACGGGGAATTCCGCTGATACTGAAACAACAGGACGGAAGGAATATGAGCAGCCGGACAAGAAGGCTAAAGAATATATTACGGCATGTCAGGGCAGGATCCATCATCTTCGTGGTTGTGGTTCTTGTTTTTACCGCGGGCCTTGCGATCTTCGTCGGTTCCCGGATCCATGACATGCGGAGGGAAACGCTTCTCCTGCGGGGCGAGGTCAACACCCAGGAGGCAACGATGGAGTATGACCGCTACCTGCTGACCCGCGTGAATATCATCACCATGGTGAGCAGCAGGCTGGAAGGTCTGCTTGCCTCCGGGGCGGACAGCGCCGCCGTTGAAAAATACCTCATGGAAGAAACAAATATCATTATCGCCACGATTGACCCGGATACGACGGGCCTTTACGGCCTGATCAACGGGACCTATGTGGACGGATCAGGCTGGGTGCCGGATGCAGACTACGAACCCACCGAGCGGCCCTGGTACCGGGAAACGCAGCCGACCGAGGGGCAGATCACCTTTGTCGATCCCTACGTGGACGCGCAGACGAACACCGTTATGCTGACGGTATCCAAGCTGCTGAACGACGGGGAGAGCGTGCTCGCCATGGACGTGAGCCTGCGGCCCATCCAGGAAATGGTTGAAAATGTGGCTGCCTCCACACAGGGCGGACAGGCTTACCTCATGGATGAGAACGGGAACGTGATCGTTCATTCCGACAGGGAGCAGCTGGAAAAGAACTATCTGGAGGAGCCGGACAGCCTCTACGGGAAGATCGCGCGCAGACTGCTGGTGGACAAGGAAACCCAGTTTGAGGTGAACGCCCGCGAAGGAAACTATACGGTTTATACCCACGAGCTGGAGGGCGGATGGTACAGCATCAGCCTGATCGACCGGGACGAGTGGCAGCGCCCGATGCTGCAGACCATGATCATTTTTGCCGTGATCCTGGGGCTGGTGGTTTTCGCCATCATTTACGTTTTCCTGCGCATGAGCGCGAAGAACGCGGCCTTGCAGGAGCTCCATCACCGGGTGGACCAGGAAGAGAAGCGGGGCGAGGAACTGCAGGCCCTGTCCGAAACCGACCGCATGACCGCCCTGTTTGACCGGGTCAGTGCGGAGCGAAAGGTCAACGAAATGATCGGGAACGGCAGCGGCGGTATGTTCCTGGAGCTGGATATCGACAGGTTCAAGGAGATCAACGACACCTACGGGCACCAGACGGGCGACGCTGTGATCCTCGCGATTGCGGATGCGCTTCGCAATACTTTCCGGACCAATGATATTACGATGCGCCTGGGCGGGGACGAGTTCGGTGTCTATGCGATGGGTATTCCCAGCCAGGAAATGGGCGAAAGCATGATCCACAGGCTGTTCGGCCGGATTGATGCCCTGGACATTCCCGAAATGAACGGGGAAAAGGTTCATATCAGCGTGGGCGCTGTGCTTATCGAGGACGGAAAGGAAGCCACCTTCCACGATCTGTACGCGGTAGCTGACGAAGCGCTGTACATCAGCAAAGCCATTAACGGCAACAGCCTGACATTCGGGCCGGATGTCGGATAAGATTTACATGGATTATACAAAACAGGCGGGAGATGCTCCCGCCTGTTTTTGATACAGGTCAGATCAGGGCAAAATGTTTCAGGGCCTTGGCTATTCCGTCATCTTCCGGGCGGGCGGTGACATAGGTGCAGCGGGCTTTCACTTCGTCCGGCGCGTTGCCCATCGCAATGCTGCAGCCCGCGTGGGCGAACATGGTCAGGTCATTGTTGCTGTCGCCGAAGGCAAAGCAGTCTTCCCGGGGAACGCCGAGCTTCTCCCGGAGGACATCCATGCCTTTTCCCTTGGAAAAGGCGGAGGGTGTCAGCTCCCAGCCCTCCGGCCAGCGGTCGATCGCGGTATACGGCATTCCGGCTTCCGCGGTGCGGCGCTCAAGCTCCTTCATGGCATCGCCGTCCGCGAAGCAGAACATTTTCACTGCCCGGAATTCCGGATCGTTCTCCATAAGATCCCGGCAGATTCCGTGCTGCACAGCGAACTTCCGGAACCCGTCCATGGTCGGATGGCCGGGGGATTCCGGGTCGAAATACATGGCGGTATCACACTCGTAAACCACCGGTATTTTCAGCTCCAGGAAAAGATTCCGCAGGCGCAGGGATGCTTCCGGCGGGTATTCCATGGACTGCAGTGTTTCCCCGTGATACAGGATCCGGGTGCCGCAGCCCATGATGGCGCCGTCCAGCGGGAAGGTATCCAGCCGGTGATCCGGATTGCACAGCGTGCGCCCGGTGTTGATGATCAGCTGATGGCCCCGGCGGTGCGCTTCCTCCATTGCGGGAAGCACGGAGGCCGGGAGGCGGCGGTCATCGTCAAAGATGGTCCCGTCAATATCGAAAAACAGCAGCATGCAGGCACTCCGTTTCGTCCTTAGTTCGCTTCGAGACACATATCATACAGCGCCTGGGTATCCCGGAACTTCCCGTCGTAGCTGCTGTGCATGACGATGCAAAGATAGCGGTAATCCCCGATGGTGAAGACGGAGACGAGGCAGTTGCCGGCACGGGAAGTGGTGCCTGTTTTTACGCCTTTGATGCGGTTGTTGAAATGCACGCTTTCCGGATGCAGCATCTTGTTCGTGTTGCTGAGAGAAACAACCTTCCCCTCATCGCTGGTGATCCGGTCTTCCGCCAGGCCGCAGATCTCCGCCAGGACCGGCTGGTCCAGGAAGACCTTTGCAATCCGCAGGATATCCTCCGCTGTGGTTTTCTGGCCGCTGTCATCCAGGCCCACCACATTTCTCACGGTGGTGTTCCAGGCGCCGAGGGCTTCCGCCTTGCGGTTCATTGCCTCGACAAAGGAGGCGACGGCCAGGTCATAGGAAAGCTCGCTGTTGTTTTCCAGCTTGCGTCCGCAGTAGACGCCAAGGGCATAGGCCGCGTCCGCGCCGGAGGGCAGGAGCAGGCCTTCCAGCAGGTCCCGGACGGTCAGGGTCATTCCGTATTCCAGGCCGGCACGGGAGGCGTCCAGCGGGGGAATATAGATTTCGGTTCCCAGGTGCACTTTTTCCTCCGGCCTGGCGATGTCCAGCGCGGTCAGGGCGGTCAGCATCTTGATGGTTGAGGCCGGATAAATCGACTCATTGCTGCCGTAGGCATAGATGATTTCCGCACTCCCGCCGTCCTGTGACAACCGGACCAGCAGGACATTCCGGGCTTCCAGCACCAGGTTCTGCGTATTGTACACCGTCGGGGCGGAAACGGGAACGGCCGTCTCGGTGACTGTCGGGATCACCGGTTCCGGGGTGACGGAAACATCCGGCGTAACCGCGGGCACCGGGGTGGCCGGCGCCGCCGTGACAGCAGGCAGGTCTACGACGACCTGTGCAGCCTGGTTTTCCCGGACTTCCGGCTGCGGAATCGTGGCGATATAGTTTGCGACGAAAATGAATACTTCCAGGGAAACGGCGAGGATAATGCTGAACCTGGACAGATGCATATGGCCATGCCAGGAATCGGGAATCCGGGGCAGCAGGACACGGCCCACCCGGGTCCGGTCAAAACCGATTTTCTGCAGCAGGATGCACAGCAGGCAGCCGAGGAAGCCGCCGATGGTATCGAGAATGACGTCGTCAATATCCGGCACGCGGTAATTGAAGAACTGGATGAATTCCAGGATCAGGGAAAGGCCGGCTGAGACCGCCACAGTGCGGAGGATCTGCCGTTTCCGGGGATATCCGGGATGCAGCAGCACTTCGAAAAAGCCGATCGGCATGAAAAGAAGGATATTGCCGAAGAAGTTGAACGGATGGGCAAGCCATTCCTTCAGGGCCCGGAAGGGCAAAAGGTTCAGCCGTTCTGTGGAGAAGGCAAAGCGGCGGAAGAAGTAGGTCGGCTTCATGATGACATAGAAAAGCTGGGCCAGGTACATGGCCAGCATGACCAGCAGGATCTTCAGCCAGATGTTTTTCTTCTCCTCCAGCATGGGCTTGCGGAATACGAGG
The DNA here is from genome assembly GCA_017447185.1 of Clostridia bacterium. GTDB lineage: Bacteria > Bacillota > Clostridia > Christensenellales > Aristaeellaceae > Aristaeella. The sequence goes on along the minus strand of JAFSOC010000028.1, from coordinate 113,699 downwards.
GCCAGCAGGAGAATCGCGTAAATCTCCGTCAGGATAAAAGCGATTACGGAATTCATGTTCAGCATAACAGTTTCAGCCTTCCTGATTGATAGAGACTATTCTAGCAGAAATATCCAGCGAAAGAAACAGATCGAATACATTAAAAAAGGTTGTATGGGGTTTACAATACCTTCGTTTCCATGCGATAATAAATGGGATACGTTCATTTCCATCAATGCAGGAGAAAGAAAACAATAAACAGCGGGTGGCTGATATTGCGTGGGCATAGAAAAGGAGGCCTTGCCATATGAGCGAACGGAAAACAGAGATTCTTGAAAAAGAATACAGCGACGTTGTTCCGGATCCGGAAGAGGAAACACCCGAATCCTATGAGGAAACCTACCGGGACGGCAGCGCGAAGAACGAATGCTGGAACGACAGGTAAGCCCGGCTTTGCCGGCATAAATACGGGGAAAGGGGGGAGCAGCGTTGGACGATCTGCTGGGCAGACACTTTATAGCCGTGTTCCTGATTATCCTGTTTGGGATCCGGCTGGGTTCACAGCGGTCCTCGCGGGATAAGGAACTTCGCTATTTCTGGGTTACCCTGATCAGCTGCCTGCTGCTGGTGTTCCAGGATATGCTGGAAACAGCCTGCAGCCAGAATCCGGACCTGCGGTTCTGGAGAACGCTGCTGTCCATCCTGGGATATGTGCTGCGGTCGACCGCAACCGTCGGCCTGGTGCTCGTTGCGTGCAAACCGGAATACAGGAATAAATGGATGTGGTGGATTCCCTGCGGAATCAACCTGCTGGTATGCTGCACGGCATTTTTCACGGATATCGCCTTCGGGTTTGACGCGGATTATGCTTTCTACCGCGGCCCGCTGGGATACGTTTCTTTCGCCGTGCCCATTTTCTACCTGTTCGTGATCCTGTTCATGACTTTCCGGAACTATGTGGACAGCCGGAAGCGATCTGACCGCCTGTTCCTGATTATTTGTGCACTGCTGTGCCTGCTGTCCTCCCTGCTGGATGCCACCCGCGGAGGTGTCCGCCTGCATGAGGCGATCATGATCAGCAGCATTTTCTTCTATATCTTCCTTCGTTCCTACGATGTCCGCAGGGATGCGCTGACATCCGTCCGGAGCCGGCAGACGCTGTATGACGACTGCGCCGGGACCATGCAGAAGGACTTCTGTGCCGCGGCTTCGCTGGATATGAACGGACTGAAGGAACTGAACAACCACGATGGATACCATGCCGGTGATGCGGCCCTGCAGAAAATTGGTGAATACCTGCGGGATGTTTCCGGGCAGAATGTGCGGACCTACCGGATCGGCGGCGATGAGTTTGTCATTCTCTTCTTTAACAAGGATGAAGAAACGGTCCGGAGTATGCTGGAGAAAATCCGGGACGATGTGGCCGCGATGGGCTACAGTATCGCCTATGGATACGCCATGCGGGACGAAAAAGAAAGTCCGGAGAGCATGATCCGCCGGGCTGACCTGAAGATGTTCGAGCAGAAGGCGCAGTATTACCGGGAGAAGAGCCACGACCGGCGCAAGAACCGGAGGGAGAAACAGGAGTATATCTCGGCGGATACGCGCAAGGCGCTGGAGTATTCCCCGCATCCGTTTGCGGTCTACAAGTTCAGCGACCACCGGATCGAGACGCTGCTGGTGTCCGACGGATTTTGCAAACTGTTCGGATACGCGGACCGAAACGAAGCGCTGCACGTGCTGGACCAGAATATGTACCGGGATGTGCACGCGGATGACCAGGAACGCCTGTCCGGCGCGATGCTGCGCTTCTCGGAAGGAAAAGAGGAACTGGACGTCGTATACCGGACCCGGGAGGGCATGGAATCCGACTACCGGGTGATTCACGCCCGCGGCAGCCATATGCACACGGGAACGGACGACCGGATCGCCCATGTCTGGTACATGGATGAAGGCGTGTATGTGGAGGGCGACGAGGAATCCGGCACCCTGATGAACCAGGCGCTGAACCGGGCACTGCATGAGGAAAGCATCCTGAACGCCAGCCATTATGACGGGCTGACCGGCCTGCCGAGCCTGACCTGGTTCTTCCAGCTGTGCGAGGCAAAGAAAACGGAAACGCCCGGGGAGGGCCGGCAGAATATCCTGCTGTATATCGACCTGAACGGCATGAAGTACTTCAACCACCGGTACGGATTTGCCGAGGGCGACAAGATGCTGAAGGCATTCTCCGCCCTGCTGGAGACAACATTCGGGAAAGAGGATGTCTGCCATATCGCCGCAGACCGGTTTGCGGCAGCCACGACGGATGAGGACCTGGAGGACCGGCTCCGCCGGATGTTTGAGGAAGCGGGAAAAGCAAACGACGGCAACATGCTGCCGGTACGCATCGGCATTTATTCATTCGGCATCGAAAATGTTTCCGTCAGTACCGCCTTCGACCGGGCCAAGATCGCCTGCGACGAGATCCGGCATTCGGACAATTCCTGCTTCAGCTACTACCGGGTGGAGATGCGGGATACCTTCCGGAAGCGGCAGTACATTATCGCGAATATTGACAGAGCGATCCGGGAAAAATGGATCCAGGTTTATTACCAACCGATTGTCCGGGCTTCCGATGAGCAGATTTGCGACGAGGAAGCGCTGGCCCGCTGGATTGATCCGGTGGAAGGTTTCCTGTCCCCGGCGGATTTCATCCCGTATCTGGAAAATACCGGCCTGATCTACAAGATGGACCTGTATGTGCTGGAGCAGGTGCTGGAAAAGATCCGCTTCCTGCAGGAAACCGGCCGGAAAGTGGTTCCCCAGTCCATCAACCTGTCCAGGTCCGATTTTGAGGTCTGCGATATCGTGGAAGAGATCCGCAAGCGCGTGGACGCGGCGGGCGTCTCCCATGACCTGATCTCCGTGGAGATCACGGAGAGCATTATCGGCAGCAACTTCGAATTCATGAACGAGCAGGTGAACCGGTTCCACGAGAACGGATTCCCGGTCTGGATGGATGACTTCGGCAGCGGATATTCCTCCCTGGACGTGCTCCAGAGCATCCAGTTTGACCTGATCAAGTTCGACATGAGCTTCCTGCGGAAGATTGACGAAGGCGAAAAGGGCAAGATCATCCTGACAGAGCTGATGAAGCTGGCTTCCCAGCTGCAGGTGGACACAATCTGCGAAGGTGTGGAAAAGGCGGAACACGCGTCTTTCCTCCGGGAAATCGGGTGCGGGAAGCTCCAGGGCTACTACTACAGCAAACCGGTACCGTTCAGGCCGGAGACGGAAGAAGTGCCGGAAACAGACAGCAAAGAATAAACAGCAAGGACACAGCACATGCCATATTATCCCGAGAGACCGGATCAAACCGGAAAGGAAAACCAGCAAAAGCGCAGGACGGAAAAGCGAAAGATGATTCTCCGCCTGTCCCTGGCTGCCGTTTCGTGCGCCCTGATCGTATACGGCGCGGTGCGCCTGATCGGCTACCGGTCGGAACTGGATGCGTCCCGGCAGACCAGCCGGGAACTGCAGCAGATCAACAGCCAGCAGGTGACGGAGACGGTTCCGCCGTCCGTGTCACCGGCGGTGATCACGCAGGCGCCTCCGGCTGAGGTGACCCAGCCGTCTCCGGCGGAAGTGACGCCGCTGCCGGAAAAGGAAGCGGACAGCACAAAACTGCTCCCCGTGCAGTATCCGAACAATCCGGAGCTGAAGATGTCCGACCGGTTCAAGGCGCTGCGGAAAAAAGGAAAGTATATTGTCGGGTGGATTCAGCTGGACGGGGTGGACGAGGCGGTTGCGCGGAGCGACAACACATTTTTCCTGAACCACGACGCAACCGGGAAGAAAAACAGCAACGGTGCCATCTTCCTGGATGAGGGTGTCACCCTGACAACACGGCCGTATACCCTGATCCTGTACGGACATAACATGAAAAGCGGGAATATGTTCGGCAGGCTGAAGAAGTACAAGGAAAGCTCGTATTTCTACAAAAACCGGATCATCACCTTTGACACGATGTACGAGGACGGAAAGTATGAGGTTTTCGCCGTGGCGGAAATCAATACGGTTCCGGGCACTGCCTTCTGGTATGACGTATACGCGCTGATGACGGATAACCGGGTGGACCGGGAGGACGCGATCCGGACGCTGGAGCAGCGGTCTTTTGTCCGCAGCACGGTGGATGTGCAGGCGGACGATCAGCTCCTGCTGCTGGTGACCTGCCTGGATGGGGACGCGGAGCGGCTGGTGGTGGCCGCGCGAAGGCTGCGCGAAGGAGAAACATAAAAACTAAATTTTGCAATTCACTTTTACAATATGATATGATACAGGGTACGCGAAAGAAACGGGAGGAGGGGATTCCATGCGGAAGGCGGCCCTGCGGGTTATTGCGCTGATGGCAGCTTTGCTGCTGCCGGCGGGAGCCATGGCCGGCGGAACCTGGATGACGGTGACAGACCGCCCCTCCGAAGCACAGCAGCTGATGCCTCCCACCGAATACACGGGGGAGATTACAGTCACCTTCCTGGGGGACTGCACCCTGGGAGAGGATACAAAGAAGATTCCGAAACGGCTGGGATTCGCACGGCGGATCGCGGACAACGGGACGGATTTCCCCTTCCGGGAGCTGGTACGGCTGACGGGGGAGGACGACCTGACGGTGGGAAACCTGGAAGGCGTGCTGTCGGACCGGAACCTGGAAAACTCCCGGGCAAAGAAGCAGTATAACTTCATCGGGAAGGCCGGATACACGGAAGTGCTGAAGAGCGGATCGGTGGAGTGCGTGACACTGGCAAACAACCATACGATGGACTTCGGCAAGGCGGGATACGCCGACACGAAAGAGGCGCTGGAAACCGCCGGAATCTGCTGGTTCGACGCGGATAAGCCGGCGATATGGGAAAGTGACGACGGGCTGAAGATCGGCTTCATCGGGGTGGCGATGTCCCTGTCCGGAAGCAAGCGGAGCGCCTACCAGAAGCAGGCAAAACTGCTGAAGGAATACGGATGCAGCGCGATTGTTACCGTGATGCACGCCGGGACAGAATACGAATATGAGCCGCCGGATTCCTACCAGAAGCAGATCACCAAAGAGGCGGTGAAGGTTTCCGACCTGATCATCGGGCATCATCCCCATGTGGTGCAGGGATACAACGTGCTGGACGGGGTGCCGGTGGTCTACAGCCTGGGGAACTGCGTATTCGGCGGCAACACGAAGCCGCGGGATATGGACGCGATGGTGGTGCAGGCGGTGCTGCACTTCACGGAGGGCCAGCTGGAAAAGATCGACCTGCATTTCTATCCGATCTATGTGACCAGCGACCGTAACTACAACAACTACTCGCCCCGGTTCCTGACGGGAAAGGACGCGGAGCGGGTGCTGAACAAGCTGAAGAAGTCCACGGGGAACGATCCGGGAGAATGGAACGAGGAAACCGGAGCGGTGGTATCTTTTGAGGTGAAGGGACAGTAAACCAATGAATGCGATGACGAAAAAAGCGATCTCCGTGGCATGGCCTGCCATGACGGAAAGCTTTTTTGTGACGCTGGCCGGTATGATCGATACGATGATGGTGGCAGGGATGGGCAGCTACGCCGTGGCAGCGGTAGGCCTGACCAACCAGCCGAAATTCATCGGACTGACGATCTTCTTCGGCATCAACGTGGCGGTATCCGCGCTGGTGGCCCGGCGGCGGGGAGAAGACCGGCGGGAAAGCGCCCATGAGATCCTGCTGACAGCCACGGCGCTGACGGTCGTGCTCTGTGCGATCATCACGGTGCTGTGCGTGGTTTTCGCGCCGCAGATTATGGAGCTGGCCGGGAGCAACGAGGATACCCACGAGGCTGCGGTGGAGTATTTCCAGATCATCATGGGCGGCATGTTCTTCAACGTGCTGACGATGATCATCAATGCAGCGCAGCGGGGAAGCGGGAATACCCGGATCTCCATGACCACGAACCTGACCAGCAGTATCGTGAATGTAATCTTCAACTACCTGCTGATCGGCGGCCACCTGGGATTCCCGGCGCTGGGAATCCGGGGCGCGGCCATTGCCACGGTGCTGGGCACGGTGGTGTCCGCCGGGATGGCGGTGCATTCCCTGTTTCGGAAGAGCAGCTATGTGCGGATTCCGGATATGATCCGGCAGAAGATCCGCATCACGCGGGAAAGCATGAAATCCATCTGGGGACTGACCTACACTTCTTCCCTGGAGAACATCGCGATGCGGGTCGGATTCCTGGCGACGGCGCTGCTGGCGGCGCGGCTGGGAACGGACGAGTTCGCAGCGCACAATATCGGAATGAACCTGCTGGGCCTGGGCTTCTCCTTCGCGGACGGAATGCAGGTGGCCGCGGTGGCACTGACCGGACGGGCACTGGGCGAAGGCAACAAGGAGGAAGCAAAGGCTTACGGCGGCATCTGCCAGCGGATCGGGTTCCTGATTTCCGTCGCGCTGGCCCTGCTGTTGCTGGTGGGCGGCAGGTGGTACTACAGCCTGTACTTTACGGAAGCGCACATCCTGGACATGGGGGTGACCATCACCCGGTATGTGATGTTCATTGTGCTGCTGCAGATTTCCCAGATCATCTACACCGGATGCCTGCGGGCGGCCGGGGACGTGAAGTATACACTGGTCGGTGCGCTGATCAGCGTGACGCTGATCCGGACGCTGGTGACGGTGCTGCTGGTGTTGGTGTTCAACCTGGGACTGCACGGCATCTGGATCGGCGTGATGAGCGACCAGCTGTCGCGGTTTACACTGATGCGGACCCGGTTCCGGAAAGGGAAATGGGTGGACATCAAGATTTAGTTTTTGGATTTTCAGTTATCAGTTTTTAGCTTTTTGGAGGAATGATTATGAGCATGACGGAGAGGCCGGAGGTTTCCCTGCTGCCGGACGGCGGGAAATACTGGACGCACGAGTTTGACAACTTCAGTGTAATGGTCTACGTACCGGTGGGAGATCCCCGGGCGGATGTCATTAACTTTGGTTTCAAGGCGCCGTATCTGCTGGTTTTCGGGGATCCGGAACGCTCCATCGTCAACGCGGTGGAATTCGCGGAACGGCGGGGACTGGCGGATATTGCCCGGAGTCATTCCTCCTCCGTGGTTTACGTGATTCCGAAGTGCGAAGGCGGATGGGACTGCGCGCCGGAGACCCTTTACCAGGAGGTCGTGGCGGAAAGCAAAATCGGCCAGTACTATGAAGACGGATATGTGATCAACTATAAGTTCCGGACGAAGGAATTCACCGGATGCAGCATCCGCGGCGCGGTGTTCCGGATCATGCTGTACGGCGTGGGAAAGGCCGCGGACTACATCGCGAGGAACTGCCTGAAGACCCTGGAGGGAGAATACCTGTGGGGCCCCGGGGAAATCACGCCCATGGCGGTCACCATGGAAGGGCTGACCGTTGTGCCGCGGCCGGAGCGGCATGACATTCCGGTCATCTCCGTCGGGAACAGCGGCGAGGTGAATGAAGCCCTGCGGATCACCTGCGACCAGCTGCTGATCCGGGATGAGGCGGATTACCGGGCGGACTACGAGGAATGCTGGAAGCGGATGAAACGCTGGTGCGGCGTGCTGAGCCGGGAAGAAGACCCGGAAGAGCTGGGCATGGCGGAGGAAGCCTGCATCACCGAAGTGACCACTTCACCGGACAACCGGGGAGACGATGCAGGGACCGCGCGCCACAGGATTGGTTACCTGGCGTATTATCCGAAGGACGCGGAGGGTCCGCTGCCGCTGGTGCTGGTCTTCCACGGGGGCGGGGATTCCGCCTTCCACATTGCCTGGGTATCCGGCTGGTGGCGGGTGGCCATGCGGAACCGGTTCCTGCTGGTCTGCGTGGAGAATCACCTGAACAGCACCGCCACGGAAATGATGGAGTTCATCGGGCAGCTGAAGGAGAAATACAACATCGACAGCCGCCGGATTTACGCGTCCGGGTTCTCCATGGGCGGATGCAAGAGCTGGGACCTTTACCAGGAATATCCGGAAGCGTTCTCCGCGCTGGCGCCGATGGACGCCACATTCCCGGTGGGGCAGAACGTTTACGGAGAGCCGAGCCCGAAGGAGATCAACCGGAACCATCCTGTGCCGGTGTTCTATTCCGCCGGGGAAAAGACACCCCTCCCGGAGATGCCCTGCCAGGAGATCAAGTGCATGGAGCGGGCCCAGTACCTGTTCCAGGTCAACAAGGTGATGAAGAATTACGACCTGAGCTTCGAAGACCGGGAGAACTGGCCGGAGAAATACTGGGGCGTGCCGGGTGACCGGATTGAAAAGATTCCGGATTCTTCCCGGGACGCGGTGCTGACGCTGCACTATTACAACAGCACGGACGGGATCTGCCGGACGGTGTTCGGCGGGGTGGACAACCAGGGGCATGAGTGCAGGGAGCACACATGCGAACAGGCATGGCAGTTCATGAAGAATTTTGTCCTGCCGGAATAAGCGAAAGAAAAAGTTGCTTTTGGCAAACAGATGTGATAAAATCCATCCGATTACGCACCTTTTCTCTGCAACCGCTTGTGCCGCTTGCGCGGTGGCCGGTTGCGAAGGAGAAAGGGGTGGAAAATAACAAGGAGGGAACCCCAAATGGCAGTCATTTCCATGAAACAGCTCCTGGAAGCCGGCGTACACTTCGGTCATCAGACCCGCCGGTGGAACCCGAAGATGGCGCAGTACATCTTCACTGAACGCAACGGCATCTACATCATCGACCTGCAGAAGACCGTCCGCAAGGTTGACGAAGCGTACGCGTTCATCCGCGACGTCGCGATGGAAGGCAAGAGCATCCTGTTCGTCGGCACCAAGAAGCAGGCGCAGGAATCCATCGAGAGCGAAGCAAAGCGCTGCAATATGTTCTACGTGAACAACCGCTGGCTGGGCGGCATGCTGACCAACTTCAAGACGATCCGCACCCGTATTGACCGGCTGAACCAGATCGACAAGATGGAGCAGAGCGGCCAGTTCGACGTCCTGCCCAAGAAGGAAGTTATCAAGCTGATCCATGAGCGCGAAAAGCTGCAGACCAACCTGGGCGGCATCCGCGAAATGAAGAAGCTCCCCGGCGCCCTGTTCGTTGTGGACCCCCGCAAAGAGCATATCGCCGTGACCGAAGCCCGCATCCTGGGCATCCCGATCGTCGGTATCGTTGATACCAACTGCGATCCGGACGAAATCGACTATGTCATCCCCGGCAATGATGACGCCATCCGCGCCGTGAAACTGATCGCCGGCAAGCTGGCCGATGCTGTGCTGGAAGGCAAGCAGGGCGAGCAGACGGAAGAAGCCGCGGAAGTGGCTGCTGAAGAAGCTCCCGCCGAAGTGGAAGCTCCCGCTGCCGAATAATTCAGTGATAATAACCAATTGATTTGAAAGGATGATTCAAGATGGCAGATATCACCTCTGCAATGGTTAAAGAACTGCGCGAGCGCACCAGCGCCGGCATGATGGACTGCAAAAAGGCTCTGGTTGAGAGCGATGGCGATATGGAAAAGGCCATTGAATGGCTGCGTGAAAAGGGACTGAGCCAGGCCGCCAAGAAGGCCAGCCGCATCGCTGCGGAAGGCGTGGTCGCCCAGTATGTGAGCGAAGACGGAAAGATCGGCGCGATCGTCGAAGTCAACTGCGAAACCGACTTCGTCGCCAAGACCGACAACTTCATCGGTTTTGCCAACAAGGTAGCCAAGCAGGTTGCCCTGGCGAACCCCGCTGATGTGGACGCCCTGATGGCCCAGGCCTTCGTGGACGATAGCAGCAAGACCATCTCCGACCTGGTCAGCGACGCCACCGTCGCGATCGGTGAGAAGATCAGCATCCGCCGCTTCAGCCGCTATGAGACCACCGGTGTGGTTTCCACCTACATCCACCTGGGCGGCAAGGTTGGCGTCATGGTCGAAGTTTCCGCGGACGAAGCCGGCCGCGCCAACGAAACCGTGAAGACCTTTGCCCATGACCTGGCGCTGCAGATCGCCGCGGCCAAGCCCGAAGCGGTCCGCCGTGAAGAAGTGGACACCGAGAAGCTCGAAAAGGAAAAGGAAATCCTGCGGGCGCAGGCGCTGAACGAAGGCAAGCCCGAGAAGATCGTCGACCGGATGGTCGAAGGCCGGATCGAGAAGTACTACAAGGAAGTCTGCCTGCTCGAGCAGCCCTTCGTCAAGGATGGCGACAAGACCATCAAGGCGCTGATGGGTGAAATCGCGAAGGAGACCGGCGCTACACTGGATATCGTGAAGTTCAGCCGCTTCGAGCGCGGTGAAGGCATCGAAAAGCGGAAGGATGACCTGGCCGCTGAGATCGCCGCGATGACCAAGTAATAAGTGTTTCAAAAAGGCTGTCTGCGGACAGCCTTTTTTCATGGCAGAGGAAAACCTTCGAGGAGAAGCAGAAAGATGAAAATCGGATTACTGATCGCCATTTCCCGGGAACTGGAAAGCTTCCTGAAGTACGGGAAGAACCCGGAGGAAGAAACCGTTGCGGGCCGGACCGTATACAAAACACAGATGGAAGGGCACGAAATCTATGCCGTGCAGTCCGGATGGGGAGAAATCGATGCGGCGTCGGCGACGGCTATGCTGATCGTGAAATACGAATGCGATCTGATCATGAACTTCGGGGTCACCGGGGCGCTGGAAAAGGGCCTGAAGGTGGAGGACCTGTTCATCGTGGAAAAGGCGCTGCACTATGACTTTGACGTTTCCCCGATTGATCCGGTGAAGAAGGGACAGTATGCCGATTATCCGGATGAGTATATTCCCCTGGATGCGGAGATCGTACGCCGGATGATGGAAACGGTTCCCGGACTGCGGAAGGTTACCGTGGCCAGCGGGGACAAGTTTGTGGAGGACCGGGAAGAGAAGATCCGGCTGCGCAACCTTGGCTGCCACATTGTGGACATGGAAATCGCAGCGATTGCCCGGGTATGCGAGCGCAGCGGCGTACGGTGCATGTCGATCAAGTGCATCAGCGATACCTTCGAAGGGGACGGCGGTGACTTTAACACCAATGTCCGGAACGCGGCTGACAAGGCTTTTTCGGTCATCCGGAAGGCAATCAGTGTCGCGGGAGACTGGAATGCCTGATGTTGCGGGAGAACGCCAAAAATTGTTTTACAAGGGTTGGCGGGTTATGATATACTGAATCGGATAGCCACATTATTGTGAACAGGAGGAACCGAGTCACATGCAATACACCAAAGAAGTAGAAGAAATGGTCTGTGTTGCGAAGGGCCCGAACCATGGCCCCGCACCGATCCCCGAAGAGGGAAAATGGATCCAGGCCAAAGAGATCAAGGACATTTCCGGTTACACCCACGGCATCGGCTGGTGCGCTCCCCAGCAGGGCGCCTGCAAGCTGAGCCTGAACGTGAAGGACGGCGTGATTCAGGAAGCGCTGGTTGAGACGATCGGCTGCTCCGGTATGACGCATTCTGCCGCTATGGCCAGTGAAATCCTGCCCGGCAAGACCATCCTGGAAGCGCTGAACACCGACCTGGTTTGCGACGCCATCAATACCGCCATGCGGGAACTGTTCCTGCAGATCGTATACGGCCGCACCCAGAGCGCCTTCTCCGATGACGGTCTGCGCATCGGCGCCGGCCTGGAAGACCTGGGCAAGGGCCTGCGTTCCATGGTGGGTACCATGTACGGCACCAAAGAAAAAGGCACCCGCTATCTGGAAATGACCGAAGGTTATGTGGTCAAGATGGCGCTGGACAAGGATGACCAGGTTTGCGGTTATCAGTTCCTGAGCCTCGGCAAGATGATGGACGCCATCAAGAAGGGCATGTCCCCGAATGAAGCGTACGAAAAGAATCTCGGAACCTACGGCCGGTTCAAGGCTGAAGACGGCGCGGTCAAGTGGATTGACCCGCGCAAAGAGTAAGGGGAGGTGGCACGAATGGCTCTGTTTGAAAACTATGAAGGCCGCATGCCTCAGCTGCAGCCTGTGCTGGATAAGTACGGATTCAAAAACTTTGAAGAAGTCAAGGCGTTCACCAACAGCAAGGGCGTGGATGCCTACACGATCGTGGAAAGCACTCAGCCCATCTGCTTCGAAAACGTGAAGTGGGCGTATGAACTGGGCGCTGCCATCGCCATCAAGGAAGGCGCGAAGAATGCCGCGGAAGCCGCCAAGTGGATCGGCACCGCGCTGCAGGCTTTCTGCATTCCCGGTTCTGTTGCGGACCAGCGCCAGGTCGGTATCGGCCACGGCAACCTGGGCGCCATGCTGCTGGACGAGGAAACCGAATGCTTCGCTTTCCTGGCCGGCCACGAATCCTTTGCTGCCGCGGAAGGCGCCATCAAGATCGCGCTGAACGCCAACAAGGTCCGGAAAAAACCCCTGCGGGTTATCCTGAACGGCCTGGGCAAGGATGCCGCCATGATCATCAGCCGGATTAACGGCTTCACCTATGTACAGACGAAGTACGACTACCTGAGCGCGGACGTGAAGGAAGACCACGCGCTGACCGTCGTCAAGAAGACTGCGTATTCCACCGGCGACCGGGCAAAGGTTAACTGCTACGGCGCGGACGATGTACGCGAAGGCGTTGCCATCATGTGGCATGAAGGCGCGGACATCTCCATCACCGGCAACAGCACCAACCCCACCCGGTTCCAGCACCCCGTTGCGGGCACCTACAAGAAGGAACGCTGGGAAGCCGGCAAGAAGTACTTCTCCGTGGCCTCCGGCGGCGGCACCGGACGTACCCTGCATCCAGACAACATGGCTGCCGGTCCCGCCAGCTACGGCATGACCGATACCATGGGCCGTATGCACTCTGACGCGCAGTTCGCGGGATCTTCTTCCGTGCCTGCCCACGTCGAAATGATGGGATTCCTGGGCGCCGGCAACAACCCCATGGTCGGTATGACTGTGGCGGTGGCGGTAGCCGTGCAGGAAGCGATGAGCAAGTAATAAGTCGGGTGGCTTGTTACAGTAATAATTTAGCTTTTAAAGCGCTCCCGGGCATGGGTTCGGGAGCGTCTTTCTTTGATGACGGATGGAGGATGTATGCCAAAGACGGTCTGGATCACCGGAGCCTCAAGCGGGCTGGGACTGCATACCGCGATGGCCCTGCGGCAGGACGGATGGCAGGTGATTGCCGGAGCGCGGAGCTTCGGGGAGGAAACGGCGGAGGACGGAACGGTCCGGCTGCCGCTGGATGTAACCCGGGAAGACAGTGTGAAGGAATTCTGCCGGAAAGCGGCCGCCATCGCGCTGCCGGATGCGCTGGTGCAGTGCGCCGGCATGCTGGTGCTGGGCAGCTGCGAGGAAACGGAGACGGAAGAATTCCGGAGGGTGATCGACACCAACTATCTGGGCATGGTCCGGATGAACCGGGAAGTGCTGCCCCTGATGCGCAAGCGCGGGGGCGGGAAGATTGTACTGTTTTCCTCCATCAACGGGCTGCTGGGCATTCCGTTCCAGAGTGCCTATACAGCCAGCAAACACGCGATTGAAGGATACGCGGAATGCCTGGCGCTGGAAGTGAAACCTTTCGGGATCCAGGTGATGCTGGTTGAGCCGGGGGATCACCGGAGCGGGAGCGACAAATACCGTCCCCACGCCGCGGCGATGACAGACGATTCTCCGTACGCGGCAGCATACGAAAGCGCAACCCGGCAGATCCATCATGACGAGACGAACGGATCGGATCCGGATGCGCTGGGGAGAAAAATTGCCCGGATCCTGGACCGGAAGCGGATTCCTTTCCGGAAGCGGATCGCAAGCGTGGATCAGCATATGGGTGTCTATATTCACCGGTTTTGCGGCGCGCGGATCAACAGCGCGGTCCTGCGGAAATACTATATCAGACAGGGGAAGTAAGAAAAGCGCATGAAGCATGCATGGAAGAGGGGACTGCTGATGCTGCTGGCGGGATTATTCCTGCTTTCAGGGGCATCCGCGGATTCTCCGGTGACGGGCCCGGGACCGGAGTGGCATCTGGATGAGAAAGGATTTCTTATCGGGGACAATCCGGGAGAGGCATGGCTGCTGGAGGATGAGGAGAACGGAATCTGGCAGTATTCCAGCGCGGACCTGTCCGTGCGGGTGACACGCTTCACGGAGCAGGCAAACAAAAAGCAGAAGCGGGTTTACTGCGTGGCGGAGGTATACGCGTCGGAGCGCTCTCCGCTGTATCCGATCCTGCATCCGCAGGTGGGCAATGATCCGGTGCCGGGTTGCCATAAGGAAAAGGCAGACAAGCTGGTGGAGAATTACCCCTCTGTACTTGCGATTTCAGACGACTATTACGGCCACCGGTACCAGACCCGGAAAACGGGCGCCAAGTGGCCGACCGGAATTATCATCCGGAACGGGAAGATCCTTTTTGACAAAACCCGGGACAGCAGCAGGAAAGCGGAATTTCCCCCGCTGGACACGATGGCGGTTTATCCGGACGGAAGCCTGAAGGTCCGTGTATGCGACGAGCTGACCGCGGAGGAATACCTGGCGGAAGGCGCGACGAATGTATTTTCCTTCGGCCCCTGGCTGATCCGGAACGGGGAGGTCAATGAAAAAGGAGCAACCGGGAAGAAGGCCACTTATTCGACACTGCGTTATAACTCCAGTGGGCGGGCTGTGATCGGGATGGTGGAACCGTTCCACTACATCCTGATTGTGGTCGGACGGCCGGATAAGAATAAATATCTCGGCGCGAACGGGGACTGGCTGATCGCGAAGCTCCAGGAATACGGATGCGTGGAAGCGTTCAACCTGGACGGCGGCGGAACAGCCTGCATGGCGTTCAACGGAAAGGTGATTATCCGGGGCGACAATTCAAAGCGTCCGCTGTGCGGAATGATTGCCTTCGGAAACCTGGAATAAGAAAAAGGAGCAGCTCATGAAAGCTGCTCCTTTTGACTTGCTGCTTTTTACGGTCAGGAGAAGGGGACCCAGACACCAAGATAACCTTCCTCGTTGCGATCTGCTTTATAAAGCCAGGTGGCCCGGCGGTCGGAATAGCTCTGCTCGAAATGGTCGCCTTCCGGATTGATGAAGGTGAGGGCAGCACCGCAGGGGGACACCGGGACATTGTCGCCTTCCTGGAAAAGATGGAAGTTGCCGCCGGTGACCATGAAACGGGAATGGTTATTGCCGATGAGATAGCGTTCGCCGGCCAGGAGATCGCCGGACAGGTCGCCGCTCTCCACACGGGTGTCACAGGCGCCGTTCAGGCTGCCGAAACCGGCCAGGCGGTTGCCTTCGCCGTGGATCCGGATTTTCGTATCCCGGATGACGAATTTCGCTTCGCCGTTGAAGGTGCCGAGAATGGCGCCGGAATCGCAGCGGACATTGGCATTCAGGCTGCCGCCGGAAAGAAGGACGTCTGCGGTGCCGGTCATGGTGCCCACGCCGGTGGCCCGTTCACAGGCGGCGGAAAGAATGAAGTTGCCGGACATCCGGATTTCAGCGGCGCCGGAATGGGATCCGATAAGCACTGCGTCATTGCCTTCCATATGGACGTTGACAGGCACATTGTTGATTTCAATATGAATATCGCCGGTGGAGGAGCCGATACCGGTGACTGTGACGCCGGAAGCGGACAGATCGATGGTACCGCTGCGGATAAAGATGCCTTCACCTGCGCTGACACCGCCGCCGATACAGGCGGTCTTGTCCCCGGAGGCGCGTACAACTATCGTTCCGGTGGATTCGAGGATGATGGTGCCGAAGGGATCGTTGCAGTTGGAGCCGAGGCCGACAGAGTAATTCCGCGTATTGTGCACCAGGAGATTGCCGTCCCCGCGGACGGTCAGCCTGCTGCTGCCCGGAACGATGATTCCATCCCGGTTCAGCGTGTTATGGCCGGTCAGGTTCAGGAGCAGGCTGCTGTTGTTGCCGACACGGATGCAGGGCTCCGTGGAGCCGGTGAGGTTCACATTCTCAAAGGTCAGGGTGACATCCGAATCATCGGAGATGCGGATGGTCATATCCACGCTGTGGGACTTTTCACCCTGGAGGGTATAGGAACCGGACTGCAGGATGATGCAGGCATACTTGCGGACGGCAAGATCCAGCAGGTCGATGGTTTCGCCGGGCTCGGGATTGTAGAAGAGCAGTTCCTTGTTGCCCTGGGCTACATGGATATTCTCTTCCCGGATCTCGCGAAGCACCTTGTCCGAAACGGATTTGGCCGGAACTTCGGAAGGACGGCCGGTGTAGAATCCCTGGATGAGATCGATCCCGCAGTCAATGACCGTGCGGAGCTCGTCGGAGGTTTCAACACCTTCCGCCAGGGCGCGGATGCCGTTCTGATGCGCGAAATCAATGGTGTTCCGGACAAAGAGGCGCCGGTTGGCGTCTGTCGCGATGCCGGCAATCAGGCCCCGGTCGATCTTGATGATCTGGGGAGCATAGCGCAGGAGGTTCAGGATATTGGAATGGCCGGTGCCGAAATCATCAATGGCGATCTGCGTCTGCGCGCCGGGCTTGCAGACGCGCTTGAGCCGCTCCAGTTCCTCGTCCGACGTGGGGTTATCCTCCGTGAGCTCGAAGACGAAGCAGTCCAGGAAGCTTTCATACTTGCCGATGATGGCGCTGCAGTCGTCCTCGTTCAGGAAGAAACCGGGGATCGTATTGATGAAAACCTTGCAGCCGTTGAAGTCGGAATAATTGCGGACATAGCGTTCCATGATGCCGAACACGGTGGCGTGCTCAACCTCATACAGGCGGCCCCGCTCCCGGGCAATCCGCAGGATTTCCAGCGGAGCCAGGTTAATGATGGAGTCGGTGCGCATGAGGGCTTCATAGGCGTAGATATGGCCGCTGTGCGCGTCGATAATCGGCTGGAAATGGAAGCGGAACAGGTTCTTCTCCATGAGGAGGTTGAAGGTGCTGTTCTGCGTATCGCTGATGCCGGACTGCTGTGAGTCATCCGGGTTGCCGGCGCGCAGGCGGTTCAGGTACATCTCGCCGACAGCCAGGCTGATGAGGCTTTCCAGCGGAACGGGTTTCCAGCGGCGGTCCAGATGGGTGACGCCGCTGCTGACTTCCAGGAAATACGGCTTGGAAGTGCCGGAGTTATACTGCTCGATCTGGCGGAAGAAGGCATTGCCGTTCCGGACAACGAGCGCAGCCAGGGCGGATTCGTCCACCGGCGCGTCCACAACGGCGAACTGGTCTTCGCTGATGCGGGCGATATGCAGCGCTTCCGGGTTCGCACTCAGGAGTGCGCGGGTCACGGTGCGGACCACGTCTTCCGTTTCCGCCATACCATAGGTTTCATAAATCCAGGAATAACGCGGGAGGCTGTAGACCGTAACGGAAAGCAGCCGCTCCCGGGCATTCGGCTGAGCGATATACTGCTCATACCAGCGGGTGAGGCCTTTCAGGTTGGAAAGGCCGGCGATGCTGTCGATATACAGGTTGTTTTCCAGCTTGGCGACAAGCTGCTGCTGGCGCACCCGCCCGAGCTGGACGGAGGCGATCAGGTTCAGCACGTCGGACAGGCGCTTGATGAGCTGGGCATCCACATCCAGGTTCTCCGTATGGGCGGCGTAGTAGCCGCAGACGCGGACATCGGAATGGACGATATTCAGGACGGTGACGCCGGAAGAGGATTCGGAAGGCAGCGGCATATCCCGCAGGTAGACCTTACGCAGGGCCGGCGGATGATCCGCTTCGCAGTGGGGGATCATGATCAGCTCATCTTCCGGATGATCGGGCATGTGCACCGTATCCGGATTGGATTCCAGGAGGCTCCGGTTCAGATACAGCGCGGAACCCGGCAGGAGGAGAACCGCCAGGCGGCCCAGGAAGCCATAAAGGTCCTTTTCCTCCAGCAGCTGATCCACCACATAATACAGCGTATTCTCATGGTTGAAGAGGGCTTCGGTTTTGCGGAGGGTATGAATCCCGGTGAAGCGTTCATGAACGAAGGGGGCACAGCCGCAGGAGCCCGTGAGAACGGTTTTGTACTGATGGGTGAGAACGGGCGGTTCTTTTTCCTCCTTCGAAGGATCAAAGGAGAGGATCCGGTCCATCACCAGGCGGGCGAGCTCTCCGGGATTGCTGGCACAGGTGGTCAGCTGCGGCTGGATCAGGTAGGCGGTGGGCGTGCCGTCAAAGCCGGTGACGATCACATCCTCCGGGATGCGGATGCCGGCGCGCTGCAGGAAATCACAGATGGCGGCGGCCATGCTGTCATTGGCGCAGAAGATCGCACGGGGCAGCTTTTCCCGCTCTTCCACCAGGGACTGGACGATCTGCACAGCGATGACATCCAGATAATTCCCGTATGCATAGAATTCCTCACCGCAGGGGAGGCCGAACTCTTCCATGACTTCCTGCCAGCAGCGGAGGCGGAGGGAAGAATTGTCTTCTCCCTTCAGGCCGGCGATGTAAAAACAGTCACGTACCTGATGATCCCGGATGATATGGCGGATGAGCTCCTTATACGGCTCCGCATAATCATCGATAATGCTGGTGCACAGGGGATGGCGGCCGCCGAGATAAAGCACGGGAATCTTCTGTTCCCGAGCGCAGTGAATCATGCGGTCAAGCTGCTCGGGATCATAGATGTCCCCATGCAGAATGATCAGGGCGGAAAGACGGTCATACCGGATCATGTCATAGATACAGCCGGTAATGTTGCCGCCGTGGTGGGACCAGTACCAGTCCATGGATGAATTGAAAACAAGCAGGGCGTATCCCGCGTCACGAGCCACGCGGTCCAGCTCGCACAGGAAATCATCCTTCAGAAAGGTATGGGCCTGCGCCATGCACAGACCGATCCATTTCGGATTGTCAGAGACGTTGACACGCTCTTCCATGTGTACCTCCGGAAAGCTGATCAGAATGCGGAATGCATCCTGTACAATCTCTTTTGACAACTGTCTGGGAATTAAAATGCTTCAGGTTATGTTTATCAGAGTATGGTGAGTATAACATAAAGTCCGCGGAAAAGGAACAAGCATTGTGAAAAGAAAAAAAATAAGGTATACTGACACCTGCGTGCAAAAAGCGCGCGGTGAGTTCGAAACCATCCTCACCTAAAACAAAACTAAGGAGAAAAAGAGAAAATGAGGAAGAACTATGCCCTGCAGGTTGCAACCGGCGGCATTATCGCCGGGCTGTACATTGTGATAACCATACTTGTGGCACCTATAGCGAGCGGTCCGATCCAGATCCGTATCTCCGAGGCGCTGACAATCCTGCCGATTTTTACTCCCATGGCAATTCCGGGTTTGACGATCGGATGCGTGCTTGCGAACCTGTTTACAGGCTGCGTGCTTGAGGATATCATTTTTGGATCACTAGCGACGCTGATCGGCGCATTTGGAACGCGGCTGCTGCGGAAGCATCCCTATCTTGCCTGGATTCCGCCGGTGGTCAGCAATATGGTGATTGTTCCGATTGTGCTGTTGAAGGCTTATCATGTGGAAGAAGCATGGTGGTATCTGGTATTAACTATCGGAATCGGCGAAATTATCAGCTGCGGCATACTGGGACTGCTGCTTTATCAGGCAGTGCGGAAACTGCCTGAAAAACTGACGGGGAATATTTTCCCTGACATGGAAAGATAACCGGATTTGCGGATGATACAGACGTTCCGGAAACTGCGGGACAAAAAAGATGAACCGGGACCTGCAGCCGGTGCGGGACGCGGAGGTCAATATGAAAAACACCTTTGGCAGCAGTGTCTGCGTGACACTGTTCGGCGAGAGCCACGGAGCGAAAATCGGCGCCGTGCTGGACGGCATGGCTCCCGGAATTCCGGTGGATGAAGATCTGATCCGGCATCAGCTGGATCTGCGGCGGCCTGCCGGGCGGACCGGAACGGCGCGCCGCGAGGCGGACGCGTTTGAGATTGTCAGCGGCGTGTTTGAGGGAAAGACGACCGGCACGCCCATTGCCATCCTGATTCCCAACGCGGACATCCGGAGCGGGGATTATGTGCGGGGCGCGCTGCGGCCCGGGCATGCGGACTATACCGCGCATATCAAATACCACGGATATGAGGATTACCGCGGCGGAGGACATTTCAGCGGCCGGATTACCGCGGCGCTGACGGCTGCCGGCGCGATTGCCGTGGGAGCGCTGCGGCGGAAGGGAATCCTGATCGGAACGCACGTAGCCCGGTGCGCCGGTATTGAGGACGCGCCGTTTACGGACCCGGCACATCAGATTGAACAACTGAACAAAAGCGCTTTCGCCGTGCTGGACGCGGCGAAGGGCGAAGCGATGCGCGCGGCGATTGAGAAAGCGGCGGAAGACGGCGACAGCGTCGGCGGCGTGCTGGAAACCGTTGTGACGGGCATGCCGGCCGGCGTCGGGGAACCCTGGTTCGACACGCTGGAGAGTATGCTTTCCCACGCGCTTTTTTCCATTCCTGCGGTTAAGGGCGTGGAATTCGGTGACGGATTCGCCCTGGCGGAGATGCGGGGCAGTGAAGCGAACGACCCGTGGATCCTGAAGGACGGAAAAACACAGACGCGGACAAACCGCAACGGCGGAATCAACGGCGGAATATCCAACGGGATGCCGATCCTGTTCCGCTGCGCGGTGAAACCCACCCCCTCCATCGCGCTGCCGCAGGCGACTGTGAACGCAGAAGGAACGAAAGAAGAAACGCTGACGATTACCGGAAGGCATGATCCGGCCATTGTGCACCGGGCCCGGGTGGTGGCGGACAGTGTGACGGTGCTGACGCTGTGCGACGCGCTGGCGCTGCGGTTCGGGACAGACTGGATGGCGGGGGATCCGGCATGATTTACGGACTGATCGGGGAAAAGCTGGGGCACAGCTTTTCCGCGGAGATACACCGCCGGCTGGGACCGGAGTCTTATGAACTGACGGAACTTGCGCCGGAAGCGGTGGGCCCTTTCCTGCAGGAAGGAAACTTCCGTGGAATCAATGTGACCATTCCCTATAAACAGACGGTGATCCCCTGCCTGGATGCCATCAGCGAAACCGCCCGGGAGATCGGCGCGGTCAACACGATCATCCGGCGGGACGGAAAACTGTACGGAGACAATACGGATGCCGCTGGGCTGACGATGCTGCTGCGGCGGACCGGCGCGGACCCGGCAGGGAAGAAAGTGATGATCCTGGGAACGGGCGGCACCAGCCTCACGGCGATGTACGCGGCGAGGAAGCTCGGCGCGCGGGCGGTGATCCGGGTGAGCCGCAACGGACGGGAGGATGCCGTAACCTATGAGCAGGCCGCGGCGGAGCACCGGGACGCGCAGATCCTGATTAACACTACCCCCTGCGGGATGTATCCGCAGGTGGACGGCTGTCCGGTGGACCTGGCGGATTACCCGGACCTGGAAGCGGTGGCGGACGTGGTATACAATCCACTGCGAACCAACCTGATCCTGGCGGCCCGGAAACGCGGCATTGCGGCGGAAGGCGGACTGTTCATGCTGACGGCCCAGGCGGTGCGGGCGGCGGAGGAGTTCCGGGGAATCACATATCCGGAAGGAACCGCGGACCGGATTTACCGGGAGCTGCTGGGTGAGAAGGAGAATATCGTCCTGACCGGAATGCCGGGAAGCGGAAAGAGCACGGTATCCGCCGTGCTGCAGGCCCGGACCGGGCGGGAAGCGGTCGATACGGATACGCTGATTGAACGGAAGGCCGGAAAGACCATCCCGGAAATTTTCCGGGAGGAGGGCGAAAAGGCTTTCCGGGATCTGGAAAGCGCGGTGATCGCGGAGGTTTCCGCCAGGGGCGGACAGATTATCGCCACCGGCGGCGGCGCGGTGCTGCGGCCGGAGAATGTACGGGCGCTGCAGCGGAACGGACGGCTGATCCTGCTGGAACGGGCCGCGGAGACGCTGATGCCGACAGATGACCGGCCGCTGGCGGACACACGGGAGAAAATGGACCGGCTGTGGCGGGAACGCGAGCCGGTTTACCGCGCGGCGGCGGACCTTACGGTGAAACTCAGCGGCACGCCGGAGGAAGCGGCCGCAGAGATTGAAAGCAGGTGGCAGGCATGAAAATCCTTGTGATCAACGGACCGAACCTGAATATGCTGGGCATCCGGGAACCGGAGATGTACGGCCGGGAAACCTATGCGGACCTGCTGGCAAAAATCCGGAAACATGCGGAAGAAAAACAGGTGGAAGTATCGTTCTTTCAGTCGAACCACGAGGGGGCCCTGGTGGACGCGATCCAGGAAGCCTACGGGAAGCAGGACGGAATCATCCTGAATCCGGGCGCTTACACCCACACCAGCGTGGCGCTGCTGGACGCGCTGAAGACGGTCGGAATCCCTACGGTGGAAGTGCACATCACGGATGTGAACACCCGGGAGGAATTCCGGAAGATCAGCTATGTGCGGGCAGCCTGCGTAAAGACGATTTCCGGCCACGGGACGGACGGATACCTGGAAGCGATGGACTATCTGGCGGGAGGCAAAGCAGCATGCGGGCAGTGATAAAGCCTGGAGCGCTCCGGGGCGTGACTGCCGCGCCGCCGTCGAAATCCATGGCGCACCGGATGCTGATCTGCGCGGCCCTGGCGGAAGGTGAAAGCCTTGTGCAGCCGATTGAACTGTCGGAGGATATCCTGGCGACGATGGACGGGCTGCGGGCACTGGGCGCCGGCATCGTACAGGAGGGGGACGAGCTGCGCGTTACAGGCTGCCGTCCCGCGGAGGCGGAAAGCGGAGTGATTCCCTGCCGGGAGAGCGGGAGCACGCTGCGGTTCCTGCTGCCGCTGTGCCTGCTAAGCGGGAAGGAAATGACGCTGACCGGCAGCGAACGGCTGCTGAGCCGGCCGCTGGATGTATACGAGACGCTGTGCGCGGAACGGGGATTCAGCCTGGAAAGGACAGCGGAAGGGATCCGGGTCCGGGGAAAGCTGACACCCGGTGAATACACGGTGCGGGGTGATCTGTCCAGCCAGTTCCTGACGGGACTGCTCTATGCGCTGAGCCTGCTGGACGGGGAGAGCGAAATCCGGATCCTGCCGCCGATCGAGAGCGAACCGTACCTGGAAATGACGCTGGAAGCCCTGGCGGAAGCTGGGGTGCCGGCGAAACGGCCGGAGAAGGAGCGGCTCGTGATTCCCGGCGGGCAGCGGTTCAGGGCCGGACAGAAGACCGTGGAGGGAGACTGGTCGAACGCCGCGTTTTTTGAGGCGCTGCGGCAGGCCGGGAACGACCTGCGGATCACCGGCCTGCGGGAGGACAGCCTGCAGGGCGACAAGGTCTGCCGGGAGTATTTCCGGCGGATCCGGGAAGGCGGCGCCTGCGTGGATGTGACGGACTGTCCCGATCTTGCGCCGGTGCTGATGGCGTTTGCGGCCATGTGCGGCGGTGCCAGGCTGGAAGGAACACGGCGCCTGCGGTTCAAGGAAAGCGACCGGGGACAGGCCATGGCGGAAGAACTGGCGAAGTTTGGCGTCGCCGTGACCATCGGGGAAAACGCGATTGAGGTAGGCGGCGGACTGAAGGCACCGATGGAAATCCTGCAGGGCCATAACGACCACAGGATTGTCATGTCCCTGGCGGTGCTCTGCACCCGGACGGGCGGAACGGTGGACGGCGCGGAGGCGGTGCGGAAGAGCTTCCCAGGATTCTGGGACGCGATGCGGATGCTTGGCGCGCGGGTCAGTTTTTAGTTGTTAGTTGCGTGTGATCGCTATGCTTAAGCATATTTGACGAAGAAGGATTTGAGACTATGGACTGGATTAACAGGGATCATAACATCCTGATCGTGGGGCTCGGGCTGATGGGCGGAAGCTACGCCAGGGCCCTGAAGCGGCTGCGCTACCGCGTGACGGCGATGGACCGGGATCCGGAAGCCATCGCGTACGCGCTGCAGGAACATATGATTTCAGACGGATCGGCGGAGGATGACGGGCGGCTGATCCGGGAGGCGGACGCGATTATCTTCGCGCTGTATCCGGGAATCTTCCCGGAATGGGTGGAGACGCACCGGCATCTGTTCAAAAGCGGGACCATGATCACGGATGTGACCGGCGTCAAGAGCTGCATCGTTTACAGGATCCAGGAGCTGATGCCGGAAGGCGTGGAGTTTATCGCGGCGCATCCGATGGCCGGACGGGAACTGAGCGGCGTGCAGCACAGCGACGACCGGATTTTCCGGGACGCCAACTATATTGTCGTACCCACGGATAAAAATACGGCAAAGGGCATTGAATGGTGCGGCATGCTGGGAAGGATGCTGGGATGCGGGCGGATTTCCGTGCTGAGTCCGGAAGAGCATGACGAGATGATCGCCTTTGTTTCGCAGCTGACCCACTGCATTGCCGTATCGCTGATGACCTGCAGCGACAGCACCCATCTGGCGGACTACACCGGAGACTCTTTCCGGGACCTGACGCGGATCGCCCGGATCAACGACAAAATGTGGAGCGAACTGTTCATGATGAACCGGGAGCCGCTGCTGAAGCAGATGGATACTTTCCTGGAGGAAATGACCCGTTTCCGGGAGATGCTGGCGGCGGGAGATACGGAGGGCATGCGGGCGAAAATGCGCCTGTCCACAGAGCGGCGGGCCATGTTCGACAAGCGGTCCTGAAAAGTGGTATACTGACAGAAACGGCGGATTGAAGGAGGAGACCTTATGGCTGTCTATCATCGGGTTCTGCTGAAACTGAGCGGGGAAGCGCTGAAATCGGACAAGGATCTGTTTGATTTCGAAAAAGTGAACTGCGCGGCCGGTATCATCCGGAAGATGCATGATATGGGCACGGAGATCGGGATTGTGATCGGCGCGGGTAATATCTGGCGCGGACGGCAAGGCCCTGCCGCGAACATGGATGCCGTGACAGCGGACCAGATGGGCATGCTGGGGACCATGATCAACTGCCTGTGCATGGCGGACGCGCTGCGGAAAGCCGGGCTGGATGCCGTGATCCAGAGCGCGGTGGATATGAACCGCTTTGCAGAGCCTTTCAACGCGATGGCGGCGCGGCGGCACCTGAGCGAAGGCCGGGTGGTGCTGTTTGCCTGCGGAACGGGCAATCCCTTCTTCTCGACGGACTCCGGCGTGGCGCTGCGGGCGGTGGAGATGGAAGTGGACTGCGTGCTGATGGCCAAGAATATTGACGGCGTATATACTGCCGATCCCATGAAGGATCCGACGGCAACGCTGATCAAGGATATCACCTACACCGAGGCGCTGAAACGGGGCCTGAAGGTGATGGATGCGGCGGCATTCGCCCTGTGCGCGGAAAACAAGGTGCCGATGGTCCGGGTCTTTGGCCTGGACGATCCGGAGAACCTGATCCGCGTGCTGGAAGGCAGCGACATCGGGACGTTTGTCCATCCCTGAGGAAAACATTAAAAAGAGCTCTGCGTTGCAGAGCTCTTTTAAACTGCTTCCGGATCAGGTGTAGAGCGGATAGTTCACCATGAGGGCTTCCACTTCCCGGCGGACAGAGGGCACAGCGGCTTCGCCGTCCCGGAGCACACGGGCGATCCAGCGGGCGACCTGCGCCATTTCCGCTTCCTTCAGGCCGCGGGTGGTCGCGGCGGGGGTGCCGACGCGGATACCGCTGGTCACGAAGGGACTGCGGGTTTCGTTCGGAACGGTGTTCTTGTTGACGGTGATGTTGGCATCCTCCAGGAGGGCTTCCATCATCTTTCCGGTCATTTCCGTGCCGGTGAAATCCAGGAGCATCAGGTGGTTGTCGGTACCGTCGGAAACCATGCGGACCCCTTCCTCACGGAAGGCGTTTTCCATCGCCTTGGCATTCAGGATGATCTGATGCTGGTAGGCCTTGAACTCGTCGGTCAGCGCTTCGGCAAGGGCCACGGCTTTGGCGGCGATCACATGCTCCAGGGGACCGCCCTGGGTGCCGGGGAAGATGGCCTTGTCAATGGCTTTGGCGTACTCTTCCCTGCAGAGGATCATGCCGCCGCGGGGACCGCGCAGGGTCTTGTGCGTCGTGGTGGTGACAAAATCGGCATAGGGGATGGGGCTTGGATGCTCGCCGGCGGCGACCAGGCCAGCGATGTGCGCCATATCCACCATCAGGAGGGCACCGACTTCATCGGCGATGGCGCGCAGTGTTTTGAAATCGATAATCCGCGGATAGGCGGAAGCACCGGCTACGATCAGCTTCGGCCTGCATTCCAGCGCCATGCGGCGGACATCGTCATAATCGATGACTTCCGTCTCGGGAGAGACACCGTAGGGAACAAAATTGAAGTAGGAACCGCTGAGGTTCACGGGGCTGCCGTGAGTCAGGTGGCCGCCGTGGGACAGGCTCATGCCCATGACGGTATCGCCGGGCTTCAGCATGGCGAAATAAACGGCCGTATTGGCCTGGGCGCCGCTGTGGGGCTGCACGTTCGCATGATCGGCACCGAAGAGCTCGCACGCGCGCTTGCGGGCCAGTTCTTCCACGATGTCCACATATTCACAACCGCCGTAATAGCGTTTTCCCGGATAACCCTCCGCATATTTGTTGGTCAGGCAGGTACCCATGGCCGCCATCACGGCCGGAGAAACAAAATTCTCGCTGGCAATCAGCTCAATATGGGTGCGCTGACGGTTCAGCTCCAGATCAATTGCTTCCGCCACCTGCGGGTCAATACTGCGGATCCTATCCAGTTCCATACGCCAAAATCCTCCGTGCTTCTCGCTGAGATATCCCCGACAGTATAGCATATTTCACGGGCTCTACATAGGGCGATACAAAAGAAAAACCGTATACGCTCAGACCGGGCAGCCCCGCAGCACATCCGTCAAATGCTTACTGCTGCTTCCGTCAGGACCTGACAGGGTTCACACCGAAAGATCGCACGGGACCCAATCTTCATCGCGCACACGGCAAGGGTTAGTATATCGTCTTTCCGGGGGAATTGCAAGCCGGAGATTTTTTTTCGTATCTTTGGATTTTTCCGGTAAAATCAGCCGGATTGTGCATTGACCCTTCCGGAAGGCAAGCGTAAAATAGACCCGTTGTTTTATTTTGAACCTATCCAGTTTTTATCCGGAGGTGCGGGGAATGAAAATCGGTTTTGACCACAATCGGTATACGCGGATGCAGTCCGAGCGGATTATCCAGCGGATCGAGGAATTCGGCGGCAAGCTGTACCTGGAGCTCGGCGGCAAGCTGTTTGACGATTTCCACGCCAGCCGCGTGCTTCCCGGATTCCAGCCGGACAGCAAGGTGCAGATGCTGCTGAAGCTGAAGGACAAGGAAGAGATCATCATCGTCATCAATGCGGATGATATTGAAAAGAGCAAGGTGCGCGGCGACCTCGGGATTACCTACGACCTGGATACGCTGCGCCTGATTGACGCCTTCCGCGGGATCGGTCTGTATGTGGGATCCGTGGTGCTGACCCGCTGGGCCAACCAGCCGGCCGCCATTGCCTTTGAGCAGCGGCTGAATTCCCTGGAGATCCGGACATACCGGCACTACCCGATCGCCGGATATCCCACGGATATCGATCACATCGTGAGCGATGAGGGATTCGGCAAGAACGACTATGTCGAAACGACGCGCCCGCTGGTGCTGGTGACCGCACCGGGCCCCGGCAGCGGCAAGATGGCGACCTGCCTGAGCCAGCTATACCAGGAAAACCGCCGCGGAATCAAAGCCGGATACGCGAAGTTTGAAACTTTCCCGATCTGGAACCTGCCGCTGAAGCATCCGGTCAATGTGGCGTATGAAGCCGCCACGGCGGACCTGAGCGACGTGAACATGATCGACCCGTACCACCTGGAAGCCTACGGTGAAACAACCGTCAACTATAACCGGGATATCGAGATTTTCCCGGTGCTGAACGCGCTGTTTGAGCACGTATGGGGCAAATCGCCCTACAAGAGCCCGACGGATATGGGCGTGAACATGGCGGGTATGTGCATTACCGACGACCTGGTCTGCCGGAAAGCCGCCGAGATGGAGATTCTCCGCCGGTACTACACGGCAAAGTGCTCTTTCCTGCAGGGACATGCCGCGAAGGAAGAAGCGGAAAAAATCCTGCTGCTGATGAAACACCTGAACCTGGACGATACCATCCGCCCGGTGATTGCCGCGGCGAGGGAACGCTCCGAAGATACCGGAAACCCCGCCCTTGCCATTGAACTGCCAGAAGGCGAAATCATCACCGGCAAGACGACGGACCTGCTGGGGCCGTCCGCTGCGGTGATCCTGAATGCCCTGAAGCGGCTGGGGAATATTCCCAAGAGCGTGCACCTGATTCCGCCGGAGGTTATCGAGCCGGTGCAGGAACTGAAATGCAAATACCTGGGCAACCACAACCCGCGGCTGCATTCCGACGAGGTACTGGTGGCGCTGTCCGTTTCCGCGGCTTCTGACCCGAACGCGGCGAAGGCGCTGAGCATGCTGCCGCTGCTGAAAAACTGCGAGGCGCATTCCACGGTGATCCTGCCCGCGGTGGACGACAATACGTTCCGCCGGCTGGGACTGAACCTGACCTGCGACCCCAGCTACCAGAGCCATAAGCTGTATCATAAGTGATCCGTCAAAAGTGCATAAAATGTACGGACAATTCATTGACAAAGCAAACCAACTCTCACTACAATGATCCCGTCGGAAAAACCGGAAACCGATTTGGAGGGGGATTATGAAAATGAAGAAACTGACTGCGATGCTTCTTGGACTGCTGTTGCTTTTCTGCGCTGTGTCCGCCGGAGCGGCGGAGGGGAATGCAGCTGAACTGCCTTTTATCGAAGCCGGTCCGCTGCAGGGATATTTCACGGGGGTCTCCATGACTGCGGAGTCCTATCCCCAGGTATGTATTTCTCCCTACGGGGCCAGTTCGCTGTTTGAAAGCGACTACAGGGAACCCTGGTATGCGACTTTTTCCTGCCCGGAAGGAACGGTCTGCACCGAGTTTGACGCGGAGTCCTGCCATCTGATCAACACGGAAACCGATACGCAGTATATGTACCAGCTGATGGAGGATTACAGCTATGAATCCTTCCTCAACAAGTGTGAAGATGAGAGCAATATCCTGCTGGACGGAAGCGACAAGATTGCAGCCTATATCAGCCTGAAAGGGTCAAAATGCTACCTGCTGTTCGGCGTGGATGAAATCAGGAAAGGCGCCAAGCTGTATACGCTGATCTATCTGGGCGGAACCTACAGGATGGAAGACGCGGAAAAAGCCGCACTGCTGAAGGATGCTGCTCTGGCTGAAGCGGAACGCCTGAAGGGGAACATCGTCTGCGAAAAGAAGGATACCTTCTGGACGGACGGCGCCTATCAGGGTGTGAAAGTGGCCAGTGAAAAGATCAAGGGGATGACCCTGGCGGTCACGATGGGTGAAGCGGCTTTCCACTTTACGGACAATGAAATCACAGACGTCATTTTCCCGACAGGGGTGGACAGCGACAGCCTTTCGTTCTACGCAGTGAAGGAACGCGGCGCTGCGGTGAACATCAAAGTGGACGTTAACACCTATTCTCCGGTGTTCTATAACCGGGAAGAATCCGAGATTACCCGGACGACGCTGAATGACGGAAACGAATGGGGAATCTATGTCAGCAATATTGACGACAACGGCAGGCCATTCAATGCGTACGCCTCCAGAATCCTGAATCAGGACGATCCGGACAATCCTGTTTACCTGAATATTCAGCTGGATCCTGCCGGCGGCCTGTACTGGGCGGATCTGGATGCTTTTGTGGCAGACCTGAACGGTGTGCTTCCGCTGGTTCAGACGGAAGGCAGCACAGCCGAATAAAAACCCGGAAACAGCTATACGGAACCGCCGGAAACGGCGGTTCCTTTTTGCTTGCCCGCAGGGAAGGGCGGGGAACCCAAAAACCTTGACAACACAAGGGATTGCGATATAAAATACACTGTTTGTTTTCATGGACGCATGAACAGACGACTGAACGAATGACGGAGGGATGATATGCTGCCTGCCAACGATACACCGGAATTCCGGAACCTGCTGCACGAGCAGGTGGAGAAGCGGCGTACCTTCGCCATCATTTCCCACCCTGACGCCGGTAAAACCACCCTGACGGAAAAGCTGCTGCTGTACGGCGGGGCGATCCGCAGCGCGGGCAGCGTCAAAGCCCGGAAGACGGACAAGCACGCCACTTCCGACTGGATGGAGATTGAAAAGCAGCGCGGCATCTCCGTAACGAGCTCCGCGATGCAGTTTGTATACGACGGATACCGGATCAACATCCTGGACACCCCCGGCCACCAGGACTTCTCCGAGGACACCTACCGGGTGCTGGTTGCGGCGGACGCGGCGGTCATGCTGCTGGACGCGGCCAAGGGCGTGGAAGCCCAGACGATCAAGCTGTTCAAGGTCTGCCGGATGCGGAACATTCCGATCTTCACCTTTGTGAACAAGATGGACCGGGCCGCCAAGGATCCCTTCTCCCTGATGGAAGAGCTGGAGCAGGTGCTGGGCATCCGCTCCTGCCCGATCAACTGGCCCATCGGCGTGGACGGCGATTTCCAGGGCGTTTACCACCGGGATACGAAAACAGTGGAACTCTATACCGGCGGCGACCACGGAAAAACCATGGTCGAGAAGACGGATATCGGCATTGATGATCCGGAACTGGAAAAGGTGCTGGATAAGCATTACCGGGACCGGCTGCACGAGGAAATTGAACTGCTGGACGAGGCGGGGGACGAGTTTGACCTGGACAAGGTCCGCAACGGCGAGCTCACGCCCATGTTCTTCGGCTCCGCGGTGACGAATTTCGGCGTGGAACCCTTCCTGGACCGGTTCCTGTCCTTTACGCCGCCGCCCCTGCCGCGGGAAAGCGACCAGGGCATGGTGGCGCCGGAGGAGCCCTATTTCTCCGGATTCATCTTCAAGATCCAGGCCAACATGAATCCGGCCCACCGGGACCGGCTGGCCTTTATGCGGATTGTCAGCGGCGCCTTTGAGAAAGGCATGGAAGTCTGGCACAGCGGGACAAACAAAACCGTGGCGCTGAAACAGCCCCAGCAGTTCATGGCGGACGAGCGGGAAGCGGTGGAGGAGGCCTGGGCCGGAGACATTATCGGGCTGTTCGACCCCGGGATATACCGGCTGGGCGATACGCTGAGCACCGGGCCGAAGCTGCACTACGCCAACATTCCTGTGTTCGCGCCGGAATTTTTCAACCGGGTTCGCCCGCTGGACAGCATGAAGCGCAAACAGTTTCAGAAGGGCATCAGCCAGCTGGCGGAGGAAGGCGCGATCCAGACGTTTATCCGCACGGAAACCGGGCGGGAAGAGTTCATGGTCGGCGTGGTCGGCGTGCTGCAGTTTGAAGTGCTGGAGCACCGGCTCCGGACGGAATACCAGACGGAAATCGTGATGGAGGGAATGCCCTTCCGACACGTGCGCTGGGTGGCAAAGACACCGAAGCCCATCGAAGACCTGAAGCTGACGTCCACTTCCGGACGGGCGAAGGACAGCCACGGACGGGATGTGCTGCTGTTTGAGAACGACTGGAGCATCCGGCTGGCCTGTGAAAACAACGAAGGGCTGGAACTGAAGGAGACTGCGGAGAGGTAATTATGATTCGGGAAGATATCAGAAATATTGCGATTATTGCTCACGTGGACCATGGCAAGACCACGCTGGTGGACCAGATGCTCAAGCAGGGCGGCGTCTACCGCGAGAACCAGCAGACGGTGGACCGCGTGATGGACTCCAACGACCTGGAACGGGAGCGCGGCATCACCATCCTGAGCAAGAACACCGCCGTGCACTACAGGGGACACAAGATCAACATTGTGGACACGCCCGGCCACGCCGATTTCGGCGGGGAAGTGGAACGCGTGCTGAAGATGGTGGACGGCGTACTCCTGCTGGTGGACAGCTTTGAAGGGCCGATGCCCCAGACGCGCTTCGTGCTGAAGAAAGCGCTGGAGCTGAAGCTGAAGGTCCTGATCGTGATCAACAAGGTGGACCGGCCGGATGCACGGTGCGACGAGGTGGTCAACGAGATCCTGGACCTGCTGATCGACCTGGACGCGGATGAGAGCACGATCGAAAATCCGATCCTGTACGTATCCGCCCGGAAGGGAACGGCTACCCTGGACCTGGAGCAGCCCGGAACAGACCTGCAGCCGCTGTTTGACGCGATCCTGCAGTACATCCCGGCGCCGGAAGGCGACGCGGAGGGACCGGCACAGGTGCTGATTTCCACCATCGACTACAGTGAATATGTGGGCCGGATCGGCGTAGGCCGCGTGGTACGCGGCAAATTCACCGAAGGCATGAACGTCGTGCATACGAACCTGGAAACCGGCGCGACCAGCCCCGTCTGGCGTCTGGGCGGACTGTTCCAATACGACGGACTGAAGCGGGTGAACGCCACGGAAGTGAGCATGGGCGATATCGTTGCGCTGTACGGCGCGGAGGATATTTCCATCGGCGATACGGTGTGCGATCCGGCGAAGGTGGAAGGACTCCCCTTTGTCAAGATTTCCGAGCCCACCGTGACGATGACCTTCTCTGTCAATGACAGCCCCTTCGCGGGCCGGGAAGGACAGTACGTGACGAGCCGCCACCTGCGGGCGCGGCTGATGCGGGAACTGCAGACGGACGTTTCCCTGCGGGTCAACGACACGCAGACGACGGACTCCTTCGAGGTGTGCGGGCGCGGCGAACTGCACCTGTCCATCCTGATCGAGA
Organism: Clostridia bacterium; assembly: GCA_017447185.1. Classification (GTDB taxonomy): domain Bacteria; phylum Bacillota; class Clostridia; order Christensenellales; family Aristaeellaceae; genus Aristaeella. The sequence continues at coordinate 81,153 of JAFSOC010000028.1, read as the reverse complement.
ATATGCGCCGGCAGGGGTACGAGTTTGCCGTAAGCAAGCCCCGGGTTATCTACAAGGAGATCGACGGTGTGAAATGCGAGCCGGTGGAGCGGCTGATCGTGGATACTCCGCAGGCTTCGGCTGGCGCGGTGATCGAAAAGATCGGCCGCCGGCGCGGAACGCTGGAGCATATGAGCGGCACCGACCGGGTGCGCCTGGAGTTCCTGGTGCCGTCCCGGGGCCTGTTCGGATACCGGAGCGAATTCATGACGGATACACGGGGCGAGGGAATAATGAGCTCTGTGTTTGAACGCTACGAGCCCGTAAAGGGCGATATTCCGCACCGGAACGCCGGTGCCCTGATCTGCTTCGAGACCGGGGTAACGACGAGCTACGGCCTGTTCTATTCCCAGGAACGGGGCACGCTGTTTATCGGCGCGGGCGAAAACGTTTACATGGGCCAGATCTGCGGACAGAACGCGCGGCCGGGCGACCTGGTTGTGAACGTGTGCAAGGCCAAGCATGTGACGAACATGCGGAACGCTTCCGCTTCAGAAGACGCCATGCGCCTGATTTCCGTGCACCCCCTGACGCTGGAGGAATGCCTGGAGTTCATTGACGACGATGAGCTGCTGGAGATTACGCCGGAGCATCTGCGGATGCGCAAGCGCCAGCTGGATCATTCCCTGCGGGCCAAGGCCCGGAGCCGGGGCGAGGAAGCCTATTGATCACAGAAAGCCAAATGAAAACCCGCTGCAGTGACTGCAGCGGGTTTTGTGATGGTTCCGGGAATTAATCTGCGGGAGCGGGAGTAACTTCCGCGTCCGTGACGGCTTCCACATCTTCAGCTTCTCCGGTTTCTTCCGGAGAGATCCAGGCGTTGCCGGCTTCTGTCCAGATGATGGAGCCGGAAGTTTCAGCTTCCTGGGTCCAGTTGCTCAGCGCGATATCATAGGCTTCATCCTGCAGCGCTGTGTCGAGCGCGGATTTCAGTTCGGCTTTCAGCGCATCCGTCAGTTCCACCGGGCCGGGCTCCACATCCCGGAGATAATACAGGATATGGACACCGAAATCTGTAAGGACCGGTTCGCTGATGTCGCCGACCTTTTCCAGCGCGGCAGCGGCCTTGGTGAAAGGTTCCGCATACAGGATGCTTTCCGGATGGACCACATAACCGTTCTTCAGGTATTCCTCATTCTTCATGCCCTCATCCTCGCCGTATTCGGCGATCAGGGACTCGAAGGATTCGCCGTTGGCCAGGCGTGCCTGGATATCGTCGATCTTGACCTTCAGGCTGTCCAGGATGGCCTGGCGGGCAGCTTCCACCATTTCCTCCGTCACGGGTTCTTCCGTTACGGCAGGAGCTTCTGTGGCTTCGGCAGTGGTTTCACCGGTGGGCTCTTCCGTCTCGTTGCCCTCTTCCAGGCGGGCAACCAGGCCCTTCCAGTTTTCCAGGAGCGAATCTTCCGGCTTCAGGAGGATATGCAGGACGCCCTTGTAGTTGGCCGGGATGTAATAAGAAGGAGAGAAATAACCCGGATAGTACGCGCTGTACGTTTCATACATTTCACGGTTCTGGACATATTCGGCCGGATCCGTTTCGGACGCTTCCTTGTCCGCTTCAACAAGCGCGTTGAAATAATCCTGGATTTCCTTCTCAGAGGCTTCGACACCTGCTGTGGCGGAAGCTCTTACGTGGTTCTCGATTTCCATCTGTTCTGCCTGCGCAATGGCGGCATCCAGCGTATAGCCGTCTGACTCAAAGAGGGCCAGCAGCTGCGCACGGGCGTTATCCTTGTCTTCCTGGGAAGTTTCTTCCGTAACGCCGAAATAGTTCGTCAGGTAGTACTCCACTTCTTCTTCGAATTCAGCGGTGGTCTGCTGGGTGATGCTGGCCTTTTCCTCATCGGAAAGGGTATCCATGCCCAGTTCTTTCGCTTTGTTCAGGAGGAGCATTTCCTCATACAGGTACTGCAGGGCGAACTGCTTCGCATAGTCCGCAAAACCCGGATCCGAAGTATCGTACCCGTACTGCGAATAATAGGCGGTGATATTATCGATCAGGGACAGAAGTTCCGGGGACTGATCGGTAATTTCCTTCCCGTAAACCGTGACGAGCAGGACAGGATCTGCGGCCGCTTCTGTTTCCACAGCAGCGGCTTCTGTTTCACCTTCCGCGAAAACAGCGGAGATGGACAGGAGCAGGGACAGCGCCAGCAGAATGGCAAATAACTTTTTCATCATCTTAACAACCTCCGATTAGACTGGAGCAAAAGAAAAAAGCTCCGATAGGAGCATTATAACACGATGCAGGACGCTGATTCAACGCAGGAATGTGAACGCTGTGTAAATATTGAAAAAAAAAAGAGCAGCTCCGACGGGATTCGAACCCGTGTTTCAGCCTTGAGAGGGCCGCGTCCTAGGCCTCTAGACAACGGAGCCAAAAAAAGCGCTGGGGAACTAGGATTCGAACCTAGACAATACGAGTCAGAGTCGTAGGTGCTGCCGTTACACCATTCCCCATCGGCGGATTAACCGCAGGCGATATTATAGCAGAGGCAACCCCTCATGTCAACAAAAAAAACCGAAGCCCGGGAAAACCGGGTTTCGGAAGGGTTTCGGGGATTTATCCAAGCTTTGCAATGGAGGAGTGCAGGCGGCGGAGCGTTTCCTCCTTGCCCAGGAGATACGCGATTTCGAATGCGCCGCCGGGAGTGGATTCCTGGCCGGAGATGGCAATGCGCATGGGCCAGAGGACGGTGCCGTTCTTGCGGCCCCACTCCTGGATCTTTTCCATGACAGCATCGTGGATATTCTGCTCGGTCCAGTCGGAGATTCCCTCCAGCACGGGGACCAGCAGGGGAAGGACTTCCTTCGCCACGGCCTCGTCGCTCTTCTGCTTCTTGTTGAAGAAGATGGCGGTGTCATAATCCGGCATTTCCGCAAGGAAGGCGATTTTCTCCGGAATGCGGGAGAAAATATCCGTGCGGCTCTGCATCAGCTCCGCCAGGCGGCGGTAATCCGTGTTCTTCCCGGTAAGGACCCTGTCAAACCAGGGAGTGGCTGTCTCCAGGTATTTTTCCGGATCCATCTTCGCCACATACTGGCTGTTCATCCACTCCAGCTTGTTGACGTCAAAGATGCCAGGGGAGTTGTTGATCCGGTGGATATCGAAGGTTTCCACCAGCTCCGGCAGGGTGAAGAATTCCTGGTCGGTACCGGGGTTCCAGCCAACGAGCGCCAGGTAGTTGACCAGCGCTTCCGTCAGGAAACCTTTTTCGATGTAATCGGAATAATAGGCGTCGCCGTCCCGCTTGGAAAGCTTGTGGGTGGCGTCCCGCATGACGGTGGGCAGGTGGATATACGTCGGAATTTCCCAGCCCAGCGCAGTGTAAAGATAATTGTAGCGGGGCGTGGAGGAAAGGTATTCCATGCCGCGCATCACATGGGTGATACCCATGAGGTGGTCATCGATGACGTTGGCAAAATTATAGGTGGGCATGCCGTCCTGCTTGATGAGGACCATGTCATCCATGGACTCGGCATTCTGGAAGGTCATATCGCCAAAAACCACATCGCTGTAGCTGGTCTCGCCCTCCGTCGGCGCATTCATGCGGATGGTCCAGGGAATGCCGGCAGCCTTCTTCGCGGCAACTTCCTCCGGGGAAAGATGCAGGCAGTGCTTGTCGTATTTCCAGGTGCCACCGGCGGCTTCCACCGCGGCACGGCGCTCCTCGATCTCTTCCTTGGAGCAGAAGCAGTAATAGGCATGGCCGCTCTGCACCAGCTGCTCCGCGTAGGGCAGGTAGGTGGACTTGCGCTCGGACTGGATATAGGGGCCGCAGGGACCGCCCACATCCGGGCCTTCGTCCCAGTTCAGGCCGCAGGCGCGGAGCGTGTCATAGATGACCTCCGTCGCACCTTCCACGAAACGCTCCTGGTCCGTGTCTTCGATGCGCAGGATGAACTGGCCGTTGTTCTGCTTGGCAAAAAGATAGGCATAGAGGGCGGTACGGACGCCGCCCAGATGCATAAAGCCGGTAGGGCTTGGTGCAAATCTTGTTCTGACACTCATAATGATTTACCTCATTCTCTCAGGGTTTTTAATTCGCGGCGGTCTGCTTCGCGAAGGTATCGCGGAGGCCGACGGTGCGGTTGTAGACCGGGAGGTCTGCGGTGGAATCAGGATCCTTGCAGAAGTATCCGGTGCGTAGGAACTGGAAGGAGGTTCCGGTTTCCGCGTCCGCGATGATTTTTTCCGCATAGCCGCGGCAGACCTGCAGGCTGTCGGGGTTCAGGCGGGAGATGAAATCCTTCCTGTCGGTTTCTTCCTCATCCTCGGGCATCTCGTCGTTGAGCAGGGGCTCGTAGAGACGGGCTTCAAAGGGGATGCAGTCCTGCGCGGAGACCCAGTGCAGGGTCTTGCCCTTGATCTTCCGGTCTGCGCCGGCACTGCCGGAGAAGGAATCCAGGTCCACGGTGCAGTGTACTTCGGTAACGTTGCCTTCCGCGTCCTTCACGCAGTCGTCACAGCGGACGATATAGGCGCCCTTGAGGCGGACTTCATTGCCGGGGAACATGCGCTGGTACTTCTTGACCGGGACTTCCATAAAGTCGTCCTGCTCGATGTAAAGCTCGCGGCCGAAGGAAATCTCGTGGGTGCCAAGCTCCGGATGATCGGGATGGTTTTCCAGCGTGACGGTTTTGGTTTCGCCTTCCGGCCAGTTGGTCAGCACCACCTTCAGGGGGCGGAGGACTGCCATGGCACGGAGGGAAGTGTCTCCCAGCACGTCCCGGACACAATGCTCCAGCACCGCGTAATCCACAGTGGAATCCGCCTTGGACATGCCGATGGTGCTCACGAAATTCCGGATGGCCATGGCAGGGTATCCGCGGCGGCGCATGGCGGAAAGCGTAGGCATACGGGGATCATCCCAGCCCGCAACGTAGTTTCCTTCCACCAGCTGGCGGAGGTAGCGCTTGGACATCACCGTGCCGGTCATGTTCAGGCGGGAAAACTCGATCTGGCGGGGCCTGGCGGGCAGCATGTGCGCGCTCTTTTCCACGACCCAGTCATACAGGGGACGGTGAATCTCATACTCCAGGGAGCACATGGAATGGCTGATGCCTTCCAGCGCGTCGCCGATGGGGTGGGAGAAGTCGTACATCGGATAGATGCACCACTTGTTTCCGGTGCGCCAGTGTTCCTTGTACAGGATCCGGTACATGGCGGGGTCCCGCATGACGATATTCGGGGAAGCCATGTCGATCTTCATGCGGAGGGTTTTTGTACCTTCCGGGAATTCACCGGCTTTCATGCGGCGGAAAAGATCCAGGCTTTCTTCGGCAGGGCGGTCCCGCCAGGGGCTGTTCTTCCCCGGCTCGGTCAGGGTGCCGCGGTATTCGCGCATTTCATCCTTGCTGAGCTCGTCGACATACGCCAGGCCCCGGCGGATCCAGTCTTCCGCAATCTCATAGCACTTGTCGTAATAATCGGAGGCATAGAATTCACCGCCGGTCCAGTGGAAACCGAGCCAGTGAATATCCCGCTTGATGGCTTCCACGTATTCCGTGTCTTCCTTGGCGGGGTTTGTATCGTCAAAGCGCAGGTTGCACTTGCCGCCGAATTTTTCGGCAGTCAGGAAGTCCATGATCAGGGCCTTGCAGTGGCCGATGTGCATATATCCGTTCGGTTCGGGAGGAAAACGGGTATGGATTTCCGTATAGCGGCCGTCGGCCAGGTCCTTCTCGATCGCGTCCCAGATAAAATTGCTGCGCGCGTTGTTCTCTTCCATATCGGACAGCTCCTTTTGCTGCAGGATCGTTGCATCCGGAAGGATGCACTCCAAATATTATACAAAAAAGGCCTGCGCGGAATCAAGGCTTTTTGGGCGCCGGAAAAAAAGCTTTTCTTTTGGAAGGAAAACTGATAAAATGAACTATCACCAAATAAGTGAACAACTCCTTTGCAGCGAGGTTTATTTTGAGACTCATTTTCGGAATCGCATTGCTGCTGCTGGCGGCAATTGTTGGCATCTGTTCAGTGATCGCGAAGCGGTCGGGCAAGCCAATGGGCCCGACGGCCTGTATCATGCTGCTCTGCCTGATTCTGCCGATGATCGGTAACGCTGTGATCATCCTGAGCGGGGACAGGCTCATTTCCACCATCGGCGCGTATACGTATTATCTCGGCATGGACTTTGCCATTGCCGGTATGCTTCATTTCACCGTTACATACTGCCGGATCAAATGGCCCAGCGCGCTGATGCGGAACCTGATTTATGCGGTGTTTCTGGCGGATGTGATCCAGCTGCTGCTGAATCCGGTATACCATCACGCGTTTGAACTGATTCCGGTCCAGGTGGACGGATTCGACTATTACAAGCTGAATCCTTTCCTGGGGCAGACGTTCCACCGGGTGGTGGACTACGGCATCCTGGCCGGTATCATCGCGATCCTGACGGTCAAGGTGATCCGCTCTCCCCGGCTGCAGACGGAACGGTATTCTGTGATCCTGATTTCTTCGCTCCTGGTTACGGCCTGGGAAACAGCCTACATTTTTTCCGGAACGCCGATTGACCGCTCCATGCTGGGATTCGGCGTGTTCGGCTTGCTGATTTTCTACTTCTCCCTGTATTACCGGCCTATGCGGCTGCTGGACCGGATGCTGGGCGGCGTCGTATCGGAGCAGCAGGATGCCATCTTCTTCTTTGACGCCAACCAGAAATGCCTATGGATGAACCGTGCCGGACATGAACTGCTGGGCCTGACGGAGGAAGAAACCGAAAAAGCCGGGAACGAGCTGAGCAGAAAGTTCGGAAACCGGCATCCCGGCGAGGAGTCCTGGAGCGACCAGGTGATCCTGGAAACAGAGGACGGGGAGCATATCTGCCAGCTGTCCAAACGGCCGCTGATCGACAACCGCCGGCGGGTAAACGGATTCTACATCAGCGTGCGGGATGACACGGATGAACAGCGGGAAATGGAACGGCAGCTGTACAACGCACGGCACGACCAGCTGACGGGACTGTACAACCGGGACTATCTGTATGAGCGCACGAAGGAACTGCTGGCTGGTTATCCGGATGAAGAATTCCTGGTTGTGTACGCGGACATCAGCAACTTCAAGATGATCAACGATATCTACGGCTATGCGTTCGGCGATTTCGCGCTGCAGCGGGTGGCTTCCTGGGTGGAGGAAGACCTGCCGGAAAGAAGCGTATGCGGACGGCTGGGCGGCGACACCTTCGGTGTGTGCCTGCCGGCACGCGGTTTCAACCAGCAGCGGGTGGAAGCCAAGCTGGAAGATTTCCTGGTGAACGACGGGACGTCGACGCACCATCTCCTGATCCATCTGGGCGTTTACAGGATCACCGACCGGGAGATTGACATCTCCGTTATGTACGACCGGGCGCATATGGCCGTCAGCACCATCAAGGACCAGGTGCACATCATCACCGCGTGGTACGATGAAAGCATGCGGGAACAGGTGCTGCGGAACCGGCAGATCACCAATGAACTGAAGGATGCACTGGTGAACGGGCAGATCCGGCCCTGGCTGCAGCCGATTGTGGACCGGGATGGGAAAACGATCGGCGCGGAAGCGCTGGTTCGCTGGATTCACCCGATCGAAGGTGTGCGGCCGCCGGAATCCTTTATCCCCGTTCTGGAACGGAACGGGATGATTGCAGATCTGGATCTGTTCATCTGGCGGAGCTGCTGCCGGATCCTGCAGCGCTGGCAGGAAAAGGGAGACAGCCGGTTTATTTCCGTCAATATCAGCCCGAAGGATTTTCAGTTCCTGGATGTGGGCGGAGAACTGAAAAACATGGTGCAGGAATACGGAATTGACGTAAAGAAACTGCGGATTGAAATCACCGAAACGGTGATGATGAGCAATGCGGATAAGCGGATGGAAATCCTGAACGAACTGCGGGAGTTCGGATTCATCATCGAGATGGACGACTTCGGCAGCGGCTATTCCTCGCTGAACATGCTGAAGGATATGCCGGTGGATGTGCTGAAGATTGACATGGCCTTCCTGCGGAAGACGGACTCCGGCGGCCGGGGACAGACCATTGTGAGGGAAATTATCACGCTGGCCCGGGAGCTGGGGATCACATCCCTGACCGAGGGCGTGGAGACGGAAGAACAGTACGGCAAACTGCTGGATATGGGATGCCAGCTGTATCAGGGATATTACTTTGCAAAACCGATGCCGCTGGAAGAGTTTGAGAAACAGTACGGGGTGGCAGGGTAAGTTGGAGGCACAATGGACGTTAGAGGCCGGAAGAAAATGAAAGCGCGGATTCGCAGGGCGGCCGCGCTTTTTTCGCTGCTGGTTTTACTGATACCGCTGTATGCCGGGGCGGATGAAAACAAGCCGCGGACCACACGTCCGCCGCTGGTGACGGAGCCGCCGGTCAGCGAGCCGGAGACGCCGGAGAGGGACGCGGAAGGATTCCTGGTGTCGGAAGGCGAGTTTATCTGGGAGGACGACGAAGGCGGACTGTGGATGTACCTGAGCGGGACGCTGCAGGTGGTTATCCGGCGCCTGCAGGACAAGTCCATCCCGCTGATCTGGTTCGAGACAGAAGTCCGGACCCGGGGGGAGGAGCGGTTCCGTACCGTGATGACGAATCCGGACCATCCGGCCAGAAACTACAAGTTCCCCTACAAAATCGCGCAGGAAGAAGGTTTTGTGCTGGGCTTTACGGATGATTTTTATGCGGACCGGATGAAAAACAACCAGACGGTCGGAATCATCATCCGCGAAGGCAGGATTATCAGCGACAAAACAAACCGGAAGCGGAATTCACACCTGCCGAACCTGGATATGATGATCCAGTACCCGGACGGCCGGCTGGAAGTGTGCGGCTGCACGGAATACACGGCGGAGGAGCTGCTGGAAAAAGGCGCGCTGAATGTGTTCAGCTTCGGGCCCATCCTGATCCGGGACGGCGAGATTGACGAGAAGATGTATTCCTCCTATTACCGGGATCTGGAGCCGCGCCATGCCCTGGGCATGATTGAGCCGGGGCACTACCTGCTTCTGTCCGTACAGGGACGGAAGGAGGAAGACAGCCGGGGAACCATGCTGCAGCGCGTGGCGGAAATGATGAAGGAACGGGGCGTAACACAAGCGCTGAACCTGGATGGGGGCAATACTATGGCGCTGATGTTCCGCGGAAGGATGCTGAACAAAGAGGCGAAGTTCCAGAACCGCCGGTTTGTCCGGTCAGTTCCCTCCCTGATCGGCATCGGAAAAACAGAGATTCCGCAGAACTGACGTAAAAAAGCAACAAAAATGCAATATTTAACCAGATTGGATATTGTGTTTTCACATGAACGTGAGTACAATCCCTTGTGGCTGCTGAACCAAAAGTGAAGAGGGGAATGAGCGTTCATGGAAGAAACGAAATGGGAGGAGCAGACTTCCGCATGGGAGGTATCACATCCGTGGCTGGCCGAGGCAGCTGCCGCGGAAGAGGATGACGTGGATGAAGTCATCCGGTACACCCTGGACGAAATTCGTTTTGCCTGAATGGAAAAAGCAAAAGGCGCATCGGCGGATGCGCCTTTTGCTTATACGGCTTATTTCATTTTACGGCATGGTCCTGCTGAATCAGTTTGCGCAGGCCCCGGATACCGACGCGAACGGCCGCGTCTGTATCAAGGGTCATCGGGTCATCCAGGCCCATTTCGCGGCGGGTCTGGTTGGCAAAGACTTCCACAAGGGCGCCGGCACGGACCCTGCGGACGGAGCTGATGATGAAGAGGGCCGCGGATTCCATCTCGCTGGCGAGGGCGCCGCATTCCAGAAAGGCGTTCCACTTTGCCTTCAGTTCCTCCCGGATGGGCATGGTATCCGGACTGTGCTGGGCGTAGAAATTATCCTTGTTATGAAGGACGCCGACATGGAAGCGAACCTTTTCCTCCCTCGCGGCATCCACCAGGGCGTTCACGATGCCATAATCCGCCACTGCGGGAAATTCAATAGGCGCGTACTCACGGGACGTACCTTCCATCCGGATGGCGCCGGTGCCGATGACCACATCGCCGCCCAGGACCTCCGGAGCCATGCCACCGGAGGAACCGATGCGGATGAAGGTATCCGCGCCGCAGTGGATCAGCTCCTCCACAGCGATGGCCAGGGAAGGACTGCCGATGCCGGTGGAACAGACGTTGACCTTTTCGCCCTCCAGCGTACCGGTATAGATCGTATATTCCCGGTTGGACTTCAGGAAAGACGCGGTATCAAAATACGCGGCGATTTTTTCACAGCGGGCGGGATCACCGCAAAGCAGCACATAGCGCCCCACATCCCCGGGAACGGTTTTCAGATGGAATTCCTCATTGGGTGAATAGACGGTTGCCATGACAGAACCTCCCTGTTCGGTTTTTATTCCAAGGCTATTATAGCATGGAGGGCTCTGTTTTGTAAGTCCCCCGCAGGGCTGTGCCGCTTGTGCTCGGGGGCGGATTCTGCTATACTTTTTCCGACATCATGCAGTTCAAATCATCTGATCATATTTTCCGCACAGGAGGAGCAAACCATATGAGCAGGGTTTTTCTGACGGTACTGGATGCGGTTGGCGCCGGGGAAGCGGCAGACGCAGCGGAATACGGCGATGCCGGCAGCAATACACTGGGACATGTGATCGCGGCCTGCCATCCGGAACTGCCGAATATGGCGGGGATGGGACTTGGCAACATTAAAACCACCGGATACCGGTGGGACGGGCCGGTTGCAGGTGCGTGGGGCCGGGCCCGGGAGCTCAGCAAGGGCAAGGATACCACTTCCGGGCACTGGGAGATTGCAGGTGTGCGGGTAACACAGGCGTTCCCGGTTTTCCCGGACGGATTTCCCCGCTCCTTTATGGAAGCCTATGAGAAGGCGATCGGGTATAAATGCATCGGCAACAAACCCGCCTCCGGCACAGCGATTATTGAGGAACTGGGCGAAGCCCACCTGCGGGACCATACACCGATCGTTTACACCAGCGGGGACAGCGTTTTCCAGATTGCCTGCCATGAGGAGCTTTTTCCGCCGGAGAAGCTGTACGAATTCTGCCGGATTGCCCGGGAAATGCTGCAGGGTGAGCTGGGTGTCGGGCGGGTGATTGCCCGTCCCTTTGTCGGGCAGCCGGGAAGCTTCAAACGCACCGGAAACCGGCGGGACTTTTCCATGCCTCCCTGCGGGCGCACACTGCCGCAGGCCGTGATGGAAGCGGGGCTGGAGTCCATCGGTGTCGGAAAGATTGAGGATATCTTTGCCCATGAGGGACTGACAAAGATCGATCACGCGGCGGGGAACCCAGCCTGCATGGACGCGCTGATCCGCTTCATGAAAACGGACTTTGACGGGCTGTGCTTCACCAACCTGGTGGACACGGACTCCGTTTACGGCCACAGGAACGACCCGAAGGGCTTTGCTGTCGCACTGGAGGAATTTGATGTCCGGCTGAAGGAAATGAAAGGGCTGCTGCACCCCGGAGACCTGATGATCATTACGGCGGACCACGGCTGCGACCCCTGCGACATTTCCACGGACCATACCCGGGAAAACATCCCGATCCTGGCCTGGACACCGGGAATGACAAAGAGCGTGGACCTGGGGATGCGGAATACCTTCGCGGATATTGCAGCCACCTGCGCGGAATGGCTGGGCCTGCCGGAACGGTTTGACGCGGTATCCTTCGCGGATGCGCTCCGGTAAATATTTGGTTTTTAGTTATTAGATTTTGGGATGAAGAAAGGGCTGCCGGAAGGGCAGCCCTTTTTGGAAACAATGGGGAAGGGATCAGGCAATCTCCAGGCCGAGGCGGATCATATCCAGGAAACTGTTCTGGCGGTCTTCGGCGGAGAGCTCCTCTCCCGTGATGGTATTGTCCGAGATGGTGCAGATGGCCAGGGCATGTTTGCCGGTGAGCGCCGCGTTTATATAGAGCGCGGCCGCTTCCATTTCCACGGCCAGAATGTTCAGGTTCCGCAGGGCGTTGACATCGCTGCTTTCACCGTAGAAGGCTTCGGAGGTAAAGACAGGTCCGCAATGCCAGGGCAGGCCCAGTTCCTTTGAGGTTTCCACCGCCCGGTGAAGCAGTTCGTAGTCCGCGCAGGGAGCGTTGTCCCCGTGGAAACCGAACTGCTGCAGGTAGGAGGAATTGTTGTAGGCGCTCATGGCGATGACGATATCCCGCAGGTGCACATGCTTGTTCATGGCGCCGGCAGAGCCGAGGCGGATGATATTCTTCACATCGTAGAACTTGAACAGCTCATAGGAATAGATGCCGATGGAAGGACAGCCCATTCCGCTGGCCATGACGGAAACGCGCTTTCCCTTATAGGTGCCGGTATAGCCCTGGATTCCGCGGACATTATTGACCAGTTCGGGGTTTTCCAGGAATTTCTCGGCGATCATTCTGGAACGCATCGGATCACCGGGCATCAGGACAGTATCGGCAAACGCACCGGCCGGGGCGTTGATATGCGGGGTGGGAATAGGCATGGGGGAAACCTCCTGTTTAATCATTTTTATCGTCTGGATGGATCGTATGGGATACCTTCCGCCTTCGGGGCACGAGACGCCTTGGAAGTGAAGGCCAGGACAATCAGCGTGACAAGATAAGGGAGAATCCGGTAGAGGTGGCTACTGATTCCCAGGTTTGCCAGGGCAAAGACACCGTCGCCGTTGATATCCAAGGTGGCATAGGACGCCGCAATGCACTTGAACAGGCCGAACAGCAGGGCGCCCAGGGCTATCGGAAGTGGTTTCCAGTTGCCGAAGATCATAACAGCCAGGGCCAGGAAACCAAAGCCGGCCACATCACCGTTGGCGGAACAGTTTGCGGTGGTAACGGCAAAGACGCAGCCGCCCAGGCCGGCCAGAGCACCGGAAATCATGACGCCGGCATAGCGCATGCGAATAACGTTAATGCCAAGGGAAGCAGAAGCCTGGGGATTTTCACCGCAGGAACGGAGCCGGAGGCCGAACTTTGTTTTATACAGGATGATGGACAGGACGATGAAGAGGAAGATGCAAAAATATGTGGTCAGATAAACTTTGTTCAGGAAAGCATCTCCCAGAACGCTGAGTTTATAGCTCTTGTCGAAACCCCACATGGATTTTTTGATCATGAACCATGTGGCGGAGTCTCCGCTTGCAAGAAGCAAGTTGTTCTGCTTGGCGGTAATCCGGACAAGGAACAGGACGATGGCGGGCGCTAGCATGTTCAGCGCGGTGCCGCCGATGGTCTGATCCGCTTTGAGGTTAATCGCGGCAAAAGCGAGAAGCAGGGAGAAGATGCTCCCGGCCAGGGCGGAGACAAGCATGGCTAGCAGCAGATACCATTGTGCGCCCCAAAGGTTTCCGGAAGCTTTTACAGCGTCAAACCAGCCGAGGCTCATCATTACGTTCATACAGACCACGCCGATAAAAGCACCAAAGATCATCATGCCTTCCAAGGCTAGGTTGATGATACCGCTGCGCTCCGCAAACACGCCGGCTAGTGCGACAATCATCAGAGGAACAGCATAAATAAGTGTCTGCCGAATAAGAAACGCCATTATTTCCGCACCTCCTTTGATTTGTTGGCAACAACTGGCGAAGCTAGCTTCGGTCGCGTTTTCTTTTTGCTGATCCACATTTTGATAATCAACATGAAGGCAGCTAGGTAAACAATCACCGCAATGATGACGTCGGTAATGTATTCATTATAAGCAGTCAGGTTTGTCAACTGCTGCCCGTTGATATTCAACAGGGACATAAACATGGCGGAGAAAATCACGCCGATTGGATTGTTGACGGCCAGCAGGGCGACAGCAATTCCGGTGAATCCGACTGCTGGCAGGCTTTGATAGGTGGTCCAAAAAAATTCGGTATTACCGCTCAGTGCGTACAGGGAACCGGCCGCACCGGCCAGAGAACCGGCCAGCGCCATGGAGAGGACGATATTCCGTTTATCCATAATGCCGGCGTATTTCGCAGCATGCCGGTTGGAACCGCAGGCCTTCAACTGATAGCCAAGGGTGGTTTTTTCCATGATGATGTAGAAGAGAACGGCTAACAGGATTGCAATCAAGATTCCGACGTTAACCTGGCTGCCGGTAAAGATGCTGTCGAGTCCAAGCTTCGGTGTAACAACTCCGCCTCGCGTGGCCAGAACTGTTGCGCCTTCCGGAATATTTGCACCTGAGATCGTTTGTACCCCGTCAACCATGATATCGTTGATGATGGTGGAGGTCTTATAGATATATCCTGTTTTTGTCCCTTCCAGGACGTTTTTCAGGTTACTGATATCAAAAGCCCAGGTGACCAGGCTTGCGGCAAGCCAGTTGGTCATAATACAGGCGATGACCTCGTTGATATTCAGCAATGCTTTCAACAGGCCGGGGATGCACCCCCAAAGGGCGCCGGCGATCATGCCGCCCAGGAAAGCAAGGATCCATACCAGCCAGGCAGGGATGGTAGAAGTCGGAACACTCAGTGCGATAAAGAGCGTCGCACAGGTTCCGGCCAGGTATTGTCCTGGAGCGCCAATGTTAAACAGGCCGGTTTTATAAGCAACCGCAACGGAAAGACCTGTCAGGATCAGTGGCATTGCACGGAACAGCATATTGCCGAAGAAGGTGGGATTAAATCCAAACATCAGTGCACCAGTGGCTGCGTCACGGCCTTTGTTGAACACGCCGAAGACAACAAGCCGGATTGCGTCCCAGATGCTGGATGGTACAATGGAGTCATTGGTCAGGCCGACGATCAAAATGATGATAATTCCGGCCAGCAAGCCGATGACAATGGACAACAGGGATGCCAGTATGGTTTTGACGCCGTCTTTTTGGAAGAAATACTCTTTCTTCATTCTCCTGTCACCCCTTCTTTTGTCTGCCGATGGGCGCCGGTCATGTACAGGCCGAGTTCCTCGATGGTGGTTTCTTTCGGATTAAATTCACCGACAATCTCGCCTTCATACATGACAAGGATACGGTCTGGCAGGCTCATTACTTCATCGAGTTCAAGGCTGACAAGCAGAACAGCTTTTCCTTCGTCCCGCTGTTCTACCAGCTGACTGTGAATATACTCGATTGCGCCAACGTCCAGGCCGCGGGTCGGCTGAACGGCAATGATCAGTTTCTTATTCCGATCCAGCTCCCGGGCAACAATCGCTTTCTGCTGGTTTCCGCCGGACATGGAACGGACTTTGGTGATAGGTCCCTGGCCGGAACGGACATCGAACTGATCAATTAGCCGTTCTGTATATTCCCGTACTGCGCCGAAGCGAATGAACTGGCCGTTTTGGAATTCTGGCTCCATAAAACGCTGTAGTACCATATTCTGTTCGAGGGAAAAATCCAGGATCAGACCGTGCTTATGGCGGTCTTCCGGGATATGGCTCATATTTTCTCCGCGCTTTTTCACGGAAAGGTGCGTAATATCCTGTCCGCAGACTTTTACGCTTCCGCCGTTGCTCTTTTCCAGTCCGGTCAGGCCATAGATAAAGTCCGTCTGCCCGTTCCCGTCAATTCCGGCGATGCAGACGATTTCACCTTCCCGTACCTGAAGACTTACATCGTTTACGGCATTGCGTGAATGCAGCTTGCTGGGCACACAGAAATGGCTGACATCCAGGATCACTTCTCTGGGTTCAGACGGTTTTTTCTGGACTTCCAGTTGCACGGGACGGCCGACCATCATTCTTGACAGTTCTTCCTTATTTGTATCAGCCGTGTTGACTGTGCCGACGTACTCGCCTTTTCGCAGGACAGTGATCCGGTCGGAAACCGCCATGATTTCGTTTAGCTTATGGCTGATAAACAGGATGGATTTTCCTTCAGCCGCCAGGTTTTTCATGATCTGCATCAGTTCGTCGATTTCCTGGGGCGTCAGTACGGCCGTAGGTTCGTCGAAAATCAGGATTTCATTGTCCCGATACAGCATCTTCAGGATTTCCACGCGCTGCTGCATCCCGACGGTGATATCCTCAATCTTCGCATCCAGATCTACCTTCAGGCCGTATTTTTTACTCAGTTCCGAAACCTTTTTCCGAGCGTTCTTCTTGGAAACGAAACCGAGTTTCGTATCTTCTGCGCCGAGAATAATATTATCGAGAACAGTAAACACATCAATCAGCTTAAAATGCTGATGCACCATACCGATATGCAGGGCGGTAGCGTCGTTGGGATCATTGATCTGGACGACTTGCCCGTTTTTCCGGATTTCGCCTTTTTCAGGTTTGTATAGACCGAACAAAACGCTCATCAGCGTAGACTTGCCCGCGCCGTTTTCTCCCAGCAGCGCATGGATCTCTCCTTTGCGCAGTTGCAGGGTAATATCGTCATTTGCGATAATTCCGGGAAACTCTTTTGTGATATGGATCATCTCGATCACATATTCGGAAGTTTCCGGACGGCGTTCCTCCATATCGGCAGCCCCCTTTAAAATTGTGTTCACATTGCTGCATTTAATTATACCAGAGAATGTAAAAAAAGGAAGGGCATATTGCCCTTCCTTTGGAAAAACGCAATTACTTAACCATCGTGATCTTCAGATTATCATACTCGGTCTTCATGTTGGCATAATCATCATCAATGACCAGCGCGCCGGAGATTACATCTTCAACCATCTTGTTATATTCTTCAACGGTGAACTTGGAGAATCTCCAGGATTCAGCTGCGGTGGGTAGCGCAATGGCGCCTTCAGCTGTGCCGAAAATCTGGGAGGTGCCGCCAACTTCATCCCACTGACCATCGAAATATTTACCAAGGATCAGATAGGAAGCGGCGTCAACGCCCTTCAGGGGAGACGTCAGGACCCATTCAGAGTCACCGGCCTGGTCGGAGTCAACGCCCAGTGCCCATGCTTCATTGGCCGCCGCAGCGGAGAAGCAGCTCAGATACATAGCGCCACCGCAGGGGAAGATAACTTCAGTGCCGTTCTCATACCAGCCGTTCAGCATGGTTTCCAGTTCGGGAGAAGCACTGAAACTTCCACCGTACAGCCAGGAATACAGCATTTCAACCTGAACACCCAGTTCAGCAGCAGCAGCCTGAGCACCCTGGACGAATCCGTATCCGTAACGGCAGCAGGCAGGTGTGGTTCCACCGCCACCGCCGGCGAAACCGAGTTTGGTGTAGCCGTCTTTCACGCAGGCATAGCCGGCAAAGAAGCCGCACTGTTCTTCTTTAAAAGCAACGCCAACCGTATTTGCGCCGAAGGCACCGCCATCTACATAAACCCACTTGACATTTTCAAATTCGGCAGAAGCTTTTTCAATCGCGGAACCGGCCATGAACCCGGCGCAGACAACGATTTCGGCACCGCCGTCCACAGCGGCCTTCATTGCGTCGTAACGGTCATCATCCGTAGCCTGGTCGCCGTTGGCGGGCTGATAGTACTTATAAGTGATGTTATGCTCGTAGGCATACTTTTTCACACCGTTATAAATACCTTCATTGAAGGAGTGGTCCTTCAGCTGACCGACATCGGTAACAAAAGCGATGCGATACTGTCCGTTATCGGAAGTCATCTCATCCGGAATGTCATCATAGGCGATGTCATCTGCAAAAGCGGAGCAGAGGCTCAGCGCCATGATGGCTGCCAGCAGGATTGCTAAAAACTTTTTCATTGGAAAACCTCCTTAATTTGTTCGGTTGTCCAGGCTTGGGCCTGTTCGCTGGAAATATTATACCAAAATTTGTCGGGAAGAGTAAGACGAAAGTATTACATTTTTTTTGACACTTTGAAACAGTTTATTCCGCTTTGAACTCGTCCAGGATCTGCTTCCCGGCGCTGGCGCCGATGCGCTCCGCGCCGGCTTCGATCATGGCCCTGCAGGAAGCCCAGTCCCTGATACCGCCGGCAGCCTTGACCTTCACGGCGTCGCCGACGGTCTCCTTCATGAGACGGACGTCCTCCGGCGTGGCGCCGCCGGTGCCGAAACCGGTGGATGTTTTGATAAAGTCCGGTTTTACTTCTCTGGCGATTCCGGCGAGGAGTACAATTTCTTCCTTCGTCAGGTAGCAGTTTTCAAAGATGACCTTGCAGCCGGCGCCGCGGGAATGGCAGGCGTCGGTGATTTTTGTCATTTCATCTTTCACAAGATCCCATTTTCCGTCTTTTACGTCGGAAACATTGACTACATAGTCGATTTCGTCCGCGCCGTCGGCAATGGCGGTTTCAGCCTCATAGACCTTGGCCGCGGTGGACATCTGGCCGAGAGGGAAACCGGCGACAGTGCCCACGAGCACGCCGGTGCCCTTCATGAGTTCGCTGCACAGGGCAGTGAAGGCGGAATTCACCATGACGGAAGCAAAGTGATACTTTTTTGCCTCGTCGCAGAGACGGCGGATGTCCTCCCGGGTGGCAGTGGCTTTCAGGTTGGTATGGTCGATCATTCCGGCGACGGCTTCCTTGGTCAGCACTTTTGTATTCATATCTTTTCTCCTTCAGGCCGGCAGGCGGCGCATCATGTTTTCTTTACCGACAGTATAGCACAGAAGCAGAAAGTTGGGTATAATTAGAGTGGTCAGTGATCAGCAGTCAGTGATCAGTGGCCGGTAATCAGCTTTATGTGAATATCTGCTGGAAAACGAGAACAGGGAGAAGACAGATGAAGAACCTGAACCGGGAGGAACTGATCCGGCGGGCCCTGGAAGTACAGAAGAATGCATATGCTCCTTATTCCGGGTATTTTGTTTCCGCCGCGGTGCTGGCAGAGTCCGGGGAGATCTATACCGGAGTGAATGTGGAGAACGCGGTGTATCCTGCCGGGATCTGTGCGGAGCGCAATGCAATTTTCCACGCAGCAGCCTGCGGGGAACGGAAGATTGCCGCGATTGCCATTGTGGCCGGGATGCAGGGAGAAAACCTGAGCTATCCGTCGCCCTGCGGTATCTGCCGGCAGGTAATGCGGGAATTCTGCAATCCAAAGGAAATGACGGTGCTGCTGGCCCGGACGCCGGAGGATTACCGGGAAATGACCCTGGAAGACCTGCTGCCGGTCGGATTCGGACCGGAATATCTGAAGTAATCGGGAGAAGGAAAAATGGCGAAACTGTATTTCCGCTACGGCGCCATGGGCTCGTCGAAGACAGCCAACGCAATCATGGTGCAGTACAATTATGAAGAGCGGGGGCAGAAGGCCCTGATGGTGAAACCGGCGCTGGAAAAGCGGGACGGCAGCCATGTTGTGGCGTCCCGTTCCGGCCTGCAGGCGGAATGTGAATTTGTGGAAGACCTGACACTGGAAAAAGCGAAACAGTATGACTGCATTATTGTGGACGAAGCCCAGTTCCTGACCAAGGCGCAGGTGCAGCTGCTGGTGGATATTGTGGACAAAGGAAATGTGCCGGTGATCTGCTACGGGCTGCGGGCGGACTTCCAGGGAAATCTGTTCGAAGGCAGCCACTGGCTCCTGGCGTGGGCAGATTCCATAGAGGAAATCAAGACGGTCTGCTGGTGCGGCAGGAAGGCGACGTGCAACGCCCGGCTGTCCAACGGACGGGTGATCAAGGAAGGGGAGCAGGTGCTCCTGGGCGGCAATGAGAGCTACATCGCCCTGTGCAGGAAGCACTGGGCTGCCGGACAAACCGCTGACGACCGTCAGTGACGGAAGTTGCATAACAGAGCAGCGGCCCGGAAGGAGCCGCTGCTTTGTGTTTGGCTGGAATATTACTTTGCGACGACCAGGGTGACGCTCCTGGGAGCGGCCTGGACAACGGAGTCTTCCGCCGCTGTGCCTTCGGGCGCGGCAGTTTCATTCTGTACAAGAACCGTATAACCGGCCCATCCTTCCGGAACCGGGGCCTGTACTTCCGCGGTGCCGGGATTGATCAGGGCGAAGGCGACGGCTCTTTCATCCTGTTTCCAGGTGACGGCGATCACGTTTCCGTCCAGGAGTTCGCAGACAGGCGCTTCGCCGGAGGTCAGGAACGGGTGGCTCTTCCGCACGGCGATCAGGCCGCGGTAGTATTCGGACATTCTGAGTGCTGCGCTGTCCGGCGTGAGGCTGTCCCAGTCCAGGTTGTTCACCGCGTCGGAGGATTTGTAGCTGTTGGAATCGCCGTCCTTCGTGCGCAGCATTTCCTCACCGGCGAGGAAGAAGGGAAGACCCCGGCTCAGCAGCACCGTGGCAGCGCACAGGCGGTTCATGGACAGGCGGTCTTCGACGGAGGCATTCGGGCAGGAGACCAGCAGCTTGTCCCAGAGGGTGTTGTTGTCATGGGAAGAGGTGTAGTTGACCACCATGGCATTTTTCACACCCCAGGAAACAGCGCTGGTTTTCTGTCCGCCCTGGATGCCGAAGATGACTTTGTTCGCGTTGGCTTTACTGGCGGAGCCGTTGGCGTATCCGGTGTCCTTCGGATCAAAAACGCTGCCCTTCAGGCCGTCACGGATGGCGTCGTTGAAAACTGCAATGGAGCCGATGGCATCCCCGGAAGCGGCTACCTGCTTGATATTGGCCTGGCTGGCACGGAAGTTATCCCGCAGGGGAGAGGAACCGCCGGTCCAGCCCTCGCCGTAGATCAGTGCTCCGGGATTGACCGCGTGCACGGCTTCCTCCACGGCCTGCATAGTCTGAACATCATGCAGGGCCATCAGATCGAACCGGAAACCGTCAAGCTTGTATTCTTCCGCCCAGTAGCGGACACTGTCCACGATATACTTCCGGCACATGACCCGGTTGGAGGCGGTTTCGTTGCCGCAGCCGCTGCCGTTGGCCGCGGAACCGTCCGGATTGAAGCGGTAATAATAGTAGGGAACGATCCGGTTCAGGCAGGAATCCAGGGCGTAGGTGTGGTTGTAGACCACATCCATAACGACGCCGATTCCGTTGTCATGCAGTCCCTGCACCATCTGCTTGAATTCCCGGATCCGGACTTCACCGTTCGCGGCATCAGTGGCATAGCTGCCTTCCGGGACATTGTAGTTTTTCGGGTCATAGCCCCAGTTGAACTGGGGTGCGTCGCTGCTCTCGTCCACGGTGGCAAAGTCGTAAACCGGCTGGAGATGAACATGGGTGATGCCCAGCTGCTTCAGGTAATCCATACCGGCAGGCAGCCCGGAGGCATTGGTCAGCCCGGTTTCTGTAAAGGCCAGGTACTTTCCGGGATACGCGGAGGAAGACAGCCGGTTCGAGAAATCCCGGACGTGGACTTCCCAGATGACGGCTTCTTCATAGCTGGTGAGGCCGGAATTCCAGGTGCTGTCCCGGAATCCGTCCGGATCCGTCCGGGAGAGGTCGACCACCATGCCGCGGTCGCCATTGACGCCGGCGGCGCAGGCATAGGGATCCACGGCTTCCAGCGTGCCGGCGGCGGTCGTCACCGTATAGGTGTAATACGTGCCATGGCCGCAGGGAGCTTCCGCGCTCCAGACGCCTTTGTCCCCCAGTGTCATGGGCAGGATTTCATAGGCTTCGCCGCCTGCTCCGCTTGTAAACAGGTTCAGCACTACAGCGGAAGCAGTAGGCGCCCAGACTTTGAAGACGGTGGAATTCCCATGCAGGACCGCACCCAGGTCATTTCCGTCATAGGTGTAGTTTGCCACGAAGTCGGCGCTGTCGAACAGGTCGGTGGGAACGGCGGATACTTCACCGTAGCCTTCGATGGCGACAGTGTAGGTCTTCGCCAGGTTGAGCGGTTCCTCCAGGGTGATGACGCCGTTATTGACTTTGTTGCCCAGGCTGGACAGCTTTTCAATGGGAAGGTCTTTTCCGTCCAGGCGGACATGCACCGCATCCAGTCTTTCCAGGCGAACGGCCGGGCTGATAAAGTAGCGGATTTCAGAGGGAGAGACGATTCCCGCCAGCTTGAACAGCCGGATCGGATCCAGGGTTTTTCCGCCATCGGAACTGACATACTGCATACCGTCCCCGGGCTGGAGATAAATTTCCGTTACCTCTCCGGTCAGGATGGCGAAACGGTCATCCTCATAGTCCTTGGTGGCGCTGCCCCAGGATGTTCCGCCGGGTTCAGAACAGTCGCGGCGGATGATGAAGCCGACTTCCGTCACATCCGCCGGAACCTCAATCGTACAGCGTACGCCGTATTCGCAGGGCTCAAACAGATAGCCCCTGCCGTCTTTTCCGGGACACCAGGACCATACGTCGCAGGTTTCATAATTCACCCCTGAATCCGTCCAGTACAGGACCAGCCGGCGTGTGCCTTCCGCAGTGCCGAAGGAAAGCGCGGAAAGCGCGAGCATCAGGACCAGGCAGAAGGAAAGGCTCTTTTTCATGGCAGTGTTCATGGGCAGGCTCCTTTCTCATTCCAGCGAAGCGTAATAGGCTTCGAGTTTCGGTTTCGCAGCGAGATAGACCGGTTCCAGCGCGGGATCGAACTGGGACCCCATTCCTTCGCGGATAATCTCATCCGCTTTTTCAAAGGACATTTTGTCCTTGTAAACCCGTTTGCTGACAAGCGCGTCATAGACATCTGCGATGGCCATGATCCGGGCCTCCAGCGGGATGGCGTCTCCCTTCAGCCCGGTGGGATAGCCGGATCCGTCCCAACGCTCATGATGGAAGTGGGCCACATTTTCTGCCAGGGTATGGAACGCGTCGTCATCTGTGTCCTTCAGGATTTCATGGACAATCCGGGCGCCTTCCGCGGCATGGGTTTTCATGATGGCAAACTCTTCCGGGGTGAAACGGCCCGGCTTGCGGAGGATTGCGTCGTCCACGGCAATTTTTCCCAGGTCATGCATGGGGGCCGCCTTGATCAGGTTCCTGCAGAAAGAATCCTCCAGGGAAAAGGCGCCGGTTTCCCGGATGGCGTCAATCAGCAGGCGGACACCTTCGCTCGTCCGGCGAATATGGCCGCCGGTGGAATTGTCCCGGCTTTCCACCATGGTGGCCATGCTCAGGATGAGATTGTCATGCATGGCAACGATATGGGCGGTTTTTTCGGCTACCTGTTGCTCCAGCTTTTCGTTGAAGTCTGTCAGCAGGTTGATATGTTCACGGTCCAGTGTGTCATCCACGCCGATGATTTCATATCCTTTATATCCGAAGCGGCTGGAAAGGCGGCTGACGGTGAAGAGATAGATTTTGTGGTCCTTATTGTAAAAGTGGCGGTTGAGCTCCTCGTCTTCCGGGCAGTCCCGGTAGGTCTCCAGCCAGGGAAGGAGCAGGTCCTGCATGGCCCTGCTGCGCTGGATGCCCAGATCCACGGTCAGGTTGTTCAGCTCCGGAAGGACCTCCTTGGCCGTATCGTTGCTGCCGAGATAGTTGAAGTGCTGGTCAAAGGTGATGAAGCAGGGCTTTCCAGTCCGCGTCATCACATCGGCGGCAGTATCGGACACATTGTAGAGGCTGATGCGCAGGGAAATGAACAGATAACAGATTTGGGCGAAGACATAACCGGCGGGGGTCAGTTCAATGTTCGGGAAGACCATCCGCCCAACGAAGAAACAGAAGAAACAGACGGCATCCGGCAGGAACAGCAGCAGGAGCACTTTCCGGCTGACCTGGTTTTTCCGGATCAGGCTATAGAGAATTGCGCAGAAGCTCAGCACAAAGAAAAGGATGACGGCCCCGTAGAAAAAGCTGTGCATGATCCCGTATTCCTTCACCAGGACCAGGCGGCCGCTGACGTCTTCCAGCCGCGCATCCTTATAGAACAGCTGCGAGCGGCCGATGGTCTGTACGGAGAGGAAGATCGCGGCGGAGATCCCCATGAATACCATCCGGATCCAGCGGGAAAGACGGATGCCGCAAAGGCTGAAAACCGCAAACAGAATGATCAGCTGCAGGAAGCAGCCGCCGATATAGGCAAAACGCGTGGCCGCCAGAGCCGTTTCCAGAGTCTTCGCCTGGGCCTGCAGCAGAAATCCGAGATTGGTAACAGGTACCAGGGTAAAAACCAGGGTGATATGCACATCGTAATGCCTGTGCCAGATCACCATATATACACCAGTCAGCACAAGGGAAAGAACAAAGGCAACGAGATAATAAGCCTGCATGTGTGCACCGTCCTGTGAATGGAGAATTCTGTCAAAAGAATTATACATCCGAAAGGCCTTTCCTGCAATTTTTTTCGGCTGCCTTCCGTTCTGCGGGAAGGGAGCAGGACGGCCCCGTCTGTCCGGGTACCCCGTCCTCCCGCGGCGGGAGTTTTTTTGTGTCAGCGCTTGACTTCGCAACGCTCTCATCATACAATTGTCATGATTTTGTAACATTAATTCCGGACATGCTGCGGAGGTCTCTTTTCATGCTGAAACGTCTGATTTCCATCGTGCTGGTGATTGTACTGGTGGCGGCCTGCGCCTCCACCGCGCTGGCGGCTACCCTGCGGAAAGGATCCAGGGGCAGCGAGGTGACCCGGCTGCAGCAGGCGCTGCAGGCATTGGGATTCTACGCGATGAAAGTGGACGGGGTCTACGGAAAAGGGACGGTGACGGCGGTCAAAGCGTTCCAGCAAAGCACCGGACTGAAGGCAGACGGCATTGCCGGGCCGCAGACCCAGGGAAAGCTGTATGCGGACAGCGCTTCTGTGCCGCAGGAAACCGCGCCGGCCGCGGCAGCTTCCGTTCCCAATGCCCAGGCATCCCCGGACAAACTGAAGATCGGGGACAGCGGAGAAGCGGTTGTACAGCTGCAGACAAAGCTGTGGTACCTTGGTTATTACACCGCCGCCCGCTCCGGCATCTTTGACGCTGCCACCCGTACCGCTGTGCAGTCTTTCCAGCAGGCAAAGCGGCTGTCCCGGGACGGGGTGGCCGGGAAGAAAACCCTGGCGGCCCTGGATTCCGCCTGGAGTGCGGCAAAGACCGCAGCCGGGAGCACACCGGATGAAGCAGCAGCGCTGCTGAACCGGATCGTTGTGGAAAGCGGAGCGGTCAACGGCACGCTGGTGCTTTCGAAAAACGGAAAGACATTTCTGACCTGGTCCTTTGGCGGGGCAGATGAAAATACCTGTTACCGGATTGCTTCCATTACAAAGTGGGTAACAGCCATCGGCCTGATGACGCTGTATGATCAGGGGAAACTGGACCTGGACCGGGATATCGGCGAGTACCTGCCTTTCAAGGTGCGCAATCCCGCCTTCCCCAATGTGGCGGTAACGGCGCGGATGCTGCTGAGCCATACTTCCTCCCTGTCCGCGAAGGCGAATAACTATCACCCGAACTGGGAGATCATCAGCAAAAGCTACGATCCGCTCTTTGATGAAAGCATCAAGCCCGGCACAAAATACGCCTATGCGGATTATAACGGTGCACTGTTCGGATGCCTGATTGAAGCCATTACGGGCGAGAGCGTGCAGAATTACCTGAACCGGACGGTTTTCCAGCCGCTGGGACTGACCGCGGCCTATTCGCCGGCTTTCCTGCCTTCCGGTACGGCAGCGAAGGACATGCTCTACACAAACGGAAGGGTCGGCATTTCCGTGGCCAGCGACCGCCGGCATTCCTACAATAACACGGCGGATCCGAAAGGCAATAACGGGTATACGGTGGGACGGCTCTATATCAATACAGCCTCCCTGACAAAGCTGGCCCGGATGATGCTGAATGGCGGCGAACTGGACGGTGTGCGGATCCTGAACAGCGAAACGGTTTCCCTGATGGAAGCGGACCAGCCGGGCCTGGCAAAAAGCCCGTACGGTCTGAGCAATGTGCGCCACAGCCAGTTCCCCCGCGGAACGTGGTACGGCCACCAGGGACGCTATATCGGCCTGACTTCCAATGTGTATTACCAGAAGGAAACAGGGATTACGCTGGCACTGGTGATGAACGGATATGATTATAAGCTGGAGGACAATATCGTGCTGCCGGCCGTCACCCTGATGAAGAATATGGAGATGCTGGATACGCTCTGCAACGGAACGGTACAGTAACTTTCATTCTCTGAAAAATTTTTGAATCAGATTGGACACTTCTGTTTGCCATGTCGTCTAATAAGTGTTGAGAGGAGGGAACGCGGTGGCACAGGATCAGCGCCGGGAATGGCTGAACGATGCGATTACCCGGTGGGAGCGGCAAATCCTTCATCTCTGTTTTGCCTATCTGGGTGATACGGCCCTGGCGGAAGACGCAGTACAGGAAACATTTTTGAAAGCCTGGAAGAACTATGACAATTTCCGCGGTGAGGCAGAGGAAAAAACATGGCTGATGCGCATTGCCATGAATACCTGCAAGGATCTGGTGAAAAGCTCTTGGTTCCGGAACACGGACCGGTCCGTAACCCCTGACCAGCTGCCGGAAGGCGCGGTTCCATTTGAAGAGCGGGATGATACCGTAACGCGTGCGGTGATGGGTCTGCCGCCCAAACTCAGGGAGGCAACGCTGCTGAGATGGTACCAGGGACTGACCCTGGAAGAAATGTGCCGTGTCATGAGACTTCCCCGATCAACAGTCAATTATCGGCTGAAGAAAGCGAAGACGATGCTGAAAGGCGAACTGGAGGAATGGTACGATGAAGCAGAATAAGGAATCGCTTCGGACTGCAATGGACCGGCGGCTTTCCTTTCTGGATGAGCTGCCCTCCTGCCGGGCGGCTGTGCAGCAGCGGATCGCGCAGGAGGAGGAACCTGAAATGAAGAAGTTTTCACTGGGCTTTGTGATTGCGATGGCACTGGTACTTGTTTCCGTGGTGGGCGTGGCTGCCGGACTGCTGCTTTCCCCGCGGGTGACCGCAGCACAGGCTGCGGACCGGGCACTGGAAGCGAAATACGGCGTAACACAGGAGATGCAGACTTTCTTCTATCGGACGGAAGAGGAACTGGACGACGGAACCATCAAGGTGACTTATACCGGGAACGAAGGCATGCAGTATCCGCTGGGAATCTATACCGCGCTGGTGAAGAACGGCAAGGCGGAAATCAGCTGGAACCATGACGGAGAAAACACAGCCGGCGGCTATGACGCGGAAATCTGGGGGCTGGATCAGCTGAAGGTTATGATGGCGGAAAGCACGGATGAAAAAAAGAAGATGGCTTTCCTGGAACGGGCAAAGGAAATTACGGATGCACACAGTACGCCGGAACCGGTGATCGCGCCGATGGATGAATTCCAGATGATCTACTACCAGGCGGACGCGGACAAGAACAGCGCCCTGGAAGCCCGCAAGCTGACCGAGCAGGAAATGTTTGAGATCGGCAGGGAATTCATCATCAGCAGCTATGGCCTGAATGAGGAACAGGTTTCCCGCCTTGAACTGCACACGGGCTCCGAGAAAGAAAACGGAAACTGGTTCTACGGAATCCTGAACGGGAAACCCTGTTTCCTGGTGGAGTACCTGCTCTATATGCCCTATACGACAGAGATGGAGATCAAGGGCGAAGAGCGGCCGCGTGCGGAGAAGGACGGTTACTATATCGTATATATCAACGTGGAAGACGGAACGGTTGAACAGTATGAGTATAATTCCGCGCTAGGCGGCATAGGCTGAGTAACGGAAATGCGGAGGGGAGCGGCAGAAATGCCGCTTCCTTATTTTCGTACGCGAAAACTTCGTTCTATACAAACCGGGGAAGAGCGGGTATAATAAATACTGTTATTCTATATAATTGAAGACGAGAGCAGGAGAGAAGCATGGCGAAAACGGAGTTTCAGACTTTTCTGGAGCAGGAAGTCAATAAGGTAAAAGGTGTTTATTATCCGGTGAAGGCCGGGTTGCTGCGGCGGCTGCTGATCAAGGCATATCCCTGCAACAAACTGCATCCGAATCCGGAAGATGAATTCTGTTTTCCGGATATCGGTCCGAACTACGAGATTATTTCCAAATATGAGAAGGAATACCGGAATATCATGGCCGGGATGGATGCGCGGGACAGCGGTGTGAAGGAACCGCTGATGATTGAAAGAACCAAACCGGACGGTTACATGATCCTGAACGGACATCACCGC
This sequence comes from Clostridia bacterium, assembly GCA_017447185.1. Taxonomy (GTDB): domain Bacteria; phylum Bacillota; class Clostridia; order Christensenellales; family Aristaeellaceae; genus Aristaeella. The sequence goes on along the minus strand of JAFSOC010000028.1, from coordinate 53,327 downwards.
TGGGCAGCCGCGCGCCGGGTCGGCATCAAAAAGATCAAGGTCAAGATCGTTGACCTTACGACGCAGAAAGATATCCGGAAGATGCTGGAGAAGGCCAAATCAGACAAGCGCGTGACGCTGGACCTGGATGAGGTGGTCTTCCGGCCGGCAAGTGATCCGTATCTGGAAGATCCGCTCCGCTTCCCGCTGAACCGGGCGTATAAGGAACGGATCCGCCGCGGCATCATCGCGCTGTTCCATACGCTTAACGCAAAAGGATACGATATCTGGGTGTATTCAGCACAGTACTATTCCCTGGATTATCTGGTCTTTTTCTTCCGGCATTATCACGTGAAAGTGACCGGTATCGTGACCGGTACCGGGAAGAAAACGGCCGGGGCGGCTGCTGAAAAGAAAGAGACGGAAAAAATGCTGGAAGCCCGGTACCAGACCACGCTGCATATCGACAACAATATGGTGCTGCGTACAAGCCGGGATTCCAAAGAGTTTGAAGAGTATAAACTGAGCGGCTCCGAGGAAGGATGGTCCCGCGAAGTGATCGATATTATCGGAAAGATGAAGCAGGTATGAGGAGTAAAAAACCGGAAACGGAGAAAATGAGAGTTTCCTTCGATCTGGATGAGGTGCTCTTTGTTTCTCCCATGACACACAAAACCGAACCGGAGCTGCGGTTTCCGCTGAACCGGATCTACAAGGAACGGCTCCGCTTGGGAACACCGGACCTGATCCGGGAGCTCCAGCGCCTGGGATACGAGGTATGGGTCTATACTTCTTCCTTCCGGTCGGAGGGCTATATCCGCCATCTGTTCCGCTGCTACGGCGTACAGTTTGACGGAATTGTCAACGGGACACGTCACATGAAGGAAGTGCAGGGAAACAACAAAACGACGCTTCCGCAGAAGCTGCCGAACCGCTACCGTATTTCCCTGCATATTGATGATGAGGAAGTGATCTGTTCCGCGGCCAGCCAGTACGGATTCCGGGCGTTCCAGCTGAATGCCCAGGATGACGACTGGAAGGAAAAGATTATCCAGCGCGCGGAGCAGATCAAGAAGGTGGAGCGCATCCAGCGCGTACATGACATCAGATAACAGCTGATTCTTTTACTCCATGGACAGGAGCAGCTCACGGGCAATGTCTTCACTGACCTCCGTGGCAAAAACACCGGGACGGAATTCCGCGATTTGTCCGATGCCTTTCTGGACGACAAAACGCAGGCAGCCGTTCCGGACTTTTTTGTCCGTATAAAGCTTCCGGACCAGCGCCTCGCGGTCGGTTTCCTCCGGGATGCGGACCGGCAGGCCGGCCCGGGACAGGAGCGCCTTCACCCGGGAGGCTTCCTCCCCGGTCATGAGGCCCAGACGGACGGACAGGGCACATTCGGCGACAAGGCCGATGGAGACCGCTTCGCCGTGGAGCAGCCGGTATCCGCTGAGGGTTTCAATGGCCCGGCCTACTGTATGGCCGAGATTCAGGACTTCCCGCAGGCCGCTTTCCCGTTCATCCTTCATGACGACCCGGTACTTGATTTCACAGTTCCGGCGGGCAATATGTTCACAGGCATCCGGTGAAACTGCGCGGATCTCTTCCATATGTTTTTCCAGATACGCAAAGAAATCCGCGTCCGCCAGGCAGGCGTGCTTGATGGTTTCCGCCAGGCCACTGGCAATTTCCCGCCCCGGCAGGGTGCTCCAGCAGTCGATGTCGATATATACCTTTTTCGGCTGATAGAACAGGCCGATCAGATTGGTGGCCAGCGGCGTATCCACAGCGGTTTTACCGCCGACGGAAGCATCCGCCGCGGCAAGCAGGGATGTAGCGTAATTGATAAAGGGAACGCCGCGGCCATAGGTGCCGGCCAGGAAACCGGCCAGGTCTGAAACCACGCCGCCGCCCACCGCCAGGACAAAGCAGTCCCGGCGGAATCCGGCCTGCAGCATCCGGTCCTCCAGCATGGCTTTCATTTCGCGGGTTTTGCTTTTCTCCCCGGCGGGGAAGGCAAATACCTCTCCGGAAAAACCGGCTTCCGTCAGGAGGCGGCAGATGGGCTGCGCGTACAGGGATTCCACATTGCTGTCGGTGATCAGGGCAAAGCGGCGCAGGGAACCCATCAGTCCGTGCTGCAGGTCCTGCACAAGCTTTCCGGCGAGGGAGCGGCCCACTTCGATTTCATAACTGTCGTCCACGACTTTTTTCAGTTCCACTTGAAAAATACTCATAATTCATCTCCTGCCGAATGATGATCCCGGTCCAGAACGGTTTCGATTTCCGGGAGACCCGGAACGCTGGTGATGCCGCCGTGCTTTTGCGTGGAGAGGCTGGCGGCGGTACAGGCGAAACGGACGATCTGCGTCAGTTCGTCCGCAGCAAGGTCTTTGGGCGGTTTGCCGCACCGAAGCAGCCGGCTCATGGCGCTGCCGCCGAAGATGTCCCCGGCGCCTGTGGTATCAACCACATGGATTCCGGCCGGGCAGGGAACCGTAACCCGGCAGGCCGCGGTGGCCGCGTGGCAGCCTTTCGGCCCCAGGGTTGCGAAGACAAGGGATACGCCGTATTCCGAAAGCAGTTTCCGTGCGCCTGCCTCCGGAGCAAGGCCCCACAGCCAGTCGATTTCCTCATCGCTGATCTTGACGATGTCCGCCTGCCGGAGGGCCCATTCGATGGCAGCCCTGGCATCTGATTCCCGCTTCCAGAGCGGTTTGCGGAGATTGGGGTCTACGCTGATCCACAGGCCTTTTTCCTTTGCCAGTTCAACCCCGCGGCGGGTGGCGGAAGCGGCCGGCTCGTCTGTCAGGGACAGGGTTCCGAAATGAAATACTTTTGCATCGGCAAACAGGGATTCCTGGATTTCTTCCGGTCGCAGGCAGGTATCCGCACCGGGCTTGCGGGCAAAGCTGAAATCCCGGTTGCCGGAAGCGTCCAGCGACACGAAGGCCAGCGTGGTGAAAACATCCGGATCCAGCACGACGCCGGCGGTATCAACCCCGGCATCCCGGAGCGTATCGGTCAGCAGCTTTCCGAAAGCGTCTTCTCCGACTTTGGCGATCATGGCCGTCCGGCAGCCATATTTCGCCAGCGCGGCAAGAAAGTTGCCCGGCGCGCCGCCTGGATTGGCGGAAAGTACCGGATATCCGGCATCATTGGCGGACTGCGGTGCTAAATCGATCAGCAGTTCTCCCAGGGCAATGACATCATACATGGCGCTTCTCCCCGCGTTTCATTCACAGTGCATTCGCGAGCTATTATAGCATGGCTTCCGGGAAAGGAAAACGGTTTGTGTTTATGCCTCTGTCGGCTGTTTTTCGAATCCCAGGAAGGTATAATCCTCCGCTTCGACCGCGGCCTGCACCGCCTGCTCATCCGGTTCCCCGGAAAGGAGCAGCACGGCGGTTCCGGTTTCGTGGCTGACTTCCGCGCCCGCCACGAAGGGAAGCGCTTCAAGCACTTTCTTCACCGTGGCCTCGCAGTGTTCACACATCATGCCATCGATTTTCACGGTTGCTTTAGCCGGAGCGGGAAGTTCTTTCTGCGCAGGCGGTGTGATTTCACCGATCCATACGGGTTTTCCGCTGTTTCCGCGAAGGGGCCTGTCGCGGGAAGCGTCCCGGATCCTGAACAGGTTCAGCCGCAGCGCGTTCATGCATACCGTGAAGCTGGAAAGGCTCATGGCCGCTGCGCCGATCATCGGATTCATTTTCCAGGCGAAAAGCCCTGCCGCCACCGGGATGCAGATCAGGTTATAGAAAAATGCCCAGAACAGGTTCTCGTGGATATTCCGCAGCGTGGCGCGGGAAAGCCGGATCGCTGCTGCCACATCCATCAGGGAACTGTTCATCAGGACAATATCCGCGGAATCCATCGCGACATCCGTTCCTGCGCCGATGGCGATACCGGTATCGGCCCGCACCAGTGCCGGCGCGTCGTTGATTCCGTCGCCGACCATCGCTGTCCGGCCGCTTTCCCGGAGCTGCCGGATCACGGCTTCCTTCCCATCGGGCAGTACGCCGGCAATGACGTCATCCACGCCGGCGGCTGTTCCGATGGCCCGGGCGGTACGCTCATTGTCGCCGGTCAGCATGACCACCCGAAGGCCCTGCTGCTTCAGCTGACGGACCGCTTCCGCAGAATCCGGCTTGATCCTGTCCGCCACAGCGATGATCCCGATCAGTTTTCCGTCTTCCGCGAAGAACAGAGGTGTTTTTCCCTGCTCCGCAAGATCCCGGGCTTTCTGCTCCAGCGTTTCGGGAATCACGGCCAGGCTGCCGATGTAGGTCCTGTTTCCTCCGCAGAGGATATGTCCGTCCATTTTCGCGGTCAGTCCGCTGCCCGGAAGAGCGGTGAAGTCCGAGACTTCCGCCGCCTCGACCTGCCGGGCTTTTCCCTCGGCAACGATCGCTCCGGCCAGCGGATGCTCACTCTTCTGCTCCAGGGCGCAGGCTTTCCGGATCAGTGCTTCTTCCGTATATCCGTCCGCGGGGCACAGGTCTGTGACCTCCGGCTCGCCGGTGGTGATGGTTCCGGTCTTGTCCAGTGTAACGATCTGCACTCGGCCTGCGTTCTCCAGCGCCTCACTGGTCTTGAACAGGATTCCGTTTTTCGCACCCATGCCATTGCCGACCATGATTGCCACAGGAGTAGCCAGCCCCAGGGCACAGGGGCAGGAGATGACGAGGACAGAGATACCCCTGGCCAGGGCAAAACTGACGGATTCTCCGGCAATCAGCCATCCGGCGACAACCGCGAGGGAAAGGGCAATTACCGTGGGCACAAAAATACGGGACACCCGGTCTGCGATCCGCGCGATCGGCGCCTTGGTCGCTGCCGCATCGGACACCATATGGATAATCTGCGCCAGGGTCGTATCCTTTCCGACCCGGGTTGCCCGGCATTTCAGGTATCCGGAAGTGTTGAGCGTGGCTGCGCTCACTGTATCACCTGCCGACTTGTCCACAGGAATGGATTCTCCCGTGAGGGCGGATTCATTGACCGCGCTGGCGCCTTCCAGCACGATTCCATCCACCGGGATGCTGGCGCCGGGACGAACCGCAAACACATCGCCGGCCTGTACTTCCTCCACCGGCACTTCCGTTTCGGCTCCGTCCCGCAGCAGCATTGCTGTTTTCGGCGCCAGGCGCATCAGGCTCTTCAGCGCATCCGTTGTCCGGCCTTTGGATCTTGCTTCCAGCATCTTACCGACGGTGATCAGGGCGGGGATCATGGCGGCGGACTCGAAATACAGTTGGTTGTGGTACAGATCCATCAGTTCCATATTGGAAGCGCCGGCGGTGATCATTCCGCACATCCTGTAAAAGACATACAGGCTCCAGCCAAAGGAAACGGCGGATCCCAGCGATACCAGCGTATCCATGTTCGGCGCACGGTGGACCAGCGCACTGAATCCGCTTGTAAAGAATTGCCGGTTGATGATCATGACGGCTGCCGCAAGAATCATCTGGGTCAGTGTCAGGGCCAGATGGTTGTGTGCAAAGTAGGCGGGGAGCGGCCATCCCCACATATTGAAACCCATCGTGATATACATGAGGGCAACCAGGAAAGCCGCGGACAGGATCAGGCGCTTTTTCAGCTTCGGCGTCTCCCGGTCCTTCAGCGCGTCCTCTTCCGTTGCGAAGGTACTGGCTGTCGCTGTGCTCCCGGGAGCCGCGTTTTTGACGGCGGCACCGTAGCCGGATTTTTCCACAGCCCGGATGACCTCTTCCGGGGAAGCTGTTCCTTCCACGCCCATGGAATTGGTCAGCAGGCTGACGGATACACCGGTAACGCCGGGAACGCAGGAAACGGCTTTTTCCACCCGCGCCTGGCAGGCCGCGCAGCTCATTCCTGTGACAATATACTGATTCATGGTAAAAACCCCGCTTATTTCATCAGTTTCTGGAGCATGGTGACAAATTCGTCGATGGCCGAATCGTCACCGGAACGGATATCCTCCGAGACACAGCTCCGGATATGGCATGCCAGCAGCTTTTTGCTGAAGCTGTTCAGCGCTGCGGTGACCGCGGAAACCTGGATCAGGATATCCGGACAGTAGGCATCATTTTCCACCATGTTCTGAATGCCGCGGATCTGCCCTTCCGCCAGTTTCAGGCGTTTCAGAAGGTCCTTCTGCTCCTCCGGTGTTCTCTTCTTTTTCCTTTCCCCGCAGTGCGGGCAGGCTGTTTTTTCACTCATATCTGATCATCCTCCATCCATCAAAAATACCCCATGGGGGTATTACACTGCGGGTACAGTGTATACCCCCGTGGGGTATCTGTCAAGGGGTTGGCTTTTTTTAGTTTACACCTTCCAGGGCGGTTCCGCCGACATAAAGCGTATATCCGTTGGAAAAGACGCTGCCGGCATTTCCTTCAAAGGAGGAGATGCAGGTGTCTGCGGTCAGGGTCCAGGTGCTGGTGCTGTCGAGGATCACATTCACGGTGCCGACCTCTGTGGAAACGGTGCTGCCCTTCGCGTTTTCAATTTCCCCGCTGACATTGCCGGTAAAGGAGGAACCGTTCCGGAGGGTCAGGGTCAGGGTGGAATTGCTGCCCACCAGCAGAGTGCCGGAGAGGGACTGGCTGTCGGCAATCAGTTCCGCGATATTGGAAGCGCCGTTCCAGCCGTCATCGCACACGGAGAGGAGGACATCGCTGCCTTCGTTGACCAGGTTTACGCCGGACAGGGTAATGACCGCGTGGGTATTGGTCACATGGAACATGTGGCCGCTGAGGCTGGTCAGGCTTCCTCCGGTCATTGTGAAGGAGGATGTGCCGCTGTCCGCGTCACCGGACATGGACTGGTAGATCATGATCGTATCGTGGAAAGTGGCATTTCCGTTGCACTGGGTATTGTTTGCGGTCATGTCGCAGTTTTCCAGGGTGATGGAGTTCATACCTTCAATACAGACACCTTCGGACAGGTTGGAAACCAGGGTGGCATTCTCAACGGTGATATCCGCAGTGGAGTAGATCGCCGGAGAGCCCAGTCCGCTGGTGGTATAGGTTCCGCCGTCTACCACGACGGTTCCGCCGCCGCGGTCCGTCCGGATGGCCGCGGAGGAGCGGCCGGCGGTGTTGATGGTCAGGTTGCTGGCCAGGGTGATGCCGCCACCGGTGGTCATGATGCCGCCGGAGCCGTCACCGGTCGTCGTGATTTCCGTATCCGAAATGATCACTGTGGTGCCGTCGCCTTCTGCGCCGTTCCGTCCGCCGTTTCCGCCGTAGGAGAAAACGCCGTTCGCGCCGGAGGCAGAGGTTTCAATCGTTCCGCCGGTAATGGTGGTGACGGAACCGCCCATGACGAGCAGGCCCGCGTTCAGGCCGTAGAAATTGCAGTTGTCTCCGCCGTTGGAATCGCCGGTTTTGCTGACCGTCGGATTCACAATCGTGACCGCGTCTGAGGTGTTTACGATCAGTGCGCTTTCATCCGCAGTTTCGGAGGCATAGGTCTGATCCGCGGTTTCCGCAGCTTCAGTGATTTCCGTGGATGCGGTGTACTCAAAGGAAGAGGTTCCGCCTCCGGGAGGGGTATTGCCGCCGAAGCCGCCGTTTCCGCCGTTTTCGCCGTCAGGCCGGGCTGGCGGTTCACCGTCCGGTTTGGCCGGGGGCTGTCCGTTTCCGCCGTCAGGAGGGGTCATGCTTCCGTCCGGAGGGGTGGGCGGGGTTCCGCTTTCACCGTCGGGCGGTGCCATCTGGCCGGAGGGGATTTCCGGCGGGGTTTCGTTTTCTTCTGCGAATGCGGTTATTCCAAACATCATGGAGAGTACCAGAAGGATACAAAGGATCTTTTTCACGGGGATTCATCGCCTTTCATCAGGATCTTTCCCGGGAGCTGTTCGGGTTTTTCCTCCCGGCAAAGATGATTATCCACGGAAAGATTGAAAAAAACTTGAAAAAAGAAAAGGCGAAAGAAAAACTTTCGCCTGAAGGGAGCGGGTCAGGATCAGTTTCCCGCCAGGGAACTGATATTGATGGGAAAGGTGAAGTAAGTGTCCGGATAGGGCTCGTTTGCCAGCGTGAAATGCCACCATTCCTCCGGCAGCGGTTTGAACCCATGGGCCAGCATCGCTTCGCGCAGGATCATGCGGTTTGCATACTGCTCTTCGGTGATGTATTTGTAATCGGGATGGCTCAGCTCACCGAAATAATCAAACGTGCCGCCCATGTCCACTTCCTTTTCCGTGGCCATGTCAAACAGCGTCAGGTCGACGGTGCTGCCACGGCTGTGACCGGAGTGATCACTGATATATCCCAGGGGGAAGAGGACATCCTTTTCCAGATCCGGATAGAAGTATTGCTTCATCCGGGCGTCATTCACGTCCTTTGCCCATTTCATAAAATGGAGGACGGCTTTGTGCGGACGGTAGGCATCGTAAATTTTCAGCCGGTATCCTTTGGCCACCAGGTCATCGCTGACCTCCTTCAGCGCCGCGGCAGCTTCCCGTGTCAGGAAAGCCAGCGGCTGCTCATAGCCATCGATCCGGTCGCCCACAAAGTTATAGGTGGAATAATAGCGAATCTCCAGGATCACGTCCGGAACCACATCGGTAACCAGAACGAAATCCGAAGCGTCATCGGACAGTTTCAGCTCGTCCGCTGCAAGGGCGGGAAACCCGCAGAACAGCATGGCGGTAAGCAGGACAGCAGCAGTGATTCTTTTCATATCGATTTCGTCTCCTCATCGGTTTCAGGATTTCCTATACTATATCACATCTGCCGCTGTTTTTAAATGCCGGCCGGGGGATGCATTCAGGTGTTCAAAAGAACGGTAAAGGTGGTGCCTTCACCTTCGCGGCTGTCCACGGAAATCTTTCCGTGATGCGCTTCCACGACGGATCGGGCGATGGCAAGGCCCAGGCCGTGACCGCCGGTATCATGGCCGTGCGCCGGATCCGCACGCCAGAAGCGGTCGAAAATCCGTTCCTGATCCTTCGGCGCGATCGGTGTTCCTGTGTTGAAAACGCGGATTTCCCGCTGCTTTCCGTGAGCAGCGAGGGAAATGCGGATGCGTCCTTTTTCATCGGAATACTTCAGCGCGTTGGAAAGCAGGATGACGGTAAGCTGCTTGATCATTTCCTCATTGCCGCAGCAGTCGATACCATCCGGGATGTCTGATTCCAGCGCTTTTCCGGCTTCATATACGGTGCTCTCAAAGGGAAGGATCACATCCAGCAGCGCGTGGCTCAGGTCAAACGGTTTCATTTCCGTCTGCGCGCTGCCGCGGTCGAGCCGGGCGAGGGTCAGCAGGTTTTTCACCAGGGAATCCGTGCGCCTGACTTCCGAACGAATGTATCCGAGGTATTCATTGGAACCGATTTCCTGCTCCAGCACCTCAGCGTTGGCGGAAATGACGGCGAGGGGTGTTTTCAGCTCATGGCTGGCATCGGACACAAACTGCTTCTGACGGGTGAAGGCATCCTCCACCGGCCGGACCATGCGGCAGATCAGGAGCCAGGCTAGCAGGGAGAGCAGGAGACAGGCGGAAGCGGCAACAATGACTGTGGAGCGCAGGGTTTCGGAGGCAGACAGGAAATCCAGCCGGGCATCGAGAACCAGCAGGGTCGTCTGGCTGTCCCGGAGGGTTTTCAGGTAGAACTGTGTACCGATCCTGCCGCTTTCCTTTCCGTCGGCCAGAATGCTTTCCGCCATGGCGTTTACCTGTTCATCGGTATAGAGATCCGTGCGTTCAGAGGTCCAGGAGGCAACGGAACCGTCCTCCGCCAGGAGAATGGTATAGGAATTGCCGAGGCCGGCCGCGGCGGCGTCCCGGCCGTTGCGGATTTCCTGGGGCTGCCCCCGGTTTCCGCGCTGGTTTTTGTTCATCCGTTTTTCTGACCCATCCGGTTTTGACGGCGGTGGTTCCCGGTCGAAGATGCCGTTTTCTTCGTTCTCTGCCATAAAAGCAAGGGAGGATTTTGCCTGGGAGGCGATATTCTGCTCAATGGACAGGTGAATGGCAAAAACGATGCCGGCGGACACCAGGATCAGGACAGCGATGACCATGACGGTCATGCGCCGGCGAAGTCGCTTGATCATGCTTCTTCCTCCAGTGAATATCCGATACCGCGGGTTGCCTTGATCTTCACGCGGGATCCGATGAAACTCAGCTTTTTCCGCAGGAAGGAAACGTAGACCTCCAGGTTATTGTATTCCGCGTCGCTTTCCAGGCCCCAGACACGGTCCTGCAGGGTTTCCTTTGCCAGGATCTGCGCAGGGTTGCGCAGGAAAATTTCCATCAGCTGGTATTCCTTGGCGCCCAGTTTGACTTCCTGTGCCTTTTCCGTATTCTTCAGCTTACCGTCCTTCTGCTCCAGCGTGATATCGCCGAAGGACAGGGACATCATCGGCGCCCGGTTGCCCCGGCGGGTGATGGCGTGCAGGCAGCTGATCAGCTCTGCGGACTCAAAAGGCTTGGGGAGGTAATAATCTGCGCCGCTGTCCAGGCCGGTCAGCCGGTCTTCCAACGCGGTGCGGGCGGTCAGCATAAGAACCGGGGTGGAAACCTTCTCCTTCCGGAGGGCACGGAGGACGGAAAAACCGTCCATTCCGGGGAGCATTACATCCAGGATGATGGCGTCATACTCCGTGCTCAGCGCCCAGTCCAGGCCATCGTTTCCGGTATATACCGGATCCACGGTAATCCGTTCTTTTTCAAGCAGTTTACAGACTGCTGCTGAAAGATTCTTTTCATCTTCCACCAGTAAAACACGCATATTGTTTTCCCTCCATAGCCTGATGATATCACAGCCGCTGACAGACGGCAACAAGGGACTCCCGGAGGAATCCGGGAGTCCTGGGAGAGGGGAATCAGGTGGCGCCTGTCGGGACGGTGTTTTCCGCCGGCGGCTGCACCTGTACCTGCGCCTGCAGGTAGTTCATAATGGCATTGTAAACATCTTCGCTGATGACGCCGGCTTTCAGCAGTTCGTCAAAGATGGCGTATTGTCCGGGTTTTTTCTCTTCCATACCGCGGCCGCCTCTGCCGGACTTTCCGGTAACCGGCTGCGTGCTCTGGCTGTCCTGATCCGGAGCCTGCGCGGACTGTTCGTCCGTGCTGCCCTGGACTGGTGCCTGCGGCCGCGTATTTGCAGGACCCTGCGGGGGCATCTGCTGATGACCGCCGCGGCCGGGCTTTCCGGGTGCCTGCGGAGCGCTCTGACTGTTCTGGCTGTCCTGCGCAGGAGCCAGGGGCTGGCTGCTTTCGGGTGCCTGGTTGTTTGTATCGGGTGCCTGCGGCTGGGTGGTCTGATCCTGCGCCTGGCTGTTGCGGCCGGGCTTCTGCTGACGGTTTCCGTTTCCGCCCTTTGCGGTCCTGGTTGTTGCGGAAGAAACCTGGTCAACGTTTTCCGCTGCATCTGCTGTTTCTTCCGCCAGTGCGGGCAGCGCTGCTGCACCGACAGCCAGTGTGAGGACCATCAGGAGTGCAAGAAATTTTTTCATCATAATCAACCTCCGTTCATTTTCGGGTTTTTCCTTTTTCCGGTTCTTTCGCAGAACCGTGTCTCCGGGAAACGATGTCATCATAAACCGGGAACCTTGAATGAAGATTGAAGATGATTGACCGGCGGTTTTTTCTTGTGGCATAATGTTCGTAATCTTTTCCGAAAGAAGGTTCCTGGATGAAACCGGTTCTGATTGCGATCATTGCTGTTGTGACTGTGATGAGCCTGATTTCCTTCTGGCTCATGTATCATGACAAACAGTGTGCCAGGCACGGGAAACGCCGTGTTCCCGAGAAAACGCTGTTCCTGGCCGCGGCACTTTTCGGGGCCCTTGGCGGTACAGCCGGAATGTGGATTTTCCGGCACAAGACGAAGCACTGGTATTTTGTGGTATTTTTCCCGCTGATGCTGTTCATCCAGGCCGCGATGATCGGTTACGCGGTGACAAAGCTGGTATAAGCCATGACAGTAACGCCTTCCATGTTCCTGATTGTCTGCCCGCTGCTGTTTCTGGCAGGATTGGTGGACTCCATCGGCGGCGGCGGGGGACTGATCTCCCTGCCCGCATACCTGTTTGCAGGCCTGCCGGTGCATATGGCAATTGCCACAAACAAGCTTTCTTCCGCATGCGGAACCTCGCTGGCGACAGCCCGGTTTATCCGGAAGGGACTGGTGAATTTCCGCCTGGCACTGCCGTCCGTGGTGGCGGCGGTGGCGGGATCGGCACTGGGAGCAAAGCTGTCCCTGTCCGTGAGCGAGACCGTGATGAAGTATATTCTCCTGGGCGTACTGCCGGTGGCGGCTTTCTTTGTACTGAACCGGAAATGGTTCCGGGATGACGGAAAGCATGCGGCTGTCGCCGACAGAAGGACATGGATCATCTGCGTGATTTCCGCTTTCGTCATCGGGATGTATGACGGTTTTTACGGCCCGGGCACCGGGACATTCCTGATTATTGCGTTCACGGCGTTTGCCCGGATGACGGTCGGCTCCGCCAACGCGCAGGCGAAGGTGATCAACCTGACCTCAAACATTACCTCGCTGACGGTGTTCCTGCTGAACGGGCAGGTGCTTTTCCCGCTCGGACTGGCAGCCGCCGCGTGCAATATGGCCGGGAACTGGGTGGGATCCGGACTTGCGATCACGAAAGGAGCAAAGATTGTCCGGCCGGTGATCCTGCTGGTGCTGGCGCTGCTCCTGGCAAAGATCATTTTCAATTTCTGACAAAATGTAATAAAACGGCCGTCAAAAAACGGGAAGTATCCATCCGGGTTACCAAGGTATACTCTGTTCAGATTCATTCACCGGGAGGGAAAGAATATGAATAAAACTGTTCTGATTACCGGTACCGGCCGGCCGTATGCGTTGGGTTTCAACCTGGTACGCCGTTACCTGGAGGACGGGGACAAAGTGTTTGCCACCATCCGCCGTCCGTCTGAGGCACTGGAGGCACTGAAAAAGGAATATCCGGAAAAACTGTTTATCCTGACAATGGACATCGGCTCCACTGAATCCGTGAACGCGGCGGCGGAGGAAGCCAAAGCGCTGACATCCCATCTTGACCTGATCATCAACAACGCTACAACGGCATCCGCGGATACCATGAAGGAACTGCCGGAGTTTGACCTGGACCAGATCGCGCCGGCGGTCAACATCGGAGCGGTGGGACCGGTCCGGGTGATCAAGGCATTCCTGCCGCTGCTGAAGAAGAGTCCGGAAGGCGCCCTGATCGTGAACATCTCTTCGGAAGCAGGCAGCATCGGAAAATGCTACCGGACCTTCTACCTGGATTACGGAACGGAAAAAGCTGCCCTCAATATGCTGACGATGACCCTGCACAATTATTTCAAAGACGATCCGAACCTGAACATCATCTGTATCCATCCGGGCTGGATCCGTACAAATCCCGGGAATACGGAAGCGCCGCTGATTCCGTATGAACATGCGGAAACGCTCCGCCGGCTGTTTGAAAGCAGATGGCATGACAAGGAAGGCCCGGTATTTATCACTTATGAAGGCGAAGCCTATCCCTGGTAATGGACGAAGGAGGAAAACAGAATGAAAATGATCAACGTGGCCAACGGGCCGCAGAATGTTTCCAGCATTATCCTCGGCTGCATGCGGATGCCTGCGCTGTTGGTTCAGCAGGCGGCGGAGATTATCCGTACTGCTTCGGAGGAAGGCATCAATTTCTTTGACCATGCCACCTGTTACGGGGACGGCGAGGCGGAAACCCGTTTCGGGGATGCTTTCCCGCTGACCGGCCTGAAACGGGAGGAGGTATACTTGCAGAGCAAATGCGGCCTGCATTTTGATCGGAAGGAATTCGACTGGAGCAGGGAAGATATCATGGCCAGCGCCGAGGCGAGCCTGAAAAGGCTGAAGACCGATTATCTGGACGCGCTGCTGCTGCACCGCCCGGATCTGCTCTTTGATCCGGAGGAAGTGGCGGAGGCTTTTGACCAGCTGGCAAAGAGCGGCAAGGTCCGCCATTTCGGCGTCAGCAATGTGACCCCGGGACAGCTGGAACTGCTGAAGAAATATGTCAAGCAGCCACTGGTATTCAACCAGCTGCAGTTTTCCATTGAGCAGAGCCAGCTGATCGACGGCGGACTCTATCTGAACAACCTGACGACAGAGCGTTCCATTAACCGGGATAACGGCATCCTGGATTACTGCCGCCTGCACGATATCACGATCCAGGCCTGGTCTCCACTGCAGTTCGGGATGTTTAAGGGATGCTTTGTGGATCACCCGGATTTCCCGGAACTGAACAAGGCGCTGGGCGAACTGGGAGAGAAATACGGCGTATCGAAGACGGCGATTGCCATCGCCTGGATCCTGCGCCATCCGGCCCGCATGCAGGCCATTGCCGGCACGATGAATCCGGAACACCTGCGCGATATCTGTGCGGCATCAAAGGTGAACCTGACCCATCAGGAATGGTACCAGGTCTACCTTGCCTCCGGAAAATTCCTGCCGTAATAAAATAAGCCCCTCTATTTTTCCATTTCCGTCCTGTTCGGAGCTGCCTGCTGCCTCTATAATTGTCACTGAAGAGAAGAGGAAGCCGACGATCTGGAATGAGGAGGATGAGTCATGTTTACCGTTGCGGTTTCCATGATGTTGTTGTTCGCAGCCTGGGCATTCAGGAATTACTGGTGGCGGATGATAAAGACAAAACGGTACGGGATGGAAACAGAAGCCAGTGTGAGCCGGGTTGAAAACCGGATTGTCGCAGGGTACGGCGGCGGCATCTATGGCAGGAGCTTTCCTGTATTCGACTGTTACGTCAGCTTCCGGACGGAGGATGGACGGCAGGTTGAGTTCAGGCTGCTGAACCCGAAAAAATATCTGGAACCGGGCAGCCCGATCCGTATCAAATACCTTTCAAGGACACTGGATTATGCGGTTATGACAGAAATGATCAAAAAAGAATCTCCGGCGCGGTGACGCGCGGGAGATTTTTTGCATACGGATCAGGAAAGACCGCAGAGGTCTTTTACAACTTCGCCGGCAATGATCAGGCCGGCAACGGAAGGAACAAAAGCAGTTGATCCGGGAATATCCCTGCGCACGGTACATTTCCGGGTATCCGGCGGGCAGATGCAGTGAGACCGGCAGCTGATGGACGGATCTTCCAGCGGACGTTTGGGTTCTTCCGTGGAATACACCACCTTCAGGTGTCGGATGCCCCGTTTGCGGCATTCGCTGCGCATCACTCTGGCCAGGGGACAGACGGAAGTTTTGTAGATATCCGCAACGCGAAAAGCAGTCGGATCTGTTTTGTTCCCGGCACCCATGGCACTGATGATCGGAGTGCCGGATGCCTGGGCCTGTTCCACCAGCGCCAGCTTCCCGGTTACAGTATCAATGGCATCCACCACATAGTCATACCGGGAGAAATCAAACATTGCCTGTGTGTCCGGAAGGTAAAAGGTCTTATGGACGGTAACGCTGCAGTCCGGATTGATTTCCAGGATTCTTTCCGCGGCAACGTCCACCTTGTATTTTCCGACGGTTTTCCGGGTGGCATACAGCTGGCGGTTCAGGTTGGTCAGGCACACGCGGTCGTCATCGATCAGATCCAGCGCGCCGATGCCCGAACGCACGAGGGCTTCCACCGCATACCCTCCGACGCCGCCGATCCCGAAAACGGCGACCCGGGACTTCGCAAGGCGCTCCATCGCTTCCGGCCCGAAGAGCAGCTGTGTCCTCGAAAACTGATTCAGCATACAGGGTGACTCCATTCAGATGATTTTGTCCTGACGGTTCCGGACGCAGCAATCATAGCATACGGAAGGGCAGGGGACAAGACGGAAAACGGCCTGCCGGGAGGCAGACCGTATGTGGGAAGCAGCAGCGGATTACCGGGTGAAATTCGTCCAGACGCGGGGCTGTTCGGGAGCAGGGATCCCGATTTCCTTTTTCCCCAGGGCAATACTTTTCATCAGGAATACCATATTCCGGGCCAGGACACGCATCACCTGGCGGCCTTCCGCGTCTACTTCGCCTTCACCGGGATCCCAGCCGTAGATGTTGTTCCAGTACTGGCTGGTGGCAACCGGCATGTTGCAAAGGGTAAAGAATTTGTTCAGCTCGTCAAAGGTAGCCGTGCAGCCGGAACGCCGGGCGCTGACAACGCTGGCGCCAACTTTCAGGCTCTTGTCAAACGAAGTACTGTAAAACAGCCGCTGCAGTGCGGACATCAGCGTACCGTTCGCGGAACCGTAATATACCGGAGAACCGATGACCAGGCCGTCCGCCGCCTCGAATTTGACGGCCAGCTCATTCACAATATCGTCGAATACGCATTTGTGCTGCTTCCGGCAGCTTTCACAGGCAACGCATCCGCGGATGACCTTGTTGCCCAGGAGGATGCTTTCAACCTCCACGCCGCTTTCCAGGAAAACCTGTTCCATCTCCTTGAAGGCCAGGGCGATGTTTCCCTTTGGCCGAGGGCTTCCGTTCAGCATCAGTACTTTCATGTCGTAACCTCCTCTGTCAGTCAGCACGGGGATCTCTTTTTGTGCCGGATAACGGTTTGTGCTTTGATATGGAATATTGTAATGATTAAAGTGCCCTCTAAGTCAAGCCGTCTGTGCTGACGGGGTTCCGCACTGCATCGCGGGGGAGACTTTTCAGGCGAAACCGCCGCTGACGATCAGATGATGGGCCAGCTCCGCCATCTGTTCAGGCTTCTCGGGGCAGTTCCGTCCAACCCAGGCCCGGATGATACCGGCGCACCCATAAATCAGGAAACTGTAGCGGTAATCGAAATCTTCTTCATTCACGGAAGGCTCAATGCCAAGGTAAATATGGAGGCACTTTTCCCGCAGCACTTCGTTCAGCCGGTGAAGGAAACTCATGTCTCCGTTCGGGCTGAGCAGAACGCGGCACACATCCTGGTTTTCCTCAATAAACCGGAAAAGATCCAGGAGAATGAGCTTTGTCTGCTCTGTCACATCCCCGCCTGTACGCAGCCGGAAGATCGCATCCAGTTTCTCAAACATCTCATCCTGTATTTTTTCCAGCATATCATAGATATCCTTATAATACAGGTAGAAAGTTCCGCGGTTCATGTCAGCCAGGTCAGTCAGCTCTTTCACCGTGATTTCGTTGACCTGTTTCTGCTGCAGCAGCTCCGTCAGTGCCTGGGTCAGGATCTTCCGGGTTCGCCGTACACGGCGGTCTTCCTTTTTCATTTCTTCAGCCATCTTACAGGCCTTCTTTCTCCATGATTTCTGAACAGTTTGCGGAAAAGTGTCGATTTTCCGACGCCGTAACAGTCTTTGTTGATTAACAAACGATTGATAATCAATTTGATTATTGATTCCAATCACGGAGATTATTATAATTCGCAGTGTTGAGAAAGTCAACACCGTGTACTGTAACTTTGGATTGGAGGCAAGTATCGTGAAACGCGTGACAATGTGGCTGGTCCGGCATCGGATCCTGGTCATCATCCTGTGCCTTGCACTGGTGGTGCCGTCCGTACTGGGTATGGCTGCGACAAAAACCAAGTATGACCTGCTCTATTATCTGCCGCAGGACCTGGATACTGTCAAAGGACAGACCATCCTGCTGGATGATTTCGGAAAAGGCGCTTTTTCCCTGCTGGTAACGGAAGGGATGAGCGTGCAGGAGCAGGCCGACCTGGAAAACAGGGTAAAGGAAATCCCTCACGTGGATTCCGTGATCGGTTATGCGTCCCTGACCAAAGGCCAGATCCCTGTTGAGATCATTCCGGAGGATCTCCGGGAACGCTTCAACCGGGGGAACTGCATGCTGACCGCCGTTTTCTTTGATGAAGGTTCCTCCTCCGAGGAAACCATGGAAGCCATCGAAAAGGTTCGTGCGGCTGCCGGCGAGAAGTGCTTTGTTTCCGGCCTGTCCGCTGTGGTGACGGATACCCGGAACCTGGTGGAATCCCAGGAAGCGATTTATATTGCCATCGCCGTGGGACTTTGCGCGCTGGTACTGATGATCACAATGGATTCCTTCCTCCTGCCGCTGATCTTCCTGGCCTGTATCGGTGTATCCGTACTCTGGAATATGGGCAGCAACTATTTCCTCGGGGAGATCAGTTATATCACCAAGGCGGTGGCTGCGGTGCTGCAGCTGGGCGTGACGCTGGATTATTCCATCTTCCTCTGGCACAGTTACAGCGAACAGAAAGCACTGAATCCGGACAAGGATGAAGCCATGGCGGAAGCGATCCGCCTGACCTTCACCTCGATTCTCGGCTCCAGCCTGACCACGATTGCCGGCTTTGTTTCCATCTGCTTTATGAGCTTCACCCTGGGCAAGGACCTGGGAATCGTCATGAGCAAGGGTGTCATCCTGGGGTTGCTGGGTACCGTTGTGCTTTTGCCCTGTGTGATCCGGGTGCTGGACGGCGCAATCAGCAGGACAAGCCACAAACCGCTGCTGCCGAATGTCGAATGGATCGGACGCTTTGTAACAAAACATTACAGGGTGCTGGCCGTGATCCTGGTGGTGCTGGCGGTTCCGGCATTCTGGGGTTACAGCCAGGCGAACGTCTACTACGATATGAGCCGGGTCATGCCAAAGGATCTGCCCTCCGTCATTGCCAACAACAAACTGGAGGAAACCTTTGACATGTCGACCACCCACCTGCTGCTGGTGGATGCCGATGTGTCCCAGACGGATGTCCGGAATATGACCGAAGAAATGGAGCAGGTGGACGGCGTGAAAGATGTGTTTGGGATTGACAGTCTGCTTGGCGCAGACATTCCGGAATCCATCCTGCCGCAGGACGTTCTGTCGATGGTACGGAGCGACCGGTACCAGCTGATGCTGATCAACTCTGCCTATGTAATCTCCTCGGATGAGGTGAATGCCCAGATCGATGCCCTGAATACGATCCTTAAGAAATACGACAAGGGCGGCATGCTGATCGGCGAAGCTCCCTGCACGAAGGACCTGATTGCCTGTACGGATCACGATTTCACCGTGGTGAGCCTGATTTCCATTGCGGCCATTTTCGTCATTATCCTGCTGGTGCAGAAATCCTTCTCCCTGCCGGTACTGCTGGTGGCCGTGATCGAGCTGGCCATCGCCGCCAACCTGTGCATACCGTATTACACCGGAATGAAACTGCCCTTTGTCGGACCGATCCTGATTTCCACGATCCAGCTGGGCGCCACGGTGGACTACGCGATCCTGCTGACCACGCGGTATAAACAGAACCGGCTGTCCGGTATGGACCGGAAGGAAGCTGTGGGAAATGCGGTTGCGTCCGCGGCGCGGAGTATCCTGGTGAGCGGGCTGGGTTTCTTCGCTGCAACCTACGGCGTCGGCCTGTACTCCAATGTAGACCTGATTTCCACGATGTGCCGGCTGATTGCCCGGGGCGCGCTGCTTTCCGTCGCGGTGGTGCTGCTGCTTCTGCCCGCGGTGCTGATGCTCCTGGATAAACTGATCGTTCATACGACGCTGGATATGAAAACTGTCCGCTGAGCGGAGAAAGGAATACATTATGTGTAAGAAAGTTGTTGCTTTGCTGCTGTCGCTGACGCTTGCGCTGGGCTGCGCATCGGCCCTGGCGGAAAATACAAAACATGAACGGGTGTTTGCGGTTACGGCCGCGGACGGAACCATGAAATCCCTGACGGACAGTATCCGCCTGGAAAACGCGGACGGACTGGAGGAACTCGCGGACAAAACCGTGCTGACCGGCCTGGAGAATGTCAGCGGGAAGGAAACCTTTACGCTGGATGGGGAAACGCTGACCTGGCAGGCGAAAGGGAAGGACATCACCTACCAGGGCACATCAGACAAAGCGCTGCCGGTTTTGCCGGTGGTGACGCTCCGCCTGGACGGAGGGGAGATCTCCGCCGAAGCGCTGGCGGAAAAAGCCGGACGCGTGGAGATGACCATTGCCTACACCCAGCCGGAAGCTGTGCCGCATCTGGCTGCGACGATCCTGCTGCTGCCGGAAAACGGCGTCAGCAATCTGGAACTGGAGAATGCCGCACAGTTTTCCCTGTCAGGACAGCAGGCTGTCATCGGCTGGGGTGTTCCCGGTGTGGAAGACGGCCTGGGTATTCCGACATCCTTCCGGATTTCATTCGATGCGGATCATGTGAAGCTGGGCTGGATGATGACCTTTGCCTCTGCGGATCCCATCGACCTGGCATGCCGGGAAATCAGCGGCCGGATTGGATTTGACATCGGCAATGAACTGAACGGGCTGGTATCCATCCTGACCGCGATGGAAAAGGGTGAAACCCAGCCTTTTGCCGGGACGGTGACGGGAATCGCTTCCCTGAAGATCAATGAGCTGAACAACGGCCTTACCTCCCTGAACGACGGTGCCCGGCAGCTTTCAGAAGGTGCAGCCACCCTGGAGGCAGGCCTCGGAACCCTGCAGGAGAACAGCGAAAAGCTGAACAACGGTGCCAACGCGATTTTTGCTGCGATCCTGAATACAGCAAATGAGCAGATCCAGGCATCCGGCCTGGCGGAAGCCGGACTGGAGGTGCCCGAACTGACGGCGGAGAACTACCGGGAAGTCCTGAACGCCGCGGCGGGAAAACTGAATGTGCTGGGGGCAATTTCCAAAGATGCAAAGGCAGGTGCTGAGAAGCTGACAGCGCTGCTGGAGCAGCTGACACAGATGGATACCTTCGTGCAGGGTGTGCATACCTATACCGGCGGTGTGGACCAGGCGGCAGAAGGCGCGAAACAGCTGGCAGCCGGTGCAGCTACCCTGCATGACAAGGGAACGGACACCCTGCGCACCACCATTCTGGACGCAGAAAAAACCGCGGCCGGCGCCGTGCTTCCCTGGCTGAAAGAACAGCTTGCGACTGCGGTTCGTGTGTATGAGGAAACCGGGTCCCGGGTAAAGGACAACGGTTATGATCTCCGCCCGGAGAACATGAAGACGGTAACGGTTTACGTGATCCGTACAGATCTGTGATGCATGCAGGATCCTTTCAGGACGGTGTGCGGGAAAGATTTCCCGGCGCCGGCCTGAAAGGTTTTTTTATTTTCTCAGCCTCCGGATCCGCTCGGAAGAGTATTGCTCGATCTGCTTCCACAGGGAATGCAGCTGCTTTTTGTGGGCGCACAGCTTTTCCGTACAGTTTTTGCACTGAAGGTAATCATTTGTCTTTTCCGAGAACCGTTCGGGATGCAGGTAAAATGTAATTTCCCAGCGGATCAGCAGGGCTACCGACAATGCCAGAAGACTCCAGGAATAGGGTTTCCGGATAAAAAACAGAGGTGTGAACATCATAGCGTAGTCCCAGTTGTACATCCTGCAGGTGCTGCAGCATTTGTTTTTCATGAACCATGTCTGGAAAGGACAGAAAAACAGGATGCAGATAATGTCGCAGACAGAATATGCGCTGCACAGCAGGATCATGATACCGTCATCCAGGATGCCCGTAAGATACAGGGCTCCGAAGATTCCGTTGAAAACAATCCAGATCAGCGCGATGAGCACGGCGGCATTGTTGTCAGGGATGGATATTTCCGTGCTGCCGGACTTGATATAATTACGTGCGAACTGCTTCTGGCACCCGGGACTTTCATATTTGGACGGGAAAAACCGCATGACCATTTCCACGGCAAAAACAGCCCAGGTAACATAAATAATGGCCGGGATTTTTTCAGCGCTTTCGAGTATCGGATCCGCACTGAACATCCGGTAACGGATATAACTGATCAGAAGGAGGACAAACAGGGCAAATCTGTAAACCAGGCGGATGTAATGCAAGGTGCTTACAATGCTGATTTTTCTTTTTCCGTTCAACTGCATTCAACCTTCTTTTTTGTCCGGATTCCATGCCCGATGCAGCCGGCTTTCGCATTTTTCCGGCGTTGAAGCTATGCGCATACATGACATTTTTTCGTTTGAAGCCAACATAAAATACCACACAGGGATTGAATCGTCAAATTTATGCTCTTTTTTGGAATTCTTTCGTAAAAAACACCAAAAAGACACAGGAATACGCCGGTTTTACTGTATGATGTCTATATTAGTATCTGTGAATGGAGGTATTTCACCATGAAGAAACTGATAGCCCTGCTACTGAGCCTGATGCTGCTCTTCGGGACAAGCGCCGCCCTGGCGGACGAACTGACCTTTACGACCGGCGGAACCGGCGGCGTTTACTACGCTTTCGGAACGGTCCTGGCCCAGTATATTTCCAACAATACCGACCTGACGATCAACGCGGTGGCCGGCAATGGCTCCATGGACAACATCGACAAGCTGGACATGAATGTGTATCAGCTGGGCTTTGTGCAGAATGACGTAGCCTATTATGCCGACCAGGGTATCCGCCTGTTCGAAGGCGATCCGGTCAACTCTTTCACCGCGCTGGCTGCGCTGTATACGGAAGCGGTTCAGCTGGTCACCTGCAATCCGGAGATCAAGAGCGTTGCCGACCTGAAGGGCAAACGGGTTTCCATCGGCACCAACGGATCCGGTGTGTATTTCAACGCGCTGGACTTCCTTGCTGCCTATGACATGACCGAAGCGGACATTATTCCCCAGTACCTGAGCTTCAATGATTCTGCTGAATCCCTGAAGGACGACAAGATCGACGCGGCTTTCGTGGTATCCGGCATTCCCACCGGATCCGTGACGGATCTTTCCACGGCGAAAAAGGTTTACCTGGTTGGCCTGGACGATGAACATATCGAAAAGCTGATGCAGATTTCTGCTGCGTACACCCGGTATACCATTCCCGCGGCTACCTATGACCTGGACGCGGATGTGATCACCGTCGGCATGAAGGCTACGATCATCGCCAATGAACAGGTGAATGATGAACAGGCCTACACCATCGTCAAGACGATCTTTGAAAACAAGGAAGAAATCACCAACGCACACGCCAAGGGCGCGGACCTGGACCTGGAATTCGCTTCCATCTGCGGTCTGCCGTATCATCCCGGCGCTGCGAAATACTTTGCTGAAAAAGGCATCGAAGTGGAATCCCGGTAAGCGTAAGGAGCACATGTCGTGAAAAAGAAGGAACAGAATCCGGCCATGCCAGATCAGACCGGCATCGAAGAAAATACGAATGCCGCGGCTGATGTGGAAGCGATCATGCGGAAGTATGACCGGGAAAGCAATACGCGGGTATGGGAAGGCAAGCCCAGGATTGTTGTGGGTATTATTCTGGCGGCTTTTTCGCTGTACTGTATTTATGTTACGCTTTTCGCCAATTTCCTTGAACAGATCCGGCTGAGCTCTTTCCTGGGGCTGGTCGTCATTATGGGATACCTGACGTATCCGGTGAAAAAGGGACACGTACGGGTTAATCATATCCCCTGGTATGATATTCTCCTGATGGTCGCCGGCGCCGCCGCCTACTTCTACTTTACTTTCCGCGCTCCTGCCCTGATGACGATGCGCGTGAAGGCAAAACTGAACGATCCGGTTTATATCATCGCCGGGATCGTCGGGATCCTGGTACTGTTTGAGCTGTGCCGCAGGAGCGTCGGACTTCCGATTCTCTGCGTCTGCGGCGTGTTCCTGGCTTATACCATTTATTTCTATGTCAAGGACGGGAAACTGCTGTCCACAGTGGTGCATGAGCTGTTCTACAATGAGAACGGCCTGTTCTCCACACCGGTGAATGTCTGCTCGAAATACATAGTGGTATTCATTATTTTCGGCGCATTCCTGGAAAAGACGGGCATTTCTGAGTTCTTCATTGCGCTGGCCAACGCGCTGACCGGGCGCTTTGCCGGCGGACCCGCCAAGGTCGCGGTGGTTTCCTCCGCGCTGTGCGGTATGGTCTCGGGATCTTCGGTAGGGAATACGGTTACCACCGGATCCATCACGATTCCGATGATGAAGAAAACCGGATATGACAAGAATTTTGCCGGCGCGGTGGAGGCAGCTGCCTCCACCGGCGGGCAGATCATGCCGCCGATTATGGGCGCTGCGGCTTTCCTGATGGCAGACTATCTGGGCGTGCCCTATTCCGATATCGTCGTCCGGGCGATCCTGCCGGCCTGCCTGTATTTCCTGGGCGTGTTCCTTTCCGTTCACCTGGAGGCAAAACGGCTGAACCTGAAAGGCCTGAGCAAAGAACAGCTGCCGAGGATCAAGGAGCTGCTGAAGGAAAGCTACCTGCTGCTGCCGCTTGCAATCCTGATTTACCTGGTTTGTTCCAATACCAAGACCATGCAGTTCTCCGCCGCGATTTCCATTCTCGCGACGATTGCGGTCGGTATTATCAGCAATATCCACCGGAATATCCGCCATGGGAAACCGCTGCAGACCGGCGAGGGAACCCATAACCAACGGTTCAAACCGGTTCATGTGTTTGAAGCGCTGGAAAACGGCGGGAGAAGCTGCATCTCTGTGGCGGTGGCATGCGGCGTGGCCGGCATCATCTGCGGATGCCTGACGATTACAGGCCTGGCCAGCACCGTGATCAACGCGATCGTGATTATCGCCCAGGACAAGCTGTTCCTCGGGCTGCTGCTGACGATGATCTGCTGTATTATCCTGGGGATGGGACTGCCGACGACGGCAACCTACTGCATCATGGCTTCCACCTGCGCACCGATCCTGATCAAGATGGGTGTTCCGATGGTTTGCGCACACTTTTTCGTGTTCTATTACGGCATCGTGGCGGATATTACACCGCCGGTCGCACTGGCGGCCTATGCCGGTTCCGCAATCTCCGGCGGAAGCCCGATGAAAACCGGCGTCAACGCGACGCGCCTGGCTATCGCGGGATTCATTATTCCCTTTGTTTTTGCCATGAGCCCGGATATGCTGCTGGTGAATACAACCTGGTATGAAGTTGTTCTGATCACCGTAACATCCATTGTCGGTATGTACGGAGTGACGGTCGGACTGAGCGGATTCTGTGACTGGGAAAAGAAAAGTCCGGCGCAGGTCCGGATTGGCTACCTGCAGCGGATTGTATCCATCGCAGGCGGACTGCTTCTGATCTATCCCGGAATTCTGACGGATGCAATCGGCGCCGCGCTGGTTGTGGGTGTGATCCTGTGGCGGGCCATGCAGAAACGAAAGGCCGCTGCCTGAAAAACATGTAAAGCCGGAGGAGACCTTTGAAAAGGTCTCCTCTTTTGCATCATTCCCGATTTCCAGCACAGGAAAAAAGTAAAAAAGTGACAAATTTCATTTTCTGTGATAGAATTGATTAGTTATTGATTTCCCGGCAACGGGAAACCAAATATATAAAAACCGGAGAGATGAATTATGCACTATTTTGTCGGTAAACTGCTTCCCGAAGAACGGGGATCCATCCCGTACCTGCCTACAACCGCGGAACTGCTGAAATTCCTGGAGGAAAAATATCCGGAACAGACAGCGCTGTCAGATGAGAACCGTACTGTTACCTACAGGGAACTGGTTCATCATGCCGCCTGCCGCCGGAGCTTGCTGATGAAGAAGGGCGTTCAGCCGGGAACAAATATCGGCATTCTTGGAAGAAACAGTATTGAAGCTGTGGAATGGTTCCTGGCGGTGACGAGCTACGGATGCACAGCGGTGATGCTTCCCGCGGTGCTGCAGCCGGAAGTACTGGCCGGAGCAATTCCTTTCTATGAAATCACAGCCGTGATTCCGGATGCGGAACAGATGCCGAAGCTTACCAATATTCAGGTTCCCTGCATCGGAATGACAGAAGAGGATGACACTCCCGCCGACGCGAAAGCGGTGAAAAAGACGGACCGCGCTGCGATCTTCTTTACCGGCGGAACCACCGGCAAGCCCAAGGGCGTTATCCTGAGCCACGGCGCAATTATGCGCGGATCGCTGAACGGAACCTTCCGCCCCGGAACCATGTATGGACAGACACTGATTGCAGTGCTTCCCTTCACCCATGTGTTCGGCCTGATCTTCAGCATGCTGAGCGGGCTGTATGCCGGGTCCCATGTGGCAGTCTGCGGAAACATGAACATGCTGTTCAATGAAATGATGCGCGTGAAACCCACCACCATGATCGCCGTGCCCGGCATGGCGGATATCATGCTGAACATCGCAAAGGCCAAGGGGCCGATGGTGCTGGGCGGAAAGCTGAAGACGATTATCTGCGGCGCGGCACCGGTTCCGGAAAAGCTGCACGCCGAATTCCTGCAGTTCGGCGTGGAAGTGCTGGCCGGATACGGAATGACCGAGACGGCCAACCTGGTCAGCGGAAACCTGAGCATGGAACTCCATCCCACGAGCGTCGGATGCCAGTATCCGGAACAGGAAATGCGTGTTGTGGACGGGGAACTCCAGGTGAAGGGCGATATGCTCTTTGACGGATACTGGAAGGACCCGAAGGCTACGGATGCCGCTTTTACCGAGGACGGCTGGCTGCGTACAGGGGACCTGGCCCGGATTGACCCGGACGGATTCCTCTACATTGTCGGAAGAATCAAGAACCTTATCATTCTCGACAACGGCGAGAACGTATCCCCCGAGGAAGTGGAAGCATTCTACTACAGGAGCAACCTGATCCGTGACTGCCTGTGCTCCGAATGCGTCATCAACGGAAAGCCGGCGATCCAGCTGGAAGTTCTGGCGAACCCCGGTGTCTCGGATGAAGATGTGACAAAGGAAACGGAACGCATCGGGAAGGAACTGCCCTCCTATATGCAGCCCGCGAAGATCGTGCTTCGCCATGAAGAGTTTGAAAAGAGCCCCAGCATGAAGATTATTCGAAAGTAAGGTGAATACAATGCCTCAGGAACTCATAGATATCCTGCTGAGAACTGCGCCGGATACGGATATTTCCAAACTCACTGCAGACAGCCGCCTGAAGGCGGATCTGGGCCTGACTTCCCTGGATTTTATCATGATCATGTTCGAGATCCAGGATAAATACGGTGTCACGTTTACCGGAGAGGAATCTTTCGAAACAGTCGGCGATGTGCTTCGTTTTCTGGAGGAAAACTCCAAGAAGTAACAAACACATGGGTAGGACAGATAGGGGTAGAACGGATGAAAACGTTTTCTCTGCGTCATCGGAATGGAATGAAGCATCTGACGATGCGGGTGCTCGTCAGATCGTTGTCCCTGTTTATGCACTGCCGGTGTGATTCCATGGAGGATCTGCCGGAAGAACCGATCATCTTCTGCTGCAATCACTATGAGCTGTTCGGGCCGATCG
This sequence comes from Clostridia bacterium, assembly GCA_017447185.1. Classification (GTDB taxonomy): domain Bacteria; phylum Bacillota; class Clostridia; order Christensenellales; family Aristaeellaceae; genus Aristaeella. The sequence continues at coordinate 26,270 of JAFSOC010000028.1, read as the reverse complement.
CGGCGGTTATCTCACTGCCGGTTAAGCTCAAACTCCTGATCAATGACGATATCCTGAAGCCCATGGATAACATGGAGGAACTGCTGACCGGTATTCGGAAGGCTATGCCCCGGCTGAGTGAAAAGCAGATCCGCCGCCTCTATAAAATTGTCAGTCCGCGGGCGGAAAGGGCACTCAAACAGCTGGATCCCATCCCCATGACCCAGAACTGGGCCAGCGTGATCATTGAAATGCAGAAGGCCGCGGAAGAAATGGAGAAGGGTAACAGCATTCTCATCTTCCCGGAGTGCGGCATGCCGACCTACTCGATTGGCGCCGTGACGGAATTCCGCCAGGGATTTGCAATCATTGGGGAATTCTACCGGAAACGGACAGGGAAGGATGCGCTGTTCTGCCCGACCTATATTGACAAATGGGCAAAGCAGATTCACTTTGGTGAACTGATCCCCTTTGGCAGAGGACCGGCCAAGGAAGAGTGCCAGAAGGTTTCACAGAAACTGTATCACAGCATGATGGCCATGGCGGAAAAATACGGTCATGTTCCGGAAACGTATGAGGACGAAGAGGAACTGGAAGAGAAAGTCCGCTCCGTTCATGGATAAGGTTTCAGACCATGCATAAGGCCCGGACTGCGCTAATCGCAGATCCGGGCTTTTTCTTTTGAATGCGGGCAGGATGCGGAGAATGCCTGATGAACATTTATGGATGAAAATAATATTTTGTACAATGAAAAATAAAAAATCCCCTTGCGTCAGGTATTGCTTGTGACGTAACGTTATATGGCAAAATGGGCGCCGAAAGGAGGGTCCGGGTTATGTCACAGTATACGACCGGGGAACTGGCGAAGGAATGCGGTATTACAGTCCGGACAGTTCAGTTTTATGACCAGAAAGGGATCCTGAATCCAAGTGCGCTCACAGAAGGCGGCAGGAGACTGTATTCCGGGGAAGACCTGAAGCGGATGAAGATCATCTGCTTCCTGCGGGATACGGGACTGTCGCTGGATACCATCAGCCGGCTGCTGAAGGAAGAGGATTCCGGAAGCGTTATCTCCGTCCTGCTGGAACAGCAGGAGCAGGTGCTGCAGGAGGAAATCGGTGAGCGGCGGAAAAAACTGGACCGGCTGGCGGAACTGAAAAACGGGCTGAAATCCGTTCCGTCATTCTCGATCGAATCCATTGGTGATATAGCGACGCTCATGGAAAGCAAAAAGAAACTGCATGCAATGCACAGGAATATGCTCCTGGCAGGGATTCCGGTTTCAGCACTGCAATTGTTCTCCATTTTCCTCTGGATTTTCAAAGGAATCTGGTGGCCCTTTATCCTTTGGGTTGCGGTGGCCGTTTTATACGGTGTTTTCGCCTCGCGATACTATTATCGCCATACGGCCTATATCTGTCCGCAGTGTCATGAAGTGTTCAAACCGGCTTTTAAAGAGGCGCTTTTTGCGAAGCATACGCCAAAGACACGGAAACTGACCTGTGTGAAATGCAGCCGTCACGGATTCTGCATCGAAACATGGGGAGAATCCTGAAACAATGGAAAGCAAATTCGACATTCAGAAGAAGGGAAAGGGGAAATGAGTATGAAAATGATTTACAAATATATAGCCGCTGTGATGGCAGCCCTCCTGCTGCTGGGATCCTGCGGGCTGGCCGGCGCAGAACAGGAAACGCGCCGGATGGAGACTGCCGCGGACGCGGATGAATGGATTGCCGTATTTCTCGGGGAGCATCCGGAAGAACTGGAAGGCAGCTGGGCGATGACCGCGCAGATGGAAGCGGCGCTGGCCCAGATGGGCGGCGTTGCCGGAATGGCAAAGCAGATGGCTGCGCTGGGTACGCTGACGGAGATCCGCCCTGCCTATGAAGGGGAAATCAAAGGATATAAAACTTTCTATATTCCCTGCGCCTTTTCGGTCATGCCCGTGGATCTGATCCTGGTTGTCCAGGACGGCGCGATTGCCGGATTGCAGACCGGAACCTACAGCGGAGGTCAGGAAAAGAGCGGAGCAGAATCTGATGTGTTTGACAGGATCGAACTGGCGCTTCCGGTGCAGTCCCTTGGCGAACTGCCCGGGATCCTGACCGTGCCGAAAGGGGAGGGTCCCTTTCCGGCGGTCGTCCTGTTGCAGGGTTCCGGTGCCAGCGACAAGGACGAGGCGGTCGGCAGCCTGAAACCCTTCCGGGATCTTGCGGAAGGCCTGGCTGCGCAGGGTATCGCGGTATACCGCTTTGACAAACGGAGCTATGTATACGGTATGGAACTTGCGACGAAAAAGGACATCACACTGAAAGATGAATATCTCGAGGACGCAGTGGCCGCTGTGCAGCTGTTGGCAGCGCAGGACAAAATTGATCCGGATCGGATCTTTGTCCTGGGGCACAGCCTCGGCGGCAATGCGATCCCTGCGGTGGCCCGGGAACTGGAGCAGGCCCCTGTGAAAGCCCGCGGATTCATCATGATGGCAGCTTCACCCAGGCCGCTGGAAGAACTGATGCGGGAACAGTACGATTACCTGTATTCCCTGCTGCCGGAGGTCACGGCGGAACAGCAGGCGGAAAAGGATACGCTTTTCGCTGAGCTGGATAAGCTGAAGGACCTGGATTCTCTGACAGAGGACGACCAGGTTGCCGGCGTTTATTCCGCCTACTGGAAATGGCTTGGGGAATACAAAATTCTGGAAGCCGCGGAGGCCATCACGGAACCGGTCCTGCTGCTGCAGGGTGAAGAGGACTACCAGGTGACGATGACCGATTATCAGTTGTGGAAGGACGCCATCGGCAGCCGGGACAACTGGCGGCTGATCTCTTATCCGGGACTGACCCATACTTTCGTGCCGGGAGAGAAGGCGGAAGGTTCAGCGGTCTATACCCGTGAAGGAAAGATTCCGGAAAATGTCATCCTGGATATCGCATCTTTTATCAGCGAAGCAGAATAAACACAGAACCATCAGCCATACAGGAAAATTGACGTTCCTATCTCTGGATACTATAATAATCATGACAAATGAATAGCCGGTGTATCTGCGCAGCGATGCGCGACGCGTTCCTTCGGAACGCGCCATAGGAACACGGATGAGAGTTCCGGGCTATCCCAGTAACCGTGAAGCGGACGAAAGCACGTTCAGAAGCCACTGCCCTTCGGGACGGGAAGGTGTGTGAGTAGGATGAGGCAAAGCCGGGAGACTTGTTTACACCGTGAATTTATCATTCCCCTGGGGGTGGGATATGCTATGAAACTTGCGGGAAATCCCGCAGGTTTTGTTGGCGTGCCTCGGGGAGGAACGCCTTTATTTTGCGTTCTTTCCGCTGATTCATTTGATCATTATATGAGGAGGGACAGCTTATGTCCAAAAAACTGGTTTCCCTGTTTCTTGTTCTCCTGATGGCCTTCAGTGCAACAGCGTCGCTGGCGGAAGGCTCCGGTATCACCGTGACGGATATGCACGGCCGCGAAATCACGCTGGCCGAGCCAGCTACCCGTATCGTGGTCATGCAGCCTTCCGACTGCGAGATCCTCTGCGCCATTGGCTGCGAGGACACCATCGTCGGCCGCGGACAGTATGTTGACTACCCGGCGTCCATCCTCGAGGTTCCGGTGGTTCAGTCCGGTGCTGAAACGAACGTCGAGGAAATCCTGGCCCTTCAGCCCCAGGTCGTACTGATGAACGACATGGGCCAGAGTGAAGAGCAGGTGAAACAGCTGGAGGAAAACGGTGTGAAGGTAGTTGTCAGTACCGCGTCAGATCTGGAAGGCGTCTATTATGCCATCCGGATGATCGGCGCGCTCATGGCGAAGGATGCTGAAGCGGAGGCTGTTATCGCCGATATGCAGGGCACTTTTGAGGAGATCAAAGCTGCCGCAGCCGGCGAGGGCAAAACCGTCTATTTTGAGGTTTCCCCGCTGCAGTGGGGTCTCTGGACCGCCGGTAAGGGCACCTTTATGGATGAACTGGCTTCCGTCTGCGGCCTGACCAATGTCTTTGCAGATGTGGATGGCTGGGCTGAAATCAGCGAGGAGCAGGTAATTGCCCGGGATCCTGATTACATCGTTACCATTTCCATGTATTACGGCGAAGGCCCCACTCCCGTGGAGGAAATCATGAGCCGTGAAGGCTGGGGAGATCTGAAGGCTGTTAAGAACGAAAACATCCTGAATGCTGAATCCAATGCCATCTCCCGTCCCGGCCCGCGCCTGAAGGACGCAGCGATCGAACTGTTCAACTTTATCAACGGAATCAGCGAAGCGGAAGAACCCGCCGCCTGATTCAGACCTTTTCGGGGGCCGGCATCGGCCCGGCCCCCGGTTTTTTCCAAGAGGTACCTATGCAGGATTCACGACAGCTGAAACGGGAAAAGTTTACACCTTTCACATATGTTCTGCTGACCATCGCGCTTTTTTTCACGATGGTTCTGTGTATTTGTATCGGCAGTGTCCGGATTTCCTTTTCGGATACGGTTACTTCGGTATGGAACGCTGTCTGGGGACTTCCTGTCCCGGAGAATATAGCCAAAAACATCATATTGAATGTTCGTCTGCCCCGCGTGCTTTGTGTTACGCTGGCCGGGGCAGCTTTATCCATATGCGGCGCGGCGATGCAGGGACTGCTGCGCAATCCGCTGGCAGATGGTTCCACCATGGGGGTCTCCTCCGGCGCCGCCCTGGGCGCCGTTATTGCCCTGGCTGCCGGCATTACCCTGCCGGGTTCCCCCTATGGCGGCATCATGGTTACGGCCATGGCTTTCGCATTCGGTTCCCTGATTCTGATCCTTTCCCTGGCCTACGCCCTGGACCGCTCCCTGGAAACCGGCAGTATCATTCTGATCGGTGTCATTTTCACCATGTTCATTTCCTCTGTCATTTCCCTTGTCATCACCTTCGCCAGCGACCATACTCGCTCCCTGGCTTTCTGGACCATGGGATCCTTTTCCGGCGTCAATTACGGCCAGGTGAAGCTTCTTTGCCTGGCACTGGTTGTCTGTGGTGGAATCCTGCTGCATTACAGCCCGGAGCTGAATGCATTCGCGATCGGTGAAGAAAATGCCCGCCATATCGGAGTGAACGTAAAACGGGTCAAGCTGATTGTCCTGGTCACCGTTTCCGTGCTGATCGGAGTATGTGTTTCCATTGCAGGAACGGTTAGTTTTGTCGGCCTGGTCATGCCGCATATCGCGCGGATGCTTGTCGGGCCGAACCACAAGCGGCTGCTGCCTGCATCGCTGTTTTCCGGAGCGATTTTCCTGCTGCTTGCGGATCTGGCTGCCCGTACGATCCTCAGCCCGATTGAGCTTCCGATTGGGGTGGTGACTTCCATCGTTGGTGCCGTCGCGTTTGTGATAATCTTCTATAAAACCAGGAAGGCCAGGTGATTCAGATGCTGCAGGGAGAACATATTACGGTTCGCTATGGCAGCCTGATGGCTGTGGACGACCTTTCCTTCCATCTTCATGAAGGGGAATGGTTGATGCTGGCCGGTCCCAACGGTGCAGGAAAAAGCACCCTGATTGAAACGATTGCGCAGGGCGTGCCGTATACCGGTTTGATCCGGTGGCAGGGCGAAGATATCCGTACGCTGAAAAGCACAGTGCTCGCACAACGGATCGGCGTCCTGTCACAGAAGAATCATGTCGGCTACGCCTATACGGTGGAGGAAGTTGTCAGCCTGGGACGCTATGCTCACAGGAGGGGGTTGTTTTCAGGCAGGGACGGACAGGAGAAGGCAGCAGTGGTAAAAGCCCTGGAAATCACAGGACTGACAGGGCTGCGGCATGCCAGCATGCTGACCCTTTCCGGCGGAGAGTTGCAGCGGGTCTTCCTGGCTCAGGTTTTTGCCCAGAATCCGCAGGTGCTGATTCTGGACGAACCGGCCAACCACCTGGACCTGAAGTACCAGCAGAATATTTTTGCGCTCATACAGGAATGGGTGAAGGAACCGGGAAGGGCAGTACTGTCCGTCGTGCATGACCTGAGCCTGGCCCGGCGTTACGGATCCAGTGTGATCCTGATGAATCATGGCAGGAGTATATCACAGGGTCCGGTCGGGGATGTCATGACCCCTGAGAACCTGCAGCAGGTTTATGGGATGGACGTATATGCATGGATGCGGGAAATGCTTTCGCAATGGGAATAGTCAGCGGCTTTCACCGGACATGATGGTGAGGATTTTGTTGAAATCCGAAAAATGATCTGTGCAAAATATGGGTGTTTTCTCTGCAAAATTCGGAAAGATTTCTCCCTCACGCCGGAATATACTGTCCGCGAAACAAAAATGTGTTAATTTGCAGTTTTTACAGGCAAGGAGGAACCGTTATGAATGAAACACTGAAAACCCTGATGGAACGCCGCAGCTGCCGCAGTTACAAGTCCGATCCTGTTCCGGCGGAGATCCTGGATCAGATTCTGGAGGCCGGAACTTTCGCTGCAACAGGCATGGGAAAACAGTCTCCCATCATGATTGCTGTCACCGATCAAAAAGTGCGTGACCGGCTTTCCAGAATGAACGCGGATGTGATGGGAGCGAACAACGATCCCTTCTATGGGGCGCCGACGGTGATAGTGGTACTGGCAGATAAAGCGGTTCCTACGTATCTTTATGACGGGAGCCTGGTCATGGGAAACCTGATGAATGCCGCGCATTCCCTGGGAATCGCCAGCTGCTGGATTCACCGGGCAAAAGAAGAATTTGCAAGCGAAGAGGGAAAAGCAATCCTGAAAGAGCTGGGGATTGAAGGCGATTACGAAGGAATCGGCCACTGCATTCTCGGCTATGCGGCGCAGGAAAACAAAACGGCAGCACCGCGAAAGGACCATTACATCTACCGCATCTGATCAAAAAAGTACAGAATACCGTTCCGCTGATCGATACCTGGTCAGCGGTACGTTCATTACAGGAAGAATGAAAAACATATGGAGGAATACGATGAATTACAGTGAATGGAAATGGCTGAATGAAAGCCGGATGATCGAAACAAACGGGGAGCTGGCGATTACTGCACCTGCAAAAACGGACTGGTTCAACAATCCGGTTCCTGAGAACGGAATGCTGTCAAAACCTGTGGCAAACGCGCCGTTTTTCTATACGGAGGTCGAAGGCGATTTCGTTTTTCGGGCCAGGGTCCGGCCGAATCACCGGTACACCTATGATGCCTGCGCGCTGATGGTTATCAGGGATGAGAAAATGTGGGCAAAAGCAGCTTTTGAGAAATCGGATTTCGGAACCAGGGCCGCTGTTTGCGTTGTGACCAACCAGGTGTCGGATGATGCCAACGGCTGCAATATTGAGCAGGATGAAGTATGGCTGCAGATTGTCCGGGTCGGGGATATATTCTGCGTACATTATTCGCTGGATGGAGAGAAGTTTGATATGGTTCGCCTGTTCCATCTCCCTGTCGGCGAAAGCGTCAAAGTCGGCGTCGAGGCACAGAGCCCGGCCGGAGAAGGCGGCCTGCGCTTCTTCAGTGATATATCCCTGGAGAAGAAAACGGTTCAGAATATACGTGCGGGGATCTGAGGTGTGAGGTTATTCAACCTGCAGATTGTACTCTTTCATCATTCCGTGTGCACCGAAGATTTTCCATTCACCGGCGCCGAGACGCTGCATTACAGCTGCGCGTTCCGCGGCGCACAGTGCGGGATCCGTATCCACTGAGGTCATCAGGACAGGCGCATACTGATTATAGGCAGCCTGTTCCCGGGTCATCCCGTGCATATTGACGTAAATATCCCCGGTAAAGGCCAGATGGTGCTGGTAATCGATCAGTACGGTTTCTCCCGGCAGGTGGCCGCCTTTTCCCTGGTATACTTCAAAATGCAGTTCGCCGAAGAGAAAGAATCCCATCTGCTCCAGCGGATGAACCTGTTCACCCTGTGTGTCCCACAGGGCTTTTATTTTTTCCGGCTCCGGCGGCTGATAGAAGGTCAGCGCCTTGCAGATACTGACATACGGTTTGTGCAGCGGATTCTGTTCCCGGTATCCGTTTTTGCCATCGTATTCCAGCGCCAGGCAGTCCCTGGTTTTCCGGCTGGCATAGATTTCGTCAAAGACCGGAAGCAGGCCGCAGTGATCCACATCCGCGTGCGTGATAAAGATTTGTTTTTTCATCCGGTCGTATTCCGGGAGGAGGCTGCGGAACAGCTTTTCCATCTCCGTCCGGTACAGCGCGTATCCGCTGTCAATGAACAGCGCTTCCCCGGCACTTCGCACAATGGCTGTGTTGCTGCCGCAGGGCGGCTCGATCAGGATGATTTCCGTCTCTTCGGAAATCCGGTGCCGGGTGATGCGCGGCAGGAATGCTTCGCCGCGGCAGACAGACAGCAGTTCCGCAAACCGGCTGATGCTGTCAAATGTCTTGAAAGGGGAGAGCCCTTTCTCATCCAGCATCTGCATGACCAGGTTTGAGTTGACCAGCAGGTCGTTCCGTTTTTCCTCCGGAAGGCCGGTAAGCTGCATCAGGCCGGATACAAAAGACTGGTAGAAGATACTGTTGTCAAAAACGCGTTCGGTATGATTGTAGTCCAGGACCCGTACCGGACAAAGCTTCTGTGCTTCCTGCAGGAATTCTTTCAGCGTAGCTTCGCTTTCCATAAAAAGTCCCATTTTGAAAGCCTGGTAATCCGAGCCGTTTTCCTGGGAACTGATATAGGAGATATTCAGGTGGAAACGGTGAATCAGTTTCAGCACTTCCGTCACGCCGCCGGGAACATCCCGGAGCATGAATTCCAGGAGCACGATGCTGTTTTCGTTCCTGTCTGTACGCAGGTATCCGATTTTTTTCAGCTCGGCATCCGCTTCTTCCAGCTGCTGTTCATTTCCTTCCGCGTCAATAAAAAGGGTGTGGGAATCCACGGCCTTGTTGTAACTGACACGGGTAATGTTCACGCCCAGGGAGGCAAAGCATTCGCTGGCTTTCAGGAAGGATCCGATATGATCCGGCATGGTGGTGATATAGGTTTTCTTCATCGCTGCTTCAATCCTCCGGCGCTGATCTTCTTCCGACATCTTTCACTGAACCAGCTGAAAGATGCCGCTGAATTGCATTCTATCTTAATGATAGAGCCTGCTCGAAGTCAATAGCCGGCAGGCGGAGAGGACTCGATTATTTCTCTGTCGAATTTTACCCACATGCCGGGAAAGACAATCGGGGAATGAGGTGGGCAATATGGTCAGGATCACAGATCAGATTACTCCGGAAGAGTATATGGATTTGCGCAGGAAAGTCGGCTGGGTTGAATTCCCTGTCGAGGAAGCGAAAGCCTGTGTGGAGAATGCATACCTGGTTCTCAGCGTACGGGACGGTGAAAAAGCCATCGGCCTCGTGCGCCTTCTCTGGGATGGCGGGTATGTCGCGTTCCTGTCCGATCTGATCGTGGATCCCATGTATCAGGGACAGGGAATCGGCAGGGAACTGGTGGAAACCGTCATCCGGAGGATCAGGGATGATATGAAGCCCGGATACAAAGTAAAGCTGACGCTCAATTCATCCAAAGGGAAAGAACCTTTTTATGCAAAATTCGGATTCAAAGTCCGCCCGAACGAAGATGCCGGGGCAGCCATGGACCAATGGCTGACGGCCGAAGACTGAAAATGGAGGATACGGAATGAGCAGGAGTATACGGATTGCTGATACCACCCGGGAGGAAAGGGAACAGATTGTCGCGGAATCCATCGGAAACATCTCCGGCCTCTGCGACGGCTGCAGTCCCGGAATCGCGGAAATGTATCAGGATTATATTGACGGGCGGAAAGAACTCCGGGAAATCAACGCGGCGTTTCAGGCCAGGTATATGTCCGGAGCAGAGGGCCCGGAACACAGCAGCTGCATGATGGGAGAATGAAGATGAGAATCGGCATACTTTCTGATACACATGATCTTCTGCGTCCTGAAGTGGCAGATGCGCTTCAGGGATGCGATTATATTCTCCATGGCGGAGATATCAGCAGTCAGCGCGTTCTGGACCGGCTGGAACAGATTGCGCCAGTGAAAGTGGTTCGCGGCAACAATGACAAGGAATGGGCTGAACACCTGCCTCTGTTCCTGGATTTTGAACTGGGCGGGCTCCGGATCTGCATGACGCATAAGAAAAAGGACCTGCCCGGGGATCTGTCCGCCTATGATCTGGCGATTTACGGCCATTCGCATCAATATGCTTCGGACTGGCTGGAACCTGCAGGAAATAGACGGACCTTGCTGTTTAATCCCGGAAGCTGCGGGCCGCGCCGGTTTATCCAGCCGATCACGATGGCAATCCTGAGAATCGATCCGGATGGATGGGATATAAAACAGATCCGGATTCCGCATGCTGCCGGAGAAAAAGCGCCGAAGACTGACAGCGGAAATGTTTACAGGCAGATTGAAGTGGTGGTTCATGACACGGAAAAAGGCCTGTCGGTGGATTCCATTGCGAAAAAACGCAGGCTCGACAGGGATCTGGTGGAGCAGATCGTCAGGCTGTATGTGACGCATCCCGGAGTGACCGTGGATGGTATTATGACAAAGATGGGATTGCTGGGAAAACTCTAAGGAACCGGGGGACTTGTATGAGCCTGTTTGCGATTGGCGACCTGCATCTCCATTTTCAGTCAGAGCTGAAAGCGCCTGGCCAGCTGCATGAGCCGGTCTGGAAAAACCATGAGGAAATATTCCGGCGGAATTGCGAAAAAATGATCCGGCCGGAGGATACGCTGGTACTGGTCGGGGACCACAGCTGGGGAAAGAAGCTTCCGGAATGCGAAAAGGACCTGGAATATATCTGTTCGCTTCCCGGAAAGAAAATACTGCTTCGCGGGAACCACGATATGTTCTGGGATGCGAAGAAAACAGACGCGCTGAACAGGCAGTATGCCGGGAAACTGTTATTCCTTCAGAATAACTATGCTGCCTATCAGGATTATGCCATTGTCGGCACGAAAGGATATACGTTTGAAGGCCCTTTCTATATGCGCGGAAATAAGATTGTGGGTTGGGATGGTGTTGCGGAAGCTGTCGCCGCAAAGCGGATCGAACGTGAAACGGAGCGCCTGAGGCTGTCGCTTGAAGCCGCGCTGAAAGACGGGTACAGCCGGTTTATCATGTTCCTGCATTATCCGCCCACCAATGTGATGGAGAGAAACAGCGAGTTCACAGCCATGGCTGAAAAATATAAGGTGGACCAGGTGATCTACGCCCACTGTCACGGTGAACATTGTTTCCATGACAGTATTGAAGGCCGGCATCATGGAATCATGTACCGGCTGGTATCCGGTGATTATCTGAAGTGGATGCCGCTTCAGATTCTCTGAGATCGTAAAACATTGAAAGACGGATTCAGGAGGCTTCGGATGACCGAAGTTCAGTTCTATGATCAGGTGGAAGATCAGAAGCTTCGGTTTGCCGTAATCATCACAAAAACCGAAGGGCACTGGGTGTTTTGCAAACACAGGGAACGCAGTACACTGGAGGTCCCCGGAGGCCACAGGGAGCCGGGGGAGGATATTCTCACCACCGCCCGGCGCGAACTGTATGAAGAAACAGGAGCCACTGATTTCATCATTGAGCCTGTCTGTGTATATTCTGTGACAGCTCCGTGGAACTTTGACGGCCGGGAAACTTTCGGAATGCTGTTTTATGCGGATGTGAAAACATTTGATCAGGAACTTCACAGCGAAATAGAACGGATTGTCATTCAGGATGAACTGCCGGATGCCTGGACCTATCCGGATATCCAGCCTTACCTGATGCAGGAAGTGCAGAAAAGAAGGCTTAAAGCCCGGCCAGTGCCCTGACTTCCTCCAGCTTTGGCGGGTGCAGCGGCAGGGGGAACCGGGAGATTGCAATACCGGAACAGGCGCTGGCAAAGCGCACCAGTTCATCATCACTCATCCCGTGCACCAGGCCGTATACGCATCCGGCCTTAAAAGTGTCTCCTGCGCCGAGGGTGCTGCGGACCTCGACAGGGAAGGGCTTCATCCGGCGGATCGGCTGTCCTTTCCGGCCATAAAGCATCTCACCGCCGCCCTGGGTCAGGATCGTCAGGCCATCGGAGGCTTCCTTCAGCTTCGTGACGATTTCTTCAGGTGTCCAGCCTGCATAGAGTTCACCTGTACATTCTTTTGATACCACATTGACGGCCGCATCCCGGTGCAGCAGGGAATCGTGCGGACAGTCGATTGTCACATAGGGTACGCCGTGCGCCTGGCAGTACTTTGCCGCCAGCAGGGATTCCTCCCGGAAATAGGGATCAATGGCAGCTGCCCGGCATCCGGCAATGTCTTCCTCCTTCGGAACGCTCCACCACCGTTCGCCGGAGGCAAACAGGGTCTGGAACCGTCCCATGGGGGAACGCACCAGGCCGGCGATCACCACATAATCCATGACGCCGGGGGAGTCTGTAAACTGAAGGGAAGAAAGATCCACATTCTTCTCCGCGTAGAACGCTTTCAGCAACGGCGCGACCTCCGTGCCGATCCAGGTGCCGTCCATGCGAACGGAAACACCCAGGGAATCCAGCACGGTAGCGGCTGTGCCTGTTTCCCCGCCGGGGAGAAAATACTGTTCCTGAATCTCCGAGTATTCATCCGGCCGGAGAAAACCATCCTTCAGCAAAAAGGAGTGGGTGCCCAGCACCTGGCCGAAGAGATATACATCTGCGTGCTGTTTCATTGCATGATTCCTCCCGGCAGTTTTATTGCTGCTCACCGTTCGCAATAGCGGCGTACTGATCCTCCGGGATCATGGGAGAGCCGATCTCCCGGAGCAGGGCGGCATCGATTTCGCCGGCTTCGGCATACTGCTTTCCGGCCTGCCGGACAAGCGCAAGCCTCGGCTCCGTCACGATGGCGGCTTCAGGCACATTGAACATGGGGCTTTCGGGGATCGTAAGGATCGTATGGTTGCAGGGGAAACACTGTTTGAACTGCGCCACAGCCGGCTCAAAGTTATGCCGGCTGTTCGGGAAACCGCATCCGCAGATCATCAGGTAGCGCAGGTGGGAAAAGTCCGCCTGGCCCACATGCTCATAGCGGTCACCGACTTTCTGCATGGCCATGGAGGACAGGGGCATGGTGCGGTCAAGCAGCGCTTTCAGCGGCGCGGGCATGCCATAGCAGTACAGCGGGAAACTGAACAGCAGCAGATCACTGTCCAGGATCTCCTTCAGGATCGCCTGCATATCGTCATCATGAATACAGGTGCCTCCGTTGCGTTTGCAGGCGAAGCAGCCGGTACAGTATTCAATATGGCGGTCAATGACGTTGATGATATGGATTTCCTGCGAAGCAGCATCCTGCATTCCATCCAGAAAAGCCCGGGTGATATGCAGGGTGTCACTTTTTTCTCGTTTGGGACTGCCGTTTAAAACAAGTATTTTCATAGCTTTTTCTCCATTTGTTTTCGATGGTTTCAGTCTGTTGCATTCTGCCCGCTTCTCAAGCTTCCAGGTTCCGCCGGGCTTCCGGGTTGCTGCCGATGACTGCACCGACCTTATCGCATTTCTTCATTTCGGCGCAGCCTCCGCAGGTTTCCATATTCCTGTTCAGGGCACACTGCCGGATAGGGCACAGGGATTCACAGTAAGGTGTCTTTACACCGTCCGCCCGGCAGCCTTCACAGTGAATCATCTCCGGTGTGATTTCCACACCGTTCAGCTCAGACCAGAGTTTGGCCGTTTTCTCCCGCAGCTGCCGGTCATTCTGTACCGTTGCGATATAAGCGTCGCATTTTTCACAGTCCAGTCCGCAGTAAGCAATCATTTTTTTCATGTTCATTCACTCCTTTGTTGTTTTAGTATCGCAATGTCAGTGGATGACCTGATAGCGCAGCCGGAGATAGGAATCCTCCAGAACCGTGCAGCTTTCCAGCTTCAGCACACCAAGGCCGGACAGTTCTTCCCGGCTCTTCAGGGAAGCCCCGTCAATCAGCGAAGAGGTGTCTTTTCCGCCGATCAAAACCGGCGCCATTACCAGATCCACATAATCAAACAGCTTTTCCCGGAGGAACAGGCCATTTACGGTGCCGCCGGATTGAACGGTCAGGCGTTCGCAGCCGAAATCCTTTTTCAGCCGGGCCAGTGCTCCGCGGAGATCCGTTTTCTCCTGAATAATGATATGCAGGTTCTCTTCCTTCACATCAAAAGCCGGATGCGAGCGGTTTGAAGTGATCAGAACGAAGGTCTTTGCCCAGGCACAGAAATACCGGATGCCATTTTCTGTCAGGTGATGATTGTCCAGGATCACAAAGGATACCGGAGACTTCGCCGGGGGATCCTTCCGGTTTACGCCCATCTTTTCCTGGACACGGCCTGTATTGAAGGACCACAGATCGGTGGTCTGTTCGATTTCATAGTACTGGTGCAGGCCTTCCTTCAAACCGCTGATCGTCGGGAAATCCCTGTCCACATCCAGTTCATCGCTTGCACCTGTGCTGATTTTTCCATCCACGGACATCAGCATATACAGCGTCGTAATTGGCCTGTCCATCCTGTCATTCTTCCTTTCCGGACTTCTTTTTTACGTTTGGTTCATGACTCGCTGAGCGATGCGAGGGCAGCTTCCTCCGCATGAAGGATAGCCGTATCGAAGAGGGGAAGGTCCGTGTCCTCCGGCCGGATCACCAGGCCAAGCTCTGTGCACCCGAGCACAATGCCCTGCGCGCCGCGGGCATGAAGTTCATCCATAATGCGTGCGAATGCTTTTCTGGATTCTTCCTTTATGATCCCGACGCACAGCTCATCAAAAATGATGTCGTTTACGGTACGGATATCCTCTCCTTCCGGAATGATCACTTTGATTCCGTGGCCGGCCAGTACATCCGCGTAAAACGCCTGTGTCATCGTAAAGCGGGTTCCCAGCAGGCCTACTTCCGTAATGCCGGCTTCCGCCAGCCTTTTTGCCGTAACATCGGCAATATGAAGCAGCGGGACAGGCAGATGTTTGCTGATTTCCGGAGCCACTTTGTGCAGGGTGTTCGTGCAGACCAGGATGAAATCCGCTCCGGCAGCTTCCAGCCGCTTTGCCGCGTCTGTCAGGATTTCGGCGCACTGATCCCAGTTTCCCGCGGACATGCTGCGTTCGATTTCGTCAAAATCCATACTGTACATCAGGATTTTTGCCGAATGCAGGCCGCCAAGCCTGTTCCGGATGGTTTCATTGATGATCTGGTAATAGGTGACAGTGCTTTCCCAGCTCATCCCACCGATGAGTCCAATGGTTTTCATCTCATTATTCCCCCGTTTTTCCGTACACTTTCACAAAATGCCTGCTGAATGCTTCCACCTGCTGCAAGGCTTCTTCCGTTTTGTCAGGTTCCCGGTCGCACAGATGAATCAGTACGGAAATCGGCGCTGTGTACGCAAAAGCCAGCATTGCCGGATCGTCCCGGCGGAGCAACCCTTTCTCCATCATTCCCGCAAAGATCCTGCTGAACATTTCCGTCAGGCCGGTCAGGAAATGCTTCGTTGCCAGGTTCCGGGCACGCTCATCCCGGAACTGTTCCAGTGTCAGCACTTTCCGGGTTTTGATGATGGTTTCGTCCTGCGCGGTAATCCGGACCATCCGCATGGTCATGGCAACCAGTTCCTCCAGGGATTCCGGCGCAGGCGGCAGGCGGTCCGGAGAACCGAAGTGCTCGCCATAGTAGGCAATCATCTCATCCAACAGGGCATTCCAGAGCTCTTCCTTGCTCTCGAAATGCCGGTAAGTCGAGGACTTGGCATAGCCGATGGAAGCCATCAGTTCCCGCATGTTCGTTCCGGCATATCCATTCCTGGAAAACATGTCCAGCGCCGCGTCCAGAATCCTTTTTTTTGTATCCTTTGCCATAAAATCATCCTCCGGCTCATAAAAAGTGACCGATCGTTTTCATCATAATGCAAACGACCGGTCACGTCAAGAGCTCTTTTACTATTCGGATCAGATCCTGGTGTTTTTTACACACTCCTGTGCCGCTTGTTTTTCACTTTATACCGGTACATCCTTCCGTCTGCTTCACTCAGGGCAGCATCCAGGCTGATCTGCCTGCAGTCCGGGAATACAACGCATCCGATACTGGCAGAAACGGTATACGGTTTTTCTGCGCGTCCGGAAGCCTGTTCGATTGCTTTCGCAAACTCCCGGGCCCGGTCCGCTTCGTCTTCTTTCTTGTAAGGTCCGATGCCGATCAGGAAGAACTCATCCCCGCCGCTCCGGACACAGATTTCATTGTTTTTCGCGATGGACTGCAGGGTGTCGCTTACGGCCCGGATGCCAAAATCGCCTTCGCTGTGGCCAAAGGTATCGTTGATATATTTCAGTCCGTCCATATCCGCGACGCCGACAAACAGGGCATCGCCCTCCCCGGCTTCTGCAAGCATGGACCGGTACATTGCATACATGCCCCGCCGGTTATATGCGCCTGTCATCTCGTCCCGTACAGAGATGGATTGCAGGCGCTCCCGGATACGCATCATTTCCAGCGCGTTATTCAGGTACCTGAGCCAGTTCCGGTAAACCACATTGAGCGAGGGCTGGCCGGAGAGTTCCCGCTGGAGGACCGCGTATCCCAATAAGGCGCCGTCAAAATGCACCGGCGAGAAGTAGAACACGGAAGGTTTTTCCTCCTGGACATCCAGAGCGGGCAGCATGGTCTCCGTCCGGAAGGAAACGGAGGTTTCCTTTCCGAAGGAGGATTCGCCTTCCTCCATGGAACGGGCTACACACAGCTGCATTTTTTCCGGATAGCCTTCATAGCGTATTTCATCCACATTCCGCCAGTCGGGCGTCAGGCACAGGTAAAAAAACCTGAAGGGCTTCAGCAGGTCCGCATAGTAACAGATATTCCGGAAACACTCCTCCGCAGATCCGGACGCGGTAAATCCTTCCATAACGTAACCTTCCATAAAGGTTCCGATACCGATCCGGCCGTTCTGTTCCTCGTCTGCCTGGTTGTAGCTGCTGATATACAGGGAGTCCCGGAAATGCTTCATTGTATAGGAAGGATCCGTCATGCAGCCGCAGCTTGCGCCGGCGTGGAACTGGGCGGAAACCTCATGATGATAGGGGAACAGCTCCGCACCGGGTTCGATTACACTCCGCAGGTAATCCACCGCGTTTGCGCCCATTTCCTTGTCGGAGGGTTCATAGGAAGAGATTGTTTTCTGATTGACGGCACCTTCATCCGAGGAATCGAAGCCGATGACCAGTACATCCTCCGGAACCCGGACTCCCAGTTTGACAAGCCGGTCGACCAGGCCGATGGCCATACAGTCTCCTGCGCAGATCACGGCATCGGGCCGGGGAATTTCGTTCGCCGCAATCTTCCTGGCCAGCGCATCGCCGCTGAAATAGTAGAAATCACCGTACACAATGTGCTCGGGCAGGACTTCCAGCCCGTGCCGGCGGATCTCGTCGAGGCAGATGGAAAGCCTGGTTTCTGCGATCTTATTGCCTTGTGTGCCGGTAAGAATGCAGATCTTTTTCCTGTTGTGTACTTCGATTGCATGCCGGCACTGTTCCCGGATGGCAGCTTCATCATTGTTCGGGATCAGATGAACACCTTCGATGGGAAGCTCCAGCGCGCATTTGGGCAGCTTGTCGTATTGGAGAAGGCGGGAGATCAGTTTTTTCCGGATCCGGTCTTCCGGATCTCCCGTGAGGGTGACGCTGTCAAGAATCAGGCCGTCCAGCCTGTCCAGATTGGCAAGCGAAAAGATGTTGGCTTCTCCGCGTATGTAATCTTCATGCGGGAAGGAAAAATGAACGCTGGATGCGAACACGCACAGGTCGTAATTATATTTTTCACACTGGTCCATGATGCCTTTCAGGATCCTGCGTACATGGGTCGTCTCCGGATATGCTGTAAAAAGTCCTATGCGCTTGCGTCCGCTCATGAATGATTCCTCCCGTATATCCTTATCTCCGGAAGATATTGTTTTGCTTTTTGTACAACTATTATATCAGAAATGGCGGATATGGTAAATTGCTGTTACAACCTGGTCCTGATGCGAATCTCCGGTTCAGTAATGAATGTGAATTTCAGGCAGTATTGCATCAATATCCACGAAACCAATATTCTCGTTATACCGGTCAATGTATACAGGGATCGTTTCGGATGTCAGCAGTTTGGTCACATCTGTTTTCAGATAACGGCTGTGGTAGACATGCACGACGCCGGTGGGATCTGTCCACGATGCTTCAACCATCCGCGGCGAACCGTAAGTCATGTTCACATTGCGCTGCGTTACCACACCCAGGATCTGCGCGTCCACACAGTTTCCGCTGTTGTATGCCCTGCGCAGCAGATACCGCCGGCGGACATCAACCGCCAGGAAGCACAGGCCCAGGAGCAGGAAAAGTCCGCCGATCCCGCAGAAAATTGCAGTAAAAACGGCAGGATCACTGTTGCCTTCCCAGTGGGTATTTTTGGACTGCCCAACTGCGAGACCGATGATCAGAAACAGTAAGCCCATCGGAGAAAAAATAAATCCAAGGATTCCGAATACCTTCCAGCCTATTTTCCTGTTCATCTTCCAACCCTCCGGGTTACAATTTTCGGGATCTGCTTATTTCTGCCGTTCATAGGTGACAATGACGCCAAAGCATCTGGCCTGATTGGGGCAGACCGCAATCACGCGCCAGCCGCTGGCAGCCATGCGGTTCATCTCAACTGCCGCCTTACGTACAGGATAGGTTTCCACTTTGTATTCATACATGGACGATTATTCCTCAATTCTTTATCAGTCATTTCGCAGGTACCGGGTATCCGGATGTAGCATCCCGGTACGTGTACAGAATAACCTATTGCAGCGTAAAAAAACAGGGTGAACGGTGAAAAATACGATATGTTATTTTTCTTTGCATTATGCCGCAGCAAAATAAAAAACGCTTGTGCCGTAATCCTCGCGACGGTCACAGGCGTTTTTCCTGCGGTTATACAGTTTCTTGCTTTCAACGGTCTTCGTAACCGGACTGAATTCCCAGGTAACGCGCCGCTGACGGTTGAGTTCCTTCTGCGCTTTCTTGCTCATTTTCCCTTTGGGAACAAACCGGGCCATGATCATCACTCCCTTCGCATGGCGTGGGGTGATTGTATCACAGGAAAGGAAAAACAACAAGGAGGGCTGTTCTGCCGATATCTTTTATCGGGTTCCATCCGGATCTCCTGCGGGAAATACTGCAGCGTGTGTTTCTGTAAGTTTCCTGTTGGCTGTGGTATAGTATATACAGATTCTGCGGGAGCAAAGATTCGGATGAAAACCGGCCTGATCGGATACGGGAATGGAGGACAGCCATGCAACTGGGTTTCAGATGGACGGATGGAACCAATCGTGATTTTCAGTGCTTTTATCTGAAAACAGAGGAGTACTATAATCAGCTTGTTGGCGGGGCAGAGAACAGGAAGGCATTTGTCCCGTACAACATTTCTGAAAACATCACCGATGTGCTGATCGTATCTGACGGGGATATCGTCGTTGGGTGCGCGGGCCTGAAGCCATATTCCGGGAGTGATACGGAAGTAAAGAGAGTCTGGGTTGAACCGGCATACCGCAAGCACCATATTGCACAGCAAATGATGCAGCAGCTCGAGGAAAAGGCGAAAGCAAACGGATTCAGACGGTTGATTCTGCAGACCAGGGAGATCATGGCAGCAGCGGTTCAGTTATATGAAAAGCTTGGCTACAGCCGTATACCCAATTATCCGCCTTATGACCGCCTGGAAGGCGCGGTATGTTTCGCAAAAGATTTATGACGGAATGGCGGAGGATCGCAGAACGCCCTGCGTGTCATCCTTCTGGCTGCTTTTATCATGAATCCGAAATCTGTTCCTGCGTCAGCGGCACATCCGGAGGCGGCCGGGTCCCTGAATGTACGGCTCTTGCTTTTTTGCCTGAATCCGGTATACTGACCTTATCCCAAACGCTTTTTAACAGAAACGGAGAACAGAAAATGAAAAAATGGATGGCCGGGTGTCTGGCGCTGGTGATGCTTTTCACCGCGTGTACTGTTTTCGCGGAGGAGGCGGAGGGCAGCAAACCCGTCGCTGCGGAACGGACGGAAGTGGTTTTTTACATGGGAGACGCCGAAAGCGCCGTCGCGTGTCCGCTGTGCCTGCTCAACGGCGTGGAGGATCTTCCCTATGTCCGGTCGGACGATCTTTCCGCGCTGCTGACCCTGATCTACCAGACCTCGCTGGCGGACAGCGGATACGCGCTGGCCGCCGAGGCGGAGCCGGATCTGCACACCCTGACGCTGAGGCGGGAGAACGGCGCCTATATGGAAATCGACTTCGCGCACAATGAAATCGTCTTCAATGATTACGACCGGTTCCTGCATGACTCGTCGCCTTCAAGCCTGGTGGAGATGCTGTATACCGGCGGAATCCGCGTGGAGGATGAGCCGCTCCTGTTCATGGCCTTCCCGGATAAATCCTTTGACCGGACGGGAAGCCACCTTTTCCTGTTGCTGGACGATTACAGCATCGACCTGCCGGAAGCGGACGGGTACGGTTATGTCCCGCTCCAGCTGATCAGCGATCTGCTGATCGCCCCGGTCGTATCCCTGAATCTTTTTTACAACGGACAGGCGATGTTCCTGGCCAACGGCGGCCTGCTTGGCGGAGAGGACGGGCGGACGCCGCTGGGCGAACTGTATTACAGCGCGAAGCCCCGCACGCGGAGCGAAGAGCTGGCGGAGTACGGCTATCATGAGCTGTGCCTCGCGCTCGACTGCCTGTACGGGCTGAAGGAGATCCACGATATCCGGTGCTTTGACCAGTTCCTGTGGCAGACCGGGCTGGATGTCGGTCTCCGGGACCTGAATCCGGCGGAGGCGGACAACGCGCTGGCGAAACTCCTGAATTATTATCTGGACGATCAGCATTCCTCTTTTTACGATTATTCCTGGATGACCGGCAATTCGGAGGACGATATCGTGCTCGGGCCGTCCGCCGTCCGGTACGATGCGAACCTGGAGGTCTACGCCGCCGCCCGCAGCAAGTACCTGGGAGAGCGTCCGGACGCATATACGGAAGTCGGCAACACGGCCTACATTACCTTTGACAGTTTCACCTCTTCCGGCTGGGGCGATTACTACGAGCGGGAGAACGTTCCGGAAGAGGAGGAGGACACCATCGATCTGATCATCCGGGCCCACCGGGAGATCACGCGGAAAAAAAGCCCGATTGAAAACGTCGTCATCGACCTGACCTGCAACGGCGGCGGAAGCGTGGACGCGGCGGTGTTTGCCCTGTGCTGGCTGCTCGGGGACGCTTCCCTGTGCATCACCGACATGGCCTCCGGCGCCGTCAGCAACGTATTCTACCGGGCGGACGTAAACCTGGACGGCCGGTACGACGAAAAGGATACGATCGGCGACCGGAACGTTTTCTGCCTGATTACGCCGGCGAGCTTCTCCTGCGGCAACATCCTGCCCGCGATGCTCAAAGATCTGCCGGACGCCACCCTGGTGGGCAAAACCTCCGGCGGCGGCAGCTGCGTGGTGCAGCCGCTTTCCACAGCCTGGGGAACGGTTTTCCAGATCTCCGGGCATTACCGGATATCGCGCTTCCAGAACGGCGTTTCCTATGATACCGACCGGGGCATTGAACCGGATGTTTACCTTGCTTCCCCCGAAAGTTTCTATGACCGGGAGGCGCTGACGGAGTACCTGAACGCCCTGCGCTGAAAAAAGGAAACCGGCCCTTGCCGGAACGGCTACAAACCGAAGAGGGTCACAACCAGCTACGGCAGCATGGAAATCGACGTACCGCAGGATCGCAAATCAACCTTTGAGCCCAAAGTAGTCAAGAAGCGCCAGAAGGACATCTCCGAGATCGACCAGAAAATCATCTCCATGTATGCTAAAGGAATGACTACCCGGCAGATCTCTGACACGCTCATGGATATCTACGGACTTGAGGTCTCTGAGGGCTTCATTTCCGATGTGACGGACAAACTCCTTTCCCAGATCGAAGAGTGGCAGAAACGGCCTCTGAATGACATTTATCCGGTCATCTTCATCGATGCCATTCACTATTCTGTGCGGGACAATATTAGACGATTACAAAACAGGATGGGAAATTACTGAAGACGCCGTAAGCAAAATATCGTGATTTGCGTTGCGGGAAGCTTCCGCCTCCGTAAAGTTAATGCGGAAAACAATCGCCGGCGGTATGAACCGAATAAGAAAGATCCCTTTGCCTTTCGGATGAGGGATCCCTGGCTCTGGTATCAGTTATTCAAAGCAGTTGACATCAAAAAAAAATAAACAACACGGAGGATCGAATCCTAAAGATTTAGAAAAACAGGTACGCAAGGATTCCGGATTATCAAAGCGCGAGATGGGCGAACTTAAGCGAATGATCAAAAAAGATCGAAGACGCTTTGTAGGCATGTCGGATGAGCAAATCGTTTCCGAAGTCAGACTTAGCTATAAAAAGCGTCAGCGTACAATAACTTGGATCGCAGTCATTCTCCTAATAGCCGTGATAGTTTATGCTTTGACCAACTCAATCTGAAATTGTAGCATGGTTCCCATTGGTGGCGGTCAAAGCCGCTTCAAAGCCGGGAACGTACAATTCTTTGTGCAAAAATTGCATATAAAAGTGCCGGTCAATGTGACCGGCTTTGTAGCTTTATATTCCGATTTTTCGTTTCAATCAGGTACCTTGTCTGTCCATGCTGAGTTTCCGCATATTCTTTTCGTCTCAAAAACAATCATACACAGCCTGTGTATACCTTATGTATTCCGGCAGGCCGTTTTTGTTACAAAAATCTATGAGCGCTTGTACGGCTTGCTTCCTTGGAAGGGCAAGAATCTCAGGTAGCACACCGGCCTGTACGAGAATCGTGTGCAGTGTTTCAAGCTCGCCCGCTCCTCCATTGACCTTATCCATCTCGTCCGTATTCAATTCGCGCATGTTCTTTTCTTCCATGGTTCAAAGCCTCCTTGTCGGTTTATTTTCCGGGTTTGTGTGGCTATGTTCGTCATTGGCCGCCAAATGAAACTGCTCCGCAATTTCTACATTCGAGGTTAACGCATCCTCCAGATACGCTGCTTCCGGTTTACCGGTCTATCATCCAGAGCGTTTCCCCAATGTCATCATCGATGCATATTGCCTGATCTTCGATTTGCCGGGGGCAGTAAGCTTCTCCGCAGTTCAGGCAGGCATACAGTGCTTCCGGGTTTGCCATCGTCATTTTCCAGAACGGGAATTTGATAATCACCGGCGTATTCCCTCCGACGCCAAGCTCCAGATATAGAATCCTGCCGTGCTCATGCGCATCCAGGTATTCGTCATACCGCTTTGCCGCCAGATTCCATCCTTCGTCTTCAACGAACGAGTCATCGCCCCGCAGGTTCATGGTAACCGGGCCGTTGTCATCCGGACAGGCCGGAATCAGGCTGGATGGGATCCGCATCAGTATTTTTCTGTCCTCCGGGACATCAAAGACACCTTCCTCATTCCGCACAAAGCCCTGCGCTTCCATGGCACGCATTACCCAGGTCTCATTGTCGTAAGTCTTTCTGTTGGCAGGGTCAACGCTCTGGAACAGGCCGTAATCTCCCTGGGTATAGAACAGGCGCTTTTTGTCAAATCCGGCCAGCTGAAACTGGTGATCCACATTTGTCGTGAGGACGAAATAGTCCTTGTCCTTTACCAGCGAAAGCAGCTGGGGATACACCGGTTTCGGAGCGGTGATGTAACGGTTGAAATAAGCATGCCGTGCCCACCAGGCCCAGCGGGTCTCCTCATCCGGGAAGGGATAGAATCCGCCGGAATACATATCGCTGATTCCGTATTTCTCCGCAAAGTCGAAGAAGTATTTCCGAAATCGTTCACCGCTGTAGGTCAGTCCGGCAGAGGTGCTCAGCCCAGAACCTGCACCGATCAGGATCGCGTCAAAGGAAGCCATTGCTTCTTTCAGTCTTCGGAGCTGCTCTTCCTTCGTGCCTTTTCCTGTTGAAATGTTCAGATCATAACTCATGGGTATACCTTCTTTGATTAGGACAGAAGCTGTTCATAGATCTCCCTGTCCTCGTCCTTGAATACGTTGAAAATAACGCGGTTGACGCCTTCCGGGTTTTCTTCCAGCCAGTCGGTCACGGTCCGGACGGCAATCTCCGCTGCCCGCTGCTGCGGAAAAGCGAACACGCCTGTGGAAATACAGCAGAAGGCAATGCTTCCGGCTTTACTTTCCTGTGCCAGATCCAGGCAGCTGCGGTAGCAGGATGTCAGCAATTCCTCATGCGTCTGGGTCAGCGGTCCGTTTACGATCGGGCCGACCGTATGGATCACATGCCTGCAGGGCAGATTGAACCCCGGCGTGATCGTTGCCTGCCCCGTGGGTTCTTCATATCCCTGCTTCTGCATGATCTCATGGCAGGCCAGGCGCAGCTGCACGCCGCTCATGGTATGGATGATGTTATCGATACAGGAATGGCAGGGCTGGAAACAGCCCAGAAGCTGGCTGTTTGCAGCGTTTACGATTGCATCGCAGCGCAGGGTGGTGATATCCCCCTGCCAGAGAACGATCCGGCTGTTGACAGGACAGGGAGCCAGGCTGTCCGCGTCCGTAATCCCTTTTTCACGCGTCATTTCCTGCAGGTAATCATCCTGAACCTGCAGGAACTCTTCTGAAATCGGCAGTGGAGGCCGTACATTCATCAGGCTGCGCAGAAGCCGCCACTGGCGCTCCTGTGTATAAGGGAACACCGGATACTGATACTGGGGCATTTCCTTCAGCAGTGCATGGATCAGCCAGCGGCGTCTTTCCTGTTGGGTCTTCAGTTCATTCATCTGTCAGGTTTCCTTTTCCAGCAGTTCGTGGATACCGTCATGCAGTTCAGCCACAGTATGCTTCTTCATTTCCGCTTCCATGGCAGACTGGATATCATTCAGTTTGTTTTCCAGCAGTGCATGAATATTCCTGCCTACCGGGCATTTCGGATTGGGGTTCTCGTGGAAATGGAAAAGCGTCTCGTCCTCCACTGCGTCCACCGCTTTGTAGACATCGTAGAAAGTGATCTCATTCAGCGAACGGGTCGGTTCACATCCGCCGGTGCCCCGCGCCACAGTGATTAATCCCGCATCCTTCAGCTGCCCGAGCAGCCGCCGGATAATGACCGGATTCGTTCCGATGCTTCCGGCCAGGAAGTCACTGGTCACTTTCTGCTCATTTTTGAAAACATCGATACAGGTAAAGATGTGCAGAGCAATGGTGAAGCGGCTGGAAATCTGCATGGTGTTCTCTCCTTCGGCCCTGAAAGATAAGGGGCAGAGCCGTGACGCGCTGCCCCTCGATGATTCAGATTATATCATTCCGCCTGATGCGTTGCAACCGTGACGGTTTCATTTCCTGACAACGCTGATACGTTTCCGGATATGGCTGCCGTTTTCGATTTCATCCATCATGGCAATGGCATAATCGGCATAGCTGATAATGCTTTCTCCGCGTTCATTCAGGGTCAGTTCTTCACCGCCCAGGATGTAGCTTCCCGTACGCTCGCCGTCTGCCTGGAAATCGCCTGCGGGGCTGATATATGTCCAGCGCACATCTTCGCGTTCCCTCAGTTCACCCAGCGCTTTGGCCATCGCACCAGCCAGAGGCTTAAAGATGTCCGGGAAGTCAGGACCGTCCGATACACAGGCAGTGTGTTCCGGATTGACATACAGGCTTCCGGCACCGCCGACAACTAACAGGCAGGTATCACTACCGGAGAGGCAGTCACACAGATGGGCCAGGGATGTGCTGTGCTGGGGAAGCATGTCTTCCGTCCACGCACCGAAAGCGTCCACGACCGCGTCATATCCTTCCAGGTCTTCTTTTGTCAGATCAAAGATATCCTTTACGATCACCTGATCCGCACCGTCAATTTCTGCCGGGTTCCGTACGAAGGCTGTTACCTCAAAACCTCTGTCCTTTGCTTCTCTGATGACTTTCCGGGCTACTCTTCCTGTTGCTGCTGCGACTGCGATTTTCATTTAATCCGCCTTTCCGTCCCTTGTTATGAGACAAATCCGATTTGATGTAACCATAATGGTTTCATCTGACGGGCAGATGATAGCACGGTTTAGATGTAATGTCAACAGTTACAACAAAATTTTTTTCGAAAAAGAAAAACCCTCGTGCACAGAGGGTATAGCGAAATCCCTGATATTTCTGATGGAAAGGAAAATTCCGGGTGAACTAAACCGCCTTCGGCGGTAGCGCGTTTCCCAGCCGATTAAGTTGCTCTGACCAGGTGTTTAAGCTGATCACATTATACACGAACTCCTTTATACTTGAAACACCGCATTTGCGGAACAAAAGTACAAAGG
>JAFSOC010000027.1 GCA_017447185.1 Clostridia bacterium | reverse complement strand
GGAGTACGACCGATGTCATGACCGACGCGATCGCAAAAGCGAGGAAGAAAAAAAAGGCAAAATGATGGGTAAGCCCCTGAATAAGCCCCTGACCCCATGAACCCCAAAATCCGAGGCAAAGGAAAAACCCTGCAGGCATTGATTCTGCAGGGTTTTCGTGTGAGGTGCCATCCAGATTCGAACTGGAGAATAAAGGTTTTGCAGTGGTTCCCAGGCCGTTTTGAGCGTTTCTCAGCGTTTTCGAAGAATCCCCGGAAGCGTTGATTTATAAGGTGCAAACATCACGATAAATCAAATTCCATTTCCGGAATTTAGGGGCAATTCAGGGCGAAAAAAGAGGCAGTAAGCACCAAAATAAGCACGAGGATTTTCGGGTTTTCACTCTGATCCACAACAATCCGATCAAATTGCCAAGTGCATTTTAATTCATATACGGAGCTCAATTAACCTTTATTCGCTTTACTTTCAATTTAGCACGCCGGATTATGATTCAGCCATTACCGGGTAGATAAGTAGCCACTCTCCCGTCAAGCTATCCCCACCTCCGTCAGCTTTTCTCCCTCTTAACTAGCAGAGATGTTTCGATACTGGATCTTCCTAACCCTTTCATCAACGACGATCCTATAGCCGGGAATGTCGTTTTCTTATTCCACATCACCCTTCCGTTCTGCGCCTGAGAAATCGCATCATATATATTCTCAAAGCTAAAAGCACTTGGACCAAGAATTCTTCCAACCTCAGAACTGCATCATTCCAAATTCATTGTTTTCAATCGACAGAACAAACACAGTTCCTCGTTTCACTGTTTGGAAGCCCAATAGAAATATGCACCTAAAAACATGCATTGTGCGCCCTCATTAGATTCTTTATAATAACTTTCAGTATACATATCGTTCATAAGTTTCTTATTACCTTTATCATCAATTATATAGTAGAAGCTATCTGATGATCCATCCTCCCATTCTATTTTGAAAAATGAGCCTTCTTTTTCTGTTAAAACACCATATAAATATATATCATCAGAGAAATATAACGGCAGCTGTTTGATTGCAAAACCTGCGGAAAAACTGATTGTCAAATAAGTTCCTGCGTCATCATCAAAAACGCGCAAGACATGGAATGGCTCAGGGAAGTCAATCCGGTATGGCACCGGTCCCTGACAGCCGTCGGCGTACGGAGCGTGGTCCTGTTTCCGCTGAAATACAACGGGGAAACGCTGGGTTATATGTGGGTCAACAATTTCAATGAGGAGAACACGGTTAAGATCAAGGAAACCCTTGAGCTGACCACGTTCTTCCTGGCTGCCGAAATTGCGAACTACCGGCTGCTGCAGCGGCTGGAGATCATGAGTTCCGTGGATATGCTGACCGGCGTGCGGAACCGCAACAGCATGAACGCCGTTATCGACAATATCCGCGGCGGGAAGGTTTCCCTGTGGACGCCCTGCGCGATGGTTTTCTGTGATCTGTACGGGCTGAAGCGCGTCAACGACGAGGAGGGCCACAGCGCGGGAGACAGGATCCTGAAGAAAGCGGCGGCAATCCTGCGCGAAGTGTTCCCGGACAGTGAAGTGTACCGGGCCGGCGGCGATGAATTTATGATCATCGCAGAGGGAATGGATGAGAAAACAGCCGCGGCAAAGCGGAAGCAGATTCATGACCGGGCCGCCGCGGTTGAAGGGCTGGCTTTCTCCACCGGCGTGCATGTCATCCGCGGCGAAGAGGATATCCGCGCGGCCATGCGGGCGGCGGACGGGGAAATGTATGCGGACAAAAAGGCTTATTATGAAAGGCATCCGGAACGGAAATCCCGGTAAGCCGTATGGAGATTTTTATGGAACTGAAAAACTGCCATCCAGCGTTTTTCTGCGTATAAACAGATGAAAACAATCCGAACGACAACGCTGAAAGGAGATGCGGACAATGAGCGAAATGAAGAACAAGCTTTCAAACGAAGAGATGGAAAAAACTTCCGGCGGCACCATGAATGAGTTTTTGGCGTACTGCGATTATCTCGCCGCAAAATACAAAACAAAGGATTACGATGTATATTACAAGAAGTGTACGTCGGATGAGCGGTACTATATGTATCAGATTCAGTACCACAAGAAGGGCGAACCGCTGCCGGAATGCCCGAATCCTGACTTCAATCTGAAAGACTGGATGTAAAAACAGTATCCGTAAAACCCGAATAAACAGGAGCGCTTCCGGGCGGCTGTCATAAAACAGTTTTATTGAAAAACTGGTATCTAACTTGGTTGAAAGCCAGTGTTTTCAAGGCTCACAGCGTGATTTCGGTCACGCTGTTTGCTTTTCTGTCAGTCCATTGATCGGGATGAAGCCGACGCAATTGTACTCGATATGGATGCTCTGCTCCCTGCGTCCGCTGCTCATGTCAGGAGCTCCCACATAGATCGCCTTGATCAGATCGTGCAGGATATACCCATCCAGCTTGTCGATCTGCCCATAAGCCTTGATCTTCTCAATGAACTGTTCGAGGCTTTCCTGATTCTTTTCCTGTACTTCCATCTTCTGACGAAGATCATTCACTTCCGCTTCCAGCTGCTTCTGTTCCGCTTCATAGCTGGCACTCAGCATCTCGTAGCGCTCATCACTCAGGCGTCCGCCGGCATTGTCCTCATAGATCTTCATGAACAGGCGCTTCAGCTCGGAAATACGCTTTTCATCCTTGCTGATCTGCGCTTGACAGTTTTTCAGCTGCTCCGCGCTTGCCTGTTCCCGGACTCTGATCATCATTTCCCGGAAATGATCCTCATAGCGCAGCACATGGTTTGTCACAAATTGAATGTGCTTCAGGACTAACTGTTCCAGAACCACGGCGCGGATATAATGCCCGCGGCATCTGGTATTGCTTGACCTGTACGTGGAGCATTCAAAGAAATCCTGATTGGGTTTGAATGTCCGGCTTGAGCAGAAGTAAAGCTTGCCTTTACAGTCCGCACAGAATACCAGCCCGGAAAAGATACTGCTTTTTCCTGTTCTGGTCTGCCGGTGCCGATGCTGACGGATTTCCTGCACTCTCTCAAAGACTTCCGGATCAATAATGGCTTCGTGCTGATTCGGGAAGATTGCCCATTTCTCTTTGTCATTATCCCGCTTCTTTGTGTCCCATATGGAGAGGGAGTATGTTTTGAAGTTTACAACACACCCGGTATATTCCAGTTTTTCCAGGATGCTGACAACTTCGGCTCCGCTCCAGTGATACGGGTCTTCCGGAATTTTGTTGGGATGATTAATGCCCAACTGCTGTTTGTGGACTGCCGGCGTCGGGATCTTCTCAGCCTTCAGCTGCTTCGCGATCTGATTAGGTCCCCGTCCTTCCATGCACAGATCGAAGATGTGACGGACAACATCTGCCGCTTCAGGATCAACAATCCAGTGCTTGGTATTTTCAGGATCTTTCAGATATCCGTACGGGACATTGGTGGTCAGCGTAATCCCTTTTTCGCCTTTAGCTTTGTTGACTGCTCGGATCTTACGGCTGGTATCCCTGGCAAAGAACTCATTGAACCAGTTTTTGATTCCGGCAAAGTCGTTGTTCACGCTGGTCTGATCAATGGAATCATAGTTATCGTTAATTGCGATATACCTGACGCCATGCTCAGGGAAGGTAAAGTTGGTATACAGTCCGACCATCGCTTGATTTCTGCCAAGCCGGGAAAGATCCTTGGTAATCAAAACTCCAACTTTTCCAGCTTCGATTTCAGCCAGCATTTTCTGGAACTCAGGCCGATCAAAATTGGTTCCGCTGTAGCCATCGTCCACAAAGAAAACCGGATTCGGGAAACGATGTTCCCTTGCGTACCGGAGAAGTATGTCCTTCTGATGTTCAATGGATACGCTATCTCCGAAACGATCATCCTCCTGAGAGAGTCTGCAATAAAGTGCGGTGATTTTGTTCCCTGACAATGTCTTTTCCTCCTTCTCTGTCAGGGTGTCTTGCGGTACAGGATTGGTCGGGTTCATCATATCATATTTCTCTTCCGGTGTCATGGGTCATCCCTCCGTTTCTTCATCGGTTTCGTCAGATTCTTCGGATTTATTCGAAGCGCCAGTTGCTTTTCTTTCCATGATCCGTTCCAGATTCCGGTAAATAGATTCCGTGCCCTCATAACTGCCGGTAACGATATAGGTCGTTCCGTGAATGACTTCCATGACAGTCATTTCCGGAATCCAGTAAGCGGATTCATTCTTTACGTGGACCGTTCCGTTTCCATCGATGGTAAATCTACCAATACTCATTTTCATTTCCTCCTTAACGTTCCCCAATATTTTGCTCGGGTTTTTTCCGGGATCTTTCGGCATCCCTGGCCGTACTTTCGGAATGCGCCTTCCGGAGCAGTTCATGAATGGATTCTTTCTTCTCAGGCTTACGCAGGGTCTTTGCTTTAGCTTTTTCAGGTTTTATCTCAGCTTTTTCAGCATCCGACTTCTGAACGGTTTCCACACAGTCAATGATCTTCCTTACAACTGCCGGATCAATGTCCTCGCTGATCAGTTCCGCGTTGATCCGTTCACGTTCAGCGGCCAGCTCCTCCTTTTCATTCTTCAGTCGTTTCATATCATCCGGCGTCAGATTGTTTGCCCGCATATACCGAAGAGATTTCCGGAACGAATCCAGTTCTTCCTGGTGCTCCTCAGCATACTTTTTCTGTGTGCTGGCAAACCCTTTCTTGCTCTGCTGAACAATCGGCAGGAGCTTGTCATGGTTTTCCAGGTGTTTCAGGGCGGTTTCCAGACGATGGTTTTCTTTTCCAATCTCTTTCAGCCGATCAAACTGCGCCTGGTATTTTCCGATAAAGTCCCTGAACTCCGTCAGCGTTCCTACCTTGTGATGGGTCATCCACGCAATGACGCTGCCCAGAAGCTTCACATCATTCACGCTGGCTTTTTCCCGGGCCGCGTGGCTCCATTCCGACCGTCCCTGTTTACGGATCGTGTTGTATTTCACAACGTAATCCGAGAGCAAAGGCTCAGGCTTTTCGGGTTTTCTTGCGCGGAGCTGCTTCATCTTTTCGATGGCATCCCTGATCCGCTGGCCAATTTCCATAATCAGTTTCTTCAAGTTCAACACCTTCCTGTTGTGCGCGATGATCTCCCGGTTATAATCACCGATCTCCGTCCGAAGGCCCTTTGCTTCCATGTGAGCGACAGCCGGACCGAGGTGAACCGTCGGCACGATTTCTTTTCCCTGTCGTTCATAAGAACGCAGGTCGATTCTTTCAGAGCAGTCCAGTTTTTCCAGCTTGCAGTTCACCAGATCTGCCCAGGATGACCGCCAGAGTTCCGCCTTGTCCTGATCGTTCCAGTCCACGGTATTCTCCTTATGGCTTTTCCAGTTTCCGGAGGGAAGCCGGATGCGATCGCCGTTTTCATCCAGGTCATAAACCTTTCTTGATTTCGGCAGCCAATTGCCCTTTTCGTCCATTGGACGCATCGTCAGCATGATATGTACATGCGGATTGCCATCGTGTTTGTCATGGATGGCATAATCAGCAATCATGCCTTTCGATACGAACTGCTCCTGACAAAATTCCCGGACAAGCTGTTCATGTTGATCGGCGGGAATTTCATTCGGCAGTGCGATGATGATGTCGCGGGAAAGCTGTGAGTTCCACTGCTTTTCCACTCTTTCGACAGCATTCCACAGCGTCTGCCGATCAGCGTAAGATTCGGGGACGTTAGGCGGAAGAAGCACATCTTTTGCCATCACTTCAGCCGCCTTATAGTGGTAATATCTCATCCGCTGGTCGAATTCGCTGTACAGATTTTCACCGGACATATAAGCAGAGCCGGCAACAGCGGAATCGCCCCCGCTGCGTGAGCGGACAGAGATTTTAAAATGCGGACACGCCATGCCGCGAACACTTCCTTTCTCGTTACTGGCTCTCTGCCTGTGTAAAAACGCAGGCAGAGAGCATGATTGGGGTAGCCGGTTTCCGGCGCAGGGGCAAGCCCCTGCTGATGAAGATTCCGGCCGGAATCTTCATCTCAAAGCGAAGGCGAAAGCCGGAGCGCTGCCTCGCAGAGCGCAATTTGCACCGGGCACCGGTGTATAATTGCGCCTGATAAATCAGGACAGTTACCCAGTTTCCTCGCGCGCCGCCTCTTCAGCCAGCGCTTCGGTTGTTTCGCTGATCAGTTTGCTTTCCAGATTTCTGACGGATTCGCAATGAAACGCCTCCTGCAGAACCCGGAAGACCTGATCGTTCGTGAGCAGCATGGGCTCCCTCAAAAACTTTTCCAGCATTCCGCCTCGGGTGTAAATCCGATGATCCCGGACTTTACGGTCAAGCCCTTTTCCTTTATGCCTGAGGATCCTGACCTGGTGGCGGTAATACCGTTCTTCGTCCTTCGCATTCTGGATTTCCTGATTAATCCGATCCAGCTCGGACTGCATGGTTTCATTAACAGGGTCCATTGGTTTTTTCTCCTTTCTTCGGGAAATGCAGAGAGCCGCTCGCGATGGAGCGGCTCTCTGCCGGTTCGGTTGGAAAACGGTTAAGCGGATTCCTCAGCTTTATCAGAAGCACTTCCTTCTTCAAGCGGGATTCCTTTACGCTTACAGATCAGTTCGTCCAGTTTTTTCTGGCTGAAGCTGCTGCGGAACATCATCCCAAGCAGTGAAGTGATATCTTCGTTCTTCAGAACCAACGGTTCTTTCAGGAACGATTCCAGAATCATTCCGCGGGAAGAAAGACGTTCGGTTTCAGCCCTCTCCAGGAGCGTTTTCTTTTCCGCTTCCAGATCCTTTTTCTTTTGAGAAGCTTTTTTCAGCTTCTCTTCAGCCAGCTCCAGTTTCTGCAAAGTCTTTTCATAATTGCCGGTCATATTTTTTCCACCTCCTTTCCGTCAGCCTTACGGCTGTTGATGCGCTTCATGCGTCCTCCTTTCCCGGACGTAGTGTCGTCCGAATTGTTTTTGAGCACAAAAAAACCGCTGCTTTGATCAGCGGCTTTGTCTGCCCGAAGGATCACCCTTCATAATGCAATCGACATAATGCCCCGGAAAATGTTCCAGAGCAAATAGATTTTTTTCATTTTTCTCATGACATCAGTCAAAACTTTTCAGATACTCTTCGTACTCAGTCTGAACATATTGATCATAGCATTTAGCAATATGCTGAATTCTTTTTACGACGGCACTGTGCGTGGAATAGCCAACTTCGGCGGCGATTTCCTGATCAGTATACTGCTGCATTTTCAGTTTCAGGATCTGCTGATCGCGGGGAGAAAGCGTTTTGATAAAGTCTTCAATGCGCAGCTTGCTGATGATCTCGTCCTCAAAACTTTCACGCTCGAGTGCTGCTGGCTCCGTTTCATTTTCATCTGTATCCAGCGATTCCATTACGCCGATTTTCGTACGCGAATGTGTCCAAGCGCGATAAAAATCTGTCTTTGCCCTGCTCGCAAACTTCCCAAAATCTTCCGGCGTCCGGTTCAGCCAGGCATCGTCAATGGTTGGTTGCCAGTTCTGCTCTTCGATGATTTTGGGAGTGACTGTGGCGATTATGGAAAAGAAATATTCATAAGAAGTCCACGGCACTTCGATTCCACGACGCATGCTTCCAAGGACCGGAAAAGAGAAACCGAATTCTTCGAACTTCTGCTGAATATAGGACAAAGCACGATAGCACAGAATCCAAACCGGGAAATCCCCGGAGTAATGATTGAAGTTCTCAGTCATGCGATGGTGATTGCCTTCCTTGTCCGGAACTTCGATAAACTGCCAGAAAACCCATGCATAACTGTCCATCACCAATTGTAGAAAAAGATCGTCATTGATCTGCTCGTCATACTTGTCGGTCCAGATCGGATCATACGGACAGCGCGGAAAATCCAGATACTCTTTTGCTTTGGATACAATTTCCTTAGGCAGTGCGTAAAAGAGCGGAAGACGGTGCTTATTCGTACCTTGTGTGATTGTGATGATCCTTCCGTCTTTAAAGAGTCTTGCTGCCGGAAACCTGGTGATTTCGTCCATGAACTGTTCCTTTCTGGTCACACGCGTTGTTTGGGATCATGCCAATCATATCATAAAACTGAAATATCGTCTTGTCCGGAAGATAAGTCATGCGAATATACCAGCAGGAAACCTTTGTGCGATATATTCCCAGAAACTGCGGATTCAAAAAGAGTTCGATCAATAACTAAATGCATTCATCCATGCGTACAACTATCTATAATTTCATTGACAAGAAAGACTGGAAATGATAGTATAATAGCGGTTGAAGGGCGTCATCCCTTCGGTGTGACTGACACCTATAATCCGAAACGGTGCAGGACATAGGAGCCTGAGGTTGGCGGGCAACGATAAAACCCGTTATGGTGCAGGACGCAGGGGCCTGCGGATGGCGGACATCGATAAAATCAGTCATTAAGGGAGACGAGTGGCATTACGGTGTCGCAGTCTCCCTTTCAATATTCAGGGAGGAAAGCAAATGGCCATTTCAAAGAAGGCGGCTCTTTCAATTCTTTTCACTGCCGCGGAGAGCTATCGGAAGAATCTGATTGATCAAAGCCTGCTTTTTCTTTGCCTGGATAAGCACAAACGAGTTTACAGCCTGGAAGTCACTTTCGATGCCAGCAACTTTAAGCACTTAACGGGCGTTCAGACAAAACTCAGCGCCCAGCATTTCTATGAAATGTGCATTGACCGCAGGCTTTCCACAGATGATTTCAGCTTTGCGGAAGACGTAACAACCATCTGGAAAATGGAAGTGCTGCCCAGGTTGATCTCAAAGAATCTGTCCGCTAACATGCTGGGTGAATACAATGGTTCCATGCCGGTGCTGTTTACCGAGCGTCTTGCGGGAAGCACATCTGCCTGTATGGGATTTGTCCGGTCTGATGAAAACGGGCGTTACATACCCAATACCATTCTGAAAGGCGACGTACGAACCCTTGTTCACAGGGCAGATCGGATCATTGTAACATATCGGAAAAAACGTGCGGATATTCATTACAGCGAAATGGTCTATGCCGCAAAGAAGATCGAGTGGGATATGATTAAGCTTCCGGAAAACCTTCAGTATCTTCCGTTGCCGAAACAGACTTGACATTCTGGAACACCCCCTTGATTTCTGGCCTGTAAAATATGATAATATACTGTCATGGAATGAAGATATTGCATTCTGTGACTAAGGAGAAGCAAACCAGTACACGGAAAAGACAGAAAGGGACTTGACAGCAATGACGAGACGGCGCACGATCAGGCAGGCAGGCAGGCATAACTGCGCCCTTTTTCCATATTTGATACCAGAAAGCTATCAGACAAAGGTGAAACTATCCCCTTTGTCCGATAGCTTTTTTGCGTGAAAGTGGTGTGATTTGGATAACGCGTTACGGTGGCTCTGGCGGGTCACGGGAAGAAAGAAAGGTTATGTACTCGCCCTGACGCTGATCCAGGGCGTGAGCGGCGCGCTGGGCGTGTTGTATGCTCTGCTGCTGAGGAACATCGTGGACAGCGCGGTGGGGCATGAGGTTAGCGCGTTCTGGCACAATGTCGCGCTGATCGTCGCGCTGGTGGTCTTGCAGATCAGCCTCTCCGCTGTCATCCGCTGGCTGCAGGAGCTGGCGAAGGCAGATATCGAAAACCGCTTCAAGCAGCGGCTGATGGATAACATCCTGCGCAAGGAATACAGCGCCGTCTCCGCCACCCACACGGCGGAGTGGCTCAACCGCCTGACCAGCGACACCACGGTGGTGGCCGGGGGGATCGTGGAGATCCTGCCGGGACTTGTCGGCACGGTCGTCCGCCTTGTCTCGGCGGTGGTCATGGTCATCGCGCTTGACCGCATGTTCGCCGTGATCTTAGTCCCGGGCGGCATTGCGCTGTGCGCTCTGACCTACGCCTTCCGAAAGGTGCTCAAGCGCCTGCACAAGAACATACAGGAGAGCGACGGGCGGCTGCGGATTTTCCTGCAGGAGCGCATCGGCAGCCTGATGATGATCAAATCCTTCGTGGCGGAGGCGCAGACCAGCCGCGACGCGGCACAGGCGATGGCCGACCACAAGGCTGCGCGGATGCGCCGGAACCGCTTCTCCAACGTGGCGAACATCGGCTTTGCCGCCGCCATGCAGGGGATGTATCTGCTGGGCGTGGTGTACTGCGCTTACGGCATCATGACCGGCTCAGTGACTTACGGCACCCTGACCGCCATCATGCAGCTGATCGGCCAGATACAGGGCCCCTTCGTCAGCATCAGCGGCTACCTGCCCCGCTTCTACGCCATGACCGCCAGCGCCGAGCGCCTGATGGAGATCGAGGCGTTTGCGGATGACGGGACGGCGCGGGACGCGGATGATGTATATGAGTATTATCTGGATTCCTTCTCGGTCCTGGGCCTGCGGAACGCCAGCTTCACCTATGAATCGGGCGACGCGGCTCCCGTGGTGCTGGACGGTGTATCCGTCGAGATAAAGAAGGGCGAGTACGTCGCCTTCACCGGGCACAGCGGCTGCGGCAAGAGCACGGTGCTGAAGCTCCTGATGTGCATGTACCCGTTGGATGGCGGCGAGCGGTATCTGACTGGCGACCAGGGCGAAATAACCTTGGACGCCTCGTGGCGCAGGCTGTTCGCCTATGTCCCGCAGGGCAATGCCCTGATGAACGGCACCATCCGGGAAATTGTGAGCTTCGCAGACCCCGATGCGGCCCATGACGGTCACAGGCTCCGGCGGGCGCTGGAAATCTCCTGCGCGGACGAGTTCGTGGACGATCCGGACGCGGTGCTGGGAGAGCGCGGCTCCGGCCTCTCGGAGGGGCAAATGCAGCGCCTTGCCATCGCGCGGGCGGTATTCTCGGACTGCCCGGTGCTGCTGCTGGACGAAGCCACCAGCGCCCTGGACGACCTGACCGAGCAGCGCCTGCTGCAAAACCTCCGCGCCATGACGGACATGACCGTCGTCATCGTCACCCACCGAAAGGCGGCGCTTGGCATCTGTGACCGGGTTCTGCGCTTCACGGAAGCGGGCATTGAGGACGTGACAGACCAGAAGGAACAGAGAGAGGGGTAAGGGCTTGCACGAGTATTTCTTTGCGGGATACCGCCTGCTGACAGATGACGGCATAGCCGGGCATGAATCCGTGAAGTATCTCGCGGATTTTGCGACCTCCATGCCCTATAGCCATACCTTCTCTCTGCGCCTGGGCGACGCCGGGGAACTGGAGGAAAAGCGCTCGTGGGCGCTGAGCTGTCCCATGGTTTATGAGACCGAGTATTTCACCATCCACGACACGGGCGCGGGCTGGGTATTTGTCAATACGCTGGCGGACGAACGCCGCCTGGCCGAAGGAGCGCGAAATACCGTGCTGGCAAGCCGGGATTATGGCGAACTGACCATTTGGGTGACGGATCGGTTCTTTGACATCGAGAGAAACGGGCATGTACTGCACACACGGCCGTCCATCCCCCTGTCCAGCTCCATCCGCGCCGCCTGTGAGGCGGGTATGGTCATGCGGGACGGGATTCCTCTTCATGCTTCTCTGGTGGAAAAGGACGGCTTCGGCGTGATCTTCCTCGGCCCGTCAGGTATGGGCAAGTCCACACAGGCGATGCTGTGGGAAAAGTATCTGGGCGCAGATTTCATTATCGGCGACCGGCCCGGGCTTCGTAAGATTGACGGGAACTGGCTCGGTTTTGGGATGCCCTGGGACGGCAAAGACGCGATCCACCGCCAGACCTCCGTTCCCGTGCGGGCGCTGGTGTGGCTGGAACAGGCCAAGGAGAACTGCATCACATCCATGAATCCGGTTCATGCGATGTCGGTTATGCTGAAACAGGCCATGATGCCCGTGTGGGACGATGCTGCTATGGACGGAGCGACTGCGCTGATGGGTCAGTTGGCGCGGGAAGTGCCGATGTTCCACCTGTGTTGCTTGCCCAACGAAGCAGCGGTGCGGCTGACCTACGAAACGATACGCAAGGGGTGAAAGCCTATGAAAACGATAAACTACAACCAATTCCTACAGGAAGCGATGAAGAAAGCGCGGGAGACCGATACGCCGATCAGCGGAAGCTTCGAGCTGACGCCGCTGTGCAATCTGGACTGCAAGATGTGTTATGTCCACCTCACCGACCCGACAGTAAAGGAACGAATGCTTGACGGGGATCAGTGGATCGACCTGATGGGGCAGGCAATAGAGAACGGCATGATGATCGCCCTGCTCACCGGCGGCGAGGCCATGACACACCCGGACTTTAAGAGAATCTATATGTATCTGATTGATCAGGGGATGTCTGTCCGTGTCAAAACCAACGGCATATTGCTGAACAAGGGCATGATCGACCTGTTCACCGAATACCCGCCCTATGTCATTGATGTGTCCCTCTACGGCTGTGACGGGGAATCCTATACGGCTGTCACCGGGCATGATGTATTTGAAACAGTAACAACGAATGTCCGTGCCGCCATAGCGGCAGGGCTGCACGTTCAACTGAAGATCACCCCCAGCGCCTATATGCTGCCTTGGGTGGATCGGATCATGGAATACGCCGGTACTCTCGGTGCAGAGGATGTTAATGTAAATGTTGCATTGTTTGAGGCAAACCAGGACACCGGGCGCAGTATGGAAGATTTCGGCATGAGCCTGGAGGAAAATGCCCGCATTCACCGAAAATACCGGGATATGTTTCCGCGCAAGCCCAGAAGTCAGACGGAGGAAGAGGCGGAGTTCATGGGGGACATTCCGGACGATGAATCACGTATCATGCAGCGCGGGCTTTCTTGTAATGGTGGAAGAACCACCTTCGCTGTAAACTGGGACGGTACTATGGAACCCTGTCTTGGTTTCCCGCGGGATGTGATCTGTGTCGATGTGAAGAATATCGGTTTTAGAGCTGCGTGGAGAGAGGTCAACCATGGCGTGAAGGACTATGAAGTACCGGAGGAGTGCCACAGATGCTCTCACAAGGATAAGTGTCACTACTGTCCGACACAGCACAAGAGTTTTGCCGCAAGGCATTTGTGTAATAGTGAAACCTGTGCGTGGATGAGACGGCAGGCAGACATTTCCGAAGAATATCGGGCAAAATAGCCTGCCCTTTTGAATCGTTGTTTCCCGCCCATGGCGGTAAACATATTCTCAAACGGAAAGGAGGAAACCAAAATGGAGAACGAAAAGAAGGTCTATGAGACCCCTGAGGTCACCAAGGTGGAGTTTGATGCCAGCGACCGCATCACAGCAAGCGGATGTACTTATTCTAATACTTCTGCTATTGCATGCAACGTCTATTGATATGGCCAGATACGGAACATCTGCTGTATCCACATGGTGAAGGCTCAAGAAGCCACCCTCGTCAGCCGGGATTCGCAGAATCTCGGCTGACCTTCGGCAAAACCGCCCGATACCGGGCTTAAAGATATAGGCAAGGAGCAAACGATATGAAGATCAAGAATGGATTCATTTTGAGAAAAGTGCCGGGCATGAACTTGGTGATGCCCACGGGCAAGAATGTGAAAGAGTTTAATGGCTCGCTAATGCTGAATGATACCGGTGCGTTCATCTTTGAACATCTGCAAAAGGGCAGCACTCAGGAGGAAATCGCCGATGCGCTGACACAGGAGTATGATGTCTCTCTCGATATTGCAAGCAAAGACGTGCAGAATACAATCACCTCGCTGATCGAGGCGGGCGTGGCGGAAGCATGACGCAGCGTGTCTCCCTGTCCATTGAGCAGTGGATGGCTATGCGGGAAGGCGGTGCGGAAGCTCCACCAATCTGGTTCACTGTGGTGGGCGGCAGTATGCGCCCGCTGATCCGCGTGAACAGGGACAAGGTCATGCTTGTGAGCGTTCAGCCGGAGGAAATCAAGGTAGGCGACATCGTGCTGTTTCCGGGACACTTCCAAACCGCGAATTACTGCCTGCACCGGGTGTGGAAGCTGGACGGCGACCGGGTGCAGACCTTCGGCGACGGCAACCCGAAGCCGGACGGCTGGTTCCCGCGTTCGCGTATCCTCGGTAAAGTGAAGTTGATCAAGCGCGGAAAGCAGACGATCGACTGCGACGACCCGAAAGTGCAAAGGCGCGCTGAGCGCTGGTGCGCCCTGTGGCGATTGAGGCCGCTTTTACTGCTGCCCCATCGGGTCGTGGACAAAATCGAAAGAGAATGGAAGAAAACCAGGGCTCATGAGTGAACCTTCGGGCCTTGATTCGTTATGGAAAAACAGGAAAGCAGGATAAACCATGGAAACACAGGATCTGATTGATCTCGTATCATGCGCTGTAAACGGCGCGAAGCCGGATCCGGAGCGGGTTGCCGGCATGGATCTGGATGCGATATACAAGCTGGCCTCCCGGCATCTGCTGGCTGCGACCGTTGCACCGGCGCTGAAAGCGGCGGGTGTGCAGGACGCGCGCTTTGCGAAAGATCTGGAGCATTCAGTCCTCAAAAGCTCGACGATGGACATGGAGATGGACGCGCTCTTTGCCGAAATGGACGCCGCGGGGATCTGGCATATGCCCCTCAAGGGCACCGTGCTCCAGCACCTCTATCCCATCTACGGCATGCGCCAGATGTCCGACCATGATATCCTGTTTGACGCGAAGAGAGCCGAAGACGTGAAAAGCATCATGGAGGGGCTGGGCTTCAGTACGGAGCATTTCGGAACCAGCAACCACGATGTCTACCACAAGGAGCCGGTGAGCAACTTTGAAATGCACTCGGCCCTGTTCGGCCCCGGTCATGATGAAAAGCTGTATGAGTACTACCGGGATGTGGAAAAACGGCTGCTTGGAGACGGCTGTGAAAAGCACTTAAGCCCGGAGGACTTCTACCTTTATGTGACCGCCCATGAATACAAGCACTATTCCATAAGCGGTACGGGCTTGCGCTCGCTGGTGGATACCTATGTGTGTCTGCAAAAAACAGAGCTCGACATGGACTATGTGCAGGCGGAGACGGAAAAGCTGGGCATGGCGGAGTTTGAGGCACAAAACCGCACCCTGGCGCAGCATCTGTTTTCAGGTGGGGAACTGACTGAGGCAGACCGGGAGATGCTGGAATACATCATGTCCTCTGGCGTGTATGGAACAACGCAGCATCGGGTAGAAAATAAGATTCGAAAAAACGGAAACAGCAAGATTCGATATATGCTGGATCGTTTTTTCGTTCCGATCAACAAAAAGAATAAGGACTATACTGCTATGGCTGGATATTATCCTTTTTTTTACAAGCACAAGATCTTACTGCCAATTTTACCGTTCTACCGTACCTTCCGTGCCATAAAGAATGGTAAGTTCAAAGCAGAGGCGAGAGCCATCAAAAACGCTAAAGCATAGCCCACATGATCGAGAACTTCACTTTTTCGGAAGTGTGGCGCTTTCCTCGTTCGCCATACCCAACGCATAAAAAAACCAGGACAACAGAATTGTATTGCCCTGGCCTTCTGCTAAATTTGTACTTCCTGATGATCAGCCGATCAGTCGGTGCGAGCAGTTTTGCAGATAAGACTTCACATTTCCTGTCAGTGCAAGCTGAACGTATTCCCTGGGTGCATTATAAATGAGCCAGTCCAATTCAGACCGTTGGTACATCCCGTCAGCATATGCTTTTTCATAAGCATCGCAGTCAACGATGACAATGTTTCCTTCGGAAGTTCTGGCCCAGACGCAATTGCTGTCCATGTCGAATTCTGCGTGAGCGATAATCATATTGTTGCTCCTCCATAATCAGTATTTGACCAACCCAATAGGCAAGACACCTATTTTTGTTCATTTCTGGTCTAAAACTGTTTTATGGAAAACGCGCTTCGGCGCTCTTTTTTTCGTAAACGGAATGGACTGCCTCCCGGAGCGCACAAGGGGACGGTCCTTTTGTGTTTTCATGACCAATCACTTTTTATCCGATGTATGCTTCGGAACGCTCATCACATATATTATCTATGCCGTCATACCGGATGCTGCTGGACACAAGAATCCTTCCCGCCCTCGGAAAGGCATATGTCCAGGATTTATCTGCCCGGCAGATCCGCGAATTTTACAAAAAGCTGGAAAACGCGAAAACCACTAATAACAGATCCAAGAACGGGAAACTATCCGGAACATATCGCCGGCATTACCACCAACTTCTCTCCGCCATCCTGAACTTTGCAGTCAAATCCGGATACATCACCATCTCCCCAATGGTCGCTGTCGATCCGCCGCGGATGGATACCCCGGAAGCCGCCTTCCTGGACATGGAAGATATTGCAAAGGTAATGGATACCCTTGAGAATATCAAAGATCCGATGTGGAAAGCTTTCTTCATTCTTGAGATGTACACATCCTGTCGGCCTGGAAAGCTGATCGGCCTGGACTGGTCCGATCTGAAGGATGGTATACTGACCATAAAGGCAGGATCCAACTACATCAAGGAAAAAGGAACCGTCCGGACCGACAGGCCAAAGACGAAGGCTTCCAATCGGGAAATCGTACTTCCAAAATCCGTCCTGAAGATTCTTGAGAAATGGAAAAGCCAGACAGGCAGCTGACAAGCTGAAAGCCGGAGATGCATGGCCGAATCATGATGCCCTATTTACAAACACCATTGGAAACCGGCTGTACCTGAACAACGTAACAGGCAAGTGGAGAAAAATCCAGAAAGAATACAATCTGAAAGATGCTCCCCTATACAGTCTGCGACATACCGGCGCTTCCCTCCTGATCGAATCCGGCTGCACCATCGAAGAAGTTTCCCGCAGACTGGGCCACTCCAGAGCAAGCACAACTTTGGATATTTATACACACTTATTCGAAAAAGCATCCCAGCATACGACCGATGTGATGACCAATGCGATCGCCCAGGCGAGGAAGAAAAAACAGGCGAAATGACGAGTAAGCAACAGAATAAGCAACAAGACCAAAATTTCCGGAAATGGAAGAAAATGGAAAACCCTGCAGACGTTGATTCTGCAGGGTTTCTTCGTGAGGTGCCATCCAGATTCGAACTGGAGAATAAAGGTTTTGCAGACCTTCGCCTTACCACTTGGCTATGGCACCGTAAAAAAATGGAGCGGTAGACGGGACTCGGACCCGCGACATCCACCTTGGCAAGGTGGCACTCTACCAACTGAGCTACTACCGCATAAATGGTGCCTTGGGGCGGAATCGAACCACCGACACTGTGATTTTCAGTCACATGCTCTACCGACTGAGCTACCAAGGCTTATGTTGGCGACCCGGAAGGGGCTCGAACCCTCGACCTCCAGCGTGACAGGCTGGCGCTCTAACCAACTGAGCTACCGGGCCGCGTGTATGGTGGGAACAACAGGGCTCGAACCTGTGACCCTTTGCTTGTAAGGCAAATGCTCTCCCAGCGGAGCTATGCTCCCGGATACCGCGCAAGCACTGCCGGAAACGGCTCCGCCTCGCAAGCGGCTTTGTTATGATATCTCATCAAAAAAGGTTTGTCAAGGAGAAATTTCACGCTGTCCCCTGCCCTTTTCGATACGCTTCAATCTCAGGATTTTTCATATAATTGTAAAAAATAGGGCCTTGTTTCCTTTCCCTCTACATGATATAGTATCCGCGGTGGGTCTTTAAGACGGTACGGGATGCCGACAAGATGCGACCAGATGGCCTTGCGGGGTCACATAGGGGAAGATCGTAGCTTGCCGAAACAGCCGGCAGGCTCTTTTTCATGTCTGAGACCCTCCGAAAATAAAAAAGGGGGTTTGGTTTATGAATCTTGTTTACAAAGTCAACGACCGGCCGAAGATTGGACAGCTGATTGTCTTCGCCTTCCAGCAGCTGCTGGCCATCCTGGCGGCGACCATCGCTGTGCCTGCGATCACCAATAACACGGTTGTCGCCACGTTCGGTGAAGGAGCGCGCATGATGAGCCAGAGCGCTGCGCTGTTCGGCGCCGGCGTCGGCACCATCGTTTACCTGCTCTTCACCCGGTTCAAGAGCCCTGTGTTCCTCGGCTCCAGCTTCGCCTTCCTGCCCTCCATGGCCGCCGCTTTCACCGGCG
This sequence comes from Clostridia bacterium, assembly GCA_017447185.1. Taxonomy (GTDB): domain Bacteria; phylum Bacillota; class Clostridia; order Christensenellales; family Aristaeellaceae; genus Aristaeella. The sequence continues at coordinate 12,598 of JAFSOC010000027.1, read as the reverse complement.
CTGCCACCGCGCAGGCCACTGTCAACATGGGCTTTGCCGGCCTGATCATCGGTGCCGGAATGGCGGGCCTTGTGTACGTCGTGATCGCTGCCATCGTGAAGATCAGCGGCGTCAAGTGGATCAATAAGCTGATGCCCCCTGTCGTTATCGGCCCCACGGTTTCCATCATCGGTCTGGGCCTTTCCGGCAATGCCATCAGCGATGCGCTGCACGGTGCCGCGAACAACGGAAGCGCCTATGTAATGAGCCCCGTCGCCTGGGTCAGCTTTGCCTGCGCGATGGTGACCCTGCTCACCGTCATCTACTGCTCCATCCGCGGCAAGAAGATCATGAAGCTGATCCCCTTCATCATCGGTATTGTCGTCGGTTACCTGGTAGCGGTCCTGTTCACCCTGATCGGCAGATGGACCGGAAACGAAGAGCTGAAGGTCATCAACCTGGCAGCTTTCGAAAACATGAAGTGGGTTCCTGATTTCACCTTCGTTGACGGCTTCAAGGGCTTCAAGGAAGTCAGCCTCGAATATATCGCGACCCTGGCGGTTGCCTACATTCCCGTGGCGTTCGTCGTCTTCGCGGAGCACATTGCGGACCACAAGAACCTGTCCTCCATCATCGGCCAGGACCTGCTTGAAAAGCCCGGCCTGCACAACACCCTGCTGGGCGACGGTGTCGGCTCCATTGCCGGCGCGATCTTCGGCGGCTGCCCGAACACCACCTACGGTGAATCCGTCGGCTGCGTCGCTATCACCGGTAACGCTTCCGTGCTGACCATCCTGGTGACCGCGCTGATGGCCATTGGCTTCAGCTTCATCGGGCCCTTCGTCACCTTCCTGAGCACGATCCCGAACAGCGTCATGGGCGGTGTCTGTATCACCCTGTACGGCTTCATCGCCGTGTCCGGCCTGAAGATGCTCCAGCCCGTTGACATGAACGACAACCGGAACCTGTTCACCGCTTCCGTGATCCTGATCGCCGGTATCGGCGGCATGGCCCTGAAGATCGGCTCCGTGACGCTGACCGCCATCGCTGTCGCCCTGATCCTGGGCATGCTGGTCAACGTGATGTTCATGCTGTTCGACAAGAAAGACCTGAAAAAGAGCCAGAAATGAAACTGAAATCTGAAATCATGGACGAAGCGGCCGTGCGCCGGAGCATGACCCGCATCACCCATGAGATTATTGAGAAGAACAGCGGCGTATCCGACCTGGTGCTGCTGGGAATCCACCGGCGGGGCATGCCGCTGGCCGCCATGCTGAAGGAGAATATCTCCCGCTTCGAAGGAAAGGAAGTCCCGGTGGGGAGCATCGACATCTCCCTTTACCGGGACGACCTGACCGAGTTGGGCAACGCGCCGGCAGAAGGCAAAAGCGAAATACCCTGCGATATCACCGGCAAGACCGTGATCCTCGTGGATGACGTGATCTATACCGGGCGCACGGTACGCGCCGCCATCGAGGCGGTCTTCCACTACGGCCGGCCGAAGAATATCCAGCTGGCGGTCCTGATCGACCGCGGCCACCGGGAGCTGCCGATCCGGCCGGACTACGTTGGCAAGAACATTCCCACAAGCCATACGGAAGTGGTCTCCGTGATGGTGGAGGAGTATGACGGCGAAACCGGCGTCCGCCTCTTCCAGCTGTAATCACGGGAAAAAGAAATGGTTTACAAATTCCTTCGATTTTGGTACAATACCCTTCGGCTCACGAATGAACCGTTGACTCAGGCTGCCGAATCTCCGACGCTCCGCTGAGTTCACGGCGATTGTCGGGCTGAATACCGCGAAAAGCGGAAATAAGAGGAGGAATACCCCATGACCAAGGCCGAGATCATTGCCGCCTATGCGCAGCACGAAGGCGACACCGGTTCTCCCGAAGTGCAGATCGCTCTGCTGACCGAGAGAATCAACCACCTGAACGAGCACCTGAAGAAGAACAAGAATGACCACCATTCCAACCGCGGTCTGCTGCTGATGGTCGGTCGTCGCCGCAACATGCTGGAGTACCTGAAGAAGACGGATATCGAGCGCTATCGTACGCTGATTGCCCGGCTGAATCTGCGCAAGTAAGTTCTCCGGCATCCCGGTTACCCAAGTAGCTTTTAAAGCCGCCGGATGATGTTTTATCACCCGGCGGTTTTAAACATTCTGAACGGAGGATCGTATGTTATCCCTTGAAAATCCCTGCGGGGTTTTCATATGATAGCATACGGCACTCCGGTGAAATACAGCGGAGAGCGAGACTCCGCAGAAGAGGAGTGAATGTATGGAACACAAGTTGTACACCATGGACTTCGCCGGCAAGCCCCTGACGCTGGAATTCGGGCGTTACTGTGAGCAGGCGAACGGTTCTGTGTGGGTCCACCACGGCGACACCGTCGTCATGGTGAACGCCACGATGGCTCCCTCCCCCCGCGACGGCGTGGATTTCTTCCCCCTGGCGGTGGACGTGGAGGAGAAGCAGTATTCTGTCGGTAAGATCCCCGGAGGATTCATCAAGCGCGAAGGACGCCCGTCGGAGAAGGCGACCCTCACCTGCCGCCTGATCGACCGTCCCCTGCGTCCCCTGTTTGACAAGGGAATGCGCAATGACGTCCAGGTCGTCGTGACGATCCTGAGCGTGGAGCAGGACTGCCCGCCGGAAATCCCGGCCATGATCGGTTCCTCCATCGCCCTGGCGGTCAGCGACATTCCGTGGAACGGACCCACCGGCGCCGTACTGGTCGGCCGGGTGGACGGCAAATTCGTGATCTGCCCCAATGAGGAACAGCGCGCGGCCAGCGACCTGAGCCTCTACGTCGCCGGTACGGAAGAAGCCATCATGATGGTGGAAGCCGGCGCCAAGGAACTGTCTGAAGACACCATGCTGGACGCGATTCTCTTCGGCCACGAGGAAATCAAGAAGCTGGTTGCCTTCCAGAAGGAAATCATTGCCGAAATCGGTAAGGAAAAGAAAGTTGTTCCGCTGATCACCACCGGCGACGATGTCAAGGCCGCCGTGCGTGAATTCGCGTACGACAAGTGCGTCTGGACCTTCGAGACCTTCGACCGCAAGGAACGGCAGGATCGTGAAGCCCAGACCAAGGAAGAAACGGTTGCCGCCCTGGCGGAGCGTTTCCCCGAGCGTGAAAGCGAGATCGAGGATGCCCTGTACTACCTGAATAAGGAAGTCATGCGCGCCAAGATCCTGAATGAAGGCATCCGTCCCGACGGCCGTAAGGTCACCGAGATCCGCCCCATCTGGTGCGATGTCGGCGTCCTGCCCCGCACCCACGGCAGCGCGATCTTCACCCGCGGACAGACCCAGGCCCTGACCGTGACCACCCTGGGCACCGTCAGCGAAGGCCAGATGCTGGACGGCCTCAGCAATGAGGACTTTAAGCGCTACATCCATCACTACAATATGCCGCCGTACGCCACCGGTGAAGCCGGCCGCATGAAGAGCCCCGGCCGCCGCGAAATCGGCCACGGTGCCCTGGCGGAGCGCGCACTGCTGCCCGTCATTCCCGATGAGGAGACGTTCCCCTACGCCCTGCGCCTGGTGAGCGAAATCCTGTCTTCCAACGGTTCCTCCTCTATGGCTTCCGTCTGCGGCTCCACCCTGAGCCTGATGGATGCCGGCGTCCCGATCACCGCTCCTGTGGCCGGCGTGGCCATGGGCCTGATCACGGACAAGGAATCCGGCAAGCTGGCTGTCCTGACCGACATCCAGGGCCTGGAAGACTTCCTCGGCGACATGGACTTCAAGGTTGCCGGTTCCATGAACGGTATCACCGCCCTGCAGATGGACATCAAGATTGCCGGTATCAACCGCGCCATCCTGACCCAGGCCCTGCACCAGGCGCTGGAAGGCCGCCTGCACATCCTGAAGATCATGCTCGACACCCTGGGCCAGCCCCGTGCGGAAATGAGCCCCTACGCGCCGAAGATCATCCGCTTCACCATTAATCCGGAGAAGATCCGCGAAGTCATCGGACCCGGCGGAAAGATGATCAACAAGATCATTGCCGAGACCGGTGTGAAGATCGATATCGAAGACGACGGCCGCGTGTTCATCTCCACTCCCGATCAGGAAGCGGCGGACAAGGCCCGGAAGATCATCGAAGGCATTGCCAAGGACATCGAAGTCGGCGATGTGTTCACCGGCAAGGTGGTCCGTATCATGAACTTCGGTGCCTTCGTGGAACTGGCCCCCGGCAAGGACGGTATGATCCACATCTCCAAGCTCGACACCAAACGGGTTGAGAAGGTGGAAGATGTTGTGAACATCGGCGACGAACTGGAAGTCAAGGTCAATGAGATCGACGCCCAAGGCCGGATCAACCTGGTCCGCAACGATATCACCTACAGCGAAGCTCCGCGTCACAGCGACGGCGGTTTCCGTCGTCCCCCGCGGCGCAACAGCCAGGATTAATGCATGAACGCAGCCTCCGGAAACCCGGAGGCTGCCCTTTTCAGAGGAAATCGCGTGAACGAGAGAATTGTAGCCCTGGATATCGGTGATGTCCGCATCGGCGTCGCCGTAACCGACCCCACAAGGACCATCGCCTCCCCTGTGGAGGTGATCACCCGCGTCGGCTGGGGACCGGACACCCGGAAGATTAAGGAAATCTGCGACCGGTATGAAACGGAGCTGGTGGTTTCCGGCCTGCCGCTGAATATGGACGGGACGGAAGGCTTCCAGGCGAAGAAGGTCCGCGACCTGTGCGCGCAGCTGGAAAAGGCTGGGCTCACCGTCTTCTTCCAGGATGAACGGCTGACCACCGTCACCGCGGAAGACGCGCTGCTGGAGGACGGGCTTTCCCGCCAGGCGCGCAAAGGCAAAGTGGACAAAGTCGCCGCTGCAATCATCCTGGAACAGTGGCTGCAGGAACACCCGAATCAACAGTAAAGGAGAAATGAACCATGTCTGATGAACTGAACAACACCTTCGATCCCGAAGAGGAAGACAATCTGGTGGAACTGGTGGACGAAAACGGTGAAACCACCGTCTTTGAACACCTGGCAACCCTGGAGTATGAAGGCGAAAGTTACCTCGCCCTCTGCGATCCGGAGAGCGAGGAAGAAGACCTTGAAGTTTTTATCCTGAAGATTGACCAGGATGAGAACGGAAATGACGTTTACAATGTGCCGGACGATGACGTGGCGGACGCTGTGTTTGCCAGGCTCGTCCAGATGACCGAGGACCTGGGCGAAGAGGAGTAATCCTCTTCTCAGGTCCGCCCCTGTTTCCGGCGGGCCTTGTCCGCGTACATTTCGCGGTCCGCCTTGGTCATATACTCATCCAACCCGTTCTCTTCACCGGGAACGGCGGAATAGACACCGATACTTGCGCTGATGTCGCTGATCCACGGATCCTCCCGGTTCATCCGGTCCAGGGATTCACGGATCACCGGGATCAGCTCTTTTGCTTCTTCCGGGGAATTCTGGATGCCAAAGGCCTGGAACTCGTCGCCGCTGATATGCACCGGCGTGATTCCGTGCTTCTCCAGCACCTCCAGGCACTTGCCCATCCGGCAGATGGCCTCGTCGCCCTTCAGGTGGCCGTAGGTATCGTTGATCCGCTTCATATGGTCCATATCCATACTGATGATGGTGAAGCTTTTTCCGGCCTTCCGCGCCTGGTCCAGCACCAGCGGTGCCTGTTCCATATAGCCGCGGCGGTTCAGCATGCCGGTCATGATATCATGCACAGCCATGTTTTCAATGGTGGCGGCGTAGTTCTTGATATTCGTCTGGAGGAACAGGGAGATCAGGGCGCCGTTAAGCAGCATCAGCACGGAGTAAAGCGCCGCGCCGGTTCCGCTGCCCAGCTCCATCACCACGTATCCGAAGTTCCGGTTCCGGTAGTACAGCGGGCAGAACACCAGGCAGGAGGTATTCTTCCGCATCTCCTGCAGGGCGGGAACCAGGTCCCGCCGGTCAAAGAGCGCGGGCTTGTATTCCCTGCCGTTCCGGGTTCCGTAGAGCAGCAGCATCTCCGGCGGATACAGTTCGCCTTCCCGGGCCGCCTCCGCTGTTTCCCGGCAGATGGACGGATCCACGCACAGGTACAGTTCCCGGATGCCCCAGCTCTCCACAAATTCGCGGATCTTCTCCCCGGCTTCCGCTTCGTCGCCGACGCCCGCCAGCGTGCTGGAGAACATGCTGACCCGGGTCAGGATGGTTTCCATATTCCAGCGCTCCGTGCCCAGGGCACGCAGCTTGTCGTTCATATGTTCAAGATTCTGGCTGCAGCCGCAGCTCTCGCCGTAGATCGGGATCGTGGAAAGCAGGTATTCACTCTTTTCCGGCGGAGTCCCATCGATCCATTTGCAGAGGATTTCAATGGCCTTCCGGGCGGAGCGGTCAATCGGGCGGCAGATGGTGGTCAGGCCGCGCATCACGGCCTCCCGCAGGGCGTCGAAGCCGGTCACAGCCACATCCCGCGGCACCCGGATTCCGTGCTCGTTAAAGCATTCAATCACGCTCAGGGCCATATCGTCGTTGGCGCAGAGCACCGCGTCCGGGATTTCCCCGCCGCTGTCCAGGATGGCTTCGGCCGCCTTCCGGCCGCCGACCCGGGTCCATTCACCGTCGAAAACCATCCGGTCATCCAGGTCCAGGTTATGTTTCCGCATCACTTCCCGGCAGGCTTCCAGGCGCGCCCTCGAGACCGGGGAATTGCTGGGCCCGCTGATGAAGGCTATACGGCGCACGCCGTGCTCCGTGATCAGGTGCTCCGTCAGCTCGCTGACGCTGATGGCGTCGTCAAACATGATGCAGGCGGCGCCTTCCTGCGGCACGTCAATGGATACATGCGGCTTGCCGCTCTCCTTCAGGGGAGCGAGCACTTCCAGCACCTTATGGTAGGCCACGTCGTTGCCCATGGTTGCGAGCATGGAAATTACGCCGTCGAACTCATCCAGGTCCGGCAGGTCATAGATCATACTTTCGCCGACTTCGCTGTTGGTGGAAATCGCCACGTTCATATGGCCCTGGCTGTTGAAGATACAGATATCCACGTCGTTCTGCACGCCCGCTGAAACAAGCCCGGATGCGAAATCCTGCTGGTATTCACGGTCTATACTTGCCACTAGAACGGCGATGCGTTTACGCGCCATGGGGCTCAATCCTCCTGGTGGATCTGAACAAAGTCAGCATATTATAGGAATTGTTTTGCTCAAAATCCATCATATCATCTTTTGTTCGTTCGCACAAGGACATTTTCCGGTTTATTACCAAATTCTGTTAAACCTTGACGCTGCTTTCCGTCGGGTGATATACTTGCTGCGTCGTGCGGATGTGGTGGAATGGCAGACACCGGGGACTTAAAATCCCCTGCCCTCACCGGCGTGCGGGTTCGAGTCCCGCCATCCGCACACAAAAAGACCCTTGCAAATCAACGCTTGCAAGGGTCTTGCTATACCAAAATACCACAACTGCACCACAACCAGGATCAATTCGCGTAAATGGCCTCCGCGAGTGCTTGCATCCGCTTTGCAGACTCTTCTTTCATCCGCTGCGATACATGAGCATAGATATTCGCCGTTGTCCGGATATCAGAATGTCCGAGATCCTCGGAAACACTCTTCATATCATCCCCATTTTCGGCCCTCATGACAACATGGCTGTGCCGGAGGTCATGGAATCGGAGATCCGGGAGGCCGATGGCCTTGGCCCTGGCCTTAAAAACCTTCAGCACATAGACAGACACAAGATGATGCCCGGTTTCGTTCGTAAAGACAAGATTGTATGGATTGTCGAAATCTGCTCCATGCTTCAGCCGGTTCTCCATCTGCTCCCGCCGGATCTTCTTCAGCAGATCAAACACGATTGGAGCCGGGCAGATCGTCCGGATGTTGTTCGTCTTTGTCGAGTCGATAACATATCCGACCTTTGATCCGATTTTCCTGTCCCGCTTCAGCTGCTGGGAGATCGTGATTGTTTTCTGATTGAAATCAACCGCATCCCAGGTCAGGCCCAGCAGCTCGCCTTGCCTCATGCCGGTAAACAGTGCAATGAAAAAGAGATATTCATACTGTTTCCCCTTGATCTCATTACAGAAAGCGGCTCTGCTCTCCCCTTCAAGGAACAACATCTTCTTTTTCTGTACTTTCGGCAGATCCTGGCCGTCAGCTGGATTCTCTTTGATCAGCCGGACCTTGATTGCATCTGCAAAAGCATGGTGCATGATGCCATTCAGATTCCGGATTGTCTTTGCTGAAAGGTCCTCCGCGATGCAATCCAGGATAATATTCTTCACCATGAAGAAGCTCACTTTCTGAAGCTTCACATGGCCGATGGATGGGCGCACATACAGCCGGAGATACAGTTCATACTGTGCTCTTGTGCTTTCCTTTGTGTTCATGAGATACCGCTTCAGCCAATCATCAAACCATTCATTACAAGTCAGCTTTGCTGGATCAACATAATCTCCATTATCAATAGAGGAAAGCACTTCCCGCAGCTTCTTCTGTACTTCTCCCCGGGTCTTTCCGTACACGCTGCGCCGCTTCAGCTTTCCGTTCTTATCGTATCCGCAAGTGTAAATCCCTTCCCAGGATTTATCTCCACGCTGCCGGATACATCCTTCACCATTACCACGCTTTGCCATTGTTCTCGCCTCCTGTCATAAATGGAAGTCTATAACATCCCTCAGATCTGAGCCAGGGCCGCCGGAGGTTCATGCATCCATCTTCCGGCCCAATTCCGCAGTTACGTTTGCGCGAACATCCTGTAAATCGTCCATCAGATGATCATAAATCCAGGCTTGCGCGTTTTTATACTCTTCTTCCGACATTGTGCAATCAACCGAATCATTCCGGCCATCCGCCAGGGCGCGAGCCGCATTTATGCCATCCTCGATAAACTCCAACTTGTCAGAAACATTCAATAAAAATTCTTTGTTTTCCATGGTGATACCTTCCTTTCATTCATTAGCCGTTTTAGTTGATCGTTACTTGATCGGAATCACCATCCAGGATTATAATATCCGGTGGCGTTCCTTCTGTAGTAGGTTGGGCCGCTGGCTGCCGCTGTTCCATTCCAGGCGGCAGCTTTTCTTTTGATCATTTTGAATCTTTGCTTTTCCGCAGCTTTGTGTGGAATGGAGCAGCTGTCATTGTGAATGGAGTATCAATATCCTTGATTAGCTCAGCAACGCGATCATTATAATTTTCTTCACAAATATGCTCCATAGCAGAACACACTTGTTCTTTATAATGAAATACCGCTTCATTTCTACCAAGGATTACGCAATCTTCCTGTATTTCATAGTCGTTCATCTTCTCAAGATCTTCAGCACGTAGCTTTTTGAGGAAGTCCAGGAAAATCTGATATGTTGAGATAAAGTTTGAGAATCTTTTTGACTCCACCATACTGGATATTGTTTTTCCCCAGGGATTGCCCAGCTCCGGATTGTATAACTCTTGAGCCGCCTGTTCGGTGATCCCCAGCGCGTTGATTGCGTTCTGAAGATCAGCGGTTCTCGTTTTTACATCTGTTAACCCCAGCAGCCAATCAGCCGAAACATTCATTATACGGCAGATCTGAATGATGGAGGTTAGATCCGGCAGCCGCTCCCCATTGTAATACCGGTCAACGGATTGACGATTCATTTGGAGCTTTTGAGCAAATTGCGTAATTGATTGGCAGCGCGACATCTCATAAAGCTCATGAAAGTTCTCCTTGAATATCTGTCCGCTATCAATATTACTGTTTTCCTTTCTCATGTGGTGCTTTTCTCCCTCCTTTCTCGCGCCAAATGCACCGATGTTTTGCAACGTTTCCGATTTCGGCTCCTTTTGGTTGACTCATCTCCTTTCTGGTGCTATTTTCGTTTCGGTGACACCAATAATAATAATTGCTGGCCAGCGATTAGTCAAGATCTAAATGACGGAGGTGCGAGAACATGAACAGGGATATCAAAGATATGATTAAAGCAGCCGGTCTGCATCAGTATCAAGTTGCTGATCTGTGCGGCGTTTCAGAAACAACTCTTGTACGCTGGCTCCGGTATGAGCTGACACCGGAGAAAAGGGAGATGATTCTTTCAGCCATTGAGAAGGGAGGCCAGGAAGATGGAGCGGGACGGAATTGATCTGAAAACGGCCGCTGAATACTTGGGAATTGGAATGACAAAGGTGCGAGAGCTGGAAAAGCAGCCGGATTTCCCCTCCTACACTGTCGGAAGGAAGATACTTGTATCCTTTGACCAGCTGAAGGCATGGCAGCAGAGGCAGATTGATCTGTATAAGGATGAGAAGAATTCACTGATCACCGGCAGAAAGGGTGATCACTGATGTCGTTTCAATTTCCAGCGTTCCAGATGTACATCGCAAGCTGCACCGGTAATGCAAAGAATAAGATTTTCAGTATTCCGTTTGAGATCTCCAGCACTTCGGATATCAATGCCGCCTGTCGGAAGGATCATGTTTGTACGGAGTTCAGAAATTGGGAGCGCGGATCTGATAATTTCATCCGGTGTTATGCTGTCCAGGGTGATTGTGATAATGATGATTCTGATGATCCAGCAGCTTGGATCACGCCGGATATAGCCGCGGAGCGGATGTCTGATACTGCATTTTATGCTGTCAAATCACGGAATTGTGACAAGGTGAAGCATCCCGGAGAGCAAGGCGAGAAATCACCACGACCCCGCTGGCATTACTATTTCCCTCTGCGGGTGCCGGTTGAGGATATTAACGCTATCCGAACGATCATGGCCAAGGTACTGGCACTCTTCCCGGAGTTTGACCGCGCTGGCATGAAGCCAGCACAGTTCTTCTATGGTCATGCAGATCCTGTCGCTGAATTCCATCATGGCGAGAAGGACATTGTCGAATTCTTCAATGAGCATCCGGAGATAGCCGATAAGCCAGCGCAGAAACAATCAGATCATTCAGCGATAGAAAAAGCATATAAAGCTTCTCTCGTTTCTGATAAGGATGATCTATTGAGGAATAACCTTCCGGACATTCTGAAATACTTTGCTTCTGATGATTACGATGATTGGGTCTTTGTCGGTATTGCTCTGAAATCCGCTGAAAGTGACTATTACAGAGAATGGAATGAATGGTCAAAGCAAAGCAACCTATATCCCGGAGAAGATGAAGCATGGAGAAAATGGAACCATGACTTTAAGGCAGATGGAAAAACCGGTCCCGGATCACTGTTTTATGAAGCAAAAAAAAGAGGCTGGGAACAGCAGTATTACACTGGTAATAAGGAAGTCTGTACACCAGCCGGATCTGTGCCGGCAGCAGCTGATCATGGTTTGATTGTTCACCAGGCGAAAAAAGTCACAGAGGAAAAGAAAGACGATTACAAGCCGCTGACAATCGTTTCCGCATTTGATCTTAACTCTCATGAGTACAAGAAACCGGATTACATTGTTGATGGTATCCTCTACCCTGGCTTGACGATCCTCGCCGGGCCGCCAAAGTACGGAAAATCATTCCTCTCTCTTGATCTCGCTTGCAGCGTTGCCTCCGGATCTGATTTCCTGGGCAAGCTCACCAAACAAGGTGAAGTGTTGTATCTTGATCTTGAAGGCACAGAATGGCGCACAAACGAACGCCTGGCGCAGCTCGGATATTCACTGTGTCCCGATCTACTCGATCATACTTATGAGGCTGATACTGTTGATCACAATCTGATCCGACAGCTCACAGAGCAGATCGAATCAAAGAGCAATCCCAAATTGATGATCATTGATACGATGGCCAGGATCAAAGGCAAAACACGGCGCGGAGAAGATGGTTATGCAGCAGAATACCGGTTCTTGTTTCCCTTACATGAACTGGCACTGAAAAAGTCGGTTGCAATCGTCTGCGTTACTCATACCCGGAAAAGCGGTGCCGTCCTCCCGGATGATCCGATGGAGCTGATCATCGGCAGCACCGCACAATATGGCACAGCAGATAATGGTTGGGTACTTACCGGAAAGCGCGAGGAAGCAACAAAGATCCTTCACTGTTCCGGGCGTGATTATGAGGGTATAGATCTTGAGATTGAGTTCTCCGGCGGCAAATGGATTCCCCAGGGCACTGTTGAAGAAATGGAGCAGAAACGATCCGAGGCGAAATATGATCATGATCCCACAATCAAAACCATTATTCACCTGGTACAATCGTCCGGCGGCGCATGGCGCGGCACTATGCAAGAATTGATCAATGAGGTTGCTTTGTTTACTGGCGTATACCCAGCCGCCGATGGAACACGCCTGGCAAAGTCCATCCGTCCATATGTTGATCTGTTGCTCAAGAGGAATCATATTGTAACACTATTCCCATCATCACCGCGCAACGTTAACGGAAAGAGTCGGAAGGAATATGTATTCCGTCAGACCGGTTTCGCTGGTTGACTACTCTACAACTACTCTATGATCGCATCGGTTCACCCTGGCCGGTGCGATCTTTTTTTGACCAGCACATAAATTCTTTGTAATGCAGAAAAACAGAGTAGTCAGAGTAGTTAGAGTGTAAGCGCTGCAGCTAACCACGGTTAGAATTGAGTCCCCAACTTGAGTAGAATGTCAGGTGAAAGCAAAATACTTCTCTAAGGAGGCACCTGATATGCGAGCGAAACGACGCACCCCTGAAGAACAACGGGAGATGGTCC
>JAFSOC010000026.1 GCA_017447185.1 Clostridia bacterium | reverse complement strand
CGCTGGGTCCTTGATGCGGCGGGATGACTGTGCTACTTACCCGGCTCGCTGGTCACCCTTGGGTGGTGGCCTGTTTGCTTTGCTTATCTCGCCTCCGATCTTTTTCCTTACAAATAGCTTGACTTTTTATTTGTAAGCTTTATTCATTTTTTACAAGGAATCATCCGCTGTTCATCTGTTCCTGTACCTCTTCATATACTACAGAACAGACGGGATGTCAATCTTTCCTTCTTTCGTTTCCAGCCCGTCGATCATGGACAGCATATCCAGGTAAAAATCCCGTACGTCACGCCGGTGCATCAGTCGACCTGGAGCCACATGTGATCCCCCTCCACCGTCGGAAACACATTCCAGATCCCGGGGTGAATCTGATCCCGGTTCAGCTGCCGGGAAGGGGCTCCCGCCGGAAAACGGGCGGAGGAAGTATTCACGAGGCCGTCGCTTTCCCTCCAGCTTTCATCCACGGTGATTCCGCCTGCGGTACGGCCGGCGTACGCGCCGATCTGACTCGCCCGCATCACAAACACCGGTCCCAGGCGCTGCCCTTCGGCGCAACGGAAGCGGCGCCGCACGCAAAACCTTTCTCCCTCAGAAAAGCGATCAGATCGCCGTTCCGCATCCCCCAGTAGGGAATCCAACGGTATGCCGCGCTGTAGCTTCCCCAGCCGGACAGTCCGTGCACAAAGATATAGGTGAAGCGGCTCATTGCAAGTCCTCCGGTTTTCCTGTTAACCTTTTTTACTGCCATGCTTTTGCGTCAGACACAGCATACCACAGACAGAACACCCGGGCAATAAAAACCGGCCGGACTTGTTCGGCCGGCCGGGCTTTCCGTTGAAATACTGTTTTACAGCAGCGCCTCAACCTGCGCTCGCTTTTCATACAGCACGCAGCCTCCTGCGTGATCGTCGTCCAGAAGTCCGCCGCTTTGCAGCGCCTGGAACAGCGGGGAGCGCAGCGCCTCCCGAAGGGAAGTGTCGCGCACATTCATATCCGAGTAGGGTGAAAAAGGACAGGGTTCGGCGCCGCCGTGGGAGTTGATATGGAAGAATCCGCGTCCCGCCGCAACGCATCCGCCGCTGCTCTTCTCGTCCCCCGGGAAGGAAATGTATACCATTTCCGGATGGTCTTTCCGCAGGCGCTCAATCTCTTTGCTCAAGTATTCCCGTTCTTCGTCGCCCGGCGCAAGATCCGCGCTTTCCTCTGTCACCGGGACAAATTCCACGAAAATCACCGCTTTGCAGCCACGGTCGGAGAGCTTTTTCAGGAAAGCGTCGGAAGTGACCTCCCGGATGTTCTGCGTCGTGACCGTTACGGACGCTCCGAAAACCAGCCCTTTTTGGGAAAGCGCGTCCATGTTTTCGATCAGCCGGTCATAGACGCCTTCGCCCCGGCGGGCGTCCGTCGTTTCCTTTTCCCCTTCGATGCTCATGATCGGCACCAGATTCCGGCACTGATCCAGCAGCCTGAAATAACGTTCGTCCATGTAGGTTCCGTTCGTGAAAACAGGAAACAGGATATTGGGATGCTTTCCCGCGGCTTCGATCACTTCCCGCCGGATCATGGGTTCTCCGCCCGCCAGCAGAATAAAGCTGATGCCAAGGTCGTCCGCCTCTTCGAAAATATGCCGCCATTCCTCCGCTGTCAGCTGCCGCACCGGCTCCCCGTCCACCGTCGCGTGGTTGCAGCGTGAATAGCAGCCCGCGCAGTGCAGATTGCACTGGCTGGTGATGCTGGCAATCAGAAACGCCGGGATATGCTCGCCCGCGTTCTCCGCCTTTCTGCGCTTTCTGGACGCGGCCTTGCTCGCCAGGGCGAACCGGGCCATATACGCGCTTTCCCTTGGATTTCTGAAAGTCGCTTTGACAATATCCCCGACGACGCGCTCAACGCCTTCTGTCATATATGCCTGAATATCGAATTTCCTGTCCATGGTTTCCCCTTTCATTCCTCGCCGAGGATCTCCTTCAGAATCTGTCCGAAAGAAGCGTCGTACGCTTCCTGTTCGGCTTTCCGGCGGCTGTCCTCCATCTGCGGAATCCTGTCCGACCGGATCCACTTCAGCTGACTTGCCGCCTTCTCTGTTTTAAGGGCCACCTGCGTGTACTCCGGACCGGCCGTCAGCAGCTTCAGGGCATCCGCCGGCTTCAGAAAACCGCTGCTGATGACGCCGAACGTTTCAAAGATGGTATCGTTGGCGATGGGTCCGATGACCACGTCCGCCGGAAGATCGTCCATGGCTCTGCGATTCCGAAAGATGTAATTGAACCATTCCTCGTCCCGTCTGAACCGGTGAATCACCAGGCCGCTTTCATCCAGCTCGTATTCATTCATGACCGCGTCCGCGACGGCCCACCGGGAAGCGAATTCCCTGTCCGGCGACAGATAGAAGCCCTGCCCGAAATCGGCGTTTTTCCGTCCGCGGCGGATATCCGGGTTCCGGATTTCCTCTCTTCCCGTATGATACAGCCTCACTTTTTGCTCCTCTCCGTCTGCAGTTTCCTCTTCTGGTTCCCGAGCAGTTCGTAGAGCAGCATGTACAGCGTCTGCGCCTTTTCGGGCGCCAGGTCGATACAGCCGGCCACGTTTCCGGGAACGTCCTTCGCCTTTTCCTGCAGCGCCCTGCCTTCGTCGGTCAGCCGGATTTCCACCACGCGGTCGTCTTCGCGGCACCGGCTTCTCTGCACATACCCCGCCTGTTCCATCTTCTTGAGCAGCGGGGAAAGCGTCCCGTTGTCCAGCATCAGCTTCTCCCCGATCTCCGTCACGGACACCCCGTCCTTTTCCCAGAGCACCAGCAGAACAAGGTACTGGGTATACGTCAGCCCCAGCGGCTTCAGCCAGGGCGTATAGAGGCCGGTCACATTCCTCGCGGCGGCGTAAAGCGGGAAACAAAGCTGGTTGGCCAGTTTCATTGCCTCGCGATAATCATAATCCATCACGGATCCTCCAATTGCGTTTTATGCAAATATGTTTTATCAAACATTTTACTGCCT
The DNA here is from genome assembly GCA_017447185.1 of Clostridia bacterium. Taxonomy (GTDB): domain Bacteria; phylum Bacillota; class Clostridia; order Christensenellales; family Aristaeellaceae; genus Aristaeella. Next base: position 62,374 of record JAFSOC010000026.1, on the reverse strand, counting down.
GTCAATACCGTCTGACAGAATTTTTTTATGGAATTGTTCAGATGATTCAAATAATACTCATTTTTCAGCGGGCTGTTTTCGGTTCAGAAGGATCACTGCCGTCAGAATCAGGACGATTCCCAGTCCGGAAAGCAGCGTCAGCGGTTCGGAAAACACAATCATCCCGACCAGCGTCGCAACCATGGGCTCAATCGTCGCAAGGATTCCGGCCTTGCTCGCCTCCACCGTGCGCAGGCCGAGCGTATACGCCAGGAAAGGAATCACAGCGGTTACCAGTCCGGTCAGGCAGCTGAACAATGTGATTTCCACCGGATTCCCCGCTGCAAACCTGGAAATCAGATCCGCCGGACTGCACACAAACCAGGAACCCGCCGCGGCAATCAGAAAGGTATAGGTCGTAACCGTATAGGGAGAATACTTCCGGAGGGCGATCGTTCCCAGAATGCTGTACAGCCCGTATCCGATCCCGGAGCCCAGTCCCAGCAGCAGGCCGGTGACGGTCAGCCCTCCCCCGGAAATCCCGGAAACAAAAACGCATCCCGCAAAAGCGAGCGCAAGGGCGATGAGTTTGTTCCGATTCAGTTTTTCACGGAAGAACAGCACGGACATCAGCATGATCCAGATGGGAGACGTATAGAGAAGGATGGCCGCCGTGGACAGCGGCATCATAGTAATCGCGGAAAAATAACAGACCGTGAAGAACAGGATGCTTCCGAGTCCCAGCCCGAGAAACAGCGGAAGATCCCGCAGGGCGATCCGGAATCCGGAACGGTCTTTGACAAGCAGTAGCAGAGAAAAGGCAAGCGCGGCGACCGTGATCCGGAGCGCGACAATCTGTATGGGGCTGAGTCCGTATTCGCTGAGTTTTCGGACAAAGATCCCCATGCTTCCCCAGAAACACCCGGCAAGGATAATCAGCAGCGGTCCTGCATTCCGTTTTTTTGTCGCCATCTTCATTCCTCCGCGCAGACAAGACACGCGGCCCGCCGCCCGCGTTCCCTGCTTCCGGCCGTTTCTCAGGTGGATTCCGCGGTCTCTCCATATCGATTTTTACTTTTCTGCCGCTTTCAGGAAAGCTGTACTGATCACCGTATAAATGATATAGGTGATGAGCGTACCGAAGCAGACGTCTGACAGGAAATGACCCTTTCCGGCCGCCCCGTATACATAAGTGAAAGGAGCAATCAAGCTCCGGAAATAAAAAGCGTCATGGGCTCCCTGGAAGACTGATCCTGTCTCAGAGCTGCCGCAGCCAGCGGGCCGCCAGATCGATCCACTCCTGGCATTCCGGGCGGATCCTGTCCGCCCCCGCCGGGTAAACCTGGTCGCTGGCCAGGGAAAGACCGTGCTCTCCCCGCTGCCAGATGTGCAGTTCAAAAGAAACCCCCTGCCTGCTGAGGGCCTGTGCCATCAGCAGGCTGTTTTCTACGGGAACGCTTCCGTCTTCCCGCGTATGCCAAAGGAAGACGGGCGGCGTATCCTCCCGCACAAAATGCTCCAGCGACACTTCGTCCTTCAGGCTTTCATACGCTTCCCCCAGGAGGTTTTCGATGGATCCCCGGTGGGCGTATTCCCCGGAGGTGATCACCGGATAGGCCAGGATCATCGCGTCCGGCCTGCATTTTCTTCCCTGCGGCATCCGGTGCCACTTCAGGCCGATGTGCGCCGCCGCGTGTCCGCCGGCGGAAAAACCCATGACCGCGATTTTCTCCGGATCCCCGGACCATTCTGCCGCGTGCTCCCGGGCGTAGACCACGGCTTCGGCCGCCTCCTCCAGGGCTTTCGGATAGCGTGCCGGCGCCACGGAATAGCGGACGATCACCGCCTGGAATCCCAGCGCCAGCAGGCGCAAGGCCACCGGCTCCGCTTCCCGGTCGCTGCGCCAGGCGTAGCCGCCGCCGGGAAAAACCAGCACGACGGGCCGCCGTCTTTCCGCTTCCACCGCCCGGTTGTCCGTCAGATAGGTTTCCAGCTCCGCGCCGGTTTCCGGGAGCCTGATCACTTCATGCCGCATTTCTTTTTTCCTTTATTTCAAAGTCTTTATTTCACAATCTTCGCCGCGAACTCGGCTGCCGCCTTCAGGTCCGCCTCGTTCGGCCGGCCCTTGTGCATGCCCTTGAATTCGCCCTTGCAGTGGAATTCGCGCTCGTCCATGGCGATGCCAACCTTGTCCGCCTCGGCTTTGACCTTTTTCCAGGTGGAATTCAGCATGGCCGCGGAGCCGAAGTTGACGATTTTGCCCACCTTGCTCTTGTCCAGCGTCCGCACAAAATCCCGGACTTCCGGATCGATGCTGAAGGCGTAATAGGAATTTCCGAGGAACAGGATATCGACGGCCTCCGTGACGGGGGTGCTGATCGGCAGCGCTTCCGCGCCGACGGCCTTCGCGACGGCCTCCGCGAGGCGCTTCGTGTTTCCGGACTTGGTGTAGTATCTTACCGCAACTTTCATGGTGGTTTCCTCCCTGAAAAGAATTTACTGCGTATCTTTGAAACAATCATATTTTATCATACATATTTTGGCCTGTCAACCCGTTTTCCGCGATGCGGCGCACGTCCGTGCGCAAAACGCGGAAAAAACGGAGCGGCTGCTCCGTTTTTCCTTCGCGGTGTTTTATTCGGATACTTTCATGCGGATCTCCGCCACGGCGCAGCCGGGCATCTTCACGCGCAGGGTGTCCCCCTGAATGCTGAAATCGCTGAACGCTTCCGTCTTCAGCGGCGCGTTATCGAAGTCGTTGTATTCGCCCATCTTTCCCTGCAGGATGCGGCCTTTCGCTTCCTGCACCGGGACGCCCGCGCAGATCTCGACCTCCTCCGCCCTGTCCGGATCGAGGTTGGTCAGCGTGATTGTCACGACGCCGTCCTTTTCGGAGGCGGAAGCGGTGATCCCAGGCAGGGTGTGCTTCTCCGTGCCTGCCTGCGCCGCTTCGATGGTGCAGCCGAGTTCCCTGGCGTCCATGTGGTTCTGGTACAGGTCGAACACGTAATAGGTCGGCGTCAGCACCATCTTCCCGTCCTTTGTCAGGATCACGGCCTGGAGCACGTTGACCGTCTGCGCGATGTTCGCCATATAGACCCGGTCGCAGTGCCGGTTGAAGATATCCAGGTGGATGGCGGCCACCATGGCGTCCCGCATGGTGTTCTGCTGATACAGGAATCCCGGGTTGGTGCCGGGTTCCACCTCAAACCAGGTTCCCCATTCGTCGACGATCAGGCCGACCCGCTTCTCCGGATCGTATTTGTCCATGATGTCCGCGTGCAGCTTGATCTTCCGCTCCATGTCCGCGGAGATCACCAGGGTTTCCCAGTAGTCCTCCGCGCTGAATCCGGTGGCCGGGTTCTTGTGCTCCCAGCCGCCGGGAATCGTGTAGCTGTGCATGCTCAGCCCGTCCATGCAGAACGCCGCGTTCTTCATGAGGACTTCCGTCCAGTTCGTGTCGACGTCGTTCGGGCCGCAGGCAATCCTGTACAGTTTGTTGTCTCCGTAGTTCCGGCAGAAGTGCTGATACCGGCGGTAGGTGTCCGCGTAGTATTCCGGCCGCATGATTCCGCCGCAGCCCCAGCTCTCGTTGCCCACGCCGAAGAAGCGGACGCCCCAGCTGTCCTGCCGGCCGTTCGCGCGCCGCTCCCGCACCACGGAGGAGTCCCCGTCCGAGTTCAGGTATTCGACCCATTCGCTCATCTCCTGGGCCGTTCCGCTGCCGACGTTGCCCGTAATATAGGGTTCGCAGCCGACCTGGCGGCAGAGTTCCAGGAATTCATGCGTGCCGAAGGAGTTGTCCTCCGTCGTGCCGCCCCAGTTGGTGTTGACCATGTTCCGGCGCTGTTCCTTCGGGCCGATGCCGTCCCGCCAGTGATACTCGTCCGCGAAGCATCCGCCCGGCCAGCGCAGCACCGGCAGGTGAATGGCCTTCAGCGCCTCCACCACGTCCGTCCGGATCCCCGCGACGTTCGGGATGTCGCTGTCCTCCCCGACGAAAATGCCGCCGTAGATGCAGTTGCCCAGATGCTCCGAAAAGTTCCCGTAGATATACCGCGAGATGGTTCCCGCCGACTGATCCCGCCGGATCGTGATCTTTGCCATATCCTGTTCCTCCGTATGCTGTGATATTTTTTACTTTATTCTTTCGCTGAAAAAACAGGATTCCCTTTTTCGTCGTACCGGACCGTCCGCAGGAAGCAGTGGCGGTTCGGGTCGCTCAGCGCGTCCCCCTTGAATCCCGGGTACGGCCGGGCGTGGAAGACCAGGATGTCGTTTCCTTCCGCGTCCTTCGTGAAGGAGTTGTGTCCCGGTCCGAACAGCCCGTTCTCCTCCTCCGTCACCATGACGGGCACCGGGGATTTGATCCAGTCCTCCGCCTTCAGCGGATCCCCGTTTTCCTTCAGGGTCAGCAGACCCATAGCGTAGCGTTCGTCCGTCGCGCTTCCGGAATAGGTCAGATACAGCCGGCCGTCATGGATCAGGCAGCCCGGTCCCTCGTTGACGAGGAAGCCCTGGCATTCCCAGTCGAATTCCGGTATGCTCAGCCGCACCGCCGGCAGCTTCAGCTCCAGGGCGTTTTTCATCTCCGCGATGTACAGGTTGCTGTTTCCGGGAATCGCGTAATCCCGCTGGGCCCAGATGAAATACCGTTTTCCCCCGTACAGCACCGTCGTCGAATCCAGGGAGAACGATTCCCATCCGGTGTCGATCCGCCCGGCTTCGGTAAATCCGCCGCTCATCGGGTCCGCTTCCCCGTTGACCAGCGCGTAGATCCGGTGGTCAAACACGCCGGATTCGTCCGCCCCGGCCCGTGCCGCCGCGAAATAGATGTACCATTTCCCGTCGATGAAGTGCAGCTCGGGGGCCCAGATATTGCAGCTGAGGGGGCCTTCCGCGTGCCGGGTCCACACAACCTTCTCCACCGCGTCCGGCAGTTCCTCCAGGGTCCTCGCCCTGCGCAGGATAATCCGGTCGAACTCCGGCGCGGACGCCGTGAAATAGTACCAGCCGTCTTTCAGGATAATGTAGGGATCCGCCCGCTGCTCAATAAACGGCTTCACAGCGCATCCACCTCCTCCTTCATGTCTTCTCCTCTATTCATGCCTTGTTTCTTCGCTGAGCCAGAGGCACTGTCCGTCCTCGCTGATGGCGGTGATGCTCATGACTCTCCCGCCCCGCTCGTCGTCAAACTGGTTCAGCGCGGCGCCGTCATACCGGACGCCGTCGAGGACCAGCGACACCCGGCTGTCCTCTTCCAGCGTATACGTTCCCCGCCCGCCGATCTTTCCGTCCGCGAGTTCGATCCGCTCCGAGCGCTTCGGCTCTTTGTTGCTGTCCGTCCCGTGCAGGATCAGGTTGTATCCGCCTTCCGGAATCTCCGTCACCGGCGCGAAATCCTCGCCCTGGTAGCTCATGGGCATCACCAGCGGCCATCCGTCCCGGGACAGGACCATCGGGCGGATCTGCAGCGCGAACCAGTATCCCGGCAGGGACTGCGTCCGCGTGTGGTGGCACAGCCAGATCCGGTCGCCTTCCACGGCGACGGAGCAGTGTCCCGGCGCCTTGATGCCCTTGGAGAAACCCTGTCCGGGATCGTGCAGCAGCTGGTATCCGCCCATCAGCTTGACGCCGATCCGGTCCTCGTTCGCCGCCACCAGGTCCGCCAGGTTCCTTCCGTTCGCGTCAAGATACGGCCCTTCGATGGTCTTCGACCGGCCGACGCGGATGTTGTAGTCCTCGGACAGGGATCCGTAGGATACAAAGAGATAGTAGTATTCCGTCTGCGGGAGCCAGATCAGGTAGCTGCCTTCCGCCCGGCATCCGCGGAATCCGGCGATCCGCACCGGTTCGCCGGTCGCGAAGCCCTCCGCGTCCAGCTCCGTCAGCCAGATCCCGCCGAAGAAGCTGCCCCAGGTCATGTACTGTTTCCCGGAGGGATCTTCAAACAGGCAGGGATCGATGGCGTTGGGTTTCGATACGGCGTTGGCGTCGCTGCGGATCACGATCCCCCGGTCCTCCCAGGGGCCGGTGATGCTGTCCGATACGGCCATGCCGATGGCGGACCGCGTCGATCCGAAGGTGGACGCGCTGTAGTACAGCCGCCACTGATCCCCGGCTTTGATGGCTTCCGGGGCCCACAGGCCCTGGTGCGCCTCCGGCTTCAGTCCGGCGGCGGCGACGGCCTCCGCGCAGTCTCTCGCGTAGTCTTCAAACGCCGTGCCCAGGTACTCCCAGTTTATGAGATCCTCTGAAACCCGTACCTGCACGCCGCATTTGTGCACGTCCCCGACGCTGGCGTCCGTGGAAAAAACGTACCATTTCCCGTCGTCCCCCTTCACGATGGAAGGGTCGTGCGCGTTGACCGCGCCCCAGGAGGCCGGGTCGCTGACCAGCGCGTCCTTCCCCAGGTCGCGGAAGGACGCGCACAGGCCGGTCGCGGGGATGCAGACGCATGCGGCCAGAATCAGCAGCACAAGCAGTTTGATCATAGTCTGTGTCATATTCCTTATCACTCTTTCACCGAAGAGAACATCATGGATTCAATAATCCAGCGCTGGAACAGGCCGTAGATGATCAGCACCGGCACAATCAGCATCACGCTGCCCGCCATGATCCGGGGTACGTGGTTGTTGATGGCGTACTGCTCGTTGAACTTCGCGATCATCACCGTCACCGGATGCCATTCGGGATTCTTGATGAACATCGTGGGAGCAAGATAGTCGTTCCAGGCGCCGATGAACCACAGCACGCCGTGGGCGCTCAGCGCGGGAACCGCGATGGGCAGAATCATCTGCCAGTAGATCCGCAGATGGGAACATCCGTCGATCTTCGCCGCTTCCACCAGGGAATCCGGCACGCCGTACAGGTACTGCCGCAGGAAGAAGATCATCATCACGTTGCCCGTGATCTTCGGCAGAATCAGCGGCCAGGGGCTCTGCAGCATGTTCGCCTTGAAAATCCAGAACTGTCCGCTGAACAGCACGTACTGCGGCACCATGATGGACGGGAACGGGATCATGATCGATCCGAGCAGGATCAGGAACAGCGCGTTCCGTCCCTTGAAGTTGATCTTCGCGAAGGCGTAGGCCGCCGCGACGGATACCAGGGATCCGATAATAACCGGCGGAATCGAATACAGGATGGTATTCAGGAAACCGCGCAGAAGGTCGATCTCGCCCCAGATCTGGGTGTAGCTTTCCGTCGTCCATACCTGCGGAAGCAGGCCGCCGATGTAGACATGCAGTTTCGGCTTGAACGAGGTGAAAATCATCCATACGAACGGATACAGCATCAGGATGGATCCGAGGGCCAGCAGGATGAAGATCACGATATTGACAATCCGTTTTTTCTTCTTCACTTACTTGTCCCCCTTTCCGTTCACCTTGAACTGGATCAGCGTCAGGATGAAGATGATCACGGCAAGGAACACCGCCACGGCGGATCCGTATCCGGCCTTGGAGTTCACGAACGTCCGGTCATACAGATGGATAACCGTCGTGAAGGTCGAGTTGGCCGGGCCGTTTCCGGTGAACATCAGCCGCGGCTCGACGTACATCTGGGCGCCGCCGATGACGCTGGTGACGATCAGGTAGAAGGTAACGGGCATCAGCAGCGGCAGCGTGATCCTTGTGAAGGTCTGCCACCAGTTGGCGCCGTCCACCTGGGCCGCTTCGTAGTAGGAGCGCGAAATGCCCTGCATGCCCGCGATGTACAGGATGATGGAGCTGCCGAGGCCTTTCCATACGCTCAGGATGATGATAACCCACTTCGTGTAGCCCGCGTGGCTCATCCAGTTCGGCGGATCGGCGATGCCGATGCTCCGGAGGCCTTCGTTGATGATCCCCACGTCCGCGTTGAAAATCTGCTGGAAGACGAAGGTGATCGCCACGACGCTGGAGATAACCGGGACGTAATAGATGACCCGGAATACTTTCTCGGAGCGGGTTCCGCGGTTCATGGCCGCTGCCAGGATCAGGGAGATGGCCAGGCCGATCGGGATCCCGATCATGTAGAAGAAGGTGTTCCCGAGGCTCTGCCAGAAGAGCTTGTTGTTGAACATGTCAACGTAGTTCTTCAGGCCGACCATTTTCGCTTTTTCGATCGGCTGTCCCATCGGCCAGGACGTGAAGCTGGAGTAGACGGACATGCCGAAGGGAATCACGACGAAGAAGAGCATTCCGATCAGCGGGATCGCAATCAGCGCATACCCCCACAGTGCGTCCTTCTGGCGGTAGTTCAGCCCCCGCTGCCGAAGGTCAGGCGCCGTCACTTTTTTCCGGACCGCTTGCTGCATTTTTTTCATCCTTTCAAATCAGTAACCCGTAAATACAGGGAAGTGAAAACATCGCTCTCCGGCGAAAAACCCGCTGCGGTAAGAACAAGGAAGGAGGAGGTGTCCCTCCTCCTTCCGGATCATTCGTTCACTCAGGGACGCATGGCTTCCATGTCGTCGATGGAATCCTGCAGCAGCTGCTGCGCGTTGTCCTGGATGGATTCGCAGTATTCACGGCAGCTCATGGGCTGTACGCCGGCGTCCTTCTTCTCGTAGTAGCTCCATACGGAACCGACGCCGCTGATGAAGCCTTCGGAGTACCACAGCGCGTTCCAGGTGGGAACGGTGGGCACGCGGTGGCCGTTCTGGCCCTGCAGCATCCGTACGAATACGACGCGGGTTTCCGGGAAGTAGCTGTCGTCGGTCAGGTATTCGCCTTCAGCCATGGCCACGATGTTCGGCAGCTGGCCGCCCTTCTTGGCCAGGAAGCGCTGCACGTCTTCGTTCGCGCTCATCTGGTAGGCGAACTTGGCAGCCAGTTCCGGATACTTGGACTGGGCGCTGACGCAGAATCCGACGGAGTCCACGCGGCCGGCCCACTTGTCCTGGCGCTCTTCGATGCTCAGATCCTTGTAGCTGTCGCTGATCGGCCAGGGAGCCACGTCGAAGTCAAACCAGCTCTTGCCGGGGTTGACCGCTTCGTCGTCCTCGATCGCCTGGAAGGCGGCCACGTCCCAGGTGCCGCAGGGGAAGTACGCGCAGCGGCCGGCCAGGAACTTCAGGTAGCCGGAGGTCTCGTCCGTGGAGGATCCGGAGCCGCCCAGCTCGACGATCTTCATGAAGCCTTCATAGCCTTCGATGAACTTGTCGCTGTTGAACAGCACCTGGGTGGCGTCCTCGTTCAGGTATTCGCCGCCCGCGCCCCAGATGAAGGGCGGCAGGGTGAAGTCTTCCCACAGGTGGGTGCCGTAAACCTGCTTGGAACCGGCGGTCTCGGGCAGGGTGGGATCTTCGAAGGTCAGGATCTTGCACAGTTCGGCGAACTCGGTGAAGGTGTAAACCGGCAGGTTGCCGTTCGCGTCGATTTCGGGATAGAAGGGCAGGATGCCGTCGGCAACCGCCTGCTTGATCTCGGCGTCGCGCTTCTTGATGATCGCCTTGTTGACGGTCATGGAAACCGCGGAGAAGTCCTTCGGCAGGCCGTAGATCTTGCCTTCGCCCATGGTGTTGGTTTCGGCGTCATACTTGTAGAGGTTCAGGGCTTCCGGCCAGATAGTGTTCAGCGTGGATACGTCCAGCAGGTCGTCCAGGGCGGCTACCGCGCCGGTCCATACGCGCTTGCGCACGTCGGCCAGGCCGAGGTAGAACACGTCGGGCGCGTTGCCCGCGGTCAGGGAAGCTTCCAGTTCAGGCCAGTACTGGTCGCCGGATACGCGGAAGTCGACGATGCAGTTGTTCTCTTCCTCGAACTGTTTGATAACTTCCTCATACATGGCTTTCTCGTGTTCCTGGGCAAAGGTGTTCACGACGATGGTGGGTTTCTCGTCCGCAACCGCAATCGCCGCCCACAGCGTGGACAGCATGCATACGGTCAGCAGCACAGCCAGCAGTTTCTTCATGGTTTCGTTCCTCCTTTTTATTCTGAAGAGCGTTTTCAGCGCTCATCATTCCGTAGGGTTTCTTTGATCATTAACGTTAATGTAACAGGCCGAAAAAAGGGCGGGGTTTCCGGGTCCGTTTCCTGAAATCATGTTCTTTCTGGTATCAATTAACGTTCACATTATCGTTAATGTTCTCTGCTGATGCCACTATAGCACCATCCGGTCTCCCCTGTCAACCCTTTTTGAAAAATAATTTGTATTTTTCTTTCGGAACATTTTGACGGGTTCTTTTTTCCTTATTTGACACCCGTCCGGATGCATGGTAGGATGTTCCGGATTTTGAAAAGATCAGAGGGATGGCTCCATGGCGAAGGACACCGGCCGGGTTACGCTCCAGGACATTGCAAAGGCGACGGGTTTTACCGTGAATACGGTTTCCCGCGCGCTGAAGAATAAGGATGATATCTCCAGGGAAACCTGCCAGCGGATCCAGCAGGTTGCCCGGGAGATGGGGTATGTCCGGAATTATATCGCCAGTTCCCTGCGCTCAGGCCGCACCAAAACCATCGCCATGATCGCCGGTTCCATGATGAACCCGTTCTACGCGATCCTCGGCGACCTCATCCAGCAGGAGGCGGTCCGCCTGGGTTACAGCCTGGTGATCCTCTGCTCCCGCGACGATCCCGATACCGAAGTGCAGATGGTGGAGATGGCCCTCTCCCGGCAGGTGGACGGCGTGCTGATCACCCCCTGCTCCTTCGATTCCCCCGCCCTGGGCCTGCTCCGCTCCTCCGGCATCCCCTTTGTCCTGCTCTCCCGTTATCTGGAAGGTTCGGAGGACGACTGCGTTTACTGCGACGACGAGCAGGGCGGCTATCTCGCCGCCCGCCATCTGATTGAGAAAGGCCACCGCAATCTCGGCATGGTCTCCTTCCGCCACGTCGTCTTCTCCTCTCGCAAGCGTTTCGACGGTTTCCAGCGCGCCTGCCTGGAGGCGGGCGTTCCCGCCCGGGATATTCATTACACGGAGCCGGAAAAAGATGAAGATCTCCTGCCCACCCTGCGCTCCTGGATCGGCGGGGGGATGACCGCGCTCTTCGCCTTCTGCGACGTCGAGGCCTGGAGCATGATCACCCAGATGGAAAACGCCGGCCTGCCGGAATCCGCCCGGCCGCAGATCGTCGGCTTTGACAATATTCTCCGCTATGTCAACTTTCCCAAGCCGATCTGCTCCATTGATCCGCATCTGCGGGAGGAGGCGCGTACAGCCATCGACCTGCTGCGCAGGCGGATCCATCAGCCGGACCTTCCCCCGCAGCAGGTGGTCCTGCCGGTGACGCTCGTCTGCCGCGGCAGCTGTGAATAATGGCATTCCCGCGGGCGCTTTCTCTGGGAACGCTGGGGACGACCCTTTTCGTTCCCCGCTCTTCCCCGCCGAAATTGACATGGGAAGCAAAAACCGCTATGATGATTTTCACAGTTACTGACAATTATATAAACCGCCACATCCTGAAAAAACAAATACAGAAGGGAAAAACCAAATGAACCTGTTAAAGAAGATCAAAGACTGGCTCGAACGGAAAAACCTTGCCTGCGAAATCAAATTCCTGCTGGACAGCAGCATGGTGCTGGGTGAGGATCATCTGCTGACAGAGGATATGCTGGAGAGGTTTCAGATGGAGGATGAACCCAGGCGCATCGATGTGATCTATCTGGATACGCCGGAGCGGGATTATCTGAAAGCCGGATGGATCAGCCGGATCCGCGTAAAGGAAGGAAAGTCCCGCTATACCCTCACCTATAAGATGCGCTATCCGGTGAAGGACGGCAATGTGGATGCGGCCCTGGACGCAGCCCGCGCGGACGGGCTTACCCTGAAGCAGGATAAGTATCCGGCTGAAATCGACTGGGGATATTCAAAAATGACCCTGAGTTTTGCCGCCAATGTGGATGTCAGAACGGAGGAAGTCCCTGATCTCAGCCTTCTTACCCCCGACAAGGCGCTGCAGATGGCCGTGGATAATCTGCCTCCCGAGGTGAAAAACCGGGATGCTGACAGCGCAGTGAGTGAAAAAGAGATCCAGGTCGTCGGCCCCGTCCGGTTCCTGCGGTATGAAGGCGCTCTTGGCAAGCAGAGCGTCCGCATTGAAGTCTGGCCCATTCCTTCCGAAACAGGCGAAATCTGTTATACCGCCGAACTGTCCAGGGCCTGCAAAAACCTGATGGAAGCCGCAAAAATCCGCATCAAACTGGTTGAAAAGCTGGAGAAGATGGGCATTCTGATCCACGCCGACAATCTGAAGACCCAGATGATCCTGAAGCCGGTGAAATAAGGCACTACATAAGCCGGTCCGCGGCGAACCGCGTCATCGCGCCCCTGTACTGCGTCAGCGCCAGAGCCACATCGCTGTAGTCCAGCCCGGTCAGCTTCTCGTTCCCATCCGGATCGGTGACCGTCTCCGGTTCCTCCAGTTTTTCCAGGAACCGGGCGTACACTTCCTCTTTCATGATCTCCCGCAGCGGCTCCAGCACCTTGTTGATGTTGGCAAGGATACGGTTCATGGGCCGATGGATGAAATCCTGAAGGACGCGGATGTGGTGTTGGAGTGAGTGATTTGGAGGTTGTTGCATGCTTACTTATGAAAGGATGACCCGGGAAGAAATGAACCAGTCCGCTTTGCTTGCGGCGGAGGCCTTTTATCACTATGAGTATTTCAGCATCTATCTTCCGGACGAAAAACGCAGGAGAAGATGCCTGGATGCAATGATCAAAAGTGAGTTCCGGGCAAATTGGAACAATCCTGAAGTTGTGTTCATTACAGCGAAGGAAAACGGAAAAATCGTTGCTATAGCGCAGCTGTGCACTCCTGACTATAAAAAGCCGTCTGATCTGGATTATATCAGAGCAGGTTGGCTCGGCGTAATGTTTAAGGGTGGTGTCAAGGAAGTAAACGCGTGGAATGACATGGAAAAACTGGCATCAGCTCCGTGCCATGGACTGACCGGAAAAAGCTGGTACCTGAGTCTGCTGACCGTTGCGAAGTCTTATGAAGGCAAGGGCATTGGCACTCGTTTTCTGAATGAGTGCCTTATTCCACATGTACAAAAAGCAGGCGGAGAATCTTTATCCCTGTTTACCAATTCGGAGCCTAATCGTAGATTTTATGAAAAGAATGGATTCACTCTGTTTGACGAAAGACGATTTGATTACAAAGGAAAGAGCATCGGCAGTTGGAGCTACATCTTCAACAATGAAGTGAGATCATGATCCGCAAACATATAAATCCCCTACCCCCGGCCCGCGAAAGCGGGCTTTTCTCATTCCTCTATTTCATGCCCCTAAAGGTTGCTATTTGCCTGAAAACCGGTTACAATGAATTCAGAAAAAGGCGTCGTATATTTTCTGGCAATATGACAGAACCCCGTTCCCTGTCAGATGAGAAAGGAGCTCTGCGTTGAAAAGAGTTTCCCGGTTAAACCGAATACTGGCAATCCTCCAGGCAGTAATCCTGACCTGTCTGTTCCTGTTTGCTTCCGCTTCGGCGGAAACAGGAAGCGGTGAGGTATTGACCGTCGGCGTGCCGGCAGACCGCTGTCCGGTATTCTACAGGGATGCGGAATCCGGCTATATCACGGGGATCGGTGTGGACCTGATGCGCTTCGCCGCTGAAAAGGCCGGATATACTGTATCCTTCCGCGTTATAGAGGAAGAAACGCTGCCGCAGGCGCTGGACAGCGACTCCTATGACCTGGTGCTGCCCTTCGGCAGCGCGGTCCGCAGCGCCTCCGGCCGGCCGACCGTTGTCTCGGATAACCTGATCCGGACACCCTTTACCCTGGTTACAAAAAGCGGCGGCTACCTGCCGCCCTGGAACTCCCTCCATGTCGGGATGCTCGCTTCCCTGAAAGGCGGCGCGGAAACCGTCCGGGAACTGTACCCGGGTATTAAGATCGTTCTGTACAACTCCATTGAAGAAGCCGTGCAGGCACTCCGCAAAGGCGAGGTCGACGCGCTGCTGCATAATTCCTACGTATGGAGTTATGTGCTGCAGAAACCCGCCTATTCCGACCTGTCCGTCCAGCCGTCGGCCATGCTGTCCATGGATTTCCGGGCAGGCGCTCCTGACACGCCTGCCGGGCGGGAGATGATGGACCGGCTGAACGGCGGGATCGCGGAAATCACCGATACGTTCCGGCAGGCCATCGTCCTGGACTTTACGACCCGGCGCCTGTACCGGTACGACCTCTCCGATTACCTGAGCGCATACGGGCTGATCATCCTGCTGTGCGTATGCCTTATTGTCGCAGTCATCCTGATTGTGATTGAAAAGCAGCGCACGATGAAACTGGAACAGGAAGAGAAGATGCGGCAGCTGATCGACCAGGACTCGCTGACCGGCCTGCTCAGCCTGGAAGGCTTCCTGAAACAGGCTGAAAACATGCTGCGCAATCATCCGGAACAGCCCTATGTCCTGGTCTATGCCAATATCCGGAACTTCAAGTATATCAACGACAACCTCGGCAAAGACCGGGGAGACGACCTGCTGCGCTTCTGGGCGGAAAAGAGCCGGGAGGCACTGCCAGACGGGGACATTATCTGCCGCATCGCAGCGGATCATTTTGCCATGCTCAGCCGCGCAGAAGGAGAAGCAAAACTGGAACGGTATGATCAGCATGTGATCGACGCAGTTCGCAGCTATTTTACGGACCGCGGCAGGGAAGTCCGGGTCCAGATCTGCGGCGGTATCTATGTGCTGACCCCGGACGATTACAAGGATATCAACATTTACCGTATGCTGGACTATGCCCGGATGGCGGAGAAAAAAGTCCGCGAGACCCGGAGGGACGGCTATGAGTTCTACAATCCGGAGCAATGGGATAAAGGAAAACAGGTCGCGGAGATCATCAACCACCTGCCCGCGGCAATCCGTGACGGCAATATCCATGTCTGGTACCAGCCCCAGGTGAACGGTGAAACCGGGGAGATCATCGGAGCGGAAGCCCTGTGCCGCTGGGACCATGACAAGCTCGGCTGGTTGTATCCCCCTGCGTTTATCGAGAGTCTGGAGGAGTCCGGCATGATCTATGACCTGGACTGCTATGTCTGGAACAGGGTCTGCGAAGATCTGCACCGGTGGAACGAACAGGGCATACACCGATCCGTCTCCGTCAATGTGTCCCGGTGTGATCTCCTGAAAAACCGGGACCTTCCCGGTCATTTCCGTGATCTCGTCAAGGCTTATGACCTGACCCCGGACCAGCTGCGAATCGAAATTACGGAGACAGCTTTCGTGGAAAACCCGGCTGACCTGATCAGCTTAACCGGGAAGCTCCAGGAATATGGCTTTGAAGTGGAAATGGATGATTTCGGCAGCGGTTATTCATCCCTGCATATGCTGAAGGAAGTCCCGGTGAACCGGATCAAGCTCGACCTTCATTTCCTGACCGAGTCCGGAGATTCGGTGAGAGGCCGAACCATCATCAGCTATATGATCCGGATGGTGCGCGACCTGGGTATGAAGATGATTACAGAAGGTGTGGAAACCGAAGAACAGGCCCGCTTCCTCCGGAGCAAGGGATGCTCCGAAATGCAGGGCTTCTGGTTTTACAAGCCGATGCCGGTTGAGGATTTTGAGAAAGCAGGCACGACCGAAAGATAAGGATCATAAACTTTCCCTGAGCATCGTCTGATACTCTTCAGGAACCCCTGGACGTATTTCGCTGTATTCTGCCATATTTTCGGCTTCAATTTCTGCCGGATTCTGGCCACCGGCGACGAACTACAAGATTCAGGCTGTTTTCCTGTTCACCCTGTCGCAGTCTGCGGGCCGCGATAATCAGCCGTTCATCATGATTTCCGACGCAGGTAATCAAGAGAAGGATCTGATCCTCCGCAGCCACGTCCAGTGTACTGGTATAATCGCTGCAGCGGATGATTGTATTCAATGCCTGCGTCCTTTCCGATCGGGATATCCCCTGCAATCCGGAAAGATTTACATAATTCAGGGTATTCGGCGTCAGACTGATCTCGGAAACAGCGAAAATCACGTAGGTTCCTTCCTCAAAAATCGTGTCAAAATGAATAAACCGATTGGCATGGCAGTAAGAGAACGCTTTATATTTTCGCAGGTTACCGAACATGTTTCCGCTTTTCATGTTATGGCCGTAAAGGAACAGTGTATAAGGCCTTGTCAGCAGGTTTGTGTCCTCATCGAGAAAAATGGCGCCGTTGTAATTCTTTTTGCCCGCGGCGTCATGATCCAGAAAAAAAGAATTGTCCTTCAGCGCAACCGGCTCCTCCAGATCACCCATTTTCAGCCAGCCGGTAACATACGGATCCTTCTGTTTCAGTTTCTGAACAGTGGGCACAACCTGATAGTTGTTCTCATATTCCACCGCAGGCAGAAGATCCGGCTGCTCCGATTCGTCATCTGATCCGTTCGCGACAATCACTTCAGAAGCCGGAACGGTGATTTCCCGCAGCTTTAGCTTCATCCGGCGGTTTTCACTGCTTTCGGCTGCTGCAGGCTCCCGGGCCGTATCCCGGCTGCTCTCCGTTTCATGCATCACAGACATCATTTCATATTTTGTTTTCCGGGAAGCGGCCAGGTCTGTTATATAAGAAATCAGGCGAATTCCGCCATAAAGTGCCAAAGAAGCAAGCAGACAGACGGCACCTGTGCGAAGTGCATGGCTCCGAAAGGGTTCCTTTTCCTGCTTTTTCCCTCTCTTTTTCTCCGGCCCGTTTGGTTCCGGTTCCGGATGTGGCGGATAATATGGCATCGTTGTTTACCCTCGTTCCAAATGTTCCATAAAAGCAGTGCAGGTCAGCACGTTCTTCAGCAAACGGGAATTATTGCAGCAGTTCCGGATAGGTTTCAATCGTGAACTCCTTTCTCCATTCCTGCAGGAACGTTTCAAGGCGTTTCATCTGTTTTGCTTCCAGCGCGGATGCCTGCAGTGTATTCTTCTCCTCCTCCGTCAGCTCATGGATGCCGCCGGGAAAGTCGGATACATAGCAGACGATATGGACCCCAAGGTCGGTTACAAACGGTTCCGTAATTTCGCCCGGGTTCTGCAGCGCATCGACGTGCTTTTTGAAAGTTTCCGCCCAATTCTCGCTGTCCGTATGATACAGCAGTTCCGAGCCCGCCGCTTCTCCCGCTTCCTGGCCGAATGCTTCAATCAAACTTTCAAAGGATTCCCCGTCGTTATATCGTCTGGCGATTTCCTCGGTAGTCTCCTTCAGCAGCGGCAGCGCGCTTTGTTCCAGCTCAACGACTTTCCCCAGCAGTTCCGCGTAAGCATCGGCCTGATTCTGATATTCCCGGCGGGCTGTTTCCACGTCGCCCCCCGCGATGGCTGCGTCTGCTGCCTTGTGATATGCGTCCTCAAGGGCGGCTGCCCCCTCTTCAAGATCCGGCTGCAAAGCGTTGATCTCTTTGACCACGGTTGCCGGGAAAGGCAGCAGAATCTGCCGGATCACCCGGTAGCCGGCAGGGGTAAAGAATGCTTCGTTGCCGGGAGTCAGAATTTCCCGTTCATACCGCGGAACGTCGTTTTCGTAAGCTTCCCGGTCCGGGGTGATGAATTCGTTCTCCAGATAAGCCTGCACTTCCTCCTCGGACACGGTCACATCCGGACAGTACAGCTCAAAAATACGGCTGTATCGCACGTTCACCAGCGCTTCCTGATAAACGATGTCAAGCGTGTATCCCTGCTCTGAAAGCCAGGAAGTAATCTGCTCCTCGGTCGCGTCATAGCCTGCTTCCTTCACCCGCTGTTGGAATCCCTGCCACAGGCTGTCATAGACGTTTCCCGCATAAGAACGCAGCAGGGTTTGTTCCGTTTCCGTCAGTTCGTTCTTTCCCGCCTCGATCAGTTTGTTTTCAATCAAAGCAAGATCCACCATGTGGTCAACGGTCTGCTGAATGATCTCCAGCTTTTCCGCGGCAGTGGGCGTATAGTTCTGATAGGCCATCATGTCCAGATTGGACTGATAGGAATATTTCGCCATGGACAATGGGTATTCGACCTGCCCGACCCGGACAATGACCGGGTCGGTTTCTTCTTCGGTAAATGCCGGAAAAGCCGCCGCCAGGCAGAGAAAAACGATCAGAATCTTAATCAGTTTTTTCATGCTTGTCCTTCTTTCGCAGGATGATAATGAATGCGATTCCTGCCATCGACAGTATAACGAATGCCATCCAGAGGAAAGGCGCAGAGTCGTCTCCGGTCACCGGAATCGGTTTCTCCGTCGGCTCCGGATCCGGCGGAAGAGGATCCAGCCAGATTTCGGTTTTGTTGTCAAATTCTCCGATTTCAACATAGTCTTTTCCGCTGACCTTCACAGTCACCTTCTCCGCGCTGCGTCCTCCGGTCAGCAGGGACAACGGCAGATCGAAATTCCAGCTTTCCGTGTCGCTGACCTCCTCCGGCAGGCTGTAGCGGAACACCGGGGTCGTTTCGTCGTCCAGGAAGGCCTCCATCACAACCATATTGCTTTTGCGGGCTTCATTCCCGATATAGTTCCTGTTTGTCACCGTAAGGGTCACCATCGGCACACCGTCGCTGGAATCCCATCGCCTGGATACAATTTCAAGATCATTATGTTCATCATACAGTTTAGCGGAATCAAATGTTACTTCGCTTTTGTACATCGAGGTATAAGAGAGCGCATCGTCTGTGCCGTCTCCCGCCGTAAACATCTGAAGCCCGCCGCTCTCATTCCGAACCGTGCCGTCCCGGCCGATGGAGATAATCTCCGGTTCCCCTGTCAGCATAAACGAACCGTTTCCCGTACCGGAATCAGAAACAGTGCCGGAGCCGGCTGCGGCAGCCCGGATCATGAATCTGGGCTGACCGGATGCGGACGCACCGCTGAAGCTGTTGTCAGAAGTTGTATAGAATCTCTCCACCTGCAGATAGAAGGAATGCTCATCCTTCCAGTTCTGGGGCAGCAGCATGGAAATGTTGAAAGCCGCAAAGGTACCGGGCATGATCAGATCGGTCTTATGCAGGGAGCTGTTTGACGACACTTTTATAGTCCCGCGGAATGTTTCTTCCTTCACCAGCCACCAGTTCGCTCCGCTCACATTCAAACTGCTTTCTTCCTGTCGGGCCACAGCCTGACCCTGTTTTTCCTTCATGGAGCCCTCCAGCCCCTTCTTCAGTGTAACCCGGTTATTTTCCGGATGCAGAACATCCAGATGAATGGTTTCAAACGCTGTCGCGCTGCCGTGCTCCGGCTGGTCGTAGGCAACCAGATCCAGGCCGGAGAGAGGAATATTGCCGTTGTTGTAAACGGTCAGCACCATATCATCATAGACGCCGGGGGAAACCAGTGTTTCGGTCAGCAGGTTGCCCACCATCCGGATCCCCGGTACCAGGTGGAAGGTAAACCGGTACGCCGTCATTTTTCCATTGCTGTCAGACAGCAGGTAATATCCTGTTTTGCCATCACCCAGGATCAAATCGCGCGGGGAGCTGCCGGCGGACGTTTTTACTGTAGCGATGGTGTAGGGTTCGGAAACCGTATTGGAAACATCGTCATACCACACAGCCCGAACCCTGAAGAGCCGGTTTATCCCGTCGTCTGTTTCTCCCGCGGTCTCCATCCAGTAAACGCATGGCCGTCCATACAGCGTTGCCTGGAAAATCTGCGTGGCGGGCACCTGAACGCCAAAGTCTGTAACCTTGTGGCCGAATTCGGTGCCATGACTGAGTAGAACGGGCTGCACCATTTTCAGCCTGAAAGCATCGCTGTTTGCATCCTTCTGGACAAAAAATGCAGACGCGTTTTGATTGATGTCCGGCCGGTATGCAGCCATGGAAGCAACGTTTTCTCCGACGGAGATAAGATCGCGGGAATGCTTGCTGGTATAGGTCATCTCGCACGGTTTGTCATCCCCGCTGCGTCTCAGGAAGAAACTGTAATAGCTTCTTCGGATTCTGTCCATTCTGTCTGCTTCACTGTGGGCGTGGATGAAATCATCCGGATTATCAGAGAACAGATCGCTGAAAAACTGCATGTCCTGATAGGTGTCTTTGTCTTCTGTGTGTACGCCTGTCGAAAAAACCCTTTTGGTTAAAGATGTATTTCCGTTCGAATCGACATAGCCGAGAACTTCACGGGGCCGTTTATGCCTGCCATTCGTGGATGATTGGATCGGCGCGTACGCGGTCCTGAAGATCGCCATGGATACGGAATCGTTACTGATAATCGTTCCGGCAATCCGGGGTAAATAGCAGGGATACCGGTAACCTTCCTCATCAATTTCACTGAAGGCCGTAACCCAGTGATCCCCCCATGCGAGCGTCACCGGTTCCAGGACATAGCTCAATTTAAACACGGTAGAAAACTCGTTTTTTTCTGCATAATAATGAGGTGTCAGAGAATAGCAGCTGATCCTTGTCCAGGTTTTAACCGGCACTTTCCTGGTTTCCCTGGTTCCGTCGTCGTGGGTAATGGTCTGTTCTTCATAATCTTTCGCGAGTACGGTTACCACAAACAGCACATCGGTCAGTTTATAGCCATTTCTTGACCATGTATAGGCTTTGGCTCCGGTCCCGCTCACATCCTCCACCCAGTAATCATAATCGATCACGTCGTAACTGTCATCCGTAAGCTTACCCAGCCCATCTTTCTCCAATCCGTCCTCTGTCTTGGCGATAGGTGTATAAACAGGCCCGCTGCCTTCCAGGGCTGTGCCGACAAGGGTGATATGTTTCGTGGACTCACAGTGGACGTAGGATCCGGGATCATTGTATTCCTCCATGGAGGGGGTCATAAACAGCATGACAGGGACGCTCACGGGCCCCCTGGAGTCGATGACGCTTGTCCGCATGGAAAAGATCCGGCCCGATGAGGCTCCGGGAATATATCTGTTCTGATACCGGATTTCCTCTCCCGCCAGAGCCAGATCGTCGCTGCCTGTATCAACCTGCATGGCGCCCTCGGTTTTGCCGATATTCTCCTCAGCCTGGGCGTTTGAAATCAGGAATGCAAGGAACCGTTCAACCGGGGTCTGCGGATCGGCGTCAGCCCGTTCAACCGGGGTGGGCAGCAGCCGCCAGCGCCATTCGGGTCCGAAAGGTGTATACGTCATATTTGCAAACAGAATTTCAACAATCACGCGGAACGCGGCGCCGCCGTACAGCGCCAGCTTGATATCCCCGTTCAGGTAATCGCTGTCTGACTTATCGATATGATTTTCCTTGTCTTGCATCCACCGGCCCAGATCAATGCTGCCGCTCATGCGGAACTGGAATTCAAGGAAACCCAGCCCCATCACGGAAACACTCAGGAAACCCTTGAGGCCCAGGGTCAGCGTAAGCCCCAGTTCCAGCCGGATAATCACGTTGAATGATTTTTTGATATAGTCCAGTCGCTGAACCGAAAACATTCTGTCGCCTTCCGGCCAGCAGGTATCAATTGCCACACCGATTTCCGGAAAGATGGTGGCGGCAAGCGTCGCTGTCAGCATGAGGCTCGCCAAAGGCCACTGCAGCCCTGCTTCACCGGTCACAGACAGCGTAAAGCCTGCGCCGCCCTGACCGAGAATCTGTCCGTAGTGATCTTCGGTTTCCCGGTATTGCACCTGGGCAAACCCGAACCAGGACATGCTTAGCATAATGGAACCCAGTTTGAAGGGGTTTGTCTTTTTCCGGCCTGCCCAGTCTCCTCCGCTGGCCGCCTTGGCTTTGGCCAGCCTGCCTTTCTCTTCGTTCTGTTTGACGGCCTTGTCCATCGCTTTCTTGTCTTTGCTTTTCCAGGTATTCTTGTTCGCTTCGTTGACGAGGTCGTCAAAGGCGGTGGTGCCGATCGTGATTGCTCCGTTGCCGTTCAGGTCAAAGTAAGCCCGGATCTGGAATTTGTCATCCAGCGGCGTGTTGAAGGAAATATTCAGCCCGCCCAAAGGCTGAGGCCAGCTGCTGGGCAGCGTAAAGCTGAGCCCCGGCGTGGTCAGCAGTTTGAAATTCGGATCGCCGATGGGTTTCTGGAGCTTCGGGGCAATCAGTTTGATTTTAGCCTGGTAGGTTTGCTTTTGTTCGCCCTCAGCGGTAATTTCCGCAATCAGTTTGCCGCCCGTCGGCGCATTCTTGAGCCACTCGCCGGAAAACTTGAAGGTTTTCTCTCCAACGTCTCCTTTACCGGTGCCGACGTCCAGTTGTTTGTTCCCGCTGCTGTCGGCGAAATACATGGAAAGGGAGTATTTTTTGTTTCCGGAGATTTTGATGGCGATTTCCTGTTTTGTATCGTTAAAGGGACTGAGTACAACCTCATAATCAGCAATCAGCATATCGTTTCCCCAGAAACTCCAGGAAACGGGATAGGGTGTACCGTCGTCTTTATACATGGGCACCTTCAGCTTGGCGCCTTTTTTGATCCAGATCCCGGAGGCTTCCAGCCTGCGGTATCCGCTGTGAACGATTGTCAGGTTAACCTGCGCCTCGCCGTCCCGGTCGCTGGGATAATTTCGCATGGGATAGCCAACATTGCCGCTGCCGCGGGTCGTCTGCTGAGACGGACTCACATTTTTGGCACTGACAGTGATCTGTGTTCCGGAAAGCGGTGTACTGCCGTCCAGCGCGCCGATGTAGAAGCTCTTGTCGTCCATGACCATGACGCTCATCTTCTGGTCGGAATCGGCAAGGGCATTGCCGATCGGCATCAGGCGCGCGAGACGGGTTAACACCGTCTCCTCCTGTTCCACGCGCACAGCATTGGCGGAAACCGTCAGTTCTTTTTTCACAGTGGCCGCGGTATCCGCGCTGCGGATTCTGTCGATTTCATCCAGCAACCATGTAACGGTTTCCTGGTTCCCGGGTTCGGATTTCCCCTGGAACAGGCGCTCAAACTCCCGGCAGGCCATCATCCAGTTAGTGGCCAGATCTGTCACAAGTTCTTTGTCTTTGGCCAGGTTTCTCTGATCTTCCCGGATCTGGTAGGCGTATACCGCCTGCTCTTCTTCCGTGCAGTCGCCGCTCTGCAGCATTTCCGAGTTTGCCAGGATCCTTCCCGATGCAATGCTCAGCTTGTCGCGATAATAGTTCACCTCGTCGCGCATTTCCATGGCATAATGATAATCCGTATAGAACAGGCCGATCCCCGTGTCCGGATCACTGTTCATCTGATTGTATTTGGCCGGATAATCCTTCTTCAGGTCGGAAAGCAGGATGTCATAGTTCTGAAAGCTGTCCATGACATAGCACAGTCTGTTATCGGTGAAATCGTTGATCCAGCCCAGCAGCTGCTGAATATTCATGTTTACGCTGATTTCCATGCCCGAATGATATGTCGGCGCATCCTCGCTCAGGCCCGTCAGGGCAATGGCGGCGGAAAGCTCCTCCGCAGTGGGCGGCGGATTGATCGCTTCGGCGATCACTTTCAAAGGCATCGCCAGCCAGAGAAAGATCACGGCCATCAGCGCGGAAATACTTCTCTTCATAGGTTTTTGCCCCCTGTTCTGTCCCTCACAATGCGTTGTACTTTCCTGTTTTTTTTCATCAGGACAGAGTACATTATACCTGATGGATTCAACTGTTTCAATTGTGTACCCGTCCTATACCGTACCCATAACGACCAGAATACTCCCCGCGATGATTCCGAGCAGGAAAATGTACTGCGCTTTGCTGACCTTTTCTTTCATGAAGATGCGCCCTCCGATCATGACAAAGACCGGATAAACCGCAAGCAGCGGATCGGTAGACACCGAGTTTATCGCCATTGCATAGGCGTATAAAACGATTCCGACATTATCCGCGATCGCGCCGAGGATTCTGGGAGCGCTCCTCCTGGTAAAGGGATTATAGATCTTCTTTTCCTTTATGCGGATATAGATCCAGAACCCGAGAGCGAATGCCGCGTATTCCATGCCGACGATGATGATACTGTCTCCCTCGGGCATCGCATAGCCAAAGGTGGTGTCAAGGCAAACGCCTGTTACGACCGTCTCCAGGCCGTCGATCACAGCGAAGATAACCGGGAATATCAACGTCCCCAGGCCGCGGAGCATCCATTTCTGCTTTTGATTCCGTGGTTTGTTTCGATTCTCTCTGTTGCGGATAACGGACAAAAGGATAACGCATATCAGGATCACAATGATTCCCGCGCTCCTCAGCGGCGTCAGAAGCTGAGCAACGGATTGTGCTCTTCCAAGAGCCAGGTACGCAATGATGAGCAGGATCGTGGACGCACCGCCGCTGATCCCCTCTACGGGGGACTCCACCGTCGCCTCGTTGTAGACATAACCTTTATAAGAGATTGTGTTAATGATCGCATATATGATACCGAATACCGTCATCGGCCAGTATCTGACAGCGCTTTCAAAAATGCTGAACGGTTCGTCCCGGGTGATCAGATAGATGACAGCGATCACAAAGAATACGAGACCGACACAAACAGAATATTTTAAGCAGATGTGTTCCTCTTTCCCATCATGTGCGCCGGCTTTGTAAAACAAGCTGGTGGCAGACCACATCAGAATCGCTCCAACAACCAACAATAACCAGATCATATAATATGATTCCTTCTTTGTCCAAATTCTTCACAGCCCGGCTGCGGTCAATATGCATCCGTTCAGGCTCCGATCCCATCCACTCTCTGCATTCTCAAATCTCACGGGATTTCATCCAGCGTTTTTCCGAGAATCAGCTCCAGCGTTTTTTGACAGAGAAAAAGCTAAATCCGGATAATCAGATTATTGGTGTTCATAGTACTCAGATACTTGATATCCCTGCAGGATTCAACCACCATGCGGATGCCGACGTTCCGGGTTTTATCCTCTGGCTGATGTCTGAGGATTTCGTATTGCTCCAGAAGGTTGAAAGGCCTGCAGTCATCACGGATACGCAGGATCAGTTCATCGTCTTTAATGAGCATGCGGATATCAATGGAATGAGGCTTTCCGTCATCAAAGCCGTGTTTGATAACATTGCTGCCCAGCTCCTCAATACACAAGGCCAAGGCGTAGGCCTTTTTCTTGCTGATTCCATTCTCCTGACAAAAGAGTCCGGCCAGCCGCGACATACCGGTGACTTCGGTCATCGTGTCCGCGGTAATATTCAGTTCCTTGCCGGCGGCAGGACCAAAGTTCTCAGTTACCAGCAGGCGATTTATATTGAATTTGTTCCCGTTTCCCTGACGGTTAATGATAAGATAGGTACTGAGAACCATAATAAATAACGTAACCGGAGTGGCAAACCACGCCCCGCGTCCGCCAAACAGTTTCACCATGACCCAGACGACAGGAACAATCGCTCCGCATTCCAGAAACAGGCTGTAGATATTGGCGGTTCTGAGCTTTTCCACGCCCATGAGATAATCGACGAACATATAGACTATCATATACAACGGTATGCTGACCGCAAACAGGCGTAATGCCTCTGAGCCCAGGGCCAGAGCCTCCGCGTTTTCCAAGCCCAGGTAAATGGACGCAAAAGGACGCGGAAACAAAAGCAATACCAGTGCCGCAACACCTGTGATCAGGATGCCGTATCGAAACGCTGTCCTTTGGAGCTCGTCCAGTGCTTTGCGGTCCTCTTCTCCGAAATAGATGCTGGAGAGTGTCCAGACCGTGTCTGCAATACCCAGATAGGTGGCACCAACCAATGACCCCATGGATTTATGTACGCTGTAAGCGGCAATAAAGCTGCTGGAGGCCGCGGCCGCTATGATGTGGTTAATGGCAATTCCGCCGATGGCACTGGCAATACGCGTCACACCCACGGGTGCACCGCTGGCCAGGATCTTTCCGATCTTGTTCAGTTCACTGCCAAGCCCCCTGAACGTAAAGCGAAGCATACGCTTTTTCCTTGTGAAGTGGGTGGAGAGAACGAAAAACCAGACCATCTGACCGATCGCCGTCGTAAGTCCCATAGCAAACAAGCCGCCATGGAATACGAAGACAGCCACCGCATCGCCCGCGATGTCCGCGACCGTCATGGCCACGGTGGCATAGATAACACGGGAATGGTCTGAATCCATGCCCATATAACCGGAGAGAATCCTCCCGGTGCTGTCAAAAGGCAGGCCAAACACAAAGGCTGTGAGGTAACTGCTGATCAGAGGCTGCAAATGGGCGTTTTCTCCGTTTGCACCAAGGATGCCCGCTAATGGAGCTGAAAACATATGGATTACCACGATCATCAGGCCGGATACAGCGAATGCCATCAGGCAGGCAAGAGTAAAGACATGATTTGCCTCTTCCATTTTCCCGTGTCCGGCAAGGTTCGTATACAGATTGCGTGACCCTCCGGACAAGACGCCGCCGATCAGGCCGAATAGCAATGTCAGCGGCCAGATCATACCGTAGGCTGCCACGGCATCCACACCCAGGAAGTTACCGATAAAGGCACCATCAACCAGCATACCGACCGCCCAGGTCAGCGTATTCATTATGTATGTGATCAGTGTCTTTCTGAAGACCGCCTCTACAATGGAGTGGTTACCAGGCCGCCCGTGAGACCTTTTTTTATGAATTGGCATAGCCATCTCCCCAAATATCTGGATTCCCTACTTTGAAAGTAATTATAGCGAAATGCAGCGGAATTATCAATGCCCGGGATCGCCAAAGGCCCTCCGATCCTGGGAGCGTACCTGGCGGAGTGTATTCCGGCAGAAGAAGAGCCGGCTGGAAACCAGCCGGCTGAGTAAGGAACCATATTTCCAATGGATCAATAGAGACTGTTGATATACTTGGTGAGGGCTTCGCGGTCGTAGAAATGCTCATAGGAATCGATGATGTGATCCGGCTCGACGCCGCGGTCCACATCATAGTAGGAGCCGTTCTTCACGAAGGCCAGGCGCTTGGGTCCTGAAATCTGGTAGTAGGTTCCCCAGGCGGTGGACATGTGCAGCACTACGCAGGAGCCGCCGCCGGAGGTTTTGCCCAGCAGGGTGACATCCCCGTTTTCCTTGAAACCCCAGGGCACCAGGTTGCCGCAGGAGAAGGAAGTGGGGGAAATGAGGCAGTAGAGCTTCAGGCCGCGGCCGGCGAGGGTGTCTTTCTCATCAAACTCGTGATCCAGGTTGACATCCGCGCGGTAGGTAATGGTGGACTGGGCGTCGGTGAAGGTATGATGCTGGGAAACCTCGGCATCGCCGAGGAACCAGCAGAGGGTGAAAGCCGCGGCTGCGGCAATGCCGCCGCCATTGCAGCTCAGGTCCATGACCACGTTTTTGATCGGGCTGTTTTCCCGGGTGATCTGCTGATGGGCGTGGATGATCAGGCCCATGGTGTCCATGGGAAGCTTATCGGCCTTCTGCAGTGCGTAGTAATCCGGGAATTCACTGCCGTCTTCCGTTTCAGCAAAATCGAAGCCGTCGAAGGTGACGTAAGCCGTATCTCCGCACTCAAAATACGGTTTGGAGGCATCGGGATAAAGCTTGCGGGCAGCTTTGGCGGATTCTTCCCAGCGGGAGGAGGTTAAAGTGCTGTAACCGGAAGTGGCATCCGGGGTTTCCTCCGTGTAGCAGGAGGCAGCGTTGAAGTCGGAGTGCATATCATCGAACCAGTACCCGGTGAGCTCGGCAATCGCGGCATCGGCAACAGCGGGATCCGGATCCATGAGGCCTTTGATCAGGCCGGTCTGCTGGAAGAAGGTATTGAAATTTGTGATGCTGTGGGCTTCCTTCAGGCCATAGAAGTTATCCAGCTCAAAGCACAGTTCATTATAGCCGTAAATGATCATATCCTCGCTGCGCTTTGCGGCGGGCACGGAGGCATAAACCGGATACAGGGTGTTTGCCAGCGCTTTACGGAAGCTATCCACGATGGCGGCGCCTTCTTCGGAGAACTTGCTGACCTGATCGAGGAGGAAGGTGAGCTTCTCATCTTCGGAACCCTGGTAGGCTTCCATGGCAGCTTCCAGCTCGGGAGTCGCAATAGAGGCGATGTTTTGCTGCAGCGCAGTCAGGGGATTGCGCATTTCACCACCCGCGGAGACAAAGACGTTGACTCCGTTATAGAAGAAGGGCACGCCGACTCCCGCAAAGAACAGGGCTGAAAGCGTCTGCAGGGGAAGAATGTACTTCCCGTCCTGGACGATCATGGGAATGTCGTAATCGGCGAGATTCAGGACGGTATAATTCCCATAACGGGAACGGTGGCTGACGACCTTCAGCAGGGTGGGATCCTCACCCGGCTCATTCTCAACGCCTGCGACATCCAGGTAGGCAATGTGAGGGGAACTTACAAAAGCCACATAATCCAGGAAGGATACGGTTCCGTCGGCGAAGTTGAAAACAGCGTCATAGTCGTTTTCACGGGTTACGGTAACGGTTTTCGCGGCGTCATCCGTTGTTACCTTCAGCTCGTAGCCGGGCTTCGTCCCCATGTTCGTCGCCACATAGGTGGCAATGGAGGCCCAGTCCGTCAGGTCTATATAGGGCAGGTCGGGGGCGTTGGGGGAGAACCAGAGGGTCATGGCATGATCATCGGAAACCAGGTTTGCCTTATTTCCGAAATACCAGGAAACGGTTTTCGACTCCAGTTTTCCCGGGTTGAGGACTGTATCCGCTTCGGCGGGAGCCGCGGTTTCAGCGGCGGTGCTTTCCGCGCCGGCGCAGGCGGCAAAGAGAACCAGGGCAGTCAGCAGGGCAAGAAACCTTTTCATTTTCTTCCTCCTTGTGTCAAAGATTGAACCCGGGGGCAGACAACCGCCCCCTTATACCCTTTAAGTTATACTACTCAATACGGACAAAAAAAGCAACCTAAAAAAACGACTGTCCCTTTCACAGGGGCAGTCGGTTTGCTTTGGCAGGATTCCGGAAACTGAACCGGCGTCCTTATTCCGCCTTCTCTTCCACCTGCAGGGAGGAAGCCATGTAGGCAGCCAGCTTGAGGAAATCAGCGTTCTGGGAAATCGGGAAATAGATATTCAGCAGGCCCTTTTCCAGCTTGTAGGTGGCGAAAGCCAGGTTGCCCTCCTCCGTTACAACACTGTAGGAAACAGCGTCGAAGCCATGCACCTTGGTGGGCTCCTCAACGGTGGTGACCTCGGCATTTTCCTTCAGGGAAGCGACGAACTGTTCCATGGTCACATCAGAGGTCAGGAACTGGAAAGCCACCTGCTCCGTTTCGGTTCCTTCGGCCATGCCGAGAACCATGAATACGCCGGACTGCTTCAGGTCGTCGGTCAGGGGAGCTTCGGAGAGCTCGTCGCTGATCCAGACCTTCGCGGGCTGGCCGACAAAGTCCGTGATGGAGATTTCAGCGCCCTTGGCGAAGATATCCTCGGGGATCTGCGTGTAGTCGATCTTTTCTTCCTGAGCGGTTTCGGCGACCGCAAAGGACATCATCATAACCAGGGCAAGCAGCGCTACCAACAGTTTCTTCATTTGCTTTAATTCCTTTCTGTTCATGTACTTATTTTTGCATACATGAGCGGAGAAAATCATAGTCCAAAGGAAGATGAAAGTCAATATTGCCATAGACAATATCTTTCTTATCCGGTTCAGCATTTCCCTGCAGTTTGTTGCAGGAACCCTTCACATGACTATTTTCTTCATTGTGTTACTGTGGCCTTTGAAATATGCCCAGGCTTCATCCAGGGAAGGAGCAATCTTGCCATAGTGCTCCTTGTACTTCTGCAAGGCCTTGATCTCTTTGTCTGTCAGTTTCTTTCCTTTGAAATAATAATCACCGGTGTTCCAGAGATAGCCGAATTCCCCGGGGGTTTTTCCGTCATCCAGCAGCAGATCGATGCCGGCCCCCCGAATGCTGGCTTCCGTATGAACAAAAGAGCCACCGCTGACTTCTTCCAGTGTGTCTGTGTTCAGTTCCTTTTTCTGATCTTCCATGATGGTTACTCCCTTCATCGTCTTAATGGATATGAGCCTTACGCTCCTTATATTATACGTACGGAAAAGCGACTTGGCAATCACTTGCCAACCGACCTTACCAACCGAACCCACGATATCCGGACGCAAGAATACCCGGTATAACTACCGGGTATATGGAGCGAAAAATACAACGGGCTTTCTGTTATTCTATTTCAGTTCGAAAAAGTATACGTCGTTCACGCCCAGTGAAGCGTCCAGTATGATGTTACCATTGTCGTGTTCTATTCTACACGACTCTGGAGGTTTACACAAAATTTAGGATAGTCTCCCCGGTGGATCCTTCCGGGCTCAAGGAAAAAACGCAGGAGCTTTGATATTCCCTGCGCTCCTGAATAATAGAATGCCCTGTCACCTCCGCGTCGCCGCCGTAATCATGAAGACGGTGCTCCTGTAGCCGGGAGCACCGTTTTTTATGCTTCCATTCCCGGATATCCGCAGGTGCCTGAAGAAATCAGCGGGAAAGCAACTGTCTTATATACATTCAAACAAAGCGGTCATCGTATCGGAAATGTCAGGAAGATCCCCCAGGCGCATGGATCCCAGTTTTGCAAATCTCCTTACATTCAGATCCAGGTGCTTCACCTGTTCACATACGACGGTCCCCCGCAATTCCCCGGATGCCAGCGCTATGTAAACCGGCAGGTGAACCGCGTTCGGTTTGACGTCTGAGAGGATCGGACACGCCAGCACTTCCCCGATTTCATTGAACCGGTTATTGCTGATCACCAGGACCGGCCAGGACAGTCCGACAATCTTCAATATATCTCCCTGTTCTGCCTTTAACATTACCAGGCCTCGTTTCCCCGGGGATCGCCCCAGTCCAGTTCTCCGATCCCGGTAAGCTCGCAGCCGGATTCGCGTATGCGTTCCTCCAGCGTTTTATGCCGGAGGGGCCGATACAGGATAATCTTCCCTTCCTCCACCCTGACATTCAGTTTTTCATCCAGCTTAAACCCTGCTTCCTGCAAAACAGCCTTGGGGAAGCGTATCCCCTGGCTGTTTCCCCATTCCTTTATCTGAACTTCCATATTCACATCCTCCATCAGGCGTATATACAAAGTATATCCCTTTGGATGACCTTTGTAAATACAGGAAATTCAGGGACATTTGGACTGATCATGATCATGGGTTTGATGTTGAACAACGCCATTAATCTGTCATCTCCTCCTGGTGATGTCAATCACATGTACATATTCCTCTTCCGGAATCGGGTCCTTCCCTTCCGCGATCCGTTTCTTATTGATCCGCATGGTCGCAATTTTCAGACAGATCATGAAGATCACAAAACCTACTGCGCACAAAATCGCAAATACAAGACTGTCCATTCTTCTGCCTCCTCGTCAGTACAAACAATCACAGATCGTATTCAACAGCCAGTATGCAACAAGCACAATAATGAAAATCGTGAATCCGTCCACACGCTTTCCTTTCGGCGCGCTGTTTCCGGAAGATCCGGATCCGGTCACATCTTCAAAGATCTTGTAGCCGAGATAATGTTCTCCGGAATCCGTATGGCCGTCACCGTTGAAATCGAACATCTGGGCTTTCTCCTTTCTCCTCACACATAAGCTATCAAACCCATGCAGCGCAATACAGGATCAGATAAGCAGAATAGAGCCCGCTATTTTTCCGGAGGCATCCGAAGCATTTTTCGATCCAGCATATTACATTTCCCCTTCCATGCTGGCATCCTGGTACTCTTCCGCATCCTGCTGCAACGTGCGGCATCCGTCGACATATTCCTCGTTGTAGCGGCGGCTCATGAGCTTGCACAGTTCGGCAAGATAGTCGAAAAACATCTGATACTTTACTTCCGGGCTCGGAAGGTATTCCCATTCAGGGGAGTTCCGGTCCCCGATCAGCTCATTCTTCTCAAATTCATGAAGATAACTGATCAGCTGTTCCCGTTCCTTCATCAGTTCCAGATAAGGCAGTTTTTCTTTTTCCTTTATGTACATCATCGGTGAAATCATCATGCGCACATTCCCCTTTCGCGGATTGCCGCTTCCTGTGCCAGCCGGGCATAGTAGCAGGCCTCCTGGAAACTCCCACAGGACCTGGACAGCTGCATGATCTGGTCCGCGCTCATCTCCCGCAATGCTTTTTCCTGCTCTTCCTTTGTCACATACTTCCGCCGGAACTCCGTAATCGCTTTGTAGAATGCTTCACCCATCTCAAAACACCTCCGAAAAAGTTCTTTCTGGCTCCCTTCGTACTCATTTTCGCAAATTTGATGATGAAAAAATGCGTCATCATAGAAAAAACAGCCTGATTTCTTTCAGGCTGAAAACTTTAAGTTCGCTTTAACAACGGGGTATACAAGGAGTATATCCCCCGGAATCGCTCCGTACATTGCACATTCCTCCATTCTTACCACATGTTCAGTTTTCCATGCCCAGGTATTCCGCGGCGTGAACCAGCACCTCCCGGACGGAATCATAGGTTACTTTTTCAATGGCATCCCGGTAGGGCATGTGATGTCCTTGGCAAGGTGGATGGTGTTTACCTGCTTCGTAAGTCCCTCGGTGCGTTGAAGCCCCTGCTTGAGATGGTCTCCTGACCAAAACTCCGTAACAACTTGACACGGACGGCTTGTGATATGTTTTTGACACAGACCAAAGAAAAATGATATGATGATTACATGATCAGAAACGCATCCTGCAAAAATGTAATCGGATGTTTGCCGGTTCCTGTCGGGCTCAGCAAACCAACCGAACAGAAAAGGAGTCAATGTCAATGAAACACATGAAACACTGGATTACTGTACTGGCAGCGCTGGTTCTGGCGCTGGTCATGACCGTCGGCGCTTTCGCGGAGGCACTGCCCGCCGAGGAGCCAGCTGAGCTGTTCGGCTCTCCCTGGGTCAACAGCATGGTCATCGGCAACCTGCCGGAAACCGCGCCGGACCTGAAGGATGATTTCTATGCCGCTGTGAATTATGACGTGCTGGCAGCCAACCAGAACGGCATATATATGCCGATGATGACCGCCGCGGCGGAAGTCGAGGCGGTTGTCACGGCGCTCCTGCAGGACGGTTCCGCGGCCGGTGACGATATTGCCCAGCTGAAAATCTTCTGGGAACAGGCTGCGGACATGGACGCGCTCCGTGCTGCCGGGTATTCCGAGGTGAACCTGTACCTGGAGCGCATCAGTGAGGCCACCTCCCTGGAGGAGCTGAACGCGGTGCTGACGGCGGAGGATTTTCCCTTCTCGCCTTACCTGACCATGCCTGTTGCGCCGCTGTCTCTGAACGAGGAAAACGGCGTATGGATCTATCCCGCCCTTTCGCTGACCTCCGATTTCTTAAACGGCATGAACAACTATACCGAGCCGGCGACGGACGCGACCTCGCTCTACCAGAAGATCAGTTCCCTGGACCGTACCGAGTATCTGCTGGGTGTGCTGACCGCCCTCGGCGTCGAGGCTGAAAACATCGACAGCACCATCCTGGACCTCTTCAATACGGAAGTCAGCTATATCAGCAAAACCTACAGCGAAGCGACCGCGGCCCTGGCGGACTACGGTTATATCTCCGACGCGCCGCAGCGCCTGTCCCCGGAAGAGCTGGCTGGCTTCTGCAGCCGTTTCCCGCTGGCTGAAACGCTGAAAAAGTTCGGAAAGGACAAGGCATCGGCCTATATCGTGCTGTATCCCGACTGGCTGAAGGCTCTGGATGCCCTCTGGACCAAAGAAAACCTCGACAAGCTCAAACTCCTGACCCGTTTCAAGGTTCTGATGGAAGTTGCTCCTTTCCTGAGTCCCGATTACGTCAATGAAATGAGGACCCAAACCGGCAAGGCGCCCCTGGACAAGGCGACCAACCCCTGGTATGTATGCAACCGGGTAGATACCTTCGGCCACCTGCTGGGGAAAATCTACGCGGAGCAGGTCCTGGGAAGCGAACTGAAGGAAAAGCTGACCGCCATAACGCAGGAACTGGTTGATACCTACCGCACGCTCCTGAACGAAACGGAATGGCTCAGCGCGGAAAGCCGGGAAAAGGCCCTGGAAAAACTGGACAATATGCGGATGGGCATCCTGGAGCCGGACGGCGGGTATTATGATTTTTCCGGCCTGAAGCTGACCCCCTCCTCCGAGGGCGGCACGCTCTTCAGCAATTACCTGGCCCTCAAAGCCTGCATCAACAAGCAGGAGAACAGCCTAATCGGCAAGCCCGCCAAAGCGAACCTGGCCTGGAAGGCATGCAATCCGCTCATGGCGAACTGTTTCTATGATCCGTTCTCCAACAGCGTCAATGTCCTTCCCGGCTTCATGTTCTCCTACAACTGCCCGAAGGACGCTACGGAATCACAGATGCAGGGCGGCCTCGGAACCGTGATCGCCCATGAGATCAGCCACGCCTTCGACTATGCCGGCAGCCAGTGCGACGCCTACGGACGGGGCATCGGGATCCTGAGCGAAGCAGACCGGGAGATCTTCCTCAGCAAGGTAAAAGCAGTGGAGGATTACTACAACGCCATCACCGTTCTGCCGGATGTATACTGCCGGGGTACCTTCCTGCGGGTGGAAAACACTGCGGACCTGGCCGGCATGAAAGCGGCCGTCCTGCTGGCGAAAACAAAGGGACTGGACCTGCAGGCTTTCTTCCGTGAAAACGCAAGGCTCTATGCCACGGTCGTACCGGAAGCGGTCATAACGGCGCTGATGAGCGATCCGCACGCGCTGTCCTACCTGCGGGTCAACGTCAATCTCCAGATGGTGGACGAATTCTATGAAGCCTTCGACGTTAAGGAAGGCGACGGAATGTATGTTAAGCCGGAAGAGCGTCTGAAAACCTGGGGCAGATAACAGCCGGAACGCCTGTATTTCCAGGCGGAAGCACGAAAAACGGACCGGAAGGGGGGAAAACTCTCTCCGGTCCGATTTCTCAAGGCGTCCTGCTCCGTACTCAGGCCGCCACTTTTCACTGCCGGCGAAATTATTTTCAAAAAAAGTGATCGTTCAGTCACATTTTTGCTGCCACCCTTTCCTGCCGATGCGTATCTATATGTGAAACGAGCATTGAACAGCCCGTTCACCGAATAGAAACGAGAGAAGCCTTCTTTGCCCCGCTGCACTCCATTCCGGAACGGGAAATTCAGGCAGCCGAACTCGCCTGCTGATTGCCGTAACAGCATCTCCATCCGGCCGGTTTCCCTCCTTTTACCCGGCTAAGATGTAGAAGATACACAATCCCTCCCCCACCTTAAAACAGGCGGTATTCCCATAGCCGGGAATACCGCATTTTTTCGTTTAATCATTCAATCTGTTCTTTTTCATATCTGTTTCCGGTGAAATGAATTATTTTTCGCTCTGCCTGGAAACGTTTGAAATTGCAAAAGCGGAAACAGGGGAACGCCGGTTGTTGAATCGCGGGGCGCGCTCTGCTATAATGGATACAGCTGGTAAACAAATAAAAAAGGGAACGATGGGGGGACAGGCCCTTTCGTTCCCAAAGGAGTATTACAATGAAATCCAGAGTTTTAAGCCTGTTCCTGGTTGTCTGTCTGCTTGTTTTCGCGGCCGCCGGTTTTGCGGAGCCTGTTCCGGAAGTGGATCTTCCGCGAGCGGAAGCGACGCTGTCCATGATGAATTATCTTAAATCGGATCCGGAGCTGATGGCGATGATGGAAAAATCCATCGCCGCCGCGGCGGAAATCAATCCGGACCGGGCCACCAATCCGGTCCAGAGCGTGGAGGAGCTGTACGACTATATCGACTGGGCCGTCACCTGCATGCCCTGGAACGTGCTGACGGACGCAGAATACCCCTCGCTCTACGGCCATATCGATCAGGGCGTCTGCTACTTCTGGTTCCTGGTGGACCAGCCCCTGCCCGAGCTGGAGGGGAAAGGCTATTACTACCCCTCGCTCCAGTATCATGAGCCGATCGCAAGCTGGTGCAAAGAGTATTCGGACGACTGGGGCGCCTTCCTGTCCACGGAGGACAGCTGGAACGATCTGTATTATCAGCGGATCAAAAACGACCCCACCATGAACATGCAGTACGGCTGGTACGCGGATACCAACGTCTGGAAGAGCTTCAACGAATGGTTCTCCCGGCATCTCATCGATCCGTCCGTGCGTCCTGTCGCGGACAGCACGGTGGTCGCCCCTGCCGATTCGAAGCCCCAGGGCATCTGGCAGATCGACGAAAACGGGGACCTGATCCAGAAGGTCGGCGTGACCATCAAGTCCGCGAACTTCACGTCCATCGCCCAGCTGATCGGCCCGGATTCCGCCTATCAGGACGCCTTCAAGGGCGGCACGCTGACGCATACCTTCCTGGATGTGAACGATTATCACCGGTATCATTTCCCGGTCAGCGGCAGGATCGCCGAGCTGCGGAAGATCCCGGCCGTGAACGCCGCGGGCGGCGTCACCGTGTGGGATCCGGAGCAGAAACGGTATATCCTGATCGACGCGGTTCCCGGATGGCAGATGATCGAAACCCGCGACTGCGTCATCATTGACACCGAAGAATACGGCCTGGTGGCGGTGCTGCCCATCGGCATGTCCCAGATCTGCTCCTGCAACTGGGAGGAAGGCCTGGAGGTCGGCTCCGTTGTTCAGAAGGGCGACCCCATGGGCTATTTCCTCTTCGGCGGAAGCGATATCGTGATGGTGTTCCAGGCCGGCGTCGACGTGGAATTCCTGGCCAAAGCGGAAGGGGAGGGCTACGCGCATCTGCTGATGGGCGAGCCGTACGCCAATCTGACCCGCAAATAAAAAAAGACCTGAGGACGGTGATCGGCTCTGAGCCTGTCAGAGAAGCTTCGAATCATGGTTCCTTTTCTGCAGCCAGTCCTTTCCGTCCACAAACCGGGACACCAGGAACGATACCACGTAATCCCCGGCCGAATTGATCATGGTCGCGATCGGGTCCACAAGATTGCCGATTGCCACCAGGATCGGAAAAGCGAGTTCCATCTGCCCGGGGAAAAAGATGGAACAGACGATGTATTCCCCGATATATCCGCCTCCGGGGACTCCCGACATGCCTACGGAGGACAGGACCGCTACGGCGATGACGGGAAAAAACATCGTCCACGAAAACTCCTTTCCGAACACCCCGAACAGAAATGCGATCTTCAGCACGCACGCAAAGCACGATCCGTCCATATGCATGGAAGCACCGAGGGGAACAACCATTTCAGAAACGTCCCTTGAGATTCCCGTCTGCTCCGCCACTTCCATATTGGTGGGAATCGTGGCAACGGAGGAGCACGTACCGAGGGCCACAACCGCGGGTTTTGCGATATGCCGGAACATCTCTTTCACGGCGCCCTTTCCCCCGCCGATTGCCGCAAACAGAGGGAAGGCTGTAAAGAAATAAATACAGCAGACTGGATAGTAAATCAGCATCGCCCTTCCGTAGGACTCCGTGATCATGGAGCCGTAATCGGCGACCAGACCCGCGAAAATCGCGAAGAACGCAACCGGCGCGAAATAAGTCACAATGTTCACGAACTTCAGCATAACGTTTGTCAGTCCATTCAGAAACGACGTGACCGGACCTTCCCCTTTTTCCACGGCGTTTGTGGCAAAGCCGAAGAGCAGGGAGAAAACGATCAGCGGAAGCATGGCTTTTCTTGAGAGAAGGCCGACAAAATCGTCCGCCGTAAAGAAGTTCACGATTAAATCCGACAAAGGCGCCGCTTCTCCCATTTTCTCCGCCGGGATCACGCTCCACGGCCGGAGGACCGGCGGGAACAGTTTCATCAGCACAAACATAATCGCCGCCGCGATCGTTCCCGTGATGATAAAGACGGCGATCGTCGTTCCCAGAACCTTTCCGGCGCGCTTTCTGGACTTCATTCCGGCCACGGAGCCGGAAACGGAAGCAAACACCATCGGCACCACGACGCAGAACATCAGGTTGATGAAAATTTTCCCGACGGGCGCGAGCGTACGGGCAAATTCCGGCGCCAGCCATCCGGTCAGGCCTCCGATCACCATAGCCCCCAGCAGAATCCCAAGGAACAGATAGTTTCCCGCCGCAGGTTTCTTCCGCATGTTTTCAGCTTCCCCCTTCATTCCGTGCCGTCCGCCTCTTAAAAGAGGCCCTGGTGCTTATCCTTCGATTCTGTCACTTTCTTCTTGATACGATACTTATTTGATGAAGAGCTTGACCACTAATTTCAGCAGCATCAGGGCGGCCAGGACCCACATCATTTTGTCAATCTGCCGGAATTTGCCGGTGAACACATGAATCAGCACATAGGACAGGATCCCGAACATAATGCCGTCCGAGATGCTGTAGGCGCAGATCATGAACAGAACGCAGAGGAAGACGGGAATGGATTCCGCGTAATCGGAAAAATCGATTTCCCGCAGGGGCTTGATCATCATCGCGCCGACGATGATCAGCGCGGGCGCGGTGGCGACCATCGGGACCGAGGCGAAGAGCGGCTTCAGGAAAAGGGCGAGCAGGAACAGCACGGCGGTCGTCACGGCGGTGAGGCCGGTTCTTCCGCCCGCGGCCACGCCGGAGGCGCTTTCCACGAAGGTGGTGACGGTCGAGGTTCCAAGCATCGCGCCGGCGGTCGTGCCGACGGCGTCGGACATCAGGGCGCGTTTGCAGCGGGGAATGGACCCGTCCTCCCGAACGAGGCCGGAGCTGCTGGCGCAGCCGATCAGGGTGCCTACGGTATCAAACATGTCCAGAAACAGGAAGGTGGACAGGACCATCAGAAAATCGAAGGCGGATTTCCCGCTGGAGAAGATTTCGTCAAAGGCAAAGGGGCAGAAATACGGCGCGGAGGGGACAAAATTTCCCCCGGCGTAGCGCGTGATCCCGAGGGGAATGCCGATCAGCGTGGTGACGAAGATCCCGATCAGGATGGCGCCCTTTACTTTTTTGATCAGCAGCACGGCGGTCACAATCAGTCCGATCAGCGCCGCGGCGGATCCTCCCCGGTACCAGGTTTCGCTCAGCCGGACCAGTGTTGAATCATCCCGGACGATCAGCCCGGCGTGCTGCAGCCCGAGGAAGGCGATGAAGAAACCGATGCCCGCGCTGATCGCCTTTTTGAGATTGGCGGGAATGCAGTTCACGATGGCTTCCCGGATGTTGCAGAAGGTCATCAGCATGAAGAGGACGCCCTCCACGAAGACCGCCGTCAGCGCCCAGCGCCAGGAATACCCCATGCCGATGCAGACCGTATAGGTGAAGAACGCGTTCAGCCCCATGCCGGCGGACAGCGCGAAAGGCAGGTTGGCGTACAGACCCATAAGCAGCGTCGCGACGGCGGAGGCGATGACCGTGGCCGTGAAGACCCTGCCGTAGTCCATGCCGCAGGCGCTCAGAACCGCGGGATTCACCACCAGAATGTAGGCCATGGCCATGAAGGTGATGATTCCCGCGAGAATTTCCGTTTTGGCGTCCGTATGGAACTCCGAGAGATGAAATCTTTTTTCAAGAAAAGCTTTTATGACAAAAACCTCCTCCGAAAGAAGTGTTTTCAGTGAACAGGCTGTACAGACTGGAATCTGTAAGAATTATACACTTTCATCCGGAGGAAAACAATGGATTTTATTTTTTCTTGTCTTTCATCACGGCAATGATCACGCCGCCCAGTGCGAGGGTGCCCACGCCCAGGAGACCGGGCTTTTTTGCGGTCCTGCGTGCCGCTGCGTGCGTCCTCAATCGTCGAGACATTGTCATTAGATTTCGCCTGGATTAATCCGGATAACAACAGGCTGAGACGTTTCCATACAGGATCTTCCTAATCCTCTCATAAAGACGGTGTTCCTATAGCCGGGAGCACCGTTTTTATTTCGGTGCAGATATACAGCCTGCCGGGAACCGGTTCGCGGGTTGCGAACCGGTTTTTTCAATGCGGTTTTCGAAGCAATCGGGGACGGACAGAAAAATAAAAAAATTTTTCCCGCAAACGAACAATGTAAACTAAAATGTTAACCAAAGATGTGAAAAACATCTTACAGAAAATGGAGAAGAGGGCTCCGAAAAGATGTACGCACGAGAAAACGAGCGGAAAATCAACGTATTGACAGACAACAGAAAAGTATTATATAATCCAGACAACAAGTTTACTTGTTAACTTAATAAAAATGGAGGAAACTGGATTATGAAAAAACTCGTAGCTCTGGTCCTGGCCCTGGCCCTGACGATGGGGATTGTTTCCGCTTTTGCGTCTACCCCTGTTGCAGCAACTGAACTGGCTTACAAAGGCAAGCTGCACCTGATGCACTTCTCCACTTCCGAAGAGTCCGAAGGCAATGGCGGATCCGACGGTTTCCGCACCACCCTGGCGGCCTGGAAGGCTGCCCATCCGGATATTGAACTGGAAGAGGAAGTACTGGCCAACGCCGAATACAAGACGACCATCGCGACGCGGGCTACCGCGAATGACCTGCCGGATGTGTTCCTGCTCCAGGGCATGAACACCATTGCCTGGGCAAAGGGCAACCTGGTGATGGACCTGACCGACATCATCAAGGCATCCCCCTACTACAGTGATTACAATACCGCTTACTTCACTCCCTTCACCTCTGAGGGAAAGATCTACGGCTATCCCGTCCTGACCGGCGGCACCTGCACCGTTGTGATCTACGACAAGGCGATGTGGAAAGAAGCCGGATACGACGCTTTCCCCACCACCTGGGAAGAAGTTGAAAAGGCTGACGCGTATTTTGAAGGAAAAGACATCGACACCATTTCCTTCGGCAACGGCGGTCAGTGGCAGATGAACTCTGACTTTATTTCCACCCTGGGCAACCGCTACACCGGCCCCGACTGGTTTGCCAGCCTGATTGCCAAGAGCGGTGCTGCTTTCACCGACGAAGCTTTTGTGAAAGCCCTGAAGGAGACCAAGCGTCTCTTTACCGAAACCAAGATTTTCAATGATGACTTCAACACCGTGACGAATGAGGATGCCCGTGAGTACTACATCTCCGGAGATGCTGCCGCTTTCATCGGCGGTAACTGGGACGAAGCGTACATCTGGCAGACCCTGAAGGACAGCAACGAAGAAAAGTGGAACAACATGGCCTTTGCCGTGCTGCCGCAGCCCGCGGATGCCACCGAGGCCCCCAACTCCCAGAATATCGGCCTGGGCTACGCTGTGGCGATCAACCCCAAGGTGGCCGAAGACCCCGACAAGCTGGCCGCTGCCATCGACCTGGCTCAGGAACTGACCGGCCCTGCGTTCTCCAGCTATGTTGCAGAGAATTATGCCCTGGGCGGACTGACCGCTGCCGGCGAAGTTGATTTCTCCAAGTTTGACCCGATTACCGTTGCTTTCTACAACTGGTCTTATGTTGACACCACCACCTGCGAAATCTACGACTCCTACATCAATTCCGCTGTCTGGAGCGTGTTCAACACGGAAGTCCAGGCGATGCTGAACGGCCAGATGGATCCTGAAAAGGTAGCCGAGGATACCCAGGCTGCTTACGAAGAAAACTACCTGAAGGCTGAATAATCCCGGTACTGCCGGCCGCCCTGCCCGTATTGTGCGGACAGGGCGATTTTTCAAAAGAGACAAAGGGGGGGGCAGGGCGTGCTCGATGCCATTAAACCAAAGAGAACCACGATCTGGCTGTATTTAATCATTCCGGTGGCGCTGTTTGTATTCACTGTATTTGTACCGCTGCTGACAGCGGTCTACCTAAGCTTTTTTGAACTGAAAAGCGGACAGACAATCTATACGGCAGTTTTCAACGGAGTGGAAAATTACAAGGCGCTGATCACTGATTCTATTTTTTGGAAATCCTTCTGGAATAACATTTTCCTGGTGATTGTGTGTATCATCGGGCAGATCGGCCTCGCCTTTGTTTTTGTCCTGTTTGCCAACTCCAAGCTTGCGGTGGGCAAGGCGGTCCACCGTACCTTCGGTTTCTTTCCGAGCACCATATCCGCAGTCTGCATCGGCCTGATCTGGAGTATTATTTTCCACTCCAAGTACGGGCTGCTGAACTGGTTCGTGGTAAACGTGCTGGGAGGAACGAAGCAGGCCTGGCTGGGAGACGCGAACCACGTTATGCTGTATGTATCCATTCCCCTGGTCTGGCAGTACATCGGATATTACATGGTGATTCTTTTCTCTGCCATCGCAGGCATTGACCAGGAAATCTTCGAATCAGCGGAGATTGACGGAGCAAACGGGTTCAAGAAAGCCATCCATATCACCCTTCCCATGATCCGCCCCACCTTGCTGGTCTGCCTGACGCTGTGCATTGCCGGCAACATGAAGGCTTTCGACAGCATCTGGACCATGACAGCGGGCGGTCCCGGATACTCCTCCTATGTGATGGCGCTGTACGGATATACCACATCCTTCCAGCAGAGCAACCTCGGATACGGCAGTGCGATTTCCGTGGGCATCTTTGTGCTGTCGCTGCTGGTGATCGGCGGCAGCCAGGCCATCGTCAAAAGAGCCACGCGCGGACTGGAGGGATAAATGATGAGCAAAAAGAAACATCTTGCTGGAAGCAACTTCAGTCCCGCGGGACGCTCCGGCAAAGGCGCGGGCTATTACGTGGGCAAGGTATGCATCAATATTGTGCTGTGGCTTTTCTCCCTCAGCTGCATTTTTCCGCTGGTATGGATGTTCTATTCTTCCCTGAAGCTGAAACGCCAGTTCAACGCGGACGTCATCAGCATCCCGTTCGGGACGGCTACGCTGCAGAATTATACGGATATCCTGAACAATCCGGATTACCATCTCGGTGAGTCCATGTGGAACAGTTTCCGGACGACGGCAATCAGCATCATCCTGATCGTCCTGTTCACCTTCGTGGTCGGGTATATCCTTGCCAGGGTCCGGTTCAGGCTCAACCGGCCGCTGTACGTGATGTTCCTGATGGGCATGCTGATTCCGATCCACTCCCTGCTGGTTCCGATGTATGTGCTGTTCCGGAACCTGGGGATCAGCAACCAGTGGTATACCCTCCTGATGCCGTATGTTTCCTTTGGCCTTCCGATGGGAATCTTCCTGGTGGAAGGGTATGTAAAAGGAATTCCCATTTCCCTGGAGGAAGCGGCGGCCATCGACGGATCAAGCTTCAGCCGGACCCTGTGGTCCATCATTATGCCGCTGTGCAGGCCGATCCTTGTTACCGTGGCGATTATCCAGATTTTCGGATGCTGGAACGAATTCTCCTTCGCGCTGGTGCTGATCCAGAATGTGCATCTGCAGACGGTTCCGCTGGCGCTGACCCAGTTCAAGGGCCAGTTCGGATCCGACTATCCCCTGCAGATGACAGCCATGCTGATTACCATGAGCCCGATCGTGGTCCTGTATTTTGTCTTCAGCAATCAGATCATCAAGGGCATGGTGGCCGGCGCGGTCAAGGGCTGAAACGGGTCCGCGGCTGACTGCTGCGGATCTGCCGGGAATCCGACTCCAACAGGAAGGAACAGGAAAAGATGTCGGCCAAGAAACCAGCCATGCGGGATATTGCGCGGGCAGTCGGGACAAGCGCAGTGACTGTTTCCAAAGCCCTTGCCGGGAAAACCGGCATGAGTGACAGGCTGCGTACCAGAATTCTCCGGAAAGCGGAAGAAATGGGATACCGGTATCCCCAAAGCGGGCGGAGGGTCCTTCCGGAGCATATGAACATCGGAATCCTTATTCCGGAAAGGTATTTCCAGGCAGATTCCTTTTATGCGGAGATGTACAGGAAACTGATCCGGAGGCTTTCGGGCCAGGGCCATTTCGGACTGCTGGAGATCCTGAACGCAAAAGATGAACAGGAACTGACAATGCCGAACCTGCTGAAGGAAAACCGCGCGGACGGGCTGATTCTGCTGGGAGAGCCGGAAAAGGCTTATTACAGGAAGATTGCCCTGACCGGAACTCCGGTGGTCTTCCTGGATTTCTATGACGAGCAGGCCAATGCCGACGCAGTAGCCGGTGACAACTGTTACGGATCCTACCGGCTGACGAGCCATCTGATCCGGCAGGGGCACCGGGAGATCGGATTTGTGGGAACCCGACTGGCAACCGCGAGCATCATGGACCGATACCTGGGATACTGCCGGGCCATGCTGACGTACGGACTGCCGATCCGGGAAGAATGGACGCTGCCGGACCGGGAGCCGGCGGGCGACCTGAAGGCGCCGGAGCTTCCGGAGAAAATGCCAACGGCGTTTGTATGCAACTGTGATCTTGTGGCCAGGCTGCTGATTGACCGGCTGCAGGAGAGGGGATTCAGGGTTCCGGAAGATATTTCCGTAACCGGGTTTGACGATTATCCGCCGGGCAGGGAAAACGAAACCGGACTCAGTACATTCCGGATCAATACCGATGAAATGATTGACCTGGCCATCAGGAAACTGCTTGAACGCTGCGCAGGAACCGATCAGCCGTTCGGACGGATGGTGGTGGGCGGACAACCGGTTTACCGGGAATCGGAAAAAGCTTTGAATACAACATCTCCATCCGGCCGGTTTCCCTCCTTTTAACCGGCTAAGATGTAGAAGATACACAATCCCTCCCCCACCTTAAAACAGGCGGTATTCCCATAGCCGGGAATACCGCCTTCTTTACTGATTCATTTTCCTTTGCCATCTCCGGGCTCCTCCGTTCCCGCTGCTTACCGGATCTCCCATACCACCGTTACGGTGTCCTCCGTATGGATGTCATCCGGTTCGATGTCCAGGTCATAGCTGTTGCTTTCTATGGGCATGGATTCACACATCAGCATCTTGTCCATGCACTGGACCTCGTATTCCACCCTTCCCCAGGAATAATCCATGCTCTG
The DNA here is from genome assembly GCA_017447185.1 of Clostridia bacterium. Lineage (GTDB taxonomy): Bacteria > Bacillota > Clostridia > Christensenellales > Aristaeellaceae > Aristaeella. Next base: position 17,941 of record JAFSOC010000026.1, on the reverse strand, counting down.
AATATCTCCCAGTGTCAGTCCGGCCGCGCTGCTGAGCACGCCGGCTTTTTCTGTGGCGTCCTTTACTGCCAGGCCGAGCAGCTGGTTCTTCACCGCTTCCGGATTCCCGACGGTATAGCTGATCCGGAATTCCGGTTTCAGCCGGCACATCCCCAGCGCGAACAGGAGCCTGCCCAGGAGCTTGTTGTCCGAAGGGAATTCCAGCTTCAGCGTATGCTCGTATTTGTAGCCGATCAGTTTCCGCTTGTACACATCATTGACCTTGTAGCTTTCAAACTCCGGGCTCACATCAAAGTGAAGCGTCTTCAGGTCCTTCCGGTCGAATCCGAACGGAACCAGTTCATCCTTCAGCGCCTCTGTGTCCTTCGCGGATGCTTCCACCGCGTCCCCGTATTCCTTGCAGACCCGTTCCAGGTCAATCGTAATCCGGGTGGTATCCGGATGCACCTTCATCTGTCCTTTACCCGTTACGCGAATCGTTCTCATGGTTGTTCCTCCTTTATTTTCCGTTATCGATTTCCTTCAGCCGTTTCAGTCACCGGAGCACAGCCCCTGTGCAGAAGTCCAGCAGTGCGCCGTCGCAGAATCTTTCAGCCCGAATTGCACCGATCAGGAGTGCCACAACAGTCCTTCCGTCCATTGCGGATACATCCATTCATCTGCTGTCTTCCGGTCTGCAGCGGTCTCTTTCGGCCCTGCAAAACAGATCTTAACCGAATTTGAAATAAAAAAGGTCGCACGCCATGCGACCTTTTGAAAAATTTTGGGGGAATTACTCGTTTGCGACAGATCCCATCTGCGGAAGATCGTATTCATACAGAACTTCATTGATCTGTCCGACATTGTAGATCCGGTTCCCGATACAGCATCGCAGGATCAGGTCAAACTTGCTGCTGTTCGATATTGAATATCCCGCTGTTTCCAGCAGTGCTTCCGTTTCTTTCAGGTTCAGGTGCAGTGCAATGGCAAAGGCAAACACGGTCGGTTTGCTCGGCCTGTATTGCGGGTCTGATTTGATTTTGCTGAAAAGCCGTTTGTCTATCTGGGCATCATTGTAGCATTTTGAATCCTTGATGCCCCGCGCGGCAATCATATCCTGGAGCGTCTGGGAGAAACCCTTATCGGTCTGGTTGATCACTTCTTCCCAATCCACGTCTTCAATGGACAGTTTCTTGCTTTCAAGGGGCGGGTGATTTTCGAAGTCCCATTCCCTTCTCCTGCGCGTTTCCGCGTAATACCGGGAATTGCCCTCGCATATTGCTTCTGCTGCGAATTCGTTGTAGTGCTTCTCAATATATTCCTGCACGGTCTGGTACAGCGGCTTGTTCCGGAAGAAGCTCTCATGCCCGAAGATCACCAGGAACACATGCATATCATGTTCCCGGATGTATTCCTTGATGGTTTCGCCGGCGATTTCCATTGCGTCCATCTTCGGATAGCCGTAGGCACCTGAAGAGATCAGCGGGAAAGCAACCGTTTCACATTCGTATTGTGTCGCCAGCTTCAGGGAATTCGTGTAGCAGGAAGCAAGCAGTTCCGGTTCATTCGCTTTTCCGCCCTGCCAGATCGGTCCCACTGTATGGATGACATACTTCGCCGGAAGGTTATAGCCTTTGGTGATTTTCGCCTGTCCGGTCTCACACCCGCCCAGCGTCATGCATTCTTTCAGCAGTTCCGGTCCTGCGGCCCGGTGGATGGCGCCGTCCACGCCTCCGCCGCCAAGAAGGGTATTGTTGGCAGCATTCACAATGGCGTCCACGTTCAGTTTGGTAATGTCTCCGTTGACAATTTCAAATGGCATAAGTACACCTCTTTATAGTTGCACAGTTCTTCCAGTGTTGCTCCTGTTTCTTCAGTTCAGTTTATCTCCCTGGCGAAATTTCTCCTCCGCGGTCGTAATCACCCGGCGAAGTTCTTTCACAAAGGATTCAATTTCCGCTTCTCTGGAAGCCGGATCCAATAGGGCAAACGCATTTCCCAGCAGGTAAGTGCTGGTTCCCTCCGCCACGAACAGATAATCTTCCAGTTGTTGTTCTGTGGTGTCATTGCCAACACCGCAGTATTTGGCTGCGCAGTAATTGGTGATTTCATCCGTGGCCTGGTCGTATACTTTTTGGGAGAGCAGAATCAGCTCGTTCTGGTGTTCCTGGGTCATGATAGTTTATCCTTTCAGTAGTTACTCACTTATTTCTTTTGTTTCTTTCCGGGAGCCTTGATAAAGCCACTCTTAACCAGGTACTTTTCATATCCCCGGGAAACATCCAGATAGTCCACACCGCCATCCGGTGTCGTTGTATATTTCAGGGGAAGATCTTTATCCTCTTTTCTGCCAAGGGATTTGTCGTAATCCTGCATAGCCTTGAGATAGTCGAATGAATCTTGCTTCGTCATATTTGGACACCTCCATCTATGCTAATAGAATACAGAAACAGGATGTGGAAAACAAGTAGACTTTTCAAATCTCGTCTATTCCTATGCTCTTTAAGTATTCATAGGTCCCGTTGTAGTATTCGGGAAGTCTTGTGCTGTCTTCCCAGAATCCGCTTGCGGTCTTGTTGCCGTTGCCTTCCGGGACACAGATGACCATGCCCTTCCTGGCACGGGTAAGAAGGACACGGTAGGCATTCAGCATGTATTTCATTTTCTCTTGTTTAGTTTCAGTGTTTCCTTTTTGCTCGTTCCATTCAGTTCTTCCATTGAAGGTGTAGAAGCGCCATTTTCCGTTGTCGCAGCGCATATCTGCATCCCATAGCAGGCAGGTATAATCCAGTTCAAGGCCCTGGACCTGTATTTCTGTGGCTGCGTCTTCCAGATAGTTGGAGGATCTTGTGTCCGCTTTATCTTCCAGGAACCAGTGGACGGTATCTTCATCGCCAGGGGGAAGAATATGGATCGCCAGGGGCTTGAATCTGGCTGATTCTTTTGTTACAAGGACGCCAGTGCGCTCTGTTCCTCTGACATTGTCATGAAGCCACTTTCTGGCCTTGGCCATATCTCTTGTCAGAACTATCGGGTATTTATCTTTGATCTCCTGGTAAATAGTTCTGGTACTTTCATCAAAGGACAAAAGTGCATGCACAAAAGCGGACACTTTCTCTGCTCGGAAGGAGCGTAAGGAAACTGCCAGATGCAGATTGTCTGAATATATGACATTCGGGTTGTCCTGTAACAGCTCGTTGACTTTTCCCTCTGCGTATTCCGGTTCCGTCAGTTTGGAGGAAATATGTACTTCCCACTGCTGGAAGTCTTCGTTCAAGGCCTTGATCCATTCTGAAATGCCAGCCTCGCCAGTATTGATTTCCTGGCCTCCGCCGACGAGGCAGACAATCACCGCCCAGTCTTCCCGCTGGTCCAGGGACCAGATCAAGAATGCTGCTTCGGACATAGGGAAATTAGGCACTTTCAGTTTGTTGCCATAAGTGCCGCCGCGTTTCAAGTATTCCGCGAGTCGCTTGTGGGTCCAGGAGCGCTGTGCTTCATCGAAAATGGCTACATGCTCCACTTCACCAAATCCGGCTTTTTCCTGTTTCACAGCCTTTTCAGGATCGATCTCAAGTCTCCCGTTTTCAACGGGATTCTTGATCTTCTTCAGCATATTGTCCCGGTAGCGGTGAATCATCTGGATGGATTTACTCACTTCTCTCCGGGAATCACTCTTCTTTTTCTTTTCGTTTTTCTCTTTGGCTTTTTTATAGTTGTCCTGAGCCAGGGCTTCTGTTAGTACCGCCACGAGTGGTCCATTGCCGGATAGATAAACAGCACCTTCATCTTCTACCGGTTTATCTTGATTTTGGTAGGTCTGCCGGATCGCCACTTCCAGTCCCACCAACGTCTTCCCTGCGCCAGGTACACCGGTAACAAAGCAGATGCTTTTCTTCTGCTGTTCTTTGCTTTCCTTGATCACATCGAGGATATATTGAATCGTCCGATCCGTATAGACTTCGTCTGCTTCATGCCTCGTGATATCTTCTACTGTATGGTTTTCATAGAGTGACCGCGCTGCTTCGATAATCGTTGGTGTGGGTGCATAAGGGCTGATGATCCATCTGGAATCAATAGGTGCTTCATTTGGATATTTCTGCAGTATGCTCTGAATCAATTCTGCAAAATGGGCCTCGCCGGTTATCAGTGGATTCATGACCTGAAGGTCATAATCTGATTTTTGAACCATGGTAGAGAAGCCCTTATATTCTGTGGCAATCAGGATGGGAACGATTAAATGATCCTGGCTGTATTTATGAAAGTTCCTCAAGTCCAGCGCATAATCAAGGACCTGATCCACATCCGCTTCAAGGATCTGATTTTTCCCCACCTTGAATTCAATACAGAAAATGATGCCACGAAAGAGTAGAACAACATCTATCCGTTTTCCAAGGCGGGGAATATCGTATTCAAAGATGATTTTTCCATCTTCGGCAGCATATGGAGAAAGCAAATCCCGCATAATACGGATTTCGTCTTTCCAGGCTTCCCGGGATGTTGTCAGTTCCTCACCATGGAAGTGATCACAAAGTTTTCCGAAGACAGACATTGGGGATTCATGGAGGAATCCGCTGAAGCTGTTTTCATATAAGCAACGGGGATGATTGCTCATTCTTCTCTTCCCTTCCGAAGTTGTGTCTGTTTGTATTTACTATCTTTTAGATTTTCCAGATCTCATATCCCTGGCGTCGGGCGGAATCATATACCGGGCGCATGTTTTTGCTCAGGATGGCGTCGAAGGCTTCTTTGGAGTTACCGGGGCGGTACAGTTCCTGGCCGGCCCAGATGGAGTGCAGGTTGTCACGCCAGCACTGTTCGTACAGTTTGTGGATGCCCGGTTTCTCCTGAATCTGCTGATAGAGGAGATACTGGTTGTCCGAGAACCGGCGGTAGAACGGGTCCCATTGCGGCAGACGGTTGCTTTTGGATGAATTCAGGGAGGAATCCATCGGCATCAGATTCCATAATTCGTCGTTCATCACAAAGGACCAGGGGATAAAGTGATCAATGTCGTAATTTCCCGGAATGATTTGTTTTCCGGTAAAGACGTCTGTGACAGGCTGTGCGCTGAGGATTGCCTCCCAGAGGGTGCGGACTTTTCCCAGCTTTCGCATTTTCTCGTCCATGGGAAGGAGTTTGTAGACCAGGCCGGGCACTTCCGGGTTGTTGTTCTGGAGCCATTTCACTTTTTCATACTGGATCCATCCGAGGATGGAAACCGTATAGTCCTGGATCATCCGGATCCAGTCGGGATGGAAGGTGACTTCTTTTCCCAGTTTGCTGTTTGCGCCCAGGGTGTAGGGTAACGCGGTTACTTCAAAGTTGAATTCTGAAATGGTTTCCCGCATTTTCACCGTGGAATCCCACGGAATGTTTTCCACCCCGGCGCTGGCAAAGAATCCTGCCATTGCCCGGTACGGGACCATATTGGTCAGCTGCTCTTTCGCCTGTTTCAGTTCACTGTTATGTTTCCGGATCGCGTTTCTGATTTCCACCTTTGATGCGTTTGAAGGCAGGTCGCTCAGTTCTGACAGCTTCAGTACGGCGCGTTCCAGTCCGTCCCGTACTTCCCCGTTCGGGCCCAGGCCGCTCAGATGAATATGGAATTCCCGGACGGAATACCATGCATTGCAGATCATCTCGTCGATGATCTCATTGAAGGTCGTTTCCCGGACATCTTCGGAAATCAGGTTTACAATGGCTTCCAGCCAGTAGAATTTATAGCAGTAGGACGGATCCTTCAGCATGAGCATAAAGCTGCGGATATCCAAATGATTGTAATAAGAGGTGTCAATCTCTATTCCCTGCGGGCCAAAATATTGATCCACTGCAATCCCTCCCTTCCCGGGATCGTGTCATCGGTGATCCATTCATCAAAGATCTTCAGGCTTGTGGATGCTGCCCAGAATTCATTCAGGGTATCCTTTGTGAAGTCGGTATAGTAGCGTTCGGTGCGGATGCCTTCGAAGGTTCCGTATTTGAAGGAAGCAAACAGGATTCCGTTTGGCTTCAGGGCCTTTTCGAGTTTCTGCAGGACGTCTTTGAGTTCTGCTTTAGGCAGGTGAAGGAGGGTGGCGTTAGCCCAGATCCCGTCATATTTATCTGTTTCATTCAGGTCGTTGAACAGCATCTGTTCCACCTGGATACCTGTATATGCGGATGCCTTTTTGCAGAGTTCTTCGGATCCGTCAATGGCTTCCACCTGGAATCTCTCTTCCAGGAATGCTTTGGTGTCTCTGCCGGAACCGCAGCCGAAGTCAAGGATCTGGGCATGGGCTGGCAGGTGCTTCGTAAAGCGGCTCCGGGTTTCGGACATATCCGCCTGGAGAGCCGTCCGGATATATCGGTCCGGATCTACATCGTAGTAGTGAAGGGTTGTCTCTTTCCAGTCCATGCTCCGCTCCCCTTTTTATTTCTTCGCCAGCAGCCAGATCACGATGATCGCGACAAGGATTATGAAAATGATTCCTCCGCCGCCGGTGTTGGTCTTTGCTGGCTTCTTCGGCCGCAGTTCTTTCTCGACATCTGCACCGCAGTGTGGGCAGAAGTCATCATCTTCGAAGAGTTCATGGCCGCAGACGTCACAGATTTCCGGGTTCACTTCTTCGTATTCTTCGGTTGCCTTTTTGTTTGCGACGCTGTTGATGCGGATGACCGTTTTCGGCATATTCGTCCCTCTTTTCCGGTTTGTTCCCCTTAAGTATAAATCGAGGGATGCGACATTTTTGCGTCATGTCTGATCGGGCAGTTCGTCGAGGATCAGTTTCATCTGTTCCTCTTTGGGGCTGTTATGGCAGTAGCCGTAATACCAGCATTCATAGGGGTTGGTGCACTGGTCCCCGGGTTCTGTTTTGATCTCTTCCCTTTCCTTCTGCATCCGGTTCAGGTCCCAGATGTTGTCGTTGATCCAGGGGGACAGGGCTTTGGCTTCTTCGGTTATTTCATTGGGGACGAAGGGGTTTTCCTCATCCGGTCCGTGGGTCACGATGTAGATATGGTCTACTTTGACACAGCTGCGGGTCAGGATGTAATACTGGAAAGCAGCGTCCTTGATGAACTGGTCGTGGACCTCCGGTGCGTTTTTTACTTCATAGAAGTCGTATCCGATATCTGTCTTTTTCAGGATGTCCACTGCACAGTAATGGTTGTAGTAGATGAAGGCTGCTTCGCAGATCACCGGGGTTCCCAGGCGGAGATGTTCCTGGGTTTTCTCCGCCATTTTCTTTTTATCCGGGATTTTCCTTCCCGGGAGGTATACGGTCATTTCTTCGTAAGGACCGAACATGGCCATGGCTTTGTCGCCGAATTCATTCCCCGCGTCCAGGCGGGCCTGGACTTCCGGGGGAATGACTTTCAGCTGTGGCTTATGTTTATCCAGCCACAGCATCTTGCGGCACTGCATGCCGCGCATGAAATCCGTCTTTGTGATGCCCATATGAATTATTACCTGCTCTGTTCATTGATCTTGTCAATGCATTTACAGAATACGTACAGACTCCGGATTTGTTTTATATGCTTTCATTCTGCCGATTTTCATTTCAATCAGATAACCTGCTGAAACCAGGTTTTCCAGAATGTTTTTTCTCAGATAGCTGGAATCGCTGATACCCAGATAACCAGCGATCTCTTTCGTTGTACGCGCTGTGGCGTAACAGTATCCCAGTACTGCTTTATCATGCCTGGTTCCATTAGCTGCAGGGTAAAATTCCAGGACTGGAATATCACTGTCCTGTGTGCCTGCTTCATATGTCAGGTCCGGAAGCACAAGCTTGAAATGATCTGATTCCGTACAGATATAAGGCTTATGCCGCTCGTCTGCGGAAAGATATGCTTCTTCAATCTTTTCAAACCCTGTCCCGGCTGCCTCCATAGCGTTACACTTGACCAGCACATTGCAAATCAGTTCATTCCGCCGCTTTGAAATAATGGAAGACAAATCATAGGTCTTCTGTATCTTCTCGCGCTGATAGAATCCTCCCGGCGACATGATCTCCAGCCGGTCGCGGAAAATGCTCAGCTGGATCTGTGTGCCGTCTATCTCATAATCCCTGTGAGCAATCGCGTTGATGATTCCTTCAAACAAAGCCCTTTCCGGGAAAGCGTCAATATTCACCCGCGAGTCAGCAAGTTTTATAATGGAATGATTCATCCGCTGACGGACATATTCCAGCATATATTGGATTCCGCCGGTGATGTTCCCGCGATATTTGTTCAGGGAAATGATTCTTTCACTGCCCTTTGTAAAGCCGGAAAATACGAAGCAGTGGATCTCCGTCTTGCCATCCTGATATCCGTCCCGGAAAAGAAGCGCGCCGTTTGTCAGTTTGCCTCTCTCTGTGACAAAACCCATAGATGCCAGCGTTTTCCCGGTCAGTGTATTTTTCCCTTCATTTCTTTCCTTGCAGAAGGCAAAGAGATCCTGGAAGTCTTCCGGCCGATAATCCTCATCTGTGGGAAGCATATCATACTGAACGGTTTTACTGCTGCGGCTCATTTCAACAATCTCTTCGTATGTCGCTCCGCTCGTAAATCCATGCCTTCTCATATAGATAGACGGTACACCGTCATACCTGACAATTACAGGCTTGTATTGGGATTCGGCCACCTCAATTTTGAGAATGAACAGTTCTTTTTGATTCACCTCATACCGAAGAAACGAAATGGTGTATAGCGGTCTTGGTAAAACATGCTCGTTAATCTGGTTATTGAAGTAGTTCCGCTCATTGTCAGCATCCTTGCGCGTGAAACCGATCAGCTTGAAGGTCCTGTCTTCAGCGCCGATATAGAAGATTCCGCCAGCGGCGTTTGAGAATCCGCCGACTGTCTTTATCCAGCTTTGCGGATTGTTTCTGTCCAGACGTGCCTTGCATTCCACTTCAAGGTTTTCCAGCGGAATACTTCCTGTCAGCTCCTCCAGATACATCGGCCGCACCTCTCTTTGTTGAAGTATATCTGCGCAGCTTATTTCGTCACAGTTCCTAACGGACGTAGTACTTGGTCAGGAAATAGGTCCTGTCCCAATCGACGATATTCATGTCGGCTTCCTTTTCCGGGCGGATATCGAATTCATCGAACACCATCACGTACTTGTTCTCAAGGTCGTAGAGCGGCCATTCCTTGGCCTGGCCGTCGGGGGACTGCTCGGCGGTGAGGGACGGGTTGCCGGTCTTGGCGAACTGCACCCACATCCTCCGCATGGTTTTGGAGAAGGTCTCGTCGAACTGCCTGCCGGTGACGAAGGTATCCTCCGGATGGTTGAACAGCTCGGAAAGCTCGATCGCGTGGCCGCTCTTCAAAAGCGGCACGGAGGATTCCACCCTGAAGTAGTAGACGTAGGTCTTGCCGCCGCCCTTGACCTGGTTCTCCGCCGTCCGGATCAGCGGCGCGTCGAACCAGACCTGATCCAGGAAGTGGCTGTGGATATCGTAGTCCTCGCCCTGGCTGTCCGCGAGGTAGCTCTCGACCAGCGCCTTTTCCTCCTCCGTCAACTGGGAGAGCTTCTCGGCCTTGCATTTCTCAGCCATGGACATGAAGGCCTCCGGTCCAAGCACGGCCACGAAGTAGCTGCATTCGTCCTTGGTGCAGCCCTGCATGATGTCAAAATCCTTCGCCGCGCCGCTCTCGTAGGCGTCGAACGCCTCCCTGGGCAGGAACACGCCGTCGCGTTCAGGGGTCGTGAGGGGCATCGACGCCACTGCCCCTGCCGCCTGCACGATCTTGTCGACGTCGGTGTTCATCAGGTCGGCCACGGTCTTGCAGCCCAGCACATCCATAATGGCGTCCGTGCATTCGATGGCCTGTTCCGTGGAACGGCTGAACACGGGCGAACCGCTCTGGGCGATGACGCGCTGGAAATACTCGTGCGCGCCCTCCACCAGGGGCAGCAGGGTCACGGAGCCGCCGCCGGCAGACTGGCCGAATATGGTCACGCGTTCGGGGTCGCCGCCGAAGCCCGCGATGTTCTCGTGAATCCACTTCAGCGCCGCCATCTGATCCATCAGGCCCAGGTTCTGGGCGTCTGGGTAGTCCGCGCCGTCGGGCAGATGCGACAGGTGGAGGAAGCCGAGGGCGTTGAGCCGGTACTCGACGGAGACGAGTATGACGTCCGGATTCTCATGCACAAAGTTCGTGCCCTCCTCGCGGGGCTCAGGGGTGCCGCCGAGCTCATAGGCGCCGCCGTGGATCCACACCATGACCGGTTTCTTCTGATCGCCCGTGTCATCGGCCTTCCAAATGTTCAGGTGCAGGCAATCCTCGCCCTGGGGATAGAGGGAACCCCTCTGACCCACATTGGCCACCTGGCAGGGAACCTTCCCGAAGTAATACGCCTCATATACGCCCTCGTCCGGCGCCACATCCACCGGAGCTTTCCAGCGGTATTCCCCCACGGGCTGCGCGCCCACATAGGGAATGCCTTTGTACGCGATGACGCTTTCATCCGTCTTCTTGCCCACAAAGGTGCCGTTGACGCACTTCACAGCCAGCGCCGCGTCGTAATTGCCGTCGGTGATCGTCTGGTTCTCGCCGTAAAGCGCTTCCATCTGCGCCTTTGCCTCGTCCGCTCCGGATAACATGCCGCCCTGCTCAGTGGCCAGCGCCCCGCCAAAGCTGAACACCGCCAGCAACAGTGCCACCGTCAGTGCCAGGAGCCTTGCCGAAAAGTTACGCTTCATTGAATTCTTCCTCCTTCAAATTCAGAAGTTACTTCAATATTACTTCAATGCAACTTCAATGTCAACTTCAATATCACTTCAATGACTACTTCAATGTCACTTCAATAAGACTTCACTGTCGTTGAAGCTGAGCCACGGGTGAGCCATGGGGACGGTTCTCCCGGCTCCCTCCCACCCTTTGTCCCCCACCGGGACGGTTCCTCCGGTCCCATTTCCCCCACCGGGACGGTTCCTCCGGTCCCATTCATCCTTTGTTAGACATGTGCTGTACGCTTCTGCGCTCCTCTGCTGCCGCCGGGGAAATCGGGGCGTATCAACAGGTGTCACGGGGAAAGAAACCCGGACGAAAATAAGAAGGATTGAGTTGCCCACACAATCGCGGCGATCGGCTCCCCGCTGGCCGCCCTCGTCGGCGGACCGATCTGCGGCATCGCCTTCGGAGACTCGTTCTACTTCACCACTGAAAGCGGCTTTCCGTCTAACGGCGGTCTGGTTCTGTTCGAAAACACCTACGACGGTCACAAAGGACTATGCTATCAGGTCTGCACTTGATCAATTCGGAACTCCCACGCCGGGAGTTCCTTTTTTCTGATATGGAAAATCACCCCAGAACCAGCGCTCCAGGGTGATGTCTTTGTAATATTATCTTCCGGGTTAGCGGGCTATCGCCTGTTATCTTAACATATGTTAATAATACAAGTCATATAGGCCATTTGCATATATATTTAAATAGCCATATCCGTGCTGTTCAAGATAAGCAATAATGGTCTGTACCGCTTGTTTTCTTGGAAGAGTATAAACTGTGGGTGCTAATCCGGAGTTATTTATAATGTTATCAAGCTCCTCAAGCTTACTGACACCCCGCTGACCTTGTCCATCTCATCCATGCTCAGTTCCCGCATGCTTTTTTCTTCCATGGTCATGGGCCTCCTTGTCAGTTTATCTTCCTGAATAATGCACTATCGCTTATGTCTGAATTGGTTTCATTCCGATGCTGCCTCTTCATAGGATGCCATGAACCGGACTGCCAGCTGTTTTGCGGTTTCCTTATCTCCGCAAACCCACCACAACTGGTTTTCCACGAGACGGTTCATCCAGTCATGCCATAATAATGGGGCATACTCTCCATATCCGTGCGCCAGGAGTTCTTTTTTGACATGGGCATACACCGTCCGGTTATCCTGAAGCGCGCATAACTGAGGCGTGTGACTGAGTGAATTCTGTGTATCAGTCCACCTGTAGCCGGTCGCGTATATGAGCGCCACGGCCCGGGCCCGCGCGAAGGCAATTATATTGAAGCAGGTATCCTCTCCGATGCGGATCGATCTGTCAATTCCTTTGAAGACGCTTCTGGCAAGCTCAATGCGAAAGAGCTTGTCACACATGCTGTGGGATATGGATGCGTCTTTTTCCGCACAGCCGAGCATCCGTTTCCAGACTTCATCCATCCGGGACCCGCGGGAGAAAAGCCCCCTGAATTCGGACATGGCGCGTTTTTGATCCACATCGGTTTTCTTTTGTTCCGTATCGCCTCTGATCCAGCAATTCGCCCCGGCGATGATGTCCGCCTTTCCCAGTGGATCCACCTCAAGTCCGCCTGTGACCAGAGATTCGATCCAGGCAGGATCTACGCGATCATCCGCGTCGGCAAAGATGACCCACTCGCCACGGGCCGTATCCGCGCCGGCTGACCGGGCGGCAGTCGGTCCTCCGTGTTCGATGGACAGGGCACGGATACCTGCATGTTTCCGGGATAGTTCTTCGATACATGCACGCGTGCCGTCATCTGATCCGTCATCCACGCAGATCACTTCAATACTCCTGAATGTTTGCGCCAGGCAATCACTTACCAGATCAGGCAAAGTGGTTTCTGCGTTAAAAGCGGGAATCACGATGCTCACTGCAGGGGGCATGCAGATTTCCTCCATTCAGATTTTACTCCAGCCACAGTCATTGCATTTGACTGCCCAGCCATACCAAGTACCTGGTCTGGCCAGATAATATTCAATATTAGGGCTTCCGCATATTTCGCAGGTCCTTATATCATCCAAATATATTTCTTCCATACCACCGTTGATCGCTTCGAGCAATTCCGGCGAAAGCTCAATTTTGCTTTCCTCTGCGAAGGCGCGAATCTTTTCACCGGTTTTCTCCGCCTTGGTTTTCGCAAGCTGGTTCTCAAGATGATTGCTGTTGGTTTTCATGGGTAATACCTCCATCGATTCTATGATGATTCCGTATGTTGATACGTACCGGATTTTCCCTTTGGCAGTTAGCCAGCAAAATTTAAATTCAATAATCGAAAGCTTCCTTTTCGACATGAATAGTTGTCGACAACTTTTCGCCCTTATATGGCTTTCTGATTTCAATCATATTCAGAACGGTATAGCCTTTTGAGCGGAGAAACTGGATCATGTTTTCATTGTTCGGATGAACAAAGTTGTAAACAGTGTCTTCGCCCATTGACGAGGCAATCTCTTCGGCTTTGTTGAAAAGCAACGTGGCAACGCCTTTTCTTCGATAGTCTTCCCACACAAAGATCTGCTCGACCCACAAGCAAGGGTGATCAATTCTGCAGACGATATAACCCACAAAGGCACCGCTGTCTGCAACTGCATATACCGGAAAATCAGATTCCAGATACTCAAGTATTTCTTCTTTCCCTGCTTCAGCATCAGGCTGTGATTTTATTCCTTTATAGGATTTCAACTGAGTTCGGAATGCTGCTACCAGGGGAGCAATCTTGTCTGCGTCCATGATGCCAATCTTGATTAATTCCATAGTTTCCTCCGCAAATACTGATCTGTTGCCCCGTTAAATTTAAATTCAGGAATCCAGTACTACCAGGTCTGATTGCTCATAACGGTTATGACCTTTCAGGCTCTTTTTATACTTCCAGCACTTAATGGCATCATTCAGTGTTTTTCCTGCATTGTCTTCAAAGAAGTCGTGGATATAGGTGTTATATTCGAACTGCTTCGCGATGGGACTCTTTCCGGACTTTTTTTCATCAAGAATCCTGCGGTAAGCAGTTACAGCATCCGCATATGTTTTCCCTGCGTTGGATTTCAACCATTGCTGAAACTGAACATTAAAGGAAAAATTGTTACCGATAACCTTTTTGAAAAAAGCCCGATGAGTCTCTGTACACAAAAAGCCTTCTTCAATAACGCTTTCCGGAGTGATTTCGGATGTGACGGCTTTATGCTTAACAGTACGTTTTGCCGCCGGCTGCTTAACCATACCCGAATCAAGGAAACAGGCAATCCTCTCTGTCAGCTCCTGTTTTCCGCCGGATGTGGGCAAATGATGATCACGACAGAAAGCCACCAGTTCTTCCTTCAGATAGTAGTATTCCCTGAAAGTACAGCTGCTCAGATTGAGTGTTATCTCAGGCCGTAATTCCATGACTCCTCCTGCTCGATGATGGTTATGTGATTAGTCTCTCAATTCGCGTTCGATTTCCTCAATCGTTGGCAGTTTGCCGGTTCCGAGCTGCCCCATATCCCGGGGATCAAAATCAGACACTTTTACTTCCACAACTACAAAACAATGTAACAGATAATTGTAGAACAGAAGATCCAGGAACTGCTCCGTCTGTCCGACAACAAGCCTGTATTCCCGGCCGACAAAGGCAAAGCCCGTTCCAAGCTCCATCAGCAGCCGCTGGACATTATTCATCAGGGCATCCTTCAGCTCTTTCTCATCATACTGGGCCCGAATGGTGAGAAAATCGAAACTGTATGGATCGCGAGTCATTTCCTGTGCCAGGTCACTCTGCGGTGACGGCAGCGTCAGAGCGAAATTGGTAATTGCTTTGCCCTGACGTTCATAGAGGTCTGTATCCAGCCAATTCTGGAGGACTGCACGGGACCAGTTGTTTTCAATGGTTTTACGGGAATAAAACAACACCTTCTGCGGTTCGCTCTTGCACTTGTCAATCAGCAGTTTGATATGTCCCCAGGGGATGCTCAGTAATTCTGCCCCAACTTGGGGCAGTTTTTCAGCTTGCTCAGTTCAGCAATCCACTGGCGATACTGATCATCCGGAATCTTCAGTGCTGTATCCATCGGGACAATCCTCCTGCGAAACGCCTGTATGCCTTATAATTCCTGCATTTCACGCCTGTATCATAGCACAACTCAAACGGAAAAGGAAGGGGAACAAGATCGTGGGAATTATCCGATATACTTTTTGTGCGACATCTTCACGTTGTGAAAGACACAGGGGATCCCGATTGGGATCCCCTCTTTTGTGTTTATTTCTTTCCATGCCGGTCAGATATCTGCCGTTATTCAGTCTGTCACGGATCGTCAGCGTTCATATCGCAGAAACCATCTGAATGATCCGTTCCGAACGGATTATCGTTCGGGCGGATATTCTCTCCGCCGAAGATGCCGGGGACGCTGTGGATTTTTGCCATAGTCTCATCTCCCTGTATGGTTCCGGAAGTCATCTGTGGTTTTGTTGTCTTTATATAGCATAATGAAAAAAGGAAAAGAAAACAAGAACGGAACAGGATAAAATTGAAGCCAACTTCAATAACTACTTCAATGTCATTGAAGTGCTCCGGTGGGGGCGTGGGAGTCTGGCCAGGGTCTGCCGGATTTTTTGAGATGATGAAAAAATGCATCATCAAAGTTGGTACGCTGTAGATGCCGGGTGGTGAAATTGCAGAACTAAACGCGACCCCCGGCCGGAGAGAAGGAGGAATGGGTATGAAGAAAGTGCAGCGTACGAAGGGTATCCGGAAGGTCATCCGGGTGAATGTTCTGGGTGGATCCGTTCTGAAATATGTGACTGCGGGCGACCGGGCCTGCGGCAGGATGGTGCGGGGCAACCGCCGGCAGCGGCAGCATATCGTTTCCGATCCCAGCGACAGTGCTATCCTGGCCTGGGCACAGTTTGACCTGTCCCGGGAAATCCCGGGCGGATTCTGGAATGTCCGGACCGCCTGACAGGGCGGGTTTATTGATACTCCCGATTCTTGACATATAATTATTTAATAATTATATTATGTGTATGGATTATTATGTCTTAGGAGGGCTAAAAGCAATGAAGAAAGAATATGATTTCTCCAATGCGCGGCCGAATCCGTACGCAAAAAAACTGAAGAGCCAGATCACGATTAATCTGGATGTGGAGACCATTGATTATTTCAAGGAGCAGGCAGCTGCCAGCGGTATTCCTTATCAGACATTGATCAATCTGTATCTGGGGGACTGTGCAAAAAATAAACGCCAACTGAAGCTGGCCTGGAATTGAAAAGCTCCCTCCATTCTTTGTTAGACATGTGCTGTACGCTTCTTTCGTTCCCTGCTGCCGCCGGGGAAATCGGGGCGTATCAACAGGTGTCACGGGAAATGAATCCCGGACAAAAATAAGAAGGATTGAATGGAGCAGTCGGCGGCCCCCTGCTCGCGGTCGTCGGCGGACCGGTCTGCGGCCTGGCCTTCGGAGCCGTCATGGCGGCCTGCACCGTCGCGGCGGAAGTTTCCGACCGGAAAAAGCAATTTCAGGAAATGACGAACAGGAGATCCAGATCGGGATCTCCTGTTCTGCATTCTGTTTCAACCCCCCGGGTTCTTCCCCCGGATGGTTCACTTCTGTTCCGGACCTCCCATGGCTTCCCGCATGGCAGCATCCTGTTCTGCCAGCATTTTCACAATCTGCTCGTTCACCGCGACGAAAAAGCTGTTCAGCAGTTTGAACATCTCATCTGTGATGGCTTTGTCGATTCCGTATTTTTCCGGTGCTTCCTCCGCCAGGGCCTGTACCCGCTCATCGACGCGCGCAGCCGCGGCTTTCAGTTCTTCCAGGATCACGGAGAAATGATCGTTGAACGGGATCCCTCCGTTTTCCGGCTTTTCTCCTTCAGGCTTGCCTTCGCCTTCCCCGGGCCTGGGCGGACGGGATTCATCCGCGGGCTTGCCTTCGACTCCCTCGGGCAGCTCCGGACGGGCGGTCAGTTCCTGATAGAGGGCTTTGATGTCCCCGTTATATTCGTTCTTTACCTTTTCCAGGATTTTGCTGATCGCGGCTCTCCGCGCGGTGTTTTCTTCTCCCGCGTCTTCTTTTACGAGCGCTTCCAGCACGGACATGGCGTCGAATGCTTCCGGCTTGTAATCAGGATCGCTCAGTGTCGCGGCCATCATGATCTCCGAATTCTTCACGTTGGCGATAAAGCTGGCGTTGATCACCTGTGCCAGCATCTCCAGCTTCTGCTTCATTTCTTCATGGGCTTCATCCGTAATGCCAAGCTGCTTCCGGTTTTCCTCCAGCATTTCCCCGAACCGGGCCTGGATAATTTTGAAGGCCATCCCGAATTCGTCCGTGAAGATCTCCATGATATCCCTGTTGATCAGTTCGAACTTTTCCTTCAGCTCCGGATGCTCGCTTTCAAAAGCCCGGATCGCCTCAAACACCTGTGCCTGTTTGTTTCCGGAGGAAGTTTCTTCCGCCAGCGCGCCGAATGAAAGGGAAAGAACCATGATAACCGAAAGGATGACCGCAAGAATTCTTTTCATTTTGTTTCACTCCTTTGTACAGATATAAGTTTAAAAGAGATCCGGTCCATGTGATTGCGGCATGTTGTCCAATGGAATTATCTTCCATCTAACAATACATAAATTATACCCGATTGTCAATAACTGGAAAGCACCCCACCGGGACGGTTCCTCCGGTCCCTCCGGTTTGTTAGACATGTGCTATACGCTTCTTTCGTCTCCTGCTGCCGCCGGGGAAAGAAGGGCGTATCAACAGGTGTCACGGGAAATGAATCCCGGACGAAAACAAAAAGGATTGAATGGAGGATAAGGAAATGAATACGATGAAGGAACTGAACCTGAACGAAATGGAACTGGTAAACGGCGGAAACTTAATTGACGAAGCGGAGGACTTCCTGAAGAAGATCTTCCTGCCCAAGCCCTTGATTCCGACACCCGAAATTCCGAAGACCATAGCCAGACTCGGCAGAAAATAAAGATTCCCCCGAAAAGAAAGATCCTGGATGAATGATCCGGGATCTTTCTTTTCGGGAAACAATACTGATATTCTGGAAACCCCTCTTGAGGAGTTCGGGAAAAATGTTATAATATCGCTGAAGCCGCCAAGGCAGAGGTAACAATTTTATACAGGAGGTAAAACGGGGGTGCGGACAGAAACTTGGACCGCGAATGACGGGACAAGGAGGATCCTCACATGTATTCACATGAAGAACGGATGACTGCAATTAAGTGCCTGATCCAGAACCGATTCAATTATACTACAACCATCATGGAGCTAGG
>JAFSOC010000025.1 GCA_017447185.1 Clostridia bacterium | reverse complement strand
CCTTTGTACTTTTGTTCCGCAAATGCGGTGTTTCAAGTATAAAGGAGTTCGTGTATAATGTGATCAGCTTAAACACCTGGTCAGAGCAACTTAATCGGCTGGGAAACGCGCTACCGCCGAAGGCGGTTTAGTTCACCCGGAGAATTATACCCCGGGGATTCCGTCCTTTCTGCTTTTGTGTGTTCTCGGTCCCGCCACAGAGGAAATCGTCTACCGGGGTCTGGTTTATGAACAGTTCCTGCATTTCCTGCCGGAATCCGGCGCCATCCTGCTGAATTCCCTGCTGTTCGGGTTAGCCCACGGGTCTCCCGTGCAGATGCTGACCGCCTGCGTAGCCGGCATCCTGCTCAGCCTCGCGCGCAAAAAAACCGGCACGGTTCTTGCTGCTGTCCTGATGCATATGGCCATGAACATTTTGGTAGCCATTCTCTGAAAAAAATCTATCCCGGCCGCTGTTCCTTCCTCTTTCCGGAAGTATCTGTCCGGAAAGAGGTGTCCGGCGGCTGAAAGGCTTGACTAATAAAGCCTTTGTGCTATAATAGCGGGCGGTATGTACTTTTGCGGGAATGACTTTTCCGCGCAGTCCGTACCCCCCGGATTCTGGCGTGGCGAGCCGGCACTGATCCTGCCTGTCGCCGCGACATGGGTCTTTTCTTATGTGGACCGGCTTTTCGCCGGGCAGTGGATGAGTGGAAAGAGAGTTCGGATGAAGACAGTAATGGTGGTCTTCGGGACCAGGCCCGAAGCAATCAAGATGTGTCCGCTGGTGAATGAGCTGAAAACCCGGAAGGGCATCCGGACGGTCGTTTGCGTGTCCGGCCAGCACCGGCAGATGCTCGACAGCGTGCTCGAAATTTTCCATGTGAAGCCGGATTATGATCTTTCCGTCATGAAGCCGGAGCAAACCCTTTTTGATATCACCACCGGCATTCTTTCCTCTTTCCGGTCTGTCCTTGAGGCGGAAAAGCCTGATGTAGTCCTGGTCCACGGAGATACCTCCACCGCTTTTGTTTCAGCCCTTGCCTGCTTTTATATGCAGATTCCCGTTGGGCATGTGGAGGCCGGACTTCGCACCTATAACATTGACTCCCCTTACCCGGAGGAGTTCAACCGCCAGGCCATCGGCATCATCGGCCGGTATCATTTCGCACCGACCCCGCTGGCGGCGGAGCACCTGATCCGCGAAGGCAAGAATCCGGAAACTGTTTACATTACCGGCAACACAGTCATTGATGCCATGCGGCATACGGTGAAAGAGAGCTATACCCACCCCGAACTGGAATGGGTCGGGGATCGGAAGCTGATCTTCATCACCGCCCACCGCCGTGAGAATCTCGGCGAGCCGATGCATCATATGTTCCGGGCAATCCGCAGGGTGCTCGACGAGCATCCCGAATGCAGGGCCGTTTATCCGATTCACATGAATCCATCGGTCCGCAAGGTTGCGGAAGCGGAGCTCGGCGGCTGTGACAGCATACACATGATCGAGCCGATCGACGTCCTGGACTGCCACAACTTTGAAGCCAGGTGCCATTTGTGCCTGACGGATTCCGGCGGCATCCAGGAGGAATGCCCGGCATTCGGGCGTCCGGTCCTGGTCATGCGGGATACCACCGAGCGTCCCGAAGGAGTGGACTCCGGTGTCCTGCGGCTGACCGGAACACATGAGGAGGACATCTACCGGAATTTTAAGGATCTTCTGGAGAACCAGGCCTCCTATGACGCCATGGCGCATGCGTGCAATCCCTACGGGGACGGCCGGGCTACGCAGCGTATCGCGGATATCCTGGAAACAGGAAAGTATGATCCATGGGTGGCAGGATGACAAACGGGTCGTCCATGCGTAACGGATGTGCCCGGGGCGTTCCCCCGGGTTGGAAACCTTGAGGAGTGGGAAGGATTATGGATTTCATTAGAACATTGCTGGAAGTGCTGATCTGGATCTGCGGTGCATTTCTGACCTTCAACATGGTCTATCAGCTTGTGATCGGCTTCTGGGGATTCGGAAAAGCAAAAAAGGATTATAAGGATCATGATCCGGAGATGCGTTTCCTGGTGCTTGTCCCCGCCCATAACGAGGAGAAAGTCATCGGGGATATCATCGAGAACCTGAAGGATATGGACTATCCCCGCGAACTGTATGATTTCTACATCATCGCCGATAACTGCACCGACAACACCGCCGAAAAAGCGAGAAGCCTGGGTGCGAAAGTCATCGAAACACGCAAAGAATCGCCGGACGCCCCTACAGGGAAACCGATTGCCCTGAAGAAGGCGTTGAATACCATCGATTACCGCAACAATTTTGACCTGCTGATGATTTTCGACGCAGACAACCTGATTGACCGCAATATGTTCCGGGAAGTCAACAGTCAGTACCTGGACAAGGATCGGCCCGACTTCATCCAGTGCTATCTGGGTGCGAAGAACAAGAAGGGTCCAGTGGCCTGGGTCTATTACACCGGCTACACCCTGAGCAACCGCTTCTTCAATCTCGCCAAGCAGCGTCTGGGCCTGAATGGAGTCCTCGGCGGCACCGGTTTCGCCATGAGCACGTCTTATCTTGCACAGCGCGGCGGCTGGACCACCATGACCCTGACGGAAGACTACGAGATGCAGGTGGAAGCCATCCTGGATGGGCGGCGTATTGTATGGAACCACTTCACCCGGGTCTATGATGAAAAGCCCACCCGGCTCAGAGCTGCGATCCGCCAGCGGATCCGCTGGGGTCAGGGACACTGGTTCGTCACCCTGCATAATTCCGGAAAACTGGTTCGTGCCCTTTTCGCCGGAAGAATCAGTATCTGGGAATTCCTCAGTCTGGGAACCTATATGTACAGTGTTGCTGTAATGGTGGCCGCACTGCTGCAGCTGGTGTTCACAGCGGTCCTTTCTGCGGCCTTCTCCGGGCAGCCGCTCTTCAACCTGTCCTACCAGAGCCTGCTCATCAGTGTCCTGACCGTTTCCTACTCCTACTGCTTCCTGTTCTATTATGCAGACTGGAAGGATAACGGAATCCGCTTCAGCCTGAAGACCATTCCGCCGATGGTTGTCGCGTTCTTTGCAACCGCGATCATCACTTTCTTCAACCAGGTTTTCGGCCTCATCCGCTGCAGGGATCAGCAGCACTGGGTCAAGACAGAGCACTGCATCCACGCGGAGCTCGCTCCGTCCCCTGCCCCGGCTGCAACCACATCCCACGAAGCGGCCTGATAAAAATGATCAAAAAACCGGTAACCGCAATGGTTACCGGTTTTTTTGATCCCTTTGATTACTTCTTTTTCTTCTTGCTTACGATGTCGAACACCACAGCTGCCAGGAGTACGAAACCCTTGACCACGCGCTGGTAATTCGCATCCAGGCTGATCAGGCTCATGCCCAGGTTAATCACGCCGATCAGCGTCGCGCCGATAACCATACCCAGTACGGACCCGGCGCCGCCGCTGGCGGATACACCGCCAACCACGCAGGCGGAGATGGCGTCCATTTCGAAGTTCTTGCCCAGATTCGCGTAAGCGGAATTGGAACGGGCGATAACCGGCATCGTTGCGATGGTGGTCAGCACCGCCATGTTCAGGTAAGCGATGAACATAATCCGCTTGGTGTTGACGCCGGACAGGCGGGCTGCTTCAATGTTGCCGCCCACCACGTAGAAGTGGCGTCCGATAGTGGTCTTGCTGGTAATGAAACTGTAGATCAGGACGATGCCTGCCACCCACAGGAGCGTGGTGGGAATGCCGCCGTCCATGGCCAACCGGCTCATCACCAGGATGATGACCGCTGCGCTGAGACCGCCCTTCAGGGCTACCTGCCTGATGGTGTCCGCTTCATAGCCTTTCTTAAGGCGGTTTTTGCGGGTCCAGAAAAGCATCAGCACGACAACGGCAGCAGCCACCAGGCCAAGCACGAAGCACGGAATGTTGAATACACCCTTCTCCGTCGGGAAGACCTTCCCGTAGAAGATACTCCGGAAATCAGCCGGGAACGGTGCCAGTGAACCGGTCGGGGAATTCGAGCTGAGGATAAAGGTGCCCAGTCCGCGGAAGGCCAGGTAGCCGGCCAGGGTCGCAATCCACGGCGGAATATGGATGTAGGCGATCAGGAAACCCAGGATGCAGCCGTACACAACGCCGATCAGGAGCAGCAGCAGGATGGATACGCCGGTACCCAGTCCCGAAACGATCATGAAGATACCGCCGATGGCGCTGACGAGGCAGACGAAAGAACCGCAGCTCAGATCGATGTTGCCGCCGGTCAGCATACACATCAGCATACCGCAGCCCAGGATAAACACGTACGCGTTCTGGTTAATCAGTTCAGTAAAGCTGGATGGCTCGAAGATCCCGCCCTGTGTAAGGATCATGAAGAACAGATACACGAGGACGAGGACAATCAGCATCGCGTTCTTTTTCAACGCGGCAAGAATATTTTCCCTGTTCATGTTTTCTCCTCCTCCCGCCTTACCGTTTCTGCCGTTTCGACATAACGTCGAACATAACGGCGAGCAGCAGTACGATGCCCTTAACCACCTTCTGGAAGTTGGCATCGACACCGATGATGATCATACCCTTGTTGATTACGCCCATCAGCAGTGCGCCGATGATCATGCCGGAAACCTTGCCGGTTCCGCCGTAGGCAGAAGCACCGCCGATGAAGCAGGCCGCGATGGCATCCATTTCATAGCCTTCGCCGTAGGTCGGGTCGATGCCCTTGCCGCGGGCGGCGGTCAGGATGCCGGCCAGGCCGGCCAGCAGGCCGATATTCGCGTAGGCAAACCAGTATACGTTACGGGTTTTGACACCGGAAAGCGCCGTGGCCTTCTCGTTGCCGCCGACAGCGTACAGGTGACGGCCCATGGCGGTCTTGGTTGTAACGTACTGGTAAATGCCAAGAACCAGCCCGATCCAGACCAGCACCATGGGAAGTCCACGGTAGCAGCTGAGCTGGAAGGACAGCCAGATCATCACGGCTGCGATCAGGACCATGGAAACAATCTGTCCGGGGATGGACTGGCTGATGCCCAGCCGGCGCTGGATCAGGATCTTGCGGACCCGCATCAGGATGAAGATGATCACCGCCGCCAGGCCGAATACCATACAGGTCAGATTGAACTTGGTGATGTAGTTCTCACCGATCAGCCCAACCAGCGCGGTATTGTCCTTGGTGAACCATCCGTTAATCGCTTCACTCGAATTCCGGATAAAGTCCGGAATGTAGCTTCCCTTGCCGGTTCCGAACACGTTCAGGAACGTCTCGTTGGTGATATCCACGCGCAGGCCGTTCATGACCACGTTGGTGAATCCGCGGAAAGCGTACATGCCTGCCAGAGTGGCAATGAATGCAGGAACATGCAGTTTGGCGATCCAGAAGCCCTGGAAAGCGCCGATCAGGAGGCCGATTCCCAGCATGACCACCACGGCCACCCACATGTTGACGCCCGATGCCATCATCGTGCAGCCAACCGCGCCGGCGAAGCAGACGACAGATCCGACGGACAGGTCGATGTTGCCGCCGGTCAGGATGCACATCAGCATACCGGTTGCCAGCACGAACACGTAAGCGTTCTCAGCGATCAGGCCGGTAATGTTGGGGGGCAGGAGGATCAGGCCCTCTTTTCCGGGCCAGCAGGTGAAGACCACCGTTACAGCCACGAGCGCAATCAGCATCGTGTATTTCTGGAAGAATGCACCCACCCTGTACTTTTGCATGAATCCGGTCATGTTCTGCTTGAATCCTGGGGCTTTTTTCACATTTTCACTCATCATCATTCACCCCTTCCGGATTTGAGGATGATCGCCATGATCTTCTCCTGGGTGGCATCCTCCGCTTTCATCTCGCCGACAAACTTTCCTTCATTCATGATGTAGATCCGGTCGCTCATGCCGAGCACCTCCGGCAGTTCGGAGGAAATCAGCACCACGGATTTCCCTGCTGCGGCCAGGTCGTTGATAATGCAGTAGATTTCGTACTTGGCGCCCACATCGATACCGCGGGTCGGCTCATCCAGCAGCATAATGTCCGGCTCCGCGAACATCCACTTGGCCAGCAGCACTTTCTGCTGGTTTCCGCCGGAGAGGTTGCCCACCAGCTGTTCCACCGACGGGGTCTTGGTCTTCAGCTTTCTGCGGTATTCTTCGGCCACGGCATATTCTTTGTCGCTGTCAATCACCATATGTTTGGAGATCGCATCCAGGTGCGCCAGGGAGGTATTCACCTTGATGGACTGGCTCAGCACCAGGCCGTTGCCCTTCCGGTCCTCGGTCACGTAGGCGATCCCGTGCTTGATCGCGTCGTCCGCGCCCTTTTTAACCTTCACAGCCTTGCCTTTGATCTTCATGGATCCGCTGATGTTCGTGCCGTAGGTATGGCCGAAAATACTCATGGCCAGCTCCGTCCGGCCGGCGCCCATCAGGCCGTAAATACCGACAACCTCGCCCTTGCGGACGTACATGGATACGCCGTCAACCACCTTGCGCTCCGGATACAGTGGATGATGAACCGTCCAGTCGCTGACTTCCAGCATGGTGTCGCCGATGACCACGTCTTCCCGCCTGGGGAAACGGTTGGTCATTTCACGGCCCACCATGCCCTTGATGATGCGCTCTTCGCTGACGGGCTCTGTTCCGTGATTGTCGATGGTCTCGATGGTTGCGCCGTCACGCACAACCGTTATTGTATCCGCCACGTAGCTGACTTCGTTCAGCTTATGGGAAATGATGATCATGGTCATTCCCTGCTTTTTGAAGCTGAGCATCAGATCCAGCAGCGCGCGGGAATCTTCTTCGTTCAGGGAAGATGTGGGTTCGTCCAGAATCAGCAGTTTCGCCTGTTTGGCCAGTGCCTTGGCAATTTCAACCAGCTGCTGTTTGCCGGTACCGATGTCCTTGATCAGTGTCTTGGAACTCTCGGAAAGGCCCACCATCTTCAGGTATTTGTCAGCCTCGGAATAGGTTTTGTTCCAGTCAATGGAGAATTTGTGTCCGCATTCATTCCCCAGGTACATATTTTCGCCGATGGTCATTTCCGGAACCAGCGCAAGTTCCTGATGAATAATAACAATGCCCAGCTTTTCGGAATCTTTGATGTTATGGAACTTGCAGACCTGACCTTCATATACGATATCGCCTTCATAGGTTCCATAGGGATAAATACCGCTCAGGACGTTCATCAGGGTGGATTTGCCGGCGCCGTTTTCGCCGACCAGCGCATGGATTTCGCCCTCTTCAACCTTGAAGTTGACATCGTCCAGTGCCTTTACGCCTGGAAACTCCTTTGTGATATTTTTCATTTCCAGCAAAATCTTGGCCATGGTTCTCCTCCAGCTCTCTTTAGGATGATAGTATATCCGTAGAAAGTTGATCAGAAAGATTTCTTCCTGTTTGACTCTAAATGATGCAGGCGGGCTAGGCCCGCCTGCATCATATGCTTCTAACCTTGGGAATTAGTCACCCAGCGCCTTCACGTGACCGTCTTCGGTTTCGAGATAGTAGCCGGAGTCGATCAGCAGCTCTTTGTAGTTGTTCACATCAGCGAACACGGGCTCGCACAGGAAGGACGGAACGACCTTCACGCCGTTGTTGTAGGTCTCGGTGTCGTTGACGTCAACGGTTTCGCCCTTCAGGATCTGGCCAACCATCTTCACGACCTGCTTCGCCAGGGTCCGGGTGTCTTTGAACACGGACATGCTCTGCTTGCCGTCGATCATGTTGTTGGTGTTGGAAACATCGCAGTCCTGACCGGTGATGATCGGATAGTCGTTGTCGTACTTGTCAGCCAGAGCGTTGGTTACGCCCAGAGCGGTGGAGTCGTTGGAGCACAGCCAGGCATCGATCTTGGAGCCATCGGCATAGTAGGAAGACAGGATGCTGTCCGCACGGGTCTGAGCGGTTTCAGTCTTCCAGCTGGGGGTCGCAACATCGTTGAACTCGATCTGGCCGGACTTCACGACGATCTTGCCGGATTCGATGTAGGGCTTCAGAACGTCCATCGCGCCGCCGTAGAAGTAGAAAGCGTTGTTGTCGCCGGGGTCGCCAGCGGTGATTTCCATCACGAACGGGCCTTCCGCTTCGTCCAGCTTCAGCTGATCCTTCACGTAGTTGCCCTGAACGGTACCGACCATGTAGTTGTCGAAGGTGGCATAGTAGTCAACAGCATCGGAGGCCATCAGCAGGCGGTCATAAGCGATAACTTTGACGCCCTTTTCCTTGGCCAGATCCAGGGCAGCGCCCAGGGAGTCGCCGGTGACAGCAGCGATAACCACGACAGAGCAGCCGCTGTTGATCATGTTGGTGATCTGGTTCAGCTGTTCCTGTTCGACGTTGCCGGCATACTGCAGGTCAACTTCGTAGCCTTCAGCTTCGAGCTGAGCCTTCATGTTGTCGCCGTCCTGGTTCCATCTCTGCAGGTCTTTGGTGGGCATGGAAACGCCAACCTTTTCGGCGAACGCGGAAGCGCAGCCGATGCACAGTACGAGTGCGAGTACCAGAGCAAGAATCTTCTTCATATTGATATGCTCCCTCTATGAAAGACAGGAAAACAAAAACTGTCACATGGAGGGAGCAATCTTATATGCGAAAAAGGAAATTGTCAGAAGATCAAATTTTAAAAATCATTGACGAACACTTCAAAGAAGGAAAAAGTATAAGG
>JAFSOC010000024.1 GCA_017447185.1 Clostridia bacterium | reverse complement strand
GACAGCAGGGTGCTATTTGCCGTGCCTTCCCTTAAAAAATCTCTGGCAACCTTTGTTGGTCACCAGAGATTTCTTGTTCCCGTCTTGTTTTTTATTTCACTGTCCTCTTGACGGGAAGCGGTTCATATTGGGGTACACTCCTTTTTTTATTTTTTTCCGGATATATCATCCGGAAATGAACTGACCATATTTTACACTTTTGGGAGGCATCTTGTAAATACTTTTTCATTTCAAAATCATACGAAAATGGTTGATTTTTCTGTATTGAAATTGTTTCCGGAAACGTAAACGTTTGCATAATTGAAGAGACCCGCCGGTGCTCTTCGCCGGCGGGTCTGCACCCCTTATTTCAGTCCTTCAGGATCCTCTTTCTGAGTCTGTTCTGTCTCTTCCGTATCCTTCTTCCGGTAGATTTTCCATGCCAGGAACAGCGTCGCAAGTCCGCCGCCGCCCAGAAGGATCACAAACAGGATGCAGACCCACATCGCCATGCTGCTTTTTCCGGCCAGTTCGTCCCGCATCATTTCGTAGGCCAGATAAATGACATACCCGCCGGCAATGGCCAGCAGCAGGGCCCGGTTTCTATTCTGCAGTTTCATTTTGCTCCCCCGGTCAGGCTTCCCTGCTTCATGGTGAAGCCGATCATATATCCGTTTTCTTTGGGTTCCGCCACCTTGGCATACGCGTCCTTCTCGCCGATGCGGATCATCAGGTCCTGCAGGGACTTCAGTTCGGCATCGGTCTCCAGGATAGCGTGTTTTTCATCCGCGGTGACCTTTGTCAGTTTTCCGGTATGCGGAACCGGATCCACCGCTTTTCCGCTCAGCAGGAAGAAGGTGGTTTCCTCTCCCGGGAGATCCGTCCATTCCAGTTCCGCTTCCGATTCCTGCCGCATATGGCGCTTGCCGATGCCTGTAATATTGTAGGATTTCAGTTCCGCGCGTCCGCCCTTGGGCATGAAGGAATTTTCGCCGATGATGGCCAGCTCTTCCGAAATCCGCTGCCGCGTGGTCTCCAGGATATGGATTTCCCCGCCGATACAGAAGGATTCCAGGCGTCCGGCCAGGTTCACCGTCTCGCCCATGCAGCCGTATTTCATCTTCTGGTTCGATCCGATGTTGCCGACCACGCATTTCCCGGTACTGATGCCAATGCCCATCTGCAGTTCCGGATAGCCTTGCTCCCGGTTCCAGGCATTGACTTCCTCCAGGGCATTCTGCATCTCCACCGCGCAGGAAACCGCCGCTGTGGCGTGATCCGGCACGTCTTCCGGCGCACCGAATACCACGAAGATTCCGTCGCCCAGGAATTCAATAACCGTCCCGTTGAAGCGGCGGATGACGGCAGACATAGCTTCAAAGTAATGATTCAGTTCCGTGATCAGGTCCGTGCTGGACAGCCGGGTACTCATAGCCGTAAACCCGCGCAGGTCACTCATCAGGATGCTGACATCCCTCTCCTGTCCGCCCTGCTTGCCCCCCTCCGGATCGCCCAGCACATAGCCAGCGATTTCCGGGGATGTGTAGCGTTCAAAGGCGGACTGCACCTTCAGCAGCTCTGTCAGGTTCGTAATGACAAACAGGATATTTCCGTTTTCTCCGGATTCGCATGTCAGCGTGACATGCAGCCGGAAAGCTTTCCCTTTGTTATTGACATAATCCACCTGGGAGCGAATGGACTGTTTTTTCTCCATCACGCTGTCGATGAACAGCTGGATCAGCGCGTCGTTCGCGGCTTCATAGGGAATGGCGTTCCAGATTTTGATATGCTGGTCTGCCCGGATGCCGAAGAGTCTCTCCGCAGCGGCGTTGGCATAGATCAGTTCGCCGTTGGAGGCAGTCAGGCAAACCGCGTCGTCCATGTTGGCCAGGATATACTGCATCCGCATGATGCCGAGGGCCGCGGGCGTCGGGTCCGTCATCGCTCCGGCGGTGGCAGCCTTCTCGTCGTACTCCGGCTTTGCGGAATAGCTGATCACCTTTTCAATATCTTCCAGCAGCGGTCCCCCGTGGCAGGCCGGCCGGGTATATTCGATGACGCGGAAAGCATCCGGAACCATCTCGTCCAGGTACGGAACTATCGAAGCGTAATCAATCGTTCCGTCCTCTATGCGGTTATGAAAATCATGTACCCCGTCATTGTTGTGCAGGTGGAATCCGCGGATCTGCCCCTGCAGGTCCCGTATCAGCTTCCGGATATCCCATCCGTTGGCGTTGGCATGGCCGATATCGATCAGCACAGGGAATCCCCGGCCCCGGCACAGGTCCGTAAACTCCGGCTGATTCAGCAGTATGTTCCCGTTCGCTTTGGTGCCGGTATTTTCATACAGGAAAGTGACCCCGGGAAACATTTCCTGCATTTCTTCGATATTCTGCAGTGCGGTCCGGAGCATTTCATCCTTCTTGCCCGGCTTGACCTGGCAGTTGTTCAGATGAACGATCATGTACTGCGGATGCAGGATCTCGGCGAACTTCTGCGTCAGGCGGATATGGTACATTCCGTCTTCCCAGGCTTTGCTCCCCTTTGGCGCGCTGTGTTCAACGCCCCAGACAGGTTCATGGAAAACCAGCGGTCCCGCCCGGAACAGGTCCAGGTTCTGCGTCAGGTTTTCTTCGAAGTCAGGCAGATCGAACATCATCAGCAGTTCCATTCCCAGGGTGCTGTAACGTTCGCGGTAAATCCCGGCTGTCTGCAGCTGTGAGCGCGGCAGTACGCATGTATCGATGTAGAGATTCATCTCTGTTTCTCTCCTTCCGGATTGTGAGGAATGGCCATGTAGAAAAACCCGGGAACCGGAGTCTCCCGGTTCCCGGGTCTCAAAATCCTGATCAGGAGTTTTGTACCGCTTCCTGGCAGGCTTTCATGTAGTCTTTTGTCAGTTTTCTGAGCCGGTGGGACAGATGGCTCAGGATCATGTCCACCTTGACGGGGTTCTGCCGGAACATCTCTTCCAGGTCTTCCGCGCGGATGCATTCGAGTATCGTGTCATTCTCTGTTACCACGGCGGTAGCGCTGCGAACTTCGTTCTCAATCATGCCCATCTCACCGAAGAACGAATTGGGATAGAGCGTTGTAAGCTCGACTTCCTGCGGAGTGCCATAATCCCGGTAGATGGTGACCGTTCCGTAATGAACCGCGTACATATACAGGCCCGGATCGCCCTGCCGGAAGATGATCTGTCCCTTCTTGTAGGTGGTCACCGGCTGAACAGCGCCTTCCTTTCCGATCACGGCGTTCTGCTGCATCAGTTCCTCTTCGCTGGGCTCGTTGATATTGGCAGCGGAATTGCTGGACAGGAAGTGCTTGATTTTAGCCAGGAAGCCGGATTTCTTTTCCGGCTGGATGGACGACTTGTCGTTTATATAGGCCATGACTTCGTCATAATCCGCTGTCAGCTCGCGGATCCGCTTGCCGAGCTGTTTCATCAGGGCAAGAATCCTGTCGGGCTGCTCCGCGAAATAATTATTCAGTTCCTTCTCGGAAATCTCGATCACGTGGAGTTCATCCTCCGCCACGATCGTCGAGCTGCGGGGCCATGCTTCGATGACAGCCATCTCACCGAAATACTGACCGGCCTTCATGTCTGTCAGCTTCCGCTCATCCGCCTCGCCGTAATGGCTGTAGACACCGGCGGTGCCGCTCAGAATCTGGAAAAAGCTGTTTCCGATATCACCTTCACGGAAAATGACTGATCCTTTTGCAAATACTTTCTCTTCCATCTTTCTATTCCTCTCCGTTTAACTGATTTGGTATTTTTGTTTTTGACCCTTGTTTTTTATGATTTTATGCAGTTTTTTGCAATTTGTCAAGGAATTCACGTATTCTGGATAAACGCCTGGATCTTCTCCGCCAGGCGCTCCTGGGTCTTCATGTTGGGATGGAAATCCGAGCCATACCCGTCCCGGGCGGCGTCCTGCTCCTGCAGCGTCATGGAATGGATCCTTGTATCTCCCGTTTCCGCCCGGTATTCATTCACCGCATGCACCATGTATTCATTCAGCCCGGTTCCCATAATGCCCAGGACGCAGAGGATCATGGCGTCGGGATTGTTTTTGCGCACCATCTTCAGGAATTCCTTGTACTGTTTCATGTACATTTCCTTCCGGGGCTCCCGCTCCTGGCACCAGCTCTGGTCGTTTGTTCCCAGGTTGATCAGGATCTTCTCCGGCTGCCAGGCGCTGAAATCCCAGGAAATCTCTGTAACCGTCCGGCCTGACGGCAGCTCAAATCCGTTCCGCCCGACCTTTTCATAATATGGAGGCACCAGTTCGCTGACATTCCGCTTTTCCGGATCATCCGTATAGCCCGATACAATGCCGTGCCCGCTGAAGCAGGTCAGCATGGACATGCTTCCCATCCAGTCCGTAATCAGCCCGGCATAGGACTTTCCGGCATTCTCGGTGGCCGTGGTGAAGGTTTCCTGCCCGTTTTTTCCCTCCACGCCATATCCGCAGGTAATGGAATCTCCTATGAATTCAATCCGGATTCCCTGTTCCTCCAGCGGTTCGATCCATCCGTCCGTCTGGATCTCCTGTATGGCGAGCAGGCTCTGGGTGCATTCGCTCAGTTTCCGGAATCGGACCTCCGTTCCCCAGGGCGTTGAGGATTCGAAAACCGTGATGGTTTCCTCCTCCTGCTTCATCCGATGGTCCATCACCACGTCCGTTTCCACCAGCACCGCATAGCGCGGCCGCTGGTTCTCCCGAGCCGGATCCTTTACCGAGTCGTCGGACCGCAGGGTCATCTTCAGGTATCTTGCCCCGCCAATCCGGAATCCGATCTCGCTCAGGGAGGACACCATCCAGAGCATCCCGCCGTCCTGCACCGTCCGTCCAAGCACCCGTACGGAATACCGCCCGACCGGCTGAATCATTCTTATCCCTCCCCGAACAGATACTGCCACAGTTCCGGCACTGTTTTGAAATAAAGTCCGCAGTTTTTCCGCATAAACTGTTCTATTTCTTCAATATCGTTGGCCCATCCCGCCGCGGCGAAAGGAATGCCGGCAGCCTTTGCCATGTCATAGCCCGGTTTCAGGTCATCCACCACCAGCAGTTCCTCCGGCTTGTATCCGAAGGTTTTCATGATCTGTTCCAACGGCCACACCGCAGGTTTCCGCTGTTCCGGCGGGCATTCCCATCCGAACACCAGGTCCGGCTCCGGAAGGTTGTTTTCCCGGTAATCCCGCCGGATGTTATCGCTGAAGGAATGGCTGACCACGCAGATCTTTCCGCCTCTCCTGCGCTGTTCCTCCATAATTTCCCGGATGCCCGGATAAACCTTCGGAACATGCTTCTGCGCATAAGCACGCCAGTATTCCTCTTCCTCGTGCATTTCCTCCTCGGTCATGCCGCAGATCTCCAGGAACATGGGCACGACGCCGGGATGGAAATTGTACCGGAAGTATTCCTCCAGGGTCATATGCTGGTCCGGGTGGAACTTTTCCATATATTCCACGAAGCACGGATAATGCACCGTGGCAGTGGAATCCACCGTTGTATCGTCATGGTCCATGACCAGGCACGGATATTTCAGCATAAACGTCTCACTTTCCAGCCGCGTTTGTTTCTTCCAGCAGCCGCAGGGTTTCCCCGAAGTATTCCTCTTTTTCCTGCTTCGTCAGCTTCATGGCCTTCGCCAGCATGTCAGGAATCATCTTCGGCCGCACCCTGGCGTAATACTTGATGGCGCTGATATTCTTCCGCCAGTTTTCGATCTTCATGTTCTTCCACCGGCTGATATGCCGGGGCAGGATCGGCTCAATCTGGTTTTTCGCCGCGTCGATTTTCGCCTCCACGTTGTCCCAGCGGAACACCGTCGCCAGCAGCTCGCTGACCCGGTTCAGGAACTTTGCCTTGTATTCCGGAACTTCCAGCAGCGCGTTCAGCGGTTCATGCCGGAATCCATTGATCTTGGCGCTGACCGGCTTGATATAGTATTCGATCGGCGTTTTTTCCAGGTTCCGCCAGCAGGCTTCCACGTCAAACAGCAGGTACTTCCATTTCCCTCCCGGCACCCGGTAAATCCGGACGTTCGTGAAGTCCACATTTCCCAGGATAATCTCATAGGCAGCGTGGGTAAACATATTGTCGATATCCAGCCGCTCCTCCACGTAGGAAAGATTGTCCGGATCCGTCAGCTTGTTTTTCTTGCAGAATTCGCACAACTCCAGCCAGTCGGTGTTGTCCCCGTTCTGCAGGAACTCGTCCCGTCCCGTCCGGGCCAGGATGTCGATCCGGTCGATCTCGTCCGGATCAGTCACGCCTTCGTAGGCTGCGACAAAATGCTTGTTGATCTTCTCCCGCAGGTTATAGTGGCCCCAGTAGCGGCCGTTGATGTATACCTGGATCACCTCGTGGTCCTGATACAGGATTCCCTGCCCCTCCGCCAGGGAACTGGCGGCGATATCCCGCAGCCGCGTGGCGGAATAATCGCTGTTGGCCGCCCGCAGCAGCACGCTCTTGTATTCGGTGTAGTTCCGCGTCGGGAAAGGATTGAAATGGAACTTGTCCGGTCCCCAGGCCTTGCGTGCATACAGGGCGATGCTCTTCTGGTCGTTGATGCGGGCGCTGTGACCGGAGCAGGTCATGGTGCCCGTCTGGCTGATTTCCCGCTCCCCGTTCCGGTTGAAATATTCGATGTGTACCGGATACTCAAAACCCTTGCTGTAATTGGGGATATTCCCGGTTCCCTTCACCAGCATCCCGGTCTTTTTGTTGAACAGGTACTGGTCATCCGTGATCAGGGAAACGATGGCCGTCTGCGGATCATCGTTGATGAAATAAGTGGCGCTTTCCGTCTCGGAAGTGACCTCCCCTTCCCGGAAGGCCTTCACCCGGAGCGGCGTCGTCTTGTTCAGCTTCAGCCCGTCCGCAGGAAAAGCCTTGCTTCTGGCGGTAGGCGTTTCCCCGTCCGTGGTATAGCGCAGGGTGACGCCTTCCGGCCCGCTCGCCTGTACAGTCACGCTGTCGGTATAGAATCCGCCCGTGACGGACAGCACCGGCTTTTCCGTCCGAGCTGCATATGCCTGGGCGTCGTTCTTTTTTCCCCGTGTGGCGTGCTCAAAGAATCCGTATTCTCCACCGCCGGAGGGCCGGCCCCAGCTGATGCATCCGTACTGTTCCGGCAGCTTCACCCGCTGCACTTCCGTGCCTTCCGCGTCTGAGAGAATCAGGGTCTCCCCGCTGGCGGAAATGGAATATCCCGTATAGAAGGTATCCCCTTTCCCCGGGGTGTGCCCTTCCTCGCCCGTGCAGAAAACCGTCAGGTACTGGCCAGCCTTCAGCTTCGCTCCGTCGGGAAAGCTCCATTTCAGCGGATTCTTCTTGCTGTCGCTCAGGTACCATCCGCCCAGGCTGACCGTTTCCTTGCCGTCGTTGTACAGTTCAATCCAGTCGTAGGCTTCCCCGCTTTCGTAGAAGCCGTTGCTGGCCATCACCTCGTTGATAACCACATCGGCGCAGGCCGGCGAAACCGCGGACAGAATCAGCAGAAGTGCCGTCAGCAGGACTGCCGCGAACAGAATCCGCTTCATCTTTCCGCCTCCTTCGTTCAGTGATTTCCGCCGGTAATGGTCAGGTGTCCGTCCGCGTGCATGCCGTCGTCGCCGGAACGGATATCAAAGCTTCCGCCGTAAATGGTGATGTTGGCCGCGTTGATGCCATCATCTTCGCAGTCAAGGATATATTCCCCGCCCAGGATGGAAAGATCCGTGGTGGCCTTGATGCCCTTTTTGGAAGTGCTCTTCACCTTGTTCGCGCCTGCGGCGCCGTTACCGGTTTTCACCGCTACCTGTCCGCCCGCCAGCACCATCCAGCCCTTTCCGTCCTTATCCTTCCGGGTGGAAGCAATCCCGTCGCCGCCGGCGGTAACGTCCAGCTTCCCGTCCAGGATCAGCAGCGAATTGCGACCCCGTACGCCGTCCTTTACCGCGGTCACTGTGATATTCCCGTTGGCGATAATCAGGTCCGCCTTGCTCTGGAGCCCGTGCTTCTGGGTTCCGTTGATCTTCAGGGTTCCGGTACCGTTGATGGACAGGTCGTCCTCCGCGTACAGCGCGGCGCCGATGGTGTCGTCATCATCCGTAACGGGCGTTCCGTCCGTCAGCGTGTTCTCCGTATTCGCAGCCAGGGTGATAATCAGCTTGTCCGCCTGCTTCTCGTAAATCGCCGGCCCTTCGGGGCTGGTAATTTCCACGCCGTTCAGGATCAGCCGCACCTTGTCTTCTTCCGGGGCATCAATAAGAACCCGGCCGTTATATTTTCCGCTCAGCACATAGTTTCCCTTGGCGCTGATAACCACTTCCGCGTCTGTGGCTGCGCTCAGGTCGATGGTTTCCACCTCAATCCCGCTCCAGTTGTCGTCCGTGTCCCGGGTCTTGTACAGGGTGGTCACGTCCAGGGTTTCAGTTTCCGCCGCGGCAGCGCCGCACAGCAGCATTGCCAGCACGATCAGTGCGGAAAGGATTCTCTTTTTTTTCATCTGCTTTATCTCCTTCATGATTATTTTACGTAATAGTGGCGGGCAATCCATTTGCTCAGGCCGTCCAGCCCGGGATACAGCAGGCGCTCGCTGATGTTCAGGGAATCCAGCATGTCCCGCACCCGCCAGCGCAGGCTGCGGTCGATCACGTATTTCACGGTGTTATTCGTGTGCTGGTCCAGGAAATTTTCGATATCCGTGATTCCCATGGGAATCACCGAGAAGAAGGAATACTGCATGATGATCCGGTTGTTGGTGCTCGGCGGTTCAATGATGACCATGGAACGGTCACCCATATCCTCGTCATACTGATCCAGCGTGGGAGCCAGCCGGTTCAGCATTTCCACCGAAAACAGTGTGGTTTGCTCCCGGCCGATGGCCGCGCGGTACTTGTCCGGCAGGTGGCTCATCTGCTCGTTCATGTCAATCCGCCAGACGATGCAGTCGTGGGCATCCATATCGGCCAGGTTCTCTTCCGTCATAGCGAAATGCAGCGCCACCAGGGCGGAATGGGTCCAGTCCAGCAGCCGGGTCGGCAGGCCGTTGTGCTGGCCGGTAATCATCTGGTGCCAGATACTCTGGGTCACCGTCGGATCTTCCCGCAGGGCATACTTGGCAAAGTTATTCAGGATCGCCGGCTCCAGCATAATCTGCAGTTGCTTGCAGTTACGGCTGAGGCTGGTTACCATCCGGTAGGAAATATCGGGCATGCCCCGGTACAGGAAACTGCTCCGGTTCCGTCCCAGGTCCGGCCGGTATTCCTGTTCGCTCAGCAGGGGCATCAGATCTTCCGTCGTGGCGATTCTGACTTCCTGTATCATATGCCGTTACGCATCCTTTCGGTTTTTGTTTATTTTACCACAGCCCGGCCCCTCCTGCAAAGATTTCTGCGGCTTTCCGGGCAGAAAAAACCGCCGGGTGTCTGCCCGGCGGTTGGTGAATATCGGGAATTACTTGGTGTACTTCGGCCGCTCCTGGTAATGGGTGTGCAGCAGCTCGTGCGCCAGATGGCTGTTGGGCTCGCCCAGGTAGTCCTTGTACAGGGCCATCACAGAGGCGTTCTCGTGGCTCTTGCGCGAAGGCTTGTTCGCATCCTCATTGTACAGGGCCGCAGCGCGCAGCGCCTTGGGATCGCACTCCATCCGCTTCTGGGCGGAAACGATCGGCTGGCCGCCGCCGGTGACGCAGCCGCCGGGGCAGCCCATCACCTCGATGAAGTGGTAGGTCTTCTTGCCGCTGCGGATGCTGTCCAGCAGTTTGGCAGCGTTGGCAGTGCCATGGGCAACCGCAACGTTCACATCCAGGTCGCCCACCTTGATGGTGGCTTCCTTGATGCCTTCGGTGCCGCGTACGGCCGTAAAGTCTACATCCTTCAGGGTTTCGCCGGTCACCTTTTCATACACGGTACGCAGGGCAGCTTCCATAACGCCGCCGGTCGCGCCGAAGATGACGCCCGCGCCGGTGCTTTCGCCCAGCATGGGATCAAAGTCTTCATCCGGCAGGTTCACGAAGTCGATACCGGCTTCCTTGATCATGCGGGCCAGTTCGCGGGTCGTAATGACCTCGTCCACGTCCTGCATGCCGTTGTGGCTCAGCTCGGGACGCTTCGCTTCGAACTTCTTCGCGGTACAGGGCATCACGGACACCACGCGGATATCCTTGGGATCGATGCCTTCCTTCTCCGCCCAGTAGCTCTTGATCATGGCGCCTTCCATTTCGTGGGGAGACTTGCAGCTGGACAGGTTCGGGATGAAGTCCGGATAGTAGGTTTCGCAGAACTTGATCCAACCGGGAGAGCAGCTGGTGATCAGCGGCAGCACACCCTTGTTGGTCAGCCGGCCGATGAATTCGGTGCCTTCTTCCAGGATGGTCAGGTCAGCGGCCCAGTCGGTGTCGAACACTTTTTCGAAGCCCAGGCGGCGCAGCGCGGCAGCCATTTTCCCGGTCACGGAAGTGCCCATCGGGATGCCGAACTCTTCGCCCAGTGCAGCGCGAACCGCGGGAGCGGGCTGCACGACCACATGCTTGGTCTCGTCCGCCAGCAGGTTCCAGACCGCCTTGGTGGAATCCTTCTCATACAGAGCGCCGGTCGGGCAGGCCGCGATACACTGGCCGCAGTTGATGCAGGCCACGTCGTTCAGGGGCTGTTCCCAGGCGCTCCGGATCTGGGTCTTGAAACCGCGTCCCATGGGTCCGATCACGCCGACAGCCTGCGTGTTGTTGCAGGCGGCCACGCAGCGGCGGCACAGGATGCACTTGTTGTTGTTCCGGACGATGGAGGGGCTCAGGTCGTCGATGTCATATTCGTTCTGCTTGCCCTTGAACTTATCCACGTCCTCGACACCCAGGTCGATACACATCTGCTGCAGTTCGCACTTCTGGTTGCGGGCACAGTCCAGGCAGCGCTTGTCATGGTTGCTCAGCAGCAGCTCCAGGTTGATCTTGCGGGCTTCCCGCAGTTTGGGGGTGTTGGTCTTGACGTTCATGCCTTCAGAAACGGGCAGAACGCAGGCCGCGCCGAAAGCGCGGGCGCCGGTATCCACAATACACATGCGGCAGGCGCCGATCTGGTTGATGTCTTTCAGATAGCACAGCGTGGGGATGTTGATTCCAGCCTTTTTGGCGGCTTCCAGAACCGTCGTGCCGGCGGGGACTTCAACACTGACGCCGTCAATCGTAAGCTTAACGAGATTTTCCATTTGTGTTGTTCCTCCTCGCACGATTACTTCTTCACGATAGCGCCGAACTTACAGGTTGCGATGCAAGATCCGCACTTGATGCACTTGGACTGATCGATCACATGGCGTTCCTTGACAGTGCCGGTGATGGCGTTCACGGGGCACTTGCGCGCGCAGGCGGTGCAGCCGCGGCAGGCGTCGGTGATCTCGTAATTCAGCAGGGCCTGGCAGTGATGCGCCGGGCACCGCTTTTCCTTAATGTGTGCTTCGTACTCATCACGGAAGTACTTGATCGTGGAAAGCACGGGGTTCGGAGCCGTCTGGCCCAGACCGCACAGGGCGCTGTTCTTGATGCTCTCAGCCAGCTCCTGCAGCTTCTCGATGTCGCCTTCCTCGCCCTTGCCCTGGGTGATCCGCTCGAGGATCTCCAGCATCCGGCGGGTACCGATCCGGCAGGGGGTGCACTTTCCGCAGCTCTCGTCCACGGTGAAGTCCAGGAAGAAGCGGGCGATGTCAACCATACAGTTGTCTTCGTCCATGACGATCATACCGCCGGAACCCATCATGGCGCCGATGGCAGTCAGCGTGTCGTACTCAACGGGGGTGTCCAGCAGTTCAGCCGGGATACATCCGCCGGAAGGACCGCCGGTCTGCACGGCCTTGAACTTCTTGCCATTCGGGCAGCCGCCGCCGATGTCTTCGATGATCGTGCGCAGCGGGATACCCATGGGCACTTCCACCAGACCGGTGTTGTTGATCTTGCCGCCCAGCGCGAACACCTTGGTGCCCGTGGAGCGCTCGGTGCCGATGGAGCGGAACCAGTCCGCACCCTTCAGGATGATCTGGGCCACATTGCCCAGGGTTTCAACGTTGTTGATGTTGGTGGGGCTGTCGAACAGACCCTTCACTGCCGGGAACGGGGGCTTCGGCTTGGGCTCACCGCGGCGGCCTTCGATGGAGGCCATCAGGGCGGTTTCCTCGCCGCACACGAACGCGCCGGCGCCCAGGCGGATGTGAATGTCGAAGTTGAAGTCGGTGCCGAAGATATTGTTGCCCAGCAGGCCGTATTCATGTGCCTGCTCGATAGCCTTCTCCAGCCGCTTCACGGCGATGGGATACTCCGCACGAACGTAGATCCAGCCTTCGTCCGCGCCGATGGCGTATCCGCCGATGGCCATGGCTTCCAGAATCGCGTGGGGATCGCCTTCCAGCAGGGAGCGGTCCATGAAGGCGCCGGGGTCGCCTTCGTCAGCGTTACACACGAAGTACTTGTGCTCCGCCTTGGAGGCCCGGGCGAACTGCCACTTCTTGCCGGTGGGGAATCCGGCGCCGCCGCGGCCGCGCAGTCCGGACTTCAGCATTTCGTCGATAACCTGTTCGGGGGTCATCTCGGTCAGAGCCTTGGCCAGAGCCTTGTAGCCGTCGAAAGCGATGTATTCATCGATGTTCTCGGGATCGATCACGCCGCAGTTCCGCAGCGCAACACGCATCTGCTGCTTGTAGAAGCCGATTTCGCTCAGGCTCTTCTGCACGCTGGATTCATGGGTCTTGTGATCCACGTAGACCAGCCGCTGAACCTTGCGGCCCTTCAGCAGGTGCTCGGAAACGATCTCGTCCACATCTTCTTCCTTCACGCGGCTGTAGAACGTTCCTTCGGGATAAACGATGACAACGGGGCCCGCTTCGCACAGACCGAAGCAACCCGTACGGACTACCTTGACTTCCTTGTCAAGGCCTTTTTCCTTCAGCTGCTCCTCGAAGCGTTCAATCAGCTTCGCAGAGCCGGATGAAGTACAGCCGGTGCCGCCGCAGACCAGCACATGAGAACGATAAAGCTCCATCTGGGTTTTCCTCCTCTAATTAGTCATTCGCGGCGCCGATGGTGTACTCTTCCACCGGATGGCCGTTAACAAT
The DNA here is from genome assembly GCA_017447185.1 of Clostridia bacterium. GTDB lineage: Bacteria > Bacillota > Clostridia > Christensenellales > Aristaeellaceae > Aristaeella. The sequence continues at coordinate 89,702 of JAFSOC010000024.1, read as the reverse complement.
GTGCTCGGAAACAATGCGCGGTACCATTTCAGGCTTTACATGGATGTAGGTCACCTTTTCCTGGCCCGGCAGGATCACGTCCAGCATGGGCTCATAGCGGCACATGCCGATGCAGCCGGTCTGGCTCACGGTGACGTGCTGCAGGTTCCGCTTCTGAATTTCATCCATAAAAGCCAGCATCACGGGGCGGGCGCCGGCGGCAATACCGCAGGTGGCCATGCCGATGACGACGCGGGCAGCGTCTTCATCTTTCCGCATGTTGATGTTTTCCAGTGTTTTCGCACGGATGGCTTCCAGATCCGCCAAAGATTTCATATCCATACACCTCCAAAGATTGTATTCATTTCCTCGTCCAGCGCTTCCTTCAGCCAGGCGGCTACGGAAGGCTCATTGAATGGGATATCGCTGCCCAGCGCGGCCCGTACTTCCCGCGTGTCGAAAGCGCTCTCCCCTTTCGGGCTGCGGCTCTCAATCCGGAAATCCGGATGCAGGGGATTGGTCAGCATCAGGCTCAGGAGCGTTCCGCTCACATCCCCCGGGGGCAGGCAGTCGATGTTTTTCGTGTCCATGGACGCGGTCAGTACCGTGCCCTTTCCCTCTTCGCTCTCCAGCTGGAAGGTCCCGCCGGCTTTCTCGGCGTTTTCCTTCATCATGGGGATCCCCAGTCCGACCTTGCGGGTGGTCCGGGTGGTGGCGAAGGGGCTGGTCACGCGCTGGAGCAGTTCCGGGCTCATGCCCTTGCCGTCATCCTCCAGCTGCATCGTCAGCATTCCGCTTTCCTCCAGCGTCAGCCGCACCGTCACCAGGTTGGCCCCGGCGGTGATGCTGTTCTGCGCCAGATCCAGCAGATGCAGGCTCAGGTCACGCACGGTACTTGTCCAGGATTTCCGGAACCTTGTCCGGAGTCAGACGGCCGTACACTTCCTCACCGATCATCATAACGGGGGCCAGGCCGCAGGCGCCGAGGCACCGGGTGGCGTTCAGGGTGAACTTCCCGTCGTCGGTGGTATCGCCGGGCTGAATCTTCAGCTCTTCGGAGATCCTGTCGATAATCTTCTGGCTGCCTTTCACGTAGCAGGCGGTGCCCAGGCACACACCGATTACGTGCTCTCCCTTGGGCTTCAGGGAGAACTGGGAGTAGAAGGTGGAGACTCCGTATACTTCAGACAGGGTTACTCCCAGTCCGTCAGCGATCATCTCCTGAACGTCCTGCGGCACATAGCCGAAGATGTTCATGGCTTCCTGCAGACAGGGCATCACAGCGCCGCGTTCGCCTTTGCGCTTTTCAATGACCTCCTGCAACTTTGCGTACTTTTCCTTGTTGTCAGGCATACCGTCCTTGACCTCCTTGTATATTTTGAACCTTTTGCAGAACAACGCAAAAGTCCTTTTCCACGATTAATAAGGATACCATAATTTTACCGGCATGAAAAGTGTTTTTCCTTTAAGAAATAATGAACTTTGGTTAGCTCCTGCTAACCAAAGTCCTTCTCCGGCAACACTTTCAAGTCTTACTGGCCGCTAATCTTCTCAAACAGTCCTCCCAGGGAGAACCGCTCCACCTCCAGGTCGAAAACAGCTTCCAGGATATCCCCCAGGTGGTGCGCATCCGAGGACTGCAGCCGCAGCCGGTTGCCCACCAGCTTGTCATTGACCGGCAGCTCCTTCCGCACCTCGCATACGCGGAATTCAGGTTCGTCCGGAAAAAGGCCCAGGTTCGTCAGCAGTCCGTGGCCCCGGTTGATATGGGCCGGCACCGCCGCGCCGCCGTGCTCCCGGATGATCTTCGTACATTCCCCGAGATCCAGGTCCGTGGAGCCGATCAGCAGCCGGTCTTCCACCGCCACGATCTCGTCGTCCGTGTTCATCACATACTGGTTTCCGAAATAGTCCGGCCGGTTTTTCATCTTCGGCAGGTGTTCCGTGAAGATTTCTCCTGCCTCCACCGCCGTTTCCACGTCCCGGAAATACCCCAGCAGGTGCACTTCCTCCTTCGTGGTGATCTCCATTCCGGGCAGCAAAATCAGCCCGTAGTAATCCGCCGCTTCCTTCACATACGGCAGATTCCGGGCTGTATTGTGGTCCGTCACAGCGATGGCCTGCAGGCCCTTGATATGCGCCATACCGCAGATATTCGCGGGCGTCATGTCGTCATCCGCGCAGGGACTCAGGCAGGAATGCATATGCAGATCTACGAACATACCCATTCCTCCCTACTCACACTAAAACTAATAACCAACAACTAAAAACTGATTACTTCGCTGCCAGGCCCTTCGCCGCCAGCCGCGCGCAGATTTCATACGCCGTCAGCGGGCTTTCCAGCACGGAGATACCCTCTTCTTTCGCTTTTTCCAGCGAGGGAGCTTCCATCTCGATGCCTTCCGGAATGATCACCGCAGCCATTTCCATCAGGCTGGCCACCGCGATCACGTTCATGTGCGTCTGCACCGTCACCCAGGCCATGCCCGCTGCGCCGTGGGCCATCACCCAGCTCAGCAGGTCGCAGGTATACCCGCAGGTAACCTCCGTCTTTTTGTCTGTCTCCGGTGTCATATCCTTCGCATCAATCAGTCCGATCATTTCCTGAACCGTCATGTCCTTATCCTCCGAAATATAACATTATTCGCGCGTTGTTTTCGCAAGATTCACCATCTGCTCTGCCATCACCCGCAGCTGGTCCTTCATCATATGGATGCAGTCCATCTTCGTGGCGTCGCCCTGGATCACGTCCTCCGCGAAGGTCCGGCAGGTCGGGCTTCCGCAGCTGCCGCAATCAAATCCGGGCAGCTGGCTGTACAGTTTCTCGATCCGCTCCATCTTCCGCATGGCTTCCATCAGGTCGTCATCCAGCTTCATGGCGGAGTTCGGCAGGATCCGCCCGCTCATGTACAGGTCGTACTTCGTCATCATGCCGCTGTCCACGTTCAGGTCCGGGTTTTCTTCCCTGGCGGAAAGTTTCCGGATCTCCGACCGCGCCACATAGTTGTTCTCGAAGTTCAGCGGTCCGCCGACGCATCCGCCCGTGCAGGCGGCTCCCTCGAAGAACTCCAGGCCCTTCAGCCGGTTGTCCTCGATTTCCTCCAGCACACGGATGCAGTTCTCAATGCCGTCCACCGCCATGGAATCCTCCGGGCTCACGGCAAAGCTCTCGCCGCCGCTCCGGGCCCAGCCCACGCCCAGGTCGGACGCTTCCTCCAGCGTCAGGTCCACCGGCGTGTTCTTCAGCTGGCTGGACAGCAGCCCGTAAATCTCCAGCACGGAGATGGCGCCGTTCACCGCGCTCTTTTCATGCCCGATGGGATTCCGGATTGCCGTCACCTTTGCCGGGCAGGGCGTGATAAAGAAGCAGCCGATATCCTTCGGATCCGCCCCGTACTTCCGGGCGAATTCCTTCCGGGCGATCATCGCCGCCACTTCCATCGGCTGGCGCACGTCCACAATATGGTCAATCAGATCCGGAAAACGGACCTGGATCAGCCGCACAATCGCGGGACACGCGGACGAAATCACAGGCCTGGGCAGCTTCGGATCCTTCAGCCGCTCCCGGATGGCCTTGCTGACCACATCTGCGCCCCGGGCCACTTCATACACCTCGTCGAAGCCCATCCGTTTCAGTCCGCCCAGCACCTGGGAGATGCTCTTCAGGTTGCTGAACTGGCCGTACAGGCTGGGCGCCGGCAGCGCAATCTTGTACTTGAACTGGGAAATGGCGCTCAGCGGATCCGTGACCGCCACCTTCGCGTGGTAGGAGCATACCCGGATGCACTCGCCGCAGTCGATGCAGCGCTCATCAATGATGTGGGCCCGTCCGCCCCGCACCCGGATTGCTTCCGTCGGGCAGCGCTTCAGGCAGTTGGTGCATCCCCTGCACTTCTCGCCTTCCAGGCGCACCGAGTGAAACCGTTTGTCAGTCATATTCCATCGACCCCGCTGTCATTTTTTCCTGCCGCTTACTGCAGGGCAAAACTCATGGTGATCGTCGTTCCGACGCCCACCTCGCTCTGGATATCGAATTCCGTGGCGTTTCGCTTCATGTTCGGCAGGCCCATGCCGGCGCCGAATCCCAGCGTCCGCGCCTCCGCGCTGGCAGTGGAGTATCCCTCCGTCATGGCCTTTTCGATATCCGGAATGCCCGGTCCCACGTCCTTGGAAATCAGCGTCACCTTCTCCGGATCCACCAGCAGCGTCAGTGTACCGCCCAGTGAGTGGATCACCAGGTTCAACTCCACTTCATAGCAGGCCACGGATACATGCCGCAGCACTTCCGCGTCGATTCCCAGCTGTTTCAGCGTCCGTTTGATGGTAGTGGAGGCTTCTCCGGCCGTGGTAAAAGCACCGGCTTCCACCGGGAAATTCTTTTCCAGGATTACAGCCATGGTTTACGCTCCTTCCGGCGCGGGCTTTTTCGGCTTCGTGCCGGGCAGCCCGTGCAGATACAGTTCGCCGCAGGCGGTATAGGTGGTCAGCGGACTGGAGATCACGGCAATGCCGACTTCCTCCGCCATCTCCAGGATCTCCTCGCTGGGCATTTTCCCCCGGGAGAACACGATACAGGTAATATCCAGCATCTCACTGGTGCGCACCACATGGGGATTGATCAGCCCGGTAATCAGGACCGTCTTGTCCTTCACGAAGGCCAGTACGTCGCTCATCAGGTCTGAACCGCAGGCCGTATCCACGGGAGCGTCCAGCCGGTCCTCCCCGACCAGTACCTTCCCGTCCACAATTTTCATAACTTCCCGAATGGTCATTCCATTCACTCCTCTGTTTCAATGTATGTCCCCGGTTACTAGCCACTAATCACTGGCCGCTAATCCTCCGGATTCGGTTCCTTCCCGACGCACCAGCCCCGCAGCTGGTTCACCGTGCGTTCCACGGCGTCCTTGCTGTTGCCCCAGGATTCCTTGTCGTACCGGTAATCAAACTTCTTGATGAACCAGGAGATGTCTTCCTGCATCCGGTCCATGTTCTCCTTCTGCAGGCGGGTGATCACGGAAATCAGTTCTCCCAGTTCCTTCGGTGCCAGTTCCTCCCGGGCGGCTTCCAGCAGCCGGGCCGTATGCGGCAGGCACAGTCCTTTCCCCTGTCCGAACCGGCTGCGGAAATCGCTGTCGTTCTGGTACAGGTGCAGGAAGGTGTGCAGGTACCGCTGCATGTTTTCCTCAATCGTTTCGCACATGAGGCAGCTGTCCGTGATGGTGTCCAGCTCCCGGATACATTCCTGCACGGTTCCTTCGGGGCCCTTGGCTTTCCCGCTCAGTCGTCCCCCGAGCCCGATTCCCTTGAGGGATCCGGCGGCGCTGTCCAGCTTCTTCCAGATCTTTTCCGCCTTGGCCCGGGTCTCGATCAGGTGGCTTTCCAGCATCAGCGCATGCCCCAGCCGGTTGCTCATCCCGAACAGCATCGCGTGGTGGCGGCGGCAGAAGCCCTTGTCATTCACCTGCACCCGGGTATCCGGCTCCATCACGGAAGCGCCGAGGTAGCGTTCCGCCTCTCCCAGCTCCGTTTTCCGCTCCAGCGCGCACAGCAGGCATTCCCCGTCCAGCTTCAGCGCGTCCCATACCGGGATCGTGTCAATATGGTATCTCATACGGCCTCGTATTTCTCCAGCTTCACGCCAGCTTCCGCAAACAGTTCCAGGGTGAAGGGATCCGGATAGCCCTCCTGGTAAACCACCCGCTTCACGCCGCTGTTGATGATCATCTTGCAGCACATGGAGCAGGGCTGATGGGTGCAGTACAGCGTCGCCCCGTCAATGGATACGCCCAGCTTGGCCGCCTGGACGATGGCATTCTGCTCCGCATGCACTGCGTAGCAGGTTTCCATCCGGGTGCCGCTGGCGATGCCCAGCTTGTCCCGCAGGCACTCGCCTTTCTCCCGGCAGGTTTTGATCCCCGCCGGCGCGCCGTTGTATCCGGTGGTCATGATCCGTTTATCCTTCACGATGACGCAGCCAATGCTCCGCCCCGCCCGGAAGCAGCTGGACCATCCTGCGATCGTGAAGGCCATCTGCATAAACCGGTCGTCCCATTTATCCATCTTCGTATCCCCTTTTTCTCTGTCTTTTTGAATATTATAAAAGAAAGCTCCCTCCCCGTCAATCAATCCCACCCCCAACCTTTCTGTGGGAATCGGCGGAAAAATCTGCTATAATACCGGCAGTCGGATACGATGAGATCAACAAGCGATCGGAGACGGATCAAAATGGCAACATTGCTGCTGGTAGAAGACGATCCCGTCCTGCGGGACGGGCTGACGGAGCTTTTTTCACGGGACGGATACCAGGTCATCCGCGCCGGTTCCATCCGGGAAGCCCGGGAGAGCCTGACGGACGCGGTGCAGATCGTAGTCATGGATGTGGGCCTGCCGGACGGGGACGGTGTCAGCCTGTGCCGGGAATGGCGCGCATCCGGCGAAACCCGGCCGATCCTGTTCCTGACCGCCCGGGGCGAGGAGTTCGACGTAGTCCGCGGCCTGGATTCCGGCGGCAATGATTATGTGACCAAGCCTTTCCGGATGCAGGAGTTGCTCAGCCGCGTCCGGGTGCTGCTGCGCAGCCGGCAGTCGGCATCTCCGGTACAGCGCGGCGGGTTCATCATCGACCGGGAACGCATGCAGGTGCTGAAGGACGGTGAGCCCCTGGCCCTGACCCTCACAGAGTACAAGATCCTGACCCTGCTGATGGATCATCCTTCCGTCGTCTCCCGGGACCAGCTCCTGGAAATTCTCTGGGACAACGGCGGCAAATTTATTGATGACAATACGCTGACGGTGCATATCAGCCGCCTGCGGGAAAAAGTCGGTGCGGATCATATCCGCACCATACGGGGAGTGGGATATCAATGGTCGGATACATCTGCAGCGGCGTCCTCCTGCTGATTCTGCTGGCCGTGCTGCTCCGCCGCCATTGGGAAATGCGGCGGCTGAAAAAGCTTTCCGAGGCCATGGAGGATTATCTCACCGGCCATGGCAGGCAGATCCCCTTCTCCCTGAAGGAGGATACGGTTGCCCAGGTGGAAAACGCCGCCTCCGAAATGCAGAACCGGATTGAGATGGCAGAGGAGCGCTTCCGCGGCGAAGCCCGCCGCACCAGCGACCTGACGGCGGATATCTCCCATCAGCTGAAGACGCCCCTGGCTTCCCTCCGCCTCTTCTGCGAGATGGACGGGAGCGCCCACTGTTCCCAGCAGCTCAGCCAGATCGAACGGATGGAAACACTGATCAGCAGCCTCCTCCGCCTGGAAAAGCTGTGCGCGGACGGGTATGGCTTCACTTTCAGCGACTGCGACCTCCGCAGGCTGATCGAGCTGTCCTGGGACCAGCTCCATCCCCTCTGGCCGGATAAGGTGCTGGAAGTGGAAGGGGAAGCGAACATTCGCTGCGATGAAAAGTGGATGTCGGAAGCTTTCCGCAACCTGATGAAGAACGCCTGCGAGCATACGCCGGAAGGCGGCCGGATCCGGATCCGCCTGGAACAGTCGGACCGTACCTGCTGCGTCACCCTGGAGGATAACGGCGGCGGCGCCGCGGAAAAGGATCTTCCCCATCTCTTCGACCGTTTCTACCGGGCAGAAGGGCAGCCGGCGGACGGGGCCGGCCTGGGCCTTGCCATTGTGAAGGAAATCATTTTCCGCCATCATGGGCATATCACCGCGGAGAACGCGGAAGAAGGGCTGAAATTCACGATTTCCCTGCCCCTGCTGGACCTTACGCGGACAGAAATCTGAACCTTACGAAATCGTAAGGTAAAAGTCACTTGAAAGAAAGGTTCGTTTGATACACTCTGAATTGCAGAAGGGCGGAACCTGCTCCCCGCGGTGCGGAAGGAAAGGTGGAAGTCCGGAATGGGAGTGTATGAAGAACCATGGAAATTTTACGTTGCGATCATCTGTGCAAAACCTACCGGAGCGGCAGCTCCGCCGTCCATGCGGTGGACGACATCAGCCTGTCTTTTGAACAGGGCAGTTTTACCGCTGTCACCGGAAAGAGCGGCAGCGGCAAATCCACCCTGCTCCATCTTCTCTCCGGCCTGGACCGGCCCACCTCCGGTCAGGTCATCTATCAGGATAACGACCTTTTCCGCTATAACGACAATCAGCTGTCCGTGCTGCGCCGCCGGCGCTTCGGCTTCGTCTTCCAGTCCTATAATCTGGTGCGGGAGCTGACCGCGCAGGAAAACATCCTGCTGCCGGTCATGCTGGACAACCGGAAGCCGGACGACGCCTGGTTAAAGCGCCTGATCGACATGCTGGGCATCGGCGACCGCCTCGAGCACCTGCCCGGCGCCCTGAGCGGCGGCCAGCAGCAACGGGTCTGCATCGCCCGGGCCCTGGCCAACAAACCAGCCATCCTCTTCGCGGACGAGCCTACCGGCAACCTGGACGGCAAAACCGGCCGGGAAGTCCTGACCCTGATGCGCACCGTCAGTATGGAGCTGGGCATCACCATGGTCCTTGTCACCCATGACCTGGGCGTCGCCGAGCAGGCGGACCGGATCATCCGTCTGGAGGACGGAAAAGTGGCCGGGGACAGCGGCATCCGGAAGGAGGCGCTGGAATGAAACGCCTCACCCTGAATCAGGTTGCCAGGGCGAATCTGGCAGCCAACCGGAAGGCCTACGTCAGCCTGTTCCTGGGCATCCTGCTGGCAGTCTTCCTGGCCACGGCCACCAGCCTGTGCGCCTGGGGCACCGTCCGGGCCCACGAGGAACAGATGGCGGAAAGAGTCGGCTGGATGGATATGTTCCTGCTGAACAGCGACAGCCCTACGGATGAGCAGCTGCGGAACTGCGGTTTCTTCAGTGAGCTGGGACATGCCACCGTCATCGCCGATGTAGGCGAAACCGGGGTCTCCGCGGGATACTATGATGAAACCGGCGCCCGGCTGATCAACCGCACCCTGAAGGAAGGCCGCCTGCCGGTGAAGGCCGGCGAAATGGCCGCCGAGCTCAGCGCCCTGATCCGCCTCAACCTGGAAAAAGCCGAGATCGGCGATACCCTGACGCTGGACCTGCAGCCTGCCGGCGGTGTCAGTGAACAGCGGACCTTCACCCTGGTGGGAATCCTGAACGAGCAGTCCGAGTATCTTGAAACCTATAGTGACATGCCCGGCATGCGCCTTCCCTCCCTCCTGGTCTCCCCGGAGGAAAAGTCCTTTGCCGTCGGCCGGTCCATCGTGCACCGGGTGCTGACCTATGCCCCGCTGATTACCTACAACCAGGTTAACCGGAACTGCCCCCTGGATCTGGCGGCCGCTTACGCTGTCAGCCGGGAATCAGGCACCATCACCTATTATGATTCCGGCTGGGAGCGGGCCCGCCGCACCGTCGAGAGGATCATGATCTGGGCCATCCTCGGCGCCGCTCTGATGCTTTCCACCTGCGTCGGAATCACCGCCGCGATGGAAAGCCTGCTGGCCCGGAAAACCCAGGATATCGGAATGCTGCGGGCCATCGGCGCTACCCGCCGGCAAATCCGCCGCATCTACGGTGCCGAGGCCTGGGTCCTGTCCGCCACAGCGCTGCCCGTCGGCCTGCTACTGGGCATCCTGGTTACCTGGATTGTTACGCTCATTTCCCCGAAGCAGGTGGTCTTCTCCCTGAATCCCTGGCTGCTGCTGCTGATCCTGGGGCTATCCGTCCTGTGCGTATTCATCTCGTCCCGGCTGCCGCTGTACCGTGCCTCCCGGCAGATGCCCATGGGCGTCCTGCGGGATACTGCCATGCTGCGGAAGGTGGGCAGCCTGCGGAGCCGGATCCCCTTTGCTCCCGCCCGGCGGATTGCCGGACGCCGTGCCGCGCTTCACCCGCTGCGCCATCTCGGCGCCGCCGGCATGACCGCGCTGACGCTGGTCTGCGCCATGCTGCTGGGTGAGCTGGCCCTGGGGATGCATCTGAGCAGTGCGGAGGATACCGCCGCCTTCAAGCTCTACGGCGGATTCCCCGACTCCCAGGATCCCTTTACCCAGGCCATTTCCCCTGAAGGGACCGATATCCGCGGAGAGCTTCGGCAGATCAGCGCCTTAGACGGCGTAAGCAGCGTCTCCGTTTATACTTCTCTCAATGCGAACCTGCTTATGGAGAAAGTACCGGAATATCTCCGTCCCTATCAGTACGATGAAACCATCGAGGACGGAAGCGTCGTGGTGATTAATGTAGAAGTACTGGACCAGGCCATGGGATACCCTTCGGACTGGATGTTCTACTCCCCTGAGGATCTGGCCAACGCGAGATCCAGGCGGTTCCATGACTGGCGTCTGGGACTGAATGTGGAATGCGCCGATCAGGCGGAGATCATCCGCGGACTGCTGGGCATCACGGAATCCATCGTACCGGTGAATGTCTGTGTGGTGGATCTGGATCTGGAAGCCCTGCAGCAGTTTGTGACCGACGGCAGCATCGATGCTGCCGAACTGGACAGCGGACGCCAGGCGCTGGTATATGCCCCCACGGTCTGCATCCGGCATTATGAAAAAGGCCATGGGATCAACAGATATCTCCTCCCCGGGGAAATCCGGGATTCGGAATGGGATAAGATCATCCGGAATGATGCTTTCACCGCCGGCATGGAGCTGGATCTGCTGGAAATGACCCTTCCGGCGGGATATGGTTCCTACGGCTATGACGAGGATGTTCCGCTGGAAGCGGATGCGGAACCGTCTGTGCAGACAGACCGGAATGCTTACTTCCAGTCCGCGGAAACAATCCGGACGAAGGTTTCCGTCGGTGCCGTCCTCAGCGGTCCGCTTGCAATCCGGAACATCTATATGAGCGGTTTCACCGTCATTCTGACGGAGAATGGCGCGAAGGCCCTGGGGCTGCAGTTGCCGTCCCCGAGATTTGCAAGTGTGTATCTGTCCGAAGATCCGTCCCCGGAAAAGGAAGCGGAGCTGGAGGAAGCCATCTCCCAGTGCTGCATGCGTACCGGCATGGGGATGGAAAACCAGCTGCAGGTCACCCGGGACTACACAAACAAGAAGCTCCGCCAGATCCTGCTCTTCGCCGGCCTGATCCTGCTGTTCTTCGCGGTCTCCGTCTTCATGCAGATCTCTGACGCTGCCCGCCGGATCCGTTCGGATACCCGGATGATCGGAACCCTGCGGGCCGTCGGCGCGGACCTGAAAACCCTGGTGGGCTGCTACCGCCTTCCGGTCTGGATCTGTGCCGGATTGGGCCTGGTGATTCCGGTGCTGTTCTACGGCTTCTGCGCCGTATCCGGCCTGCGCCTCTTCACGGTGCAGCATCCCTTCCTGCTGATCCCGGTGCTGGCCGTGATGGCCGCCTGTATTGCCCTGGCCTGTACCGTTGGCATCCGCAGCCGCCTGGCGTCGGTCACGCGCCAGCCCATTGTAGAAAATATCAGGGAGTTATAAGCATATGAAAAAGAATATTCTGCTTGCGGTCCTGCTGACCGCCCTGTTTCTTGCACCCTTTTGCGCCGCCCGCGGGGAAACCGCCCCGGCCTTCACTGTGGATGAAACCATTGCTCTCCGTGGCATGAACCGTTCCATCCGGCAGGACTATGCGCCTTCCATGGGCGGCGGCCGCTGGAACCTGATCCTTCCCGTCCGCTCCGGCGCGGCCGTCGGAACCATCACGGCGGAGTTGATCCTGCCGGAAGGCTGCACCTCCTTCTTCAGGGGCGGCGACCTCACTGCTGTCGCCCGCATGGAGGAGCAGGGCGTCTGGGGCGTCCGCCTCAGCCCGGCCATCTTCTCCTCCCCGAAGAACGCGGATTATCCCTGCGTCATCCGGCTCACCGGAAAGGACGCTGCCGGCAATCCCCTTACCGCGGATATCCCCTATACGGTCCGGGTCCGGGGCGCCACCGCAGCCATCGAAAAAGTCCGCATTGATGTGAAAGATATCCAGGCGGATCTCTCCGTCGGGGAGGAAGGTGTCCTCAAGGTCACCCTTACCAACCCCTGCACGGCGGTGAATATCGAGGACCTGGAGCTGAAGATCAGCGACAGCTCCGGCCAGATCCTCCCGCTCCATGCGGAATCTGTTTCCGCGGGCAGCCTGCCCATCGGTGAAACGATCACCGTCACCTATCCTGTCACTGTGCTGGAGAAGGCCACCGTCGCCCCGCATGTGCTGAAACTGGATCTCTCCTGGACTTCCCTGGGCCAGGCTGCAACCTACTCCGGCAGCTACACCGTCCCGGTCCGCCAGGAAATCCGCCTGGAGCAGGGCGGTCTGAAGATGGCTCCCAGCGTGGCCGCCGGTGATTCCATTTCTGTCACGCTTCCCCTGATGAATATGGGCAAGGCGGATGTGGTCAACACCCTGGCCACGGTTACCCTGCCGGGCGTCACCGAACGCCAGAGCGTGCTGGTAGGTACCATCCAGCCCGGCGAAACCCGGCAGGCCCAGCTGATCCTCTCACCCTCAAAAGACCTCGAAGGCGATTTTGACGGCGAGCTGGCAGTGGAATGCACGGACCAGGACGGCAATAAGTTTTCCTTCTCCCTCCCGCTGCACCTGAAGGTAACTCCCCCGGTACTCCCGGCAGTCTCCACGGACGGCGCGGATCAAAAACAGGAGGCGAAAACGCCTCCCGTTGTCTGGGCCCTTGCCGGCGGCTGCGGATTCCTGCTCGTTCTCCTGCTGACCCAGGGAACGCTCCTGCGCAGGAAGCTTCATCTGCTGGAAGAAGCAAAACTGTAATGCTCCCCTCTTTCATGAAAAAGCGCTCTCCGTTCCCGGAAAGCGCTTTACCTTTATATGTTCAGTTCCGGTGCGTTATCCTGCTGGTAGGAACACCAGTTCCCGTTCTCCGTCAGTTCTTCCCTGGCCAGTGTCTCCAGCAGTTCTTCCGTCTGTCCCAGCCGTTCCATCTGCCGGCCGGCGGTTGTAAAAAGTGCCTTCATCTTTCCGTGGTCGGTCTGTTTCCGCTCCAGGCTCATCTTTCCGTAATAGCTGGCCAGGAACAGCGTGCCGGCGGAAACAGTCCCCAGCAGGATTTTCATGATCATCCGCCAGAGTCCGGCATCCTTCACGGGAACGGAAGGGGCGAAAATCAGTCCGCCGCACAGCAGTTCAAACACAAGTCCGCCAAAATACAGCAGCACTGCGCAGATCCCGGCTGCGCGCAGCAGGCGGTTGTTCCGCCCGCTCTGCCGCCGGGTCCGTTCTGCGGCCTTTTCGTGATACTTCCGCTGGTTTTCCACCCAGATTTCCCGGATGTCCCGGGTCTGTTCCGGCGGCCTGACCGCGTTCACCGCGCACATGGCGCAAAGGATCCATGGCATCTCCTGCTGCTGTGTCCAGGTCATGATCCGCTGTACTTCCGTCCGGCTGCCTGCGCAGCGCAGGTACAGCTGCACCCGCAACGCTTCCGCCAGCATGCGGTACTCGATATACCTCCGGTGTCCGGCCGAACGCTTGGCGGCTCCGGTGATCAGGATGGCGGCCAGCAGCGCAATGCCGCATGCCAGCATCATATAGATCAGTTCTGCTTCATCGTACAGCAGGAAAGTGAGCGTCACCAGGGTGCACAGTACGGCCAGGACTGCCAGTGTCCGCCGGTAAACCCGTGCAAACCGGATGCTCAGGCCGTCTGCCACGGAATACATCGTATCCAGCTTCACCAGTTCCGCTTCCCGGATATCCTCCGGCAGCAGCATTCCCCTGCCTGCCTGCGCTTCCTCCGCAAGTCGGTTGAACTCTTCCGTTTTAGCGAGAATCTCTTCCATCACCGCCGTATTCTCCGGCGGAATTGCAGCCTTTTTGTATTCCGCCCCGTCCCCCTCCCGGGGTGTATAAATATGGCGTACCGCAATGTTCTCTGCTCTCCGGCAGGCCATTCCCCGCCGGGGCTGCCATGCGCCGTCCAGCGCGGCCCGCACGACCCCGCCGGTTCCGATCTCCGTACCTTCTTTCCCATCCCACAGAGCCAGCAGGATATAGCTGTGTTCCGCCATATAGATTCCGGCCTGCCGGTACCGGAAATCCCGGTTTTCCTCCGGCGGTTCCGCCTCTGCTGCGGGGGCTGTGAATACCGACTCCGCCCGTTTCACCTGGCGGCGCATCCGTTCCAGGTCCTCCGGCGGAAAGTCTTTTTCATACTCTGCCTGTTCCAACGGCAGCACTGCCCGCAGGGGAATCCCAAGTTCCTCCGCCACTTCTGCGCACAGCAGGTCCGCGCCGCAGGCCAGCGCGTTCAGCATGATCACCGGGCTGTGCGGGCAGCGTGCCCGGATCTGAAGCAGTTCCTCTTTCACGGACTTCCGCAGCAGCTCCAGGTCCGCTTCCCGCGGGTTCAGGTGTCCGGTGACCCCGATCGTCAGCGGAATTTTGACATTCGTATCGTTCATGCTCCCATATACTCCCCCGAATATTCCGGGGCCTTTATTTCAGTCTGTAAATCCGTACACCGTCATATTTCTTCAGCAGCTTCAGCATGCTGTTGAACGGCAGGGAATCCTTGTCCTGCTCTTCGGGGGGCAGTGAATTGTAATGCGCCACGATCTCTTCTTTTGTCGCGCCGTCCGGCAGCGTATGCCTGTGCATCCGGAACTGCTCCCGTAAATCCGCAACAGCCTCCCTGGATGCGCCCGAAATCACCGTCTCATACGCATTCCCGGCAGTCCAGCCCATTCGCTGATGATCGTGTACCCAGCGTTCATGTTCCATCGGAGCAAACCTGGCTACCATCGCATCCGTAAACCTGGACAGCATTTCGTAATCCACCGGTTGATCCGTATAGAAACAGTCAATCGCGTTCAGGTAGCGGTCAAAACTCCGCACCTGGTTGATATTGCTGATCTTGTATTCCAGTGACAGGCTGTTGAAATTCTTCTCCATCACATCCTGCTCCGGCAGTTTCCTGTCCATGCCCTTCAGGTACCGGTTATGCAGCGTTACCGCAAAGTTGTAGATGTGCAGGAAATTGCTGGAGGACAGGTAGGTATGCTTCATCTGCCGGTCCGCCTTGCGCAGCGCGCATTCCACCGTCAGCGGACAGTCCTTCAGGTCCACAATCTGTCCGATATCCCTGCGGAAGCGCTGGTCCTTCTCCGCCATATCGCTGTACGCCTTCAGGCGGGGCATCTCTTCCTTCGGTCCTTCCTCTTCCTCCCACTTTTTGTAGAGCTTGTTATAGTTGCTGACCTTCTCGTTTTCTTCCTTGTCGTAATAGTACATTGCGCGGATCTGCTGGTCGGCAAAGCTGAAATCCACCGCCATCGGATGCAGCTCATTCCGCGAATTCCGGCCATAGGCGGTCCGGTCCCAGCATTGCAGCTCGTCGCACAGCATCAGCATCCAGGCCAGGGGATGCTGCTTCGCCTTCAGCGGTGCCTTCGGATGGTCGCTCTTGTATCCGACAATCGCGAATTTGAACAGGCTGTTATGCAGCATGATGGCCGTCAGGGCATCCACATGGTATTTCTGCAGGTTCTCCGGCTTCAGGATCCTTACCAGCTCCTGGTACAGGCGGCAGGCACTGAAAAACGCGTGATCCATAAAGCAATTATTCTTTTCGGGATGGGTGGGCTTGCTGCGGATGATCTTATCCATCTCCTCACCCGTAAACTTATAGGCCTTCCCAAGCCGCTGCGTGATCCCGAAGGCCAGCAGCTCTGCTACGTCCTCAAAGTTCTCTCCGTTATACAGATTTGCCAGCCTGGCCCGGTCCTCATTCCCGATCCGGATCAGCGGCGCCACATTCCGGTACGCGAGATAGACGCTGTCCTCCCCGCGTTTCCTCTTTTTCTGGTCCACTTCAAAATAGGCCAGGATCTGTTCAAAAGGAATTTCAAAAGGATACCCGATATCGTGGAACAGGGCCGTCATTCCCCAATACTCCAGGAACGCGCAGGCGCTTTCCTTTCCCTCCCCGCCGTCCCTGAAGCGGTATACCGTGCTGAAAACCTTCCGGAACCAGTCGTTGGTTTCAAAGATCGCCAGCCCCAGCGCAAACACATAAACGGAGTGGGAATAGTGATCCCGATGGCTCATCAGCAGCGAGGAAGCATTGGATTCAAATTCGGAAAGCAGTTCCACCATGGACTGGCTTTTGCCGTTCTGCCCGATGAACATCTCGATGAAGGAGTAATATACCGTATAGGCGTCCTCTGCCACGCCGGAATCAATGAATTTGGCAATCTCGTTTTTCAGGCACAGCCGGTCCAGGTCCATCTGCATGTTGTACGGAATCTGGTTGGGCCGCAGGCTGGATCCCTGGTATCCCTTTGTTTTCTCCGTTTTTTCTATATCAGGGTCATGACGCAGGTCTGTGCAGCGCCTGTCCAGGAAGCGCAGAACGGTGCTTTTCAGGTCCATCCCCCGCGCTTCCCTCGGGAAGGGCTTTGGCAGAAAAGGTCCCACATCTTTCCCGAACCGTTTTCTGTTTTCCGCGCGCATCTTTTCAATAGCGGTATAACTCATACTATGCCTCCTGTGCATTCAGATACGTTTTTATTTCCTGCCTTTTTTTGCGATTATACCATATATTCCGGAAAGCTGTCATCCTTCTTTTCCGCCGCTTTCGCCGGCAGCGGGGGGAATTGAATCTTTCGCTTTGAAAGACTATAATGCTCCTATCCTATTTGAAGTGGAGCACTCGCTATGAACCACATTCCGGAACGCGTTCCCGAGTCCCCCTGCATGGAAGCCCTGCAGCTGGCCGGGAAAATCATCATGGAAAACGGCGGGGAAACCTACCGGGCCGAGGAAACGGTCACCCGCATGGGTGACGGTTTCGGCCTGCAGGATGTGGAGAGTTTTGCCGTCCCCAGCGGTCTGTTTATCAGCTTTCGGGGAAAGGACGGCAATCCGGTCACCAGCGTGAAGCGCGTGCACCGGCTGCACCGTAACCTGTCCCGCGTGGATGAAGCCAATCGGATTTCCCGCTGTGTGGAAACCGGTGAACTGACAGTGGAGCAGGCGGTTGAAAAGCTCCGGGAAATCGAATCCATGTCCGGCGCCTTCCGGGGCTGGTGGAGCCTTCCCGCCGCTTTCCTGTGCGCCTGCGGCTTTGCCGCGCTCTTCGGCGCCAACTGGCTGTCCATCGCGGTCGCCGGGCTGGTTGCCGCCCTTGTGCAGGCCCTGGAAACGGGAATCGCCCGTTTCCGGAATTTCGGGCTGACGGCTTCCGTGCTCGGCGGCCTGTTCACCGCCCTCCTGCCGAACTTGCTGGTGCTGGTCCTTCCCGCTCTGCAGACGGAGCTGGTTGTTGCCGGCGCCATCATGCCGCTGGTCCCCGGCCTGGCCATGACCAATGCCGTGCAGGACAGCATGCGCGGCGATATGCTTTCCGGTCTTTCCCACGGCGTGCAGGCCATCCTGACTGCCTTCCTGATTGCCGGCGGCGCCTTGCTGGCCGTTGCGATCAAGCGTGTGATGATGGGAGGCGGGCTGTAATGGAATGGTGGGAAGAACTTCTCAGGGCCATTCTCGGTGCCTTCTTCGGCACCATCGGTTTCGCCATGCTGGTCCATGTTCCCCGGCGCGCCCTGCCGGTCTGCGGCCTGATCGCCATCCTGTCCTACCTGGTTTACTTTGGAGCGCTCAAAATCGGCCTGTCAGACCCCACGTCCATTTTCCTTGGATCCCTCATCGGTTCCCTGGCCGGACATCAGAGCGCCAGGAAGATGAAAATCATCGGCACGGTCTTCCTCGTGTCCGCCATCGTCCCGGTGGTTCCCGGCCTGGGGCTGTACCGGATGATGGCCTACCTGGGGCAGAACCGGATCTCCGACGGAGCCAACATGGGCATCCGTGCCATGATCACCATCGGTATGATTGCCCTGGGCCTGGGCGCAGGCGCGATGATCAGCCGGATTATCCGTTCCCGATTTCCCTCAAAAAATCCTTGACATTTCCCGACCGCTCCTGTATTATATGCTTTGCCGCTTGCGAGGCGGTCGGATATCGCGGGGTGGAGCAGCTGGCAGCTCGTCGGGCTCATAACCCGGAGGTCGGGGGTTCAAATCCCTCCCCCGCAACCATCTGGCTCAATAGCTCAGTTGGCTAGAGCATTCGGTTCATACCCGGAGTGTCATAGGTTCGAGTCCTATTTGAGCCACAAAAGAAAGCAGATCCTTCACGGGTCTGTTTTCTTTTGTTTTTCATGATTCAGTTCGAACCTATGGCACTCCCCCTATTTTTGCTTCCTGTGGAATTTTGTCAGCGCGCTCTTGTACTGGGTCAGCAGGATCATCACGTCGCCGTAATTCATGGCCTCCTCCCCTTCCTCCGCGGTATTGATCAGCCCGAGCAGCTCCGCGTATTCCTCCCCTTTCATGAGCTCCTTCAGCGGAAGCAGCACCTTGTTGATGTTTTCCGCCTTGTACCGGTTGATCGGCTCATCCGCCTTCTTTCGGGTTTGCTGCCTGAATTCGTTGTACAGCCCTGTAAAAAAGGGAGCGTACAGATCGTATGTGCTGTTCTCCTGAACATACTGCGCCTCCTCGGCCGTCATGTTTTCTTCCATGTCTTCATCCTCCCTGCAGAAGATCTTTTCATAGTTATCGTTCGGATACATCAGGCCGGGAAACGCTTCAACCCTTTTGCCGATATTGACCCAGTTCGGAACGTTGTATTTCTTCTCGTGATCAAACGTACGCGCAGCCAGATACTGGACATATTGATGTCCGTCCTTTTCCTTTATTCGGATTCTTTGGGGAATATCCGGGATCTTCACCGGATCCTGTGTCAGCATGATCGGACACCTCCTTTCGTTCTGTGCCTGAGTGAGAGGAACTTTTTGTGAGAGGAACTTTTTTTCGTCATGCTCATTCCTGTCCCTGTTTTACTTTGGCAAAAATAGCGTCCAGCCGTTCCTGGGCCGCGTCCATGTCCTCTTCCGCGTTCCGGATCCGGATATTCTCCTCAGGTTTGCCCATTCCCCGGTCCATGATCAGCGCAATCGCCTGGACCCGGGCGATCGGATTGATGCTTGGGTCTTCGATAATATCTCCCAGTGCGTCAAGGGCCCCCGGCAGCATGCGGATGCACTCCTGGTTCATCTGGTCCTTGATCCGGTTCAGGTTTTCCCTTTCATTCTTCTCCATGTCTGTTCCCTTCCTTTATTATCTGTATCCTCGTTCCAGGATCCGGCAGATGCACGCGGCGCTGTCCGGCGCGTCGTCGTGCTCTGCGTTTTCGGTATAGTCCAGGATCTGGTCGATATATTCCGGATCGGTTCCCTCCAGGAATACGATCCTCGGCCACCACTTTTTCAGGTACGTGCAGATCTTGACAAACTTGTTCTGGCTTTCCACGTACCCGGAGGCGTAAGCGCCCCGCTCGAAGAGCTCCCGGATCAGGAATCCCTTGTCCCCGTTCTTCTCGCATTTGATCGGCTCGCACATCAGCCGCTGCGCTTCTTCGATGATGTGATCCATCACCTTGTCCACCGCCTTGTGCCAGAGCTTCCCGTAAAGATACAGGATATCGTTGTCCCGGTCCAGTTTCCCGCAGGTGAAGGCAGTATAGTCGCTTCCGCCGTAGGCGGCGTCCACATGGGCCACCCCATCCCGCAGGTTCATCGGATCGTCCGTAAATCGCGGCGGCGTTTCAAAGATCAGTTCGGAGGAAGCGATATGCTTCAGCTCATAGTTCGCGGCGAACAGGCTCGGCGCCATGCTCTGCCGCAGCTGGTCCAGCTGCTCCTTCGTAATCAGCCCGGTCTGGTAGCAGTCGTACTGGTGGATGTTCGGCATCTTCGTGAATACGTCGTCCTTGTGCCACGGTGTACCCAGGTTGATAATCCGCCCGCCCTTGTTCCGGATGTTCTGCAGCTCGTCGTACTGTTTCTTGGTGCGTTCCCGCTCCGCCCGGCTCTCCCGGTCGTCCTTGTTGCAGATATCGTCTGTGATCACATAGTAGGAGTGTTTTCCGGTAATGGAGCTGCGGATGCCAAGCCCCAGCAGCTGCGGGGCGCCCATCGGCGACTGCCAAAGGTTGGTGCTCAGGTGGCTTGCGGATTCGCCCAGGAGCATCAGCGGCTTGTGCCAGTACCGGGATACGATATCTCCCATGATCTGCTGCCGCAGGATCTTGCCGACCATCCCCAGCATCTCGGCCACATCGCTGTCGGTCTTCCGCAGGAAAATGATGTTCCGCTTCGGCTGCAGGATCATCAGTATGGCGATCGCAACCGCCAGGCAGGAGGATTTGTAGCTTCCCCGGTGCGCCTGCAGGGTATAGTCGCCCTCTCCGTTGATCATCTCCCGGATCCATTCCCCGTGCAGGGGCGTCAGGTCCCTGAACCCCACCTGGCGCCCCAGTTCTTCCGGGTGTGCGATGTAATACCCGATAATTTCAGCGATGTCGCTCAAATGATGTTCCCCCAGTTCCCGAGGATCTTCCCTCTCCTTGCCAGCTCTGCCCGGGCTTCCTCTCTGGTGATGATCTCGCTGTTCAGCAGGGCGATAATCTCATCGGCGTTATCCTTGGAGATCCTGGCGGTTTCTTCCGGGCTTTTTGTCATCACCGGATTGAAGTTGATTTTCAGGTCATCCGGAACAAATCCCCAGCAGCTCATGGCCATGACCGGCAGCAGCTTTTCCAGTGCCGGACGGAGCAGCCGTTCCTGCTGCTGGGCGATCATGTCGTAGTAATTCCGCAGGTCTTCCTCTCCGGTGGCGTTCATGCCCTGCGGGCTGCGGCCGAACAGTTTCGTTGCCGGGATCTCCGCCGCCCCGGCCACGTCAATCATGAAGGATTCCTTCACGTCCGCCACGCCGCTGAAACTGTAGGAATGATTCTCCATGGAATCTTCTGCGCCCAGGATCTGGACCCCGTAGGAAGTTCGCATCCGGTTCTCCTGCTGGACGGTTCGTTCAACCTTTTCCTTCAGCCTGTCCGTTCCGTATGCCAGGTCTGATCCGAAGTTTGCGATCTTCAGGGTAATCAGGTTGGCCTGGAACATAAGCTGGGCAATATTCTCACAGGTGGAAAGGTATCTCCTGATTTCGTCCATTGGATGCTCCAGTTCACTGGCGCCCCAGTAGCTGTTCCGGATTGTTTCCGTGTGCGGCAGCTCCCGTCCGGTGAACCGCAGCACCCTGGAATGATGGATCTTGGCAGATCGCATTTCCCCCATCTCCATGTTGACTTCATAGAATTCCGGAAGCCCGTAATCCGGATCGTCCAGATCCTCTTCCAGTTCCATGGACGGCGTAACGCCCTGGGTCAGGTCCGCCACCAGCACTCCCTTGAATGCTCCGGGCCTGACTGCGTTCAGGTTCAGCGGCCGGTCCATCCGCTCTTCCTCTCCCTCGATGATCATAATGGCGATCGATCCGCCGTAGAGGCGTGCCCACCGGATGCTGTTTGTCAGCTCCTGTTTGATGATATGCCGGGCCTCCAGCGCTTTCAGGTTGTTCAGGTCTGTCTCGTCCACCTGGGCGCTGGACAGCGTATACCATGCCCGTGTCATATCTTCGCTCGGCATGTCGATAATCCGTTTGGCGATCGAGCATTCCCGGTAGATGACGGACAGTTGTTCCTGCTGTTCTGTCAGGCCGGACCTGACAAAAGTTCCGGCGGACATGGTCGGAGACGCTTCCCCGAGGCTGGCCAGCTGGTTGGTATATCCGTCGTTGCCCATCAGGACGATTTGCGCGGGCACAGTGATGATGTTCTTTGTATCCTTCCTGAACTGCCTGGGAACCTCGGTGCGTACGGCGGCATTCGGGTCGAACCTGTCAGGTTCGTTTGTGCGGTGTTTTCCCATAAAGGTACGTCTCCTTCCTTATTGATTGTCAGGGCGGTAGTGCGGATTGCGCTTTTCCATGATTTTTCTTCCAAGTTCCTTGTAGTCCGGTTCCGCGAGGCCGCGGGCGCTTTTGAACCCGTTGAAGTATCGGCCGGTTTTGTTGTTGTTATTGGAAGGAGAACCGCATGTTGCCATATCGGCGCAGAAACGCCGCCGTTCTTCCGTTGCCATTTCCCGGAGGACAGGACGGATTCCCTCCATGATGAGATCCATGGGATTTACATCCTCCGGCAGCTGGCCGGCAGCCTTTATAATCTGCTCAATGTCCTCGTCGATTCCTTCGTCATCAGCTTCTTCCGCCTCAGTGCGTTTCCTGTCCTCCGCCTGCTCCGGCGTCTGCTCATAGCCCTGTTCGTTCATTGTTGGGCCTCCTTCCTTGTAATAAAAGAACACCGGCCGCTTGTTTCAAGCCCGTGTTCTTCTCTTCGTCGGGAACTCTTTCTTCGTTCCCGGCAACTATACAATATCATAAAATTTGATGGGACGCAAGTACTTTTTTTATCTTTTAATAAATTTTCTACAGGAAAAGTGTTGACTTTTTACCTTAGTCTAAATATAATGATGCTGAACACGAACAGGAGGTGTGTACTGTGAATTATGATAAGAATCGTTTCATCAATAATATCTATGCCCTGGCCAAACGGCAGAAGCTGAAGATCGGCGAGCTGGAATCCGCCTGCGGCGTCAGCGTCGGTTATTTTGCCCGCCTGCGCCAGGGCGGTGAGAGCGCCGGCCCGGGCGCGGAATTGCTGGCAGCTTTTGCGGATCACCTTTCGGTTTCCCTCGATGCTCTGCTCTCTTTCGATTTCACTCAGCTGACCGAATCAGAGCAGAATCTTATGAATTATATGGTAAAACTGCGCTATGACACCGAAACACGTTGCCTGTCCTGGCAGCGGGATCGGGCCGGTTCCGGTGCCCCGATTCCGCTGAATCCGGACGGAACCTCGGCTCATCCCCTATTTATTAATAAGGAAGGATTGCTCTCCGCGGAAGAAATGGCGGAGGATGAACTGCCGGAAAGCGTTATGCTTTCGGAATCGGTTTATCGCTCTGTTTTCCGTCCGGATCAGGACGGTCTGGTCCCGCTGAAAATCTATCGCTGCGCTTTCCCGGGTAAGAGAATGCTGTATCTTGTTGAGGTCGCAAAACCCGGCCAGGCCGTGCCGGGGCCGGCGGATTGGACAGAACTGGAACTGGTCATGTCCGTTCCGGAGTTACCGGAACCGCTCACCTTTGCCCATACGGATCATGAAAACCCCGGCATGCTGGACAAGGCACTGGTTTCCCTCTTCCTTTCGGTGAAAAACGCGGTTGATTCCCCCGCCCTTTCCCCGGTCGCTTCAGCTATCATTAACGACTATCTGAGATGAGGATCCTGCCGATGGAAAAAACCAAAGCCGTCCCTTCCCCGGTAAAAACCGTTGTGGAGTTGTATATGGAACAGCTGATCCCCGCGAATGAAGAAATGGCGGACCGGAAATGGCAGCTGCAGAAAGCAGCCGCCCGGGCTTACGGTCCAGCTTCGCCTTCCGGTCTCTCTGCAACGAAAGTAAAGACCTCTTCCGGTCCGGATGCCGCTTTTATTCGCAAATTGGAGAAAAAAGACGAATTGAGTCAGCGCCTTTCCGCCCGGATCATGCTTCTGCAGTCGCTGATTGATCAGGCTTCCGGCCTGATCGATCAGTATACTTCCGGACGGGAAAGGACCGTTTTGATCCTCCGCTACCTGAAAGGTTATGAATGGCTTCAGATTTCAAAAGAAGTGGACAGCCTCTGCCCGAAACAGCTTCGCAGGATTGCCCGGAAAGGAATGGAAAGGATTATCCTTCCGGAAGACGCGATCTGGATTGTTCATCACCATACAGCGGCGTGATACTGCTATCATCAAACATCTGGAAAGAAAAGTACTTTGAAGGATATGCAAATGATATTTTTGATGATTACACACGTACAGCAGTAATAAATTTTCAGAAAGTGAACGGCTTGAAGGCCGACGGCATTGTAAACTGGGATATGTGGGATATGCTGCTCTCTTCCAACGCCAATCCTATGCCGAAATCAGATACGGAATAATCATTCGCACAGTGATAATAGTTCTTCCAACTTGGCAACAATGCGTTCTTGCTCTGCAAGCGGCGGAAGAGGAAAAATAAACAGTTTCATCTTCTCAGCATTTATATTCGATTGCCCATTAGCATCTATTCTAACAGAACTACAGTAATCAAAATAATAACGAGACTGCATCACATAATTTAGATAGTCAGAAATCATTATTAAAGGAGTAATACGAACCAAATAACCAGCATAAATTGCCGGAATTTCAGCTTTATAAATTGCCGTTTTCCCAACTAATTCCATGCTATTTGTCCGATTAAATAAAAGATCATCCTTCTCTAATGAATATTTCACAATCTCAGCATCATCAGACGTATATACTAAACTATCATAGTTGATTTTGCCCGCTTGTATATTCCCCATCCGTAATACTGCCATTTTGCCATCAGCAGAGGACTTTTTTGATGAACCGTATTGAATATTGATAGACACGTCTGAAATGCTTACCCATTTCCAGTGTTCAGGAATATCAAATGGTCTCTCTTCATCAGAGCTGGAACGCGACGATTTGGTTTTCTTTATTTTCCCCTCCGCTTCCAGTTTCCGTTTTTCCTGCTGAATCTGCTGATACAGTTCCTCCGCCGTTCCATCCTCTGGAAGCTGTTCCGTCAGCTTTCCCTGGATCGCAGCGTCAATGAGTTTACCTTTTAAAATCAAATTATCATTTTGATATTTTGATTGATTTCTATCTATTGCGTCTAGGGCAGCATTTGCTTTTTCGACTTTATCTACAATATACATTTGTTCAGATATAGGTGGTACTGGTATTGGCAAATTGGCCATAAATCCGGCATCTACTCTTGGCATTTTTATGCCATACGACCTTTTTTCTATCACCTTATCTGTATATGTATTTTTTAAGCAGTAAACCAAATATTGTGGCATCACTCCACCAAATACATCAAATGATATTAATTCCGGAGTGGAGATTCCATCTGTATCAGCTATCAACACTTTTTTCAAATAAGGACGTAGTTTGCCATACAGAATCTGGCCCTTTTTAAATACCGTCTTGTCTCCTACTGATTTTTTCTCTCTGACAGTATTCCTCTGGAGTATTTTCCCACCTTTTTGAATATCTTCAAGTTCAAGTATCCATGTTCCCGGATCAACATTGCTGGCCATAGTCTTGACAGGTGAATCACCATAAGATGAAATGAGGCCTAGCTTAATCCATCTCCAATGTTCCGGAATTTCATATTGATCATTATATTCGCAAGCTTCATCAAATAATTTTCTTCGTTTATCAGACGGTACTGGTAAAGATTTGCAGATATCTTCGACACTATCTTCAGGCCTAAACCCGACAGACAGCTGACCAGAAGTCGCTTTATCGATAATCAATTGCGTTATTTTTGCAGTATCAATCAAATCTCAATCCCTCCCAGCAGTTCCTTCAGCTTTGCTACGGCGGAATTGATTCCTTCTGCCTCCTGCTCCATTTCAGTCAGGATTTCTGATATGCTCCGGTCGTCTTCTTCCGTGAAGTCAATCCACTTGAAGTTCAGTTCTTCCCTGGCCTTCACTTCTTCTTCCGAATACCGGCGCCATCTGCCGTTCGGATTGGTTTCCTTGTCATAGGTTTCCTTCCGGTCCTGCATATGTCCGGAACAGTAGCAGTCCACAAACTCCTGCAGGTCTTTCCGCTCCATGGGTTTCGTTGCCATGGTATGTTTCACGCCGGTACGGTAGTCATATACCCAGATATCCTTTGTCGGTTCTCCTTTATCAAAGAACAGGACATTGGTTTTAACGCCGTTGGCATAGAAGATACCTGTCGGCAGGCGCAGGATCGTATGGAGGTTATAGTCCTTCAGGAGTTTATCCCGGACCTTCTTTGTGGAATCGGCATCGGTCAGCACGCTGTCCGGCAGTACCACGCCGACACGTCCGCCGGTTTTCACAATGGACATGATGTGCTGCAGGAAGTTTACCTGGTTATCCGACGTCTTGATGAAATCCGTACGGGTGGCGGAGACTTCCCCGCTGCCCTGGGGACGGGTTCCGAAGGGCGGATTGGTCAGGACCACATTGAATACATGGTCCGCCACATCCAGCAGGGAATCCTGGTAAACGATCGGGCTTTTATTAACGCCGACATCGTGCAGATAAAGGTTCATGGAAGCAAGCGTCACTACCAGGGAGGTATTGTCCGCACCGTAAAGCGCGTTGTTCTTCAGGAATCTGCGCTTTTCCAGATCCTGGCTCTGCTTTTTCATATGCTCGAAAGCAGCCAGCAGGAAACCGCCGGTGCCACAGCAGGGATCCGCGACCGTTTCCCCAATCTTCGGATCCACCACATCCACGATGGCTGAAATCAAGGCACGGGGCGTGAAATACTGGCCCGCGCCGCTCTTCTTGTCCTGTCCGTTTTTCTCCAGGATCTTTTCATAGATGGCGCCTTTGAAGTCGCCTTCCATCATATACCAGTTGTCTTCCGCAACCATGTCGATGACTTTTTTCAGCATGACCGGGCGGTCAATCTTGTTGACTGCCTTTGTGAAAATCGTCTGGATCAGGCCGCCGGCTTTGGATAACTCTTTCAGGATGTTCTCATATTTCTTGACGAGGTCTTCCCCGGCAAGATCCTTTATGTCCTTCCATTTGTTTCCTTCCGGCAAATGGCTGCCCAGCCCCATCGATTCCTTTTCGTCATCCATTTTCAGGAAAAGGATATACGTCAGCTGGGTAATATAGTCCGTAAAGCCGACGCCGGCAGATGCCAGCACATTGGCGATATTCCATACTTTGGAAAGCAGGGCGGATTCAGTTTTCTGATTGACTTCCTGTGCCATTGATCTGTTTCCTCTCTTACGCAATTCTCAGCAGGATCCTGGCTAATGCTTGCATTTCGTCTGCCAGCGCCGGGGCCCCGAGCAGCTGCACGCCCTGCCGCCAGAGATCTGTATCCGTTTCATTCAGTTCCACAATTGTGATTGCGCCGTCGTTGATCACATACTCCGCGATCCTGCGCATCACGAGTTGCTGATCCTCTGTCAGGGTGCGTTGTACCTGACCGCAGTACAGGCTGAAGCGCTGCGCAAAACCGTTCATCAGGCTGACCAGCTTCAGGTTCTTTTTGTATGCGAAGCGGACCAGCTGGATCAGATGGGTCAGGGCATTCACATTGGATTTGATATCCAGTTCCTCCACAACCCCGTTTTCGTCCAGCACCTTATAGTTTTTCCAGATATGATAGATGCTGAACTGCCGGCTTTCCGCCAGGAGGCTGTCCCGCAGGTCCAGGAGCATGGAATGGGTAATCAGCACATCCTGGGAATTGAAAATAATACGCAGTGCCTCCAGCCGGTCTTTGTTTTTATTCAGGTATTTTTCGAAGCTGTCAATGAATGACCGGGCCGTTTCCTTGGAGAAGCCGGCGTACAACAGTTCATCCTTGTCCTCGAAAACCTGGATCACATATCCGCGTTTCATCTCCAGCAGTTTTCTGCGGGCCGAAAGATCCGTGATCAGGCAATTGATCACGTTCATACGGGCGGTGTTCGGATCAGAAGGACTGACAAAAGGCGGGAGCAGATGATCGTCAAAAGCAGACTGGATCTGATTCGCCACTGTGCGCGGCGCAAAATTGAATTCTTCTATGAATTTCTCCAGATGCCGGCTGAACAGCGGACTGAATTCGTACCGCCGGTGAATCGAAGAGCAGTAGTCCCGCAGCAGCAGGAGGTTTTCATCATTCACATCCCTGTGGGCCAGCCGTTCGAACAGCTGTTCCAGCGGCAGGGTCTTCTTTTCCCCTCCGCTGTTGCTCAGCGGATGCGGCATGCTCTTGTCATGCTCCGTCACGCCTACAGCATCCACAATATAGAAGCATTCCTTCGTGGGAGCGTTCGGGGTGACTTCCCGCAGTTTATCGTCACTGATAACCCGGCATCCGCGGCCTTTCATCTGGGTGTAGAGCACTTCGGACTGCACATCCTTCATGAAAAGGACAACTTCCAGCGGCCGCACATCCGTACCGGTGGCTACCAGGGTTACCGTTACGGCAATACGGAAATCCTTTTCCGTCCGGAGATCCCGGATCAGTCCGTTGGAATCCTCGCAGGTATATGTGATCTTCTGGACATAACCTTCCGGCGTATTTCCGCCTTCGAATTCTTCTCCGAAAACCTCGTTGGCCACATTCACAATCTGCGTGGCATGATTTTCATCCTTCGCGAAGATCAGTGTTTTCGGGATGTATCTCCAGTTCTTTTCCCGCTCCGGGTACAGATCCTCATAGATCGCTTTCTTGTAATCTGTCAGCACTTCCCGGATCTGATCGATATTGACGACACTGCGGTCCAGGTCCGTCTGCTTATAATCCGTATCCGTGGAGCTTAACCGGACTTCACTCTTACCGGTTTTCCGGGAAGTCTCCCGGATTTTCATTCCCTCGCCGATGGTTCCGCCATGTTCCGTCACTTTGGTTTTGATCCGGTAAACACGGGCGGATACATTGACGCCGTCCACAACGGAATCGTCAAAGGTGTAGTTTTCTACGATGTTGTTATCAAAGAAGGCGTAGGCTTCCGGCGTTGGGGTTGCCGTCAGGCCCAGGATGATTGCATCCGAGAAATAATCCAGAACCGTTTTCCACTTTCCGTAAATGGACCGATGGCATTCATCCACAATGATCAGCTGGAAATAATCCGGAGGAATTTTCAGGTTGCTCTCCAGCTGGACAGCCGGTTCATCCTCTTTTTCCTCTTCTGCGGTGTTCCGCTCATCCTCCGCGTCCTCGCTCTCCTCGGAAAGCTGCTGGCCGGTCAGGATCGCGAACAGTTTCTGAATCGTGGAGATAATGACATGGCCTTTCAGGTTTTCTTCTTTCCGAAGTCGCTGGATATCATACAGATCACTCATGACCATACCGTTTGCGGTACGTTGAAATTGGCGGAATTCACCCTCAGCCTGCTTGCCGAGATTATTCCGGTCCACCAGGAAAAGGACACGCTTGACCGGTGTATATTCCAGCAGCCGGTAACTGGCGTTGCACGCAAGATAGGTTTTGCCGCTGCCGGTCGCCAGAATCGCCAGGTTTTTCTTTTTGCCTTCCTTGATAGATTCCTCAAATTTCTTTTCCGCCCGGTACTGGCAATCGCGGAGTCCGTTCGGATCCAGGTACGGCAGCGCGCCAAAGGAGGATGCCTGCCCGATAATCTGCAGCATCGCCTTCGGGGTATCCATTTCCTTCAGCTCAACATAATCAGCATCCGGTTCCAGGAGGTTTTTGAAAAGAAACTTCTCTCCGTTGGATAGGTAAACCAGCGGAATCATTCCATCCTGCCAGAGACCGTACCAGCTTTGCGGCGTACGGGCATATCCCTCCGCCTGCGCCCGGACATCTTCACCGAGCTGGTTTTCTGCCCTTTTCGCTTCCAGAACGGCTATGGCTTTATCCTCAATGAAGAGAAGATAATCGCTTTCTGTATTCCCCTGCATCAGTGCTTCCTTGACAGCACAAGTATTTCCCGGGATATATTCATCCCGCGAAACGATATCCCAGCCAGCTTTTCTCAGCTGCCGGTCTATCTTCTCCCGTGCTTTTTCCTCAGGAAGCATATGGAACCTCCGGATTGTTCGTGTTAAACATTATAGCATTGAGGCACACTTGCTTTCAACCTAAGGTTTTTTTATATTAATTCCGCATGCCACGTTAACAGTGACTAAGGGGTTGGCAGGACACGCCCAAATCGCGGCAAAACGCTTCAAAACGTGCCCGCTTTCGTTGGTTTTACTACCGTTTTACTACTTTTGGCGAAATTTTGGCTGATATATGAATCCTTAACCAATTGAAGATATCCGCTGATTTGAATGCCAACACAAATGTTTGCTTTGGTTGACAAAAACTTTGGATTGGTTTAAAATATGTTTGCTTTTAACGGAGGGAACATATATGGATTATGAAAGAGTGAAGAAACAGGCAAACGAGATTTTACGGGCAGGATCAGCTGAATGCTCATATATCGAATACAAGGCGTCTGTGCATCAGAAAGACAGGATTCTGAAAACGCTTTGTGCTTATGGGAACAACTACTACGATAATGATATGCAGTATCTTTTTGTGGGAATTGAAGAAGAGAATGATGAACGGAATAAAGCGACCCCAAAGCTTCCTGAAACAGGAATGCCAAAGGGAAGCATTGAGAAAAACAAAAATGTTCTGAATGCCCTCCGTTCATATCTGTATCCAAATGTTTCGTTTGAACTGATTGCAAATGAATTTGAGGGAAGAAATTATATTCTGATAGCCGTTCCAAGGCAGACAGGCGGACCGTTCATGGTCAGCGAGAAAGCGGAACGTGATAAAAAGATCAACCTGAAAGCCGGGCGTTATATCCGGATCGAAGCAGATACAAGATTGGCGAGGGTGGACGAGGAATATGATCTTCTCCGGAAGTTTGCCCATTTTCATTTCAGCTCCATTGCGAGCACTGATGCAACTGTTGACGATCTGAATCTGGATTTGATGCGTGAATACCTGTCTGTAACCAGCGAAAGACAGATTTCCGGTCAGTTGAGCAAGATTGAAATTGCCCGGGCGATGAGATTGCTGGACAAAAACGATCCGACAGAAAGCAGAGTGAGGAACTTTGCGGTACTGATGTTTTCAGATCATCCTGAGCAGTTTATTCCGCATTCGTACGTTGAAATGATTGTGGATATGTTCGGTACAAAACGAAAAATGGAGTCAAAACTGTTCAAAGGCCCAGTCTGGAAACTTTACCATTCAATCATGACTTATATCAATGATCATTTTCTGAATGTACTGACAATCAGAGAAGATGATATAGCAGAGAATCGAAAGGTTGCCAATTTTCCCTTTGTGACAGTGGAGGAATTGGTGGCTAACGCGATTGTACATAACAACTATGAAAATGAAAAACCAATACAGGTATATATTTCTGAGCAACAGATCAATATCGTGAATTACAACAAGCCGCTTCCTCCAATCAGAATCAGTGATCTGAATGAAAGGGCATATTTCAATGAACGGGATACTGAAAATCCTGAAATAAGGGATATGTTCAAACAGCTTGGGATTATTGAATCCTTTGGAACCGGAATCGGTGAAGCAAAGCGTGCCATGGCTGAAAACCATTCTCCGGAGCTGTATTATAAGTTGTTTGATGGAAATGATAATGTCACATCCGTGGTTATCCCGGTGAACAGTGAATATGACCAAATAAAGAAAGGTTCGAAAGCAAAGGAAAATCTTTGGATTCATAGTGAATCCAAAGATATAAAGCAAATAATCAATTCTTCAGGCTATACGGAGCGTGTTAAACATAACCTGATCAGAATCTATGAAGAAATCAGAACAGAAGTGTTTGGAAATTCACGAGTTGCCCGGATTTTGAACTGCTCAGGCGTGACCGCAACATCATATATCCGGAAACTGTTCGAAGAATTAAAACTGATTGCTCCGGTTGAAGGTGCCGGGAAGGGGAAGTACAGATTCTTGTCATGATGCACATCCCATTTCTTTTCCATTCGGACATTCAGCTGTAACCTGGGCGTATTCAAACCAGACAGTCGAATGTATATGGACGCGCTGGGTAAAAGCGGCGTTCCAGCCGAGGAAACGGTCTTCGTCGATGACAGCGTTCGGAACCTGGAAGGCGCAGCTGTCCTGGGGATTATGCCCATCCTGATTGCCGCCAATCCGGAGACTGATGTGGAGACATCTTTTTTGAAGATCAGGGATCTGAGGGAACTGATCTGAAGCTCAGCCAGAAAGTTGCAGGAGGAAAACATGAGATTAGACGGCTTTGGTCTTTTGGTAAACGATATGGCAACGATGATCCGTTTTTACCGGGATGTGCTTGGTTTTGAAATCAGGGAACCAGAAAACAGTTCAAATGTGTATCTTGTAAAGGACGGGACATTGTTCCTGCTGTACGGCAGAAAAGACTTTGAAGAAATGACACATCACAGGTATGACTATGTGAAGGGATTGAACGGGCATTCCGAGATCGCCCTCTATGTGGACACATTTGAGGAAGTGGATGCTGCGTTCAGGAATGCTGTTGCAAACGGCGCGAAACCAGTTCTGGAACCGGAAACGGAACCGTGGGGTCAGAGAACCTGCTATATTGCGGATCCGGAGGGGAATCTGATCGAAATTGGTTCCTGGAATAAACCATACGCGGAAAAAGACCTTTGATAGGTATCGGTGATCTGCTTCAGATCTTTGGGCAGATTGTGTAAGTGGAGCTACCGTCACTTTATACATCCTGCGATACTTCAGGTCTTGACTTTGAGTTTGCTTTAAGGTTTATCATAGATGCATCAAAACCCAAGGAGAAAAAAACTGATGACATCCCTCCAGATCAGAAAACTGACCTATTCCGCGCTGTTCCTGGCGCTGGCCATGGTTCTTCCCTTTCTCACCGGACAGATCCCGCAGATCGGTTCCGCCCTGTCTCCCATGCATATTCCGGCCCTGCTGTGCGGTTTCCTGTGCGGCTGGCCCTGGGGCCTGGCCGTCGGCCTGATCTCTCCGCTTCTGCGCTCCGTAATCTTCGGAATGCCGGCTATGTTCCCCGGTGCCGTTGCCATGTCCTTCGAACTGGCGACCTACGGTGCAGTTTCCGGCCTGTTGTATAAAATCCTTCCCCGCCGGAAGTCCAGCGTCTATATCACGATTGTCGTCGCAATGCTGCTGGGCCGCGCCGTGTGGGGCATCGCCCGCCTGATTCTCGCCGGCCTCAGCGGTCAGAGCTTCACCTGGGCGCTTTTCCTGGCCGGTGCCTTCACCAACGCGGTCCCCGGGATCATTCTCCATCTGGTGCTGGTCCCGCTGCTGGTCATCGTCCTGGAGAAAGCAGGGCTTTCCCTGAATAAATAAGGAGGCTGTACCGATGAAAACGCTTTATCTCGAATGCAATATGGGCGCCGCGGGCGATATGCTCACCGCCGCCCTGCTGGAACTGACAGAAGACAAACAGGCCTTCATCGATCAGATGAACTCCCTGTGGCTGCCCGGTGTACATGTGGACTGCGAGCCTTCCGTGAAATGCGGCATCACCGGCACGCATATGCGTGTGACCGTGGACGGTGTGGAGGAAGAATCCCTGGACGCGGATTCTCATCATGACCATGACCATCATCACGAACATGAGCATGAGCATGACCATCATCATGAACACGAACATGAACATGAGCACCATCACGAACATGAGCATGAACATGAGCACGGGCCTGACCATGACCATGACCATGACCACCATTTTCATACTTCGTTGAAGGATATCAATAAGCTGATCGATTCCCTGGATGTTTCCACCCGCGTGAAGGCGGATGCCAAGGCTGTTTATGCCCTGATCGCGGATGCAGAAAGCAAGGTCCACGGCCGCCCGGTGACAAAGATCCATTTCCATGAGGTCGGCACCATGGACGCCGTGGCGGATGTCATCGGCGTCTGCATACTGATGGAAATCCTTTCCCCGGATCAGGTGCTGGCTTCCCCGGTGGTCACAGGCAGCGGCCATGTCCACTGTGCCCATGGCATCCTGCCGGTGCCCGCGCCGGCCACCGCCCTGATCCTGCAGGGCATTCCCTCCCTGGCGGGGCCTGTGAAAGGCGAGCTTTGCACCCCCACCGGTGCCGCGCTCCTGAAGCATTTCGTTTCCGCTTTCGGCGAACGCCCGGTGATGACTGTGAAAGCCATCGGCTACGGCATGGGCAAAAAGGACTTTGAGCAGGCCAACTGCGTCCGCGCCTTCCTGGGAGAATCGGAAGCCCGGCGGGAGCCGGTTGTCCGCCTGGACTGCAATCTGGACGACATGACCGGTGAGGAAATCGGTTTTGCCATGGAGCAGCTGTTTGCCGCCGGCGCCTTTGACGTGTATACGACAACCATCGGCATGAAAAAGAGCCGTCCGGGGATCCTGCTGTCCGTCATCTGCAGTCCGGATAACGCGGACAAGCTGGCCGGCCTGGTCATGAAGCATACCACCACCCTGGGCGTCCGCCGCCAGGACCTGAAGCGGTACATCCTGAAACGTGAAATCCGGACCGTCCGTACTGAATACGGCGAGGTCCGGATCAAAGTTGCTTCCGGCATGGGCGTGGAAAAGGCCAAAGCGGAATATGAAGATCTCGCGGCCCTTGCCCGGGAGCACGGGGTTCCCCTGAAAACCGTCCGGGAAGCCGTCCAGAAGGTTCTTCTGGAAGAAGAATGATTCTGTCAGAATCGCTCAAGGAACTCTGCAGGTGTGAAAGCAGGGATCTCTCAGTTTATTCCAGAATTCCATTAGTCTCCGCAAAATGCGGGTTTCTGCTCATCAGGGACAGTGTCCTGCGAGCAGCTCCATCCGGATGGCTTCTGCCGCCTTCCCAGGATTCCACCGCCTTCTTGGTAACCCCGATACAGGCAGCGAAAACAGATTGTGTCATGGCCGATTTCAGCCGGATCTCCCGAATCTCATTCGGGGAAAAATCCGGGACAGGATTTACTTTCATTTTATGAACGACGGTTTTGGAAACAACATCCGGATCGCCCTGCTCAAAGGCAATGGCTTCCTCCAGGCCCTTCTTGATATCTTCATACAGTTTGCTCATAGCAGTTCATTCCTTTCCAATTCCAGCTCCAGAAATTCAACAAGTTTCTTCAGATCATTGCGCTCCGCTTTGCTCAGGTTTCCCTGGTCAGCCTTCTGGAAGGCAGTGATCAGATAAATTCGCTCATATACTTCAAAATCCACATAGATTACCCGGACGCTGCCGCTTTTCCCGCGATGTGGAAAGGAAAAGCGCATTTTGCGAACACCGCCGGTTCCCTGTAACACGTCTCCAATCTTCGGATCATCCAGCAGTTCCTTCTCCAGATTTTTCAAATCATCGTCACTCAGACCAAGATTTTTCCATCTTAATCGGAAGCTGGGTAACTCAATAAACATACGGGACACGGGATCCATTCGCATCGTCTCCGCATAAAGGATACCCTAAATAATAGGGTAAGTCAAGAGTTTTCATGCTTTTCTCTCATCCAACCTCTCCTGCACCGCCCGGAGCCCTGCCCCGTGTTTCATGTGCACATATCGCTCCGTATAGTTCAGTTTCACCGCGATCTGCGCCCAGGACCGGAAGCGCAGTTATCTTTTCTCCGGAAAAGTCAAAAAACTCCCCGCCGGCAATTCCGGCAGGGAGTTTCTGTACTCAGCGGAGGATAATTATTTCAAGGATGCGGGTGTTATTTGTCAGCCATATAAGCTGCGACACGCTTAGCCACGTTATCCTTGATGTTGTTGTAATAGAACGTATAGTCGCCGTTGTGAAAGCTCTGCGGGCCGAAGACGTCTCCTCCCACAGGTTCGGAATTGGCGTTCGTCAGAATCGAGCCGCGGCTGAGAACTACCTGCGCGTCCGCACCGATGTCTCCGATCTCGTATTTGCCGGTTTTTTCGTTCAGTACGAAAGAGCCCAGATTTTCACTTGCCGGCGCATAAGTCTCGTCCAGCTTCCAGTTCAGCGGGTTAATGCTGATGGCATTTGGCAGCAGAACCGCGTTCGAGGCGTTTTCCTCTATATTCCTGGGGCCCTCGGTGTTCCAGCTGATGATGACGCCCGTGTCGCTTTCCTCTGCGGCGAACTTCAGGTGCGGATTGGCCTCGAGGTAATCCTTTGTAATGGCAAAGCCGATGACATAGGCCGCGACCATGCGCTCGCAGTACTCGGGATGCTCCTTGAAGTAGCCCGCCAGTACCAGGCTTACAATGCCGGAACCCTGGCTGTGGCCTGCGATAATGAATGGGCGTCCGTTGTTGTAGTGTTCAAAGTAGTAGTCAAGAGCGGCGGTTATATCGCTGTAGGGAATTGTGGCAAATGCTGCGCGCGGGTCACCGGTCTCTTTTCCTACCGCTGCCGCGTACATCATGCCTGCCTGGCGATAGTACGGCATGAATACATTGGTGGCATCTTCATACACGCTGGCCAGAGCCAGTTTATCAAACTGTACGCCTTCGATCATCTCGGGATTGTCGAGTGGGGCGTAATCGGGATCGCCTTCGTTTGCGGCCATGTATTCCGTCGGGTAGACGAAGAATGTGTCCACTTCCTTCGTGATTTCCGGAATCTGAGCCCAGCAGGCTGCATTGGAATAGTCCGGAGCGTCTACGGCATCAGCCTTATAGGCCGCGATGCGCTTTGCCACATTGTCCTTGATGTTGTTGTAATAG
The DNA here is from genome assembly GCA_017447185.1 of Clostridia bacterium. Classification (GTDB taxonomy): domain Bacteria; phylum Bacillota; class Clostridia; order Christensenellales; family Aristaeellaceae; genus Aristaeella. The sequence continues at coordinate 53,671 of JAFSOC010000024.1, read as the reverse complement.
AATGTGTAGTCGTCATCATGGAAGCTTTCCGGGCCGAAGTAATCGGTGAGCTCGACGGGGGTAGCTTTGGCATGCGTCAGTATCACACCTCTGTCGAGGATCAACTGTGCGTCCGCTCCGACATCGCCGATCTCATACTCGCCGGTTTTCTCATTGAGCACGAGAGAACCCATGTTCTCGTCGGCCGATGCATAAGTGTCATCGAGTTTCCAATTGAGAGGATTGATGCATATCGCATTCGGCAATACCACTGCGTTATGAGCATTTTCCTCCACGTTCTTCGGACCTTCAGTATTCCAGCTGATAATCACGCCCGTATCGCTCTCGCCGGTGGCAAACTTCAGGTGCGGGTTTGCTTCGAGGTCCTCCTTCGTGACGGCGTAGCCGATAGGATAGGCTGCGACCATACGCTTATAGTACTCGGGATGCTCCTTGAAATAGTTTTTCAATACATATTTGACCATGGCCGAACCCTGGCTGTGTCCCGCGATGATGAACGGACGGCCGTTATTATAGTTCTCAAAGAAACAGTCGAGCGCCGCACTGATATCATTGTAGGATATGCCGGAGAGCGCTGCGTCGATGTCACCGGTTTTTGCACTTATTTCTCCGGCAAACCGCATACCGGCCTGGCGGTAGAATGGCACGAACACGTTGGTAGAATCCTCGAACACGCTTGCGTTCGTCACGTATTCGCCTATCGCGCCCGCAATCATCTCCTCGTTGTCAAGCGTTGCATAATCGGGGGAACCTTCTTTGAAGCTTGATTCGATATACGCAGTCGAGTAGATGTAAAATGTGTCGACATCCTTTGTGATTTCAGGAATCTGTAACCAGCTGCTCTCCTGTGAATAGTCAGGCGCATTCCCCGCAGTGCCGGTCTCTGCCATTGCGCAGCTCATCAGACTAAAGACTGCAATGCAGATTACAGCCAATACCAAAGTTAATTTTTCCATGGTAGTCCTCCTTATTTGGGGAGGCGGGTATTTCATCCCGCATCCTTTTTGTTTTATGTACTGTTATTTTGCAGATTTTGCCGTTCTGCAGTCAAGCGGGGTTTCCAGAATGGAAACTCTGCGTTTTTCTACGCACTTGATTGAAGAAATGCATTTGATTACAATTTTTAAAGAAAGGCGGGTTGCATTGCCATGAACACCCTGTTTGCGGAAACATTGAGAAAGCTGAGGAAAGAGAAAGGTCTTTCGCAGAGTCAGCTGGCAAGTCAAATGTTTGTCAACAAGTCCACAATCGCCCGATGGGAAAACGGCATCCGTCTGCCAGACGCCGCTATGATTACCCGTTTGTCCAAGATCCTGGAGGTGGACGTCGGCACCCTTCTTTCTTCCGCGGTCGAGAGCGACAAATCGCTCAACATCATCATGGTGGATGACAACAAGGCTATCCTCTCCTACAGTCTGTTGATTCTGGAGGAGGTTGTGCCGAACGCTGCGATCGTAGGCTTTAACTGGCCACAGGAGGCAATTGAATACGCAAAAGCGAACCGGATTGACCTGGCTGTTCTGGATATCGAGATGGGAACAGCCAGCGGACTTGATCTCTGCCGTGCGTTGCTTGAAATCAATCCCTGCACTAAGGTGGTCTATCTGACCGCCTATCCCGACTATGCCCTCGATGCATGGGGAACTGATGCCTGTGGATTCATGGTCAAGCCGCTGACCTTGGAGAGTGTCCGCAGACTGCTCAAAAAGCTTGGTTATCCGGTTTTTGATGGAGGTACGGACGAGTGAACGACTGGATTGAATCCTTCAGCTTTTCTATCGCCGGTGCGGCGCTGTTGTTAAGCGTGATCGGGCTGTGGTTCACCGCCGTCATTCCCGGGATCGACCGCTGGAGCAAGCGCTTTTTCATGAGCTATTTTATCATTTTTATGCTTTGCTGCCTGTCCAGTATCGTCGAAAGCGTTTCCCAGCATTTTATCGTCTCCGGCGCGGTATTTTATTTTTTGATGCTTCTGGAATCCCTGCTGCTCTCCCTGCCGCTGCCCATGCTGACGGTTTTTCTGCTGCACTGCTGCGGTGAAAACACTCGAAAGAGCAAGCTGCTTTACACCGTGCTTGGCGTGTGGGCCGTCTATTTTATCGTGTCTGCAAGCTCCGCGTTTGTCGACGGTTTTTTCTATCTCACTCCGGAAAACCAGTTTAACCGTGGCCCTCTGTATCCGCTCTTTCTGCTTCCGGTGATCACGATCCAGGTCCTCAATCTGGCGGGGACAATAAAACGCCGGAAACAGCTTTCTTGCAAGGCCTTTTCAGCTTTCCTCGTCGCGATCCTGCCGATTATGATTGCGCTGATTGCGCATCTGTTCATCGATGTATTCCCGCTCATCGATATCAGCCACGTCTGCTCCGCGCTGGCCTTGTACAGCCTTATCCTGTCTGATCAGATAGAACAGGATCGCCTCCGCCAGAATGAAATCGTCCGGCAGAAGCAGGAAATTGCCATGCAGCAGCAGAGAATCGCCCATGAGCGCGCCAGTGTCATGGTACTGCAGATGCGGCCGCATTTTATCTATAATACCCTGATGAGCATTCACAGCCTCTGCAGGCTTGATCCCATGAAAGCCCAGCAGGTCACGATGGACTTCACCAACTATCTGCGCAAGAATTTCAATGCCGTTGCCAATGACAGCACCATACCCTTTTCTACGGAACTGGAACACACCCGCGCATACCTGGCCGTAGAGCAGGCACAGTATGACGATATGCTTGTGGTGGATTACGATATGCCGTTTATCAATTTCCGCCTGCCGCCGCTGACGCTTCAGCCTATCGTGGAAAATGCTGTCAAGCATGGGATGGATCCTTATTCCGGGGCGCTGCGCATCTCCATCCGGACACGGCACACGGACTCCGGTGCTGAGGTTGTTGTGGAAGACAACGGCCGTGGTTTTGCCCCCGCCGATGACAGCACCCGGGGGATTGCACTCGAAAACATCCGGCAACGGCTCGAACTCATGTGCGACGGACGGCTCGACATCATCCCCAAAGATGGCAAAGGAACCGTGGTGACGGTGACAATCCCAAAAGACAAGGGAACGCATCTTTTGTCTTAGTTCGTGCATTCACCCTTCCCTCTCATCCAGCATCTCCTGCACTGCCCGGAATCCTGCCCCGTGTTTCATGTGCACATATCGCTCCGTATAGTTCACTTCCGCCGTGATCTGCGCCCAGGACTGGAAGCACCCAATAAAGACGCCCGTGCCGGTTGTTTCCGGCACGGGCTCTGTTATTACAGTCTGGTCTGTTACTGGGCTTTGGTCACGCCGATGACATGGGGATTCGCACCGTTGTACCAGTACAGATAACCGGTCACATCGATCACGTCGCCAACCTGCAGACCTTCAACAGCCTTGTACACGTCAGTGTCCTGTCCGCGCAGATAGAACTCCACGCAGAAGCTGACCGTTTGGCCATCCTTGGAGGCCTTGAAGTACAGGTCATCCGTCTTGCCGACCGCATCCTTGTAGTTGAAAGCAGCACCGTCGTCCTGCGCCTCAACGGTCAGGCCCTTGAAAGTTACCAGCTGGTTCTGTTCGCTGATCAGTTCTTCCTTGCCGATCAGGGCGGTTACATCCTTCGGTTCTGCGATGAACGTATCGCCTTCAACGAATTCGAAGGTGGCGTCGGTGATTTCCACTTCGCCGCTCCACTCGCTCTTGAAGCCGTGGACCTTGATCTTCGTTCCGGGAACCAGCTTCTTGGAATCTTCCTCGGAGCAGGTCATGTTGTAGATGAAGTAAGCGCCGTCCTTGTCCTGGGCGTACACGGTAATCTTTCCGTCCCACCAGCCCTGGCAGTCCTGCACATAGGCTTCGACGGTAACTTCGCTGTCCAGTTCCGCAGCAACGTAGTCCGCATAGGTCATCACAGCAGCCAGATAGGGAGTATCTTCTGTCTTCACTTCTTCAACTTTTTCTTCAACTGTTTCTTCAATCTTTCCCTCTACGGTTTCCACGTTCGCCGCAGCAGCTTCCGCGATCTGCTTTTCGTAATCGGCTACCTTGGTCTCGAGTTCAGCAATCTTGGTTTCCAGTTCCTTCTTGGCAGCTTCCGCAGCTTCTGCAGCCGTCTTGGCAGCAGTTTCAGCTTCAGCCTTGGCAGCGGCAACCGCGTCGTCCTTTTCCTTGGCGGCCTTTTCGGCGGCTTCCTTCAGGGCGTCTTCCACAGCGGTCTTGGCGGACGCTTCGGCAGCGGTCAGCTTATCCTGCAGTTCCTTGATCGTGGTGTCCGCAGCAGCCTGCGCGTTCTTTACCGCTTCGTCCGCGCCCTTCAGCGCAGCCGCTTCGGCATCTTCCAGCTTCTTGGTCAGGTCCGCAACCTTGCCTTCCAGCTCGGCCTTAACGGCGTCAGCGGCGTCCTGAGCGGCCTTCAGTGCATCGTCCGCAGCCGTCTTCGCGGCGGCCAGGGCATCTTCTTTGTCCTTGGCGGCAGCTTCAGCAGCCGTCTTGGCGGCTTCTTCCGCTTCGGTCTTGGCCGCGGCTACAGCGTCGTCCAGCGCCTTGGTGGCAGCTTCGGCAGCTGTCTTGGCAGCTTCTTCCGCTTCCGTCTTTGCGGCGGCAACCGCATCATCCTTTTCCTTCGCGGCGGCTTCAACAGCGGTCTTGGCTGCTTCTTCCGTTTCGGTCAGCTTCGTCGTCAGCTCCGTAACTTTGCCTTCCAGCTCGGTCTTGACAGCATCCGCAGCGTCTTGCGCAGTTTTCAGCGCGTCATCCGCAGCAGTCTTTGCCGCAGCCAGCGCATCGTCCTTCTCCTTGGTGAGGGTGTCGGTCACCTTCTTGACGGCCTCGTCGATCTTTGCCTGCGTGTTGTCACCGCAGCTGCTCAGCACGCACAGCGTGAGAACCAGAACCACAGCAACAGCCAGTAACCGTTTCCATGACTTCTTCATATCCAGTATCTCCTCTCCTATTTTGCTGTCCCTCAGCAGTTACCCTCATGATACATCAAACTGATGTATTTTTCAATTATTTTTGCTTCGCTTTTTCGACCGGAACAGGGAAATTCCGATAATCAGGATCCAGATGCAGGGCAGGCTGATGAGCAGTGCCTGTGAGATCCCGGGCAGATCATTCCAGGTGAAGGGTTTATCCTTTACCTCTTCGGTTTCCCCGCCCGTTTCTCCCGTTCCGGAAGCTGTTACCCTGATCTGGTCCAGCCGGTACAGGCTGCTCACATCATGGTACTGTTTCTCAATATAGTCGTCGTTCATTTCTTCCTTCCGGCGGGCGCTCTTGCAGACGTTCTCAATCAGCTGTCCCGCAGCGGAACGCAGGCTGGCGCTTCCGTTGAATACCGGGGTCACAAACGTATTGTCCAGGTATTTCAGCAGCAGTTCGCTGGCCTCGATCTTGATGTCGTAATGTTCCTGGTTGTCTTCCCCTTTCCGGCGCAGGTAGTCCTGGTATTCCTCCGACTGCTGTGCTTTCAGGGTCACCGGCAGGTAGCCCTCAGTCTCCGCATAGGAAAGCTGCACCTTGTTGGTCAGCATATACTGGGCAAAGAGCCAGCTGGCCAGCACTTCCTGGGGGTCACTCTTGTTGAACACGCAGATACTTGGTCCCTGGCTGATCATCACCGGGTTTTCCGTGTCAAACTGCGGAACCGGCCGGACCAGCGTGGTGAAGGGCACCACCTGTTCCTTGTGGATATCCAGCATCGGCGCACTGCTGCCCATCCAGGTGGCGCCGGCGGTGGAGTCCAGGGCGAAGATGCACTGGCCCGCGTTCAGGAAGTTTCCCGGATAGCTGCTGATCGCAAAGGTGGAGAAGGCCCGGGATTTCGCGTGGGTGTAGATCTCCTTCAACAGTTTCGCGGTGGTGTCGTTGAAGATCAGCACCTCGCCGTTCTCGTTGGAGTACGGCGCGCCCAGCTGCCGCAGCATGGTAATCATCATATTGTCCGTGCTCTTGTAGATGAACGGAATCATGACGTTCTGCCCGTTCACCTTGAAGGTGCCGTCTTCGTTCTTCTCCATGGCCTTCTCGCTGACTTCCCATACAAAGTCCCAGGTCAGCACATCCGGCACCTGATATCCGAGCTTTTCCACCAGTTCCTTGTTGATATACAGGGCTTCCGTGGAGCGCATGTAGGGCAGTGCGTAGTATCCGTCCCTGATCACGCATTCCTCCAGGAATTTCGGCGCGATCTCCTCCTTCTTCGGGGAATCGAAGCGCACCTCGCTTCCGCCCAGGCCGAACCGCGGATCCGTCATCCAGTCCTCCAGCGGCAGCATGACGCCGTCGCCGGTCAGATAGGTGGCAATATGGTCCGGATAGGTGATGCAGACATTCGGCGTCGTGTTCGTCGCGATGTTGGTGATCACGTCGTTGAAAATCCGGCCGTAGTCCGCGTACAGGCGGATGTTTACCGTGATATTCGGATACAGCTTCTGGAATTCCTCAATGGCGTCGGTATAGACGGCGGTCTGCACCTTGTTCGTATCGTTCTTGGCCCAGAAGTTCAGCTCGATCTTTTTGGTTTCATCCAGGTAAAGCGGAACCTTGCTGATCTGGTTCTGGTCCGCCGCATCCCGGTCCATGGTTCCGTGGCATCCGGAAAGCACAAAAAGCGCCATCCCCAGCAAAAGAACCAGGGAAATAATCTTCCGCATCCTCATTTCTATGTTCATCCTCTCAAGGCATTGGCCATGATTGAAGTCTCGGGCCGAAGGGGTCTAAGGGGCGCAGGCCACAGTGCGGCCTGCGTTGGATTCGATCGGAAAGCCCCCTTAACCCTTGGTGCCCCCTCTCGAGACACCCGCCATAATCTTGTCCCTGAACACCAGGAACAGGATAATCAGGGGCACGCTGACGACGACCACCGCCGCCATCATCGCCGGGATATCCTCCCGGCCATATCCGCTCTCCCGGATGCTCTGGATTCCCTGGGACACCAGGAAATAGTTCTGCTTGTCGGTGATCTGCCGGGGCCAGATATAGCTGTTCCAGCATTCGATGACCTTCAGGATGACAATCGTGATTACGGTGGGCTTGCTGATGGGCACCATCACCTTCAGCAGGTATTTCAGGTCGCTGGTGCCGTCCACCCGTGCCGCGTTGTACAGTTCGTCCGGAATGGCTTCAAAGTTTTCCTTCAGCAGGTAGATGTAGAATACGCTCGTGACCGATGGCAGGATCAGGCCCAGGAAGGTATTCCGCATGTTCCAGTGTACAATCGTCGCGTAGTTGGTGATGATGACCAGTTCCGTGGGGATCATCATCAGGCTCAGGAACAGGGCGAATACCAGGTTCTTCCCCCGGAACTCCAGCCGGGCGAATGCGAACGCCGCCGGAACGATGATCACCATCATCAGGCCGGTGGTGGCCACGGTGAAGATCAGCGTGTTCAGCAGGAACCGTCCCAGCGGAACCTCCGTGAACGCCTTGGTGTAGTTGGCCAGTGTGGGCTGCGTGGTAAAGAAAGTCGGAACCTTCTCATCCATGAACAGGGTGGTATCCTTGAAGCTGGTCAGCACCATCCAGTAGAACGGGAACAGCACGATCAGCGCCCAGATGACCAGGAAGATCACGATCAGGGTTTTGGACAGGCGGCTGCCTTTTCTTTCACTCATTCAGCAACGCCTCCCGTCACATGTACTGAACCTTGTTCCGGCTGAAACGAAGGTTCACGTACGTAATCGTGAAGACGATACCGAACAGCAGCAGCGCCGCGGCCGCTGCGTATCCGGGAAATCCGCCGCTGTCGCTGTACAGCATGTCATACACATAACCGACAATCGTATTCATTTCCGCCGCGTTCAGGTTGGTGCCGAACAGGGCCACCTCGTCGCTGTAAGCCTTGAACGCGCCGATAAATCCGGTGATGATCAGATAGAATACCGTCGGGCTGATCATGGGCAGGGTGATCTTCCGGAAGATTCGCGCGCTGCTGGCGCCGTCCACCCGTGCCGCCTTGTAGTAGTCCTGGTTCACGCTGGCCAGCGCGCTGGTCAGGATCAGGATTTTGAAGGGCATGACAACCCAGATCGTGTAGAGGCAGGTCACCAGCATCTTCTGCCAGTAAGTGCCCTCGATGAAGTTGATGGTCTCCCCGCCCAGCATCGTAATCAGCGAGCTGATCAGGCCGTTCGTATGCTCCGTATTCCGGAACAGCAGCCAGAACACCAGGCCGACTGCCAGCGTATTCGTCACATACGGCAGGAAGTAGACGGTCTGGAACATTTTCCTGACTTTTTTGATAGAGCTCAGTCCCAGCGCGATCAGCAGGCTCAGCCCGGTGCTCACCGGCACCGTGATGGCCACCAGGATCAGCGTGTTCTTCAGGGCGTTCGCGAAATAGGGATCCGTCAGCACGTGACGGAAGTTCTCAAAGCCGATGCCGCTGTATTTCTGGCTGACAAAATGGAAGTTCTCCTCCAGGGAGTATACGCATACGTCCACCAGCGGGTAGAGCATGAATACACCAAGGAACAGAATAGCCGGCAGCAGGTACAGCCAGGCCTTCAGATTGTTCTTTTTCTTCATACGCGTTCCTCGCTCTCCCGGTCGAACAGGAACACTTTATAGGGTTTCAGGCTGAAGCGGACTTCTTCCTGTCCCGGCTCAAACCTGTTTTCCGCGCTGACAATGGACCGGATATTCCGGCCGGTCATCTTCGGGTGGGTGGATACGACGCTCACGTCCCGTCCCATCACTTCCACCCGGTCCATCTGGCAGGTAAAGGGGCCTTTCGGATCCGGAACAAATCCTTCCGGCCGGATCCCGACCCAGATCGCACGGTCCGCTTTTCCCTCCGCGTCCAGCACGGCTTCGTCCCCGATCCAGACCTTTCCGCCCCGGATTTCGCCTTCGAACACGTTGATCTGCGGCGTACCGAGGAACATGGCCACAAACAGGTTGGCCGGATCGTCGTACACATCCTGGGGCTTGCCGATCTGCTGCACCCTGCCTTCCTTCATCACGATGATCAGGTCGCTGATGCTCATAGCCTCTTCCTGGTCATGGGTAACGAAGATGGTGGTGACGCCCGTCTCCCGCTGGATCCGGCGAAGCTCTTCCCGGGTCTGCAGCCGCAGTCGCGCGTCCAGGTTGCTCAGCGGCTCGTCCAGCAGCAGCACCCGCGGAATCTTGACCAGCGCCCGGGCAATCGCCACGCGCTGCTGCTGTCCGCCGGAAAGCTCCTTCGGCTTGCGTTCCATCAGGGTATCAATCTGTACCAGTTTTGCCGCTTCCACGGCTTTCTCGTGCATGGCTTCTTTCGTCATCTTCCGGCTGCCCTTCAGGTTCTGCAGGGGGAAGATAATATTCTCCTCCACCGTCAGGTGCGGATACAGCGCGTAATTCTGGAATACCAGGCCGATGCCCCGGGCTTCCGGCGGCAGGTCGGTTACATCCTCATCGCCGAACAGGATCCGGCCGGAGGTGGGCGATTCCAGTCCGCTGATCAGGTTCAGCGTCGTGCTCTTCCCGCATCCGCTGGGCCCCAGCAGACCGATCAGCTGCCCGTCCGGGATCTCAAAATTGAAATGATCAACGGCCGTGACTTCCGCACCCTTCTTATTCCTGGATGGAAAAATCTTGGTCAGGTCCTCCAGAACCACCTTCATGGCATCCGCTTCCTTTCATCTGCCTCGCTTGCGGCAGATTGTCCGGTTGATGTATACTGTCCCCGGAAATTCTATCACATCACCCCTTGAAAAACAACGAAGGGAGGGAGTTCTCACGCAATCAGGACAAACAAAATACGGAATCGGCATGACCGTTTCCGCGTGCCTGTGGCTGGGGCTTTTTCCGCTTCTTCAGTTCGGTACTTTTTCCAGCATCACCCGGGATAAATGGATCATCATGTTCATCCTCAGCGGCGTGACCCTCGCCGGTTTTATCTCGGACTGTATCTGCCGCCGGGTTTCCCGTCCCCGCCTGCTGCCCCTGCTGCTGGGCGGCATCCTGCTGCTCTGGACGCTGGTCAGCTGCCTCCTCTGCTCTTATCCCGGCACCCCCTGGTGGATCGGCACCGGCCGGCGGGAAGGTCTGGCCACCCAGCTGTGCTATTTCGGGATCTTCTTTCTCTTCTCTTTCTCCCGGTTCCGCCGTACTCCGGTGATCATTTCCGCCGTCTGCGGCGTTTTCATCTTCCTGGCAGTGGTCCTGATGCAGCGTGCCGGCGGGAATCCCTTCGGCCTCTATCCTGCCGCCTACAGCTATGCCACTTCCCCGGGCTTCCAGGGAACCATCGGCAATGTGGATATGTGCTCCGGCTATCTGCTGATCGCCGCCGGCCTGTTCGTTCCGGCCCTGCTGGACAGTGTCCGTTCCGTCTTCCGTTCCCTGCGGCAGAAATCAGCGGATACCCCCGCGAAGCTGCCGGTCCTCCCTATCCTCTCCGTGGTTTTCCTGGCGGCCGCCCTGGCAGCCTGTATTTATCTTTTCGTCACCATGGAGGTCCGTTTCGGCCTGCTGACGCTGGCCTTCCTGGTTCTCGTGATCCTGATCCGTTTCCTGCCGAAGAAATACCGTGTTCCGGTGTTCCTGCTGCTGATGGTGGCGGCGCTGGCGCTGGTCTGGTTCTGCCCTTTCACCCAGGTCAGTACCCTCAACGAGCTGCATGAAACACTCCATGGCCGCGCGAAGATGGATTACGGAGCAGAGCGCATCGGCGTCTGGTTCTATACGCTGAAGATGCTGCGGGAGGAGGGCCGCCTGCTCTTTGGCACCGGCGCGGATACCTATGCCACCCGCTTCAATGCCTACCTGCAGCAGTATTATGAGGCCCATCCGGAAGCGGATCGCCTCCGGTATTATTACGACAATCCGCACAATGAATATCTCGCCCTGGTGGTCAACTGCGGCATCCCCGCGTGCCTGCTCTTTGCGGCGCTGGTGATCATCGGTTCCTTCGGCGGAAAGGCCTGGCGGGACAGCGTCCTGTGTTACGGCATCCAGGCATTCTTCTCCTTCTCGGTCTGTATCGTGGCTCCCATGTTCTGGGCCGTCCTGGGCATGTCCGTTTCCACCCTTCCCCCAAAGAAATCATCACAAAAGCCTGAAGCGTAAGCTCCAGGCTTTTTAAATCCAATCACTAACAACTAATTACTGCCTTTCGGCTTTGCGTTTACCGAATACAGCAACGTCTTCGTCTCGCTGCCCACCATGCCGTCCGCGTCCAGCCCGTTGGCCTGCTGGAATTCGATGACCGCCGCTTTCGTTGCCGCGCCGAACTGCCCGTCAATCTCGTCGGTATAGTAGCCCAGGTCGTGCAGCCTTCCCTGCAGCGTCTTCACGTCTTCGCCGCGGGATCCGGTCCGCAGCACCGGTTCCGGTGTCGGGCCGGCAGGATCCGGCGTCACTTCCATCACGTTGGCCGGAATATCCGGCAGCGGCGTCGGGGTCAGGCTTTTCTCCCGCTGTACTTCCCCGATGGTCGGAATCATCCGGCTCAGCAGGAATCCCAGCGCGATTGCCAGAACCACCAGCAGGATCACGCCGACCAGTGTTTTCGGATTGGATTTCATGTCTCTTTCTCTTTCCTTACAAACATAATGCCTAAAGTATTCGGACCGCAGTGGGTGCAGACCGTGCAGCCGGCCATGGTTTCCAGCACTTCGCGGAACAGGCCGCAGCTCTTCACCGTGTCAATGGCAAACTGCACCAGTCCCTCTTCGCTGGGGGAATGGGTAACGAATACCCGGTTAAAGTCGATCGTGCTGTCGTCCGCCAGCATGTCTGCGATGTAGTGCTTCAGGTAGTGTTCATAGCTTCCCCGGTATTTCTCGCCGGGATGCATCTTCCCGTCCCGCACCAGGATGCTGGGCCGGATGTGCAGCATCTTCGCCCCCAGGGCTTCCAGCCCGCTGCAGCGGCCGCCCCGGCGCAGGTAGTCCACCGTGTGCACCACGAAGCTTGCATCCACCAGCCCGGTCTGGTTCTTCAGCACTTCGGCGATTTTCTTCCCTTCCATGCCCTTCGCCGCCATCTCCGCACCTTCCAGCACCAGCAGTCCGCTGCCTGTGGAAAGGTTCCGGCTGTCCACGACGTATACGTGGTCAAAATGCCGTGCCGCTTCCACCGCATCATTGTAGCAGGTGGAAAATTCACTGCTGATGCAGATGTGCACGATCTCATCGCAGTTCTTCAGCTGCTCCGTGAAAAACTCCCGGTATTCATAGGTGTTGACCGCCGCCGTCCGTACGGATTTACCGGCCTCCGCGGCCCGGAAAATATCCCGCGGTGTCACGTCCACGCCATCGTGGAAAACTTCCCCGTCAATGATCACGCTCAGGGGCGCGATCCCGATCTCATATTTGCGCAGCAGCTCCGGGCTCAGGTCGCAGGTGCTGTCTGCTGTCATTCGCACTTTCAAGGAACTGCCCTCCATTGGGTAAAACATTTTTCAAAAACGAATAACTAAACTCACCGTTCCTCCCGGAAATAGCTCAGTCCCAGGCTGGTGGGCGGCTGGTTCTCCTTCTTGTTCCGGATGCTGGAGATAATCAGCACCAGGATGGTCACCACATAGGGCAGCATCTTCAGCAGCGGTGTGGTCGCCATCGTGATGTTCAGCCACTTCACGTTGGCCAGGTAGCTGGCGCAGGAGAAGAGGATACCGAACACCGTGGATCCGACAATCGTCAGGTGCGGCCGCCACAGGGCGAAGATGACCAGAGCGATGCTCAGCCAGCCCAGCGCTTCCACGCTCAGGTAAGCCTCCTGGCTCGCCATGTAGTCGATGATGTAGTAGAATCCGCCGAGTCCGGCAATGCCGCTGCCGACGCAGGTGGCGACATATTTGTACCTCGACACGTTGATGCCGACAGCGTCCGCGGTGGCCGGGTTCTCGCCGACGGCCCGCAGGTGCAGGCCCACCTTGGTGCGGAACAGCACCCAGCTGGACAGGATCGCGATGATCACAGCCAGGAAGAACAGCACCCCCAGGTACTGCAGCGCGTCACGCCGCTCCGCGAAGGGCCAGCGGTAAAGCAGCTTCGGCCCGATCAGGTAGATGTTGGAATCCAGCTTGTTGATGATGACCTTGGACAGGCCCACGCCGAAGGTGGTCATGGCCAGGCCGGTTACATTCTGGTTCGCCCGCAGCGTCACCGCGAGGAAGGAATAGAGAAGCCCGCAGAGCATGGAGAAGATCAGCGCCCCGAGAATGCCCAGGATCACGATCAGGAACCCCGGCAGCGAGCTTTTCCCCACCAGGTTCAGCACGAGGCATCCGCCCGCGCCGCCCATGCACATGATGCCGGGGATACCCAGGTTCAGGTGTCCGGCTTTCTCCGTCAGGATTTCGCCCGTGGAGCCGTACATGAACACTGCGCCGAAGGCCAGCGAGGTAATCAGGAAGTCAACCCAGATGTTCATTTGATGCCCCCCTTTGCCTTGCTGTGTCCCCGGAAGTGAATCTCATAGTTGATGAAGAACTCACTCCCGATAATGAAGAACAGCACGATGCCGACGATGACGTTCGGCAGGGCGTTGTTCACGCCGAAGTCCTGGCTGATCTGGCTGGCGCCCTGGCTCAGCAGCTGGATCAGTGCGGCCGTCAGGATCATGGCCAGCGGATTGAATTTGCCCAGCCAGGCCACCATGATGCCCGTGAAGCCCTGTCCGCCCACGGAGTTGGTGGTCACCGTCTGGTCCGCGCCCGCAGCGATCAGGTATCCCGCCAGGCCGCACAGCGCGCCGGACAGGATCATCGTCCGGATGATGACTTTCTTTTCGTTGATGCCGACATACTGCGCGGTCCGGACGCTTTCGCCCACCACGCTGATCTCATATCCGTGCTTCGTGTAGGTCAGGTAGATATACAGGCCCACGGAAAGCAGCAGCACCACGATCACCGTCAGCAGCTGCTCGTTCACGATCATCGGCAGTTTGCCGTATTTCAGTTTCCCCAGGGAGGAGGATCCGCTGGGCACCCAGATGATCAGGAAGTAGCTGACAATGAAGGTCGCCACATAGTTCATCATCAGGGTGAACAGGGTTTCGTTCGTCCCCCATTTGGCGCGGAACAGCGCGGGGATCACGCCCCAGATCGCACCCACCAGCAGCGCAGCCAGCAGCATCAGCAGGAGCAGTACGCCTTCCGGAACGGTTCCGCCCAGGTAGAAGGCCACCGCGATAGCGCTCAGCACGCCCATCAGCGTCTGTCCTTCACCGCCGATGTTCCAGAACCGCATCCGGAACGCCGGTGTCAGCGCCAGGGAAATGCACAGCAGGATGGATACGTTCTTCAGGAATTTCCAGATTCTCCGGCTGGAGGAGAAGGATCCCTTGATGAAGGTGTAGTAGAACTCCCCGATCTTGCCCGGGTTGCTCTGCAGTTTCTCAATCAGCAGGAATGCCGCGATGCCGCATACCAGCAGTCCCAGCAGCACCGCCACGATGCGGATGGTCCATGCCTTGCGCGGCGTAATGGAAGCGCGCCGGCTCAGGCGGATCAGCGGCTCCCGTGTTTCCGCTTTTGAAACGTTACTCATGGGCCGCCTCCTCTCTCCGCTCCGTCTGGGTCATCATCAGGCCGATTTCTTCCTTGGTGGCCGTCCGGGCGTCCAGGATGCCGGTTATCCGGCCGCTGTTCATGACCATGATCCGGTCGCACAGCTCCAGCAGCACGTCCAGGTCCTCGCCCACGTAGATCACGGCGACGCCGTTGTTCTTCTGCTGGTTCAGCAGGTTGTAGATCGTGTAGCTGGAATTAATGTCCAGTCCGCGCACCGGATAGGCCGCCATCAGCACCTTCGGCGCGTAGGCAATCTCCCGGCCTACCAGCACCTTCTGTACGTTGCCACCGGAAAGCCTGCGCACCGGCGTACTCACGCCCGGCGTGGAAACGCCCAGCTCGCGGATGATCTGTTCCGCCTGCGCCCGGGGCTTTTTGCGGTCCACAAATCCGGCCCGGCCCTTCCGGTAGCTGCGCAGCATCATGTTGTCCGTGATGTCCATGCTGCCCACCAGGCCCATGCCCAGCCGGTCCTCCGGCACAAAGCTCAGGTGAATCCCAAGCTGCCGGATCTCCAGCGGATCCTTGTCCCGCAGGTTCATGACCTCATCTTCCCGGAACAGCACGTCTCCCGATTCCACCCATTTGCGTACCGCTTTGTTCCGCATCCCGTGGAAGGAAACGTTGTTCATGTTCCGGTCGTGGAACGCACCTTTTTCCGCCAGCTCCCGCACCTGCTTCATGTTCTTGTGGTAGAAGCTGACCGGCCGGTCTTTCTTCGGGTTGTTGAAGGTGATCTTTCCGTTTGCCACCGGCTGCAGGCCGGAAATGGATTCCAGCAGTTCCCGCTGGCCGCTGCCCGCAATGCCGGCAATGCCAAGGATTTCCCCGCCGTTGGCGGTAAAGCTGATATCCTTTAGCACCTGTATGCCTTCGCTGTTGTAAAGGTTCAGTCCCTCCACAATCAGCCGGGGCACAGCGTTCACCGGGGTGCTCCGCAGGATGTTCAGGTCGATCTTCCGGCCTACCATCATCTCTGTCAGCTGCTGCTCATTGGTGTCCACCGTGTTGACCGTGGCCACATGTTCTCCCTTGCGGAGAATTGCCACCCGGTCGCTGACCTCCAGCACCTCGTTCAGCTTGTGGGTGATAATGATGATGCTCTTTCCGTCTTCCTTCATCCGGCGCAGCACAGCAAACAGGCGGGTAATTTCCTGGGGCGTCAGCACGGCCGTCGGCTCGTCCAGGATCAGCACGTCCGCTCCGCGGTACAGTACCTTGATGATTTCCACCGTCTGCTTTTCGCTGACGGACATGTCATAGATTTTCTTGGCAGGATCCAGGTGGAAGCCGTAGCGATCCGCAATCTTGGCCACCTCGTCGTTCACGGCTTTGATATTGTACCGGCCCTCTTCCTTCAGGCCCAGCACAATATTTTCTGCCGCGGTGAACAGGTCCACCAGCTTGAAGTGCTGGTGAATCATGCCGATTTTGTGGTCAAACGCATCCTTCGGGGAGCGGATGACAACTTCTTTCCCGTCGATCAGGATCTGGCCATCGTCGGGATAGTAGATGCCTGCCGCCATGTTCATCAGGGTCGTCTTGCCGCAGCCGTTCTCGCCGAGCACGGCCAGGATCTCTCCCCGGTAAACGTCCAGATCCACATGGTCGTTTGCCAGGACCATGCCGAAACGTTTCGTGATTCCCCGCATCTGAAGCGCAATCTGTCTTTCCACGCTCTTCCTCCGTCGTTTCGCCCATGTTGAAAAAAGGACAGGGACTGCCGCCCGTCCACGGGCGGCAGTCCTTGCAGGTTGTCTGTTTACACTTGAGGCTTAACCTCAGTTGTTCAGGATTTCGATGCCGTCGATATCGATATCGAAGTAGGGAGCGCTGCGGAATTCGGATTCATGGAAGTAGCCGTCCGCGATCGCTTCGGTCTCCGGAACGAAGTCGCCCATGTCATCCACGTCCGCCGTATAGGTGGTCAGGTTTTCTCCCTTGACGGTGAAGCTCGCGGTGTCGAAAACGTGCAGCTCACCCTTCAGCAGCTGATCAGTAACTTCAGCGATCTTTGCGGCGGTTCCTTCAGCGGCGACCTTCTCGTTCAGTCCGACCAGTTCAACAGAACCCTTGTCCGTGTTGCCGGTCCAGTCTGTGTCGATTGCTTCGCCCTTTATCCGCTGGTCGATGATGTATTCGAAGTAGGGCACCCAGTTGATGCGGCTCGCCACGATAAAGGTGGTCGGGCTCTTTTCAATCGTAGCCATGTTGTAGGTTACGTTCGGGATGCCGGCTTCCTCGCAGGCGGTGGGAGCTCCCCAGGAGTCCGCGTGCTGGGAAATCAGGTCGCAGTTGGCGGCGATCAGCGCCTTGGCAGCCGTCTTTTCGCCTTCTTCGTCATACCAGCTCTGGGTGAAGATAACCTTCATCTCAACATCCGGAACGATGCTCTTGGCGCCCAGGAAGAAGCTGGTGTAGCCGGATTTCACTTCCGCGTAGGGGAAAGCGCCGACGTAACCCATCAGGGGCTTCTCACCTTTCAGTTTGCCGGCGTCCTGCAGCTCTTTCAGCTTCATTCCGGCGGCAACGCCGGCCAGGTAGCGGCCTTCATAAATGGAGGCGAAGGCGTTGTGGTAGTTGGCCATCTTCTCGGTGTGAGCCTTGGTGCCGGTGGCGTGGCAGAATTCCACGTTCGGGAATTCCTTGGCGGCCTTGATCATGAAGTCTTCATGGCCAAAGCTGTCAGCGAAGACGATGTTGAATCCGTCTTCCGCCAGTTCAGCGGCGGTGTCGTAGCAGGCTTCGGATTCCGGAATGCCGGAAACAATCTTGATCTGGTCTTCCGTCAGGCCCATGTTCTTGGCCGCTTCCTTCGCGGCATCGATGAAGTTCTTGTCGTAGGTGGACAGTTCATCGTGCAGCGTGATGACGCCGAGCTTGATGTCTTCCTTGGCGATCCCGTCCGCCATCGCGGCGAAGGCGGTCAGGCACAGGCAGAGGGCCAGGACCAGGGCAAAAATCTTCTTCATGTGTTCTTCCTCCTCTTTCTTCCCCCGAAAAGAATTAAGAATATTTCGTTCAATCGTCGTCCGGACGGAGAATGATTTTCCCGTTCTCAATCCGCTCAACGATTGCCAACGACTTGACTCGCACGCCCGCTTCCCGCAGCTGCTGTCCGCCGGGCTGGAAGCCCTTTTCCACTGCGATACCCACGCCGATCACCGTCGCCTTCTGCTGCTCGCACAGGTTCATCATGCCTTTTACGGCCTGCCCGTCCGCCAGGAAGTCATCGATAATCAGCACGCGGCTGCCTTCCGGCAGGTAGCGGCGCTCAATCCGGATCGTGTTCTGCGTCTTGTGGGTGAAAGAATAGACACCGGCCTGCACCGTTTCGCTTCCCAGCACCGCGGTGTTGCTCTTCTTCGCGAAGACCACCGGCAGGTCTCCCAGTGCGTGCGCCGCGGCGACAGCCATCGCGATGCCGCTGGCTTCCACCGTCAGCACCAGGTCCGGCTTCTCTGCGCGGAATTCCTCCGCCCAGGCTTCGCCCATGGCAAACAGAAGCTTGGTGTCGATCCGGTGATTCAGGAACATATCCACCTTCACGATATCCGCGCCGATCCCTTTGCCTTCCTTCAGGATCATCTGTTTCAGTGCTTCCACGAACTCGCCCCCAAAAACACGAACATTCCGTCTTCGGACGTCGCCATTATATGCCAAAAATCCGAATATTTCAATGAAGAAGATGTTCCAAAATTGTTAAATCGGTGTCATCTCATCCTTAATTGATACAAATCCTTTACTTTCACGCTGAATCCTGTATAATATACATACATTGAAAAAAACATCCGGTAATAATATGCGTTAACTCTTCGTCAAGGAGATTGGTTTTATGTATCAGTTCCCGTCGGAATTACGAACATTCTATGAATCCATGCGCATCCCGTTTGTGGTCTATCAGGACCTGGAAGGTAAGATCATTCCCCTCCTCGTGTCCGACGGGTTCTGTGAGCAGATGGAGGTTCCCCGTGAGAAACTGATGAAGCTGCTGGATTCCGGCCAGTTCGAAACCATCCATCCGGATGACGCTGGCCGCATCCTCCAGGCCACGCGGGAGTTTGCCGCACACCGGAGCCGGTATGACGTTTTCTTCCGCAGCCGCCATGCGGACGGGTATCACAATGTCCACGCCGTGGGCTACTGGCTCAATATGGACGACGGGACGGAGCTGGCGCTCCTGACCTACCAGAATCTTTCCGCCGCCGGCGAGGAATTCAAGGAATTCGAGGAAAAGTATCATCTCTTCCACCAGGATCATTTCTACCGCGATCCCCTGACCGGCCTCCCCAATCTCAACTATATGCAGGAATTTGCCGATGAGCGGATCCATGCCCTCCGCGTGGACGGGAAAACGCCCATGGTCATCTATTCGGACGTGAATTCCATGCAGTTCTATAACAACCAGTATGGCTTTTCCGGCGGCAACGACCTGCTCTGCCTGATTGCCGATGTTCTGAACAAGCTTTTCCCGGATGCCCTGCTGAGCCGCGGCGCGGATGACCATTTCCTGCTGATCGACGCCTTCCCGGGCGAGGATGAAGTAGCCCGCCTGATGCTGGAGACGAACCGGCAGATCCGCGCCGGCGCCACCGGGAATACCACCGGTATCCAGGCCGGCATCGTCATCATGGGCGAAAAGATGAATTTCCTCCAGGCTATTGACCATGCGAAGAGCGCCCTGAAGCGTATCGGCAGCGACCTGAACCGTTCCTACCGCATCTATTCCCAGCGGGCGGACGATGAATACTGGAACCAGCGCTATATTATCGAGAATCTGGACAAGGCGCTGAACGAACGCTGGATCCGCGTCTTCTACCAGGGCATTCTCCGGCTGGAAACCGGCAAGACCTCCGCCTTTGAGGCCCTGGCCCGGTGGAACGACCCCTTCCGCGGCACCATCTCCCCCGGGGATTTCATTCCCGTGCTGGAGAGGTACCATCTGCTCTACAAGCTGGATCTGTATATGATGAAGCAGGTCCTCCTGGAACTGGGCGACCGCCTGTCTGCAGGCCTCCCCCTGCTGCCGGTTTCCGTCAACTTCTCCGCCCAGGATTTCGATTACCGGAATATTCCGGAGGAGATCGAGTCGCTGTATCATTCCACCGGCGCGGACCAGCTGATTCCCCGCAGCAACATCATCGTTGAAATCACTGAGCAGGATATGGCCACCGGTACGGAAAACTTCCATGAGCAATTGAAGCAGCTCCGCAGCATGGGATACTGCCTCTGGCTGGACGATTTCGGCAGCGGCTATTCCTCCCTGAATGTCTTCAGCCGCTTCGATGTGGATCTGATCAAGCTGGATATGGCGCTGGTCCAGCATCTGGATGATCATAACGGCATCAACCGGGAAATTATCAAGGCCATGATCTCCATCGCCCGCGCCCTGGGGATCGAGACCCTGGCGGAAGGCATCGAAACCGAGGAGCAAAAGGAGTTCCTGACTTCTGTCGGCTGCGACCTGGGACAGGGCTTCCTCATGCGCCGGCCGGTTCCGCTGGAAACCATCCTGTTCATTGTCCGCAGCGATTCCTATGTGGGCCGCTGGGAGTCGAATGCCGAGCGCCAGCAGTTCGTTGAATCCGCGGCGCGTCCCCCGGAGCCGGATGATCCCGCGTAACCGAAAAGGCATAAGAAAAAGGGCTTGCGCCCTTTTTTTCTTTTTGTCAGGAATTGTATCCCAGGTCGAATGCCTTCAGGTTCATCTCCAGGAATTTCGGGTTGATCACTTTGTTCAGCGCCTGGATCCATTTCTCCTTCGGGATGTCCGAGCACTTTGCGAAGTGACCCATCAGCACGATATTCACGGACTTTGCGCTTCCGGCTTCCAGGGCCGGCGCCAGCGCGTCAAAGTCGTCCACGTCAAACCCTTCGGCCTTCAGTCCCTCCAGCACATCCGCCGGATACTCCGCCGCGCCGGTGATCACCGGCATGGGATCGATTTCCTGGGTGTTCACGATGATCTTGCCGCCCTTGCGCAGGCATCCCGCGTACCGGGCCGCTTCCAGCTTTTCAAAGCTGATGATGTAGTCGCATTCTCCCTCGGTCACGATGGGAGAATAGACCTTGTCGCCGTACCGCACGTATGTCACGACGCTGCCGCCGCGCTGGCTCATGCCGTGCACTTCGCTGACCTTTACGTCGTATCCTTCATCCGTCAGCAGGGTTCCCAGCAGCCGGGAGGCCAGCAGGCTTCCCTGTCCGCCGACGCCGACGATCATTACGCTTGTCGTTTTCATTCTGCCTTCCCTCCGATCGCACCGAAAGCGCACAGCTGTTCGCATACGCCGCATCCGATGCACAGCGTCCTGTCAATGCGCGCTTTCCCTTCCTTGAAGCTGATGGACGGGCAGCCCATCTTCATGCACTTGCGGCAGCCGCGGCACTTGTCCGTGTCCACCTGCAGCGGTGTCTTCGGTTTCACGTACTTCAGCAGCACGCAGGGCCGGCGGGAAATAATGACCGACGGTTCCTCCGCCGCCAGTTCCTCCAGCACGGCTTCCTCGCAGGCCTTCAGGTCGTAGGGATCCACAACCCGTACCCGGTTGATTCCCAGCGCATGGCACAGCGCTTCCAGGTCCACCTTGGCCGCCGGATCACCCTTGATGTTGTATCCGGTGGTGGGGTTCTGCTGGTGGCCGGTCATGCCGGTGATGGAGTTGTCAAGGATGATAACCGTGGAGTTCGTCGCGTTGTAGGCGATGTTCACCAGGCCCGTCATGCCGCTGTGCATGAACGTGCTGTCGCCGATCACGGCCACGGTCTTCTTTTCCGTCTCGCTGCCGCGGGCCGCGTTGAATCCGTGGATGCCGCTGACACTGGCGCCCATGCACAGGGTGGAATCCAGCGCGTTCAGCGGAGCCACCGCGCCCAGCGTGTAGCATCCGATGTCACCGATCACGGTGATCTTGTTCTTTACCAGCGTGTAGTACATTCCCCGGTGCGGGCAGCCGGAGCACATCATGGGCGGCCGGCCCGGCACGGCAGGCGCCGCGCCCTGGATCTCCGGCACATCCGCGATGGCAACGCCTTCACTCAGGAAAGCGTCCCGGATGGTCTTCTGGCTGAATTCGCCGATGGCGCTGAACAGCTGCTTGCCGGTCACTTCGATCCCCAGCGCCTTTACGTGGCTCTCGATCACCGGATCCAGCTCTTCGATCACGTACAGCTTCTTCACCTGGGCGGCGAAGTCGCGGATCATCTTCTCCGGCAGCGGGTTGGGCATGCCGATCTTCAGCACGCTCACGCTGTCGCCGAATACTTCCTTCACGTACAGGTAGCTGCATCCGGAGGTGATGATGCCGATCTCCCTGTTCTCCGCCATCTCAACCCGGTTGTACATGCAGTCTTCCGCCAGGGCCCGCAGTTTTTCTGTCCGCTCTTCCACGATGGGATGGCGCAGCTTCGCGTATCCGGGCATCATGATGTATTTGGAGGGCTGCTTGACGTACTCCTTCATGGGAATTTCTTCCCGCTCCCCGATGTCCACCACGCACTGGCTGTGGGCAATCCGGGTGCACATCCGCAGCAGCACCGGTGTGTCGTATTCTTCGCTCAGGGTGAAGGCACTCTTCGCGAAGGCATAGGCTTCCGCGGAGTCGGAGGGCTCCAGCATCGGCACCTTGGAGGCAATCGCGTAATGCCGGGAGTCCTGCTCGTTCTGGCTGGAGTGCATGGCCGGGTCGTCCGCCACGCATACCACCATACCGCCGGTGATGCCGGTGTAGCTCATGGTGAACAGCGGATCCGCCGCCACGTTCAGTCCCACATGCTTCATCGCGCATGCGCTGCGCATTCCGGCCAGGCTCGCACCGAAGGCCGTCTCCATGGCCACCTTTTCGTTCGGGGCCCATTCGGAGTGGATGTCGTCATGCTTTGCCAGAAATTCCGTGATTTCCGTGGAAGGGGTTCCCGGATAGCTGGACACCAGTCCGATGCCGCCGTTGTAAAGGCCCCATGCCACCGCTTCATTCCCGATTAATAGCTTTTTCATACCATTTCTCCACACTATAAAAACTTATAACTAACAACTGGCAGCTTCATATTCACAAAATAAAAGCTCAGCTTTTGTTTTGTGAATCCACCAGTCCCTCGCCGCCATACATCTTCCGCAGCTTCGGCTTCTCAATCTTGCCGGTGGCGTTCCGCGGCACCGGTGCGATGATGATCTTCCGCGGCCGCTTGTACCGCGGCATGCCCATGCAGAATTCCTGGATATCCGCTTCCGTGGCGGTGGCGCCGGGAACCAGTTCCACGATCGCCGCGGCGATTTCGCCCAGCCGCGCGTCCGGCAGGCCGATGACTGCCACGTCCTTGATCGGCGGATAGGCTGCCATGAAGTTCTCGATCTCCACCGGATACAGGTTCTCCCCGCCGGTGATGACCACGTCCTTCTTCCGGTCCACCAGGTAGATGAACCCTTCCTCATCCTGCCGCGCCATATCGCCGGTCAGCAGCCATCCGTCCTTCAGGGTTTCGGCGGTAGCCTGCGGATTGTTGTAGTAGCACACCATGACGCCCGGGCCCTTCAGGCACAGCTCGCCCACGTCACCCTGCTTCACTTCGCTGCCGTCCGGGTTGATGATCTTCGTCTGCCAGCCGTATCCGGGAATACCGATGGCGCCGACTTTCCGTACATTCTCCACGCCCAGGTGCACCGCGCCGGGGCCGATGGATTCGCTCAGGCCGTAGTTGGTGTCGTACGCGTGATGCGGGAAGTATTCCAGCCAGCGGCGGATCAGGCTCTGGGGTACCGGCTGCGCGCCGATGTGCATCAGCCGCCACTGGTCCAGCTGGTAATCCGACAGCTTCAGTTCCCCGCTGTCCAGGGCCGTCAGGATATCCTGTGCCCACGGCACCAGCAGCCATACGATGGTGCAGTGCTCCCGGCTGGCTGCTTCCAGGATCGTCTGGGGCCGTGTTCCCTTCAGGATCACAGCCTTGCTGCCAGAGATCAGGCTGCCGAACCAGTGCATCTTCGCGCCGGTATGGTACAGCGGCGGAATCAGCAGGAAGCAGTCGTCCTTCGTCTGCCCGTGATGCTCCTGCTCCACCCGCGCGGAGTGGATCAGGCTGCGGTGCTTGTGCAGGATTGCCTTCGGGAATCCGGTGGTGCCGGAGGAGAAGTAGATCGCCGCGTCGTCATCCTCGGTCAGGCTGCACAGCGGGAACGTGCTGGAGCACTCGTTGATCAGTTCCGTCAGGTCATCGGCAAATCCGGGGCATCCCGGGCCTTCAAAAACCAGGTCCACTCCCGGAATCTTTTCCACGATTTCTTCCACGCGGCCGATAAATTCCGGTCCGAAGATCAGCATGTTGCTTTCCGACAGCTTCAGGCAGTATTCAATCTCGTTGGAGGCGTAGCGGAAGTTCATCGGAACCACCACGGCGCCGGTCTTCAGGATGCCGAAATAGATCGGCAGCCAGTCAATGCAGTTCATCAGCAGGATCGCAACCTTCTTGCCCTTGCCGATGTTGTAGCTCTTCAGCATGTTGGCCACGCGGTTGGCCTTTTCGTCAAAAACCGCCCAGGTGATTTCCCGGCGGTAATGTTTCTTTTTCGTGCTCGGCTCCACCAGTTCGAAGTCGTGCCAGGTCACCCGGCGGGTTTCCGGCTGGTCGGGGTTGATCTCGATCAGCGCCGTGTCATTCGGCCACTCCCGGGCATTTCTTTCCAGCAGTTCAATAATCGTCATCGGGTTTTTCCATTCCTTTCCGGAGTGCATTGAATTTACTATACAAACATCCAGGTTGAAAGTCAATCTGTGTCCATTAAAAGAACAGATTCCGGGACGTCCGCCGCCCATTCCGGGCGGGAGGTCAGCAGGATCCTTTCCCCGGTCACGGGATGCTCTGCCAGGATCACCGCGCTGTGCAGGGCAAACCGTCCGGGGTATTCCTCCGGCTGTTCCGTCCCGTACAGGAAATCGCCCCGCACCGGGCAGCCGATGGCGCTCAGATGCACCCGGATCTGGTGCGTACGTCCGGTTTCCAGCTCCAGCAGGATCAGCGCCTTTCCGTCCCGTTCCTCCAGCACCCGGTAGTGGGTCCTGGAAGGCTTCCCTTCCGGTGAGATAACGCGCCGCACTGTCGCCCCCGGCGCCTTGGCGATCGGCAGGTCGATGACGCCTTCCCGCGCTTCAGGTATCCCGTCCGTCAGCGCCAGGTACCGCCGCCGGAATGCCGGCGTGTGCAGCAGACGCTGCATCCGGTGCTGGGCATGCGGGGTCTTGGCCACCATCATCAGTCCGCTCGTTCCCTTGTCCAGCCGGTTCACCGGCCGGTACACAAAGTCCTCCGGACATCCGAAGTAAGTATATAGTGCGTTCTCCAGGCTGTCGTCCGGATGGTTCCGGCTGCTCTGGCTCGCCAGCGGCGCCGGTTTCACCACCGCCAGCAGGTGCTCATCCTCCCACGGGATCTCCAGGGACAGATCAAACCGGCGGGGGCGGTACGCCGGCGTTTCCTCCGCCCATTCAATGCGTACCGTATCCCCCGCCTGTACCGGTGTGTCCGTATATACACTTTCCCCGTTCAGGAAGATGCGGCCGTTCCATTTGGCGCTTTTCATGGCCGTGTAGCTGACGCCCATGCTGCGCCGCAGGATGTCCCGGATCTTCCTTCCGGCTTCTTCTGCAGTGACGGTGTATTCCATGCTGCCTTCCCTGTTACAGCTCCGCCTTCGCGGCGCCGGCAATAACAAAAACCGGCTTCACAATACCTAAATCTCCCGGAAAAGTCAACAGAAAACGGGCGGCTGGATCCTTATCCTGCCGCCCGGATGAATTTGCCGGATCAGTCTCTGATCTCCTCGTAGGCATAGGCTTCCACCTGTGCCGGAGTAATGTTGTTTTCCGCAAAATAAGTATCCGCATCGGAATCGATATTCACCAGTAGCACGATAGAGTTACCGGGAAGCAGTTCCGCGTTGTTAAGGTATCCCTGGGTTACCCAGATCAGGTTTCCGTCAGCGTCTTCCAGTGCGGCAACCGTCCGGAGATCCACCAGGTTGGCATTCTGGTTGTTGGCAACAGTAACCCGCATAACGGTTCTGTCATACCGGTCTTTTCCGATTTCGGTTCCGGTAACGCTCACCGCCAGGTCCTTCCGTGCCCAGTCGTTGACCTGCGCTTCAAATGAAGCCTTATAGCTGGGATTCTCCACGCCTTCCGGAACGTCCACCCGGAAGCAGGCAAAACTGGTTTCACCGGGTTCCAGATAGCTGGAGCCGTTGGACTGGAAGTAGGTTTCCTCCGCCACTACGTTGCCGTCCCCGTCCAGCAGATTGAACAAACCTTTGTTGACGGAATAAGCTGTCTGTGTATTGTTCTGGATCTCAGCGAAATAGAAAGCCCGCAGTTTTTCGCTGTAGCTGTCCTTTACCAGGATCATATTCTCCTTCAGGATGGAAACCGCCAGCGCTGCGTCTTCCGTCGCGGGTTCACCTGCATCGGCCACAGGTGTCTCGACAGTGGTTTCTGTCGTGGTTTCCGTTGTGGTGTCGTCGCCGGCCTGTTCCGCCAGGATCGCCTGGTATTCGGTCATGAAGTTCTTGGCGATCGCCATCATTTCTTCTTCGGTCATGCCTTCCGGAATGTCGTAGGCTTCACCGCTCATCATCTTGCCGATCAGTTCCGAGTTGATCTTTCCTTCTTCACGGACGAAGGGAACCGGGAAAAATCCTGCAGCCGTCAGCTTTCCGTCCTCATAGGTGAAATCCAGGCCATCCCCGTCGATGGTTACCGTAATTTTTCCCTCGCCGGAGGTCCAGGTGCCGTTCATGGTTCCCTGTTCCGCCATGTTGAATTCGACGCTGCCGTCAGCGTTCAGCGTCATGGAGGCGAGGCTGACATCCGCAACTGTCATGTACCAGTTTCCGGTATAATCCTCTTCACCCAGGGCAGGAACCGCTGCTGCCAGCAGGCATACCATCAGCAGCATCGCAATCCATTTCTTCATATTCTTCCATTCTCCTTTCCATCGCGGACGTCTGTTTCCGCGTCAAACAGGAAGATTATACCATAAATTTGTTCGTACCTGTGTCTTTATTTGGTTTTTCTCCGGTTCCCCGCGCCGCTGTGTCCTTCCGCAGCCCTGTCCCGGGTCCGGATATCCGCCCGCAGAAAAAGCTGCCGCGGCAGGGCCGGGGCAGCTTGGCAATCCATTATTCTCCGGATTCAGCGCAGGGACATGACGTAGACCTGGCAGGGATTCAGTTCGTCCCACAGCGTCGGGAAAACCTCAAACTCCTTGAATCCCAGCGCGATGTAGAACCGGTTGGTATCATCGTAGTCCGGGTATTTCCCCATCTGCACGGTTTTCACCTGGAAGAAGGAATAGCCCTCCTGCGCCGCCGCGTCCCGGGCTTCCGCAAAGAGCTTCTTCCCGATGCCGTGCCGGTGGTATTCCTTCAGGATCCCCATCACGTGCAGTTCCATGGTGTCCTTCCCGGTTTCCTTCAGGCAGAGGAATCCCACCGGCTTTTCCCCGTCGAAGGCGGCAAACAGCGGGAGTTCCGCGCTTTCCCGGATATAGGCTTCCCGCGTCTCCGTCACCTCAAACCAGTCCGGCAGCGCTTCGAGCACCAGCCGGCTGATCCGTTTTTTCTCCTCCGCGTCTGTTACTTCGCGAATCGTCATCGTTTCTCATCCTCCGATCAATACAATACTGCTCCGCGGAATCATGCGGATGCTATTGCCTTCCACTTCCCGGTCCTCGTTCTCCGGGTTGGCGGAATCCGTGTAAATCCTCCACTTCATGCCCTCCGGCAGGATGGGAAGCTCCATCTGTTTTTCCTCCCAATACGCGTTGACGCCGCAGTAGATGAAGCAGTCCTTCCCGGTATGGAAATCCGCGTCCGGCTCGGCGTACATGAAGCCAAAGGTGCGGAACGGCTCCCACATGTTCAGCTGCCAGGCCTTCTCCCCGTGGAAGGAAAGCTCCGGATAGCCGCTGGCGTTATGCCCGGTGAAATAGTCCCTCCGCCGCATCACGGGATGCTCCCTGCGGAGATGAATCAGCTTTTTGAAATGCGCAAATACGTCAGGATAGCGTTCCTTGTTTCCCCAGTTTACCCAGGAAAGAGGGCTGTCCTGGCAGTAGGCGTTGTTGTTGCCCCTCTGGGAATTGCGGATCTCGTCCCCCGCCAGCATCATCGGTGTGCCGCGGCTGAGCATCAGGAGCGTAAAGGCGTTCTTCACCTGCCGGTTCCGCAGCGCCTCCGTCTCCGGATCCTCCGTCTCCCCTTCCGTGCCGCAGTTCCAGCTGGCATTTTCGTTCGCGCCGTCCCGGTTGCACTCGCCGTTGGCCTCATTGTGCTTCTCGTTGTAGGACACCAGATCGTTCAGGGTGAATCCGTCGTGGCAGGTCACGAAATTCAGGGTGGAATGGGCTGTCTTGTCGGAATAGATATCCGGCGACCCCTGGATCCGTTTGATCAGCTCCGGCCCGGCAAAATCGTCGCTCTTGATAAAGTGGCGGACACAGTCCCGGAATCTTCCGTTCCACTCCGCCCATTTTTCCGGCGCCGGGAAGGTGCCCTGCTGGTACAGTCCGGCCGCGTCCCACGCTTCCGCGATCAGCTTGCTCGTGGCGATGATCGAGTCATGGGCCAGCGACTCCAGCAGCGGCGGGTTCTGCATGGGATTTCCGTTGGAGTCCCGGGAAAGGATGGGCGCCTCGTCAAAGCGGAATCCGTCCACGTGGTATTCGGAAACCCAGTACCGCAGGCTGTCGATAATATGCTGGCGCACCACGGCGTTGTTGCAGTTGACGGTGTTGCCGCAGCCGCTGTAGTCAATATAATTTCCTTTGCTGTCCAGGTGATAGTAGGTACGGTTGTCAATGCCGCGGTAGTTCAGTGTAGGCCCTCCGCTGCCTTCCTCCGCCGTGTGGTTGAACACCACGTCCAGGATCACTTCGATCCCGTTGCGGTGAAGCTGCTTGACCATGTTCTTCATTTCATCCGCCGCCATCCCCATGGGACCGGAGGCGGCGTAGCCGGATTTGGGGGCAAAGAAGCTGATCGTGGAGTAACCCCAGTAGTTGCACAGCGGCTTCCCGTCGTAGGTCCTGGGATTCTGCAGCTCGTCAAATTCGAACACCGGCAGCAGCTCAATGCAGTTGATTCCCAGCTCCTTGAAATACGGAATCATCTCCACGATGCCGCTGAAGGTGCCCTTGTGCTTCGCCGGGCTGGAGGGATCATTGGTCAGTCCGCGCACATGCATTTCATAAATGATCAGGTCTTCAAAGGGCGTTTCCAGCGGACGGTCTCCCTGCCAGGGAAAATCCTCCATCAGCACCCGGCAGCGCATCGGCCGGTTCTTCCGTTTCCGGTCGCCCCACTTATCCCTGCCGGAGATCAGTTTGGCATAAGGATCCAGCAGCGGGATTTTCGGATCAAAGCGATATCCCTTTTCCGGCTCCATCCGTCCGAAAAAGCGGTAGGTATATTCCAGTTCCTCCGGGTCCTGCCCGTATACGATGATGGAATAATTGTTGCCGGTCCGGTAGCTTTCCGGAAGCATGATGTTGGCGTAAGGCTTCGCCTGCCCGTGATGGTACAGCTGGAGCTCACATCCTTCCGCGTCCGCGGTGTTGACGGAAAAGTTAATTCCGCCGTTTGTCAGGAGGGAGGCTCCGAAGGGCAGGACGTGGCCGTGGCAGCATGGCACGCCGTCGATCGTGATCAGATCCAGCTCGTCAATTCTTTTCATGGGGGAGATTCCTCCGCTGTGTTTTTTACATCATGTCTGTTCTCGGGCCGTTTCAGTTATCATACCATAGGATATAACAGATGAAAATGGTTTTGTTTCCGTCTTCCCGGCTTTCCGGAATGGCCGGATCAGCCGGCTTCTGATGATTTATTTGCGTCATTGTATCATGGTTTTCTGCATTTTGCCATTCCCTCCCGGAGGCAGCACAAATGTTGACCGCAGTTCGCATGTATGGTAATGTTTAGGGGATTAAAAAACGTTTCAGGACGGCACAGTATGATTGTTCGCAACGGGATCAGGTCCATTCTGCGGGATCGGGGCCGGACGGCACTGTTCTCGCTTTTGGTTGTGCTTCTGACGGTGATCATGATTCTGTCCCTCAGCGTGCTTCAGTACTGTGACAGCGCGCTGGATGCCTGCGACAGGGCTTATCGTTCCATCGCGCTTATTGAATACATGGGTTCGGAATACCCCAGTGAGGACGAGCCGGATGCTGCCGCCCGGGCCGCAGCGAAAGCGCTGACAGACGAAAGCATTCTTGCCGTTCCCGGTGTTACCGCGTGGACCCGCGGCAATACCGCTTTCGCGTCCGCTGCGGGATATGAGCGAAAATTCGATATCATGCCCTACGGCTGGCGGGCTGTAATTGCCGTCAGCCGTGTGTCCAAACCCATTTCCCAATGGTATCTGTTTGACAGACTGAATCATCCGGTCGAATCGGAAGGATCCTTTACTTATTATACCTGTACGCTGGACAAAATATTCTATTCCCGGAAGGGAAAGGAAGAAACCCATATCGATCTTCTTCCCGGCGACAGCGGTTTCATGCCGGAGGAAGGAAAAACATATATCCTGAACGGCACCTTTGTGGATAAATCCCGGGACACCCGGCATATCGGCGATTATCCGATGAACGGTTTTGATATCTTCAGGGTTGAATCCTTCCTTTCTTCTGACGATCTTCCATACGCGGACCACGCCGCGGGCGAACCCGTTCCGGAGCCCTTCCTCCGCGCGACGGAACAGTACCGGATCATGAATAACTACGTGCGGGTCGTGCCCTGCCGCGATGTGAACGATGTGTATGGATTCCAGCAGAACGATCTGCATCTGACGGAAGGTTCCATGCCGGATCCCGGTTCTCCGTACTCCTGCGTGATTACCGCTGATCTGGCGGATGCCCTGAGCCTGAAGCCGGGCGACACCTTTTCGATGGATGAACTCCGTGGAACGGACGACGACCGTTACAGGCTCATGCTTACCGGCAAAACGCAGGATTACACGGTCAGCGGTATTGCCGCCACCGCCGCGAATTACCGCGGTACAGTCTGGGTCATTGCGGAGGATGCGGACACACCGCTTTTCGGTTATCTGCTGGGCACCGTTTCCCTTCGCAACGGGCAGGGTGAAGAAGCGGCGGAAGCGCTGCAGGCACTCATGCCCGAACGGGTGCGGGTAACCCTGCTGGATCAGGGATACGGCAATGCCGTGCAACCCTTCCGTGAAGTCAGGAAAACAGCCATCAATGTGCTGCTGATCTGTTCGGCAGGCGTTGCGGCCGTACTGCTGCTGTTCGCGCTCCTGTTTGTGGGCAGGCAGGGCAGCACTGTGAAAATCATGGTTTCCCTGGGAACGCCCGGCCGTGATATTGTCCTCTGGTTCCTGTCAGCCATGCTGGTTATCTGCGGTATTTCCGTCCTTCTGGGAACCGCTTTGGGCACGGCCCTGCGCCCGGCAGTGTTCCATATGATCGAAGACGCGCTGAATGCCGCCCGGGCAGAAGCCGGACGCCTGCTGTACAGTGAGAGTTCCCTGGGTATCGTGAAGGAGACGGCCTTTGATCCGCAGGTGCCGCTCTGGCCCGGCCTGCTGTCCGCAGCGGGGATCGTGGCGCTTGCGGTGCTGTTCTGCCTGCTGTTTCTCCGTATTGCCCGCCGGGGCGGAACACGCAGGCGCGGCCGGAGCAGGATCCGTGTCCCGCATGGAAAAACGTCTGTGAGGGATCAGGGCGGTTTGCGTTTCGCGCTGCTTTCCATTCGCCGGGGCGGCCCGCGGTCATGGGTTGTTCCGCTGGTTTCCCTCGCGCTTACAGTGATGATTGTCTTTCTGGGCGGGATGTACCAGGACTGGCAGAACGAACTGGACAGCGCCCTGGATAACACGCGCATTGACGGGCTTGTCGTCAGCCTCAATGGCCGGTATTATTCGAACCTGGTCCTGTCCGTGTATGATGTCCGGACGCTCCTGGCCACCGAAGGTGTGGATGATGTCTCCGTATCCTATGGTTACCGCTACTGGCTGAAGGAGGATGTACCCTCCTTCACCAACGGGGAAAACGGCCGGAGGCGCAGGCTTGAATGGATTGACATGCAGCCGGAAATCGTGGCGCTGAACAGCCTGGCAGCAGCCAGGGAGTTCTACTATGCGGATCCGGCTGTCACCTGGCTGGAAGGCTGGGATGAATCCATGCTGAAGGAAACGGGCTTTACGCCGATCCTCCTGCGGGATATAGAAGAAGTGGAAGAAAAATGCATTCCTGCCGTGTGCGGCGCAGCCTTCCTGGAAGATCACGGCCTTGCCCTGGGCGATACTTTCCCCTGCATGGTCCAGGCCGATTACAACGGGTATTCCCGGTGGGAGGTTCCCGTGATCCTGCAGGCCGTGGGGAGCTATGTCCAGAAGGAGAATAAAGCTGCAGTTTTCGTGCCGCTGTCCTGTTATCTCCCGCCGGAAATGCTGACAGACGCAGAAATGCCGGATGGCATCTACAGCGAGATCCTTTTTACCTTCCGTACCTGCCGGTTCCATCTTTCCTCTGCGCGGGACCTGGACCTGATCCGGAAGCACCTGCGGGAGCAGGGCTTCAGTGCGGTGGGACGCCCGTCTGCCAACCGTACGACGCTGCTGCTGCGGGATGCAGCCTTCCTGAAGCTCAAGGAGAATATGGAGCGCAACATCACCATGGGCCGGGTGATCTCCACAGCCCTCCTGCTGCTGATCGCTATCCTGGGCTTTGTGATTTCCTGGCTGATGACCTTCTCCCGGCGGCAGGAGTTCGCACTGATGCGAGGCTTCGGCGCTCCGAAACGGCGGGTGTTCGCCTCCTTCTTCCTGGAGCAGGCGATTCTCAGCATCGCAGGATGCCTGGCAGGATGCACAGCGCTCCTGTGGCTGTATGCGGGCAGGCTGACACAGCCCCTGGCCGCGGCGGTTTATCTGGCCTGCTATCTGCTGGGAACAGCCGTATCCGTGCTGATGGCGGGAAAGACCGATCTCATGGAGCTCCTGACGCTTCGCGATTAACGGAAAGGGGAAAGAATATGAGCGTCATTGAACTGCGCGATGTGAAATATGTTTACCAGTCCCAGTATCAGCGGGTGGAAGCCCTTCGGGGCATTTCCTGCGCATTTGAGCCGGGTAAGGTGTACGCCATCATGGGCAGCTCCGGCGGCGGAAAGACGACCCTGCTCTCCCTGATGGCCGGACTGGATATCCCCACCGAAGGAAACGTCATGTGCGAAGGGGTTTCCACCGCGGAAATGGACCTGGAGCAGTACCGCCGGGAGCGCGTAGCGGTGATCTATCAGGATTTCCGCCTCTTTCCCCTGCTCACCGCGGCGGAAAATGTGATGTATCCCATGGAACTGCGGGGAATGAAGCCCGCCGCGGCAAAAAAACGCGCGGCGGAACTCGTTGCCCGGGTCGGCCTGCCGGAAACGGTGCTGGACCGTTTCCCCGCCATGCTCTCCGGCGGCGAGTAGCAGCGCGTGGCGATCGCGCGCGCACTGGGCATGGAAACCCGGGTGCTCCTGGCGGATGAACCCACAGGCAACCTGGACTCCCGGAACAGTGACAACATTTTCAGCATCCTGGAGCGCCTGGCCCATGAGGACGGTTACTGTGTCGTGATCGTAACCCATGACAGTGAATTGGGAAAACGCGCCGATGAAATCCTCCGGCTCCAGGATGGCCAACTGGTGTGAATGCCGGATGTTAAGCAGAGCGCTGACAACGTCTGTGAAACCGGGCCTTTTTCCGCATATAACGTATACAGATATCAAAAAACCTTGCGAATTTTTGGTACTTCAGTTGTTTTTTGCGCTCCGTTCCTTCTTGACACGCAGAACCAGATCTGTTACTTTTGCGCCACTGGCCCCGCCGTTTGTCTATATCAGAGCGGTCCTCCTTTATCAAGGACAGGCTCCCTTCGGTCGTGCTTCGCATCCCTGATAAATAAGGCCAGTTCTGATCTTGAGTAATCAAGAGGTTGTAAGGTCGAATGAAAGGATTTATGTTCCGGGCGATCATAAAAAGATACTGGAAACTCCTGCTTTCCATTCTCCTGGTATCCGCCGTAGGATGCGCCAGCGTGACAGGGCTTGCCAGCGGTTACCTTTCCCTGGAAAGGTCGTTGACGCATTATATCCGGGACTATGGCTATCCGGATGGGGTGATCCAGACCGCGGTTACCACACGGGACAAGGCGGACCTCCTGCGCTCATTGCCGGGCATTTCCGAGGTGAATACACGCCTGCTGGGAGATACGGTGATGATGAGTCCCTCAGGGCGGTACTTGTCAGTCCGGGCCATTTCCTTTTCCGACGGGGATTTCCAGCGGTTTCATTACTGGCAAAAGGCAGACCCGGTAGAGAAGGATGCCATTCTTCTGGATGTTAATTTTGCCGATGACAACGGGATTTCTGCAGGAGATACCGTTTCGGTCCGCGTCGGCGACGAGTACCGCAGCTATCTGGTCGCGGGAATCGTCTCCATGCCGGAAACGCTGGCAGTACAGCCGACACAGACTGCCTGGGGCGCAAATTCCGACTTCGGTTATATCTATGTTCCCATCCGCCTTCTGGAACAGGAGGAAAATACCGAGTACACAGGATCCAAAGCGGCGCTCGAAGAAAAAGCCGAAGAACTGGAAGAAAAGCAGCAGGAGCTGGACAGCAATCGAGAGCTTTTGCTGGAGCAGCGGGCTGAACTGGAGCAGGCTGAAGCAGCCCTGCAGGAAAAACAGACCGGGCTGGATGCGGGGATCGCGGAGGCAGAGGAGCAGCGTGCACAACTGGACGCTGCCGCTGAACAGCTGGACGCTGCTGCTGAACAGATTGCCGCTGGAGAAATGGAACCAGGCACCGCCTTCGCGCTGGACGCCGCCTACACCCTGCTGAAGACAAAACTGACGGTACTGGAGACCTCATACACCCTGCTGAACGTAAAACAGGCGCAGCTGGATGCGGGCATCGCGGAGGCAGAGGAGCTGCGTGTACAGCTGGACGCTGCCGCTGAACAGATTTCCACGGCAGAAAAGGAGCTGGACGACGCTTGCGCCCTGCTGAAGGAAAAGCAGGCGGAGCTGGCGGCCGCATACGATGAGCTGGGAGAATGGGAAGGATACCAGGTGTTCTGCAACGAATTCCTGCTCCGGTTCACCCCGGGCGCCGACCGGGAAGAGACGCTGGAGGAAGCGGTCCGGATCCTGGAGGGTGAAGTTCCGGAAATCCAGTATTTTTTTCTTTATGATAATTCCGCTGTGAAAAACCGGATCGACTCAGTTCTGCCGCCGGTCAACACACTGACTCTCCTGCTGCCGACGGTCTTCTTCATGGTCGTTCTGATCGCCGCCTTTTTATTCATGTCCCTGATCATCCGCCAGAGCAGGCGGGAGATCGGCATTCTGCGGGCCCTGGGCTTCTCCGCCGGGGACATCCGGCTGCTGTTCTGCAAAGTAAACCTCCCGGTTTCGCTGGGTGCGATTATTCTAGGCACGCTGATCAGCATCGGGATTGCCCGTTATATCGGGTCGGAGTTCGAATCTTTTTTCCCGCTTCCCTTCTATGAGAATGTTTTCGATACCGGAAACGTGGTTTTTTCCGCCCTGCTGACGGTCGTTGTCGGCCAGGCCGCGACGCTGTCCGGAACCTCCCTGATCAGCCGGATCCAGCCTTCGGAAGCAATGTCCAGGCAGCCGCCGTCCTCCGGGAAACTCTCCGGGTTCGGCCGGTGGCTGACCCGGAAAGCCGGTCCCTTCACCCGGTACAGCATTATCTCCCTGCTGCGCAATAAAAAACGGTTCATCTTTTCAGCCTTTTGTCTTTCTGCATCTGTGATGATTATCTTTGCTTCCCTCTCGTTCATCGCATCGAAAAACGCAATTCTGACGGAGCTTTTTGAAAAACAGATCCGTTATGACTGCCAGGTGTTTCTGAAAGATGTGCCGGATCAAACCTTTATGGAAGAACTTGAGGCTCTGGACTATGTGTCCGAAACCCTGCAGATGGGTTATTATACTTCGGATATTTCATTTCAGGGACATACGGAAACCGCTTCGGTAAACGCACTTCCGGAGGATACCGATATGATCCGGATATTCGGGATAAAGGACGAGCCTCTTTCGGTCCCGTCAGAAGGCATTCTTCTGGAAAAACACCTGGCGGAGGAACTGGGGGCTGTTCCCGGCGATCTTGTCCTGGTTGACGGAGTCAGGATGGAAGTAGCCGGCATATCCAATCAGAACGTAAACCGCAGTCAGTATATATCCGCCCGTCAGGCAGAAAAGCTTGGGGAACCGACGTTTCGGGCAATCCTGATCCGGACGGAGGAAACGGATGAAACCGCGATCAGGGAGGGAGAACGTTCCGTGCAGGCCCTGCTGGCCGGCCGGGATGATTACCGGTACTGTATCTTCACCAGGCTGTTCCGGAAAGGCACGGAGAAGGGCTTTGCCTTTTACGATCTGGCGGCATGGATCATCATCGGCTTTGCCGTGCTGATCGGCCTGATCATTGTCGTCAACACAATGCAGACCAATCTTCTGGAACAGAAAAAAGAACTGTGTGTGCTGCGTACATTGGGATTTTCTCACCGGTTTGTCTCAGCGAAACTGTTTCTGCAGTCCCTGCTCTACTTTGTATTCTCCTGCATCATCGGCACACCCCTCGGTGCAGTATTCGCCGTAACGGCGCTGCGTCAGCTCGCGACGAAAGAAACAGAATATCCGTTCGCCAGCGGAATCGTCGAATGCCTGCTGACGGCGGGACTGCTCTTCGGCTGCATTGTGCTCAGCCACCTGATTTCTTCGCGGTCCATGAAAAAATGGAATATTGTGGAGATCGTAAAAGAGAAAGAATAACGAAAAACCAACAGGAAGAAGGCTGATCAAACCATATTCTTCCAAAAGGACGGTATTGGACGATAAGTTGTCAAATTTGCCTTGTACGTGGTATAATGCCCCGTATTATTTCCCGATGGCCTTATCAAAAAAACAGGTAAACCAAGCTTTTTAGTTTCACAGGAGTGAATGAGTTCATGAAGGCTTATATAAAAATTTTAAGACCGGATGAAGCGCTTATGATGTCCATGCCGATTGTGATCACCGCAATTGTCGGGCATCATTTTTCGGTTTCTGTCATTCTGGGCACGATCCTTGTTTTTTTAATGGCCGGCGCCGGGAATGTAATCAACGACGTGTTTGATTACAAAATTGACGCGGTGAACAAACCGGACCGCCCGATTCCTTCCGGAAAAATATCGCTGAAGAACGCCAGGATTTACGCGGGAATCCTGTATGCCGTTTCAGCCGTTCTCAGCGTCATCATCAGTATTCTGATCCGCAACTTTTTGTTTTCTGTGATCATCCTCTGTTCCGCTGTGATCATCTATGCTTATTCCCGTTATTTCAAAGCGATGCCTTTGTTCGGAAATATCGTGGTAGGCGGTATGATCGGGTTCTGTTTTGTCCTCGGCGGATTTATTCTTCTCTGCAGTATAAACGACCGGGAAATCTTCAGGGTATCGGTTTACATCGGTCTTCTGGCCGCGGTTGCCAATGTTGCCAGAGAACTCGTCAAGGATATGGAAGATGTTCAGGGAGATCAGCTGGAAGGCGCAAAAACCTTCCCCATTCTGTACGGAAAAAAAGCGTCTTCAGTCATAACGATTCTCCTGCTTGCTCTGACAGTTGCGGTGCATGTCGTTTTATACGCCTTCGGGATCTTCAATATCGCATATCTCGTGATCTTCGTGATCGCGTTAAGTCTGTACGGATACGCGGTTTACGCCCTGATTGCTTCGAATCTGGAACCTGCTGAAGCAACCTGTACAAAAGTGATAAAGTTTTTAAAAATCGCAATGGCCGTCAGCCTGCTCGCCATTACAGCAGGATCATTGTTTTTTTAAGACAGAGGCTCAGACCCGAAGGGCTCTGAACAGCTGCCGGAGGGAGGTGAAGGAGATGCGTGTCCCTGATTTCATCAATCATCTGATTTTCTTTATTTCCATTTTTTTGAATCT
Organism: Clostridia bacterium; assembly: GCA_017447185.1. Classification (GTDB taxonomy): domain Bacteria; phylum Bacillota; class Clostridia; order Christensenellales; family Aristaeellaceae; genus Aristaeella. The sequence continues at coordinate 16,170 of JAFSOC010000024.1, read as the reverse complement.
GAAACTGGTCGTCTTTCTTTTTGTCGCTTTGTTCAGGAAAGAGAAATCTTCCGGCAGGGAACCTTCTCTTCACCATTATGCAGTCCTGATCTGTGCGAGAAATGAAGCGAACGTCATTGCGGATCTGCTTGACAGTATAAAATCCCAATCCTATCCGCAGGATCTCATCGACGTTTTTGTCATGGCGGACAATTGCACGGACAGCACCGCTGACACGGCTTCTTCCCGCGGCGTTCATGTATATACCCGTTCTGATCCGGAAAAAGTCGGAAAAGGTTATGCGCTGGAAGCACTGATGCATCACATCCGGGAGGATTATCCGGAGGGATTTGACGGATACTTTGTATTTGACGCGGACAACATTCCTGCGCATGATTATATCGAACAGATGAACAGGAAGTTTTCGGACGGGCACGAGATCGTCACCGGTTTCAGAAACAGCAAAAACTTCGGGGACAACTGGATCAGCGCCGGGTATACGCTGTGGTTCCTGTGGGACAGTATCTACCTGAATTATCCCCGGTATCTGCTGGGGATCAGCGGAACCGTATCCGGCACCGGATTTCTGTTCAGCAGGAGAATTGCCGAAAAAACGGGCGGATGGCCGTATCATATGCTGACGGAAGACTGGGAGTTTTCTTTTGACCAGGTGACAAAAGGAGAGAAAATCGCATTCTGCCGGCAGGCTGTGTTATACGACGAACAGCCGACCTCCTTTCCTGTGTCATGCCACCAGCGGATCCGGTGGCTCAGCGGGCTGCTGCAGGTGATGGTACGGTACATGAAAAAGGTGTTCTGGGGGATCTTTCACGGAAATCTTTCCTGCTTTGAACTGATCCTTTTTGCGCCGGTTTACGTCATTTGTGTGGCGTCTTTGCTCCTGAACCTCGGCCTGATCCTTCACGGCGCCGTTACAGGGAACGGTTTTATGGAGGCGGTGCAGTCTTTTGCTTTGCTGTTTGTCGAAATGTATGGTATGTTCTTCCTGGCCGGTCTGTTTTTTATCGTCACGGAGTGGAAAAACATCCGGGCCGGCGCGCGGAGCAAGATTCTTTACTTATTTACTTTTCCTTTTTTCACTCTGACGTATGTGCCTCTGACGGTGGTCGCTTTGTTTTACAAACCGAAATGGAAGCCGATCCGGCATACGGTTACGGCGGAGAAAATGTACAGCGCGAAAAAGAAATGAACCGGGCGGCGGTCCGGAAACCGGAGGGTTCCGAACAGCTGCAAAATGCATGAAAGAATAAAACGGCGGGGAGTATAGGATGCAGGACCTCATTGGATTACTGTTATCGATTTTGCTGGTTTTCATCTGTTTTGTGATTGCGTATCCGGTGTCAAAAAAGAATCCGGAGACGGCCAGGAAAATCGTCCATATCGGGGCAGCCCACTGGTATTTCATCTATGCGGGATTTTTTACCTCGCCGGTCCCGGCGCTCATCGGACTGCCGGTTGTCGCCGCGCTTGTCGCAGCAGCGAACGCCACAGGGATGTTTGATAAAGCACTGGGGCAAGGCAATAAAAAGAGAAACTGGGGCCTGGTATGGTATCCGGTTTCAATTTTTATCATGATCCTAATGGGAAAATCTGGAATCGGCGGAATGACGGAACTCGGCGTCGGGCTCCTCGGAATGGGATGGGGAGACGGACTGGCGGCCATTGTCGGAATGAAATTCGGAAAGCACAGGCTGAATACGGGCAAATCACTGGAAGGGATGGCGGCGTTTTTTGCTGCTGTAACCGTCATTGCTTTCCTTTTCACGCACAATATCCTTCTGTCGGTTGTGTGCGGGCTGACAGGCGCGGTCTTTGAATTCATGACGCCCTTCGGCCTTGACAATATAACGGTTCCGCTGGTGCTTTACGCGACCGTCGCGTTCTGGCCGAAGAGCGCGATGCTTCTGGGGTTTGCGCTGATGGCGTGTCTTGCGTACAAATGGAAACTTCTGACCGCAAACGGCGTCGTGGGTGCGTTCGTGCTCGCGGTTTTATGTACGTGGATCTTCGGCCTTGCCGGACTCGTGCTGCTTCTTCTTTTCTTTGCCAGCGCGAATGTGATCGGGAAAATCAGGGATCATATTCAGAAGGAAGAAGGCAATTTTACCGAGAAGAAGAACAGCAGAAGAGATCTCATGCAGGTGCTTGCAAACGGACTGATGGCGGTCCTGGCGGCGGTGGTTTTCGCGGTTTCGGATGCGTATTTAAGGACGAATGCTTTGACTGCCGCAGATGCAAAAGCGCTGCTTCCGATGCGGATGATGTTTGCGGCCATCGTGATGTTCGGCGCGGCAATGACAGAAGCCACGAGCGATACCTGGGCCGGTGAGATCGGAAGATTATCGAAGAAACCGCCGGTCTCCCTGAAAACAGGAAAAATCGTTCCGCGGGGCGTGAGCGGCGGCGTGACGCTGCTGGGATACGGCGGAGGACTGGCAGGAGCGGCTTTCATCGCGGTATTCTGGTATGTGCTTTTTTCAGGAACAGCAGGACCGGCGGATGCGCTGATGAAGAAGCTGCCGCTGGGAATTGCCGTTATCACATTGTCCGGTTTTGCGGGCTGCATATTTGATTCGGTTCTCGGCGCGTATTTCCAGGCCCTTTATATCGACGCGGATTCGGGGAAATACACCGAGAAGAAAAAATCACCGTCCGGAAAGGACAATACATTATTCAGCGGCGTTCACTGGATGGACAATGACATGGTGAATCTGGCAAGCAATTTCCTGTCTGCCGTAATGGCATTTACCGTTGCAATGATCATTTAGCAGGAAGCCTGTCATTTTGAACCATTTTTCTCCTTCCCGCTCACAGCCGCGCCGGGATAAACCTCGGCCGCTCCAGCAGATGCTTGTTCGGGCTGTGCAGCGCCAGGAGCAGCTCCCCTTCCAGCGTCCGGAAAAGCATGCCGTGGCCGCCGTCCTCCGGGAAGAGGGGCGGCAGCTGGGTAAAATGCCCGTCAATATCCCCGTTGTCCGATACCGCCAGCCCCTGGGCATATCCTGTTTCGGAGAACCCGGACCACAGGCACAGCAGCGTCCCGTCCTCCTTCCGCCAGAGGAAGGGTCCGTCCGTCACATATCCGTCCAGGCCGGAGGAGTGATGCACCTGGCGGCACCAGGGGGCTTCAGAAGCCCGGAAGAGCAGGAACGGCTCTCCCGCGGGAGCCCGCAGGTCTTTTGTCAGCTTCATGGCGTGGATCTCCCCGTCCCCGGCCTGCACCCACTCATGGCAGAAAACCATATAGGGCGTTCCGTCCGGCGAGGCGTAGAAGGTCCCGTCCAGGCATTCCCAGTCTTCCGGCGTCACCGGGCCCTCCGACCAGGGCTCGAAGGGGCCCAGGGGCGACAGCGCCCGCAGGATCGCGGTGCCCCGGCGGCGGCTGTCGCTCTTGAAGCTGGCGAACATGTAGAAAGCGCCGTTCACGCAGTGAACCTCGGGCGCCCAGTAGTTCCGGTCCGCCCAGAAGGATCCGTCGTTATGGAAGCAGACAATCGGGCCCTCCCAGTTCTTCAGGTCCTGCCCCACGTACACGTCAAACCCGTCCGCGGGGCCCCAGCAGGTTTCCCCCCGGGTTCCGTAGAGATAATACTTTCCGCCGTGCACAAGCACAAAAGGATCCCGGATATTGATTTCGTCTGTCTTCATCATCCTGCAGTCCCTCTCTTTCTTTACGGTTGATCTTCTTCGCCTTCCGGGCCGCTTTCTGGAGCCGTCTCCCGGCCGCCCCGTCCGCGGCGGTACTGGAGCGGCGTCTCCCCGGTCACCTGCTTGAAGCGGCGGATGAACGAGCCGGCGTCGTAATACCCGGTCCGGGCGCTGATTTCCCGGATCGTCAGATCCGTGGAGGCCAGCAGCTCCTTGGCGTGCTCCACCCGCAGCAGCGTCAGGTATTCCAGGGGCGACATCCCCAGCTTTTCCTTGAAGGTCAGGCTGAAGCGGGTGGTGGTGATGTCGAAGGAATCCGCCAGCGCGGTCATGGAGATTTCAGGATCGCTGAAATGCTCTTCCATATACCGGACCACCTGCCCGATCTCGTCTTCCTCCTCCGCGCCGCTTTCTGCTGGGGTTTCCCTGCTCAGCAGCCGGTCGCACAGGCCCCGGAGCAGCTCGTCCAGGTCGTCGATGGACTGGCAGGACGTCAGGGAGAAAATGTTGTTGTAGGCTTCCTGCACGGAGCTTCCGTCGGTCAGGGCCGCGCTGTGGGTGTGCACCAGGGAGTTGATCACGTCGCTGTAGATCATCCGGAAGGCGAAGGGCGACATGTTGGTGTTCTTCAGGAAATGCAGCAGATCGTTGATCCGCACGTCCAGCACTTCCCGGTTTCCCAGGCTCAGCGCCTGGCTGATCGCTGTGGTGATCTTCCGCGCCTGGGGCAGGATTTCCGGCAGGTTCGTGGTGATATCGCTGTAGCAAAGCACCTTCCGGCTGCCCATCACAAAACGGTTTTCATAGGCGGAGAAGGCTTCCAGGTATGCCGCGGACGCCTCCGCGAAGTCTCCGTGGGACAGGGACAGGGATGTCACGCAGGGCTCTCCTCCCGCCTCCCCTTCCGCCCGGATGGTCTCCGCCATTTCCGGCAGCGTCTCCGGGCTGTCGGCGAAGATCAGGTAGAGGTTTGCCTTCAGCGCCACCAGTTCCACCCCCGCCCCGGAGTACCCGGAAAAGCGGTTAAAGGGCGCCGCGTTCAGGTCCAGCGGATGGTCGTTCCCGCCGGTGCCGGCGGACAGGACGATGGCGTAAACGGCCCGGTCGATCTCCAGCCCCACCGCCCGTGCGGCGGCGACGGCCTCCTCCCTGGAGGCAAAGCGGCCTTTGACAAACCGGAACACGAAATCATGCCGCTGGAGCGGAAGCGCGCAGTCCAGCCTGGAGGACAGCTCCTGGTTCCGCGTCGTCAGCCGGCGGATGCCGGTGGAAATCTGCTGCAGCTCGTCCCGGGATCCTTCCTCTTCCTGGCGGGAAAGCATGCCGGTAATCGCCCGGATCGGCCGGGCATGCCGGTTGGCCATCCACAGGGCCAGCATCAGGGACAGCACCACGAACACCGGCAGGATCGCCAGGTTGCTGAAAATCTGCTGGGCGATGGAGGAGGTAATATCCGAGTTCCGCAGGACGGTCACGTAGGTCAGGCCCCGGTTCTTGCCGGAGAAGGATACCTGCGTCCATTCCTGCCCGTCCCAGCGGAAGGAGCGGGCTGACTCCTTCTGCGCTGGATCCAGCTGCTCCAGGGGAACGGGCAGCTCCTCCGCGGAGGAGAGCAGCGCGTCGTCCTGGAAGATGTAGGTATTGAGATGGCCTTCGATGGCGTCGGCGAAAAGCGTCTGGTACACGTTATCCTTGATCAGGAAAATCAGCACGCCTTTCCCGGCTTGGGGCGCCGCCCCCAGGGGAACCAGGAACGTCACCACCCGGGAACTGTCCACCAGCGTGGAGGATACCTGCTGGGCGGGAATCACGGTCAGCCGGTCCGTGCTGCTGATCATGGAGGTCAGCCGCTCCATGGGCAGGAACTCATAGCGCATCATCCGCGCGAAAAGGGACAGCTCCATGGACGAGGAGGAAGAATAGATCCTGTCGTCCCCGAAGAAGTGCAGGAAAACATGGCCGCAGAAGGTGGCGGTGGAGGTATACGGCACCAGCTTCAGCTGCAGGTCATACGCTTTCCAGGGTTCCTCCTCATACCGGAAAAACTCGATATCCGGGCTCAGCCCGATCTCCTCCGCCATGTTCAGCATGGCGGAAATATAGCTCTCGTGCTGGTTTGCGATCCGGGAAAGCCGATTGATCTGGTTGTCAATAAAATCTTCCTTGGATTTCCCGCTGAGCCGGACGTACAGATAGCCGGTAATGCTGAAGAACAGCAGCAGCACGACCGCGATATACGACAGGGCATAGCGGATAAAAACAGAGGACCGGCTCTTTTTGATCACGCTTATTTCTCCTTCCGGCGGTCATGGATCTGCTGATAAACCCGGCAGTATTCTTCATACCCGTTCTCCTTCAGCGATTGGCGGAATTCCGTTTTGCGTTCTTCCGTGACCCCCTGGGTAACCATGGCCACGATCCCGGCGTCCACCACGGACTTCAGCTTTGTTTTCAGCCGGGTAATGACGGAGGACTCCGCCGTGGTCTTGGCCGCCACCGCGGTCAGCTCCTTGGCGGATACCGCCTCCAGCACCCCCGCCTGCCCGTACAGCTCGCAGTAGCCGGCTTTCTCCCGCCGGTGGGCGGCGGGAACGTAAACGGAGGCGTAGTATTCCGCGGGCGCGAAAAACTGTCCGCAGATCACGGGCACGGTCTGATAAAGCTCGTTGTCCGCGGGCACGTAGGCGACTTCGTACCTTCCGTCCTCCCGGCGGGTCAGCGTATCCCCCACGGGTCCGTTCTGGGACACCAGCATGTTTTCCGTCTCGAACTGCGCGTCCAGCCACCGGAGGCTGACCTCAATATCCCGGTTGTCGGTGGTCAGCGCCGCCCCGAACTCGATAATGTCCATGTTCCGGGGCAGGCAGGCCTTCCGCCCCTCCGCGTGCACCGGCAGCATGATTTCGTAATCCGCCGTGATACCCGGGTTCAGCGCGGTGTTCTGCAGCCGCCAGTAGCTGAACATCCCCACGTTGCCCTCATTGACCTTCGCCGCCCAGATGCTGCTGCCCTGGCTGATGAAGTCGATGTCCAGCAGCCCTTCCAGATACAGCTGATGCAGCCATTCCGCGGCCTCGAAGAAGGCGTCCTCCTCCGGTGCGAAGCGGACTTTCCCGCTGCCGTCCAGATAGACGAAGTCCTCATTCAGGGGCAGGGCGAAAAAGGAGAACAGGTTGTAAATCCCGGTGGTGTTGTCGTCGAAGGTAAACTCCAGCGGGATCTCGTCCTGCAGGCCGTTCCCGTTGGGATCCCCGTTCCGGAAGCGGCGGAGCACCTCCGTCAGTTCCTCCGTGGTTTCCGGAACGGAAAGGTGCAGCGCGTCCAGCCATTTCCGGTTGATGAAGAAATGGCCGTTGGTATTCACGTCCTGGGAGATCAGGAAACCCAGCTGGTAGATATGCCCGTCGGATGCGGTCAGCTGTTCCCGCAGCCCGGCCTCGTCCATCCGGGCGGCATAATTCGGCAGCAGCCCCTTTTCGATGTATTCATCCAGCGGAACCAGCAGGTGCCGGGTGACGCCGTACTCCTCGATATCCAGCGAACCCCGCAGGATCATGTCCGGCATTTTCCCCTTCACAAAGGCCAGGGCCACGGCGCTGCTCCACTCCGAATCCTTGACCTCCGTGAAATCCACCCGGACGCCGGTCTGCTTTTCGATCTGCTGATAGTACCACATGCTGGAGAAATCCACCGCGATATTGTCGATTTCATACTGCAGCGCGGTAAGCGGCGCCTGCGCGCCGGAGGGTTCCTTTGAAACGGCTGCCTGATCCGAGCAGCTGCTCAGCAGAAAAGCGGCCGCCGCCAGCAGGCAAACCAGTTTGATCGTACGTTTCATATGAATCTCCTGTTTATACGGCAAAAGGGCACCGCCGATGGGAGCATGCCCCGCGGCGGTGCCCGGCGGCTTTCGATGCGGATATTGTAGCATCTCAGGCCGCGGCATTCAAGGATTTACTTCGCCAGATACGTGTTGTAAGCGTTCTGGTACAGTTCGATATAGCGCTCGGAACCGATGGCTTTCGCCTGGGCGATGAAGTTGTTCCAGCTGTCGTCCGTCACGCCGTTGCGCACGAAGTTCGCGAAGGATTCTTCCACCAGCTTCTGCAGCTCGGTGTAGATATCCGCCGCCTCGGTGGCGTCTTCGTTGCTCAGCTTGCTCAGGTCCCGCAGGTACTGGAAGCTCTTGGGTTCCAGCACGCCGGCTTCGGCGTACCATTTGCTGTCCTCATAGCGTTCCACCCGGTGGGGCGCCATCTGGTAGATGGAGGTGTAGTAGTCGCCCGGGGCGAAGAACTGGCCCATGGTCACGGGCACGAACTGGTACAGGCCGTTGTCCGCCGGAATGTCGATGACTTCATACTTGCCTTCGCTGTTCAGTACGATCTGCTCGCCCACCTTGCCGTTGAGGGAAACCATCATGGTTTCGGTCTCCAGCTGGGCGTCGATCCACTTCAGGGCCGCCACGGGGTCCTTGCAGTTCTTCGTCAGGTAGGCGCCGGCTTCCGGAACCTCCAGGATCTGGGACACGCAGGCCTTGAAGCCTTCCGCCGCGGGGGGCAGGATGGACTTGAAGTTCCCGACGTTTTCCGCCTTGATGGCGGTGTTGATCAGCCGCAGGTAGCAGAAGTAGCCCACCTCGCCGTCATTGACCTTGTTGGCCCACAGGTTGGAGTCCTGGGTCAGGGATTCCGGATCCATCAGCTCTTCCTCGTACAGCTGATGCAGCCATTCAACGCAGGCGCGCCAGCCGGGCTGTTCGCAGGTGAACTGAACCTTGTCGTTCCCGTCGATGAAGTAGTAGTAGGTGTTCTCCGGTACGCCGAAGGAAGCGAACTGGTTCCAGATGGTTTCCGGCCCGAACTGGGTGTATGAAGCGGAGAAGGGCCACTTGATGCCGTCGGCCTTCATGGCCCGCAGCAGCTCGGTCACCTCGGCGATGGTAGTGGGAGCGGTTTTGCCCAGCTTTTCAAGCTCTTTCTGGTTCACGTACCAGGTGCCGGTGTGGTTCACGTTCTGCGCCATCAGGAATCCGATGTAGTAGGTCTTTCCGTCGCTGGCGGGAATGGAGTCGCCGGCGTTGTTGATGTTCAGGCGGCTCACGTAGTTGGGCATGATCTCTTCCGTCAGGTATTCGTCCAGCGGCAGCAGCAGGCCCTGGGAGACGCCGTATTCTTCCACGTCCACGGCATGGCGGATGATCATATCCGGCATCTGGGACGGTACGGCGAACATCAGGTTCACGTTGGTGGCCCAGTCGGCGTCCTTCACCATCTGGAAGGTGACGTGGGTGTTGGTCTTCTCTTCCAGTTCGTTGAAGAACCACAGGCCGTTGAAGTCCGTGTTCTGGTTCTCCAGCGCGTACTGGAAGGCGGTGAGCTCCACCTTGTCCTCGGCGAAGGCGGCGCTCAGGCTGAGCAGCATGCAGCATGCCAGCAGCAGGGAAACGAGTTTCTTCATATGGGTACCCTCCTTTTTTATTTCAGGGCCTGAAAGCCCAGAATTACGTTTTCGCGTCCTCAGCCCTTCAGGGAGCCGATCATGACGCCCTTGACGAAGTATTTCTGCATGAACACGTACAGCAGCACGGCGGGAACCGTGGATACCACGATGCAGCAGTACTTGGCCACCTCCGCCTTGCGCAGCGCCTCCTGCAGCCCGCCCAGGTTGTCCGCGTAGGCGGCGAAGAAGGTATCGGAAGACCCGGTGGAGGTCAGCGACGCCAGGATTTCCCGCAGCACCAGCTGCAGGGGGTAGAGGCTCCTGTCCCGCAGCATCACCAGGCCGGTAAAGTAGTCGTTCCAGCGGGCCACGCCGTAGTACACCGCCAGCACCGCCACGATCGTCCCCGACAGCGGCAGAACGCATTTGAAGAAATAGGTGAAGTGGTCCGCCCCGTCGATCACCGCCGCTTCGTACAGGTCGTTGGGAATGCTGGTCTGGATATAGGTCCGGGCCACCATCAGGTTCCACACGGAAACCAGGTTCATCAGGATCATCACCGCCCGGGTGTTGTACAGCCCCAGGTCCCGGATATTCAGGAAGATCGGGATCAGGCCGCCGGAAAAGAACATGGTGAAGGTAATGGCCAGGTTTACGATCTTCTTCCCCGCAAAGCGGCGGGACAGGGCGTAGGCCGCGGCCAGGGTGACGATCACGCTTAAACCCGAACCCACCACCGTGTAGATAATGGAGTTCAGGTAGCTGCCCCACAGCTCTTTGTACTGGAACACCGCCTCATACCCCATCAGGGAGAAGTCCACCGGCCACAGCAGCACCTTCGCCTGCAGCACCGCATCCGGGTCCGAAACGGAAGCGATCAGGATCAGCCAGAGCGGATAGAGCACGATAAACAGGACGATGATCCAGAAAAGGATGTTGACGGCGTTGAAGATCCGGTCTTTCCGGGTTTCCCGCACACGGTTTTTCTTTTTCACGGCAATCGCGTTCATGTCTTTTCCCTCCCTTCCTTAGAACAGGCTGATGTCGCTCATCTTGCGGGAGACGGCGTTCACGATCATGATGATCGCGAAGTTGATCACGTTCAGGCACAGCCCGATGGCGGAAGCGTAGGAATACTGGGCCTTGGATGCGGCGATGCCCACGTTGTACACGTACACGCCCAGGATGTCCGAGGTGGCCATATTCCCGCTGGTCTGCAGCAGCAGCGCCTTGTCCGTGTTGGACGAAAGCAGGGATCCGCAGTTCAGGATCAGCATCATCACCGCGATGGGAATCAGGTGCGGAATATCGATGTGCCGGATTTTTTCCCACCTTGTGGCCCCGTCGATGGTGGCGGCCTCATACAGCTGCGGGTCGATGCTGGTCAGCGTCGCGATGTACAGGATCGTGTTCCATCCGGCGTTCTGCCAGATCTCCGACCCGATGAACAGCGGCCTGAACCAGCCCGGCTCCATAATGAAGTAGATGCTTTTCCCGCCCGCCGCGGTGATCAGGTGATTGATGATCCCGTTGGTCGGGGAAAAGAAGAGGTAGATCATGCCCGCCAGTACCACCGTGGAAATAAAGTGGGGCACATAGATCGCCGTCTGGGCGAAGCCCTTGAACCGCTTCCGGTTCAGCTGATTGAGCATGATGGCCAGCAGGATCGGAATCGGGAAGCCGAAAACCAGGCCGAAGAGGTTCAGCAGGAAGGTGTTCATGAACATTCTTCCGCAGTAGTAGCTGGTGAAGAACTTCTCGAAGTACTTGAACCCCACCCACTGGCTTCCCGTAATGCCGAAGGCGGCCTTGTAATCCCGGAAGGCGATCTGTACGCCGTACATCGGGAAATAACAGAACACAATAAAGAAGGCCAGGCAGGGAAGCATCAGGGCCCAGAGCTGCCAGTCCCGGCGCACGGCCACGCCCGCCCTGTACCTCAGGCTCCTGTGCCGGAGGGAAGTGGAAACGGAAACACTCATCCTGGGATCCTCCTTCGGTGTATTCGCATAAACGGCCGGCTGCATTTCACGCCCTCATTATCTGCGGGCAAACGCCAAAAAGGAAGAAGCGAAAATTTTGCATACCCTTGATTTTTCAAGGCTTTCCGGGTCTCGGGCGGATATGCAGAATTTTCGCATCTGTCCAAATCGGGGTTCAGATGGTACAATTTTTCATAACCATGGCAGAAAAACGGGGATGGGGGAAAAGGCAAAATGAAGCTGCCTGAAACGAGCGTTTCCTTCCGTACGGAAGATGAAAATCTCCAGCGGGTCTATGACGCCGCGGAAGAAAAAAGCCGCCTGAACCTGAAGCTCTTCGGCGCGGATCCCGTGCTGGTGGAGGGCGGCGGGTATGAAAAGATCTGGCTGGAAACCCAGCCCATGGGCGGAGAGATGTACGCCCTGCGCAATCTGCAGGCGGCGCTGAACAATTCCCTCCTTTTTATGCGCCATCAGCGGGAGGACGGAAGGCTTCCCGGTTCCATCCAGTATACCGGCGGAAAGGTTGAGCCTCAGTTCAATAAGTATCAGGGCTTCTGCTTCCCCTTTCCCGCCCTGAACCTCTATTACCTGATCGGCAGAGATAAGGATTATCTGGAACAGCTGAAGGAAACTCTGATCCGCTTTGACGCCTGCCTGTGGAAGACCCGGCACCTGTCCGGGGACGGGCTCCTTTCCTCCTTCTGCGTCTACGATACCGGCGAGGACAACGCCCTGCGCTACGGGGACGCCCCCTGCTGGTGGGAGGAGGATACCCCTCCGGAAGGCTGCGCGGTTGTCCCCATGGCCAGCATGGACGTGACCAGCTGGAGCTATGCCGCCCGGGATACCCTGGCGGAAATTGGCCGGATCCAGGGGGACCCGGCGGCAGCGGACGCCTGGCGGAAAAAGGCGGAGGCCGTGGCCGCGTCCCTGCGGCAGGGCCTGTGGGACGAGGGCCGGGGCGCCCTGTATGACCGGGACAAAAGCGGGAAAACCGTGGATGTCCTCTGCCACAACACCCTGCGGTGCATGTACTGGGGCAGCGTCTCCCCGGCCATGGCGGACCGGTTTGTGCGGGAGCACCTGCTGAACCCCGCGGAATTCTGGACTCCCTTCCCGCTGCCCAGCGTGGCGGCCAACGATCCCGCCTTCCGCAACGCGCAGGAGAACAACTGGAGCGGCCAGCCGGAAGGCCTCACCTACCAGCGGGCCATCCTGGCCCTGGAGCGGTACGGGTATCACGGGATCGTCACAGCCCTGGGGCAAAAGCTCGTCGACGCGGTCAGCCGGAATAACTGCCGCTTTACCCAGCAGTACGATCCCTTCACCGGAAAGGCCTCCCTGGTCAGCACGGACACCCATCTGCCCGTGGACGAAAAAAGTGGCGAAGCCGTCCAGGACGCCTACGGCCCCACCGTGCTCGCCTGCCTGGAGTACACGGCCCACCGCTACGGCATCCGCCCCTGCCTGGGCAAGGTCTGGTTCAGCCTGGGCGCCGGGAAGCCCTATGAATACAGCGCGGTGTTCTGCAATCACCGTTACGGAATCCGCAGCAGCGGCACCGCGGCGGAAATCTTCGCGGACGGCAAGCGCCTCGGCCGGTGGGACTGCGGATGGCGGGTCATTACGGATGAGGCGGGGAATGTGCTGGAAACCCTGCGCATCGGGGAAGCGGAGGAATGATCATGAACGCATTGAATACCGGCAGCCTGCCAGCCTGGTGCCCTTCCCTGCGGGAAAGCCTGGAGCGCATGGCAGATGAATTAACCCGGGACGTCCGGGGCTGGAACGGCCCCGATACGGTCTTTCTCCCGGAGGATTTCGGATACGTTCCCGGGCAGAAGGCGACCGGCGCCATTCAGCGCGCCATCGACGCCGCGGCGGAAAAAGGCGGCATCGTCCGCCTGCGGCAGGGCGATTATGTCAGCGGTACCCTGGTACTCCGCTCCGGCGTATGCCTGGAGGTCTCCGCCGGATCCCGCCTGCTGGGCAGCACGGACCTTGCGGACTATCCGGAGCATCACGCAAAGCGGCTCACCGTGCAGGATACCAGCATGGGTATGCACCAGTCCCTGATTTTCGCCGAAGGCTGTGAGAACATCTGCCTCCGGGGAACGGGCATCCTGGACGGCCGGGGAAGCCAGCTGAATTTCCCCGGCGAGGAAACGGCCCAGGGCACCCCCGGGCGGCCTTTCCTGATCCGGATCATCGACTGCCGGAACGTGCATGTCGCGGACCTTACCCTGAAAAACGCCGCCTGCTGGATGCAGAACTACCTGAACTGTGAAAACCTGCTGCTGGAAGGCGTCACGGTCCGCAATCACGCCAATTACAATAATGACGGGATGGATATCGACGGCTGCCACAATGTGGTCATCCGACATTGCCGGGTCACCAGCGGGGACGACGCCCTCTGCTTCAAGGGCGCGGGCCAGAGCGTCCTGAGCCGGGTGCTGGTGGAGGACTGCGATTTTTATTCCGCCTGCAACGCGGTGAAGGTCGGAACGGATACCCAGGGGGATTTCCGCCAGGTCCTGATCCGCCGCTGCAGGATCGGCGGCCTTTCCGAGGATCCCTCCGGCCTCAAGCATGCCGGGGCGGACAGCGGCGTCTCCCTGGAAATGGTGGACGGCGGAACCCTGGAGGATTTCCTGATCCGGGATATCCGGATCCTCCGGGCCTGGAGTCCCTTCTTCCTCCGGCTTGAAAACCGCGGCCGGGTTAAGCCGGGGGATCCCGTCCCCGCTCCGGGAACCCTGCGGCGGATCCTCTTCGAGGATATTACCGGCTGCGGCAATGGCCCCCGTGGGTCCTACCTCCTGGGGATTCCCGAAAAGCCGATCGAGGATATCGCCTTCAGCAATATCCGGATTTCCCAGGCCGTGTCCGGCAAACCGGCTGCCAAAGAAGATGATTTCGATGAGATGCGCGGGGTTTATCCCGATGCCCATATGATCGATTCCGTCGGGGACGCGCCGGCCTACGCCCTGTGGGCGCGGCATGTCCGCCGCCTGTCCCTGTGTTCCTATGAGGTCCTTCCAGAAGGCCCGGAGCCGCGCCCCGCGCTGCTGCTCCCCTGCTGATGCAGTCCATCCTCCCGCTGGTGCAGGATCTGATCGACAACGCGCAGCCATCCGGCTTCATCTGGAGGCGGGTCGCTGCCGGCACACGACAGCCACTGCCCTGGCCATCACAGAGGGCATCGCGCCGCAGACGATTAAAAAAGTAATGCGCTGGTCCACGGCAAAGATGCTGGACCGGTACGTCCACCCGGATCAGAAGGATACACTGGACGCCGTCGATACCTTAAAGAAGCCAGTTTGATTGTTAGGAATACGTTAGGAATAGCACACAAAAACGGGCCGTATTTGGCCTGTTTTTGATTTTTGCCCAAAAGCAAGAAAAAACCCGCAGACCTTTGATCTGCGGGCGTTTTGGCGGAGAAGCCGGGATTTGAATTAGTACTTCCTGTATCAATCTGTATTGATTAGTTCGATCTGGTTCCCAATCTGCTTACAAATGATGTCTCCGGTTCATCGGCCGGAGACATCAGCTGTTTTCAACATCAGCCAGAGGATTGACTTTAGATTTTCCAAATGATAAACTTTGGATTACCCGGATATAAACTTTGGATTATCCATATTATGACTTAAAAAATTCCCGGAGGACTAAGATGATTAACCGAGTGGCAAAGGATACACTGCTGCGCCTGAGCAGCCAGTTTCCAATTGTCGGCATTACCGGCCCGAGACAAAGCGGAAAAACAACACTGGCATGTGATACATTCCCGGACAAAAAATACGTTTCATTTGATGATAAGTCCATGAAAGAACTGGCTGCAGGCGGGCCTGCAGATTTTCTGATGGCATTTCCGGACGGGGCAGTCATTGATGAAGCACAGAAAGTGCCGGAAATCTTTGACGCTCTGAAACTGCTGGTAGACCGGCAAAAATGGAATCCGGGGATGTTTATCCTGACGGGTTCCAGCCAGTTTAAACTGAAACAAAATATGTCCGACAGCATGGCAGGCCGGGCAGCTTTCCTGAATCTGCTTCCGTTCTCACTTACGGAACTGTCTGACGCAAACCTTCGCGGGGAAGATGCATACAGGTTGATTCATCAGGGAATGTACCCTCCGCTTTATGATCCTGAAAAGAACTTTATTCCCTATGACTGGTTCGAAAGTTATATCGATACTTATCTGGAAAGGGATGTCAGGGATCTGATTAACCCAGGGAATCTTTCGACATTCAGGAAGTTTATCCAGGTATGCGCTGTACACAGCGGACAATTGCTGTCCATGGAAAGTATAGCCGGATCGGTCGGTGTTTCCGCCCCAACAATCAAATCATGGCTGTCTATTCTGGAAAAGTCATATATCATTCATTTCCTTGAACCTGACAGCAATAATCTTGGAAAAACCGTGGTGAAAACACCGAAATTGTATTTTGCAGATTCAGGACTGCTGTGTCATCTTCTTCGTCTGGAAAGCAAGGAAGAACTGCTTTTGAGCCGTCACAAAGGCGCAGTTGTGGAAACCTTTGCGGTTTCGGAAATGATGAAGCAAAGAATGAACCAGGGAAGAAAACCTAATCTGACATTTTTCCGGGATGATCATGGCTTTGAAGTGGATACGATTGCCGACTGGAAGCATACCTTTGCTATTGAGATCAAGAGTTCCATTGAAGCAGAGAAGAAGATGTCCGCGAATACCAGAAAATATCTGGAACTGCGAAAGGATGAATCAGTCAGAAGCGCAGTTTTCTACCTTGGCGATGTAACGATGACAATCCAAGGTACACGATATATTTCCTGGAAAGACTGGGGATCGTTTATCTGATGGAGCACTGTAAAACCTTAACGGGAGGTGAACCCCATGGCTGAAACCCTGCGCGAATTGGTGGTCGCGCTGTCGCTGGACTCCAGCAATTTCTCGCGTAATATGCGTTCCATCAATTCCTCATGTTCATATCACTCCTTGCAATTTCTCATTGACAGAAAAACTCCTATATGGTACAATTTCAAAGTACTACTATGTAGGAGTTGTTTTCATGGTAACGAACGGCGGTTTTCTGGTCACAAAGATCAAGCAGCT
>JAFSOC010000023.1 GCA_017447185.1 Clostridia bacterium | reverse complement strand
TAAGATCCCACCACGGAGGTGACCGCTCTTGAAGGTGCCTTCATAGAAATATTTCAGAACATCGGACTTCGGCAGACCATTCAGTCTAACGTTGTAATCCTCAGTCTTTGTGACCATCATAGGAATCTGTCCGCC
Source organism: Clostridia bacterium (assembly GCA_017447185.1). Taxonomy (GTDB): domain Bacteria; phylum Bacillota; class Clostridia; order Christensenellales; family Aristaeellaceae; genus Aristaeella. The sequence goes on along the minus strand of JAFSOC010000023.1, from coordinate 17,440 downwards.
AATTATGTCGCAAACTGTCCGGCTTTTATGTCTTTCTCTATCCGGCAATTGCGTCTTTACTATCCGGTTTCACGTTCAAACTGCACATTCCGCATAGGGGAAACCAGCATTTGTTCTGGGATCAGATCAAACCAACTGGGAGCCGCTTTGCAAGGAGTGTCATGATAAAAAACAGGAAGTGGCTTGTAACCACTTCCCATCATTTCAGAAAAGCGTGGCATGCTTCTAATGCGTGTTTCAGGTAAGGATACTTTTTCATTTCATCCGTCAGGATTTTAAGGTTCTGATAATCCCTGTCATCTGCCTGTTTCATATACAGTTTCAGCATTCCGTCAGAATAAGTTCCGCTCGGGTTTGCCAGATACGCCTGGTTATTATCAAAGTTCGGAGCCAGACGGAGAACCGCTCCTGTCCGGGAAGAACGCATTACACCAAAGTTTCGCATGTGCCGGTCTGTATTCACAAACACTGCATCGGCCAGAAGAATGCGCTTCCATGCTTCTTCGAATTCTGTTCCCAACGATGCGATGTTTCGATAGATCACATCGTCATCGTCACTGGGATCATCAAAGAAGAAACGGAATGAATCATACGGTTCAAAGAATTCTTCCGGCTGAACAAAGTTCCGGGTCTTAACCCGTTTAAGGAACTTCCCAACATAACGGTATTCTGCGACATCCCATCCAATGCCTTGCAATACACGGCAAATTCCAACCTCAATTCTGGTTGCGGCACTGGGTTGCAGTTTGTATAGCCACCAATCACCGCCTTCATACTTCCAGGTCTTTGTAAATGATCCATCAGTGGAAGCATTGGGAGTGGAAATGTGCAGGTTGCGAAGGCTTGTATCACTGGATACCAGAATATAATCGCTTACAGCGTTTTGATCTTCTGGCTGGCATAATTGAAGCCTTGGAGTAAATTCGCCTACTTCAAAACACGTAAACGTATCGGAAATACTGAACATATGTGTCCGGAGCGCGATAGTAGTTCTGTCGCGGCTTCCTACCAGTTCATTCATCAGGTTCCGATGCTTAACGCTATTCAAGTCGACGGCCCGTTCACGTAGCCAGGAGGCAAAACCATCAGCTGTGGCATGGCAGATCTGTTTCGGGAGCAATTCTGGTCTCTGAGGAGTAAATTCGGTAATGACAGAACTGTGAACAGAAAACTCTGCAACCTGGACATCGTCGTTGTAGAGAATATACCGAGTCACAAGCTTAACCTCCCTCATCGAATTTCCATCAGTATACCATTGCTTTTGTCTTTTATCCAGTTCTCTTGAGATTTACAGGCTTTGCTGTCGCCGGAAGATGTCCTGCATGGATATGCTGGGTTTCCTACGCCTGCGGGCATGGGATGCACAGCGAGAGCAGGAAAAGAAAAGCTGTTACATGAAGGGAGTATTTCATTATGAGGAAAGGGAAAAACAGGGGGAGAGAGAGCATGAAGAAATACACCTGCCGGATGATTGGCATCCTTGCAGCGCTGAGCATTCTGTCCACAGGAGGCTTCGCAGAGGATTTCCAGCCGGAGAACTACAGTTACGAAGAACTGCAGACCATTATCCGGAAATCCACGGAGAGGCTTGCGGAGCTGGACCGGCAGTATGCCATTGAGCATGCGGACCGGAAGATTACCTTCGGAGAGGAAGAGCAGATCATCTATCTGAAAGCGACAAGGAACCAGCAGCCGGAGGTGGAGATTCTCTCAGAAGAGGCGCCAGGGAAAACAAGGCTTAAATGGAGCAGTTCAGAACCGGAAATCGCCAGAGTGGACGCCAAGGGCACCGTGACGGCGGTGGCTGCTGGAGACGCGGTGATTACCGCAACCGCAGAGGATAATCCATACATCTTCGGAAGCTATACGGCGCACTGCCGGATCCCGGTGGAAACGATCACCGTATGGGGACCGGAAACGCCGCTGCTGATCGGAAACCAGCCGCAGGAAGCGAGCACCTTGCTGGGATACAGCATTGAACCGGAAGACGCATACCTGCAAAGCGTGCGCTGGAGCACTTCAGACGAAGCCATCGCGACGGTGGACGAAAACGGCACCGTAACCGGATTGGCCCCGGGAACGGCAGTGATTACGGCGACAGCGGAGGAGGATCCGCCGGGACGGAGAGAGCCTGCTTCCGCCAAATTCACGGTGACGGTGCAAACCGCGGTCACCTCGCTGGAAGTGACGCAGCCGGAAATGACAATTCCGGCCGGAGGGAGCGCCGCGATCAGCACTACCGTCCTGCCGGAGAACGCAGGGAACAGAACGCTGCATTACATCAGCAGCGATCCGGAAATTGCCACGGTGGACGAAAGCGGAACCGTTACCGCAGCAGGGGCCGGCACCTGCGACATTATGATCAGCACCACGGATGGGACAAGCCATACGGCAAGCTGCCATGTGACCGTGACACAGCCGGTGACGGCGATCCTGCTGAACACGGAAGCAATCCGGATGGGAAGGGGCGAGACCCGCACCATCGAAGCAACCGTTGAGCCGGAGAACGCGAGCAACAGGGCGCTGATCTGGACGAGCAGCAACATGATGGTCGCACGGGTGGCAAACGGCACGATTGAGGCCGCAGGACCCGGAGAATGCGAGATTACCTGCGCGGCAGCGGACGGGAGCGGAACCGCAGCCACGATGCGGGTGCAGGTGCCGATGATCAGCGTGCCCGAGGACAGCTACACCGTAAGTGAAAAGACAGGGATACTGATACCGGTTAAAACCGGGAAGAGCGGCGTTACCGTACAGATTATGAACGAGCCGGCGCACTACACCGCGAAATGGACCGGGAACAAGGAGATCGCCATTCTTCCGATGCTGGCAGGCGAGGAAACGCTGATCCTGGGCAATCCGGAGAATGAAGAAGATACGATTCAGATCCGGATCACGATCGAAGACAGCGCCGTATACAACCAGAATTCTTATCCGGTGGTTCCCTACAATGAGTTGTCGCAGCGACCGGACGAATACGAAGGGACGCAGATCAGCATATACGGCCGGGTGCTGACCAATGACCAGGACGAAGAAGGGAATACCTTCCTGATGGTCGGGACGAGCGGAGAAGACTATTCTGACCAGGTAATCGAGATTAAATGCGGAAAAGAACTGCAGGCAGAAGGAATCGAGACGGAAACGCTGGGAACATTCTACGGGATCTACAAGGCACAGAAGATCTACAGTGAAGCGTTGGGGACTGAATACACGATGCCGGGAATGGAAGCGGAGAAGATCGTGATTCCGGAAGAAACAGAGGCAGAAGCAGAAACTGAGAAAAATTAAACACCCGGAATGGGAAGACCGCCAGGTGAATGGGAAGACCGCCAGGAAAAGTGCGCATCAAATCTTCTGAAAAGTGCTCAACAAATCCCTTGAAAAGTGCTCAATGCTGTGGTATGCTGTCGATAGGGGGTGGAGGCGAACAGCATGAGTTTAACGAAGGAAGGGTATAAACCCAGATTGATTGATGAAAAGGTCGCAAGGTATCTGAGGGTTTTCGGCGCGGTTTCCATAGAAGGACCGAAATGGTGCGGCAAGACGTGGACGAGTCTCAACCATGCAAACAGCGTGACCTACATGACCGAGAAAAGCGTCAGAGACCTTGCAAAGGTCGATCCAAAGTATATTTTTACAAAGGAAAGACCTCAGCTGATTGATGAATGGCAGGTCGTACCCGAAGTGTGGGATGCTATCCGTCATGAGTGTGACAGCGACCATGAAAAGGGGAAGTTTATACTGACAGGCTCTACGTCATTGAAGAAAAAACGTGGAGAGGAGAAGGTATACCATTCAGGGACCGGGCGTATCGCACCTATACGAATGCATCCGATGAGTTTGTATGAATCAGGCGATTCAACCGGAGAGGCATCCATCCTGGAGATGCGGGAAGGAAAGGTACAGGAGGGCTTTGTAAGAAAAGTTGAGCTGGATGAAATCGCGAGGCTTCTTGTTCGGGGAGGATGGCCTGAAAACATCGATATGGCGGAAGAGGATATTGGAATAATCCCTGAAAGCTATATTGAGGCGGTCATAACGAAAGACATGCATGAGAGGCAGACGAAGAAACGAAGCCCTCAAAAAATGCGCATGCTTATCAAAGCTCTCGCCCGGCATGAGGCTTCACTTGCGGGCGATCAGACCCTGATAAAAGATATCGAGGAATATGAGACGGGTGATGAATTAATCGAAAGCAGAGCGACAGTGGCAGACTACACCAGTGTGCTGGACAGCCTCTATCTAATTGCCAATCAGGAAGCTTATAGCATTCATTACAGATCGTCAAAAAGGATTGGGAAATCCGCAAAACGGCATCTGGTTGATCCTTCTTTAAGTTGCGCCAGTTTACAGCTCACAACGGAAAAGCTGATGAATGATCATGATACATTCGGGCTTATGTTTGAAGCGCTGGTGGAAAGGGATCTGCGCATCTATGCAGAGTATCATGAAGGGCATCTATACCATTTTCGTGACAATGCCTCCGGAGACGAAGTTGACGCAATCGTTGAATTCAAAGATGGAGAATATGCCGCCTTTGAGATCAAACTTTGTGATGGAAGGATACAGGAGGCGATTCAAGGCCTTAGCAAGTTTTACGAGAATGTAGAGAAAAAGCCAGTGTATATGTGCGTGATAGTTGGCCACCTTGAAGCAGTAATGAGGGATCCGAAGACAGGAATATTTATTGTACCACTGACTTCACTGAGACCCTGACGCCCACCAAATGAGGAATAGAAAAAAGAGCACCTTAATTACAAAATAATTACATAATGATTAAGAATTGTAATTTTTGCGTGCATTCGCATGGACTTGTATGGTATAATTCCTGCAGGAAACGATTTGGAAACAGGAGTGATGCTGGATGTACGGTTGTCCCGGATGCGGAGGGATGATGACCTTCGATATCCCCAGCCAGGAACTGAAGTGCAACCACTGCGGGCGGACGGAATCCATTGAATCCGCCGACCAGCGGGAAGCGCGTCAGGCGGGGAACAACTTCAGCGTGGAGGTACTGACCTGCCCCACCTGCGGTGCGGAGATCCGCACGATGAATACCGCGCAGGCCGGGTTCTGCAGCTACTGCGGCGCATCGGTCATGCTGGACCGGCGGCACGCGGACATGGAAGCGCCGGAAACGGTGGCCCCCTTCCGGGTCACGCGGGAGGAATGCTTCGAAAAGTACAAGGCTATGGTGAAGAAGAGCCTCTGCGCCGACCGGAAACTGAAAAAGGACGTAACGGCGGAGAGCTTCCGCGGCATCTATGTGCCCCATTACGTGTATGAAGCGGCAGTGCGGGGCGAAACGGTGCTGGAAGGCCACGAAACCCGGGGCAACGACACCTATTACTACAACACGACGGTGCAGCTGGACCATGAATTCTCGAACATCCTGCATGACGCGAGCCGGGAAATGCCCGACGCCATGAGCGAGAAGATCGGCCGCATCGAGCCGGACGCGTTTAAGCCTTTCACCCCGGCCTATCTGAGCGGATTCTACGCGGATGTGCCGGACACGGATCCGGACGCTTACATCAACTACGCCGAGGCGGAAGCCGTGCGGCTGGGGCTGCAGGACGTGATGGAGGACCTGGAGGACGGCTACACCTATTCCTCGGGAGAGACGGAAAAGAAACTGGTGAAAATGGCCCATGCGAAATGCACGGGCAAGACCCTGGTGCCGGTATGGTTCATGTCCATCCGGAGCAGGGGACGGCTGCTGTACGCGATCATGAACGGCGTGACGGGCGAAATGACGGCGGACGTGCCGATGGATATCCCACGGTTCGGGCTGATTGCCCTGATCCTGGCGATCCCGCTGTTCTTCCTGTTCAATACGCTCTTTACCCTGCGGCCGGAAATGGTGCTGGTATCCGCCATGGCCCTGGCCGTCGGGACGCAGCTGCTGGTGAACCGCCGGCGGCGGAACATTGCCGACAAGCAACTGGCGGAGGAGGCCAAGGACGGCGGGGACGACCTGATGACGCGGCTGAAGCTGCGCAAGCGCATGGCGCGCCGCGCGAAAGGCGGCAGCGCCGGCATGGTGGAAACCGGCGGCGGATTCCTGGGGCTCCTGGCCCTGGTGATCCTGATGACCCAGATCGCCAAGATCAACGAACCGGGCGTGTTCAAGATCGGCGCTGTGGCCATGACCGCCATCATGGGCGGACTGGCCTGGTACGGCGCGCAGACACGGGTGAAAACGCCCATCGGGTGCTTCGCGGCGCTGATCATCATGGTCCTGGCCTGCATCAACCTGATTATCAACCCCTTCAACAGCGACGACATCGTGATGTATGCGCTGTCGTTCCTGTGCCTGCTGTCGGTGGTATGGGTCTGCATTGACATGCTGATCCTGTATAACCGGGAATGCTCCAGCCCTATGCCGCAGTTTGAAACCCATACGGGAGGTGAGGACAATGCGTAAAGCAATCCTGATCCTCCTGGCAGTGCTGCTGGCCCTGCTGCCCCTCACGATGGCAGCTGGGGATACCGTGCGGGAAAAGAACGAAATCACGGACTACGGGCTGGTATTCAATGACGAGGCCGGGCTGATCGATCCGGCGGAGCGGCAGAGTGTGCTGGACGCGATGCACAGGATTACGCAATATGCGAACGTTGGCTTCATGACCTATCCCAGCGGCGGAAGCCGGCAGAACAGCGCGACGAAAGCCCAGGAATGGGGCGACCGCACCTTCGGATACGATACGCGCTACACGGTCTTTATCATCGACATGACGAACCGGCACCTGGATATCTACGCCAGCCGGTCCCTGATGAACACGCTGACGGCGGGCGTCGAGAACTCCATTGCGGACAACGTATCGAAGTCCGCGACGAAAGGCGACTACGCCAAATGCGCGGCGGATGCCTTCACGCAGATCCTGAAGATCCTGCAGGGGGAGAAGATCTCCACCCCCATGAAATACGCGAGCAACGCGGTGCTGGCCCTGATTGCGGCCATGCTGGCAGCCTACCTGCTGATTGCCGGATGGTCCCGGAAGGAGACGGCGGTGAGCATGCCGGCGGTGGTCAAGGGCGCCGCGGCAGGCGCGGCAACTGTCATTGTGGCCAACCACCTGAAGCGGGTCGTGCACCATGAAAGCAGCAGCGGCGGCCACGGAGGCGGCGGCTTCGGCGGCGGTGGCGGCGGCGGAGGCGGCGGCAGCAGCGGCGGCCACGGATTCTGAGAATTGTCATTGGTGTGCTCCGGAAAACCGGAGCACATCTTTTTTTGCTTTTTATGACAATTTTTGGCAAAAGGTATAGCAAACAATGAGAGATAAGACTATAATACGGGAACACATTGGTTAATTTGTACGTACTTCATGGGCGAAACAACGGGGTTTTGAGAGGGACATATGATCCGGAAACAGATTAAATGGCTGATTGACAACATGGATCCGTCGAACCGGAAGTTGCAGGCGCTGGCGCTGATCATCTGCGTGTTTACGTGCCTGCTTTTGCTGGTGAACCCGGCACTGAGCAGCCGGCTGATCGACGACGTCATCATGGCGCAGAACCCGGAGCCGCTGATTCCGATCCTGATGATCATGCTGGCGGTGAAGCTGGGGCGGGAAGGCCTGCGGTACCTGATGGTCATGCTGATGGAAAAAGACTCGCAGAACATGGTCTTCAACCTGCGGAAACGGCTGTATGAGAAGATGCAGTACAACGACATGCGCTTCTTTGACAACAACCGCACCGGCGACCTGATGACCCGGATGAGCGCGGACCTGGACTGGTGCCGCCACTTCATGAGCTACATCAACTACCGGATCATCGACGCGGTCTGCACCTACCTGTTCGCGATGATTTACCTGTTCACCGTGAACTGGAAGATGACGCTGCTTTTGATCGTTATCACCCCGGGGCTGCTGGTAATCAGCAAGATGCTGCGCAAGCGGGTGCGGCCCCGGTTTGTCCACATGCGCGAAAAGCTGAGCGAAATGAACACGGCGGCGCAGGAGAACATCGCGGGCAATCGGGTGGTCAAATCCTTTGCCCGGGAGGAGCATGAGAAGAACCGCTTCGAAGAAAAGAATATGGCCTTCATGGACAGCCACCTGAAGATCAACAAGGTATGGCTGAGCTTTTTCCCGATCATCGAAATGCTGGTGAACACGATCCAGCTGGTGACGGTGTTCCTGGGCGGTATTTTCATCATCAACGGGGAGATCACCCCCGGCGAGCTGGCGATCTTCACCGGCCTGAGCTGGGCCATTTCCAACCCCATGCGGGAGCTGGGCAACCTGATCAATGACCTGCAGCGTTTCAGCACCTCCGCCACGAAGGTCATGGAGCTGTTCTACAGCCAGCCGGAGATCGTGGACAGCGAGGACGCGGTGCATCACGACCGGGTGCAGGGCGGCATCGAATTCCGGAACGTTTCCTTTACGATTGACGGCAAGCCGATTCTGCGGGATGTGAACTTCTCCGTCCCGGCCGGAAAGACGGTGGCGATTATGGGTCCAACGGGCAGCGGCAAGACCTCACTGATCCAGCTGCTGGCCCGGTTCTATGACGTGACGGACGGGGCGATCCTGGTGGACGGATGCGACGTGCGGGAATGGAAGGTGCAGGAACTGCGCGGCGGCATCGGCACCGCCACCCAGGACGTGTTCCTCTTCTCCGACACGGTGGAAGGGAACATCGCCTTCGGCAACCAGGAACTGACGCTGGACGAGGTGAAGGACTTCGCCACCCGGGCAGACGCGGCGGAGTTCATCGAGCACCTGCCGGAAGGATACGATACGATCATCGGCGAGCGGGGCGTGGGCCTCAGCGGCGGCCAGCGGCAGCGGATTGCGCTGGCGCGGGCCATGGCGGTGCGGCCGGGCATTCTGGTCATGGACGACACCACTTCCGCCGTGGACAGCGAGACGGAGTTGTATATTCAGAACCAGCTGCGGAACCTGCCCTATGACTGCACCAAGGTCATCATCGCCCAGCGGATTTCCTCCATGCGGGACGCGGACCTGATCCTGGTCATCGAAAACGGGACCGTCAGCGAGCACGGAACCCACGAGGAGCTGCTGGCCCTGAAGGGCTATTACTGGCAGACCTACTGCCTCCAGTACGGCATCCCTGCGGATGAAAAGGAGGTGAGCTGAAATGGCACGGAACAAGTTTGACGTGGACGAGAAGCTGGAATCGCCGTTTCAGTGGAGCCACCTGAAGATGGCCGGCAAATACGTCGGCAAACATAAGTACAAGATGCTCCTGGCGCTGCTTCTCAGCGGTGTGGCAAGCGTCGCCAGCCTGTTTATCCCGAAGATCACCCAGTGGGTGCTGGACGAAGCGGTGCCGAACGGGGACACGGCCATGATCGGCCGGCTGGCCCTGATTTTCGTGGGCATTATCGCCCTGGGCATCGCCATGAACACGATCCGCAGCCGGATCATGGTGAAGGTGAGCCAGCAGATCATTCACGATATCCGCAGCGACCTGTTTGCCCACCTGCAGAAGCTGCCCTTCACCTACTACGACAGCCGCCCGGCAGGAAAAATCCTGGTGCGGGTGATCAACTACGTGAACTCCGTATCGGATATCCTGTCCAACGGCATCATCAACATGATCCTGGAGGTCATCAACCTGATCTTCATCATCGTGTTCATGTTCAGCACCAACGTGACCCTGTCCCTGGTGATCCTCTCCGGCCTGCCTTTCTTCGTGGCAGTGATCCTAATCATCAAGCCGCGGCAGCGGAAGGCCTGGCAGAACCAGAGCAACAAGAACAGCAACTACAACGCCTACCTGGCGGAATCCATCGACGGCGTGCGGGTCAGCCAGCTGTTTGACCGGCAGGAAGTCAACATCGGCATCATGGAGAAGCTGGCCGTTGCCTGCCGCACCGCCTGGATGCGGGCGGTGAGGATCAGCAACACCGTCTGGCTGACCAGTGAAACCATGACCCAGATCGTCATGACGTTCCTGTACATCGCCGGCGTCTACTGGATGGGCGGCGGAAACATGGTTTCCTTCGGCGTGATCCTGGCCATGGGCCAGTACGTCAGCCGCTTCTGGCAGCCCATCACGAACCTTGCGAATATCTACAACTCCTTCGTCAACAACATCGCCTATCTGGAGCGGATTTTCGAAACCATGAACGAGCCGGTGACCGTGGACGACGTGCCGGACGCGGAGGAACTGCCGGACCTGACGGGCGAAGCGGACTTCGAAGACGTAACCTTCGCCTACGAGGAAGGGATCAACGTGCTGGAGCATATGAACCTGCACGTAAAGGCCGGGGAAAGTATCGCGCTGGTGGGGCCCACCGGCGCCGGAAAGAGCACGGTCATCAACCTGTTGTGCCGCTTCTATAACCTGAACGGCGGGAAGATTATCCTCCACGGGAAGGATGGGAGCGAGAAGGACATCAGCCAGGTGACGCTGCACTCCCTGCGCACCCGCCTGGGCATCATGATGCAGGACAGCTTCATCTTCTCCGGAACGATCATGGACAACATCCGCTACGGCAAGCTGGACGCCACGGACGCGGAGATCAAGGAAGCGGCGAAGCGGGTGCACGCGGACGAATTCATCCGCCGGATGCCGAACGGATACCGCACGGAGGTCAAGGAGCGGGGCAGCAACCTGAGCCAGGGCGAAAAGCAGCTGATCGCCTTCGCCCGGACGCTGCTGAGCGATCCGGCCATCCTGATCCTGGACGAAGCCACCTCCTCCATCGACACGCAGACAGAAAAGCTGCTGCAGGAGGGTATCCGGGAGATGCTGAAGAACCGCACCAGCATCATCGTGGCCCACCGCCTGAGCACCATCAAGAACTGCGACCGGATCCTCTACATCAGCAACAAGGGCATCGCCGAAATGGGCAGCCACGAGGAGCTGATGGCAAAGAAGGGCCTGTACTGGCAGCTGTATACGGCGCAGGTGGCGTGAGGCATTGAAAAGAAGAAGAAAATAAGGTATGATTTTCCGGCAACAGGAAGAGCCGGAGGAGAATCAGGACCATGCACATGCGGAAAAAGAAATGGGCCAGGCCGGAACTCGCGGCCTGCCCTTTTTATGTAAACGGCGGGGAAGAGGAAAAGGGAAAGTGGAAGCAGCGCTTTGCCCATCCGGAACGGCCGCTGCATATGGAAATGGGCTGCGGGAAGGGCGTCAGCACCTCAAAGATGATCGCCGACAACCCGGAGGTCAACTATATCATCTCTGACATGAGCCCGGACGTGCTGGGAACCGCCCGGCGGAACATTGAGGAAGCCTGCGGGAAGGAACCGGACAACGTGATGATCCTGCGGACGGATATCTGCTTCATCCAGCGGGTTTTCGGCCCGGAGGACAGGGCGGAGCGGATCTATATCCACTTCTGCAATCCCTGGACGGAGCACCCCAAGCACGCCAAGCGCCGCCTGACCCATCCGCGCCAGCTGATGCAGTACCGGGAATTCCTGCAGGAAGGCGGGGAGATCTGGTTCAAGACGGACGACGATACGCTCTTCGAGGATTCCCTGGTGTATTTTGACCTGTGCGGCTTTGAAACGGTCTACCGCACAAAGGACCTGCATAAGGACGGGTTCACGCCGAACTACATCTCCGAGCACGAGCAGAAGTACATGGAACTGGGGGTTCCCATCAAGGCGGGGATCTTCCGCATGAAGGCGGAAGCGCCGGACTTCGATCCCACCCGCTACCGGCTGACCCCCGGGATCCGGAAGGAAACGCTCCAAAGGCTTGGTTGGGATGCATAAATACAGAGAATATACAGCATATTATGCATTAAAAGGTGAATAAATAACGTATGAAATGATAATTAATGCATAAAAATGCAAAAAGAGTGTTGACAGACTGTATAACGGATGCTATACTGTGTCCATTCCAAACGGAAGAGAGAATGAGGAGGAAACGAAAATGAAGAAGATTCTTGCGATTGCGCTGGCCCTGTGCCTGGTGCTGGGCCTGAGTGCCGCCACGGCGGAGTACAAGACGGTGGAAGCCGGCAAATTCATCTATGCCACGAGCCCGGATTTCCCGCCCTTTGAGAGCCTGGATGACAACGACACCGTCATCGGCATTGAGCCGGACCTGCTGGCCCTGATCTGCGCCGAACTGGGCCTGACCCCCGAACCCTATGCCATCGACTTCGACAGCGCGCTGGCGGCTCCCAGTGCCGGCAAGGTGGACGCAGTGGTTTCCGGCGTGACCGTGAAGGAAGAACGGAAGACCATGATGGACTTCACCATTCCCTATGTGACGATCGTGCAGGGTGTTGTTTTCAAGACCGGCGATGACATCACCATGGACAACATCGGCGAGAAGAAGATCGGCGTGCAGAGCGGCACCACCGGCCAGTTTGAAGCGGTTGACCGCTACGGCGAGGATCACGTTACGGCTTACGACAAATACTCTATCGGCTTCCAGGCCCTGCAGAACGGCCAGGTTGACTGCATCATGGTAGACGACATGGTCGGCGCCGCTTACGTGAAGACGATCCCCGGCCTGGAGATGATCTCCACCGGATTCGAGCCGGAAAACTTCGCCTTCGGCCTGGCCAAGGGCAATGATGAACTGCTGGCCGCCATCAACGAGCAGCTGCAGAAGCTGATCGACGACGGCACCGTTGAGCAGATCATCCTGAAGTGGAATGAATAATCCGCAAGGCGGTATATTCCTGCACGGGAAGGAAAAGGCGTGACGCCTTTTCCTTTCTGTGTTCTTATCATATGGCTGTTTTTGTTTCTGATGTGACGTTTTCGTGAAGGAGAGGATCCGTTTCCATGGAGCAGTTTGTAGCCTGGAAAGCCATGATGTCTGCCGGGGAACCTACCACGATCTGGCAGCAGTTCTATGTGCTCTTCTATCAGGCGTTTATTGAGAATGACCGCTGGAGGCAGTATCTCAGCGGCGTGGGGACCACGCTGTATGTGACTGTGCTGGCGCTGGTGCTGGGCGTCGTGCTGGGCCTGATCGTCGCGGTGGTCCGTACGGCGCACGACCTGCAGCGCCCCGGGCACAAAAATGTGATCCTGGGATTCTTCAACGGGATTCTGAAGATGTATGTGACCGTAATCCGCGGCACGCCCATGATGGTGCAGCTGATGATCATGGGCCTGGTCATTTTCGCCTCCAGCCGGAATTTCGTGATGGTCGGCGCGCTGACGCTGGGCATCAACTCCGGCGCCTATACCGCGGAGATTATCCGCGGCGGCCTGATGAGCGTGGACCAGGGCCAGACGGAAGCCGGCCGCAGCCTGGGCATGAACTACGCGGATACCATGCGCTTTGTGGTGGTGCCCCAGGCAATCAAGGCGATCCTGCCCGCACTGGGCAACGAGTTCATCGTCCTTTTGAAGGATACCTCCCTGATCAGCGTCATCGGCGGCAAGGAGCTGCTCTACGCAGCCCGCAGCGTGGCTGCCCGGAACTATGAGCCCATGTATCCCTACGTGGGCGCGGCCATTGTTTACCTGATCCTGGTCATGATCTTTACCAAACTGCTGGGAATCTTCGAAAGGAGGCTGCGCGCAAGTGATCGACGTTAAAAACCTGACGAAAGACTTCGGCGATCTGAAGGTGCTGCGCGGCGTAAGCCAGCACATCAACAAGGGCGAGCGCGTTGTGCTGATCGGGCCTTCCGGCAGCGGCAAATCCACTTTCCTGCGCTGCCTGAACCTGCTGGAGATCCCGACGAGCGGCGAAATCACCTTCGAAGGCCAGCTCATCACGGATGAAAAGTGCGACATCAACAAAATTCGCCAGAAGATGGGCATGGTGTTCCAGCACTTCAACCTGTTCCCGAACATGACGATTCTGAAGAATATTACGATTGCACCGGTCCGCACCGGCCTGATGAACAAGGAACAGGCGGAGAAGGAAGCGAGGGAGCTGCTGAAGCGCGTTGGTCTGGAGGATAAGGCGGACAGCTATCCGGCCCAGCTCTCCGGCGGACAGAAGCAGCGGATTGCCATCGTGCGCGCCCTGTGCATGAAACCGGACGTGATGCTCTTTGACGAGCCCACCAGCGCCCTGGACCCGGAAATGGTCGGCGAGGTGCTGGACGTCATGAAGGAGCTGGCCCAGAGCGGCATGACCATGGTCTGCGTGACCCATGAAATGGGTTTCGCAAGGGAAGTCGCGGACCGGGTGCTGTTCATGGACGGCGGCGTAATCGTGGAAGAGGGAACCCCGGCGGAGATCTTCGGCAGCCCGAAGGAAAAACGGACGCAGGATTTCCTCAACAAAGTACTCTGATTAGTTTTTAGTTGTTAGCGGAGAAAGTAGAAATGGAACTTTGGACGAAGCTGGTATCGATCCTGGCGGCCGGGACGATGGTGCTGGGCGGCGCCCTGGAAGAGGCGGCCCCGCAGCATGACGCAAACGGGACGCTTTTCCTGGTGAACCGGCAGTACATGGTCACGGATGCCTACGAGCCGGCGGAGCTGGTGGAGGCCCAGGTACCCGGACAGGTGCGCCAGATGCGGCCGGAAGCGGCCGCTGCGCTGGAAGAGATGTACGCGGCCTGCAAGGAAGAAACCGGCGCCACCCTGATCTCCGTCAGCGGATACCGCTCCTATACCAAGCAGAAAAACCTCTTCGCGGCAAAGCTGAGGCGGGTCAACAACAAAGTGGAAAAGGCCCAGGAATACGTTGCGCCGCCCGGCGCAAGCGAACACCACCTGGGACTGGCCATGGACGTGGGCCAGCTGAACAAGGCGGCCCTGAATGAAAAATTTGCCGATACCGTTGGCGGCATCTGGGTGAAGGAAAACTGCTGGCGTTTCGGCTTCATTCTCCGCTACGGCGAGGAATGGGAAAGCGTCACCGGATACAAGTACGAGCCCTGGCATTTCCGCTATGTGGGCAAGGAACTGGCCAAGGAAATCCACGACGCAAACGTGCCCTTTGAAACCTGGCTGATCGACTACCGGGTACGGGTGCTGCAAAACATGCTGAAAGGTGAAGAAACTCCATGAGCAAAGGACTGAAACGGATACTGGCGCTGCTGCTGATCCTGGCATCCTTCTGCGCGGTTGCGGCAGGCGAGGAAGACGTGGAGATCGAGGAACTGGTCCTTGAACCGGAAGAAGGCTTCGATGCGCTCTGGACCTTCCCTGTGGCCCTGGAGGACATGAATCCGGAGTATATCATCCTGGCGAATAAACACTATCTGCTTTCCCAGGACTATGTACCGGCAGACCTGGTCAAAGTCCCCAGCGATCCGAAAAAAGGCGGTATTAAATGGACCGGCTCCGGAACGGACGGAAAGCTGAAGGGCTGGTACCTGCGGGCGGACTGCGCGCAGGCCCTGTGCGATATGAACGCTGTGATGCGGGAGATCGACGGATTCCAGACCATGTACCTGAAGAGCGCGTACCGGTCCTGGTCCAAGCAGAACACGATGTATAAAAACCGGCTGAAGAAAAACAACGGAAAGGACGACGGATGGGTTTCCAAGGCCGGCGCCAGCGATCACCAGACGGGTCTGGGCTGTGACGTCATTCCCTATAACTGGACGAAGAAGCCCGGCATGAATGAAAAGATGATGAAGGAGAAGGAGTGCCAGTGGATGGCTGAGCACTGCCAGGAATACGGCTTCATCATCCGATACCCGGCGGACAAGAAGGAATATACGGAAATCAATACGGAGCCCTGGCACCTGCGCTACGTGGGCATTCCTGTCGCCACCTACATCATGGAGAACGGCCTGTGCCTGGAAGAGTTCACGCAGCAGCTGCAGGAAGCCATTGACGATTACATCGCCAGGGGCGGGGATCCGGCCAAAGTGGAAGCCTATATCCAGAAGCCTACTGATTAGTTATTAATTGTTAGTTTTTAGAGATATAAGAAGAAGCACGGTGCGATGCACCGTGCTTCTTTTTGCGAGCGGGTGATGGGAATCGAACCCACGTGACCAGCTTGGAAGGCTGGAGCTCTACCATTGAGCTACACCCGCAAGTGGAGCGGTAGACGGGACTCGGACCCGCGACATCCACCTTGGCAAGGTGGCACTCTACCAACTGAGCTACTACCGCATAAAGGAAACCGGGGAACCTGTGCGGACGAAGAGACTCGAACTCTTACGCCTTTCGACACCAGATCCTAAGTCTGGCGCGTCTGCCATTCCGCCACGCCCGCAGAACAGACCCGGCTCAGGCAGGGGAAAGTGACCCATTGGAGATTCGAACTCCAGACACCTTGATTAAAAGTCAAGTGCTCTGCCAACTGAGCTAATGGGTCATATAAGCTGGGGTGGCAGGGCTCGAACCTACGAATGCGGGAGTCAAAGTCCCGTGCCTTACCACTTGGCTACACCCCAACGTAGGTAATCTGCCAGTCACCAAAGAGGGAATAAAGTGGGGTGAGTAGTGGGACTCGAACCCACGGTCTTCAGAGCCACAATCTGACGCGTTAACCAACTACGCTATACCCACCATAATCTGGCGCGCCTGAAGGGATTCGAACCCCTGGCCCACGGCTTAGAAGGCCGTTGCTCTATCCGGCTGAGCTACAGGCGCAAGCCACAGGACGGCTGATCCAAAGGATTCGCCGGCGCCCAACGGAAACAGGTCCCTCTTCCGCTGACAGTCATTGATTATAGCATCAAGTAATAGGTGTGTCAACAGATTTTTCGCTCACAGGACATTGACAAATGTTGGTTTGTCAAACATAGGTTACACTTTTTCCCTTTAGCAGGGTCAAGGTAGAGGGTGGAGATTTTCCGACTATACGGATGTCGGAAAATACTACCCGGCCTTGACCCGTCACCAAGTGATATCATCTTGCTGGCCGGCCCCTGGCCGGCCTTGACTACATTACATCACGCCCAAATACAGCTCAATCATCTGATTTGGCGAACGCATACCTAAGCACCCCTTAATATAGCCATTTGATTTTCTCTGGTAATCAGCCAGCTGCCGCTGGCCATCCAGCAGCGAAAACATCCTTAAGCTATTGTAAAACCGTGCCTGGTCTATCCGGTGCTGTCGCTCCACTTTGCCGTTGTGTCTTGGGGTTGCCACTCGAATCCGTTGGTATTCAATCCCATACGCTTTCAATCCCAGTTCAAATGATGTCAGGTTCTTGGGATCATTTGTCTTTAACTGCTTTGTGAATTCAATCCCGTTATCCGTCTGTATTCTTTTTATCTGGAACGGACACTCCTTCACCAGCCGGTGCAGAAACTGAAGCGAACTATATGTGCTCAGCTCATCGTACATATACCTGTATGTCCATCGGGTACATTCATCTACTGCTGTGTACTGGTAGTATTTCTTACCGTCTGTTACGCATTCCCGAGGTGATTATTCCGGGTCGTGAGACCCATTGTTAGTTTTCCTTCAGATCCGCTCGTCCACCGATTGAGTCCAGTCGTCCACCATTCAGATCCGCTCGCGGATCATTTTTTGATTCCGGATTTCTGGCGTTTTCGGGAGGAAAGGGGTTTGCCCCCGCGGCACAGGGGGAAGGAGGGAAAAGC
>JAFSOC010000022.1 GCA_017447185.1 Clostridia bacterium | reverse complement strand
GGAGTACGACCGATGTCATGACCGACGCGATCGCAAAAGCGAGGAAGAAAAAAAAGGCAAAATGATGGGTAAGCCCCTGAATAAGCCCCTGACCCCATGAACCCCAAAATCCGAGGCAAAGGAAAAACCCTGCAGGCATTGGGTTACTGGTCATAAGGATGTTTAGATCAAACGAGCCGATAGATCGTAGTGCAACAACGGACAATGCCTGCCCATTCATATCGGGCAGGCATTGTCCTGTTATAACAACATACAAAAAATGTATAGAAAACACCTGTCATCAAAGGAGACGCATGTAATATTATATTCCGATACTGGTTGAATAAAACAAATAACTCTCAAACAATCCATCCACACATTCATATATTTCAAAGCCTTTAAGATTAATTACAGATTTGACGAGGTTCCGCTTCACACAGTATAATCAAAACGCAAAAGGGAGGATGACAGAGGAATGCACGAAACCTTATATCGGTTTATCCATGCGCATTATACGGAAGTCCTCGCCATTTTTCCCGTGGTGCTTCTGCTGATCGGGCTGTCAATTGCGACAGGGATCGATCAATATATTTTCAGACGGAAAAGACGAATCATGCTGATCATCTGCGCACTGGTTTTCAGCCTGATCGCACAAAACTTCCTGGATAATCTTCTGACATACGGAACCCCGATGATCACGCTTAGAAAAGTGATCGATATCTACGGCTATTCCATCCGACCTGTCATCCTGCTGCTCTTTTTGTACATCGTTTGTCCCCGGAAGCCGGGCAGGCTGTGGTGGACCCTGATCGGAATCAACGCCGGGGTATATCTGACGGCGCTGTTTACTGATATCTGCTTCACGATCAACGAGGAGAATATGTTTCAGGGCGGATGGCCCGTGCTGAGAAATAGCTGCCTGATTTCCAGCCTGCTTCTGTTGGGCGCGCTGGTCATATCCACGCTGCGCGATTACCGCCCGTTCAGGCTGAGAGAGATCTGGATTCCGGCTTTTTCGGTTTTCATCATTCTCTTCGCGCTGCTGCTGGATTCCAGTGTGCATGAAACGCAGCAGCCCATCAGCTTTTTAACCATTTCCATTGTGATCAGCAGCATGCTGTATTATATCTGGCTGCATTTTCAGTTTGTGCGGGCGCATGAGAAGGATCTGGCCGCGGAGCAGCGTATTCAGATCATGATGTCACAGATTCAGCCCCATTTCCTGTATAATACGCTCGCCACCATCCGGGGACTCTGCCTGAAGTCACCGGAAACGGCGGCGCGGACCATCGACAAATTTTCAAGATACCTGCGGCAGAACCTGGACACGTTGAACCAGTCAGGTCTGATCCCCTTCAGGCAGGAACTGGAGCACGTGAGGATCTACACGGAGATCGAAATGCTGATGTTTCCCTATATTCAGATACGATATGATATCGAAGACGATTGTTTTTCGCTGCCGATGCTGACAGTGCAGCCTTTAGTGGAAAACGCGATCCGGCACGGCGTGCGCGCCAGGGACGTCGGCCAAATCGACATTACCGTCCGGAAAGACGAAACCGGTCACACAATCACCATCGCGGATAACGGCCTTGGATTTGATCCCTCTGCAATTGACACGGCGGATGAGAAGCACATCGGGATCCGAAACGTCCGGGAACGGCTGGAAAAACAGTGCGGCGGATCCCTTCGCGTTGTGAGCCGGAAAGGGGAAGGAACCGTTGTCACGCTTTTTATTCCCCTGGCTTCGCGGTATGGCGAGGAATCGGAACAGGAAGGAGCAGTCCAATGAGAGTTCTGTGCGTGGATGACGCATTGCCCATCATGGAGGATACAGTGGCTATGTGCCGGACGCTTCCGGAAATCACTTCTGTCACCGGTTTTACCCGCCCCCGGGAAGCATTGGAATGGCTGGAAGATCATCCTGTGGATCTGGCGCTTCTGGATATTGACATGCCGGAAATCAGCGGCCTGATGCTGGCGGAACAGATGAAGAGGAAGTATCCCGACGCCGCGGTCATCTTTTTGACGGCCTTTCCGCAGTATGCTGTGCAGGCCATCAAGCTGCGAACCAGCGGCTACCTGCTAAAACCCATCAGCCTGGAGGATCTGAAGGAGGAAGTGGCTTACGCCAAATCGAGAAGGACAGTTTGCTCCACCGGGCATATCGTGGTGAAAACCTTTGGAAATTTTGAGATCTTTGTGAACGGTGAAACCCTTGTTTTTCACCGTCAGAAAGCCAAGGAGCTGCTGGCATATCTGATCGACCGAAATGGCCGGGGTGTAAACCGTCCGGGCATCTTTGCCGCGTTGTGGGAGGAGGGGCTTTACGACTATTCCAAGCAGAAATACCTGGATGTCATCATTCGTTCCCTCCGGGAAACGCTGAAAGAAGCCGGCATCGAAGAGATTCTGGAAATCAAGAACGGTTTTCTGCGGTTACGGACGGAGCTCCTGGACTGTGATCTTTACCGCTTTCTGAAGAATGACCCGGAGGCCGTGAATGCCTACCGTGGAGAATATTTGGAGGAATATCCCTGGGCAGTGTTTAATTCGGCCTCTCTTCTGTCACGGAAGTAAGCCGGTCCGCCGTTCTCTTTCAAACAGAATTATCCGGCATACTGTTGCATTTTCAGTATGCTTTTTTTGCTTCCGCCATTTTATGCTTTCTGATTTGATGGAAATCTGATGGATAACGCATGGCATAATATCACTATCCGCATCAGGGCAGGCACGGACGATCTCTTCCCTGCCAGGCGGACACAGACAATACATCCGAAACAGGGGGATTGATCATGAAGTATCCGAATGCGTCAACAGGTATCAAAAGAATCTATATCGCCGAAATCCTGAGCGTCCTCGCGGCTGCGCTGGCTATTGTTGTAATGATTCTGACAGCAGCCAACCATATTGATACGAATCTCACCGGCGAAGAGGCCACCCGGGCACTGCAGGCCGTGAACATGGATACCCCGTTTGTCGTCCTGAGCCTCAGCATGATGCTGCTCATGCTGGTGAGTTTCTTTATGAACCTCAGCGGCATCATCAAAGCATCGAAGGACGAAATCGGTTTCAAGAACGCCCTGTGGGTGCTTCTCGCGGGAATGGTGTTTGAAATCACAGCTTCCATCATCCAGAACAGCAGCCCTCAGGTTGCCCACTGGCTGCAGGTTCCGGCCACCCTCTGCAATCTGGTCGTCATGATCTTTGTGCTGGAAGGGATTATGATTCTGGCAGATAATCTTTCGAGAAAAGATGTTTCTGACATGTGCAGGAGCTGCAGAACGTATCTGCTTTACGCGCTGATCCTCTCAGCGGCGGCTGAAGTTCTCACTGCTTTGGGTATCATCGGCTCGGCCGGACGTTCTGTCACCGGCATTGCCGGTCATCTGCTGGAGATCGTCGCCTATGTGTTCTACCTGCGGGTGCTGAACAAGGCCCGGTTTATGGAGTAACAGGGCGTTTTGATGAATGTATACGATTTTGACGGAACGATCTTTTATCCGGATTGTTCCGTGGGATTTGCCGTCTGGTGCATGAACCGGCATCCGACGCTCTGGCTGACATTTTTCCCCAAGGCGCTGAAAAACCTGATTCTTTACAAAAAGGGAAAGATGTCACGTACCCTGATGATGCGGAAGTTTTTCAGCTTTCTTGGGAAGGTCAGCGACTTTAACAGACAGATTGGGCGCTACTGGGATAAGCATGAGAAAGGCATTTCCGCATGGTATATGGCGCAGAAGAAGCCGGACGACCTGATTATCAGCGCATCTCCGCGCTGTATCATAGAGCCGATTGCGCAAAGGCTCGGCGTCAATTGCGTTTGTACTGAATATGACCGTGAAAGCGGCGTTTTTCTGGACAATCTGATGTATGCGAAAGGAAAAGCCAGGTATATCATCGATCAGGGATTCCCGATGATTGACAATTTCTACTCGGATTCCCTGGCGGATACGCCCATCGCGCTGTGCGCCGAAAAGGCGCACTTCGTCACGAACAAAGCGCGAACGGTGTCGGACTGGCCGCATCTGGATCCCGAAACCATGAAAGAAGTGCGCAGGAAAATCAATACAGGCTGGACAATCCATCTCTGAAGGCGTCTCCGCATATCGAAAGGATCAGGAAGCAGGCACCACTGCTTCCTGATCCTTTTTTGGAAAACCGCATCTCCGCCGGACAAAGGGAAACCGGGCATGATTTGATGGAAATCTGATGGATAACGCATGATAAGATCATGCTGTAATTTTGTTTCCAGGATTGCTCCGGCATTCTTTGGACTGACAGAAAGGAGAAACGAAACATGGAAAAAATCAAAAAGAACCCGCCCCTGGCCGGTATACTGAACTGCGTCGGTACACTGATTGCCCTGCTCCTTATTGACCTGGTATTCAGCCTGATCAACAAGAGACCCTTCGCGGAGCAGGTGAGCGACCCGGTGAGCCTTATTATCCTCATCGTCGGACCGATTACCTCCGGAATCTCGGCCTATGTGAAGACCAAAAAGGAACTTTCTGAGAAGAAGGAATAAGAAAACGAACGGAAAAGGAGCTTTGGATTCATGCTGCAGATCAGTCATTACACCAAACAGTACAGCACCGGCGGTGCGAAAGCCGTAGACGACCTGAGCCTGCATATCCGTCCCGGCGAGATCTACGGTTTCCTCGGGCATAACGGCGCGGGCAAAACCACGACCATCAAAGCGTGCTGCGGAATCCTGGATTTCACGGAGGGCGAAATCCTGATAAACGGCATGTCCGTCCGGAAGCAGCCGCTGGAGTGTAAGAAGATCATGGCTTATATCCCGGACAATCCGGACCTGTACGAGTTCATGAGCGGCATCCAGTACCTGAACTTTATCGGGGACGTGTACCAGGTGCCCGCGGATATGCGGGAAAAGCGTATCGCGGAGTACAGCGCGGACATGGGGATTACGGACGCCCTGGCGGAAAAGGTCGCCTCTTATTCCCACGGCATGAAGCAAAAGCTGGCCATCGTCGCGGCGCTGATGCATGACCCGAAGCTCCTGATCATGGACGAGCCGTTTGTCGGGCTGGATCCGAAGGCTGCCTTCATTCTCAAGAAATTTATGCGCAGGTTCTGCGACAACGGCGGTGCGATTTTCTTCTCCACCCATGTGCTGGACGTGGCGGAAAAATTGTGCGACAAGATCGCGATCATCCGGGGCGGTAAGCTCCTGGCGGACGGCGACATCAACACGGTGAAGGGCAACGAAAGCCTGGAGGAAGTGTTCCTTGAACTGGTGGATGACATCAGGGTCGATGAGGACGCGGCTCAGGAAGGGGAAAAGCATGCTTAAGCTATTGCTGAAAACCCGGATCCTGGCTTTGGCTGACCAGTTTTCCGGCCAGACAAAGGGTAAGCAGGCGATCAATGTGCGCAAGATCGCGCTGCTTGCCTGCACCGCCGTCCTGACGCTGTGCCTGTTCGGCTTCCTGCTCAGCAAGATCCTGAAACCCCTGTACATCAACATGGCAGGAATGGATATGGAATGGCTGTATTTTGCCATGGTCGGCGGGCTGGCTTTCCTGGTCTCCTTCATGTTTACGTCGATCTATGCCCAGGGGGCCATCTTTGAGGCGAAGGACAATGAGATGCTCCTGGCCATGCCGATTCCCCCCTCCGCGATCCTGGGCAGCCGGATCAGCGCCCTGTATATCCTGAACGCCTTTTTCTCCGTCGCGTTTATGGGCGCGGCGGGCGTGGTCAAGCTGACAGCGGGCGGTGCGGCGGACATCGGCGGCGTGATCCTGTATGTAATCAGCGCCTTCCTGCTGGCGCTGATCAGCACGACCCTGTCCTGCCTGCTGGGCTGGCTTGTTTCCCTGATCACCCGCAGGATCCGCCGGAAGGCTATATTCCAGATGGTCTTCTCCCTGCTTCTGCTGGGTGCTTTCTACGCCGTATTCCTGGGGGACATCAACCAGCACCTGAAGACCATTACGGATAACAGCGAGGGGATCGCCGGGGTGTTCCGGGGCGTTCTGTATCCGTTCTACGCCATGGGCGTAGCCTGCACTGGAAAAGACATCGGCATGTTCCTGATCTTCGCGGCCTGCTGTATCATTCCCTTTGCGCTGGTCTGTCTGGCGCTCACGAAGTCCTTTGTCCGGATTGTGACGACCAGGTCCGGTGTGAAAAAGCTGAAGTACGAAGCAAAAGCGCTGCGCTCCGTCTCCCCCGTCCTGGCGATGACGAAAAAGGAGCTGAACCGTTTTTTCAACAGCTCCTCCTACATGCTCAACGCGGGCCTGGGGCTGGTTTATTCTCTGGGCATGACAATCATGATCGTAGTGAGCGCAAACAGCCAGTCGGCCGGGGCAACTTCCGCCGCAACTAGCGCCGCGGCTGCCGATCCCGGATTTTTTGAGAACATCGTCAATATCATCGGCACCGACGGGCTGAAGCTTGTGTTCGGTCTGCTGCTGGCATCGCTTGCAGCATTCAGCTATATTTCCGGGCCGTCCATCTCCGTGGAAAGCAACAACATCTGGATACTCAAGAGCAGCCCGGTCACAGCTTCCCAGGTGCTCAGGAGCAAGGTGTACGCGCACCTGATTGTGGCGCTTCCCTTCTCCCTTGTCTGCTCCGTGATCATGGCGGCAGCCATCCCGGAGATGGGTCTATTTGCCATTGTCTTTACCTTTCTGATGCCCCTGCTGGCGCATATCTTCTGCGCGCATATCGGCGTCATAGCCAACCTGTATCTCGGGAAACTGAATTTCCCCAGCATCGCCAAGGCGGTGAAAAGCAATTCCGCCGCGCTGATTCCGATGCTGACCACCGCGGTAATCTCGCTTCTCCCGACGATCCTCTTTTTCACGGTTCTTAAGGAATCGGGCGTTTCCTTCCGCACCATCGCCGTGATCAGCCTTGTCCTGCCGGCGGTGCTGGATACCGCGATGTACGCCTTCCTGCATTCTTCCGCGGCGCAGAAGCGCTGGGACCGGGTTGGACAGTGAGGCGGCCGAAGAATTTCTGAGTTTAAACTGATAAAAAGGAGAAAATGGAATGAAATATCTGAGTAAAAGAGCTGTCGCATTGCTGGCCCTGCTGCTGTGCCTGACAGTGGTTGTCGGCGTATTTGGGGAAGCGCTGCCCGCGGAAGAAACGGCGGAGCTGTTTGGCTCCCCCTGGGTAAACAGTATGGTGACAGGCAATCTGCCGGAAACCGCACCCGAGGAGAAAGATGATTTTTATGCCGCGGTGAATTATGATTTTCTGGCTGCCAGCCAGGCCGCCGGCATGAGTATGCCGCTGGCAGCGAGTGCGGGTGAAATCCAGGCCGCCGTCATGTCCCTGCTGCAGGATGAATCCCTTTCCGGCAATGGGATTGATCAGCTGAAAATATTCTGGGAACAGGCTGCGGACATGGATGCGCTCCGTAAGGATTCACTTTCCCGGATCTCCCCGTACCTCGAGCGAATTGCCGCTGCCACGTCCATACAGGAGCTAAACGAGGTGCTGACCGCGGAAGACTTCCCGTTCTCCCCTTACCTGGCCATGCCCGTAGCGCCTCTGGCCCTGAACAGGGAAAACGGGGTCTGGATTTTTCCCGCTCTTGCGCTGACCTCCGATTACTCCAACGGGGCGAACAGCTATTCCGAACCGGTGGAGGACGCAGTCACCTTCCAGCAGAAGATGTCGTCCCTGGAACGGGTTCTGTATATCCCGGTAGTGCTGTCTGCGCTTGAAGTCCCGAGCGGCGATACAGCCGGCACAATTCTGGATCTGTTCAATACGGAAGTTGCCTATGTAAAGGAAGGATACAGCGAGGCAAAGGCGGCCGCGTCGGAGTATGGCTTCATCAGCAGCGCGCCGCAGCGCATGACAATGGAAGAACTTGGCAGTCAGTGCAGCAGTTTTCCGCTGACCGCCACGCTGGCAAAATTCGGAAAGGACAAGGCGTCCGCCTTTGTCGTCCCGTGCCCCGGCTGGCTGAAGGAACTGGATCACCTCTGGACGGACGAAAACCTCAACAGGATGAAGCTCCTGACCCAGTACAAGGTGCTGATGGAGGTCGTTCCCTTCCTGAGTCCCGAACCGATCAACAGCTTGCGGGAACTGAACCAGCAGCAGCCTCTGGACGCGGCAACCAACCCATGGTTTGTCTGCAACCGTGCAGACACCTTCGGCCACCTGCTGGCAAAGCTTTACGCGGAAAAAGTCCTCGGCAATGAAGTGAAGGATCAGTTCACTTCTGTCACACAGGGCCTGATCGACACTTACCGTACTCTGATCGAAGAAACAGATTGGCTCAGCGCGGAAAGCCGTGTAAAGGCCCTGGAAAAGCTG
Organism: Clostridia bacterium; assembly: GCA_017447185.1. Lineage (GTDB taxonomy): Bacteria > Bacillota > Clostridia > Christensenellales > Aristaeellaceae > Aristaeella. The sequence continues at coordinate 16,129 of JAFSOC010000022.1, read as the reverse complement.
GATCACATGCGGCTGAACGTCCTGGAACCAGACGGCGGGTATTTCGATTTTTCCGGCCTGAAGCTGACACCGACCTCCGAAGGCGGCAGCCTCCTGGACAGCTATCTGGTCATCAAGGCATATCTGAACGAGGCGGAGAACGCTTATATCGGCAAGCCCGCGAAGGCAGACCTGCCCTGGAAAGTTATTAACCCGCTGACCACGAACTGTTTCTACGATCCCTTTTCCAATTCGGTCAACCTGCTGCCCGGATTCGTATTCTCCTGGACCTGTCCCGGGAATGCCTCAGAAGCTCAGGTGCTGGGCGGTCTCGGAACCGTGATCGGCCACGAGATCAGCCACGCCTTCGACTACGCCGGCAGCCAGTGCGACGCGTACGGGCTGGGCAATCCGATTCTGACGGAGACGGACCGGGAAGTCTTCCTCGAAAAGGTGAAAGCTGTGGAAGACTACTATAACGGCATCACGATCCTGCCCGGCATATCCTGCAGGGGAACTGTCCTGCGGGTGGAAAACACCGCGGACCTGGCTGGCCTGAAAGCGGCGGCAGCGCTGGCAAAAGCCAAAGGACTGGATATGAAGGCATTCTTCCATGAATACGCGAGAATCTATGCCATGGCAGTGCCGCAGTCTGTACAGGAATTGCTGTACAGCATCGACATGCACGCGCCGGCATACCTGCGTGTCAATGTTAACGTGCAGATGGCAGACGAGTTCCGGGAAGCCTTCAACATTCAGGAAGGCGACGGAATGTATATAAAACCGGAAGACCGGCTGATGACCTGGGGAAAATAAGCTGACGGAATGAATCCGGACAGAAGAATATGACCCACTGGTTTACATGACCATGAATGATAAGGAGGAAAAGCACATGATGAAACGGATTCTTGCACTGTTGACTGCCCTGGCAATGCTCCTGGGCTGCGCCGCGGCTGAAACCGTCCCGGAAGAGGGGCCGCAAATCCATCAGATTGAGATGAAGACGGTTCCCGTATACAACTATCCCGCAGGAATAAGCAGCGTAGGCTTTCCGCTGTACTTCGCGGACGGCGCAGACGACCTGGCCTATGTGGACCTGACCGATTGGGCTGAACTGATAAACATGACTTTCGCGAATTCTTCCTCGGCCCAGGGTTATGCGGGCTTCCATGTCACCTATGGGGTGGATGAAACCGGAAAGGTGGTCACCCTGACGCGTGAAAGCGGGAATATCATGGCTGTTGATTTTGAAAACAGCCAGATAATCTGGGACGATTATGTCGGCTTCCTGCAAGGAACAAACACGCCTTACCTGGACCTGTCCATGCTGCCGGAAACCAATGAACAGGGAGAGCCGATTCTCCTGAGCTGCACCAATTCCCGGGAACGCCACGGAAACGCTACGCGGCTGAACCTGAAAGACTATTACGGGATCAACATAATCGCCCAGGACGGAAAGTACCTCGTGCCGCTGCAGACGCTTTCGGCATTTACGTTCTATTCGAAGTACATGGGCATGTATTACAACCAGGAAGGGTTATTTGTTGCTCCTGTGAAGGACATGGTCAATTTGGAGGAACAGCTGCCCGACATCCTGTACGCAAACGGGCTGATCACGCCGGAGATGATCGCAGAAGCGCAGAAATGCACAACGTCTGCGGAACGGAAGGCATACTTCCTGGATGCAATCAGCCAGACGGAGCAAGGCAAAATGATCCTTGAAGCGATTCAAGCCCAGATTCAGCAGTCCTTCTACGGACAGTATTCCGCCGCCTCTCCCAAGGGAAAACGCAGCGAGGCGCTGACCGCTTTCGGCTACGGTGAGTTCTGCCTTGAGATGGATTTCTTCTATGGTCTGAAGGACGCACACCATATCAGCCGTTTTTCCGATTTTCTGACGCAGGTCGGACTGGCGGCGGACCTGCTGGATCCTGAGGCCCAAACTGCGGACGACGCGATCTATGATATCACCACATACTGGCTGGATGACGGCCACACCCAGACGATTTCCCGCTCCTATCTGGTTGATCCGGGGTACGACAGGGGATTAAATGTCGGATTCAGCACCACATCCCGCGGAAATCTCTTCCGCATGCTGCTCAGCCTCCGGGAGGAATATCCCGAAGCAAAAGAGCCGTATTACGAGGTAGGAGATACCGCCTTTGTAACTTTTGACAATTTCCTCATTGATCCGGCCTTTGATTATTACGGCGGGGCTGAAAAAGGCGAATTGCCCGACATTTCCAAAGATACCATCAGCTTGATCAGCTACGCCCATCAGCAGATTCTCCGGGAAGACAGCCCGATCAGGAACGTGGTGCTGGACCTGAGCCTGAACGGCGGCGGCCTGGCGCCCGCGGCCATCTGGACGCTTTGCTGGTTTCTCGGCGAGGCGCAGTTGTCCATCTACCATACCGCGACGGGGGCAGAAGCCACCAGCACCTACCGTGCTGATGTAAACCTTGATCACCTGTACGACGAAAAAGACACGCTGGCTGGAAGGGATCTGAACCTGTACTGCCTCTCCAGCGGCCGTTCCTTCTCCTGCGCCAACCTGGTGCCCTGGGCCTTCAAGGAGGACGGACGGGTGACGCTGCTGGGCCGGACAACCGGCGGTGGAAGCTGTTCTGTCAATTACGTCACGACTGCCTGGGGAACCAGCCTTCAGATCTCCGGTCCGAACCGGCTTTCCTTTGTGAAAAACGGCGCTTACTACGACGTGGACCAGGGTGTTGAACCGGATGTTTTCATCCGGGACTTCCGCAGTTTCTATGACCGGAACGTGCTGGCGGAACTCATCAACGGGCTGCGCTGAGTCCAAAGATCAGGAGGATTCTGAAGATGAAACGACTTACGGCTGTGCTGATTGTCCTGGGGATGCTGGCCTTCGCCGGGACGGCGCCGGCTGAGGATGCTCCCGCATATGACGGAAACCTGCGGATTGAAAACGGCACCCTGCTGCCCATGTGCGAGAATTCCGAACCCAGGTATCCTGGCTACAGTAACGAAAACAGTGATATCCTGCGGTTCTGCGTGTATGTGGAAACCGATAATGACACGGACAACGACGGCCTTGCGGATCTGGTCAAGGTTCTGGTGCAGGTGCCCCGGGGCGCCGTGGAGGGAAAATTCAAGGCGGCGGTCATCTATGATCCAACCCCTTACGGCGTCGGAGTCGTCAGCGACGCAATGAACAATCCGGAAGCGCTGTTCAACCAGGTTTCTTTTGATTACAACAGCCTGTACCGCGATTGTGAAAAAAGAACCCCGGCGGGAGAGATGAGCACGCCGGACTGCGCCGCCATCGCCCGCCCGGACAGGGACTGGAACTACGTAGTGCCCCGGTCGAGCGGGTCCATGCAGGGCTACAGCTACCTGAGCAGCTACGATTATTACCTGGTCAGGGGCTTTGCCGTAGTGGAAGCCAGCGGCATCGGCACCTACGGATCCGAGGGCTTTGAACTGTGCGGTACGCATCTGGAGCGGGACAGCCACAAGGCGGTCATCGAATGGCTGACCGGCGACCGAAAGGCCTTCACGGACAAAACCAGTTGCATCGAAATCCGGGCGGACTGGTGCAACGGTAAGGTAGCCATGACCGGCTGCTCCTACGGCGGGACGCTGCCTTTCGAGGTGGCCACCACCGGCGTTAAGGGCCTGGAAACCATCATTCCCGTCGCCGGTATCGCCAGCTGGTATGACTACACCAATTCGCAGGGCGTTCCCACCATCCTTGAGGTCAGCTATGCCAACGCGCTGGCAGGCTTCAACTGCGGCGGGACCTTCCTGGACAACCAGTGGACAGTAACGAATAAGGAGTACGGCTCCTGGCTCTGGCAGATCGCGCAGGATCAGCTGGCAACCAACGGCAACTACGCGCCCATCTGGGAAGAATCCGATTATTCAAAGGACTGGGAAGGCCTTCAGTGCTCGGCACTGATCGTGCAGGGCATGAACGATTTCAATGTAAACACGAAGCAGGCGGATCTGATGACGCAGGCCTTCGCAAAGGCCGGGAAGCCCTATACCCTGGTGTTGCACCAGGACGGCCATAATGTGCTGGACAACACCATGGTCAACGGGGAGCTGTGGAACGAGATCCTGACCCGCTGGCTGGCCTATTACCTGTACGGGATTGACAACCAGACCAAAGAAATGCCTCAGGTGCTCTATCAGTCCAATGTGGACGGCAGCTGGAACACTTCCGATACCTGGCGGGATTTCAACTATGTGGACGCTTCGGTCAGCTTTACCCGCGACCGGACTGTCATCAAATCCAAGGGCATGGCCGCTTATGCCAAGGCCGCCCTGAACCCCAGCGTGGAAGCGCAGGATCTGTTCTATATGAGCCTTCCGGAGGAACTGGGCGCAAAGTATGCAATTGATCTGCCGGAAGGAACCGAAGTTTACGGCGTGCCGGAGATTCATCTGCGGCTTTCCAGCGAGATCCAGGATTACGAGGGTCTCATGATTACAGCGGTTCTGGCGGACACCGCCGACGACGGAAGCGCCTTTGACGCCTATGTGCTGAAGGAAAGCCTGAACAAAAGGCTTCCTGTGAAAACTATCGGTGAATATGAAGGCGCCTCCGCGTGGCGTTCCAACAATATTGTGAAATACGTGCAGGATCAGACCCCGGTAAAGGTGATTTCCTACGGCTGGACCGACCTGACCAACCCCGGATGCGGATATGATTCCAGTGAATATACGACCACAGTCCCTTTGACAGCCGGCGAGTTCTATGACTACACGTTCTACATGCTTCCCACGGCCTATACGGTGCAGCCGGGGCATCATCTCCAGCTGATCCTGACCACGTGGGATCCCTACAGGGCTTTCCTGGATCAAAGCTTTGAGAACCTGAACATCAGCAAGGAAGCCGACGCCATCGACTATGACTATTCCTATATCGTCGACAACCAGAGCATTCATGTGCGGATTCCCGTAACAGCTGAGCAGGACAAAAGCTCGGAACCATAAACCCGATAACCCCTGAGCGAAAGGAGCATAAGAAAGGAAATGGAATACATCCTGGAAACCAACAACCTGACCAAGGTTTACGGTCAGAAGGAGGCCGCCAAAGATGTAAATCTGCATATTCAGCAAGGACAGATTTACGGACTGATCGGCCGGAACGGTGCCGGGAAAACCACGATCATGCGAATGATCAGCGGGCTGTCCAGGCCCACCCGGGGCAGCTACTCCCTTTTCGGGAAAACCGGCATGGCGATGCAAAAACAGCTGAAAAACGTAGGCGTGCTGATCGAGCACCCCGGCCTGTATCCCCGGCTCTCGGCCTATGAGAATGTTAAGATCAAATGCATCGGTATGGGGATCAAACCGAAGGGCTACGTGGAGAGCCTGCTGAAGACCGTCGGTCTGGAAAACACGGATGCCAAAAAGGGCGCCGGTTCCTATTCCCTCGGTATGCGCCAGCGTCTGGGAATCGCCCTGGCACTTGTTGGAGATCCCAGACTGATTGTGCTGGATGAGCCGATCAACGGCCTGGATCCGCAGGGTATCGTCGAAGTGCGTGAAATGCTTTCGAAGCTCCGGGATGAGCGGGGCATCACCATCATGATCTCCAGCCACATCCTGGACGAACTGGCCAAGGTGGCGGATGCCTACGGTATCATCCATGAGGGAACGCTGCTGGACGAATTCAGCGCGGAGGAGCTGCACGAACGCTGCGGCAAGAGCCTGATCCTGCGTACGGACAACACGCCGGAAACGCTGCGGATTCTTGAAAACATGGGGATCCGCGGGGTAATCCACGAGCCGGACGGCAGCCTGCGGGCCGGCAGGGGCATGGATCAGTGCAAGGAGATTTCCAGAGCGATTGTCAACGCCGGCATCGGCCTGGAGGAGATCTACCTGCGCACGATGACGCTGGAGGAATACTACCTGGGCATGACCGGAGGTGAGCACAATGGGTAAGCTGATCAGAATGGACCTGTACCGGATGCTGAAATCCAAATCGTTCCTGGTCTGCCTCGCAATCGCGTTTGTGCTGGCTCTGGTGAACGCGCCGGTGGCCAAGCTGATGTATACGCTGGCCAATACGCTTTCGACCGATATTAATGAGACCTTCCCGGCAGAAGTGAACCTTTCCGGCATTCTCAGCGATCCCTTCCCGATGATGGGCCTGATGCTGGCCCTGCTGTCCCTGTGTTTCTTCTTTTACGCGGACGTGGAAAACGGATACATCAAGAATATCGCCGGGCAGATGCCCATGAAGGGTTTCACGGTGCTTTCAAAGTTCACGGCTTCTGCCGTGCACAACCTGTGCTTTGCCGCGGTCGGCATCATCGGAAACCTGATCGGCACCATACTCGTTCAGCGGATCGTCATGGACGCGGGCGTAGCGGACAGCATCCGCGTGCTTGTGCTGAAGCTGCTTCTGGTCCAGAGCCTCTGCGCAATTCTGGTACTGGTGGTTTCCACGCTGCGCAGCAAGTCCCTGGGCATGATCCTGGCTGTCCTTTTCGGCCTGGGGCTGACCTCGCTGATTTACATGGGCATCAACGAAGGCCTGAAACCGATCTTCGGCCAGAATACGGATATCAGCTCCATTATGCCGGACACCGTCATGAACGAAAAACCCCTGGATACCCTGAAAGCGCTGGCGGTTGCCATTGTGGCGGGATTCATCTTTTTGCTGCCAGCCATCAGGATCTTTGACAAAAAGGATGTAAAATGATGAAAACGTCATTTACAGAATAAAAAACAGTAAAACGGAGGAAATGAAAATGGGTATTTTTGCAGTTGTTCTGGGTATTCTCGCGATTGTGTGCGCGTTTCTCGCCACCTTCCTTTTCGGCACCACCGGGGCGATCATCGCCGCGGTGCTTGCCGTCGCCGCTGTGGTACTGGCCTTCCTGAAAAGGAAGAAGGACGGCAAGGGCGGCATCGCTGCCATCGTGATTGCCGCGCTGGCGGTCATTCTGGCGTTTTCCCTGAGTTCCGTCTGGTCCAGAGCCTTCACAGAACTGCATAAGAAGGCGCTGGAAGTGAAACCGGACGGCCTGTGGGCGCAGGCTTCTGAGAACACCGACAAGGGTCTGATGGGCATCATCAGCAATCTGCCCAAGGATGAGGCCAGTATGAACGCGCTGGTCGAAGAGATGAACGAACTGAACAAGGCCATCGAAACGAAGTAAACAGGAAGGATACAGGGCGCCGGAAACCTATTCTGATGTGTCCGTATTCCTGAAACAGGCGGAATAATAAAGGAGAAAACCGCTATGAAAAAGAGCCTGCATAAGCTTTTGGCAGCCCTGACGGTACTGACGCTGCTGACGGGCTGCTGTGCCGCGCTGGCGGAGGGAGCGGAAACACCCGTCGGGCCGGTGGAAAACCACATCGTAACGGGTGTTTCCTATCCCTTTCTGCTGCAGCTGTCAGACGAGGCCGGAGAGCCGACGGAAAGCACGATGAACCTTTACTTTGTGGACGGCGGGGATATTCCCTACGCTGCGCTGTCTGAATACACGCAGTTCCTTTCTTCTCTGCTTGCTTTGCGCGACAAGGAGGGCATCACATACGAAATCGGCAGCGATGGTGAAGACGAGCTGCACCATTATACAGCGACCCGCCCCGATAATGGCAGCACGCTCTATGCCTTTCCGGAGAAGGACCTGATACTGTTCAGCAATTACAACACCTTCACCCAGTCGGTTGGCGCGAAGATCATGGTTTCTACCATGGACTTGCCGGAAGCGGGAACCCTTTCGCCCATCGAACAGGCAGTAAACGCAGTCGCGGAGGAGGAGTCCGGGGAAGACAGACAGGAAGCCTCTGAACCCGAATCCGGAGAAGCCGAAACGCCCGAGGAGGAAATCACGGCTTCCAGCCTGTTTGTCCTGAAGCAGGGCATGTACCTCAACCGCGCCGGAAACGAGATTCAGTTGAACCTGGCCGACTACGGGATGGACATCGTCGAGGCGGACGGGGAATGTTATATTCCCTTCCAGACCCTGAACGATCTGCTGGTCTGCGATGAATATGTGTTTATCGTCTTCACAGGGGAAATGATCATCTGCTCCGGTTACAACTGCTCATTCATCAACACGATGGATTCCGCGCCAAAGCACGACGTGAGTGAGGAATATGCCCGGTTCAATTTCCAGGAACTGTGCCTTCTGCTGGATTGCAGATACGGCCTGAAGCCTGAACACAACATCGAAAGCTTCGGTCAGTTCTTTGTGAACAATGAAGAACTTTTCCAGAACCTGATCAGCACCAACCCCATGAAATCCAGCTTTGCAATCGCTAACCTGACCCATACCTATTTTGACGACCTGCACAGCGGATTCACGAGGGGATCCTTCCTGTTCGAACGGGATATCGCTGCAGAACGCCGGATCAGCATCGCCTATTTCGGTCCTTCAATCCGGAATGACAGCCGGAGATATGCCATTTACGATGATGCGCGGAAAGCGGTATACCGGGCCTGGGTTCCCGGTTATGAGGAAGTGGGCGATACCGCCTTTATCACCTTTGACAGCTTCACCGCCTACCGCAAGGATTACTACGACCCGGGCATTGACTTTGACAATCCCAGGGATACGATTGACCTGATCATCTATGCCAACAACCAGATCAAGCGGGAAAACAGCCCCATCCGGAATATCGTGCTGGATCTGAGCATGAACGGCGGCGGCGACTCGACAGCCGCGATTTTCGTGATGTCCTGGTTCCTTGGCGAGGCGGATATGGCGCTGCGCGATACTTTTACCGGTGCGGAGAGCAATGCCATTTACCTGGCCGACGTTAACCTGGACGGAAAGCATGATGAGCAGGATAATGTGGCAAACGGCTACCGGCTATACTGCCTGACCACAGGATGTTCCTTCTCCTGCGGCAACCTGGTACCCGCGGCCTGCCGCGCTTCCGGCATCGTTACGCTGATCGGCCAGACAACGGGCGGCGGTTCCTGCGCAGTGCTGCCCTGTACCACAGCAGAGGGAACCATCTTCCAGATTTCCGGAAACAAACAGATCTCCATTATCCGGAACGGCTCCTTTTACAACACCGATACCGGCGTGGAGCCCGATTTCCGCCTGGAAAAGGCTGAATCCTTCTATGGCCGGCCTGCATTGGTGGAATATCTGCACAACCTGAAATAATATAATCATTGCCGGGTCGCAAACAATCTTGTTTGCGGCCCTTTTTTCCGAAAACACGGGAATACTGGGGTATATCGATGATGAGAAGCAAAGTGCATCTCGCGTTACAGGCTGTGGTGTGCATTGCGCTGCTTATCCTGCTGTCCATCTCGGCTGTTGAAATCTATCGTGAGGATGCAAGCCTTCATCGAATCCATTGGGGGTTGAAACCCGTGGGGGTATAGTGGGGGACCCTGCAGCCGGGCGCCTTCGGGCAAAAAAGAATCATTTTTTGCCTCTTGCCGCATTCCGGCCGCAGGACCCTTCGGTCGGGATTCACCCAGGTCCGCGCATACGCGCCGGACTGCGGCGAATCCTCTTCCTCACGGTGCTCCAGCCTCTCTCGCCCTCGCTCCGGTAGGCGCCCGTGCGGGCCTCTCTTCCTCGGAGCCCCTCTCCGTGCCCTCTGTGCGGCGCATCGTCGCGTTGGGGCCCCGCTGCCCCTTCCGCTTGTGCGCCGCTTGTCGTGCACGGCCGGGTCCCGCTCACTTCGGTAGTTCGGCTGATCCGCCCATGCTGCCTGCCATCGCCCGCCCCTCCCCCCCCGGCTGGCGGCGCATAGCCGCTGGCCCAAACGCGGACAACTGCGGCCCTCTTGGCCTGCGGCCAAAGAGCACCTTGCGCCGTGTTGGGCTGGCAGCGGTGCGCCTGTGGCCGCCAGGGAGCATGGATTTATGTAGCATACAGGCGCAAGGCAAAATATAAACATCTTCAATCTTGGATGAAAAGGTAAAATGGATGATAATAATATAAGTATCCCTGGAGAGGAGCTATATTATGGGAAAGTATAATGCCATTGATCTATTCAGCGGTGCCGGAGGATTGTCATATGGCTTTGAAAGTGCCGGCTTTAATATTCTTCTTGGTATAGATAATGACAATAAGGCTTTGCTAATCCTGATTTTCCGCTTTTCACTACAAGAGTAAGAACTATTCCCATTTGGCGTGGAAGCACCAGATAAGAAAAACAATCAATTACTAAATCCAAATATGATATGTAGTGTCTGCTCAACACCTCCAGAGTTGTTGAGCAGACACTAATTATTTCTGATCATGCTGATAATTTCCTGTAGATCATCCGTGGAAAGTTCACCTGTATCCACAAGATGATTAACCAGTAAGGAAGCTTTCCCTTTGAACACATGATTCAGGAATTTTTGGGTTTCCACGGTGGAGGCTTCCTCTCTGGTAATCAGGGGAACGTACTTCTTGGCTCGTCCGGAATCATCCATGCTGACTGCGCCTTTTTCAGTCATTCTCTTCAGCAAAGTAATAACTGTCTGGCGGGTCCAGCATGTTGCCGGTTCCAGTGTCGTTGTGATCTCTCCCATGGTCTGAGGGGCATGATCCCACAGGCATTCCATAATCTTCCACTCTGCTTCCGTAATTTGTACTACCATATTCAATGCCTCCGATAATAAATCAACGCGTGTATACATTTCGTTGTATACACGCGTCTACATATCATGTCAAGCTCTTTTTGATTGGGAAATTATCTGAGATCGTTCAACCGCGTATATTGTGTCGCTCTCTGAAGATACTCTCGCGTATCTCCATCCATTGCCAGCTGAACATAAGATGCCGGATCGTTATAGATCAGGTAGTCGAGTTCGGAACGCTGATACATGTTTTCCGCATAAGCCCGTTCGAACGCATCACAGTCAACAAAAATGATATCCCCGGAATCCAGAGCAGCATAAACATAATTGCTGTCCATATCGAATTTTGCTTCTTTGATCTTCATGAGTTCTTCCTCCTTTTCCCTGAGTCACTTTATGTACGAATGCCATCTGCGTTTTTCTTTTTACCCAAGATGTAGACATATGTCTACCTTTATTATCTTCTCTTTTTCATATATGTCAAGCCTTTCAAAAAAATTCGAAAAGAAATTTTCAAAAAGTGACTCAGAAGGCCCCCAAAATTACCTGCATATATGGGAGGAAAAATCATTTTCATTCCAGGTGCACAGGGCAACCATTTTTCGGTTTTAAGTGAAAGGAAAGCGCTAATGAGCAGAACGATCTTCATGGGTAAAGGAAATTCATCAGTTTGGCCGTATGATGCACGCCTTGATTCCGCTTGGTTTCGAGAGAAGGGGTTACTTTTTTCGGTAGTTTACGAGAGAACTTTTTTTCTTTTTTCACTCGGGTTCATGGATTGCAATCCGGATTCAGACAGAGGAGGTTGCTCTTAGCGCCTTATTACGGGGAAGAGAGGGAAACGTGATCAAGCATGCCGGGTTGACAGCGAAAGGAGATGGTTCCATTGGGCTGATCAGCAGTCACTTTTTTTCGCAAAAGTGACTTAAAACGTCCCATAAATTGCCTTCAATGGTGAGGAGGCTAATTATCCATGATACCTGAAAAAACGCGAGGAGGAAAAACTATGAGTAAGAAAATGAACATGGAAAAACTGCTGGAAAGACAGGCGAAAGTTCTTCAGGACAAGCAGCGGATTGAGATCCAGGAACGCGATATCCGGAAAAGGATTGCCGACGAGGAACGCAGGATCAGGACACACCGCTTGTGCACCCGTGGAGGTATGCTGGAAACCTATCTCCCTGATCCTGAAAACATTACGAATGATACAGTCGCAACTCTTCTGACTGAACTGTTCAATCTGCCGGCTGCAAAAAAGCTGGTCGCGGAGATTGCTGATCAGTCTGCCGGTACCGTTTCTTCAAATGATTCTGACACGAATCAGATTGCGGAAATCCCCGAAGATCCGTATGCCGGGTACGAGATTGAAGAACCCGAAGAGGACGAGTGATGAACCGACATGAGGCAACCATTTTCAGAGGAGGCGCAATTATACGCACTGAATGTGCGTTAATTGCGCTCTCCGAGGGTCCCTGCGGGAAGCCCGTTGGCTGCAGCACCGCCGCAGCCAACAACAGGGGTACCCCCTGCGCCGATTGCATCGGCTACCCCTCAGCCGAAACTTTTGCCGGTCATTTTTCAGAAAATGATTACCGGCAGTTTTGGCTGATTCGCTCGGATCCATTCTTGTTGATCAGCCTGCAGGCTGATCGTTCCCTCGCTCCTGGCAGATGCCTTTTCCCCGGTGTTGGGATTCCATTCCCAACACCGGGAACAGGCTTGCAGCAAACTTGTTCTTGTCATGGGCATATGACCGGAGGTGATACCATGCCCTGTCCCCATTATAGTATCGGCATCGTCAGCAGAGGTCCAGGCGGAACGAGCCATTCCTGCACGGACTCAGCATCCTACCAGTCCGGTGAAAAGATCTATTCAGAATACGAAGGCGTCTGGCATTCCGGAAAGCATGTTGAGCGTGTCGTACACACGGATATTCTTCTCCCGCCGAACGCACCGGAGGAATACCGGGATCGGTCCGTATTGTGGAACGCGGTTGATGCCAGTGAAAAGTCCTCTGTCGCACAGACTGCTCGCCGGATTATTGTCGCATTGCCCAGGGAATTGCCTCTGGAAGAGAACATCGCCCTGATCACTGAACACTGTCAGGAGGAATTCGTGGATAATGGTATGATCGCGGATATCGCCGTTCATATGGAGGATGACGGTAATCCACATGCACATGTTCTGCTAACTGTACGTGCCATGGATGAAAACGGAAAATGGCTTCCGAAAACGAAGACCGCTTACCTGCTGGATGAGAATGGTGAACGGGTCAGGGACGAGAAGGGAAAATGCAAAAGAATCCGCATGGATACCGTTGACTGGAACCACCAGGATAAGGCTGAACTCTGGCGTCACGCCTGGGAGGAAAAGCAGAATCTGTATCTCGAAAAAGCCGGCAGTGCTGAACGGGTCGATATGCGTTCCTACAAGCGGCAGGGTGTGGAAAAAGTACCGCAGCGGCATATGGGACCGGCTGTTACCGCGATGGAACGAAAAGGTGTAGAAACCGAGATCGGAAACCGGAATCAGGAGATCGGTTACGGGAATCAGATTCTGGCAGAACTGCATCGGATTCTGGAAATGATTCTCAACATTCTGAAAACCCTTGCGGACATGATCCGGAGCGTCGATACCATTGAGAATCCGGAAGAAAAAAGCATTCGGGATCTGCTGACTGCATACCGTGATTTGCGGGTTCAGGATCTGAAAAACGACAATCTGAATACAGCGGAAGACAGTGAACTGATTGCGTTTGACAAAGCGCTGTCCTTCATTACCGAACTGGATGTGACAACCGTCAGTGATCTGGCAATTCACATCAATGACGTGAATGAAAAATTGATTTCTCTGCATGATCAGGCCATTGAAACTGAAAGCCGTTTACAGGATATTAACGCTATCCTTCAGGCGGTTCAGACCATCCGGGAAACGAAGCCGGTTTTCGAAGAAAACAGCAAGATCCATTGGGAATCTGCCCGTGTAAAATATCGGGAAAAACATGGGGCTGAAATGGATAAAGCGGTGAGGGCAAAGGAACTGCTGAAAAAGCTTCATGTATCTTTGCCGGTGAATAAAAAAGCCCTGAGTAAGGAAGCCTCTGAGCTGAGGGCAAAGGTTGAATCCATTCATGCGGATCTGAACAGTTACCGGCAGCAGATGAATCAGCTGCAGAATCTGCGGAACTGTATCCGGAAAGTGATTCCGGATGCATTACCTCTGAAGGCCCATGATGAAAAAGTATCGTTCCGGGAAATATCTGAAAAGTTAAACAATCAGAAGAACCTGGACCGGATGATGGACCGTGTTACGGATCATATTATCAGCCAGGATGAGCACCGGGAAATGGAAAAGACTGCCCAGCCGAAGGAGAGAGAATAATGATGGATAATGAACAGGAAAAGCGGATGAATACAACTTCCGCCGTAATCATGGAAGATCCCGAGAGTACCACATTTGAAGATGAAGAAGAGTATGTCCCCATTGATCTGTGCGCGAACATTGATTATACCGATGAGCCCCCGCCCGGATTCTTTGACTGGTGGGAAGATGACCGGAATCCGTTCTCTGAAACGATCATCCGGAAGATTGGAAACACCTGGTACAGCATCAGCACCAGTTGCGATGGAACAGAGCCGCTGTTCGATAAAGTAAAACGCTTGATTCTGAACGATGCGGGAAAGCAAAAGGAGGGCAGCTGAGAATGACAAAACAGGCCGGATATGGTAATATGAATTCAAGCACTACGGTACTGTCGGCTGATTCGAAAAAGGAGGATTTAAACATGGATCAGCAGCAGATTACCGCGTTATATCTTCGGTTAAGCAACGAAGATGACCTCGAAGGCGAGTCGAATTCCATCCAGAATCAGCGCAGCATGCTGAAGAAGTATGCTGAAGACCACGGCTTCAGGAATATCCGTTTCTTTGTGGATGACGGCTATACCGGCACGAATTTCAACCGGCCCGCGATGCAGGAGATGCTCTCCCTTGTGGATGAAGGACGGATTGGAACAATCATTGTAAAAGACATGAGCCGGTTTGGACGGGACTATTTGCAGGTTGGACAGTACATTGAAATCGTATTTCCAACACGGAATGTCCGGTTCATCGCTGTCAATGACGGTGTGGATTCAGAAAAAGGCGACAGTGATTTTACTCCGTTCAGAAATCTGTTTAATGATTTCTATGCCAAGGATACGAGCAGGAAGGTTCGTTCCGTCCTGCACGCCCGCGGCATGAGCGGAAAGCACATGAACCGCGCACCATACGGATATCTGGATGATCCAATGCGGAAAGGCTACTGGATTATCGATCCTGAAACCGCGCCGATTGTGAAGAAGATCTATGATCTGGCGATGGAAGGAAACGGCACCGCACGTATCGCTGGCATCCTGGAACGTGAGCAGATCGAAACCCCGACCACGGTTTATAACCGGCGTCATGGGAAACCGCTCCCGCCGCATCCCTGCCACTGGGAAGACGGAACGACAACGGGCATTCTGGACCGCCCGGAATACTATGGCTGTACCTGCAGTTTCAAAACGTACTCCAAGTCCTACAAGCTGAAAAAGCGTATTCAGAACAAGCCTGAAGACATGTACATCATTGAAAACACACAGGATGCCATTATTCCGAAAGAACAGTGGGACAGGGTTCAGGAATTGCGGAAACTGCGTCACCGCACTCCGAAGAAGGCGGAACGTAAGGGATTATTCTCCAGTATCATCTTCTGCGCAGACTGCGGAAGGCGGATGCACTTTTGTTCCTGTAAGAGTTTTGACAGCTCTCAGGACAATTACAGGTGTTCCCTGTACAAGTCCGGTTACGGTGAATGCACAGCGCATTATGTCCGGGAAGAAGTATTGCGGAATATCGTTCTGGAGAGAATCCGCGCAGTTACGGACTACGTTCGGCTGGATGCCGTCGGATTCCAGGAAGAATGGATGCATATAACCCGCGATGCGCAGGAGAAAAGCATCCGGCTTGATCAGAAACAGCTGGAAAGAGCACAGAAACGTCTGGAAGATGTGGACAGGCTTATTTCCAAAGTGTACGAAGATTATGCTCTTGGGAAGCTGCCGGAAGAACGCTATCTGAAAATGACAGCGGATTACGAAAAGGAACAGGAAAGCCTGAGAACAGAAATCTCCGTAATGAGTGAACTGATCGAGGAGCAGCAGGAAGAGAACGACAATTATGACCGTTTCTCCGCGCTGATCAACAAGTACGTGGATATTCCCGAACTGACCGGAACGATTGTGAATGATTTTATCAAAAAGATTATCGTTCACGCGCCGGACAAGTCCAGCGGGAAACGGAAACAGAAAATCGAGATCATCTTCAACTTTGTGGGTCAGGTAGATATCCCGATCCTGACTGAATCAGTAATTCTGGAACGTGCCCCGAGAAAGAAGAAAACTGCGTAACCAATCGGCTACGCAGTCTTCCCGGGCAAATAGTTCCTTATGACTATCAACCCTTATTTTATCGGATCTTTTTTACCGTTTCCTCACTGTGGTATGATTCTTTAACGAAATCCAGGTGGACAAGATTCTAAGCTGGGCCAACCGCTTTGGCGATGCAAGCTAAAGTCAAACATCTG
>JAFSOC010000004.1 GCA_017447185.1 Clostridia bacterium | reverse complement strand
GGCGATCGAAACCGCCCACATTGAGGATGCGGCGATTACCAAGGCCAAAATCGGACAGGCGGCAATCGGTACCGCTCAGATCGAGGATGCCGCTGTTACAAAGGCGAAGATCGGCAACGCTGCCATTGGCACCGCCCAGATTGAGGACGCTGCCATTACGCAGGCCAAAATCGGACAAGCGGCGATCGGAACCGCCCAGATCGAGGATGGCACGATCACTTCAGCGAAAATCGGCTCCGGGGAAATCCAGACTGCCAACATCCATGACGGCGCGATTACCCACGCCAAAATCGGACAAGCAGCCGTGGAGACCGCCAACATAAAAGATGCGGCTGTGGACACGGCACAGATCAAAGACGCCGCGATCACCAATGCTAAAATCGGCGGTCTGGCTGTGGGTACGGCTAATATACAGGACGCTGCCATTGTCGCGGCAAAGATCCTTGACGGTGAAATTGTCACAGCGAAGATCGCTCAATTGGCAGTGACGGAAGGCAAGATCGCTGATCTGGCAGTCACCACGGCAAAGATCGCTCAGGCGGCAATCACCAACGCTAAGATCGCAAATGCCGCTGTAGACACTGCACAGATTGCTTTGGGTGCGATCACAACCGCGCTGATTGCGCAGGGTGCTATCGGAACTGCCCAGATCGCGGACGCTTCCATTACCGCCGCGAAGGTTGTCTCCCTGAACGCCGATGTCATCACCTCCGGCACGCTGGCCACAGAGCGCCTGATCATCACCGGGGCTAATGGGATCATCTACGAGATTAACGCTGAAGCATCCGGGCTTTCTGTTCAGGAACTACAGGATCAGAAATACCAGGAGCAGATCAACGGCACTGTCATCGTTGCCCGGTCGATCACAGCGCAGCAGATTGCTGCCGCCACGATCACGGCGAACGAGATCCTTGCCGCCACGATCACCGGCGATAAGATTGCCGCCGCCACGATTGAAGGCAGCAACATCAAAGCCGGGGCCATCACAACGAGTCATGTTTCCTCCAACTTTGGCCAGACTCTGGATCTTTCCAGCAATACCGGAATCAACCAAACCGTTCAGCAGATCTATACCGACATGAACGCTGCCATTGCGGCAGCAGGTGGCGGAGAGATCATCGTCGGCACACAGGTTTCCAGTACCAGCGCGTGGACTGGTGTGGCGTCCTTCTCCCAGCTTACGGACGGACAGCAGATTGTGTACTGGCTGCCCGTAGCACCGACATCCTCAAACGTCACGCTGGAGCTGACCCTGTCGGATAATTCCACGACCGGTGCGATCCCGGTGTATTACAGCGGCACGACCCGACTGACGAACCATTATGCCGCTGGCAACGCCATCCGGCTGATTTATAAGGTGAACGCCCCGATCGACGGAAGCACCTATACCGGCTGGTGGGCAGACGCGAACTACGACAGTGGCAATACCTATGACCGGATCAAGTTCGGCAACTCCGTTGTCTGCAAGCAGAATATCACCTGGGCTATGCTCATCGTCGGTGATGATACCGGGTACTGGAACCTCGCTGGCGGCAGTGTTTTCAATGTCGACCATCCTATCCTATACCCATCCTCCAACGGAACAGCGGGATACTACCTGTCCAACGTGTATCTCTGCTATCCGACCATCAGCCTGCGGACGGTGACTGGCGACAGTTCCTTTGCTGTCACAGCCCGGAAAACAGTGTACCTGGTCGGTACGCTGAGTGGAAAGATGTTCACGGTACGCGCCACCAACTGGCTGACGACGAATCCCACGGATACCACGGAAACGCTGTCCTTCATCTCCCTCGGGTATATGTACAACACTTACCAGATGTACCTATACCCGGAGCATCCGATCTACCGGATGAAAAATGGTGTGCTGACTGCTGTTTCCCAGATGGCTTATGAAGCGTATGAAGCGATCGACAGCCTTGAGATCGGCGGCAGGAACTACCTGCTGAAGTCCGGGGATGAAGCGGTTACCAGTAATGATCTGATTGCCCGGTATGCTCTTTCCGAACCCATGGTGGAAGCTGAAGTGTACACGCTGACTCTGTGTGTTTCTTCGTTGGATCTGTCCGAGATTGACGTCTATACGGCTGACGGTCACGTCCTGCTTGAGAGCATCAGTCTTGATACTTCTGCAACTTCGGAAATCGTCCACGCGACATTTATGGCAGAGTACACCACCGGATATACCCCTGAGGATGATCCGAACAATGCTGATATACTGATCAAGCGTTCCCCGACAGGGATGTCGTCCCCGGAAGACTTCACGATCCATTGGGCCAAGCTGGAGAAAGGCAACCGGGCAACCGACTACACCCCGGCCCCTGAAGATACAGACGAGGCGATGGAACTGAAGCTGGCTTCCGTCCGTGCCCAGATCAGCACGGAAGCGGACAGCATCCGGCAGGAGGTTCAGGCGAACTACGCCCTTGCCAGTGATATGTCCCAGGTCAGGACGCAGCTGAGCACCCTGTCTGAGCAGACGGAGGATAACTTCACCTGGTCGGTAACAAGGATCAACCAGTTGGAGGAAGACCTGCAGAATGCCCATGAGGCAACGGAAGAGGAACTCGCAATTATCCGTACCTACATGACCTTCGGGGATAATGGCCTGATCATCGGCAAAACCGGGAACCCGTTTACTTTCCGGGTCGTGAATGACCGGCTGGCCTTCTACATGAATGACACCGAGGTCGCCTATCTGAGCAACAACAAACTGTATGTCACACAGGCCGAGATCCTGACGAAACTGATCATCGGTAAGTTTGCCTTTGTCCCGCAGACAAACGGCAATATGTCCATTGTTTACAACGGGTAATACCGGGAAAGGAGAATACCATGGCAACAACCGTAAATTACGCCGCATCGCTAGTCACCCGGAAAACCAATTATTCCTCGAATGGCAGTTCAAACAGTGCGGCGCAGGAATTCTATGAAGCCGGTTCAAACAACGTTGGTATCATCTGCTTTTCTGGTATGAACCTTGCAAACAAGGTCATACAGGAAATTATCTTCACCATTACGGCAAAGAAAGCCGGTTACGGTGAAGGCAGTACGAAAACGGTCTATCTCCGGAAGGCAAACTACCAGAACAGTATTGCATCCGGGGTGACCGGTTCCGGCTATGTCGGTGATGTGCTGGGAACCTTTACAGGACACTTCTACGGCAATACATCAGCCTATGAACTGACCGGATCGCTGTACAACTCCGTCGCGGCTTATCTTGCTGCCGGAAACAACACGTTCACAATCTACAATCCCAACCCAAGCGCGTCGGCACAGGGCTATTCCTATAACTATCTGTCCTGGTCGGATGTCGTCATAACGGTAACGTATGAGGAAGCCGCCTCCCAGCCAAGCACTTCCGCATCCTCTGTGGCGATGGGCAGCGCGGTGACGATTTACACAAACCGCCCGAGCTCTGCTGTGACGCACACAATATCCTACTGGTTCGGGAATACCAGCGGTGCGATCGCGACGAACGTCGGGGCTTCCGTCTCCTGGACTCCGCCGCTGTCGCTGGCAAGCCAGATCCCGAACGCTACCAGCGGTGTGTGCACGATCACCTGTAACAGCTTTGTCAACGGAACGCTCACGGGTACCCGAACGTGCACGCTCACCCTGACAGTCCCGGCCAGTGTGGTTCCTTCCATATCCGCTGTGGCTGTGGATGATACGAACAGCACGGTCAAAACCCGGATCGGCGCTTACGTGAAGAGCCTGAGCAAACTGTCTGTAGCCATTACGGCAGCGGGTGCCCGCGGCAGTACCATTTCCTCTTACCGGACAACGCTGGACGGCGTGACCTATATGGCAGCATCATTTACAGCTACTAAGGCACTCTCCACAGCTGGATCCCTGACGCTATCTGTGACAGTCACGGATAGCCGTGGCCGGACGGCAACATACAGCACCACCATCACGGTTCTGGACTATGCATACCCGTCAATCAGCCGGTTCACCGCTGAACGCTGCAACAGCGGCGGTACGGCAGCACAGGTGGATGGCAACAAAGTCCGGTACAACCTGACGGGCAGCGGTTCAGCGTTGAACAACCAGAACACGCTGACCTGCACTATCTATTACAAGCTGTCCACAGCTTCCGCATGGACGCAGGCAGAGACAGTGACGCATTCTTCCTATGCTCTCAGCAAGACGAACAAGCTGATGAGCCAGACCTTCGATCCATTGTACAGCTACAACTTGAAGGTCACGGTCGCTGACTATTTCTACTCCGTGGAGCAGATCATCAGTATCGGCACAAAGCAGGTATTGCTGGACTTCCTTTCTAACGGCAACGGTATCGGCATCGGGAAGGTCGCGGAAACAAACGGCTATATTGACTGCGGCTGGCCGCTGAAGCTGAGTACCCCTCTGGCGATCGCCTATGGCGGCACTGGCTCGGTTAATGCGGATGCCGCGATTGCCAACCTGGGCGGAGTGAAGAAGTCCGGGGATACGATGACCGGCAACCTGAACATTCAAGGAACCCTGTATCCGTCTCTGTGCCTGCTCCCGACAAACAGTGGACAGACAAATCGGATCGTGTTTGAGGGAAGTTATGTGGGTGCGGCGTCTTTTGCCGCATGGGAGGACAGCACTGGAAACAATCGCCGAATGCTGGAAGTCCGGACAAAGGCCTACGCCTCCAGCCTTGACAATGCTGTCATGGTCCGTGTCTGCGAGGGTGGCACCTGGGGAAACTACCGGGTGTTTCATGCGGGCATGCCGTCTGGTGTTCCTGTCGCCAATGGCGGCACTGGGGCTACGACAGCGGCAAACGCTCGAAGCAATCTTGGTGCGAACAATGCCAGCAATCTCACCACAGGCACACTGCCCGCGGCACGGCTTCCGTTCAAAATCCAGTATGGTCAAACGAGTGTGACCGGTGTTTCGTGGACAACAGTTACGCTATCTGGATTCACAAACACACCAACGATCATTGTTTCCTACGCTGGCAACCCTACATCCAGTGGCATTGCGGTCCTGAAAACCGGCAGTGAGTCTGCCAGCAGCTTCCAAGTCTGTATGGCAGGATCCTCCGGCTCCGGCACACGGAAAGTCAACTGGATAGCGATCGGAACCTGATGAATTACCGTCTCGTCCACCCGAGGCGGTTTTTTCATACAAAAATATAAGGAGGAACATCCAATGCGTGATTTTTCGATTGACCTGATCTGGGCAAAGATTCAGGTAGCCATCACCGCTGTGGGCGGATGGATCGGCTGGTTTCTGGGAGGTGTGGACGGTATGCTGATTGCCCTGATTGTGCTCATGGCGCTGGATTATCTTTCTGGCGTTATGTGCGCCATCGCGGATAAGAAGCTGTCCAGCGCTGTTGGGTTCAAAGGCATCTGCAAAAAGGTGCTGATTCTGATGCTGGTCGGTGTGGCCAACATCATCGACGTACACGTGGTTGGCACAGGGGCTGTCCTGCGGGGTGCCGTCATCTGCTTCTATCTGAGCAATGAAGGCCTGAGCCTGCTGGAGAATGCAGCCTATCTTGGACTGCCAATTCCTGACAAGCTCCGCGAAATCCTCGCCCAGCTGCATGACCGCAGCAAGAAGGAAGCCGAGCCGACCGATAAGGGCGAAGGTGATCAGGATGCTTGATGCCAAGAAGCTAATTGCCTCCGTGGAGGAGTGTCTTGGCTGGCCCTATGTCTCCCCGGGAACAAACGATTCCCGGGGTATTGACTGCTCCGGGCTGTTCGTGAAGGCTTACCGGGATCAAGGTGCCAGCATTTATCACGGTAGCAACACGATCTATCGGAAATATTGCTCCGAAAAGGGCAAACTGACGAACGTTTCCCAACTGAAACCCGGCATGGCGGTATTCAAATGGAACACGAACACGCCGGAGAAGTTTGATGACGGGCTCGGCGACTTCCAGCACATTGGCCTTGTCACCAGTGTGAATCCGCTCCGGATCGTGCACGCTTCCTCTGCTGCCGGGTGCGTCACAACCGATACGAAGCTTGGGAAATGGACTTACTGGGGCTGGCTGAAAGATGTGGCGAAGAACGACAGCCTGCCGCCCACTCCCGCTGAACCGACGGAAGGAGATGAAGAACCAATGACTGAATTTGCCACTGTGATCGCAGACAGCGGTTCCACAGTGAACATGCGTACCAAGGCAAAGAGCACGGCTGCCCTGGTGGAACGTGTGCCCCTAGGAGCCAGGGTAGAGGTTCTGGGAACCTGCGGCTCCTGGACAAAAGTGAAGTTCGGTTCCCGAACCGGCTACATGATGACGAAGTTCCTGATTGCCGAAGACGACCAGGAACCGGATGAAGATCTGACCCTTGAGGAGCGGGTCACCCGGCTTGAAAAGCGAGTGGCCATGCTGGAAGCGTATGACGGTGCGGTCGGATGACCGTCAGGCTCTGTGGAGTAAAACTGCAGGGCCGATCTTTTTTTATCTGCGACTTGTAAAACGCCCCGTGAAAAACCTTATAGGTGAGAGGGGGCGGGAGAATGGAGAGAATTCCCATCAGTGAAAAATACAGTCTCACCATACAGGAAGCATCTGAATACTTCAGTATTGGCGTAAAAAAGATGCGCAGACTGGCAGAAGAAAACGTGGGAAGGTTTTCTGTTTTCAGCGGGAACAGATATTTGATTCTTCGGGAGAAGTTCGAAACCTTCCTGTCACAATGTTCGGCGATATGATATGCGTGCTCACTGTTGCGGGTGGGCACGTTTTCTTTTTGCCTGTACTGTTCGGAATTCTCTTTATCTGCCAAATAGTAGTTGACTTTCAGGGGCTTCAGAGTGATTGATAGGACACCGTAGAAGCCTTGAGAAATAAAGGGCAGCGGGCAATTGAAAGGAGGACGGCAATGCGGAAAGTACCATTGCAGGAAAAGGGTACATTAAACCCTGTAGAGACTGCGGAACTGTATGACTTCAGCGTAAGAAAGCTTTCCCGACTGCTGAAGCAGAAGAATCTTCCCTTTGTGCTTATGTACAACAAAAGGAAGCTGATCGATCGGGAGAAATTCGATGCGTATCTTCGGTTTCGGCCAGGGCTGAAAGAGTCTCTCCGGAACGGGGAACCGCTGTATAAAGCGAGATCATCCGCATCATGATGCGCGGGGAAAGGAGAACATATGAGCAGATCAAAACGACGGGACTCAAAACATAGGGTGCTGCGAAACGGCGAATCCATCCGAGCTGATGGGAAATACCAGTTTAAGTATTACGTCGGCGGGAAGATCAAGTTCGTTTACAGCTGGCGCTTGGAACCCACAGACCCAACACCTCGCGGGAAAAGGCCTGGTCCATCTCTTCGTGAATTGGAGAAGCAGATAGGGAAAGACTTTGATTCCATGATCGACCCTAGTAAAAAGGGTATGCTTGTAATCGAGTTGGTGGACAGGTACCTGAAAACCAAAACCGGTGTAAGAGCAAACACGAAGACAAATTATAACTTTGTGAGAAACGTATTGGTGAAGGAGGCTTTCAGCAGCAAGAAAATCGGAGAGGTGAAAACTTCGGATGCAAAGCTCTTCCTGATTGGACTTCAGGATGCCGGAAAAGGGCACAGCACGATTAAATGCATGAGAGGCGTCCTTCGCCCCGCTTTTCAGATGGCGGTGGATGACGACCTGCTTGTAAAGAACCCGTTTGCTTTTCAGCTCGCGGGGGTGATCGTTAATGACAGTGTGACGAGGGAGGCTATCACGAAAATGCAGATGAGAAAGTTCCTGAAATTTGTCCATGATGACAATTGCTACTGCAAATACTATGAGGTCGTTTACATTCTTTTTAATACCGGGATGCGCATCAGCGAGTTCTGCGGGCTGACCATGAAGGATATCGACTTTGAAAACCATCTCATCAACGTTGATCACCAGTTGATCCGGACGCCGGACATGGTGCTGCATGTTCAGGAAACCAAGACCAGTGCCGGGAAAAGGAAGCTGCCCATGACGAAGGAAGTGGAGGACTGCTTCCGGGCGATTGTGGATGACAGGAATGCCGAAAAACCTGTCGCCGAAGGTGATGTTGTACAGATAGAAAAGGCTGTGGACGGTTATAGGGGTTTCCTCTTTCTGGACGATGCGGGCCTGCCGCTGGTGGCCATGCACTGGGAGCACCGTTTCAATAATATGGTGAACCGGTACAATACGATCTACAAGGAGCAGATGCCAAACATTACCCCACACGTATGCCGCCACACCTACTGCAGCAATATGGCGAAGGCTGGGATGAATCCGAAGACGCTGCAGTATCTGATGGGACATTCTGACATTACGGTTACCCTGGACACCTACACGCACCTTGGGCTGGAGGACGCAGCAGAGGAACTGAAAAGGCTGGCAGAGGTTGAACAGGCACGGAAAGAACAGGAAAAGCTGAATCAGAACAGGGATGAAGATGAAACCGGAACCATTATGGCAATTTAATAAGGAAACGATCGGCGCTTCATGCCTCACAGGAGGTGGAAGCGCCGGTCTTTCTGTTTTTGGCTGGAACGCTGATTTCTTGGGCGTTAGGGGTTTGTCTCTGTGGAAAAAACTGCTCGGATATGGTAAAATTCTGGAACGATGGCAGGTAGCTGTCATCGTAGGATAGATGGGAAAAGGAATGTGCCATGAAGAAGAGGTGCATGCGCGATGTCACGGCAGGACGTTTTTGAAATGCCGTTTGAAAAGGTTTACCGGTGCCTTGTCCAGAAGGCTGAACGGAAAGGTCGGACACAAGAAGAAGTGGATCAGGTTATCAAATGGCTGACTGGTTATGTCAGTATGGATATCCTGAACGGGCTGACCTACGGACAGTTTCTATCCCTGGCTCCGATGTGGAATCCGCGATCTGACCTGATCATCGGTTCCATCTGCGGGGTTAAGGTTGAGGAAATTGATGATCCTATGGCAAAGAAGATGCGGCAGCTGGATAAACTGATCGATGAACTGGCGACAGGAAAACCGATGGAGAAGGTGCTGAGATGACGATTGATGAATATATAGCTGCACAACCGGAAAAGCTCCAGCCACTTCTTATATCAGTACGGGAAACCATTTGTACTGTACTTCCTGATGCCGAAGAGCGGATCAGCTATAAAATGCCAACGTTCTGGAAACGGCACAATCTGATCCACTTTGCCGCCATGAAGAATCACCTGGGGATTTATCCGGGGGATGGCGGCGTGAATGCGTTCAAAGACGAAATTGAGGAACGTGGACTGAAATACAGCAAAGGAGCAATCCAATTTCCGTATGAGAAGATCGATCTGGAATTGATCGGACGAATTGCCGAGTGGTGCGGGATGAATAATTGAGGATACTATGGTAAACTTTCTAAGGCGGCTTCACTCCGCCGATGACCGCTGAATCTTGCACGGTAGTAGAACACCCGATTTTCTACTACCATTTGACTACCATTCAAGGGAGCGATTTGCCGCGATTTGCCGGGTTTGCCCGGATTTCCGGCAGAAATGTACGATTTTCCCACTGCGCAAATCGCGGCAAAACGTCGCCTTGTGAGGCATTGGAGGCCTATGATTAAGATTTTGTTTGTGTGCCACGGCAATATCTGCCGGAGCGCGGCGGCGGAGGTTGTGCTGAAGCAGCTGGCGGCGGAGGCCGGACGGCAGGATCTGCGGATTGCTTCCGCTGCGGCGACGAGGGAAGAGATCGGCAACGATATTTATCCGCCGATGAAAAAAGCGCTGCAGGGGGCGGGCTATACCTGCGCGCCCCACGCGGCACGGCAGACGACGCGGCAGGACTACCGGGAATGGGACCTGATTATCGGAATGGACGACGAAAACCTGTGGGACATGAACCGGATTTACGGCGGGGACCCGGAGAAGAAAGTCAGCCTGCTGATGGACTGGGCCGGGAAGCCGGGCCGGGAGATTGACGACCCATGGTACACGAGGGATTTCACCGGCGTGCTGAAGCAGATTGAGGAAGGCTGCCGGGGACTGCTGGAGAGGACAGGCCATGCATGACAAACTGGAAAAAGCCCGGGAGATCCTGGCGGAGGTGACGCCGCTGAAAACAGACTGCGGAAAGGTGTGCGGCGCGCGCTGCTGCCGGAGCCTGGAGGGCGAGGAAACGGGAATGCTGCTGTTTCCCGGGGAGGAAGCATACTATGCCGGGAAACCGGGATGGACGCTGCGGAGGACTGCCTCCGGGATGCTGCTGGTATGTCCCGGCAGCTGCGCACGGGACGAGCGGCCGCTGGCCTGCCGGATTTTTCCGCTGCTGCCGGTAATCCGGGAGGGAGAAGTGAAGGTGGCTGCGGACCAGCGGGCGCGGGTGGTATGCCCGCTGATGAAGCAGGGAATCCGCGGCATGGACCCCGCCTTTGCGGAAGCTGTGCGGGAGGCCGGGAAAATCCTGATGGAAGACGGGGCGCAGCGGACTTTTATGGAGCGGCTGACGGAGGAACAGGACGAACTGAAATCCCTCCGGGACAGGCTCGGAGGGATCTGAATCAAAGGATATTCACTTTTCAGGCCTGGGGACCTTTATAGACGATGGAGAGCATCGTCAGATCATCAAACTGTTCCGCATCTTTGACAAAGTTATCAATGGCCTTGCGGACGCCTTTCAGGACATCCTCCGGAGAGGCGTCCTTTACTGTGTTCAGGGCCTCGAGCATCCGGTCGGTTCCGAAGAGCTCGTTCTCCTTGCTCGTTGCTTCCGGAACACCGTCGGTATAGAGGAAAAGCCTGTCGCCCGGCTGCATCTGCAGTTCATACTCTGCCCACTGCGTTCCCTCCATGACACCGACAACAAAACCGTGCTTGTTTTTCCAGAGCTCATAATCGCCGCCGGCGTGCATCACGGCCGGATACTCATGGCCGGCGCTGGCCGCGGTCAGCTTGCCGGTGGAAATCTCCAGGATGCCGAGCCATACGGTGATGAACATATCCTCCTGGTTGTTGGCGCAGATGGCATTGTTGGCAGTGGCCAGGACATCGGAGGGGGAGCGGCCCATCATGGCGCAGTTCTGCAGGATAACCTTGGAGATCATCATGATCAGGGAGGCAGGGATGCCTTTGCCGCTGACATCCGCGATGACGATGCCCAGATGGTCATCATCGATGAGGAAGTAATCGTAGAAATCGCCGCCCACTTCCCTGGCCGGATCCATGACAGCATAGAGCTCGAATTCATGACGGTTCGGGAAAGGCGGGAAGACATGCGGCAGCATGGAGGCCTGGATACCGGCCGCCAGTTTCAGCTCCGAGGCGATCCGCTGTTTTTCCGCGGTGGCGGTGCGGACCTGGCCGATGTATTCCAGGGTTTTGCGGGAAAGACGGGAGAAGGAATCCGCCAGGATTTCAATTTCATCCCCTGTGCGGTAGTCCTCCTTCATCTTGAATTCAATTTCCTCATCCTTCATGCCGGTGATCTGTTCCGTCATGGTGTTGAGCGGCTTGACGATCCGCTTGCCCTGGATCAGGGCGGCAGCGCCCAGGATGACCATCAGGACAGAGATCACGATGAGGATGGTTAAGCGCAGCTGCCCATTCTTTTCACGGTAGAGAGCCTGCCCGGACGACTCGATATCCAGATAATGATCGATCAGCTGGGTGGCAGGGCGGGTTGTGCTTTCCGCGTCATAAACGGAGATCATCGCCCAGCCGACGGATTCGACGGGCATACTGGTCATGTAATAGGTGCCGCTGGCCAGCTCGATGGTGGTGATATCCGTCGCCTTTCCTTCCACAGCTGCCGTGATGAAGGCGGCCAGTTCCCGGTTTTCGGACTGACGAAGATCCAGCGCGTTGCCGCTGGTTTCCGAGCGGAATTCAGGGTCCTCCAGGGAGGAGGCGACGACATGCCCGTCATGATTGACAATCAGGTGGTAGCCGTTGTTCCCGTCCGAGGCGCGCATGGTTTCCGTCATATCATCGAGGAAAAGATCCGTGCCGATGACCGCGCACAGTTCTCCATGCTGGTTACGGACCGGAACCGCGCAGACGAGGGAAAGTTTTCCGGTATTCGCGTCCGCTTCCACATCGGTGAAGAAGATGCTGCCGTCGGATTCCAGGGCCTGCTTGTACCAGAAACGGGTACGGGCGTCAAACGCCTTCGCGGTTCCGTCCTGATTGAGCCAGGAGGCGGAATTCCTGCTGACGGAGAGGAAGGCACCCTGCGGAGTGGCGACATAAAAATCTTCCGCCTGGGTGGACTCGCAGATGGACACCATCAGGTCGGCCATATTCGCCAGCAGGCCGATGGAGGCCTGGATATCCGGATCGTTCGGATCCACATCCTCCGCAAGGAGGATCATCGGCGCAAGGTACCCGTCCAGCTCGGGAATCGGGCCAGACCATTCCTGCAGCTCATAGGTTTCGGGGAACGAATAAAGCTTTTCCGCGTTACTCTTCAGAATGGAAACACTGGCTTTCGCTTCGGTGAAAATCGTGTTCGTGGTCTGCACTTTCAGCCGGGTGGTCTGGGTCAGATGTTCCCTGATGTTCTCCACCATGACGGCTACGGTTGTATCCGCAATGGAAAGCTGCTGCTTCCGGCTGGTATCGGCCGCCATGTCCGAGAGGGAACGGACCTGGAAATTCGCGACAACAAAAAAGGATATTGTGATGAGCGCAATGGTGATCAGAATCAGCAGGAAAATCTTATTCCGGATTCCGCCGAAAAGCAGGTGCTTCAGTCGCTTCAAAACAATTCCCCCTGGTATTTAGTGGCTAGTGACTAATGGCTAGTGACTAGTTGCTGGTGGCCAGTGATCAGATTTGGAGTATACATGCATACAGTATCAAATTATTCTACCACGAAAAGAGGGCGGGGAAAAGGGGAAATCATTGAAAGCGGGGATAAAGGGGAGTATAATATAGAAAAAACGGCGGAAGCGACGAAAACTGAACAGGAGGAGCCCCATGTTTGAGCAGATCAGCGTGGAAAAGGAAATATTCGGAGCGGGAGAAAACCTGCTGCGGTGTGGCAACGTGATGGCGATGCCCCCGGAAATCCGGGCGCTGTACGGGCAGGCCCAATGCGTATACCTGGATCCGCCGTTCATGACGGGAGAAAAGTTCATGCGCCGCAGGCCCTACGGCGAGCAGGGCTGGCGGACCGGAGCGCCGGCGCCGCGCTATCCGGCCTACAACGACCGTTACACCTCTGAAAAGGAGTACCTGCGGCTGCTGCGGCGGCTGGTGGGCGCGGCAAAGGAACTGCTGAACGAAAAAGGCGTGTTTTACCTGCACCTGGACTGGCGCATGGCGGCGCAGGCCCGGATCATGTGCGACAAGGTATTCGGGAAAACCCGGTTCCTCAACGAGATCATCTGGGGATACGAGAGCGGCGGGCGGAGCCGGCGGCATTTTTCCCGGAAGCACGACGTGATCCTGCTGTACGCGAAGAGTGAGAAATACTTCTTTGACCTGACGCGGGTGCCGATTCCCCGGGGAGAAGTGCGGCGGAACCACATGGCCCGGGGCAAGGATGAACAGGGCCGGATGTTTTCATCGATCACCTCCAACGGAAAGGAATACCGCTATTACGACGACGAACCGGTATATCCGGGGGACGTATGGACGGATATCGGCTGGCTGCAGCAGCGGGATCCGGAGCGGACCGGATACGCCACGCAGAAACCGCTGAAACTGCTGGAGCGGATCCTGCTGCCGGTGACCAACCCGGGGGACATGGTGGTGGACCTGTGCTGCGGCAGCGGAACGACCCTGGCAGCGGCGCAGAAGCTGGGATGCCGGTTCGCCGGGATGGACGTGAACCCGGAAGCCATCGCGATTACGCTGTCGCGGCTGAAGGCGGAAAACCTGACGGTGATCTGCCCCTGCGGAAAGGGAAAAGCGGAACTGCTGGCCGAAGACGATCCGGAAAGCGGACGCTTCCGGATGGACGGGCTGCGGGAGGAACATCCCCAGTTTCCGGCCAGGGCCACGCCGGCGGACAACCTGGAAGCCTGGGAGACCGGGCGGATTGAGGACGGCGTGTTTTACGCGGAGCAGCGCTTCAGCCGCTCCTTCCGGTATCCGGAACTGACATCGTCCCTGCGGGCGGAGGAGGGGAGCATCCGGGCGGTCATGACCACGGACGCGGCCGGAATCCGGAGAGCATTTATCCGATAAAAATGTTTTGTTCCCCTTGTGTTTTCAAGGGTCCGGGGATACAATACACTCACAGACAGGATCGCCTCCGGGCGATAATACTTGAAGACTGAAAGGATGAGCAGCATGGCAGCGAAAAAAACCGCAAAACCCGAAAAGGAAGTTCAGACTACGAATATACAGGCAGAGAAGCTGAAAGCGCTGGAGCACGCGCTGGCGGATCTGGATAAACAGTTTGGCAAGGGCGCCGTCATGAAGATGGGCGCCGACGCGATCGGCAAGGATGTGCCGGTGATCCCCACGGGATGCCTGACGCTGGACTTCGCACTGGGCGTCGGGGGAATTCCCCGGGGCCGCATTGTGGAGATCTACGGACCGGAATCCTCCGGTAAGACGACGGTGGCACTGCACGTGGTGGCCGAGGCGCAGAAGGCCGGCGGTATCGCCGCTTTTGTGGACGCGGAGCACGCGCTGGATCCGCTGTACGCCCGGAAGCTGGGCGTCAATATTGACGAACTGTACGTGAGCCAGCCGGACACCGGCGAGCAAGCGCTGGAGATTGCCGAGGCCCTGGTGCGCAGCGGCGCGCTGGACGTGGTGGTAATCGACTCGGTGGCGGCCCTGGTGCCGAAGGCCGAAATCGACGGCGAAATGGGCGATTCCTTCGTGGGCCTGCAGGCCCGGCTGATGAGCCAGGCACTGCGCAAGCTGACCGGCGTGATCAGCAAGACCGGATGCGTCGCCATCTTTATCAACCAGCTGCGCGAAAAAGTGGGCGTCATGTACGGCAACCCGGAGACGACGCCCGGCGGCCGCGCGCTGAAATTCTACTCCTCCGTACGGCTGGACGTGCGCAAGGGCGAGCAGCTGAAGAACGGGACGGAAGTGGTCGGCAACCGGACAAAGGTGAAAGTGGTCAAGAACAAGGTGGCTCCGCCTTTCCGCGTGGCTGAGTTCGACATTATCTACGGCGAGGGCATCAGCACGGAAGGAACGCTGCTGGACCTGGCGGTGGAAAAGGATATTATCCACAAGAGCGGCGCCTTCTTCTCCTACAACGATATGCGCCTGGCCCAGGGACGGGACAACGCCCGCCAGTACCTGAAGGATCATCCTGAAGTGACGGCGGAGATCGACCGGAAGCTGCGGGCGGAGCTGTTTGCCCCCAAGGACCTGACCGCGGAGGAGAAGCAGGCGGTGGACGCCCAGGCGGCGGAGGAAGAGGACGATCTGGCGCTGCTGGATGAGGATGTTTAATAGTTTTTAGTTTTTAGTTGTTAGTAGTTGTTAGTTTTCAGATTCACGATTAGCACTCTCGAGGCGAGAGTGCTAATTTTTGCTTGCAAATGGATATGGGGGGTGCTACAATACCGGTGCAATCAAGGATATTGCGCCTGATATGTGTATAAACGAAAGGAAGTTTCAGAACAATGGCAATCCAGAATGAAAAAGGTTCCGTATCGATTGATGCGCAGAATATTATGCCCGTGATCAAGCGGTGGCTGTATTCCGACAAGGATATTTTCCTGCGGGAAGCGGTGAGCAACGCCTGTGACGCGATCACCAAGTTCCGGATGCTGCATCCGGACAGCGAGGAGCAGATGGCGGCGACCGTCACGGTGGACAAGGAAAAGAAGATCATCCGGATTTCCGATACCGGCATCGGCATGACCGATGAAGAGGTGCGGAAATACATCAACCAGGTTGCCTTCTCCGGCGCCAGCGAATTCATGAAGCAGTTTGAGGACAAGCCGGAGGAGAAGGGCGACATCATCGGCCACTTCGGCCTGGGCTTCTACTCCGTATTCATGGTGAGCGACAAGGTGGAGATCGAAACCCTGAGCAGCGAGGGAGACGCGGAGCCCGTGCACTGGGAATCCGAAGACGGAATGGGCTTCGAGATTTCTGAAGGCAGCCGGAAGGAGCACGGCACGGACGTCATCCTGCACATCACGGAGGAGGAAAAGGAATTCCTCGAAACCTGGAAGGTGCGGGAAGTGCTGAACCGCTACTGCGGCTACATGGCGTATCCGGTGATGCTGGAGGACGCCAACGCGAAGCCCGTGGAAAAGGAAGTGCCGGTCGGGGATGAAAAGAACGAGGACGGCACGCCCAAGACCGAAAAGGTCATGGAGATTCCGAAGCCCCAGCAGATCAACGAGACGGCGCCCCTGTGGCTGAAGAAGCCGGCGGACTGCACGGACGAGGAATACAAGTCCTTCTACCACAAGGTATTCATGGACTTTGACGATCCGCTGTTCTGGATCCACCTGAATGTGGATTATCCCTTCAACCTGAAGGGTATCCTGTATTTCCCGAAGCTGAAGAACGACTTTGGTACCCACGAAGGGCAGATCAAGCTGTTCGCGGGACAGGTGTTCGTGGCGGACAACATCAAGGAAGTCATTCCGGAATTCCTGATGCTGCTCAAGGGCGTGATCGACTGTCCTGACCTGCCGCTGAACGTGAGCCGGTCCTTCCTGCAGAACGACGGATACGTCAAAAAGATCAGCGCGCACATCACCAAGAAGGTGGCAGACAAGCTGAACAGCCTGATGAACACCGAGCGGGAAACCTACGAAGGATACTGGGACGATATCGCTCCCTTCGTGAAGTACGGCGCGATCAAGGACAGCAAGTTCTACGACCAGGTGAAGGGCGCGATCCTGCTGAAGAAGACCGACGGGAAGTACGCGACAATCGCCGAATACAAGGCGGCGAACTTCGACAAGACCGACAAGAAGATCTACTACACCAACGACGAGAAGCGCCAGGCGGCCTCCGTGAAGCTCTATACGGACCGGGGGATCGAAGTGGCCGTGATGAACACGCTGATCGACGGGAACTTCATGTCCTTCATGGAATACCAGGGGAACGAGGAAGACCAGGTCAGCTTCGCGCGGGTGGACGCGGACATTGACGGGCTGAAGGAAGAATCCGAGGAAGGCAAGGACCTGGACGCGGAGAAGCTGACGAACCTGTTCCGGGGCGCGCTGGGGAAAGACAAACTGGAAGTGAAGCTGGAATCCCTGGGAGACGCGGACATGACCGCCATGGTGACGGAAGACGAGCAGATGCGGCGGTACAAGGAAATGAGCCGGATCTACGGGCAGAACTTCCCGATTCCGGACAGCTTCACCCTGGTGCTGAACCGCCGGAACGCCACGGTGCAGGCACTGGCCGAAAAGGATCCGGAGGACGAAACGACAAAGATGATCTGCAGCCAGGTATACGACCTGGCGCGGATGGCCGCGCAGCCGCTGGAGGCGGAGGAAATCACCGCGTTCCTCGAGCGGAGCCGGAAGATCCTGAATATGGTTGTGAAAGGATAAGACGATGGGCGAATATGTATCCATGAATCCCTCCACGATGCTGAACCCCACACCGGTGGTGCTCGTCAGCTGCGCGCAGAAGGACAACCCGGAAATCCGGGACCTGGTGACAGTGGCCTGGGCGGGCACAGTGAACTCCGATCCGCCGATGGTCTCCGTGAGCCTGCGGAAGGAAAGGTATTCCCACGGGCTGATCTCCGGAAGCGGGGAATTCGTGGTGAACCTGGTGGATGAAGCGCTGGCGAAGGCTACGGATTTCTGCGGCGTACGCAGCGGAAGGGACCTGGACAAGGCAAAGGAAACGGGACTGACGCTGGTGCCGGCGGAAGGCATGGAAGCTGCCCCGCGGGTGGACGGCGCGCCGGTGAGCCTGAGCTGCAGGGTGAAGCAGGTGCTTCCCCTGGGAAGCCACGATATGTTCCTGGCGGAAGTGACCGCTGTCGCCGTGCGGAAGGACCTGATCGACGAAAGCGGCGCGCTGCACCTGGAAAAGGCCGGGCTGGTGGCCTACAGCCATGGGCTGTACCACAGGCTGGGAGACGTGATGGGCTTCTTCGGATGGTCCGTCGCACGGCCGGAAGTGCTGGAAAAGCGCATGAAAGGGATTAACGGATGAGAAAAACCGCGGAACGAAAGGTTCCGCGGTTTTTTATTCGGGAAGGAGGGCGCCGGGCTTCAGGCGGCGGCCGAGCTTTGACTCCACGTAAGCGCGGAGCAGCTCAAAGGGCGCTTCCGCATCCGGCGTATTGACCCAGGAAGCGGAGCCCACGGTCAGGGCGCGGCGCATCCAGCGGAGCTGCTCCGGAGAGAGGGGCACCTGGCTCCGGGCGCGGCGGCAGTCCCCGCAGACCAGGCCGCCTTCCTCCGCATCGAAAAAGAAGGGAGGCTCCTCCAGGCGTTTGCCGCAGAGGGTGCAGTGATTGAGCCGCGGCTTGAACCCCTGGCAGGCGGAAAAATGCAGCAGGAAGCCGGAAAGCAGCGGCTTCCACGGCTGGTCAGAAAAAGTGAGACGGGAGAGGGTATGCAGGAGGAGCATGAAAAGCTCCTGCTGCTCCTGCTCCGGCTCGGCAGCGGCTTCCGCCAGGCTGAGGAGCCAGGTGGCGCAGGTGAGCCGGTCATAATCCGCCCGGAGGGGATAAAACGTCTCAATCAGGTGAACGGAGGTCACGATGATGCGGCCGCCGGTTTCGATCAGCATATAATCGCCCAGGGCAAAAAGCTCCGCGGCGTTCAGATTGTGGGACTTCGGCTTGCGGCAGTTGCGGATGAGCGCGTCAATGCGGCCGCGGGAAGGGGACAGGAGCGTGACCATGCGGTCATTATCCCGGTAATTGACGCGGCGCAGCACGATGGCGGTATTCTCAGTCTGATTCATCCGGAACCTTCCTCATTTTTACAATTCACGGTTGGCGAAAACTCACCGCTATGCTATCATAGGAGAACAGGAGATTGCAAGGCGAACAATGGTTTTTCTGCATTACAGACAGGAGGAAAATCAAGGTGGATGAGCTTTTGCTCAGGCGCGCACAGCAGGGCGACAGCGAGGCATTTGAGCAGCTGCTGACGCCGCTGGAAAAGATGATCTGGCGCGTGTGCTGGCACTACACCGGGGAGCGGGAAGCCGCGAGCGACTGCGGCCAGGACGCCATGGTCCGGATCTGGCGGAACCTGCAAAGCTACCGCGGGGACTGCGCCTTTGAAACCTGGGTTTACCGGGTGGCGGCCAACTGCTGCATGGATTACCTGCGAAAAAAGAAACGGGACCGGAGCGAATCCATTGAACCGCTGAAGGAACAGGGATTCGATCCGGCGGACCCGAAGGCCGGGACGGAAGAAAAGGTCCTGGCAGCGGAGGAGAAACGACGGCTGCGGGAAGGCATCGCGCAGCTGCCGGAGGAGCAGCGGGAAGCGCTGATCCTGACACAGCTGGAAGGGGTTCCCTATGAAACGGCAGCGGAGCAGCTGGGGGTTTCGGAGGGAACGGTGAAAAGCCGGGTGAACCGGGCGAAAGCAAAATTAAAGGAATGGCTCGCGGAAGGAAGGGAACTTCCTGCGGAAAACAGCGTCCAACGAAGTGAGAGCCCACAGAAAGGAGGGATCGGCCGTGAAGGAAAACCGGGAAGAGCTGGACCGGATACTTGATGAGATGGCAGAAGAAACGCCGGAGATGCCGGCCGATTTCCATGCGCGCTGGACGGAACAGATTCGGAAGGAACAACAGACCCAACCGCGTCGTGAGCGGAGAAGACAGCTGCATTATATCCTGAGCGCCGCCGCCCTGTTTGTATTCCTGATCGGCGGGACGCTGATTACACGGAACCTGGATAAAAAGAACCAGGCCGCTCCCGTGCCCGCGGCACAGGACAAGATCATGTACAGCGTGGAGGCGGGCAGCACCGCGGCAAACGTGAATACGCTGCAGGCGGCGGAAGAGCCGGAAGAAGCCGAAGAAGCGGCGGACATGGCGGTATCGATGGAAGCGGCAGCGGAGAATATGGCATACGACATGGATGCCGCCGTGCAGGAAGACGCGGCATACGAAGCGGAGGAAGCATCGGCAATGGATGCTGCCATGGCTCCGGCGGCTGCGGAAAAGCGGTCGGAGAGACCCGCAGAGGCGGCAGTAGAAGCTGATACCGCCGTGATAGGCGCCGCCGCAATGGAAGAAGCCATGGAAGAAGCCATGGAAGCCGAAGAGGCGGCGATGCCGGCAAAGGCGGCGGGAGCAGAGGCCCCGATGACCGAAGCACCGACAGCGGCACCGACGGAAGCGCCGAAGAAAGAGAACGCATTCCTGTCCTTCATGGGAGATTTCGCCAGGTTCTCGCTGAAGGCGCTGGCCGTGCTTGCCGTGATCGGCGTCGCGGCCGCGGCATTCATCATGTTCCACAGGTACTGGGACAAAAACGTCAGAAAAAAATGAGAGGAACGGGAGAAACATGTTTGATGAGAAAAGACTGAAGGATCCCGGTTATTTCAGGGAAAACCGGCTGGACCCGCATACGGACCACGAATGGTATATATCCGACGCTGAGAAGGAGGCGGGCGCTTCCTCCCTGCGCATGAGCCTGAACGGGCAATGGAAATTCTTCCACGCCATGAACCCGGGACAGATCATTCCCGGATTCGAGCAGCCGGAATACGACTGCGACGGATGGGCGGACATGACGGTGCCCGCGCATATCCAGCGGGAGGGATACGGGGTTCCGCAGTACTGCAATACCCAGTATCCCTGGACCGGACATGAAACGCTGCTGCCCGGGGAGATCCCGGAGCGGTTCAATCCCGTCGCCTGCTATGTGAAAAACTTTTTTCTGCCGGAGGCCATGAAGGGCCGGCGGGTTTTCGTGTCTTTCCAGGGAGCGGAAAGCTGCGTGGCGGTCTGGCTGAACGGGCAGTACATCGGCTTCTCCTCGGACAGCTTCACCCCGCATGAATTTGAACTGACCGGGGCGCTCCGGGAGGGGGAAAACAAGCTGGCCTGCCGGGTATACCGGTTCTGCGCCGGCAGCTGGCTGGAGGACCAGGACTTCCTGCGGTTCTCCGGACTGTACCGGGACGTGATCCTGTACGCGGTACCGGAAGCGCATGTATGGGACCTGCAGCTGCAGGCGGAACCGGACAGATCCATGAAAAAGGGCGTGCTGCAGTGGAAGGCGAAGATCAGCGCGCCGGAAGGAACGGCCATGATATTCCGCCTGCTGGACGGCGGGGAAACGCTGGCACAGGCGGAAGGAAAGGTCTCCGGGGATACGGAGATCAGCGGAAGCCTGGAGATCGACGCGCCGCGCCTGTGGAGCGCGGAGGATCCGTACCTGTACGGCGCGGAAATGCGGCTGACAGCGCCGGACGGGGCGGAAGAAATCGTTCCTGCGCGGGTCGGATTCCGGAAGATTGAGATCCGGGACAGCGTAATCCGGGTGAACGGCGTGCGGGTGGTTTTCAAGGGAACGAACCGGCATGACTTCTGCGGCGAAACCGGGCGCGCTGTGACGGAGGAGAAGATCCGGCGGGACCTGATCCTGATGAAGCGGAACAACATCAACGCGGTACGGACCAGCCACTATCCGAACTCAAGCGCGCTTTACCGCCTGTGCGACGAGCTGGGACTGTACGTGATCGACGAGAACAATATGGAAAGCCACGGCATGTGGGACATGCTGTGGAACGGGCGGATCGGGCCGGACGAGATGTTCCCGGGGAACCGGAAGGACTGGGAACCGCTGCTGGTGGACCGGGTGCGCTCCATGGTGGGCCGGGACCGGAACCATCCGAGCATCCTGATCTGGAGCTGCGGCAACGAAAGCCTGACCGGAACCGTGATCCTGGCCATGAGCCGGGAGATGAAGCGGCTGGATCCCAGCCGGCCGGTGCACTACGAAGGGGATCACCAGGTGGATTACGCGGGGAAGAGCGAACTGCGGATCCGCGAAATCACGGATATCGAGACGGAAATGTACACCCCGGCGGACCGGGTGCGGGCTTATCTGAAGGAGCACCGGGAGAAGCCGTTTATCCTGTGCGAATACACCCACTCCATGGGTAATTCCAACGGCGCCATGCACAAATATACGGAACTGGCGTATGAAGAGGAACTGTACCAGGGCGGATTCATCTGGGACTTTATCGACCAGGCAATGACGGGCCGGGACCGGTTCGGAAAGAAAACGCTGCTGTACGGCGGAGACTGGGACGACCGGCCGAACGACGGTATTTTCTGCGGCAACGGCATCGTGTTTGCCGACGGGAAACCGACGCCCAAGCTGCAGGAGGTCAAATACAACTACCAGAACATCGTGGTGAAGGCGGACGCGAAACAGATGACGGTGATCAACCGGCATATGTTTACCTCCACGGCGGCCTACAGCTGCGTGGCGATCCTGGAGCGGGACGGAAAGGTGATCCGGCGGGAGACGGTCGAAACGGATGTGCCGCCGCTGAGCGAAAAGCAGTACCCGCTGCCCTTCGGGGAGCAGACGGTTCCGGGAGAATATGCGGTGACGGTTTCCTTCCGGCTGAAGGAGGATACGGAATGGGCGGAGGAAGGATATGAAATCGCCTTCGGCCAGAGCCCGGCCTGGAACGTCGCGGGCGAAAAGAAACGCCTGCCCCGCAGGGAGCTGGAGATAAACGAAAACCTGTGGAACATCGGCATCCGGGGCGAGACCTTCGAGGTGATGTTCAACCGGGGCATGGGTGCCATCGATTCCTACCGCTGGGGCGGGAAGGAACTGCTGAAGGGGCCGCTGGTGCCGAACTTCTGGCGCGCGCCCACGAACAACGACATGGGCAACCGGATGCCGGTGCGCTACGCCCAGTGGAAGATCGCTTCCCTCTACGTCCATACCGGACTGGAGGAAGCTTCCGCGAAAAAGAACGCGGCGGTCCGTCCTGTGCGGGAAGCGAACGGGTGCGTATCCTTCACGATGGAATACGACCTGCCGACCAGCCCGAAGGCTGCCTGCGCCATCACCTACCGGGTGCACCGCTGCGGGAAGGTGGACGTGCAGATGCGGTATGATCCGGTGAAGGAACTGGGGGATATGCCGGAATTCGGCATGATCATGAAGCTGGACGCGGACTACGGGAAGGTGCGCTTCTTCGGCCTGGGGCCGCAGGAGAACTATATCGACCGCCGGGAAGGCGCGCGGCTGGGCCTGTTTGAATACGAGGCGGAGGAGAATTGGACACCCTACCTGATGCCCCAGGAATGCGGCAACCGTACCGGCGTGCGCTGGGCGGAAGTAACCAACGACCGGGGGCAGGGACTGAAGCTGTGGCTGAACGGCGGGGAGTTCTCCGCGCTGCCCTGGACGCCGCACGAGATCGAGAACGCCGCCCACGGCTACGAGTTGCCGCCGGTGAACTACACGGTGGTGAAGATGAGCAGCCGGCAGATGGGCATTGCCGGAGACGACAGCTGGGGCGCCAGGACGCATCCGGAGTACCTGATCGACGTGACGAAGCCGGTGGAATTCAACTTCTCCTTCCGGGGAATTTAAGCGATCTGTTTTTCATCGTCAGCAGTGAGCCGGGAAAGCGCCGCATCGGGCATCTGTGAAACCAACTTGTTTTTTCTTTGTACTGCTGATATACTTGTTACACGGGCACCATACAAATGTACAGAGAGCAGGGAAATATATGAATACAAGACGTCTGACCAAAAAAGAGATGCGTATTTTCGCGATCGGCCAGCTAGGATGGTCTATCCTGAGCGGAATCATCGGCACATGGCTGGTGACGTTCTATCTGCCGACGTCCGATGCGGTAAAGGATGCGGGGGCACTGTTCTATGTGCCTACCGGGCTGGTGATTCTGGGTGTACTGACAATCCTCGGACTGATCACCTTCATATGCAGGATTTTTGACGCGGTGACCGATCCATGGATCGCGTCCTTATCAGACAGGAGCCGGAATCCGAAGGGACGGCGGATCCCGTTTATGAAGCGGGCGGCCATTCCGTTTGCGATCGTAACGGTACTGGTATTCTGTACGCCCTTCGGCGGAGTCAAAAGCGGAGACACCAACCCGCTGAACATTGTCTGGGTGCTGGTGACGCTGATCCTGTTCTATCTGTTCATGACGATGTACTGTACGCCGTATAACGCGCTGATCTCCGAGTTCGGAAAGACACAGGAAGACCGCATGTACATTTCCACGGCAATTTCCCTGACTTTCTTCTTCGGGACGCTGCTGGCCTACCTGCCCTTTGCGCTGGCCGGACCGCTGCAGGGGATGGTCGGATACGCGTGGAGTTACCGGATCTGGTTCATTGTGCTGGCTGTAATTGCGCTGATCTGCATGCTGGTTCCGGTGTTCAAACTGAACGAAAAGGACTTCGTGGACGCGAAGCCGAGTGACAGCAATGCTTTCAAAAGCCTGGCCAAGACGTTCAGGAACAAGGAATTCCGTAAATTTTCCCTGTCCGATATCATGTACTGGGTCGGACTGACGCTGTTCCAGACGGGATTGCCGTTCTTTGTCAAAGTCTCCATGAAGCTGAATGAATCAAATACGATGCTGTTCATGGGAGCGATGACGGTGCTGAGCGCATGCTTCTATCCGTTTGTGAGCCGGCTTGTGGCGAAACACGGAAAGAAGAAGCTGGTTGTTATCGGATTCCTGGGGCTGGCAGTGGCTTATCTGATTACGGCACTGATCGGCGTCGTGCCGTTCCTGGGCGCGGGATCCATGATTCCCGGTATTCTGATAGTCCTGATCTCCGCCTTCCCGATGGCGCTGCTGGGGATCATCCCGCAGGCGATCGTCGCCGATGTGGCTGAGGAGGATGCCAAACTGACCGGGGAAAACCGTGAGGGAATGTTCTTTGCGGCCCGGACTTTCGCAATGAAACTGGGGCAATCCATCGCGATGCTTGTATTCACGTCGCTGGCAGTACTGGGTGCCGAACAGGTTACGACTGGTAATGACCTGACAGCATCGGAACCGGGCCTGCGCATTGTTGCCATCGTTGCGGTGTGCTTCTGTGTGCTGGGCGCGGTCATCCTGCTGGCTTACGACGAGAAGAAGGTTATGAAAACAATCCAGGGTGAAAAACAATAAAACCCGAAAGTACGATAAAAACAGTAACGGGAACTTGAAGGACGGTCCTTTGGGGGCCGTCCTTTTGCAAACATCGATCTGCTCAATGCAGGAGGGAAGAGGATGGAACACGGAACAAACCCGCTGACCGGGATGGACTATCCGGATCCGGACGTGATCCGGGTCGGGGACACGTATTACATGATCAGCACGACGATGCACTTCTTTCCCGGCGGGAATATCCTGAAATCCCACGACCTGATCCACTGGGAACACTGCGCGTACCTGTATGACACGCTGGAGCACACGGACGGGGAGAAACTGGAGGGGGAGGAAACCATCTACGGCCACGGGATGTGGGCCGCCTCCCTGCGGTATCACAAGGGGAAATTCTACGCGGTGTTCATCGCCCATGAATGGCCGAAGACCTTCCTGTTCACGGCGGACAGGATCGAAGGCCCCTGGACAAAGCAGTACATCGAGGGCATCTACCACGATCCGTCGCTGCTGTTTGACGACGACGGAAGGGTCTACATTGTCTACGGCAACCGGAATATCCGCCTGACGGAGCTGCGGGAGGACCTGAGCGGACCGAAGGAAGGCGGGCTGGACCGGATCATCCTGCGGGACGCGCCGGGGGGAATACTGGGCTACGAGGGATCCCACCTGTACAAAATCAACGGGAAATATGTGCTTTTCCTGATCCACAGCCAGCAGCGGAAGTGGTTCCGGACGGAGGCCTGCTTCGTGACGGAGGATCTGGAAGGCGTATGGGCCGGCGGGGACGTGCTGGCCATGGACCTGGACGGGATGAACAGCGGGGCCGCCCAGGGCGGCATCGTGGACACGCCGGAAGGGAAATGGTTCGCCATCCTGTTCCAGGACCGGGGCGCCATTGGGCGGATTCCGGTGCTGGTGCCGGTGGAATGGAACCGGGCCGGGTATCCGGTGTTCGGGGACGTGACGAAAGCGGTGGAGAACGCTTCAACACGGCCGGGATGGACCGCCGCACCGCTGCAGACGGACGACGATTTCACCGCTTCCGCGCTGCACCCGCTGTGGCAGTTCAACCATGAGCCGCGGGAAGGATGCCGGGAGACGGGGAAGGGCGAATACCGCATCCGGACGGATAAGATCAGCCGGACGGTGGAACATGCCCGGAACACCATTACCCAGCGGACGGCGCTGCCCGGGGGCAGCGCGGAGATCACCGTGGACGCGGAAGACCTGCGGGAAGGCGACACCGCCGGACTGTGCCTGCTGATCGGCAGTTACGGGCTGATCGGCATCACGCGGGAGAAGGACGGATATGCCCTGGTGATGAAGGCCCGGGAGCCGGGAGCAAAAGAGGAAAAGGAACCGGCCCGGATTCCGTGGAACGAAAAAACCGCCCGGCTGCGGGCGGAGGTACGCTTTGAGGGAATGAACGGGATTGTCCGGTTCTCCTTCCTGCGGGGAGACACGTGGGAACCGCTGGGACCGGCGCACACCATGGTATTCGCGCTGGACCACTTTACCGGATGCCGGTTTGGCCTGTTCCTGTACGCTACAAGGGAGACCGGCGGCAGCGCGGGATTCCGGAAGTTCCGCATCCGGACAGGGGACGCGGATTAATCGTCCAGGATGATCACCCGGGTGTGGAACGGCAGGTGGGTCCAGAGCCAGTAGCTGTTGATTTCGCAGTCCGGCGTGGTAAAGGGGCTGACCCGGACGCAGCCGTGGGAGGCTTTCTGCCCCAGTCTGGGCAGGTTTTTGCTGTAATCCTTGACGCTGTAGGCGGCGTGGGGAATCCGGGCATAGCCGGTGGAATGGATGATATTGCCGCCCTGGTAGCGCAGGGGATAGTCATAGCGGGCGCCATCCTGGGCAAAGTCCCGGCTGAAGTGAATATCGGTGAGGAAGGCCCCGGGCGAGGTTTCACGCTGGGGCTTTTTTTCAGTGGGAAGGCCGGTGGAGACCGGAACGGTGCCCAAGGGAACGCCGTCGTGATAAACGGTCAGCGTCTGGGTCCGCTTGTCCACGAGGACGGCGTAATGCGGCGCGGGGGTAACCACCGTCAGGCCCTTCACGGGATACCAGCCGGTGATGAAATGGCCGTCGGAATAATTGCCGGCACGGACCTGGGCCCAGTCACCCTCAATGGCCAGGACTTCCAGCCCCTGGGTGGCGCAGCAGACGAGGCCGACAGCGGCGCTGCGGTTCGTGGGGGATTCCCGCAGGACAAAGCGACTGGAGGATCCCGTGGCGTTGACGACAACGGAAGGCTTCATCATGATTTCCCAGATTTCCGCATCGGACATGCCCCGCTCCGGGATTACCGGACCGGTGACAGCCACCGCTGGCTTTTCCGGCGCGGCCTCTGCCACGGTGAGGGGCCAGGTATAATCAAAATCCGGATTTTTCTTCGGATACAGATGGACGGTATATTCGCCGGGGGTGAGTTTCCGGTGATTGGAACCCGTACCGTCCCAGCGGATCACATCCCGGTCCCGGTCCCCCATGGAGACGCTTTTCGTATAAACGGGATTACCGGACGCGTCCAGGACATCCATGGCCACGATGCAGGCGTTGGGCACCCAGCATTCGACAAACCAGCTTTCTCCCCCGTCCAGATACAGGGTTTCGGAGGAGGGAAGCGCCAGGGCCAGCGCAGGGGCGTACCCCCGTACGTCAAAGGAAGCGGAGGCGGTGAACTCCCGGCCGTCCGCGGCGGAAAACACGGCTTCAAAACGGTAGGGCCCGCTCATCAGCAGCTCCCCGCCGGCGCCCCGCCCGTCCCAGGACAGGAGGTTTTCCCCGTCGGTCAGCTGCTCACGCCGGTAAAGCCACGGATTGTCCAGGCTGTCATACAGGGTCAGGAGCAGATCCCCCGCGGCCGGCGCGGTGACGGTAATCTCACAATGGGCATAGCCTTTCACTTCCTTCGGGAGGGAAAGGGTGAGGGCGCTTTCCGCCGGGCTTTCCGCCAGGGATGCAGGCAGGGAAAGCAGGCACAGGGAAAGGCACAGCAAAAAAGCCAGCACGCGGGCAGGACGGAAGGATCCGGTGGCTTTCCGCGGCATGGCTTTCATCTCCTTTGCGGGGTCGGGGGAACGATAGGGAAGGAACGGGGAGGTCAGTCCCCGACAAATCCGATGACGATA
The DNA here is from genome assembly GCA_017447185.1 of Clostridia bacterium. Taxonomy (GTDB): domain Bacteria; phylum Bacillota; class Clostridia; order Christensenellales; family Aristaeellaceae; genus Aristaeella. Next base: position 56,328 of record JAFSOC010000004.1, on the reverse strand, counting down.
ATGCCGGCAATGACGGCAAAAATGCAGGCGTACTGGGCGGCCTTCAGCTTCTCCTTCAGGAAGATGCGGGCCAGCAGCACGGACACGACGCAGTAGCTGGCGACAATGGGAGCGGCCACCACCGGATTGCGGGCCATGGCAAAGACGTAGAACACCTGGCCGAATTCCTCGCAGCAGGCGGCGATGCCCTTGGTGAGCTCCGTTCTCGCGAAGGGATTGTAGGGCTTCTTTTCCCGGATCCACAGGAAAATCCAGGCGATCAGGCCCGCCAGCAGGAAGGTCAGCCCGTAGAGGATCAGGACATCAACCTCGCCCAGGCCCAGGCCGACTTCCTCATCAAGGATGATGCCGTCGGCGGCGGTGCCCAGGGTATCAAACAGGCAGTAGAGGATCGGGAACAGGAGCGCCAGGGCACCGAAACGGTATTTCTTCTCCGGCGGGTTCAGGCGGCGTTCCTCCCGGGCCAGGCGCTGCTCCACAATGGCCAGGGCGATGACGCCCAGGACGATCAGGATGGTACCGACCGTGGTCAGGGGATCAAAGATCTCGGAAATGCTCTCCAGCCGGCCGACGATCAGGAAATACACGGTCATGAAAATAGCGGAGAGGCCGCCGGAAGCATTCTGCACCGGGGAAACGATGCTGACTTCCATATAGCGCAGGCCGGCATAGCCAATGACCATGGAAAGGATATAGCACAGGGAAGCGGGAGAATACTTGATGCCGTTTTCAATCAGGGCGCCGACGGACATCGGCGTCTTCAGCTCTTCGTCAAAGGGGATCAGCATCATGATGATAGCGCAGATGCCCATCACCAGGCCGACCCAGACGGCAATGCGCAGGTGGGAATAACGGTCGTGCTCATCTGTCCCCTTCTTGTAGAACAGATCGGCGCAGCCCCAGCCCAGGAGGCAGATCAGGGCGAAGAAGAACCAGCTCATTGGAAAACCCCCATAACCATCAGTAAAAGTCCGGTCAAGTATAACGGAGAACATCCTGTTTTGCAAGTAAAAAGAGGGGGCTGACAGGATTTGGAAAATCAACCAAAAAGATGATTGTTCCCCTTGCAAATCAACGGGTGTTCTGCTATAATCCCTAATCGGCACATCCTTGCGCTGCAGAAAGCAGCGCCAAAAGTCCGTGAGGAGGTGAAAGAATGATGAACAGGTATGAAATGATCTACATCATCGACACCGATCTGGAGGAAACGGCCCGGAAAGAGCTGATTGAAAAGGTTTCCGCCCTGATCACAAACAACGGTGGTGAGATCGAAAAGGTCGATGAAACATGGGGCAAGCGCCGCCTGGCCTATGCGATCGACTACAAGACCGAAGGCTGGTACGTACTGGTGACCTTCCAGGCACCCGTCGAACTGCCCCGCGAGCTCGAGCGTAACCTGCAGATCAACGAGAGCGTGCTCCGTTATCTGGTCGTGAAGCTGGTCGAGAAGCGCTCTGCTGTGAAGCCGCGCGCCAACAAGCCCGCTCCCATGGAAGCTCCTGCCGACGAAGCCGCTCCTGCTGAAGAAGCGCCCGTCGCCGAAGAAGCTCCCGCGGAAGAAGCGGCTCCTGCTGAAGAAGCACCTGCAGCAGAAGAGACCCCCGCAGACGCAGAGTAAGATCCAAGAGGAGAAGAAAGAATGAATAAGCTGACTATTATCGGAAATCTGACACGTGATCCTGAACTGCGTACCACATCCGCCGGCGTCAACGTCTGTGACTTCACCGTCGCGGTGAACCGCAGGAACCGTAACCGGGATGCCCAGAACGGACAGCCGGAAGCTGATTTCTTCCGTGTATCCGCCTGGCGTGAACGCGGCGAACTGTGTGCGAAGTATCTGGCCAAGGGCCGGAAGGTCTGCGTAGTCGGGCCGGTCAGCGTCCGCACCTATCAGGCAAACGACGGGACAACCCGCGCCAGCCTGGAAGTGACCGCTGATGAAGTTGAATTCCTTTCTTCCCGCAACGACGCAGAAGCTGCCGGCGGCTACAGTGCCCCCGCTGCGGCTGATGCTCCCTCTGCAGAACCCCAGGCAGCCGGCTTCACCGCTGTGGAGACCGATGAACTGCCTTTCTAACGCTGAGTAAGGAGGTTAAGCCCTATGTCTGAAGATCGTGGCGAAAGAAGGCCGCGCCCCCGCGGAGGACGCCGTCCCCGCCGGAAGGTCTGCACCTTCTGTGTCGATAAGATTGAATTCATCGATTACAAGGATGTCAATCGCCTGCGCCGCTTCACCAATGAGCGCGGCAAGATCCTGCCCCGCCGGATGAGCGGCAACTGTGCCAAGCATCAGCGTCAGCTGAGCGAGGCCATCAAGCGCGCACGTGCCATCGCGCTGATGCCCTACACGGTTGATTGAGTTCACAAAGAAAACTGCTCCGAGCGATCGGAGCAGTTTTTTTGATACGATTCAGCAGGATGAACCCGACAGTGAGATCCTTCGACTCCGTGCTGCTTCGCAGCACTGCGCTCAGGATGACAAGGGGGAGGGATTATTCCGGAATCTCGTAGTCGCAGGCGACGGAGGAGATCCGCACCTCGCCCATGCGCTTTTTCACCGGCAGGTGAACCGGATGGGTCTGGTAAGCTTCCAGGGCTTCGCGGCTGACGAACTCCGTGATCAGGGCTACGTCATAGGAACGGTCGCTTTGCAGGAAATCCGCACCGGCCTCCAGGCTGACCATGCCTTCGATCTTTCCCTTCATGGCGTAGAACTTCTCCACCATGTCCGGGATAGCCGCCTTATATTCCTCCTTGATCTTAAACAGAACGATATGACGTACCATCGGCTTCTCCTCCTTTAATTAAATACGGGCCACGCCGCTGTCCCTCGCGGCCTGGGCAACCGCCCTGGCGACAGCCGGGCCGACCCGGGGATCGAAGGGGGCGGGCAGGACATATTCACGGTTCAGCTCTTCCGGGGAAACCAGGTCCGCCAGGGCATGGGAGGCGGCCAGCTTCATGGCCTGGTTGATATCCCGGGCACGGACATCCAGGGCGCCGCGGAACAGGCCGGGGAAGACGAGCACGTTATTGATTTGGTTCGGATGGTCGCTCCGGCCGGTGCCGACGACGGCCGCGCCGGCTTCCAGCGCGTCCTTCGGCTCAATTTCCGGAACGGGGTTGGCCATGGCCAGGACGATGGGATCCTTTGCCATGGACTGAATCATTTCCTTCGTGACCACGTGGGGCGCGCTGACGCCGATGAACACATCCGCGCCGGAAAGCGCGTCCGCCAGCTTGCCGGTGAACTTTTCCGGATTGGTGATCTTTGCCATTTCGGCCTTGGCGGGATTCGGGTTTTCCGGATCCGCCAGGATGCCCTTGCTGTCCACCACCTTCAGGTGCTTCACGCCGAGGGCCATAATATGGTACGCAATGGCGATACCGGCGCTGCCGGCACCGTTGATGACGACTTTGATGTCGCCGATCTGCCTGCCGGTGACCTTCAGGGCGTTGAGCAGGGCGGCGCCCACAACCACGGCGGTGCCGTGCTGATCGTCATGGAAAATCGGGATATCGCAGATTTCCTTCAGCTTCCGCTCGATTTCGAAGCAGCGGGGGGCGGCGATATCCTCCAGGTTGATGCCGCCGAAGGAACCGGAGATCAGGTAAACCGTGCGGACGATTTCATCCACATCCTTGCTGCGGACGCAGATGGGGAAGGCATCCACATCGCCAAAGGCCTTGAAGAGGGCGCACTTGCCTTCCATGACCGGCATGCCGGCTTCCGGACCGATATCCCCGAGGCCGAGGACCGCGGTGCCGTCGGTAATGACGGCGACCAGGTTGCTCCGCCGGGTCAGGGTGAAGGACTTATCGTAATCCTTCTGGATTTCCAGGCAGGGCTGGGCCACACCGGGAGTGTAGGCCAGGGAAAGGTCTTCCTTGGTTTTAACGGGGACGCGGGAAACGACTTCGATTTTCCCGTTCCATTCGCCGTGCAGGCGCAGGGATTCCTCAGCGTAATTCAATGAAGTGCCCTCCTTCATAAAGGTTTCAGCGGGAAACATTATAACGGATCAACGGAAAAATACAAGACCGGGGAGGTCTACTCCCGATCCGGTTCCGGCTTCGGATCGTTGACCACATTCCGGACCCAAAAGCCGGAGCGGATCATCAGCAGGCCGATTATCACCTTCACGATATCGATAAACATGACGCAGAAGTAGATATTCACGATGGGCCAGTCCGTATACCGGGTGAGCAGGAAGGCCAGCAGCACCGTGACGGCCCAGGTGTAGACCGCGTCAAAGAAGAAGGTGATGACCGTGCGCCCGCCGGAGCGGATGGTGAAATACGCCACATGGGCGAAGGAATGGATCGGCAGGGTCATGCCGACGATGACCAGCAGCTGGCGGGTAAGGTCCTGCACTTCGGCGCTGACGTTGTACAGCCGGGGGATCAGCGGGGAAACCAGGATCAGCAGGCCGCCCATAATGACATGGACAACCTCCGTCAGGAAGATCAGCTTGCGGTCCACATCCCGGGCCTCCTCCATCTTGCCGGCGCCGAGGCGCTGGCCCACCATGATGGAAACCGCGCTGCCCATGGCGAACATGATGACGCAGAAGAGGTTGAAGGCGGTACCGTTGATGTTCAGCGCGGCCACGGCGTTCAGCCCGCGGGAGGAGTAGAACTGATTGATGAAGGTCATGCCCAGGGACCAGAGGATTTCATTGACAAGCAGGGGCGCCGCGGTGCGGGTGATGCGCAGGACCAGCTTGCCGGGCACGTAGGCGCTCTTGTAAGCGCCGGCGATAAAGATATAGCGGTCGGTATGGCGGTGTGCGTGAATGACCACAATCAGCAGCTCCACATAGCGGGAGATGACGGTGGCGATGGCGGCGCCTTCCACGCCCATGGCCGGCGCGCCGAGATTGCCGAAGATCAGGATCCAGTTGCCAAGCAGGTTGGTGAGGATGGCGCAGATGCCGGCGAACATGGGGGCCCGGGTTTCCCCGGACTCACGGAGGGTGCCGGCATAGACCTGGACCAGCGCGAAGGGCGGAAGGCCCCAGAGCATGATGTTCAGGTAGTTGCAGCCGCTGCGCAGGGTAAGCGCCATGTCTCCGCCGTTGCTTTCGCCCCGGAGGAAGGAATCAATGAAGTTTTGTCCGCAGAGGAGATAGACCAGGATGGCGGCGGCGCTGCAAAGCACGCCGAAATACATCTTATACCGGAAGGTATAGCGCATGCCGTCCATATCGCCCTTGCCGTAGAACTGGGCGCCGAAGATGCTGGCGCCGCTCATGCCGCCGAAAATAGCCAGGTTGAAAACGAGCATCACCTGATTGGCAATGGAGGCGGCGGAAATGGCTTCCGTTCCCAGGCTGCCCACCATCACATTGTCCAGCAGGGAAACGAAGGAAGTGATGAACTGCTGGATGATAATGGGAATCAGGAGAGTCAGTACACTTTTATAGAAAGCTTTGGTACCGATATACCGTTTCAGCATAAATCAGGAAAACCTCAATCCCTTGATCATTCTTGCACAGGGACCATTTTACAACGATGGGGGACAAAGTCAAGCCATGTATTTTTGATGTTGTCAGGCTTTTTCCAGGAGGGCATTCATGGTATAATAAAGTGTTCGTGCATACGGCACGGAACGATCTGGAGGAACTATGCGATTAAAGAAACTGGAGCTGTACGGATTCAAGTCTTTTGCCCAGCGGACAGAGATCGTCTTCAATGAAGGCATCACGGCGATCGTCGGTCCCAATGGCTCCGGAAAAAGCAATATCGGCGACGCGGTGCGCTGGGTCCTGGGCGAGCAAAGTGCCAAGACCCTGCGCGGCGCCAGCATGCAGGACGTGATTTTCAGCGGAACGCAGACGCGCAAGCCGCTGAGCTACTGCGAAGTTTCCCTGGTTTTCGATAACGAGGATCATTCCCTGCCACTGGAATACTCCGAAATCATGGTCACCCGCCGGGTATACCGCAGCGGGGACAGCGAATATTTCTTGAACCGCTCCTCCTGCCGCCTGAAGGACGTGGTAGACCTGTTCCGGGACACCGGTATCGGCCGGGAAGGCTATTCCATCATCGGGCAGGGCCGGATTGACGAGATCCTTTCCCGCAAGGGCGAGGACCGGCGCCTGGTGTTCGAGGAAGCGGCGGGCATTGTCAAATTCAAGGCCCGGAAGGAAGAAGCGGACCGGAAGCTGACCCGGACGCTGGAGAACATCACCCGGATTGACGATATCCTGGACGAATTGAAGCGCCAGCTGGGCCCGCTGGAGGAACAGTCGAAAAACGCGCGGGAATACATGACCCTGGCGGAGGAACTGAAGGAACTGGACCTGAACCTGTTCCTGGTCCGGTCGGACAAGATGGAAGCAAAGCTCCGGGATTACGACCAGGACTTGCAGGGCCTGAAGGCTGTGCTGGAGCAGACGGAGATCACGCTGCAGGAAAAGGCGCAGGAGCGCGACCGGAAGCAGGCGGAGATCACTGAACTGGACGGGAAAATCTCCGAAGCGCACGCGGCAATGCTGGCCGGCATGGAAGCGGTCCATGCGGCGGGTGACGCGCTGCATGCCGCGGAGGAGCGGAAGCGCAGCCGGCAGGAAAACCGGGAACGCATTGAGGAAGAAATGCGCCTGAACGGCGAGCGCCTGGAGGAGCTGGGCCGGATGGCCGAGGAAAGCGGCAGCGGAACGGAGACGCGCTCCGGCGTGCTGCAGCAGCAGACCGAGGCCCTGGAAAAGGCGAAACAGGCGGAGGAAGAGGCTCGCAGGACGCAGGACGAACGGGAAGAAAAGCTGGAAGCGCAGAAGACGGCCATGATGGACGCCATCAACCGGCGTACGGCCGCCCTGAACGACCAGACCCGCCTGAAAACCATGCTGACCACCATGGAGGAACGGCTGCAGGAGGTTACGGAAACCTGTGAGGCCATGAAGTGCGCCGGGCTGGACCTGGACGACACGGTGAAGGAAGCGCGGGAGCGCCTGCAGGCGGAACAGGAGAAGCAGAACCGCCTGGCAAAGGACGTGCAGGATGTGCGCGCCCAGCTGGAAGAAGCGGACGCCTCCGTGATCCGGGCCCGGAAGGATTATGACGAAAAACTGGCGGAGATGCGGGATATGGAATCCCGGCAGAAACTGCTGGATGAAATGTCCCGGGAAATGGAAGGATACGCAAACTCGGTGCGGTCCGTAGTTCGCTATGCCCAGGAAGAGGGCATGGACAAGGTCTACGGCCCCCTGAACCGGCTGCTGGACGTGCCCCGGGAATATGAAACCGCCATGGACATGGTGCTGGGCAACGCGCAACAGAACGTGGTGACAGAGGACGAGGAAACCGCCAAGACGCTGATCGAATTCCTGCGGACCAACCGGCTGGGCCGGGCTACGTTCCTGCCGGTGACGACCGTACGCCCCCGGGTGCTGACGGACAGGGAGCGGGAAGTGCTGACCATGCCCGGCGCCCTGGGCGTGGCCTCGGAGCTGGTATCCTGCGACGCGCACTACCGCGGCGTTGTGGAGAACCTGCTGGGGCGCACCGTTGTGGCGGACAACCTGGCCCACGGCATCGCGATCATGCGGAAGGGCGGACATGAATTCCGCCTGGTGACGCTGCAGGGCGACGTGATCCATTCCGGCGGATCGATGACGGGCGGATCCGTATCCTCCCGGAGCATGAACCTGTTCTCCCGGGAGCGGGAACTGAAGGAACTGACGGAAGCCCTGAACAAGGGACAGGACGAGCTGGAACGGCTGCTGAAATGCATGCGGGACGGGCAGGCGGAAAAGGACAGCCTGAAGAACCGGTCCGCGGAAGCACTGGAAGAGCTGCACCAGCAGGAAATTGCCGTGGCGCGGGAAACCGAGCGCCTGCAGAGCGCCGAGGACGAACAGCGGACGCACCAGCTGCGGGTCGGCGAGACGGAAGCGGCCCGGGAGCAGCTGATGGAATCCATCCTGCAGATCCGGGAACAGCTGTCCATGGCGGACGACCAGACGGAAAAGACCGAGGAGACCCACGGCGAGATGGAAAAGGAAGCGGCCGCGCTCCAGCAGTCCGCCGCGGAAGCCCGGCAGAACGCCGAGGAGCTGGCGGCGGAAACCATGCGCCTGACGCTGGCGGTGAACGACCTGCAGCATGAACTGGAAATCCTGCAGCGGGACAAGGCCCGCCTGGAGCAGGAGCAGGAGCGGATCACCCGGGAACAGGAGCAGCGGAAGGCTGCCCTGGCAGCGCTCAGCGCGCAGGATGAGGCGGAAAGCGAAAAAGAAGCGGAACTGCGCAAAGCCGTGGACGAAGCCACCGGGGAGCAGGCCGGGCGCGAACGGATCACCGCGGAACTGGAAGAAACGCGCACGGGCCGGCAGAACCTGTTGCGGGAGCTGCTGACGGAGATGGAGGGACTGCACCAGTCCTTCAGCCGCGACAGCGACAGGGCCCACCGGCTGGAACTGGCCCGGTCGCGGACGGAAGGCGACCTGAAGGCAATGCAGGACCGGATCTGGAACATGTACGAGGTGACCTACGCGGGAGCGGAGGAATTCCGCCGGCCGGAGGGAATCAACGTGACGGAGGCGGACCGGCAGGCCGCGCAGCTGTCCGCGGAGATCCGGGCCCTGGGCCCGGTGAACGTGCACGCGGTGGAGGAATACGCATCCACCAAGGCGCGGTACGACGAGATGTATGTGCAGCGGGAGGACCTGGAAAAGGCCGAGAAGGACCTGCGGGACCTGATCGCCCGGCTGCTGGAACAGATGAAGGAAACCTTTGTGGAGCGCTTCTCGCTGCTGCAGGGATTCTTTACCGAAACCTTTGAGCGGCTGTTTGGCGGCGGACACGCGGAGCTGCAGCTGACGGACCCGAATGACCCGCTGAACTGCGGCATCGAGATCAACGCGCAGCCGCCGGGAAAGAAACTCCAGCTGCTGTCGCTGCTGTCCGGCGGCGAGAAGGCGCTGACCGCCATCGCGATCCTGTTTGCCACGCTGAAGCTGAAGCCCACGCCCTTCTGTATCCTGGACGAAATCGAAGCGGCGCTGGACGATGCGAACATCGGCTATTTTGCGGATTACCTGGCGGAGTATTCCAAGTCCACCCAGTTCGTGGTCATTACCCACCGGAAGGGAACCATGGAGCGGGCCAACGGACTGTACGGCGTCGCAATGGAGGAGCAGGGCGTGAGCCGGATGGTCTCCGTATCCCTGCAGGATTATCACGAATAAGGCTGCCGGCCTGACGATACAGGAGGAATAACAATGATGAAGAAATGGACCGCGCTTCTGACCGCGCTGGTGCTGCTGTGCGCAGCGGCCGGAGCCTGGGCGGAATCCACTGAGGGGATCCCGGACCTGTACGATGTATACGAAGTGACGGAAAGCGGAAAGAACTGGGTCTGCTCCGCAATTCCGGTGGCAGACGGGGTGACGATCACTTCGGCCGCCGGACTCCCGGACAATCCGGACAAGCTGGAGATCTGGGACGGGAACACCCTCCGGGAAGTTGCCGTCATGATGAAGACGGGCCAGGGAACGGTGGCGGTGCTGCTGCATGAGACGGAGGAGAAGGCGCAGGGGATTCCCGCGTTCCCCTTCCTGGAAGCAGCCCGGTCGGTGCAGGCGGATGACCTGCTGGTCCGGTCCGGAGACTGGATGCAGTCCCGCATCAACCGGGCGGTATATGACCTGTCCGTGACGAAGTGGAAGAACCGGGAAGCCATGCTGCTGACCCTGAGCGGGGACACGGCGCCGGGCTCCCCCGTGATCACCTGGGACGGAAAGCTGGCGGGCGTGATCATATCGGAATACGCGGAAGGCCAGAACCGCTATCTCGCGCTGACAATTCCGTCCATCAACGCCTGCCTGCAGGAAGCGGATGCGCTGCTGAACGGGCCGGAGACGGGAACGGCACCGGAAGGATACAAGACAACCGTCAACGGGAATGTGGTCGTGTTTGACTGGTCGGAAGTGCAGCTGCCGGAGATCGGGGAAGGCGAGAAGCTGTACCACATCGTGGCGGACATGGCATCCAGCTACCTGACCTTTATGGAAATCGAGCACAACCAGAAAACACTGAGAATGGTGCTGACGCCCGGAAGGACGTATGTGGCCGGACTGGCTGTGTTTGCAAATCAGCCGGACAGCCTGCCGGACCAGTATGCGGTCATCACCCTGCCGGAAGCGGAACCGATGACGGACCATTCCTTCCGCCAACTGACCTTCGCTCTCGGCGAACTGCCGAAGGGCGCCACCTCCGACACAATGCCGACCGTGGTGACCGATGTGACGGAGGAGCTGCTCCGCAGCGACCGCTGCTGCATCTACTCCGTGTCCTCCTACGAGGTGGAGAAGGAGATTTCCGGCTTATCGCTGCTGATTGCCATGACGGCTCCGGACGGGAACAACTACCGCTATGAAAGCTCCTGGTATTACCTGCCGGAATACAACGAGAAGGACGAATGGTACGTGACGATGAAGGATTCCGGGCTGCTGGATATGATGGATGAAAATATCCCGGCCGGAACCTACGATGTGAGCATGTATATCAACGGCAAGCTGGCAGCCAGCTTCAGCTTCACACTGACAAAATAAAAAGGAGGCAGCACCCATGCCGAATTTTGCACTGAATGACGATGTTTTTTTCCGGGCGGCGGAACAGTTTCCGACGCCCTTCCATCTGTACGATGAAGCGGGGATCCGGGAGCGTGCCCGGAAGCTGAACAGCGCCTTCTCCTGGTGCAGGGATTTCAAAGAGTATTTTGCGGTGAAAGCGCTGCCGAATCCCGCGATCCTGCGGATCCTGAAGGAGGAAGGCTGCGGGCTGGACTGCTCGTCGGCAACGGAACTGACGCTGGCAAAGGTCTGCGGTTTTTCCGGAGAGGAAATTATCCTGAGCGCCAACGCCATGCCGCCGGAAGAATTTGCCCAGGCCCGGGCGCTGAACGCGTTCATCAACCTGGACGACATCTCGGACATTGAACTGCTGCGGACCCACGGCGGCATTCCGGAATGCGTATGCCTGCGCTACAATCCCGGCGGACAGTTCTCCATCGGGAACACGATCATGGGGAACCCCGGCGAAGCGAAGTACGGCTTTATGCCCTCCCAGCTGAAGGAAGGCCTGAAGCAGCTGAAGGCGCTGGGCGCGAAATCCTTCGGACTGCATGCCTTCCTGTCCTCCAACACGACGGACAACAACTACTATCCCAGCCTGGCCAAGGCCCTGCTGACCCTGGGCAAGGAGCTGGAAGCGGAGCAGGGGATCAGGTTCGCGTTTGTGGACCTGAGCGGCGGCATCGGCATTCCCTACCGGCCGGAGCAGCCGGAGACGGATGTGCAGGCTGTGGGCGAAGGCGTGCGGAAGGTTTATGAAGAAATCATCCCGGACGGAAGCGTTGCCATCAAGACGGAACTGGGCCGGTGGATGACCGGGCCGGTGGGATGGCTGGTGACCCATGCGGTGCATGAAAAAAAGATTTACCGCGACTATATCGGCACGGATGCCTCGGCGGTAAACCTGATGCGCCCGGCAATGTACGGCGCATATCACCATATTACGGTCTGCGGAAAGCGGGACCTGCCGGCGGACCATGTATACGACGTGACCGGCAGCCTGTGCGAAAACAACGACAAATTCGCGATCCAGCGGGAACTGCCGGAAATCAACATCGGCGACCTGCTGGTGATCCACGATACTGGCGCCCACGGATACTCCATGGGCTACAACTACAACGGCCGGACCCGGAGCGCGGAGATCCTGCACACGGAAGCGGACGGCTTCCGGATGATCCGGCGGGCCGAGACCGCGGCGGACTATTTCGCGACGTTGGACATCGATCCCGCCGGCGCGGAACTGACAAAGAGATAATCCATCGGGAATCTTACAGCACGATATCACCCGGACGGTAACCTGGGGGAAGCGGTTCCTCCTCCACAAAGGAGAAGGCCGGATCCTCCAGCACCGGAAGGAAAGCCTCATAGGGGATGCGTTCGAACTCGGAGCCATAGCTGCTCCGGCCGAACCATCCCCCTTCCTTTGCCGCCAGGTTCAGGTCCCGGGCAAACTTGGTATGGTTGGAGCAGTCGTGGACGGCCACCGACCAGCCCTCTTCCGCGGCGGTGCGCAGGAAGGCAAGGGTCAGGTCCCGGCTGATGATGGGACTCAGGTAGCCCAGGCGGCAGAAGTACATATTTTCCCCGAGGTAGTTGGGAAGGTTATTGCTGTTCAGATGGAGTTCAGCGCAGTTGATAAAATCGATGCCGGTGGAAAGGATCTGCTCTTTTTTCTGGCGGAAGATCCGGTCGAATTCCCGGGTCATGGGGGTTTCGATACCGACCTGCGGGAAATACTTCCGGGCGGTTTCCATGGCATGAATGACCGTGTCCGAACAGGAAGTGGCTCCCAGGTTGAAACGCAGTTCATCCAGGCCGGATTCTGCCAGCGTCTTCAGCTGCTCTTCCGTGGCACCAATGCCGTTGGTATACATATGCTGATGGATCCCCGCCTCATGGAAACGGCGGACGATGCCATAGTATTTCTCAATCTCCGTAAAGGGCTCCAGGTAGACATAGGCGATGCCGGTAGGCTTCCGCTGGAGGGAGAAGAGCAGGGGCAGATCCTCCTCCCGGTAACGGGTGCCGCCGATTTCCCACATGCCCTCCCCGATGGGCGGAATACAGTTCAGGAGGCCGTAATCGTAGCAGAAGGGGCAGGCCGCGTTGCAGCGGTTGGTTTTCCGGACGGCGGACAGGCCGCTGCCCAGCAGGCAGCTTTTACAGCCGGCAGGGAAATGCTCCGCCGGGCCGACGTAGAGCGTGCAGGCCGGCAGATCCGGAGACCAGGGGACCCCCTCCGGATGCCCCGGAAGAACCGCTTTCAGCCCCGGAATGGCGCGGAGCATTTCCGCCCGGCGGGCTTCCACGGCCGTCTCGATCTGCGCGAAGGCGGCAAGGGCGAGTTCCTGCTGGCGGCAGCCGAGGGACTCTTCCTCGGGCAGGGAGGCAAAGAAGCGGAACCAGTTCAGGGCATCTTTTTTCGGTATTTTCATAAAGCGGGCGTCCTTTCGTGAAGTTTGACATTCTGAACCGAATATGGGAAAATGAGAAGAACATCTGTCCGATCCGGATGGGGAGGTTGATTTATGAAGCGGTGGGTCTTTCTCCTGTGCATGCTGGCTGCGGTGGTGTGCCTTTGCACGTCTGCCTTTGCCATCTCACTGACCTGGAACCAGACCTGTCTCTATAAAACCAACGCGTCCACCCAGCTGTATGTGATGATTGACGGGGAGCTGAGGGCGAGCAGCACGCTCGGCGCCGGCACCTATATCCGCAAAACCGGTGAAACGGTGGACGGGAAAACCGGCATATCCTACAGCGCCAACAACGCCGATCCCTATTACGGCTATATCGACGGATCCGTCATTTCCTACGTAGGCCATACGATTGTCCTGCCCAGCGGGACCAAGGCCACCGTCGGGGAAGCACTGCTGCGGAGCAGGCAGGCGCTGAACCTCTGGCTGGATATGGAATACGGCGAGACGCTGGACAGCACCTATACCGATGAAAACGGCGAGCAGCACGATATCGGCGATGAAGACCCGGCAGACGTTGAACAGAACGGAAACGCCGCCGGGGATGCGAAATACTGGAAAGCCCTGAACTGGGCATTTGTCAACAACGGCTCGGAAACGAAAACCGTATACCGGGACGAGGCGGGAAACGAAACCGAGATCAAGGTGATCCACCTGGGCGTGATCCGCTCCCTGATCGAGATCAACGGGGAACAGCAGATGGTGGAGACCTGGCACCTGTCCTGGGAAACGGAAGCTCCCGAGGAGAAAGTGCTCGCGGTGGTCAAGTCCCCGCGGATGTCCAAGGAAGTCGGCTACCACGCTGACAAGAGCGACAAATCCACAATCCTGGGCCGGGCGACGGTAGGCAAGGTGGTCCAGGTGGTCCGGGTCGGCAACGAATGGTCGCTGATTGACCTGCAGGAGGCAGGGGTTCCCCGGGTGTTCGTTCCCAATACGTGCCTGGATTTCTGGTCCAACATTCCCCGGGAATACAGCACCGCGAAGGTGACCATCAACGGGAAGACGAAGAGCAAGGAACCCATCGGGGTCCGCTCAGGGGACAGCAGCAAATACCAGAAAGTGGAGAACGTTTATCCGGGCGATACGCTGACGATCTACGCCCAGAACAAAAAATGGTGCGAAGTGGACGTGAACGGATACCACGTATTCATCCTGAAGGAATTTGTGACCATGGATGAACTGACGGCGGACGCCCAGTAACCGCCGCCGGGATTCCGGTTTATTCCGTAAAACAGAGGATATCCATAATGCCCTGCCTGTTCGGCACATGCCGCTTCAGGCGGGGCTTTTTTTCCTGTGTGCGGTAAATCAGGGAGGAGGAAGATCCGCCGTCCAGGTTGTAAACCCATTCTGCCCGGAAGTGATGGGAGAAGAAATCATTGATCCAGTACAGGCTGGCTCCGTTTGAATTCCCGTATTTCATCACATGCAGCAGCACGTAGTTGTTGCGGTTGATGCGGGCGAGAACGGTGCGGGGATGCTTTTCCCGGGCCATGGGCCAGGTGCCCTCTTCCGGGAGAGTGTTTTCCCCGTTCACCTGCATGGCGCAGTTCTCAAAGAAAGCCCATGTCTGGCTGGGATTATCGGCCAGGACATCCGCGTTGTCCGCGCCGCGGTACAGGGTGATGCCGGCGGAGGTCAGCGCCAGGCCCCAGAAGGGAACGCCTTCCAGGTTCCGGAGCACTTCGCCGTCAGTCACGACGACGGAGCCAAGGGTGGTGAAATAATAATCCTCGGGGACGCCGGGATATCCTTCCGGCAGATCCGGATACGTTTTGCTGATGTAGCCGCTGGCATTTGTGGCCAGGACCGCCTCCGGCAGCTGCTTCATGAGGCGCATGGGATCCGCCAGGGATTTGCCCCAGGAACCGCACACCTTCCGGATCTGGCGTTCCGGGTCCTGCACCCAGATCTTTGTGAGGACGAAGAAGACGTTACCGGCGGTGCAGCTTTCCACCGTAAAGATCAGGGTATCCGACTCATAGCGGGACCGCAGCTTTCCGGTATACGCATATTCCTCCGGCGGGAAAACCGTTTCCTCTTCAGGGGAGGCGGATTCCGCGCCTGCCGTGCCGCACAGGCACAGCAGCGCCAGCAGGAAACAGGCAAGACGCCGGATCACAGGTCATTCCTCCCGCTTTTCTTCGTCCGGCTTGTTTTCTTCATTCCTCCGGGCGATCAGCCAGGCAGCGGCCACGATGGCGAGGCCGACGAAGAACATGACGTTGCCGATGACGGCAATCAGGGAACCATGTTCATTCTTAATATTCATGCCGATAATGCTCACCAGCAGCCCGGAAAGCCAGAGAATGCCGCCCGGCAGGATCAGCTTTCTGCTCATGATATCCTCCTCCGCTTAAGGACAATGTTTCCGGTTCATTGTACCTGTTTGCGGGGGCGGCGTCAATGCAGGCGCCTGTTTCGGTTCAGCTTGTCAGCCTTCCCTGAAAAGTGTATAATAAGAGGAACAATGGATAATTCCGGCAGGAGGTGGATTCATTGGGTAAGGAGCGGATGCTTGTCACCGGCGGTCACTCCCTGGAGGGCCAGGTCCGGGTCAGCGGCGGCAAAAATACGGCTGTCGCGGTGATTCCGGCTACGCTTCTTTGCGATGAACCCTGCACCATTGAAAACCTGCCTGATATTGAGGACGTCCATGCGCTGGCGGATATCCTGCAGGAGCTGGGCGCAAAAGTGGACTACGAACCCGGAAAAGTGATGCGGGTAGACCCCCGCCCTGCGGAGGGAACTACCATCTCCTATCATAACGCGCAGCGCCTTCGCGCCAGCTACTACCTGCTGGGCGCGCTGCTGGGCCGCTGCGGCCGGGCGAAGATCCCGACCCCCGGCGGATGCGAAATCGGCACCCGTCCGGTGGACCAGCACCTGAAGGGCTTCCAGTCCATCGGCGCGGAAGCCGGTGAAATCGGCGGCATGCTGACTGCAGAGTGCGACGACCTGACCGGCGGGGATGTTTTCTTCGACATGGTGACGGTGGGCGCCACGGTCAACGTGATGCTGGCCGCCTCCAAGGCCAAGGGAAATACAGTGATCTACAACGCGGCCAAGGAACCGCACATCGTTGACCTTGCCAACTTCCTGAACAGTATGGGCGCGCGTATCCGCGGCGCCGGAACGGATACGATCCGGATCCGGGGCGTGCAGTATATGCACGGAAGCACCTACGCCGTCATTCCGGACCAGATTGAAACGGGAACCCTGATGATCGCGGCGGCCGCCACCGGCGGAGACGTGATTATCAGCGGATGCATTCCGACGCATATGGACGCGCTGAGCGCGAAGCTCCTGGAGATGGGTGTCAAGGTGACGGACCAGGATGACGCCATCCGGGTGCACGTAGTGGGCCCGCGCCGCGCCATCAACATCAAGACACAGGTATATCCCGGATTCCCCACGGACCTGCAGCAGCCCATGAGCGCGCTGCTGACGACCGCCAAGGGAACCAGCATCGTGACCGAGACGATTTTCGAACAGCGGTTCCGCCACCTGGATGAAATCCGCCGGATGGGAGCGCATGTCCGCGTGATGGGGCGCTCCGCCATTATCGAGGGCGTTCCGGAACTGTACAGCGCTCCGATGACCGCGACGGACCTGCGGGCCGGCGCCGCGCTGATTATTGCGAGCCTGATGGCCCGCGGAACTTCCGAAATCTATGAACCCGGATATATAGACCGCGGATATGAACATATCGAAGACAAGCTTCGTTCTCTTGGCGCGGAAATCCGGCGGGAGCCGGTTCTCTGACCGGAAGGGAGACGTTCATGAATAATCCGTTCGAGGTACTGGGCCTGAAGGGATGGGCGGACCAGGATGAGATCCGGACCGCCTACCGGACACTGGTGAAACAGTGCCATCCGGACATGATCCAGGATCCTCAGTTGAAAGAGGAAGCGCAGACGCGCATGGTCCGGCTGAACCTGGCCTATGAGGAAGCGCTCCGGCTGGCTTCCCCCAAGCCGCAATCCAAGATCGGGCCGTCACCGTCCGTTGCGGAAGCCATCCTGATGGCGGAACGCACGCTGTCCCGGGACAATCCGCAGGGAGCGCTGCGGCAGCTGCTGCTGTGCGACAAGCGGGACGGAGACTGGTATTACATGCAGGGCAAGGTGCTGATGGCGATGGAACAGTACGAGAGCGCCCATCAGTCCTTCCGGGAAGCGGTACGCAGAAGCCCGGAAAACAACGTATACCGCAGCGGAGCGCTGGCTGCTGTCATCGCGCAGCGGGAAGCGGAAACGCTCCACGGAAAGATGAAAAAAGCATTCCGCAATATCCTGAAAAAATAAACCGCCTTCATCGGAAGGCGGTTCAGTTATTTTCCGGGGAGATTACTCTTCGGTCTGGGTATCCAGGGCTTCGAAGTGCTTCTTTCCGGCGACCATGATGACCAGGCCGATCAGGAACAGGAGAATCAGCGCAAGGACACCGAAGCTGCTCCGCCCGGTCCAGCCGCTGATGAGGGCATAGAGGAAGGGCCCGAGCACGGAGGCGAACTTGCCGAAGATATCGAAGAAACCGAAGAATTCATTGCTGCGCTTCTTCGGAATCAGCTTGCCGAAGTAGCTGCGGCTGACGGCCTGGATACCGCCCTGGACCGTACCGACCAGCACGGCCATGGCCCAGAAGAGGATGGTGGAGAAGGAGATGGCTTTTTTGAATCCGTCAATTTCCTCATACCGGTTGGCGATGAAGTTCGCGAAGGTGACGGTAACACGCTCCACCTCGGGAGAGGCGGTTTCCTTTTCCCCGATGATTTTGATGAAGGCTTCGTCAGCCTTTATCTGCGCTTCCTTATCCGTGAAGTAGTTCTTCAGGTCGTCGCGCAGGGCAATGGCATTCTCATCCGTCAGGTCCTTCAGCTGTTCGGTGTAATCCGCCTTCAGCGCGGCTTCATACTTGTCCTGGTGGGGCTCCAGGGAGAAGCCCATGTAGAAGCCGACCACACAGATCAGGGTATAGATGATGATGGCGCCGATCAGCGCTTTACGGGCGGTGAACTTATCCGCCAGGTTCGCAAAGATGATGGAGCAGGGCATGGCCACGATCTGCGTAACCAGGAGGGCCAGGATCATTCCGACAGAGCCCAGGCCCAGGGTGGTGCCGTAGGCGGTGGAGATGGAAATGATCGTGCCGACGCCGTCGATATAGAAGAAGTAAGCCAGCACAAAGAGGAACAGGCCCCTGCGCCGGAAAATATCCACGGCGGTATGGCCGATATTCCGGAAAATCTGGCCCACGGAAGTATGCCCCGTGCGCTCGATATAATGGGTCTGGGTCACATTCTTCAGGAAGGGAATGGAGAACACCAGCCACCAGATACTGGTAATGATGATGGAGAACTTCTGGGCGAAGGGATTGCTGTAGCCCATCACCAGCAGGACGACGATGGAGATCACGAAGGGAATCGTGCTGCCGCCGATGTAGCCCATGGCATAGCCCCAGGAGGATACCTTGTCCATCCGCTCATCCGTGGTGACATCCGTCAGGAAGGAATCATAGAAGAGGCAGGACCCGGAGAAGCCGATCCGGCTGAGGATATATCCCACGAGCATCAGCTTCCAGTTGTTCATGACCAGGGCAATGGCGAAGGTAAAGACAACGCCGATCAGCATGAACACGGTGAAGAGCTTTTTCTTCATACCCTTGTAGTCCGCGATGGCACCGAGGATCGGCGCCAGCAGTGCAACGAAGAAGGTGGCGATGGATGTGCCGTAGCCCCACCAGATATCGCCCGCTTCACCGGCAATGGAAACAAAGATCGTCGGGAAAATCGCCGCCATGATATTGGTGGCATAAATGGAGTTGGCCCAGTCATAGAAAATCCATGACCATTCGGTTTTCGTGAAAAGCTTGGGCTTGCCGGAAGCCAAGGAAATCACGCCCCTTCCTGTATTTTCCTTTTTTATGGGTCTATTTTCTCCCCTTGCGGGGGATTTGTCAATCAAAAAGATGCAAGGTTACCGCGGGGACAACCGGGTGGCGCCGCTGGGCATATCCAGGGCGTTGTTGCTGTAGTACACGGTTCCGCCGCTTCCTTCCCAGACGTAGTCGTAGGAGGTGGAAATGTCACAGGTATATCCGTCGCTGGTGGTGTATTCGTTCCGGTCAAAGATGTAGTCCGAGAACCGGTCCGAGTAACTGTAATTCGAGGAATTCAGGTAGCTTTCCACAGACTGGGAAACCAGGGCATTCATAGCGGCTGTGTAGGCATTGCTGGCCGCGATGGCCCTGGCCCAGCCGGCCATGATATCTGACTTGATCTGTTCGGTAAGATCCTCCTGCAGATGGACAAAGGTGTCGCTGATGGTGGTGTTTGCAGTGAAGACCTGGAAATCCGTTGCATGGATCTGTTCATAATCGGAAAGGAGACAGTTGAGATAGTAGTACTCCGGCACATCCCAGCAGGTGACGACAGCGGATGAGGCCTTCATCTGATAGGCCCGTACTTTCGCCAGGATGCACAGGGCGTAAGTGGCGCCGCCGTATTCATAGGTATAAACCCGGTGGGCTGTGGTGACATCGTACCAGTTCGTTTTGACTCTCATCTTCGCCAGCTCAGGTTCGGCGATTTCTCTGTATTGTGCCAGCTGGGAATCGATCGTTCTGTCAAGGAAGGAGGTATCCTCATTTTTCCAGAAGGTAATTCCGGAAGCCATCCTGGAAGCAAGCCAGTCACAGAACTCAGATGCGTTCATGTAGTGCATCATGAAGACGTTCAGCTGCCCGTCCAGCTCGCCTTCCTTGTGGCGGAAGGGCCCTTTGACCCGCTCAATATAGACTTCATTGCTGTAGTAACCCAGGGTGGAGGAAGCGGAGGGTGAATAGACCTGTACGCTGAGACGGAGCGGCGCGCCTAGGCAGGTGGTTTCATCATCGAGGTGCACTTCCGAAGACAGGGTGTATCCCGCCGGCACAGCGCATTTGCCGAGGCCGGCGCCATTCCACATGATTGTCTCAAGGGTGAAGGAACCGGCTCCGCCTCCGGTATGGGGAGGCGTGTTGGGAATACCGCCGGGAGAGGCTTTGGAGGCGGCTGCCGTATGGAGGATTTCCTCCGGATTGGTTACCATATAATCCGCAAAGACCACGGCCGACGGCTGGCCGCCGGAGAAGGAGAGGACCGCGCAGGAACGGTCCAGCATCGAAAGGCTGCCACCGGCCAGCAGGTCCGCAAAGCCATTGCCGTCATAATATCCGATGGTTCCGTCACTGTGCATCCAGTAGAAACAGAATTGATCCGGCAGGGGAAGCATCAGCGTGTAATCGCCCACATAGCTGCCCACCGCGAAGTCGTTCCGGGTTGCGACGTACAGCTCTCCATGGGGCCGGAAAACGACGGGCACCGAGCCTGCGCCGCCGTCTATGACCACGCAGCCGTCCTGGCGCATGTCGAGTTCGGCAACCCGGTATACCTCCCCGGCCACCTGGACGGAACTGCCGATGTGCAGCCCATCAATATCCTCCGACCGGTACTGATCCTGGGCGTAGAGGGAGGCCCGGACGGAACCGCCGCTGAGGATGGTGGAGGGATCCGGAATATTCACCGAATAAACGCCCCAGGAAGTATTCACTTCCGTTTCGGTGGGGAAGGGCAGGACTACGTCCTCTTCCGCCGAGGCGAAGCCGGCGGACAGCAGGACCAGGGAGAGAACCAGGAACAGGGTGAATAAGCGCTTCATGGTAATTCTCCTTTTTCAATTAAACAATCGGGTCGGGATGGGTTTCTTGTTCAGTTTGCCGGGGGAACAGAAGGGACCGGGTGTTCCATTTGCCTTTTTTCTGATACTATTATAACTGACAGGCGTCTCCGAATCAACGGAGGAATTGCCGGAACTTTCTGCCCGGGGAATGCGTCTACCCTGATGAAAGGGAGGGAACGAACATGAAAAAACGGATAGCGATGATTCTGGCACTGGTGATGCTGACGGCCTGCAGCGCCGCGGCGGCGGACGAAATCGCGGAAATATTGGCGATCACTGCAGAACCCGGCGGCGCAGCATATACGGAAGGCGACTGGATTGACATCAACGACCGGGAAACCACACTTGCCCTGTGGGACGCGGTCAAAGCACTTGCCATCGGCGAAAAAACGGAAGCTCCGGCGGACGGGATAAATGCTAAGCTGGGCTTCTGGTTCAAGGATCAGTCCTCTGCAGATCTTTTCTTTGCAGGGCGGACCCTGAAGACGGCGGAGGGGGAATATTACACGCTGCAGAACGACGAAGCGCTGTGGGCAGCGCTGGCGGAAATGACAGACCATTACCGGCTTACGGTGAAGATCGACGGTTATGCCTTTACCCTCGGGGAAAGCACACCGCAGGACCTGATCGACACCGGAGCGTGCGACTATGTAATGGAAGAAGACGGGACCATCAGCTTCAGCTGTGATGAAGGAGAAAGCTGGATTTATATCCGGACCGAACACGGAAGGCTGGATGAGCCGATCCTGACGGTCAATGCGTTCTGGGCTGAAACATATATTGATTACTGCGGATTTGACGGGATCTACAGCATCGGATGGCTGGACGATCCTGACGCCATCTGGAGTACGGACGGATATACCGTGGATGAACGGGACGACCTGATCGAGAATGGAGAAATGAGCGGATCGAACCAGTGGGAAGGACTGGGGTTATGGCTGACGGAGAGATTCGGGGCCGAGGAAAGCGAGGAGGGAATCACGGAAGCGAAGATCCCCCTGAGCGACGGCCGCACGGTTTACGTCTCCACCCACGGGACTCCGGTCCGCATTTCGCTGCTGCCGGACTGAGAGGCTGGAGGCATCAGGCATCAGTTTCCGCTGATTTTGCGGCGTGCTTCTGCACCAAACGATAGATCAGCCAGGTAATGGCGAACAGAATCAGCACGGCGGAGAACATGATCAGGTACATCACCCAGAGGGAATCCGGCAGGAAGTCCAGCTGCGGATGCGCTTTCCGTATTTCCAAAGGAGCAGGACGGCGGCGATTCCCAGCAGGATTGGAAGAATATGTGCCAGGGAGAAGGCCTTGAAATCCCCCTTTTCCCCGTATCCGAAGAAACCACTGGAAAAGAATGTCATTTCGCGTGTGACAGCATTCATTTTCGTTACTTCTTCTGTTGATAAAACATGCACAGGAAAACAGGGCAGTCCCCCAAAGGGACAGCCCTGTTTTATCAGATTCCAAGGATCCGCGCAGCCTTCAGGATGCAGACCTGCGTCTTGGCATCGGAGATGCGGCCGGCCATGCAGTCCGCCACAAGGTCCTTCAGCGGGACGGTATAAACATCCAGGAACTCGTCCTCGTCCAGATACCGGTCGCCCTTGTGGAGCCCGCGGGCCAGGTACATGGTGATAAATTCGTCGCTGTAGGCGGGGGCGGGATGGAAATCACCGAGTTCCTTCCATACTTCCGCGGTGTAGCCCGTCTCCTCCCGGAGTTCCCGCTGAATGGCGGAAAGCCGGTTTTCATCCGGGGCGTCCAGCTTGCCGGCGGGGATTTCCAGGATCACCCGGTCCAGCGGATAGCGGTACTGCCGCTCCACGATGACGTCCCCGTTATCCAGGACCGGAATTACGCAAACGGCGCCGATATGGCGGATGACTTCCCGGATGGTTTCATTGTTGTTGGGCAGGCGAACGGTATCCCGCTGCACATGCAGGATGACACCGTTGAAGATTTCCTCCGAGCCGGTACGGACTTCCCGCAGGCGGCTGTTTTCCTTTTCCAGATCAAACTGCATGGTGACTCTCCTTGCTCCTTATGCCCTCGGCTGGATGGTGGCCTTGATCCGGCGGACGCCGGCGGAGGAGGATTCTTCCTTTTTAATCTTGAAGGAACCCAGTTCACCGGTGTTGGCCGCATGGGGACCGCCACAGATTTCGAAGGAATAATCGCCCATCTTGTAGGTGCGGACCCGTTCGCCGTATTTGCTTTCAAACAGGCCGATGGCGCCCTTGTCCTTGGCTTCCTGGACAGTCATTTCCTCGCAGACGACCGGGACGTTGGCGTCGATGGCGACATTGACCAGGCGTTCGACCTCCTGGATTTCTTCGGGGGTCATTTTCCGGCTGAAGCTGAAGTCGAACCGGAGACGCTCGGTGGTGATGTTGGAGCCCTTCTGGGCCACTTCGTCGCCCAGGACCTTGCGCAGCGCGGCCTGGAGCAGGTGGGTGGCGGTATGCAGGCGGGCGGTGACTTCATTCTGTTCTGCAAGGCCGCCCTTGAAGGTGCCTTCCTGCTTGCTGATGGCCTGATGCTCCTTGAAGGCTTCGGCGAAACCTTCGGCATCGACGGTCAGCCCTTCCTCGGCAGCCAGCTCCTCCGTCAGCTCGAGCGGGAAACCGTAGGTATCATAGAGGCGGAAGGCCTGCTTGCCGCTGATTTCGGTTTCGGGCTTGTAGGACGGATCCTTCTGGGCCATAAACTCGTTCTTGCGGCGGATGCCGGTGATGCACTTGGTGAATTCCTTCATGCCGGTGGCCAGCGTCGCTTCGAAGCGGGCAGCCTCCTTCATGATTTCATCGAGGATATAGGCTTCGTTCTTCACGAGCAGGGGATAAGCTTCGTCATAAATCTGCTCGATGAAGATCTTGCTGACCTCGGCCAGCACGGTGGATTCGAGGCCCAGCTGCCGCGTATAGCGGATGGCACGGCGGAGCAGGCGGCGCAGGATGTAGCCGGCGCCGACGTTGGAGGGCAGGATGCCGTTGACATCGCCGATGAGCATCGTGGAGGTGCGGATATGGTCGGCAACGATCCGCATGGCCTTCTGCGCGTCGGGATCATTGTCGTAGCTGCGGCCGGATTTCTCCTCCAGGTGCCGGATGACGGGGAGGAACAGGTCGGTCTTGTAGCCGTCGGTGAGGCCGTTGAGGAAGGCCAGCATCCGGTCCAGGCCGAAACCGGTATCCACGTTCTTGTTCGCCAGGGGGGCATAGCCGTCCGCGTTCTTGACGTATTGCATGTAGACGTCGTTGCCGATTTCCACATAACGGCCGCAGCCGCAGGCCGGGCCGCAGTTCGGGCCGCAGGGCTTGTTGTGGCGGGGATAGAACCATTCGTTGTCCGGGCCGCAGGGAGTGCCGGTGGTGCCTTCCAGTTCCCACCAGTTATCCGACTTGGGCAGGTAGAAGATATGCTCCGGCAGGATACCGACTTCCTTCAGCAGGCCGGCGGTCTCCTCATCCCGGGGAGCGGCTTCGTTTCCCTCAAAAACGGTGGAGCAGATTTCATTGCCGTCCAGGCCGAAAACCTTGGTCAGCAGGTCGTAACTCCAGCGGGTCTTTTCCTTCTTGAAATAATCGCCCAGGGACCAGTTGCCCATCATTTCGAAGAAAGTGAAATGGGACGGGTCGCCCACGCTTTCGATATCGACGGTGCGGACGCAGCCCTGCACGTTGCACAGGCGCTTCTTTCCCGACGGATGCTCCTTGCCCAGCAGGTAGGGCATCAGCGGCTGCATGCCGGCTACGTTGAACATGACGCCGGTGCTCCCGTCACCAATCAGCGAAACGGCACCGATATTGATATGCTCCCGTTCTTCATAGAAGCGGATCCAGGCATTTCTCAGTTCCTTGGAGGTAATCATTGGACAGTCCTCTCCCTCATGTTTGAATGAATTCCGCACATTATAACACAGCAGGGGACAGAAATCAAATCAGAAAAAGGATTTCAGCACTTTCCAGCCTTTTCTTCCCCGGCGAAATATGATACACTGTTCCCTGTGCAAAAGGAGGGGTTCTCCGTGAGTGAGGAAAAGAAAAAGGGCCTGTTTGCCCGGCTGCGGGAAGGACTGAGCAAAACCCGGGGCAACATGACCGAGAAAGTCGACGATATGGTCCGGGAAAACCGGAAGATAGATGAAGACTTCTATGAAGAACTGGAAGACATCCTGCTGATGGCCGACTGCGGGCTGAAAGCCACGACGGTCATCATTGACGAGCTGCGGGAACGCGTGAAGGACGGCAAGGTGAAGGACGCCGCGCAGGCCCGTGAAATGCTCAAGGAAATCATGGTGGAGCAGATGAACGTTCCGCGCCCGCCGCTGAAGTGGCCCATGGTCATGCTGATCGTCGGCGTGAACGGCGTGGGTAAGACCACCACCATCGGGAAGCTGGCGCTGCGCTTCCAGGCCATTGGCCGGAAGGTGATGCTGTGCGCCGGGGACACGTTCCGGGCGGCGGCAGCGGAGCAGCTGACGGTGTGGGCGGAGCGCGCCCGGGTGCCGATCGTGAAGCATGCGGAAGGCGCGGATCCCGCGGCGGTGGTGTTCGACGCGATCAAGAGCGCGAAAGCCCAGCAGGCAGACCTGCTGATCGTGGATACGGCCGGGCGGCTGCATAACAAAAAAAACCTGATGGACGAGCTGAACAAGATGCGCCGGGTGATCGACCGGGAGTATCCGGAAGCGGACACCCGCTGCATCCTCGTGCTGGATGCCACCACCGGGCAGAACGGCCTGATGCAGGCCCGGGCTTTCAAGGAAGTGGCGGAGATCGGCGGCATCATCCTTAGCAAGCTGGACGGAACGGCCAAGGGCGGTATCGCGCTGGCGATCCGGCAGGAGCTGGAAGTGCCGGTATGGTACATCGGCGTGGGCGAAGGGATCGACGACCTGCAGCCCTTTGACGCGAAAGACTTTGTGGAAGCGCTGTTCTGACGCAAATTCCCTTGACAAAAGCAGGGCCGGAACCGATAATAGGCCCGTTAACGAACCCGAGGAAGTGGAGGAAATAACATGGCTGAACTGACAATGGACAAGCTGGTTGCCCTGTGCAAGAACCGGGGCTTTATCTTCGCCGGATCCGAAATCTACGGCGGACTGGCAAACACCTGGGACTACGGCCCGCTGGGTGTCGAATTCAAGAACAATGTAAAAAAGGCCTGGTGGCAGAAGTTTGTCCAGGAAAGCAAATATAACACCGGACTGGACTGCGCGATCCTGATGAACCGGGAAGTCTGGGTGGCCAGCGGCCATGTGGGCGGATTCAATGATCCGCTGATGGACTGTAAAGCCTGTAAGGCGCGGTTCCGCGCGGACAAGCTGATTGAAGACTTCACCCAGGGCGCGGAGACCGGCGACGGCTGGACCAACGCCGAACTGGAGAAGTTTATCGCGGAGCATGATATCGTCTGCCCCGTATGCGGCAAGAAGGATTTCACCGGCATCCGCCAGTTCAACCTGATGTTCAAGACCTTCGCGGGCGTGAACGAGGACAGCGCAAACGAAATCTACCTGCGCCCCGAAACCGCACAGGGTATCTTCGTCAACTTCCAGAACGCCATGCGGACCACCCGCAAGAAGCTGCCCGCCGGTATTGCCCAGATCGGTAAATCCTTCCGGAACGAAATCACTCCCGGAAACTTCATTTTCCGTGTGCGTGAATTCGAGCAGATGGAACTGGAATTCTTCTGCAAGCCCGGCGACGACCTGGAGTGGTTCAACTACTGGCGCTCCTTCTGCCGCGACTGGCTGCTGAGCCTGGGCATCAAGGAAGAAAGCCTGCGCCTGCGGGATCATGAGCCCGAGAAGCTGGCCTTCTACTCCAAGGCGACCACGGACTTCGAGTTCCTCTTCCCCTTCGGATGGGGTGAACTGTGGGGCGTAGCGGACCGCACGGACTACGACCTGACACAGCATCAGGAGCATTCCGGCAAGTCCATGGAATACCTGGATCCGGTGACCAACGAGCGCTACATTCCGTACTGCATCGAGCCCTCCCTGGGCGTGGACCGGATGGTGCTGGCCTTCCTGTGCAACGCGTATGAGGAAGAAGAGCTGGAAGGCGGCGATGTCCGCACCGTGCTGCACCTGCATCCCGCGCTGGCGCCCTACAAGGCCGCCGTGCTGCCCCTGCAGAAGAACAAGCTGGGCGAGCTGGCCGGCAATATCCATGCCGAGCTGTGCAAGTACTTCCCGGTGGAATACGACGAAACCGGATCCATCGGCAAGCGCTACCGCCGGCAGGACGAAATCGGAACGCCCTTCAGCATCTGCGTGGACTTCGAAACGGAAGAGACCCAGACCGTTACCATCCGTGACCGGGATACCATGCAGCAGGAACGCGTACCGATCAGCGAAGTGCGCAAGTATATCGAAGACCGGATGCGGTTCTGATTCATCCGGAACAAAATAGCAAAAAAAACAACCGGCGCGATCTCATTTCGCGCCGGTTTTTACATACCTGAAACGGATTACGTCTCCGCCAGGCGGCAGAACTCGTCGATATCCTTCCGGATGACCTCCAGGGAGGAGCACCAGAAATCTTCGCTGCGGACATCGATGCCCACGCTGGCGGCCACTTCCGCCACGGGCGCGCTGCCGCAGAAGCGCAGGAGCCGGCAGTAATCCGGCACGAAGGCTTCTCCCTTTTCCAGCCAGCGGGCAAAGACGCCCTTGCCGAAGAGGAGGCCGAAGGCATAGGGGAAGTTGTAGAAGTTATAGCCGGAAGAGTAATAATGGCTCTTGCAGGCCCACATATAGGGATGCAGGAAGCTTTCATCCAAGCCGTCGCCGTAGCTTTCCTTCTGGGCACGGATCATGGCATCCTTCAGTTCGTCCACGGACATGCTGTGGTTCGCGCGGGTATCGATCACTTCGCTCTCAAAGAGGAAGCGGCTGTAAATATCCACCACGGTCTGGGTGGCTTCCATGAGGCCGTTTTCCAGGAGATAGAGGCGCTCCTGCGGCGTGCAGGAGGACAGCACCTGCCAGGATAGCATGGTCTCATTGAAGATGCTGGCGGTCTCCGCCAGGGGCATCGGCGTATCGATCAGGGAATAGGGCAGACCGGCCAGGCAGCGGTTGTGCCAGGCATGGCCCAGCTCATGCGCCAGGGTGCTGACATCGGAGAAGCTGCCCTGGAAGTTGGTCATGACCAGGGAACGGTCCGCAAAATGGACAGGGGAGCAGAAGGCGCCGCCGGTTTTTCCGTCCCGGGGATACAGGTCAATCCAGCGCTGTTCAAAAGCGTTATCCATGAATTTCGCCATTTCCGGGGTGAACTTGCCCATTTCCCGGATGAGGGTTGCGCGCGCTTCCTCAATGGAGAAGGTGCGGGTGCTTTCCCCCACAGGCGCAAACAGGTCGTAGAAGGGCAGGCCGTTTGCATGGCCGAGAAGCCGGCCTTTGGCCTTCAGGTAGCGGCGGAAGTCCGGCAGGTATTTCCGGATGGCGTTCCACATGGCATCCAGCGTGGCGCGGTCCATGCGGCTGGAATGCAGGGTCATATCCAGCACGGAGTCAAAGCCGCGGGCCTTTGCCAGGGTGCGGGCTTCCATCTTGATGCTGTTCAGGCAGAAGGACATGGGCAGGTCCATCTTCGGATAGGCCGCCAGCTCTGCTTCATACGCATCCCTGCGGACGGCAGGATCCGGATCATATGCCTTGCCGCGGACAGCGGCCAGGGGCAGATGCTCCTCCCGGTAATCCACGGACAGGGTGGAATCCAGTTTATCCCGCAGCTGGCTGAAGGCGTTTCCGCCGGAAAGCTGCATTTCCAGCATCCAGGGCTCGGCAGCCGGGGGAAGCAGATGCTCTGCTTCGTCCTTCTTTTCCCGCAGGGCGAAGGCAACAGCCTGCAGCTTCGGGGAAGCAGCAATGAGCTCTTCCAGGTTGTCCAGCCCGGCCACAAAGCGGGTGAAGGCGGAGGAGAGCATTTCCAGGGAAGTGAAGGCGGTCATCAGCTGGTCATCCGCGGCGCAGGCTTCCGCGTTCGTCGCGTCGACAGCGAGGGTGCACATGGTGAAATTCATCAGGGCATCCACTCTGGCACTGAGCTTGTCCTCCTCTTCCTGGAAGCACTCCAGCTTCTTAAGGGGCGTGAGGGATTCATCCGCGATGAGCGCCTGCAGGCGTTCCACTTCCTGCGGCAGGGATTCCAGGTCCCGGCGGAAGGCTTCATCGTCAAAGCCCTTGTAAAGATAAGAGAGATCCCAGCGGTCGTTCATGGTTTTTCCTCCTTATGGTTCATTCTGTGATGCAGGGTCCTGCAGAAACAGATCAGATTTACGCTGAATCATTTCCTCCACGCGGGAAATGTATTCCTGAATGTTGCTGACGTTCGGCGCGCGGGTGATATGGCCTTCGTCCGGCCAGATCCGCTTGGAGATGCCGCCGGCGCCGAGGGCGAGGATATGGGAGGTTTCCTCCATGATATCCACGTTATACAGGCAAGCGTGGCCCGGAAGGGCGTAACCGGTGTTCTCCAGGTTGCCGGCCATATACTTCTGGCGGTAAAGGTAATAGGGCTCCATGCCCAGTGCGCGGGCGGTCTGCAGCCCGAGATCCACCATGCGGGCGGTCTTTTCGCCGTCCGGCAGGGGCGCGTTCTCCAGGCTCATGCGGGAGGAACGCTTGATGGCCAGGGTATGGACGGTGAGGCTTTCCGGATGCAGGCGGACCGCTGCCTCCATGGTCCGTGCGAAATCGGGCTCTTCCTCACCGGGAAGGCCGGCGATCACATCCATATTGATATGCGGGATGTTTTCCTCCCGGGCCAGGGCATAGGCTTCCCGGACCTGCTGCGCGGTATGGGCCCGGCCGATAACCTGCAGGGTCCGGTCGTTCATGGTCTGCGGATTGATGGAGATCCGGGAGATTTCCGCTTCCCGGATGGCCCGGAGCTTGTCCCGGGAAAGGGTGTCCGGACGGCCGGCTTCCACCGTGGTTTCACAGGCGTCCGGGAAACAGCCGCGGATGATATCCAGCAGGCGGCGGAACTCCTTTTCCGGCAGGGCGGTGGGCGTGCCGCCGCCCACATACAGCGCCCGGAGGGACCGGCCGCTGCGGCGGATCAGCGGGGCGCAGGCACGGATTTCCTTTTCCAGTGCCTCCATATAGGGCGTGACAAGCCGCCCGTTGCCGATTTCCCCGGAGGAGAAGGAGCAGTAGGCGCAGCGGGTTGTGCAGAAGGGAATGCCGATATACACATCCATGAAGGCATCGCCGGGAGCCGGAAGCTTCCGCTGGACCGCGGCGATTTCCGCCAGCAGTTCCGCCTTCGGCAGGGTTACGTCATATTCGGTGACGAGACGCCGGACAGCCGCTTCCGGAGAGAGGCCTTCCGCCAGGGCTTCCAGCATCAGATGGGTGGGGCGGACGCCGGTGAGGCTGCCCCAGGGGGGATGAATACCGGTCATCTTCCGCAGCAGGTCATAGAGCGCCTGCTTGCAGAGGCGGCGCGCCGCGCGGCGGCGGTGAAGCGCCTGCAGGTGGGGATCCGCTTCCGAAGGGACCGGGGCGGTGCGCTCCGCGGACAGGGCATCAAAGGTGAAGGCAATCCGGTAAAGGTCCGGGAGTTCTTCCGCATGCATCACATAGCGCGCGGGGGGATCCCAGTACCCGTCCGGAAGGCCGAAAAGCCGGGTCATGGCGAGCAGCTCCGGTCCGATGGTCTCCAGGGCGGAAGATAATTCACCGTTCATAGCACACATACCTGATCGTCCCCGTGGCCGGGATGGAAGGGCATGGTCCTGGCGAGGGGAATCACCTGCCGGAGGGAAGCCATAATCGCGTGCTCGTCGCCTCCGGGCAGATCGGTACGGCCCCAGCCGTCCGCAAAGAGCGTATCGCCGGTAAACAGGTGATCCCCGATCCGGTAGCAGACGCTGCCGGGCGTATGACCGGGGGTGTGAATAACTTCAATTTCCAGACCGGCAAGGGTACGGCGGTCACCGTCCCGGAGCAGGTCCGTCGCGGGACAGGCGGAGACCGGAGCGCGCAGCAGGGCAAGGGAGGCGTTCCGCTTCGGATCGGTCAGCATATCCGCGTCCAGGGCATGGATCAGGATCGGGGTCCCGTCCTTCGCGAGGGCGGAAACCGCGCCGATATGATCGAAGTGGCCGTGGGTCAGGAGAATCGCCGCGATGTGCTTCCCGGCTGCGGCGCGGAGAATCCGCTCCGGCTCGTCGCCGGGATCGATGACGATGCATTCGGAGGCGTCTTCCCGGGAAAGGAGATAGCAGCAGGTGGCCACGGGGCCGACAGTTACACACGTAATCTTCATAAGCCGGTTTCCTCAGAACTGTTTTTCGCTGTCAAGGAGGATGGTGACGGGGCCGTCGTTGACGAGGGCAACCTTCATATCCGTACGGAAAATGCCGGTCTCCACATGGACGCCTTTTTCCCGCCAGCGGGCGATCAGCTGCTCATAGAGCGCATCCGCCTTGTCCGGCTTGGCGGCCCTGATATAGGAAGGCCGGCGGCCTCCCCGGGCATCCCCGTATAGGGTGAACTGGGAGACGGCCAGGATGCTGCCGCCCACATCCAGCACGGAGCGGTTCATGACGCCGTTTTCATCATCAAAGATGCGGAGGTTTGGAACCTTTTCCGCCATATACTTCAGATCT
Source organism: Clostridia bacterium (assembly GCA_017447185.1). GTDB lineage: Bacteria > Bacillota > Clostridia > Christensenellales > Aristaeellaceae > Aristaeella. Next base: position 24,915 of record JAFSOC010000004.1, on the reverse strand, counting down.
GCCTCGGTGTCGTCGACGGAAACGCCGATGAGAACCATCAGTCCGGCATCAATCTGGCCGGAGACGGTCCCGTTCACGGTGACGGAAGAGGAGGAAACCCTCTGGACAACGCAGCGCATACGTCATGTCACTCCTTCTTTAGTTGCCAGTTTTTAGTTATTAGTTTTTAGTGAGAGACTTTTTCCAACCACTAACCACTAACAACTAATCACTGATCATGTAGTCGTGCGGTAGACATCCAGGATGTCGGACTTGTTGCGGAGGGCGTTGATGACGCGGTCCATCTCCTCGCGGGTATGGACGTCCAGCGTGAGGCGCAGGGTGGAAATCCGCGTTTTGCCGCTGGACTGGATGGAAGCGGCGCGGATGGACACGCCGTTTTCGCCGATGATGGTTGCAATTTCGCCGAGCATATTGACCCGGTCGTAGGCAAGGATCGTAATCGTCGCGGAGAAGGTGCCTTCCCCGTCCATGGCCCATTCAACGGCAACCTTCCGCTCATCCTCGCCGGCGGCGGCGTTGACGCATTCCGCCTTATGGATGGTGACGCCGCGGCCGCGGGTGATATAGCCGACGATTTCATCGCCGGGAACCGGGGAGCAGCACTTGGCAAAGCGGACCGGGATATCCAGGTCCTCGCTGCCGGTCATCACGATGCCGTGATGCGCGCGGCGCTGGGAAAGCCGCTGCTCGGCGGTTACGAGATCGTCCACGGATTTTACGCTTGCAGCCGGCGATTCCTTCGCCTTCTGCTCCTCGATGAGGCGGGTGACCACATACACGGCCGCCATGCCGCCGTAACCGACCGCGCCGCAGATATCCTCGAAATCCAGGAAACCGTATTTCCGCAGGAGCGGCTCGTAATACTCCGGCCTGACGATATCGCTCATGCGCACGCCCCGGCGGGTGCATTCCTTTTCAATAATGCTCCGGCCGAGCTCGATGTTTTCTTCTTTCAGGGCCTTCTTCAGGAACTGGCGGATCTTGGCCTTCGCCTGCGGCGTCTTGCAGATCCGGAGCCAGTCGGTACCCGGTCCCTTGGAGGAGGCGGAAGTGATGATTTCCACGCGGTCGCCGGTTTCCAGCACGGTATCCAGGGGGACGATCTTGCCGTTGATCCGGGCGCCGACGCACTGATTGCCGACGGCGGAGTGGATCCGGTAGGCAAAGTCCAGCGGGGTGGCGCCTTTGGGCATGGAAATGACATCGCCCTTGGGGGTGAAAAGGAACACTTCCTCGGAGAAAAGATCCGTCTTCAGGGTATCCAGGAACTCACGGGAGTCCCGGGTTTCCGTCTGCCAGTCCAGCATCTGGCGGACCCAGAACAGCTTGTGATCCAGGTTATCCTCAGCGGTCGCGCCTTCCTTGTAGCGCCAGTGGGCGGCGATGCCGTATTCCGCAACCCGGTGCATTTCCCAGGTGCGGATCTGCACTTCGAAGGGGAAGGGAATCTTGCGGCCGCCGACGACGGTGGTGTGCAGGGACTGGTACATGTTGGCCTTGGGGACGGAGATATAATCCTTGAACCGTCCGGGCACCTGGTTCCACAGGGTATGGACGATGCCGAGCACAGTATAGCAGTCCGGAATGGTGTCCACAATGACGCGGATGGCGATCAGGTCGTAAATCTGGTCAAAGGATTTCTGCTGGAGCACCATCTTGCGGTAGATGGAATAGAAGTGCTTGGAACGGCCGTCGATATCGTAATGGATATGCTGCTGGTCCAGCCGCTCGGAAAGCTCGGTGATCACCAGGCGGATGCTCTCCTCCCGCTCGGCCCGCTTCATGCCCACCAGGTGGACAATGCGGTTGTATCCGTCCGGATCGATATACTTGAGGGAAAGGTCCTCCAGCTCCTGCTTCAGGGCGTACACGCCGAGGCGGTGCGCCAGGGGAGCATAGATATCCAGCGTTTCCCGGGCGATGGCCAGGCGCCGGTCCTCCGGCTGGAAACGCAGGGTGCGCATGTTATGCAGCCGGTCCGCCAGCTTGATCAGCACGACGCGGATATCCCGGGACATGGCCAGGATCATTTTCCGGAGGGATTCGGCCTGGGCTTCCTCCCGGTTGGCAAAGTCCAGTTTGTTCAGCTTTGTAACACCGTCCACCAGGTCGGCCACTTCATCGCCGAACTCGGAGCGGATGGTTTCCAGGGTAATGCCTTCGCAGTCCTCCACGGTGTCATGCAGGAGGCCGGCGGCGATGGTGGGCGGGTCGATCATGAGATCCGTCAGGATTGAGGCCACGAGGCAGGGGTGGGTGAAATAGGGCTCGCCGGATTTGCGGACCTGTCCTTCATGCGCCTTTTCGGCAAAACGCCAGGCACGCTCCACCAGCTTATAGCCGTCGCCGGGGTGGTATTTCTGCACCCGGTTCAGCATCTGGTCCAGCGGCATTGCTTCATACGATGTGAAAGCCATTTCAATCCCTCCTTCCGCTTCATCATTTCCAGCAGAATCAGTGGTTTATACGCTCGCGCGGAGCGCGGAGACCTGCGCCTCCACGGAGACGCGGCCGTTGAATTCATTCCTTACGGGGCGGTACAGCAGGTCCACATCCATGTGGTCCTTCTCCGCCTCTTCGCCCATGAAGAAGGCAATCCCACGGACGAGAGTGTTCTCCGGGGTGACCAGGGAGAGCTGCAGATGGCTCAGGTCCCGGCCGACGCGGCGCATGGACTGCACCGACGCGCCGGAGAGGAGAAAAACAGGGGGCGGATTGCCGCAGCCGGTGGGCTCCAGCAGATCCAGTTCCTTCAGGGTTTCCGGCGTCCAGTTCCGGAAGGGCAGCTCCAGGTCATACTCCTGCCGGGGAACAAAGACGGATTCATCACAGCTTTCCCGGATGACCCGGTTCAGCTTTTCCCGGAGGGCGGGAATCTTTTCCCGCTCCACGGTGAGGCCGGCGGCCTGGGCATGTCCGCCGAAACGGACCAGCAGGTCGCTGCAGGCCTGCAGCATTTCGAAAATATGCACGCCGGGGATGGAACGGCAGGATCCCACGGCGGGACCGCCGTCCTCCGGCAGGCTCAGCACGATGGCGGGCCGGTAGTACTTCTCACAGATCTTCCCGGCGGAAAGACCGATGAGCCCGGGATTCCAGCCTTCGCCCGCGGCGATGAGAACCCGGTCTTCCGGGGACATGGACTCCGAAATGCTGCGGAAAGCGGCATCCGTGATCTCATGTTCCATATTCTGCCGCCGGCGGTTCATTTCCTCCAGCTGCCTGGCGACGTCCGCTGCTTTTTCCGGTTTCCCGGTCAGGAGCAGCTGCACGCACAGGGAGGCATCGCCCAGCCGGCCGGCGGCGTTCAGCCGGGGACCGATACGGAAGGCGAGGGCATCCGCCTGAACCGGGGCGGAGGTGCCGGCAACATCCAGCAGCGCCTTCAGGCCGGGGCGGCCTGTGGACTGGATCCGCTTCAGGCCTTCCCGGACGATGATCCGGTTTTCTTCCAGCAGCGGAACCACATCCGCCACTGTGGCGATGGCAGCCAGGTCCAGCCGCTTCTGTACGCCCTCCATTCCCTGCAGCGCCTGGCAGATCTTCAGGGCCACGCCGGCGCCGCACAGATAAGGGCAGGGATAATTGCCGATCAGGGGATTCAGTATGGCATCCGCTTCGGGAAGGACTTCCGGCAGCTGATGGTGATCCGTCACGATGACAGTCAGTCCCAGGGATTTCGCCAGGGCGACTTCCGCCATGCTGGAGATGCCGCAGTCCACCGTAATGAGCAGGCTGGCTTTTTCGCTGATTTCCCGGACAGCACTTTCATTCAGGCCGTAACCGTCCTTCCGGCGGTCCGGCAGGCGGAAGGACACGGAAGCGCCTTCCCCGGTGAGGGTTTCCAGCAGGATGGATGTGGCACAGACGCCGTCCGCGTCATAATCGCCGAAGATCATGATCCGCTCCCGGGACGCGACAGCGTGCCGGATCAGGCGGACGGTTTCCTCCATGCCGGAGAGCAGGAAGGGATCCTGCAGGCCGGAAAGGTCCGGATTCAGGAAACGGTATGCTTTCTCCTCCGTATCCACACCCCGGGAGCGCAGCAGGGCGCTCAGCCAGCCGGGCAGGGAACCCAGGGGGGTGAAATCCGCGGCGGAGCGGGGAATAAACTGCATCCGGGTGCTTCTCCTTTCCGGGAATGAAAAAAGGAAGAGAGGGACTGCTTCAAGCGACAGTCCCTCCCCGTAAATGGCAGAATCAGGCTTTCTTTCCCTTAGCCTTACGGCTGGCGCGCTTTTCCTCCAGGAAGGCCCAGACATAACCGTTGATCATGTTGGCGCTGTAAACACCGGACAGGATACCGACGATAATGGGCAGGGCGAATTCACGGATGGAAGCGACACCCAGAATGCACAGAGCCACGATGGTAATCAGGGTGGTGAGGGTGGTGCAAACGGTGCGGCCCAGGCTCTCCTTGATGGAGCGGTTGGTAACCTCTTCCTTCGGGGCGTTGGGCATCTTCTTGTGATTCTCACGGATCCGGTCGAAAATCACGATGGTGTTGTTGATGGAGTAACCGACGATGGTCAGGGCGGCGGCGATGAACGAGGAGTTCATCTGGATCACACTGCGGAAGATGACCATGAAGGAGAGCATCATCAGCACGTCATGCAGGAGGCCGAACACGGCGGAAAGACCGGAGTTCAGGTCGAACCGGATCGCGATGTAGATCAGCATCAGCACAGCGGCGAGCAGCACGGAAACGATCGCGTTCTTGACGAGGGTTGCACCGGCTACGGGACCGACGTAGTTCACGTCACCGACGGAAACGGCATCCGGATACTTTTCCTTCACGCCGGTTTCGAAATCGGCCTGGACCTTCTGGATATCGTCCTTGGCCACATCCTTGATGCGGATGTTGACTTCATTGTTGCCGGCGCCCTGCACGGTGATGGTGTAGCTTCCGACACCCATGCCGTTCAGCACGGATTCGATATCGGTCTTCTCGGTGGTGGTCTTCAGGTCATACTGCATGGAGAGGCCGCCCTCGAAGTCGATACCCATGTTGATACCGCGGCCGCAGAGGGTCAGCACCAGGGCAACCACGAAGATTGCTGCGGAAATGATGAGGCAGATTTTGGAACGATTCTTAATAATCATTATTCCTCAACCTCCTTTCCGGCGGTCACTTTCGTATAGAGGTTAATGCTGGTGGCACCCGCATTCACGAAGCGGTTCATGAGGAACCGGGTGATCAGGATGGCGGAGAACATGGAAACCAGCACGCCCAGCAGCAGGGTCTTGGCGAAGCCCTGGATGGAGCCGGTGCCGAAGATCAGCAGCACGATGGCGGCAATCAGGGTGGTCACGTTGGCGTCCAGCACGGCGGACATGGCGTTTTTGAAGCCGGCCCGCACGGAGGCCTTGGCGCTGCGGCCCTTGCGCGCTTCCTCATTGAAGCGCTCGAAGATGATAACGTTGGCGTCGACTGCCATACCGATACCAAGCACCACGCCCGCCAGGCCCGGCAGGGTCAGCTGGATGTGGAACAGGGCGATCAGCAGGAACAGCAGGATGATATACAGCGTCAGCGCCCAGGAGGCGATGAGGCCGTTGAGGCGGTAGCGGAAGATCATCAGCAGCATGATCAGGCCGATACCGATGAGGGCGGCTTTCACGGAAGTGGAAAGGGCATCCTGGCCCAGGGTGGCGGAAACCTTGTCCACCTTCTGCTGCGTCAGCTCCAGGGGCAGGGCGCCGGACTGGATCTGCGCGGCGGTGGTCAGCGCGCTTTCCTGGGTGTAGTTGCCGGAGATCAGGCCGGTACCGTCGGTGATGGCCTGCTGCACGGTGGCGTCCACCAGGGTCTCACCGTCGAGGGTGATCCTGATGCGGTTGCCGATGTTCTTGGAAGTCGCTTCGGCGAACAACTCGCGGCCCTTGTCCGTCAGGGTGAACTGGATCTGGTGTTTGCCATCGAGATAGACATAGGTGGCGGTCTTAACCTGATCGCCCTTCATGATGACGTTGCCGCTGGGATCGAGGAACTGCATTTCAGCCGTCTGGCCGATGAGGTCCAGCACGGTGTCGTCCTGCACATCCGGGATTTCAACACGGATCCCGTCCGTGCCGATGCGCTGCACGTTGGCTTCGTTGTAGCCCTTGTCGCTCAGGCGCTCCCGGATGATGGTCATGGTACCTTCGACCAGGTCGTCAAAATTCGCTTCGGAACCTTCCGGAGCCTTGCCGGAATATTCCACATACATACCGCCCCGCAGGTCAAGACCCAGAGGCAGGGATTCAGGCCAGTTTTCCGCATTCGTTGTCGGCAGCCAGGAGAGCACTTTGTACAGTCCGCGGGGCGGAATGCTCATTCCTGTCAGCCCGAGCCAGCCCAGCAGGACCGTGACAACGAGCACGATGCACAGCGCTACGACGGCACCGGTTTTCCCGCCGGAACGCTTCTTGTTGGATTTCATGACGATCGTTTCCTCCTTCGAAACACAGATAGAACCATTATAGTCACGGGGTAATGATTCGTCAATAGAAATCAAAAGCCGCCGGGGCTTTCCGGCGGCTTCCGCATGCATCTGCGAAAGGTATGAAAATCAGTTCAGGTACATCCCGGGGAAGATCATGTTGACGCCGATCACCTGGGCGCCGAAATCGTTCATCAGCTTCTGCTGGGGAAGGCTGCGGCTCATGATCCGCGTGGTGACGCGGGCGACGCCTTCCGCGGCCATGATGGCCATCATCCGGTGCAGAAGCGCCCGGCCCATGCCCTGATTCCGGCTGCCGGGCTCAATATAGATGGCCACCAGCTCGCAGTCGCTGCCCTGGCCGGCCATGATGACCTCGCCGATGAGGACGGCGTTGCGGTACAGGCCCAGGGTCATGAAATGGGGCATCCGCATCAGCGACTGGAGATAGTTGAGATCCACAAAGGTGATCTCATTCATCTGGAGACGGTAGATCAGGCTGTTCTGCTCATCCCAGGTGTTCAGCGGGGTGGGGGCTACGGTGCAGCTCATGGGAATCCGGCCGTCGCCGAAGGGAATGGACAGCTGCAGGATATCGTCCGTCTCGTCGCAGTCAAAGCCGTTATGCAGGTAGAAATCCTTCATCTGGGTATCGCCGGGGGTAATATTGGTATACAGGCGGGCCCGGAGGGTCGGATTCACATTCTGGAGCACGCGGGCACGGGCCACCAGCGCTCCGAAAAGGAGGTAGCGGGAAGCCGGATCCCCGTCAATGGAGAAATACAGGTTGACAGGGCAGTCCGGATAAAGCCCGGGCTGGTACTGGTAAAGAATAAAGCCATAGCCGGTCTGGGTTCCGAGATCGTCCACCGCGTAGAAGACATCTTCCGGATTCAGGCCGTTCACCGGCTGGGCGGGATGAATAATCGTCATTGCATAATCCTTTCAGGAAGGCTGCGCTGCAGCCTCGTCAGTTGCTGACGGTTCGCGGGCACTTCCGCGGAACTAGATTATAGCGGGAATTCGGCACGGTGTCAAAATGCTTGCCATGGACAGCAAATACTGATAAAATAGTCCCGTTCCGGATTTATCCGGAAGAAGCGGAGAACCGCAGGTTTCCTGTTTTTAAAGGAGGAAGACAGATGGCACAGAATCCTGTGTTTACAATCAAAATGCGCAACGGCAAGGAAATGAAAGGCGAGCTGTATCCCGATGCGGCGCCGCAGTCCGTCGGCAACTTTGTGGCCCTGGCCAACAGCGGCTTCTATGACGGGCTGATCTTTCACCGGGTGATTCCGGGCTTCATGATCCAGGGCGGAGATCCCCGGGGCATGGGCATCGGCGGCCCCGGCTACTGCATCAAGGGCGAGTTTGCCGCCAACGGCGTGGACAATCCCCTGAAGCACACCTACGGCGTGCTGAGCATGGCCAGGAGCATGATGAAGGATTCCGCCGGAAGCCAGTTCTTCATTATGACGAGCGACAGCCCCCACCTGGACGGACAGTACGCGGCTTTCGGCAAAGTGCTGGAAGGAATGGAAACGGCGGAGGAAATCGTCAAGACGCCCCGGGACGCTTCGGACAAGCCCCTGGAACCGCAGGTGATGGAATCTGTGCGGGTGGATACGTTCGGGCAGATTTATCCTTTTGAACAGATCTGACAGGTGCCTGACAGCGCGGAAGGGGAAAACTCCTTCCGCGCTTTTCTGCAAAGGAGAAGAAACATGGAAAAGCAGAAGATTACGGTAACGGTGGCCGGGAAACCCTATACGCTGGTTTCCGCCGACCCGCCGGAGCATGTGAAGCGGGTGGCTGACTACGTGGACCGGACGCTGAGCGAAACCGCCGCGGCGACGAAACTGCCTTCCGCGCAGGCGGCGATCCTGACCTGCTTCCGGATGGCAGAGGAACTGCTGAAGGCGCAGGATGAAAACCGGATCCTGCAGCAGCGGCTGGAAGCGGCGGCAAAAAAGAACTGAGCGGGACAGAAAAGGAGAAAAACGATGGAAAACCTGGCACCTGCCGGAAACCGTGAAGCGCTGGAAAGGGCGGACGCTGCCGGCGCGGACGCGGTGTACCTTGGCTACGCGGCATTCAGCGCGCGGGCAGGTGCGGGCAATTTCGACCGGCAGGGGCTGGAGGATGCTGTACGCTATGCCCATGCGCGGCACATGCGCGTGCATGTGACGCTGAACACCCTGGTGAAGGACCGGGAACTGGACGAAGTGGCGGATGTGATCCGGCTGCTGCGGGAAGTCCGGGTGGACGCGGTGCTGGTACAGGACCTGGGGATTTTCCGGATGATCCGGAGCCTGTGTCCCGGGCTGACTGTGCACGCAAGCACCCAGATGGCGATTCATAACCGGACCGGGGCAGCCTGGTGCCGGGACCAGGGAATGGGCCGGGTGGTGCTGGCCCGGGAGTGTTCCCTGGAGGAGATCCGCAAATGCGCGGACACCGGGGTTGAAATTGAAGTGTTTGGCCACGGTGCGCAGTGCGTGGCGGTCAGTGGGGAATGCCTGTTCTCCAGCATGGTTGGGGAACGGAGCGGCAACCGGGGCCGGTGCGCGCAGCCCTGCCGGAAGGAATATTTCTACCGGGGCCGCCGCGGCGCCTGGCTGAGTCCGCGGGACGTATGCCTGCGGGATGACCTGCCGGCGCTGCAGGATGCGGGCGTCGCCTCCGTGAAGCTGGAGGGAAGGGCCAAACGGCCGGAATATGCGGCCGTGGTGGCGGCGGAGTACCGCCGGGGCCTGGACAGCCTGCAGAGCGGAGCCTTCCGGAAAGCGGACAGGGAAGCCAAGGAAGCACTGGAACAGATTTTTAACCGGGGCGGATTCATGAAGGGATACGCCTTCGGATGCGAGGATGCCGGGGTGATCTGGCCGGAAAGGGTCAGCCATTGCGGCGTGGTGATCGGCCGGGTGGAGCAGGCGGACAGCCGGTTCGCCAGGGTGCGGCTGAGCCGGGACCTGGCGGACGGGGACGAGCTGGAAATCCGCGGACGCCGGGACAGCGCCGGCCTGATCTATGCCGGGAAGGATACGCCATCCGGCGCGGTGGCGCTGGTGCGCCTCCGGGAAGGAATGAAGGCGGAAACCGGGGACGAAGTAGCCCGGCTGACGAGTGCCGTGCAGATCCGGGAAGCAGCCCGGATGCCCGGCCGGCGCGTGCGGGCGGATCTGTTCCTGCGGGCGGTCGCGGGGGAAAAGCTGACGCTGCGGGTGACGGACGGGGATAACGAAGTGACGGTCCGGGGTGAAACCGTGGCAGGAGCCCGGACGCGGCCCGCACAGGCGGAGGAACTGAAACGGAACCTGGGCCGGACGGGGGAAACCCTGTTTGATCCGGGAATCATAGAGATCGAAACGGAGAACGCTTTTGTTCCCGTATCGGAGATCAACCGGATCCGGCGGGAGGCCCTGGGCGCCCTGGAAAAGGCCCGGACGGACGCTTTCGCGCCGGACTGCGGCGAAGAAGGGAAACTGCCGGCTGCGGAACTGCCCCGCTGCGAACTGCCGCCCATGGCGGTAGTCCGGACGGAGGAACAGGCGGAGATCGCACGGGAACGCGGGTTCCGGGTGATCCGGGATCCGGAGGACTGGCGGGAGAAAGCGCTGGAGCAGCTGCTGGAGAAAATGCCGGCAGGGGAATGGCTGCAGCTGCCGCGGGTCTGTACGGAAGACACGCTGCAGATGATCCGGCGTCTGACGGTGAAATACCGGGAGAAGCTGGGTGGCATCGTGCTGGGCACGGTGGGCCAGCTGGGCCTGGAATGGCCGGTTCCCTTCGGCGCCGGCAGCGGCGTTCCAGTGATGAACCGGCAGGCCGCCGCCTTCCTGCTGGAAGCGGGCTGCGCATTTGTGACGGCTTCCCCGGAACTGACGGGAAAGGAACTGGAAGAACTGCTGGCCGGCGATCCGCCAATTGCTGTAACGGTTTTCGGACGGACGCAGCTAATGCTGCTGCACCACTGCCCGGCCCGGACGGCCCTGGGATGCACGGACGGGCACCGGGAATGCCGGATGTGCGATGCGCATCATCCGGACGCCCTGGCCGGAAACGTGCTGGAAGATACGATGGGGCACCGGTTCCCGCTGCTGCGGCAGCGGCTTCCGGAAGGCTGCCGGATCCGCCTGATGAACGGGCTGCCGACGGAATGGACAGACCGGAAAGGAATCCGTTTTCCGCAGATCGAAATGACAACGGAGAGCGGAGAGGAAACGGAACGGGTGCTGGACGCCCTGGAGCGGGGCACAAAGACCGGAATGGAAACGACCGGCGGACACTGGAACAGGCCGGTGGAATAACGGCAGACAGTGAATGATTAATGGAGACGGAATATGATCAGTGAGAGAACGATGCGGGTGCTGGAGTTCACCCGGATCCGGGAGCTGCTGGCGGAAGGCGCGCTGACAGAAGCGGGAGCCGGGAAATGCCGGCAGCTGGTGCCGACGGACGACCTGGCATCCGCCGCGGCCGCCCAGGCGGAGACGGAGGAAGCCACGGTCATCCTGCAGTATGTGGGCGGACATCCGATGATCTCCTTCCCGGATGTGCGGCAGGCGCTGAGCGTGTGCGACAAGGGCGGAACCCTGAGCGCCGGTATGCTGCTGAGCGTGGCGGAAATGCTCCGGGCCTCGCGGGCGGCGCAGGACGCGCTGGTGACGGACCGGGAGAATACTCCCATCCTGCGGGCAAAGGCGGAAGGCCTGTTTGTTGCGCGGAACCTGGAAAAGGATATTACGGACGCGATCCTGTCCGAGGACGAAATCGCCGACCGGGCTTCCAGCGAACTGATGAACATCCGGCGGCACCTGCGCGGCGCCCAGGAACGGATCAAGGAAAAGCTGAACCAGATGATCCACTCGGCGGCCATGCAGAAATACCTGCAGGATCCGATCATTACCATGCGCGGAGACCGGTATGTGCTGCCGGTCAAGGCGGAATTCCGAGCCAACGTTCCCGGACTGGTGCACGACCAGTCCTCCAGCGGCGCAACCCTGTTCATCGAACCGATGGCAGCGGTGGAAATGGGTAACGAACTGAAACAGTGGGAAGTGAAGGAGCAGCAGGAGATCGCCCGGATCCTCGCGGCGCTGAGCGCGGAGATCGCGCCGTACGCGAAGAGCATGGCTGAGACGGTGGAGCTGCTGGCGGAGCTGGATTTCATTTTTGCCAAGGGGCTGCTGAGCCGGCGGTTCGTTTGCGTGCAGCCGAAACTGAACCGGGACGGATACCTGCATATTATCCGCGGACGGCATCCGCTGATCGATCCTGAGAAGGTGGTACCGGAAACAGTATGGCTCGGCAAGGAATTTACGACGCTGGTGGTTACCGGGCCGAACACGGGCGGCAAGACCGTGACGCTGAAGACGGTGGGACTGTTCACCCTGATGGCGCAGGCGGGACTGCAGGTGCCGGCGGACATGGGAACGGAACTGGCGGTGTTTGAGCAGGTGTTCGCTGATATCGGGGATGAGCAGAGCATTGAGCAGAGCCTGTCCACCTTCAGCGGACATATGACCAATATCGTCACGATCATGCGGGAGGTAACGCCGCGGGACCTGGTGCTGTTCGACGAGCTGGGCGCCGGAACCGATCCGACGGAAGGCGCAGCACTGGCCCAGAGCATCCTGACCCGGCTGCTGCATATCGGTGTGCGGACGATGGCGACCACCCATTACAGTGAACTGAAGATTTTCGCGCTGACCACCAAGGGGGTGGAGAACGCCTCGGTGGAGTTTGACGTGGAAACGCTGCGGCCCACCTACCGGCTGTCCATCGGCGTGCCGGGAAAGAGCAATGCCTTTGAAATCAGCCGGCGGCTGGGACTGCCGGAAAACCTGATTGACGCGGCGAAGAAACTCCTGAGCGGGGATACGGTCCGCTTTGAGGATGTGATTGCCAACGCGGAATACCACCGGCAGGTGGCGGAACGGGAACGGCAGATTGCCCAGGAAGCCGGAAAGGAAACGATCCGGCTGCGGGACGAGGCGGAAAAGCTGCGCAAGGAAATGGAGTCCAAACGGGAACAGACCCTGCGGAAAACCCGGGAGGAAGCAAAGCGGATTCTTGAGCAGGCGCGGCGCGAAAGCGAAACCGTGATTTCCGAACTCAAGAAGATGAAGAAGAACGCCGCGGGAGACGGATCCGCCGCGGAGCTGCGGCGGAGGCTGGAACACGGGATTGACGACCTGTCGGAGGGCCTGCGCCAGGAAGCACAGGAAGACAGCGAGGCACCGAAGACCGTGAAGCCGGGCGACCGGGTGCGGATCCTGACGCTTGGCGCGGAGGGAACGGTGCTCGCGGCACCGGACGACAAGGGAGAGGTTTCCCTGCAGGCCGGTGCGATGAAGTTCAAAGCGCCCCTGGGCCAGCTGCGGATGATCCAGGCGGCGAAAGCGCCGGAGAAGAGCACGGTCCGGGCGAAAACCGGCATGATGAGCCGGACAGTGAAATCGGAATGCGATGTGCGCGGGATGAGCCTGGAGGAAGCGCTGGGCGCTGTCGGTCTGTACCTGGATGAAGCGGTGCTGGCCGGGCTGAATGAGGTATATATCATTCACGGCAAGGGAACCGGTATCCTGCGCGCGGGGATTCAGCAGGACCTGCGGAAGAACAAGCATGTGAAGAGTTTCCGCAGGGGAATGTACGGAGAAGGCGAGGACGGCGTGACCGTGGTGACCCTGCGGTAAAACGGGGACCATCGGCAAACGGGAATGAATTGATTGGACGGAGGCCTGATTATGAAGGATAAGCCCAGTATTCTTGTAGTGGATGATGATCCGAATATCAGCCGGCTGGAGCAGTTATACCTGGAAGCGGAAAATTTCGAGGTTCGGGTTGCGGACCGGGGAGATACGGCACTGGAGGAATTCCGCCGGCTGCCGCCGGACCTGATCCTGCTGGATGTGATGCTGCCCGGCATGGACGGGTACCAGGTGCTGAAGGCAGTGCGCAAGAGCGGGAATATTCCGGTGATCATGGTGACAGCCCGCGGGGAAACCTTCGACAAGGTGCTGTGCCTGGAGCTGGGGGCGGATGACTATATCACCAAGCCCTTTGACGGAAAGGAAATGGCGGCCCGGGTCAAGGCGGTTCTCCGACGCGCCCAGGGAACGGATGACGACAGCAAACAGGCGGACATTTCCTGGCCGGGACTGACTGTCAGCATCGCGGAATACGACGTGCACTACGACGGGAAAAAGCTGGAGATGCCGCCGAAGGAACTGGAAGTGCTGTATTTCCTGGCGTCCCATCCGAACCAGGTGTTTACCCGGGAGCAGCTGCTGGCCCAGGTATGGGGATTCGATTTCTTCGGGGACAGCCGGACGGTGGACGTTCATATCAAGCGGCTGCGGGAGAAACTGCCGGACAGCGAAAAATACGGATGGTCGCTGTATACGGTACGGGGCGTCGGATATAAGTTCAGCTGTTAGTTTTTTGATCTTTGGTTTTGGGATTGAACGATTCTGGAGGGTCTGAATGTTTGCAAGGATAATGGCTGTGGTGATGGCGGCAATCCTGATCACAGCTGTCGCGCTTTCCGGCATCTGGTGGATCACGCTGCGGAACCAGCAGATTGATGCCCGGCTGGATTACCTGATTTCCGAGGCGGAGGATATCGCATACCTGGCTTCGGAGCTGACGGGCAGCACGATGGAAAGCTACTGGGGAAGCACCAGCCGGGACCACCTGAACTGGAAGGCGGAAAAGGTGAACCGGGAATTCGGCGCCTATATCGCTGTGGTGGACCCCCGCGGCAACGTGATGGACAATATCCAGACGGCGTACAGTGAGGATCCGGAATTCGTCGAATCCCTGTCGGGGGAGGAAATCTCGGATGCGCTGCTGAAGGTACTCCGGGGCGAAAGTATCCGGGTCCGCTCCAACGAGGGGCAGGCGCCGACCTTTACGGTGGGTGTGCCGTTTGTGCAGAACGATTATGTGATGGGTGCCGTGTTCATCCAGACCCGGGCGCAGGAAATCGAATCCGGCCTGGACCAGATCCTGCTGAAGATTATCCTGATCACCGTCGGCGTGCTGGTGCTGTCCGGCATCGCGGTTTTCCTGTTTGTGCGCTCGGCGCTGCGTCCCCTGCGGAAGATGACGGACGCCGCTGAGAACATCGCGGAAGGAAATTTCAAGGTCCGGGTGGACGAGAACAAGGGCGGCCGGGAACTGAAGGAAGTCAGCCGCGCCTTCAATACGATGACGAAGAAGCTGGAAGGCGTGGAGGAAGGCCGCCGGGAATTCGTATCCAACGTCAGCCACGAACTGCGCAGCCCCATCACCAGCATCCGCGGATTCGCGGAGGGCATGGCGGACGGCGTGATTCCCGCGGAAGAGCATCCGAAATACCTGCGGCTGGTGGCGGATGAATCCAAGCGGCTGAGCGGACTGGTGAACGACCTGCTGGCGCTGAGCCGGCTGGAGCGCGATGACGCGAAGCCGGAGCTTTCGGTCTTCGATATCAACGAAATGCTGCGCCGCGCGATCATCTGCCGGATCACAGCGGTGGAAGAGAAAAAGATTGATATTTCCTGCGAACCGGAGGAGGATCCCTGCTATGTGCGGGCGGACCGGGACCGGATTGAACAGGTGGTGATCAATCTGCTGGACAACGCCATCAAGTTTACGGGTGAGGGCGGAAAAATTACTTTGTCCTCCCGGGTGCGCGGGGAAAAGGCTGAAATCATCGTACGGGACAACGGCATCGGCGTGGCGGAGGAGGACCGGGACAAGATTTTCGACCGGTTCTTCACGGCGGACCGGGCGCATACCTCCGGCAAGGGCACAGGGCTGGGGCTGAGCATCAGCAAGCGGATCATGGAGATGCACGGGCAGAGCCTGCGGCTGCTGGATACGGATAAAGGCGCCGCGTTCTGCTTTACGCTGGAACATGCGGAGGCGCCTGCGCCGGCCGGGGAGACGGAAAACGACTTGACGGAAACCGGAAATCATGCATAATGCATAGGTGCATCATCCGCGCGGTGCGCGATGGAGCAGGTATGGAAAATATTGCGAAAGGAGACAGCGGTCATGCCGGACAGACATATCTTCCTGATCGGGATGCAGGGCTGCGGAAAAAGCAGCCTGGGCAAGCGGGTTGCCCGGGAGACCGGTATTCCTTTCGTGGATACGGATGCCATGGTGGCGCAGAGCGCCGGCGGAACGGTGAACGATTTCTTTGACCGTTTCGGCGAGGAGAAATTCCGCCGGGCGGAAACCGGAGCGCTGGTTCTCCTGACACGGGCCAGGCCGATGATCGTTTCCACCGGCGGCGGCACAGTGATGAATCCGGAGAACCGGCATATCATGCGCAGCTGGGGCCGGATCGTATGGATCGACCGCCCGCTGGAGGAAATCCTGACGGATATCAAGCTGGACCGGCGGCCGACGCTGCGGGAAGGCGGACTGGCGGAAGTGGAAAGAATATACCGCGAGCGCATGCCGGTGTACCGGGATCTTGCGGATGTTACGGTCCGGAATGACCAGGGTTATCACATGGCGGTCTACACCCTGTCGCGCCTGCTGCAGGAGCGGTTCTGACCCGCGGAGGAGAGAGAAGCATGGACTATCAGTTTGATCTGGTTGGGAAAATCGGCAGCATGGCGCTGATCCGGAAAGAGGACCAGGAAATTGATTACAATATCATTTCACGGCTGGGGGCGGACCTGCGGCCGGGGATGATCTGGGTAACCAGCGGCGCGACCGAAATCGGCCGCCTGGACTATATCAAGCGGACCGGACGGGAACTGAACGGCGATCCGGAACAGGACAAGACGGACTACTCCTCCCAGGGACAGGCCATCCTGATGCAGAATTACCGGCAGTTTATCCGGCCGGAATACGGCGTGCGCCAGATCCTGGTGGAGCATACCCATTTCAACGATCCCGAAAAGCGGGAGCATATCCGGCAGCTGCTGATCCGCGCGGCAGAACAGAAAACCATCCCGATTATCAATTACAATGACCCGGTTTCCGACGAGGAAAACCGGAAGATGGAACTGGCAGCCCGGCGCAAACTGGGCGGTGAAGTGTACGAGTGTGTGGACAACGACGAAACAGCAGCGGTGATTGCCGGGCTTGTGAAAGCGAAAATGCTCGTGCTGATGACCTCCACGGAAGGTATCTACAGGGAAAAAGGAAATCCCGATTCCCTGGTCCGGGATGTGACCGGGAAAACCTTTGAGGAAGTGGAGAAGAAGGTGCGGGAGCTGCAGGCCGGCTGCATCGGCGCCAGCCGGGCCGGCGCCAACGGCGCGCGGGCCAAGCTGGAATACGCGCTGTCCTGCGTCCGGGGCGGAACCACCGTGGTCATCGGCCATGCGCGCCATCATCTGTCGGAACTGGCGGAAGGGCGTGTGCCGTGCACCAGAATTGGAGTGGAAGGATGAACGACAGACTGCTGGAAGGCATCCGCTACTTTACCCGCGGGACACAGATCCTGAGCGGGATGAGCATTGCCTGCGGCGATGGCAGCCGGGTGGAAACCGCCATGGACGGAAATGTTTCCGGACAGAGCGTGTTTGACCTGGCCAGCGTGACAAAACTGTTCACGGGCCTGTGCCTGATGAAACTGAAGGAAGAGGGCCTGCTGGATTTCAGCAGGTCTGTTTTTTCCTATGATCCCCGCTTTACGGGGTTGAAGGACCGGACGGTATGGGAACTGATGTCCTTCGCGCTGACGGTCCGCACACCGGTACGCCTGGACGCATGTCCGGACCGGGAAGCGGCGCAGAACGCGCTGTTTGCCGCGGAGGGAATGCTACAGACAGACCGGCGCGTGTATTCCGACATTCCCGCCATGATCCTGAAATATGTGGCGGAAGCGGTCAGCGGACAGTCCCTGATGAAGTGTGTGCAGGAAATGATCCTGGAACCCGCCGGCATGCGGGAGACCTGGGCGAAGGTACCGGAGAACCGGATCGGCGACTGTCAGAGTTACGACCGGGAGCACCGGATTGAAAACGGGAAATATATCCTGCGGGACGGACTGAAGCCCGGCATTCCGCACGACCCGAAGGCGGCGGTGATACAGGGGGATACGGGTGACCTGAGCGGACACGCGGGATTGTTTTCCACTGTGCCGGACATGATCCGGTTCTGCCGGGCGGTGCTGGACCGGAAGATCGTCGGGGAGGAGTCGCTGAAGGAGATCGCTGTAAACCGGACCGGACAGAAACGGCCGGACGGGACCTATACGCAGTACCTGGGACTGCAGTGCTATGTACGCCATCCGGTGCAGTACTGGTCGGAAATCCCGGTGTATATGGGGTGTGAAGCCTTCGGAATTGGCGGATTTACCGGCAATCATGTTTCCGTGGATCCGCAGCGGAACCTTTTTACGGTCTTCCTGGGGAACCGGGTACGGAACCGGCTGACGGTGCTGGTGCCGGAAGAGGGAAAAGGGCTGACGGATTACGGCCTGCGGGAGGACGGCAGCGGGATGTTCCGCTGGACGGACGGTGAAGTGATACCCTCCTCTGTCAAATGGGTGCACCGGAAGGACGAATACCTGCACCGGGCGGTGTCAGAGACGCTGGGGCTGCAGGAGATTCCGTTCGGGGAAGCATAAGAAGCCCCTTGAAATTCATGTGAAAGTGTGTTATGCTTCATAGGTCAAAGAAAGTAAGTTTTTTTGACGGATGGAGGTCTTGAACATGCGATTGAGCGATTCCATTGAAAGCTTTATAAAAACACTGCTGAATGAAGAGTCCACGCAGGTGGAACTGAAGCGGAATGAGCTGGCGGAGTATTTCAAATGCGCGCCGAGCCAGATCAACTATGTGCTTGCGACCCGGTTCTCTCCGGATCACGGATACTTGACGGAAAGCCGCAGGGGAGGCGGCGGGTATATCCGGATTGTCCGGGTGGTGGAGAGCGGAAGCCAGCGGCTGATGTACCTGATCAATGAACGGATCGGGGATTCCCTGGAGGAAGAGGAATGCCTGCGGCTGATCAGCCAGCTGAAGGAACAGCGGATTGTGACAGCGGATGAAGCATCCCTGATGGCTGCCTCCATCAGCGCAAGGGCGCTGTCGGTTCCGATTCCGGAGACGACAAAGGGCGTGCTGCGGGCGCGGATGATGAAGAACATGCTGATGACCATCGCCGCACTGAACAGAACCTGAAGACAGGAAAACCAAAGAACAGGAGAACAAACCGATGCTGTGTGAGGAATGCCACGTCAACGAAGCGAACTTTACCGTTTCCGTAGTGGCGGGAGAAGAAACATCGGTCCGGCATCTGTGCGCGGACTGTATGAGCCGGATGAACGCCGACCTGGTCAAGGGCGGCGTCAACAACCTGATCAATACTGTTCTCAACGCCATTAAAGCAACCGGGAACACAGAAAACAGAAAGGAATTTTCCATGCCGATTTTTGGCCGATTTACCCAGAAAGCCCAGCAGACGCTGGCGCTGGCCCAGCGGATTGCCGCGGAGCTGCAGCAGCCCTATGTGGGGACGGAGCACATCCTGCTGGCCCTGCTGAAGAACAGCGCCTCCGTACCGGAAGCTGTGTCCTCCCGGATGAGCTTTGAGTCGGTCACGGAAGAACTGAAAAAGGAAATTGCCGCCCTGAACGACGCGGAATCCAGCAAAACGGCCGGCGCGCGAATTGAACTGAGCCCCCGGGCGAAGAAGACGCTGGAAAACAGTATGCTGGAATCCAGGAAACTGGGGCAGAACTATGTCACGGTGGAACACCTGTGGCTGGCGCTGCTGGGTAATGATGACGGCGTGGCCGGCGCGCTGCTGCGCAGGGCCGGCGTGGATCTGTCCGCCGCGCGGGAGGAACTCCTGCGCCAGATGCGGGAGAACGCAGGCAACGAGGAACCGCTGCGCCGTTTCCCCGGCATGATGCCATTTGCCCAGGTGCGGAGCCGACAGGGCGGGAACGGCACGGATGAAAAGAGCCTGCTGGATAAATTCAGCCGTGACCTGACGGCTGCTGCGGAGAAGAATGAGCTGGATCCTGTGATCGGCCGGGAAAAGGAAATCCAGCGGATCATCCAGATCCTGATCCGCCGGACGAAGAACAATCCCGTACTGATCGGTGAGCCCGGCGTCGGCAAGAGCGCCGTGGCGGAAGGCCTGGCCCAGCGGATTGTGCAGGGCAACGTACCGGAACTGCTGCGGGGCAAACGGGTGCTGAGCCTGGATATGGGCAGCCTGGTGGCCGGGACAAAGTACCGCGGCGAGTTTGAAGAGCGGCTGAAAAACATGATGGATGAGCTGCACAAGGCTGGAAACGTGCTGCTGTTCATTGACGAAATCCATACGATTATCGGCGCGGGCGGATCGGAAGGCAGCCTGGATGCTGCGAACATCCTGAAGCCGGCCCTCAGCCGCGGGGAGATCCAGTGTATCGGTGCCACGACGCTGGATGAATACCGGAAGCATATCGAAAAGGATGCGGCGCTGGAACGCCGGTTCCAGCCGGTGAATGTGGGCGAGCCCACGGCGGAAGAAACGCTGTCCATCCTGTACGGCCTGCGGGACCGGTATGAAGCGCACCACAAGGTGCGGATCACGGACGAGGCACTGACGGCGGCGGTGAAGCTGTCGGAACGCTATATCCCGGACCGGTTCCTGCCTGACAAGGCGATTGACCTGATGGACGAGGCGGCCAGCCGGGTCCGGATCCAGGCCTGCACGGCGCCGCCGGATGTGCGGGAACAGGAGAAACGGCTGGAAGCCATTCAGATTGAAAAGAAGGAAGCCATTTCCCACCAGGACTTCGAAAAGGCCGCCGCGCTGCGCGACCAGGAGCGGAACCTGAACCGGGAGATCGAAGAGAAACGCGCCGAATGGACCCGGAGCCAGACGACGGCACGGGATACCGTGACGGAAGAGGATATTGCCCAGGTGGTTTCCCAGTGGACGGGGATTCCG
The DNA here is from genome assembly GCA_017447185.1 of Clostridia bacterium. Taxonomy (GTDB): domain Bacteria; phylum Bacillota; class Clostridia; order Christensenellales; family Aristaeellaceae; genus Aristaeella. The sequence goes on along the minus strand of JAFSOC010000004.1, from coordinate 4,585 downwards.
GTCAGCCGGATGACCGAACAGGAAGCCCAGCGCCTGATCCGCCTGGAGGAGACGCTGCACCGCCGCCTGGTGGGGCAGGAGGAAGCCGTGAGCGCTGTGGCGCGGGCTATCCGCCGGGCAAGGGCCGGGCTGAAGGATCCGAAGAGGCCCATCGGCAGCTTCATCTTCCTGGGACCCACGGGCGTGGGCAAGACCGAACTGTGCCGCGCGCTGGGTGAGGCGATGTTCGGGGACGAGGATGCGGTGATCCGCCTGGACATGAGTGAATTCATGGAGAAGCATACCGTATCCCGGATGATGGGATCACCGCCCGGATATGTGGGATACGAAGAAGGCGGCGAACTGACGGAAGCCGTGCGCCGGAAGCCCTACAGCGTGGTGCTGCTGGACGAGATTGAGAAGGCGCATCCCGACGTGTTCAATGTGCTGCTGCAGATCCTGGAGGACGGCCGGCTGACGGACAATACCGGACGGGTCGTCAGCTTCAAGAACACCATTGTGGTCATGACATCGAACGCGGGAGCCTCTGTGAAAGGCAGCGGCAGGAGCATGGGATTCGGATCCGCGCAGCGGGATGAAGTGCGGGACTATGAAACCATGAAGGAATCCGTCATGAAGGAAGTCAAGGAACTGTTCCGTCCGGAGTTCATCAACCGGGTGGACGAACTGATTGTCTTCCACGCGCTGACGGAGGATGAGATCTGCCGCATCACGGAAATGATGCTGAAGCAGGTGGCGGACCGCCTGGAGGAACAGGAAATCCGCCTGCTGTGGGATGAGGAAGTTACAAAGAAGCTGGCGGAGGACGGATATGATCCGAAGTACGGCGCCCGCCCGCTGCGCAGGCTGATCCAGCGGACCGTGGAGGATACGCTGAGCGAAGAGCTGCTGCAGGGGAGGATCAGCCTCGGGCAGGAGGTAAAACTGACCGTGAAGGACGGCCAGATCACCCTGGAAGGCAAGCCGGCCGCGCCGGAGGAAACGGTACAGGCAGCCGTGGAAACGGCTGAAGGGAATACAGAGCCTGAAGAAACGATGAAAGAGGAGTGACACACCATGCTGGAGGAACTGAAACAAAAGGTTTACGAAGCAAACATGCTGCTGCCCGCGTATCATCTGGTTACCTTTACCTGGGGAAACGTATCCGGGATCGACCGGGAAAAAGGACTGTTCGTGATCAAGCCCAGCGGCGTTCCCTACGAACAGCTGAAGCCGGAGGATATGGTCGTGATCGACCTGGAAGGCAAAAAGGTGGAAGGCCGCCTGAATCCCTCCTCCGACACACCGACCCATGCGGAGCTGTACCGGCGTTTCCCGTCCATTGGCGGTGTGGTGCACACCCACTCCCGCTGGGCAACGATCTGGGCCCAAAGCGGACGGGATATCCCCGCTTACGGCACCACCCACGCAGACTATATCTATGGAAACATTCCCTGCTGCCGCGACCTGACGAAGGAGGAAGTGGAAAGCGCCTATGAGCTGGAGACCGGCCGGGTGATCGCAAGCCATTTCGAGCAGAACGGTCTGAATCCCGCCCATGTGCCCTGCGTGCTGGCGCGTCATCACGGGCCTTTCGCCTGGGGCAAGGACGCGATGGAAGCGGTGCACAATGCCGTGGTGCTGGAAGAAGTTGCCATGATGGCCTGGCACACGGAGGCCCTGCCGCAGAACCAGACGCGGGAATGCCTGCCGGACTATGTGAAAGAGAAACATTTCATGCGGAAACACGGTCCGAATGCGTATTATGGACAGAAATCGACCTGATCAGGCGAAAAAAGACTGCTTTTTTCCTGTCTTTTGCCAAAAACAGGAAAAATATATTGTTTTTTAAAAATCCGTTCGATATAATTGTCGCCGGTTGAATCCTTCGGGTCTGTGGTTGAAAGCCGAAGCCAGTCGCAGGCAAAACGGTCCACGTAATCCGCCCAAAGCGGCGGGGAGCATGGTGCGGTCTAGGTGTAAGTCCGTCCGGGATCACCCGAGAGGCGGGAGTGAGGGCGCTGAACGCGCAGAGCAAACGCCCAGACGGCGTGTGTGGGGTCAAAGACCAGGTCAGCCGGAGAATTCGCCTATCAACAATTATGGGGGTTACCTAACCATGTACGAAGACAAAACGCTGGTATGCAAAGACTGTGGCGCTGAGTTCGTTTTCACTGCCGGTGAACAGGAATTCTATGCCGAAAAGGGATTCCAGAACGAGCCCACCCGCTGCAAGGCCTGCCGCCAGGCTCGCAAGGCCAGCCGCGCTGCCGGCGCTCCGCGTGAAATGCATGATGCGATTTGCGCAGAATGCGGAAAGCCCACTCAGGTTCCCTTCGAGCCCAGAGAGGACCGTCCCGTATACTGCAGCGAATGCTTTGCAGCACGCCGCGGATAATCGGACGAACGGAACGAAACCCGGAAGAGCGATTGCTTTTCCGGGTTTCGTCATATATAATGCAGGGGAGAAGAAAACTGCACACAAAAGAGACCGGAGGATAAACCGATGACCGTTAAGGAACTGTATGAACGGATGGGCGGGGACTATGATGCCGCAGTAAAAATCATGATGATGGATTCCATGATTGCCAAATTCATTGTGAAGGTGCCGGATGATCCCACATACGGCCGTCTGATGGCTGCTGTGGAGACAATGGATACGGCAGGCATTTTTGAAGCGGCGCACACCCTGAAAGGCGTTGCCGCCAATTTCGGGCTGACGAAGCTCAGCACCCTGGCGAGCGAACTGACGGAGGAATTCCGCCCCGGCAGGGAACGGCAGATGAGCGATGAGGAAGTCCGGGAGAAACTGGAAGCCATCCGGAAACTGCATGAACAGACAGTGGAGGGGATCCGCGCCTTTACGGCGGGCTGAGGGACGGATACAAGAAAAGGCACACGGCGAAACCGTGTGCCTTTTTATATTCGGTTCTTTCCTCAGATATTCTCGAAGAAGGGAGAACCGTCTTCCCGGCAGAGCACACCGTCGACAAACTTCAGCGGTGCCGGAACGGTAAGCATATACTTCAGGATTTCATCCATGCGGACGCTTTCCCGGAAGGTAACCAGGGAGAAGCTGACACCGTGCTTGTGAGCCCGGCCGGTGCGGCCGATCCGGTGCAGGTAATACTCGTTCTCATTGGGAAGGTCATAGTTGATGACGGCTTCCACGTCATCCACATCGATTCCGCGGGCGGCGACGTCCGTGGAAACCAGGATCGGGAAACGGCCGCGCTTGAAGTCGTTCATGACCACGTTGCGCTTCGCCTGGGGAATGTCCCCGTGGAGGCACTGGGCGTTGTAGCCTTCCCGGCAGAGCTGGCGGGTCAGCTTGTCGGTCATGAACTTCGTGTTGCAGAAGATCATGATCCGCTGATAGACATCGGCGTCCAGCAGGTAGAGCAGATGATCCGTCTTCTGGTCCTGCTCGGTGGCAATGACGTACTGGGTAATCTGCGGCCGGTCTTCCCTGGTGGCTTCGACCGTGATCTCCACCGGGTCATGCTGGTATTTCCAGGCGATCGTCAGTACATCCTGGTTGGTGGTGGCAGAGAAGAGCACCAGCTGGCGCTCCGGGGGAGTTGCCTCGATGATCTTTGTCACGTCCTTGACAAAGCCCATGTTTAGCATCTCGTCCGCTTCGTCCAGCACCATGGTATGCACGGCATTCAGGCGGATATTTCCGCGCTGCATATGGTCGAGCATCCGGCCGGGGGTGGCGATGACGATCTGCGGTTTTCGCTTCAGGGCGGCGATCTGCTTGGAGATGGACTGGCCGCCGTAGATGACCGCGATACGCACACCGTCGATATACTTTGCCAGGTTGGTCAACTCTTCGCCGATCTGCAGCGCCAGTTCCCGGGTCGGCGCCAGGACGACTTCCTGAATCCGGCTGTCCTTCAGCTGGACATATTCCAGCATGGGGATGCCGAAAGCACAGGTTTTGCCGGTGCCGGTCGGGGCGATGGCATTGATGTCCGTTCCGGCCATCATCAGCGGAATGGTACGGGCCTGCACGGTGGAAGGCTCCTGGAAGCCCATGGCATGAACGGCCTGGAGGATTTCCTTCGAGAGGTCCATGGATTCAAAGGTTACGGGGGTTACTTGCTCCTGTGACAAAGGGAAATCTCCTTTCGGATCAATAGGGATAGGATTCAATTGCGCGGGCCAGCTGATCCGGGCAGGAGGTATCGCCCCGGCAGGGAATTCCCTTCAACTGGGCTGCGACTTCTTCCGCCTTGCGGCCGAGCGCCAGCCTGGCAACGCCCTGGGTGTTGCCCCGGCATCCGTTGTTGATTTTGCAGTAGGTGATGATCCCGTTCGCGTCAATCTCCAGGTCAATGGAGGTGGAACAGGTGCCTTTGCACTTATAGTTGTACATATGGGATCTCCTTGATTTACATGCGATTGCATAAATAAGGAACGCTCCCGACAGGGGAGCGTTCCGGAATAATCAGCAGATTATTCAATGACCTTCGCCACAACGCCGGAACCAACGGTACGGCCGCCTTCGCGGATAGCGAAGCGCAGTCCCTGCTCCATAGCGATGGGGGTGATCAGGGTGATTTCCATGTCGATGTTGTCGCCAGGCATAACCATTTCAACG
>JAFSOC010000021.1 GCA_017447185.1 Clostridia bacterium | reverse complement strand
CTTTCTTTGCTCCCTTCTCCATTTAGATATCTTTTTACTGCTTCTATGAGTTTGTCTGACTTTACCTTCCTCGTATGCATAAGAATACTCCCTTCATGTGACAGTTTTTGTTTCACTGTCTTTCATGAAGGGAGCATATCAATCCGCAGCCTCCTCTTTTTATCTGAAAACCGTTAATCGTTCGTATAGTTGTCAAAGTAGCCCTGCACGAGAACCACGGGTGTTCCCTTGTCGCCGGAACCGCTGGTCAGGTCACAGAGGGAACCGATCAGGTCCGTCAGCTGGCGGGGCGTCGTTCCTTCGGAAACCATCTTGCCCTTCAGGTTGCCGTCCTTTGCGCGGATGCTGGCTTCAATGGCCTTTTTCAGTTCCTCGCCGCGGAGGTTGGCGAAATCATTGTCGGCCAGGTACTTCAGCTTCAGTTCGTTGGGGGTGCCGATCAGACCTGAGGTGTGGGCGGGGGAGACCACCGGATCCGCCAGCTCCCAGATCTTGCCTTTGGGATCTTTAAAGGCGCCGTCGCCGTAGATCATGACTTCCACATGCTTGCCGGTTTCCTTCAGGATACGGGCCCGGATTTCCTCCACCAGGGCGCTGGATTCGCGGGGGAAGAGCTTGACGGTGTCTTCTGTGCTCTTGTTGGAGCCCAGGAGGCCGTACTTCTCATTGCAGCCGGAGCCGTTGACCGGGGCGTTCAGGATTTCATCAAGGGTGAGGACTGTTTTTGCGCCGGCAGTTTTCAGGATGCGCTTGGTGCGGAAGCGGGTATGGATATCGCAGGCAATCACGGTATCGGTGTAATCCAGGATCGCCCGGGGCTGGTTGGCGAAGACGATCTCCACTTCCGCGCCGGCTTCCTCGATGACTTCCGTGTAATAGGACACATAGTCCACACCGGTGAACTCATGACGGCATTCGCCAAACAGTTCCCGGTATTTTTTCAGGGAAAGCACATCGGAATACGGATTGACGCCGGCTTCGTCCACCTTATCCAGGTTGACCAGTTCGTTGCCGACTTCATCCGAGGGATAGGAGAGCATGAGCACGATCTTCTTCACACCCATGGCGATACCGCGCAGGCAGATGGCAAAGCGGTTGCGGCTCAGGATCGGGAAGATCACGCCAACGGTTCCGCCGCCGGTCTTGGCGCGGACATCTTCAGCGATATCCTGGACGGTGGCGTAGTTGCCCTGGGCACGGGCGACAACGGATTCGGTGACGGCAATGACGTCCCGGTCATGGAGGGAAAAACCCTCATCCTTCGCGGCCAGCAGGACACTGTCCGCTACGATGGAGGCCAGGTCATCCCCCTGCCGGATAATGGGGCAGCGGATGCCGCGGGATACTGTGCCGACTCTTCTTGTGCTCTTTTCCATATGATGTTTCCTTTCCTGGGCTGCTTTCGGCCCACTTTGATATGAATAACAGGATTCCCGCCGGGGATCGGGGAAAATACCGGAATCAGACACCGGGCTTCTTCAGGTTGCCGGCGGCGATCTGCTCATCCACCCACAGCTGCAGGTTGGATACACTCAGGGCGATCCGGTCCAGGGTGGCTTTGATTTCAGCGAAATCCGCATATTCATCCGCCTGGACCTCACCGTCCTCAACGATCTCAAGCAGGCGGTCGCGGCTCCTGGACAGCTTGTTCAGGGCATTCAGCGTCTCCACAGCGATCTGCGCCAGTTCCTTGGATTCGGTCTTCAAGGCGTGCACCTGGCCGATGGGGCATTCATTGACGCAGTAATAATTCCGCAGGGAGGGCGTTTTGTAATACTCCGCCAGCAGCATTACATCCTCCGGCTGGATCTGGGTGCGTCCGTTTTCGATTTTCTCAATCCGTTCCGGGGAAAAACCGGGAATCAGTTCGCCCGCCTTTTCCCGGGTCAGGCCGAGCTCTTCCCGGGTTGTCTGCCAGATAGACTTATTTTCCTTTGTTGATCTCCTGCCCATCGTCCGGGCCCCCTTCCATATTTTTTGATGCCTCGGCGCTTTCCGCCTGATCGAGGATCACATATTTCTCATGGACCCATCCGCGGAAACCTTTGGCTTCCAGCAGATAGAAATCGCCTTTCTTTTCCACGATACAGACCGGGGTGCCGGTTTTCCAGGACTCCAGCTTGTCGCTGTTGGCTTTCGGATTCCGGTGGACAGCGACGGTCCGGGTGCCGGAGGTGCTGCCGTTCATGGCGATGAGACCGGTCTGGAAGCCTTCCGGCTCCGCATCCAGCAGGGTCACATCCGCCGGGGTGAGGTAGCCGAACGTGTTATCCCACCAGGCGTAGTAGGCATCCTCCCCGGCCTCCAGTACAAGCACCAGTGCATTCGTCCGGATGGCTTTGCGCTTGGGAATGACCTTGCCCGTACCGTCCTTCAGGGTGGTGCCTTTCTTTGCGGTGACGACCGCGATCTTTGGCGCGTGGGGTTCACCGCTGGTCAGGATCAGCTCCCGGGTGGGTACCCGCCAGGACTCTTCGCCACGGGTCACCTTGGACATCATGGCACCTACATACTCCACCGAGACGCCTACGGCCCCGGTTCCGGGATCCGCTTTCAGCCAGGGTTTCCGGATCATCCGCATGCCGCGCAGGGCACAGTAGTCGATGCTCATCCAGTATTCCATGCCGCCGTACTCATGGGTTTCAAAGAACCAGCGGCTGCCGGGGATCTCGTCCGGATTGTCCGTCTGGGTGAAGGTCCCGTCCGCGTTGCGGTAGAAAATGTTGCCTTTAGTCCGGATCCGGTCGAAAGTGGCGCCGGGAGCACTGTCCACAATGTGCACTTTCGTACCGTCTTCGCTCAGTGCATCCCCCAGGGCGATATGCCCGTCCACAATGCTGAAGGTGAGCAGGTCCCCCTGCTTAAGGGAAGCAGTGATTTCCTTCACGCTGCGCTGCAGATCCTGCTGGGTGACGAAATCATACACTTCCGCCGCTTTGGCGATCAGGCCGCTGTTGTTGGTTCCTTCGCCCGGACGGTAGAAATAGGAATAGGTTTTGCCCAGGACTTCCGGCTGGACGGATTCATCAGTGATGCCCATCCGCTGGAGCGCATGACTCAGTGTGAAAATGGCGCAGGCGGATTTCTGCAGGTCCCGTCCGTTGGACTTGGAGTACCACTTCTTATACCACCAGCCGTCCTTCTGGGAATAAATCACATCCGGCCCTTCCTGTGCGGGAGCGAAACCGGAAACGGGAATCGTGACTTCCGCTGTCTCCTTATCCTTCTTGCCATAGGATACGGTGATGCGGAGGGTACAGGTGCATTCTTTACGGGGACGGAAGGAGGCGGTCGTGCGCAGCTTTGTTTCCTTGCTGTTGTTGACCGGCCGGTAGGTGATGGATTTCTCTTCGTCATACAGGAGCTCCCAGGCGATTTCCTGGTAATTCTCCCGGTCGGGAGCCACGGTCACATCCACATAATCACCGACCCGTGGATTTTCCGGGGTATAAGTGATTTTTACCTCGGCCGCGGCAGCGGAACAGGCTGCCAGGAGCACCAGGAAGACCAGCAGCATCCATAAACGTTTCATGCGTCAGACTCCTTTTATTTCAGCAGGTATACCGCCGCGTCATGGGGCGGGAGGGAAGCGCGGAGCAGATCCGTTTTCCGGAGTGCTTTTCCGGACCACAGTTCCTGCCCCCGCAAAGCGGGAAGGCCGGCTTCCGCAACGGATATGGATACGGTCCGCTTCCGCTCACCCAGGTTGAACAGGGCGATATAGGTCCCGTTTCCGTCCCGGCGGGGAGCGATCCAGATGCTTTCCTCCGGCAGGGTGCGCAGCGGATGCGCGCACCAGCTGTCCTTCAGGATGGAAAGGACGGACGCGTTCGTCAGCAGGGAAAGGGTAAAATCGTCATTTTTCGTCATTTCGGCGCCGATCATGAGTGGGGAACGCATCATGCACCACAGGGTCATCATGGTGCGCTGTTCGGCCTGGGTAAACCGGGTCCATTCCGCGGGATTCTCGCACTGGCGCAGGGCGCCCACCGGCAGCATGTCCGCATCCGGCCAGTGGCCCGGGGCAGCGTGGATGCACCATTTCTCCGCCCGCTCAAACATCGCCTTCAGCAGGCGCCAGTCATCCCAGAAATCATCGGTAATGCGCCACATGTTAGCCCAGGTTTTCAGGTGCTCCGCTTCCTCCAGCGGCGCAGGGCCGGGAGAAAGGCTCAGGACCATCTCACGTCCGCAGCCGGCACAGGCTTCGGAAATCAGCTCAATTTCCCGTCGGCAGTGGGGATATTCCCGGGCAATATCGTCGCACTTCACAAAGTCCACACCCCAGGAGGCGTAGAGACGGAAGATGCTGTCATAATACGCCTTCGCGTCCGGCGTGTCGCACCGGAGACCGTACATATCCGGATTCCAGGTGCAGATGGAATGGGGATCCGCCGCCCCATGGCAGAAGTATGCACTGTCCGCGATGGGAAGATGGCGGTGAGCCGCCAGCCGCGGGAGGCCGCGCATGATATGGATCCCGAATTTCAGCCCGAGGGAGTGGACATAGTCCGCCAGGGGGCGGAAACCGGCCCCGTCCTTCGCAGAGGGAAAACGGTTCAGCGCCGGGGTCAGGCGGCCGTATTCATCCATGGTCAGATCGGCAAAAGCCTCATAGGAATGATCCAGCGCGTTGGCCCGGGACCACTGGATATCCACGACAACATATTCCCACCCGAAAGGCTTCAGGAAGGAGGCCATGTATTCCGCATTGGCACGGACGGCTTTTTCCGTGACGGCGACGCCGTAGCAGTCCCAGCTGTTCCAGCCCATCGGCGGTGTCTGTGCGATCAAACGGATCCCTCCCCGGATAATCAAAATCAACCCTATTATTATATCAAACCGGGGAAGTCAAAACAAGCTTTAGACAGGTCTTGACAGCACATTCCCAAACCGGTATGCTTCAGGAGAAAAAAGGACGGAGAAAACCGAAAACAACAGGGAAGGAAGAGAAAAAATGGCAAGAAAGTATATCCGTGGCGCGAACCCGTATATGCCCTTGTGGGAGCATGTGCCGGACGGCGAACCCCGGGTCTTTGAATACCAGGGAGAGAAAAGGGTCTATGTATATGGATCTCACGATACGGAAAGGACCCAGTACTGCGGCAGAGACTATGTAGCCTGGTCTGCTCCCGTGACAGACCTGACGGACTGGACCTGTCACGGTACCTGCTACCGGGGATCGGAAGACTGCATCCTTTTCGCACCTGACGTGGTGCAGAAGGGCGATACTTTCTATATGTATGCGGCAGAATACCAGGGATCTTCAGTGATGGTTGCCTCCTCCAAAACGCCCTGGGGACCTTTCACCCATCCGGTAAAAACGGAGCTGGGCTTCGATCCGGGCGTGCTGGTGGACGACGATGGCCGTGTCTATGCCTACTGGGGCTTTTGCGGTGCCTACTGCGCGGAGCTGAATGAGGATATGGCCACCATCAAGGAAGGAACCTTCCATGCCCACCCGCTGTCCCACTGCAACGCAGAGTGGGCGCAGAAGGATGGTCACGCGGGACCGGACTACTTCTTTGAGGCCTCCAGTCCACGGAAGATCTTCGGCAAATATGTGTATATCTATTCCAAACGGATGGAGGATCCGATGCCGGAACTGGGAATCCGCGAACCGTTCAACGGATTCCTGTCCTACAAGTGGAGCGATTCCCCGCTGGAGGGATATAAGGACGGTGGAGACATCAGCTTCAATGGCGGCGAGGTGCTGCCGGGACCGGGCGGACAGAATATCATGACCTACCGGTGGGGCAACAACCACGGCTCTGTCATGGAAGTCAATGGCCAATGGTATGTTTTCTATCACCGACAGACAGGAACAAAGGAATATGCCCGCCAGGCCATGATCGAGCCGATCGACGCAGCTCAGGGAAGGGACGGAAAGGTCTGGCTCGGAAAGATTACCTATAAGGACGGGGAGCCGGTGGCTTCCTGTCCGGTGGAAATGACCTCCCAGGGCGCGCAGGTAAACGGCCTGGATGCGCGGCAGTGGATCTCCGCCGGATACGCATGCCACTTGTACGGCGGCAAAATCCCGGCATATATCGATCCGGTATACGAACGGCGGGAGGATATCTCCGCCCCGATCATGGATGTTTCTGACGGGCTTTCGGCGGGATTCCGCTATCTCCAGTTTGGCACCCGGACGCCGGAGAGTGTGACGGTCCGGATGACCGCGCTGCGGCCGGTTTCCGTCAGTGTTCGGCTGGACGCCCGGGACGGGAAGGAAATTGCATTCTTCCGGGCGGAAAGCGGGACAAAAGAAATCACGACCCCGGTGCAGGGCGCCGGGATCGGGAAACACGCGGTGTATTTTGTTTTCTCTGCGGAAGGGAATGATTCCGCGGCGGAAATGGATGCCTTTACCTTTGATTAATAGCCGATCTCCTGCAGCACCTTGTCCATCAGTTCGGCATTCCGGACGGAAAACGCGGGAGTGATATGCGGCTTCTCTCCATACAGGATACAACGGCTGAGCTGTTCAATTTCCAGCGCGTAATTGTGCGGAACGTGGACAGCTCTTTCGTTTGTGCCTTCCGGCGTGACGATGCGGTAGGTGAGGTCACCTTCCTGGTTGTATTCCACATCGGAGTGGATGGCGCCCTTTGTTCCATGGATGTACAGCCTGTCAAAGCGGGCGTTTGTATTCTTTCCGAGGATCATGCCGACATTGAAGGAAGCCCGGACACCATTGTCGAATCGGATGATACCCGCGGTATTGGCATCCACGCCCAGGTCTGTGAACTCTGCGACGGCCTTGACGAATTCCGGTTCGGCATCCACCAGGGTCAGAATCATGGTGGTGCAGTAGCAGCCCAGGTCATAGAAAGCGCCGCCGCCGAACTCCTTGTGGAGGCGGAAGTCTTCCTTGTATCCCTGGGTGATGAAGGCGGATTCGATATAATCCACGTCGCCGATGAGGCCGCTGGTGATATCCTGCTTCAGCTGCATTACATAGGGGCTGTGGAGATAGGCGTAGGCTTCCATCAGGTGAACGCCGCATTCTTCAGCGGTCCGGAACATTTCCCTTGTTTCCCCGGCGTTCAGGCCGATGGGCTTTTCGCACAGCACATGTTTGCCGGCCTTCAGGGCAGCCAGCACCCATTTCCGGTGCAAGTCGTTGGGAAGGGGAATATAGACGGCCTGCACTTCCGGATCGGCAATCAGTTCGTCATAGCTGCCGTAGGACTTGCGGAAGCCGTAGGTCTGGGCGAAGCTGGCGGCTTTTTCCGCGCTCCGGCCCGCGATGGCGTACAGTTCACAGCTTTCTGCTTTCTGCATGCCGGGGATGGCTGCGTACCGGGCAATGTTCGCAGTGCCCAGGATGCCCCACTGAACTTTTTTCATCTTCTTTCCTCCTTTTTTCAAACCGGTTCAGAAACAGAACCGGTTGCGAAATCAACATGCGTATGGTATAATTCGCCCGTTGCCATGGAGCGGTATCGAAGTGGTCATAACGGCCCTGACTCGAAATCAGGTGTACGGCAACGTACCGTGGGTTCGAATCCCACCCGCTCCGCCAAAATCAGGCGCCCGAAAGGGCGCTTTTCTGATTTTGGCGGAGCTGGGTGGGGTATATCAGGCGCCTGAAAGGGCGCTTTTCTGATTTTGGCGGAGCCCAATGTCTGAAAAAAGCACCCGCTGCCGGGTGCTTTTTCATTTGGCTTGTCAGATCTTTTTCCGGATCGTGACGATGTTCTGGTTGTTCTCGAAGCGGTAGGTCATATCGTCCATTGTCTTCTTGACAAGGAAGATGCCCAGGCCGCCGATGCTCCGCTCCTCCGCGGAAAGTGTCACATCCGGATCAGGCTTTTTCAGGGGATCGTAGGGGATACCGCTGTCAATGAAGGTGATGGAGACCATACGCTCTGACGGCTCAAACTCAATCTGGATTGTTGCGTTGCCAACGCCGCCGGGATAGGCGTAATTTGCTATGTTCGCGAACAGCTCGTCGACAGCCACGTCCAGCTGCATCTGCGCCTTCATGGAACATTCGAACGATTCGAGCTGCTCATCGACAAACATGGTGACTGCGGTGATATTTTCCTTGACAGCCTCCAATGTCAGTTCTTTCAAGCCTTCTCCCTCACTTTCGGGTTAAAACGAACCTCACATTAAAACCATTATACCATCATTTCGTAAATTTTGGTACAGTCTTCTTCATTTAATGTTACAAAACCTGAAATGGTGCCCATACGGCCGTCTCCGCGGCACAGCGCCTGCACCAGGGTGGGGATATCTTCCTTCTTCGCACCCAGCTCCGCAAAATTTTTCGGCATGCCTATGGAGATCAGGAAATTCCGCAGGGCTTCGATGCCGGCCCTGGCCGTCACTTCGGGATGGTCAAAGTCCATCTGGCAGCCCCAGACCCGGACAGCTGCCTTGGCAAAGCGCATCACATCATGCTGCATGACATAGGTGAAAACCGCCGGCATTGTGACCGCCAGGCCGGCGCCGTGGGCACAGTCATACAGGGCGGAAAGCTCGTGCTCGATGTTGTGGCTGTTCCAGTCCTGGCTGCGGCCGACGCCGCAGGAATTGTTATGGGCCATCATGCCGGCCCACATGATATTGGCGCGCGCCTCATAGTTGTTGGGATCGGCGATAACGCGAGGACCTTCATGGATCATGGTCAGGAGCAGCGCCTCGATCATCCGGTCGGTGACCTCGACTTCCTTCGAATTGGTCAGGTAGCGCTCATAGAGATGCGCCATGATATCCGTGATACCTGCGGCCGTCTGAAAGGGGGGAAGGGTCTGGGTCAGGGCCGGGTTCAGCACGGAGAAACGCGGACGGATCGCGTCGCCGCTGGCGCCGCGCTTGAACATCCCATCCTCCCGGGTGATGACGCTGTCCGGACTGCCTTCGCTGCCGGCAGCCGCGATGGTAAGCACAGTGCCGACGGGCAGGGCTTCCTCAATGCGCTTTCCGCTGTAGAAATCCCAGAAATCCCCGTCATAGACGGTGCCGGCCGCGATGGCCTTGGAAGAGTCAATGACGCTGCCGCCGCCCACAGCCAGGATGAAATCGATTTTCTCATTCCGGCACAGCTCGATGCCTTCATATACCAGGCCGCTGCGGGGGTTGGGCTGCACGCCGCCGAGCAGGAGGAAGGGGATACCTTCCGCCTCCAGGGAGGCCTTTACCCGGTCGATCAGGCCGGAGCGGAGGGCGCTGCCTCCGCCGTAATGAATCAGGACCTTGGATCCGCCAAAGCGACGCACCATGGCGCCGACCTGGCTCTCCGCGTCTTTCCCAAAGACAAAGCAGGTGGGGGAATAGAAGACAAAATTCTCCATACTCGTTTCCTTTCTGAATACTGCATTCTTCTGCTGTTTATTTGGGTGTTGCTTCGATCATTTTATACCTTTGAGTGTTCTCTAAGTCAAGGAAGCGGATTTCTGCCTTCAGATGTCCTCCAGACGGGTTTCCAGCAGGGCTCCGCCGGGTGCATAAACCAGCTTCATGGAGAAGCACTCCTGCCGCGAGGTAAGCAGGGGAAGGAATGCCCGGTCCCCCTCCCAAAGGGACAGAGACAGGACTTCCTCCACGGGCACCCACCGGAGAACACCTTCGTCGCATTCCGGCAGGGGACGGTCCTCCGCTTTTGCGGTGTACAGGAAGGTCAATTCATTTCCCCAGTCCGGCAGGATGAAGGTGAGGATCCCGCGGAAGCGCAGGTCCTGCAGCTCCAGGCCGGATTCCTCCCGGACTTCACGGCGGATGCATTCTTCCGGCGTTTCATCCTCCTGCAGGTGACCGCCGAGGCCGATCCATTTTCCGGCGTTTTCATCCGCGTTTTTCTTTGTCCGGTGCATCATCAGCCAGCGACCGCTGTTTTCCACGTAGCACAAGGTTGTCAGCCTCACAGAATTCCTCCTTCCGCGATTTTTCGGATCAGGTCCAGGTCCGCCGGCAGCCAGTCCACACTGTCCAGCTCGTCCGGCAGGAGCCAGCGGGCGGATTCATGCTCCTTCAGCGTCAGGTTGCCGGATACGATGTCGCACAGGAAACAACCCATGGACAGATGGAATTCAGGATACTCGTACTCCAGCTGCGCCAGCTTCCGTCCCACAGAGACCATGGTATCCAGCTCCTCCCGGATTTCACGGGCCAGGGCTTCCTCCGGCGTTTCCCCCGGTTCAATCTTTCCCCCGGGGAATTCCCAGAAATCCTTCCAGGGGCCGTATCCCCGCTGGGTGGCGTAAAGGCGGCTGCCACTGCGCAGCACCGCGGCGGAAACCCGGATCGTTTTCCGGATGTGATTCTCCGGAGGCGACGGACGGTCTGGAATCCGGTACACCGCTGCATCAGTCACCACCAGGTCCATGGGGACATCCCGCAGGGAACGGGGCAGGGACGGGGCGTGCTGCTCCTCAAAGGCGGCCAGGACAAAGACCGCGTTCACACACTTCGGCAGGAAACGGTCATAGTATCCGCCGCCCATACCCAGGCGGTTCCCGCGCAGGTCAAAGGCGGTGCCGGGGCAGATGACGAGATCAATCTCTTCCGGCGGAACGGGCTGGGAAGAATCTTCCGCAGGCTCCTGAATGCCGAAGGCGCCCTTTTCCCAGCCTCCGGGAAGAAGGGCTTTCATCTCCGTTTTGCTGACGCAGCGCGGATAGGCAAACCGTTTGTCCGCGGCAACCGGCAGACTGCACAGGGATTCCAGGGAAAGCTCCCCGCGGACGGCCCGGTACAGCATGACGGTGCGGGCGGTACGGAATTCCGGCAGCGCGGCAATCTTCTGCACCGCCCGCAGGGATTTATCCGCACGATCCGCCGGGGACAGGCTGTCCCGGATCTGGATATATTCAGTTCTCAGCGCAGAACGGGAATGAACCGTAATATTCATAGGAGAAACCGTCAGAAGGTGACGGTTTCAGGAGCAGCGGTGAAGGAGGAGAAAACCGCTTCGCCGCTACGGAAATACAGCACCTGGGTGTTGCTGTCTTCGGGACTGTACATGCCGCGCAGGGAAGGATACTTGTCCAGCATGGCAGTTTTCGCCTCAATACGGTCGTCTTCCACCAGTTCGCCGGAAACGCGGAGCCATTTGCCGTCCCTGAACGCGCAGATTTCCGCCTTGGGATTGGCGGCAAGCTGGCGGGAAACCGGCTTCACTTTCCCGGTCTGGATATACAGCTTTCCTTCAAAAATCATCACCGTGCCGAAAGGACGGACACGGGGCTGGTCACCGTCCACTGTAGCGAGGTAGTAGGTTCCACTTTCTTCCAGGAACTGGCAAACTTTTTCAATTCCGCTCATGGCTGCATCCTCCTGTATTATCGTTTGTTTTTGCCGTCGGCGCCTGATCTGCCAACGTTTTCTTCCTAGTGAAAAGATACAGGAAAGCCGGGGGCTTGTCAATCGGGAAGTGCCCGCCGGCTTCTTGATTTTTGGGTCAGCGGCAGGTAAAATAGTAAATTGGGACGGGATGTGAATTGAACCCTTCCGTCCCGGAGAAGAAGGAGAAACAGCTGTTTATGTTTGAACGTTTTGAAGTGATCCGGAACGCTGAAATGCGCCAGTATACAACGCTGAAGCTGGGCGGTCCGGCGGATTACCTGGCCTTTCCCCGGAGCGCGGAGGAGATTGCCGCGCTGTTTGCGGAAGCCGGAAGCGCGGGTATTCCCGTGACGGTGGTCGGCCGCGGGAGCAACCTGCTGGTGCTCGACGGCGGGATCCGCGGACTGGTGATCCGGGTGGAAAAGAATATGCGGCAGATCCGCCGCGAGGGGAACTGCCTGATCGCAGAAGCCGGGGCTATGCTCGGCGCGGTCGCGGCGGCCGCCGCGGAAGCCGGACTGACTGGAATGGAGTTTGCCTCCGGGATTCCCGGGACGGTTGGCGGCGGAATTACCATGAATGCCGGTGCCTACGGCGGGGAACTGGCGGATGTGACCCTGCGGGTGGACGGTGTGATGCCGGACGGAACCCCTGTCTCCCTGAGCCGGGAGGAAATGCAGTTCGGCTACCGGACGAGCGCTGTAAAGGCCCGGAATTTTATCGTGACCGAAGTCACTTTTGAACTGCAGCCGGGAAATCCGGATGCCATCCGGGCCCGGATGAGCGAACTGAACGCCATGCGGGCGGAAAAGCAGCCGCTGAACGTGCCCAGCGCGGGCAGTACCTCAAACGGCCGGAAGGCTTTTTTGCCGCCGCACTGATCGACCAGTGCGGGCTGAAGGGCTACAGCATCGGGGAGGCGCAGGTGAGCCTGAAGCATGCCGGCTTCCTTGTCAACAACAACGGAACCAGCAGCAATGATTACCTGACGCTGATGCGGAAGGTACAGCAGATTGTGCTGGAGCGTGCCGGCGTGCAGCTGGAGCCTGAAGTGAAAGTACTCGGAGAGGAAACAAAGGAAGAATGAAATACCTGATTGTGACCGGACTGAGCGGCGCCGGGAAAACGGCCTGTGTGCGTTATCTGGAGGATAAAGGCAGTTTCTGCATGGACAATATTCCCCCGATCATGCTGCCGAAGCTGCTGGAAGCATTCGATACGAACCGGACGCGGTGGCAGACGGTGACCATTGCTGTGGATGCCCGCAGCGGGGAGTTCTTTGACGCGCATGCGGTGGCCCAAATGATCCGGGAGCTGAGCAAGGTCGGCCACTCCATGGAGACCATCTTCATGGAAGCCAGCGATGAGACGCTGCTGGCCCGGTACAAGGAAACCCGCAGGGACCATCCCCTCAGCCAGGAAGGGCTGACGCTGATGGAAGCCATTGCCGAGGAACGGCAGCGTCTGCAGCCCCTGCGGGAAACTGCCGATTATGTCATCGACACTACGGGACTGAATTCACGGGATATCATGAAGGCACTGAGCCGGGCGCTGAGCGGCCTGAGCGACAAGGAACCGCCGATCCGGGCGGAGGTTATGAGCTTCGGATTCAAGCGCGGACTGCCGCGGCAGGCGGACCTGGTGATTGACGTGCGCTTCCTGCCGAATCCTTTCTATATCGAAGGCATGAGCCACCATACCGGGCTGGACGAGGATGTGCGGAGCTTTGTCATGGAGCACCCGGTGACAAAGGAATTCATGAAGAAATGGACAGACCTGCTGTCCTTCCTGATTCCCTGCTACCGGGAGGAGGGAAAGCACCGCCTGGTGATCGCGGTGGGCTGCACAGGCGGCGTGCACCGCAGCGTGACCATCACGGAAGCCATCGGTGCGTTCCTCCGGGAAATGGGACTGCCGACGGAGATTACCCACCGGGATCTGATGCTGGAACAGGCACGGTGGAATACGCCGGTTGAGGACGGGGAATAATGCGAACAGGTGAAAGACAAAGTTTTGCTGCCCGGGTGCGGGACGAACTGATCCGCCTGCCTGCAGGGAAACCCTGCTGCATGCTAAGCGAGATTTCTGCGCTGACACAGACGTCCGGCCATCTGGCTTTTCGTGGAGGCGGCTGGCTCTCGGTCAGCTACCGGCTGGAGGATGCCGGCGTGGCCCGCCGGCTTTTCCAGATGCTGAAAAAGCGGCTGGGAGTCAATCCGACGCTGCATTTTACGCAAACCTCCCGGCTGGGCGGACGGCGGACCTGCGTGCTGACACTGAGCGGAGAGGACGCGAGGACGCTGCTGGACGCGCTGCATATGACGGAAACGGATGAGGACGGGCAGATGCACCTGAAACGGACGGTACCGCGCCATCCCATGACCCGCCAGTGCTGCCGGAAGGCTTTCCTGCGGGGAGCGTTCCTCGGAGCGGGTACAGTAACCAATCCGGAAAAAGGCTATCATTTTGAGTGGAAGGCGGACGATGAACACCTGCCGCAGATGCTGGAAAAGCTGCTGGAGAAGTGCGACCTGCCGTTCCATACCTATGTGCGCAGCGGACAGCAGGTGGTCTACCTGAAAGGCGCGCAGCAGATCGCGGATGTGCTGGCACTGATGGGCGCCGGGCAAAGTGTGCTGCAGATGGAGAACACGCGGATCCACAAACAGCTGCGGGCCGCGGCGGTCCGGGCAGCCAACTGTGACGAACATAACGGGGAGCGGATGCTGGATGCCGCCCAGAAACAGGCGGAGGCCATCCGGCAGATCTCCCTGAAGCAGGGACTGTTTACCCTGCCGCCGGCTCTGCGGGAGCTGGCCAGGCTGCGGCTGGAGAATCCGGACCTGAGCCTGAAGGAACTGGGCGAGATGATGGATCCGCCCGTGGGGAAGAGCGGTGTAAACCACCGCATGCGCCGCCTGATGGAAGTGGCGGAGGAAATCTGAGAAACAGGACATAGCAGGAAAGGGGGGAACGGCAGGCATGATCGCGTCCATATCGTATCTGCTGCTGTATCTGGCGCTGGGCGTTCTGTGCGTCCGGTTCCTGCTGCCGAAGCATAAACCGCTGAACAGGATCTGGCTGGGTCTGAGCCTCGGTGTGCTGCTGGAGATGTGGCTTCCGGCGCTGTTTGCCTTTGCGCTCGGCTTTACGGCGGCGGCCCATGCGGCGGCTGCCGGAATGCTGCTGATCCTTACCGCGGCATGCTGGTTCCTGCGGGATAAGCGGGATGCCGCACCGTGGGACGAAGAGGAAAAGAAGACGCTGTACCGGATGCTTCCGGTGCTGATTCCCCTGGTGCTCCTGAGCGGATACCTGCAGTATACCCACGTAATGCGGGTGGACGCGGCGGGAAACTGGCACGTGGGCCAGAGCACCTACGGCGACCTGCCAATGCACCTGAGCTTTATTACGGGACTGAAGGGAAAATCTTTCCCGGCGGATTATCCCTTCTATCCAGGTGCCCGGCTGAGCTATCCTTTCCTGGCGGATACCTTCAGCTCCACATTCTACCTGCTGGGCAGCACCCTGCAGGCCTCCGTTATCATTCCCGGAACGCTGATGATGGCCCTGTGCTTCATGGGTGTGCTGGTGCTCGGACGGGAAATGACAGCGGGCGGAAAGATTATGATCCTGGCAGCGCTGCTGTTCTTCCTGAACGGCGGACTCGGTTTCCTGTATGACTTTGACCTGGCCGGAGGCAGCTGGAGCGGCGGATACTTTGAGATTGTCGGCGAACGGATACAGAATATCCTGACCGGGTATTACAAGACGCCGACGAACCAGCCGGATCCGAACAACCTGCGCTGGTCCAACGTGATCTGTGACCTGATGGTTCCCCAGCGGACGCTGCTGGGCGGTTGGTGCGCCGTGTTCCCGTGCTTCTACCTGCTGGATGCTGTTTTCCGCGCGAAAAAGCGGGATCCCGGCAACGGGGTCCGGGGCCTGATCCTGCTGGGGATCTGGGCCGGTGCTCTTCCGCTGATCCATACCCACAGCTTCCTGGCGCTGGCGCTGGCCTCCTTCGGCGCAATGATTTACGACTGGATCCACGGGGATCCGGATGCCCTGATGATCCGCCGCACCCGGTGGCAGATCCTGTGGCTGTACCTGGTTTATGCCGGAATCACCGCGGTGCTTGCCGCCCCGCAGCTGATCCTGTTTACCTTCCGGCAGGCTTTCCAGGAAGGCGCCGGACACAGTTTCCTGCAATTCCAGTTCAACTGGGTGAACAACCCGTCGGGACGCGGTATGCGGGACCTGTTTGTCTGGTTCTACGTCAAGAATATCGGACTGCCGTTCCTGGCACTGATCGCAGCGCTGTTTGACAAGACGCCGCGGCACCGCCGGCTCTTCGCCATGGCGCTGCCCATCATCCTGGCGGCAGAATTCATCCGCTTCCAACCGAACGAATACGACAACAACAAGCTCCTGTATATTGCCTGGCTGCTGTGCTTCCTGATCGTGGCGGACTGGTGCGCCATCATCTGGAAGGAACTGAAGGGCCTGCGCAGCCGCTATGTGCTGGCGGTCATCGCCGCGGTGATCACCTTCCTGAGCGCCGGGCTGACGATCTGGCGGGAATGCGTGAGCGACTACGTGGCCTTCAGCAGCGCGTCAGTGGAGGCCGGGGAGTTCGCCCGGGACCAGACGGAGAAGGACGCGGTGTTCCTTTCGGGAACGCAGCACCTGAATCCGGTGTTGTCCATTGGCGGGAAGACGGTGGTCTGCGGGCCGGACCTGTGGCTCTACTGGCACGGATTCGACACCTGGGAGCGGCAGCAGAATATCCGGATGTTCTTCGAGGATCCGGAAAGCTTCCCTGAGATTCCCCAGAAATACAATACCGGATATATCTATGTTTCTTCCTATGAGCGGAGCGAGTACGACGTGGATGAGGAAGCGCTGGACCGTATGTACCGGAAGGTCTTTGAAAACGGGGAGGCAACGATCTGGAAAATACCGGAAGGATAAGGAAAGCCGGGCGGTTCCGCCCGGTTTTTTTGTTGCTTTTTGGGCCCAAATGGGATACAATAAAGTGATATGTTATGCGTGTGGAGGTGAGACGGCGTGGCCGAAAAAAACAGCGGGCAGATATGGATTGCCCCTGCGGTGATGGCTGTGCTGTCTCTGGTGATCGCGCTGGTGCCTGGAATGGACCCGAATACGTGGACGGTTCCGGTGCTGGCACTGCAGCTCCTGCTGCCGGTAGCCGCCTCCATTACGGGGGCGCTGCACCCCTGGCCGGTAACCGCGTCCATGTGCGTGCTGGCTGGCGTGGCAGGATGGAAGGTTTTTCCCCTGCAGGCGCTGCCGGTGGTGCTGCTCTGGTGTATCGGGACCGGGCTGACCGCCTGCCTTCCGATGCGCAGGAAGCTGCTTCGCCCGGCACTCCGTACCGCGGTATGCCTGGCGGTCTGGTGCACCGGCCTGATCATCCTGCTGCAGGTTACCGGCGGGCAGATCGTGAACGGCCTGGCGCAGGCGGCCTGTGACTATGTGGACCACAGCCCGAACAGCACGGATCTGCTGCTGCGCGCCTACAGCGCAGGCTACATCCGCCTGTCGGGGACGGACGCGCTGATCCCGGCGGTCCGCGTGATGGGAAACGTGATGATCGCTGCGCAGACGCGGGTTCAGATGCTTTACAGCCTGCGGGTATCAATCGAGGAGCTCCTGCCGTCCGCCCTGTGCAGCGCGGTGGTGCTGCATACGGCGATTACCGTGCTGCTGAGCACGGTGCTGCCGGACTGGATGCGGCGGAAGCGGGGAGAACGCGGTGAATTTTCTCCCATGGAGCAGTGGTATATGCCCCGCAGGATGGGACTGGCGGTGTTCGCCCTGTGCATTGGCTGGGTGGTTGCCCTGCTGGCAAAGGATGGAATCGGTGCCTATCTCGGACGGCTGTGCGCGGAGGTTTTCCGCGTGGCATTCATCATCCAGGGAATCTGCTGGATGCAGTGGATGGGCAAGCGGATGGGAATCCGCTCCGCGGCCCGGAATATCTGGTCCGTGGTGCTGTCGGTGATCCTGCCGCTGATTCCGATGATTATGGGAATGATAGATCAACGCAGGGACGCGCGTCATCTGCGTCCGAAAGAGGAGGCTGATCAGGAATGAAGGTCGTATTGCTGAAGGATGTACGGAACATGGGCAAGCGGGATGATATCCTGACTGTCAGCGACGGGTATGCCAGGAACTTCCTGTTCCCCCAGAAGCTGGCGGCGGAAGCGACACCCGGTACGCTCAAGGAAATCGAGCGCAAGCGCGCCGCGCAGGACGCGCGGGAAGCGGAGCTGAAGGCGGAAGCCCAGGCTAAGGCAGAGCTGCTGAAGAACAAGGTGATCGTGCTGGAAGTCAAATGCGGCGACAAAGGCCGCCTGTACGGCAGCGTGACGAGCGCCGAAGTGGCGGAAGCGTTGGAGCAGCAGCACGGGATCAAGGCGGACAAGCGGAAGATCGATATCGGCGATCCGATCCGTGAGACCGGCATCCGCGAGATTTCCGTATGGCTGTATTCCGGAATCACCACGAAGATGAAGCTGGATGTGCAGCCCATCAAGAAGTAAATCAAGGTTTTGGGATTAATTGTTGGTGGAAGGTCGTTATATGGAACAGGAGCAGAATCTGAACGGGGTTGTACCGCCGCACAGCAATGAGGCGGAGGTCAGCGTCCTGGGCGCAATGCTGCAGGACAGCACCGCCGTGCTCCGGGCCATGGAACTGCTGAAGGATGAGGACTTCTATCTGCCGGAACACCGGGAACTGTTCCTGGTGATGGCTGAGCTGAACCGGAACCACACGCCGATTGACCTGGTGACCGTGCATACAGAACTGGTCCGGCGCGGTACGCTGGAGGGCATCGGCGGAGACGCAGCCCTGATGCGGATCCTGAACGCGGTGCCGACTTCCGCAAACGTCAAGGCATATATCGATATCGTCCGGGAGAAGAGCACCCTGCGGAAGCTGATCGGTGCCTGCCGGGAAATCTCCGGCGAGTGCTACCGGCAGCAGACGCCGCTGGAGGATACGCTGGCTTCCGCGGAAAAGGCCATCTTTGACATCGTGATGAACCGGGCGGACGGGGAAGCCCTCCAGCCGCTGGGTGAAGTGGTGATCCGGGCCTATGACCAGATCGAGGAGCTGGCGAAGCTGAAGGGCGCCATCGCGGGCGTGCCCACCGGGTTCATTGACCTGGACAACTACCTGACCGGCCTGCACAGCGGCGAACTGATCGTGCTGGGTGCCCGTCCTTCCATGGGAAAGACGTCCTTCGCGATGAACATTGCGGCGCATGCCAGTCTGAACCAGGGCAAAAAAGTGGCGGTATTCACCCTCGAAATGCCTCGGGAGCAGATCGCCATGCGTGTGCTGTGCTCCGACGCCAGGGTGGATATGCAGCGGGTCCGGAAGGGAACCGTTTCCACGGAGGACTGGATGAAGCTGGCCAAATCCATGACACCCATGGCGGCCGCGCCCATGTATATCGATGATACGGCGGGCATCACGCCCAGCCAGCTGCGGTCCCGCTGCCGGCGCCTGATGATGGACCGGGGACTGGACCTGATTGTTGTGGACTATCTGGGACTGATGCGGGCAGACGGCCGGGTGGAAAACCGCCAGCTGGAAGTCAGCGAAATCAGCCGCCAGCTCAAGGCGATTGCCCTGGACCTGAAGGTCCCGGTGGTGGCCTGCGCGCAGCTCAGCCGCGCCAACAAGGACCGGACGGACAAACGGCCGGTGCTGAGCGACCTGCGGGATTCCGGTTCCATTGAGCAGGACGCGGACGTGGTCATGTTCCTGCACCGGGAGGAATACTACAACAAGGAAACGGAGGACCGGAACATCGGCGAAGTGATTATCGCCAAACAGAGAAACGGCCCTCTGGGGACAGTGAAACTGGCATGGCTGAGCGAATACACCACGTTCGCAAATCTGGCGAGGGATACCGGCCCGGCCACGGACGCCCCGTTCTGATCAGACGGGAATAAAGAGAATGTCAGAAGGAGACTGAATGGAGAATTATACCGTTTGCCAGTTGCAGAAGGATATGCGGTACGAGGGATTCCTGTTGGTCCGCTCCGCGGATAAGCGGAAGGACGTCAAGGGAAACGATTATGTGGATATGAACCTGACCGACCGCACGGGGGAGATCAACTGCAAGATCTGGAACTGGGATCCCCTGGAGGAAGTACCGGAAACCGGAAGCGCTGTGAAAGTCCGCGGCACCATCCAGGAATACAACGGAAGGCTGCAGCTGCGGGTGGAAAAATGGCGGAAGAGCACCCCGGAAGATCCGGTGGATATGAGCCAGCTGGTTCCCTGCGCGCCCCGGAAGCCGGAGGACATGTTGAAGGAAATCCGGGATACGGTTGCTTCCTTCACAAGCGAGAACCTGAGGCGGCTGACGGAAGGCATGCTGGAAACTGCCGGCGGAAACCTGAACTGGTTCCCGGCGGCACAGCGGATGCACCACGCGGAACGCAGCGGACTGCTGCACCACACTTCCGACATGCTGCGCCTGGCCAAAGCCATGCTGGAGGTTTATCCCTGGCTGAACCGGGATCTGCTGCTGGCAGGCGTGATCATCCACGACCTGGGAAAGATCGACGAGCTGAAGAGTGACCAGGCCGGCAATGTGACGGATTACACCCGGGACGGGCAGCTGCTGGGTCACCTGGTGCGGGGCATTACGAACCTGAACCGGGTTGCGGACCGGCTGGGCATTCACGGCGAATCGGTGGTTCTGCTGGAACATATGCTGCTGAGCCATCACGGTGAGAGCGAATACGGCAGCCCGAAGGCACCGATGTTCCCTGAGGCGGAAGCGCTGCACTGGCTCGATATGATGGACGCGCGGATGAATACCATGAAGGGCGTGGAGGACAAAACACCGGACGGAGCGTTCAGCGAAAAGATCTTCAGCCTGGACCGCAGAGTATACCACCCGAAATATACGGACGACGCGGAATAAAGAGAGCACAACAAATAACGGAGGGATGTAACATGTCGAAAAAGATTCTTTGCCTGGTTCTGGTACTGTGCGCTGCCCTGGTCCTGACGGCCTGCGGCCAGCAGCAGGAGGAATTCCCGAATCAGCCCCGACAGGACAGCGGTGCGAGCCAGCAGACGGTTGTGCAGCAGCCGACGGATGTTCCGCAGCAGCAGGCTTCCACTGTGCAGCAGATCAATTTCAACGACGGAAGCTATGATCCCACTCAGGAAGAGGGCGGCGACCAGGAAGCTGTGACCGGCGGCAACTACGTGACGCCCGCTCCGATCATGCAGAGTGAGTATGCCGGCGCGACGCCTGTGCTGATCGATCCGGTGGACAAGCCCACCGCCACGCCGCTTCCGAAGGTTACTTTCTCCTACGCGAATTATACGGCCAACAACCTGCGCCTGGCCTTTGAAGGCCCTGCGGGATGGATCCCGGACGATACCGCCGCGGATCTGTATACGCTGACGGATCCGAATCCTTCCATGGACTATGAGGCAAAGGTTGAAATCCGCACCGTGAACGTGGGCAAGGACTACAGCCAAAAGGAACTGATCAAGGAAGTCAAAGCGCAGGCGGATGCCGTACGGAGCGCCGGTAACTTCAAGTCCTTTGATCCTTCCGACACCGCCGCCCGTTTCTTCATTGACGGCAACGGTGTGTACCTGGCCTACAAGGGATACCTGAACAACAAGGAAGAAACCGGTGTTGCGGGCCGGATCATCGTGAATACGGTGAACAAAACCCTGTATATCCTGCATGTCAGCTATCCGCGGGGACTGGCGGATACTTATGCCGACGGCGTATACAACAAGATCCGCCATTCCATGAAACTGGCGAACTGAACCGGATACGGAAAACCGTGAAATATCCTGTGACGCGCTCTCTGCAAAGCTGAAAGCGCGTCACAGTCTGTTATCGGAGGCTTACAGCAAAATGAGCAAAGCAAAACGTTTTCTGCTCCTGATCCTGTGCGTTGCGGTGATGGGCCTGTGGACGACGGCGCATGCGGACATGGTGACGGTCGGCATTTACCTGACCGGTATGGTCCCCGCAGAGGACGGATCCTGGAATTCCGTTGCGACTGACGGTGATTTCCGGATTTACCAGAACGGACAGGAAGTCGGCACCATCGCGGCCGGACGGGAAACCCTGACCCTGAACAGCATGGACCGGATCCGGATTGAGCCGGTTCCGCAGAGCTTTGCTCCCGGCTGGGACCTGAGCACAGCCAGCCTGACGGCGGATCTTTCCGGCGCCGGTACGCAGATGATCCCGCTCACGGTATATCAGCGAAAAGCCCAGGCGGTCACCCCGGAACCGGCTGTTGAAACACCGGCTCCGGAAGCAGCGACAGAGGAACCGGAAATCATTGCGGAAGTGACGCCTGAAGCAATTCCCGAAGAAGATGAGCCCATCATCGAGGCGCCGGTACAGACCGGACCGATCCAGACGCCCACCCTGCCGCCTTATACCGCGGCGGAAGTCACGCCTGAACCGATTCCGGCCAGTGTGCAGGGAACCGGTACCGGCAATATCCGGGTGCAGGTATTCTTCGACAAAAATGCAAACGGTGCCCAGACCTCCACTTCCGCCGAAGGCGGCGTAGGAGAGATTACGGTTTACCTGCTGAATGAAGCAGGGGAAATGCTTACTTCCGCAGTGACAGGCGCGGACGGAATGGTTGTCTTCAGCGACCTGCCGGACGGAAACTACAGGACGAAAATGTATCTGCCGGAAGGCTGGTATTTCACACCCTTCGGCGGAGAAAACAGCATTGCGCTCAATGCCTACAGGCCGGTTGCGGACAGCAGCCAGACCAGTGGCATCATCACGGTTGCTGCCGGAACGGAATCGGAACAGGGCATCGGAATCCATAACAAAGCTTCCTCCATGGGCGGCTTCATCTGGCTGGACGAGACCGTAGACGGACTCTGCAAGGAAGACGAGGCGCGGATTCCAGGGGTCCGGATCCAGCTGAAACACCAGACGGAAAACCTGGTTTACGAAACGGAATCCGGGGAGGACGGAACCTGGAAGATCGGGAATATGTATCCCGGCAAGTACACACTGTCCATCTCCTGGCGGCCGGAAGGCCTGATGCTGACCCGTTATACGCAGAAGGGCGGACTGCGCTCTTTCCTGACGTCGGACAACTCCAAGCGGAATGTGGATGCCAACGGTACGGATCGGAACGATATGAACATCGGCTTCAACTGGGCGACACAGATCGTGGGCCGGTGCTACCTGGACGCGAACTACAACGGAAAATATGACGAAGGCGAAGCTCCGCTGCCCGGAGTGAAGGTGCATGCCCGGTTTGCCTTTGACGACAAGGACGTCGGCACGGCTGTGTCCGGAGCGGACGGTATGTATACCCTGTCCGGCATGCGGAAGGGCAAGTACAACATCCAGGTGATCCTGCCGGATGACGGAAGCATTTATTCCAAGGCAGCGCCGCAGGAGGAAGGCGGCAACCTGTTCGGGCCCAGGGGCGACCGCAGGGACCAGATGCTGCAGAACGTATCCCTGGCGGACGCGGAGATGCGCGTCATGAATATCGGCGCGATCTACCCGGCCACGGTAACGGGAACCGTCTACTACGATGACAACTTCTCGGCTGCGAAGGACGGGAATGAGCGGATCGCCGGCGGCTTCCTGGTCACCATCCTGGATGCCAGCGGAAATGTGGCAGCCACGGACAAGGCCAACATGAGCGGCGTGTATGAACTGACAGGCCTGACACCCGGGGAATACTCCCTGAAGGTCCAGGCCACAAGGAACTATGCATTTACCAAGCTCGGGGAAGGCAACGTGATCCTGAACCGGACGCAGGGCGAAGGCTATTCAGAGCCTTTCCGTGTGGAACTCGGTGAGCGGGTCACCGGCAAGGATATTGGTATGATCCGTCCCGGCACCGTGAAGGGAACTGTCTTTGCGGACAGGAACGACAATGGTATGCGGGATCCCGGCGAGGAAGGACTGGAAGGCGTGATTGTCCGCCTGGTTCATGAAACGGAGGGCGAGGCTTTCCGGGCGGAAATCGGAACAGACGGCGGATTCCTCTTTGACGCAGTCATGCCGGGCCGCTACTATCTCGAATACACCCTGCCGGAGAAGGCAATTTTCGCGAAAACAGTTGCCGGCGGGAACGAAATTTCCGACGAGGGAACAACTGGCAGGACAGAATCGTTTGATTTTGTGACCGGCGAAACAAAGGCGGCGCCCCTGTGCGGCGCGCTGCTGCTGGGAAGGATCGAGGGAACGGCCTGGCATGACCACGACGGAGACGGACTGCGGGGCAGTGAAGAAATGCTTGCGGGCGTAACCGTGAGCCTGGTCCCCTCCAGGAATGACCTGGAAGCGATCAGTGTCGTTACAGATGAAGGCGGAGCCTTCCTGCTGGATCAGCTGCATCCGGACACCTATCAGCTGACAGTGAAATGCCCGGACGGATATGTGATGAGCCGGACGGATTACATGGCATTGCCGCTGAAGGCGGGCGTACAGGAACAGACGGTTCCGCTGGAAGTCCAGATGGGTTCCGAATGGCTGGATCAGGCTGCGGGCGCTGTGGTACCTGCCTCGATCAGCGGCCAGCTCTGGCTGGATGAGAACAACAACGGCCTCTTCGATGAAGGCGAAAAGACGCCGGCCGGATATACGGTGTATGTGATCGACGAGTATACCGGGAAGGTCTTCGACACACCGGTGACCAATGCGGAAGGCCGCTTCTCCGCAGCGGGAATGATTCCGGGAAGCTTTACGGTTTCCATGACGATGGATGAACGCACGCTGGCCCCGAAGGCGGGGGATTCCGTCTTCCATGAAGAGAACGGCGCGCTGGTGCTGACCGGTATCCAGCTGCAGGAAGACGAAACCCGTGAAGGACTGCTGATGGGCATTGTCCGCTATACGGAAATCAGCGGACAGGCCTGGATCGACCGGGGCGGATCCGTGGAAGCGCTGGCCGGTGTCCGGATTACCATGAAGGACACGGATGGAAACATCATCGCCACCGCGGAGACGGACGGTACCGGCGCTTACCGGCTGCAGCAGCTGATGCCCGGCAGCTTCATACTGGACGCTGTCGCACCGGAAGGCTGCGTTCTCATTGAGCCGGGTGATCCGCGGCTGTCGGATACCCTGCGGTCCGTGATTACGTATCCGGCCAATCGCGTAGGCGGAACGGATACGATGGAACTGAAGATGGACCAGGATATGGAACGGATGGATATCGGCTGCGTCCTGCCGGGACGCCTGGGCGATTACTGCTGGCTGGATCTGAACGGGGACGGCCTGCAGGCCGGTGATGAACCGGGTATCCCGAATGTCCGTATTGAACTGCTCCGGGACGGAAACGTGGTTGCGGAAACCATCACCGATCAGTACGGATTCTACCGCTTCGTGGATCTGTATCCCGCCACCTACACGCTGAAGGTTTATGCGCCGGCTGAGGTGAAACCGACCCGGCGGCGGACGGATTTGCCGGTGATCGCTTCCGTGCTGGAAGAATCGGAGGAGACGGTGGTTTATTCCGTCCCGCTGACAGTGGAAAGCAACCGCGCAATGTATTATGCTGACCTGGGCTTTGTGTGCCGGAAGAACGGCGTGCTGCCTGCCGGAGTGGGGCAGGGGGCAACCCAAAACTGGATTCCAAACTATTGAGGTGAAACCGGATGATGAAAAAATGGCTGAGTCTGCTGCTGGCGCTGGCACTGCTGCTGGCAGCAGGCATGGTCTCGTTCGCTGAAGAAACGGACGAGGGGAACGATGTGGATGATTCCGTTGAGTTCCCGACAGACATGGATGAAGAACAGAAGCTGGAAGATACCGTTGTGACGGAAGTCCGCCCGCTTGCCCTGGGGGATGAGGGCGATGATGTGAAATTCCTGCAGCTGCGCCTGCAGAGCCTGTACTACTTCAGCGGACAGCCGGACGGAAAGTATGGCGAGGACACAAAGGCCGCCGTACGCAAATTCCAGGAGGACAATAAATCCCGGGGCCTGCAGATCACGGGCGACGCGGATGTGGACACACAGGTCATGCTGGCTTCCACGAAGTACCGGGGGCTCAAATACGGCTCCACCGGCGAGGATGTGAAGGATCTGCAGATCCGGCTGACCGCGCTGGGATATTACAAGGGCAAGATCAGCGGTGATTTCCTGGAAGGTACACAGAACGGCATCCGCCGTTTCCAGAAGAACAACAACCTGGAGAGCACCGGTGAAGCCGATCCGCTGACCCAGGAAACCCTTTATTCCTCCACAGCTATCGGCAACTATGACGTGGAAGAACCAACGGCAACCCCCTTCTCCGACTCCGCCTGGTATATGGTGGATGAGTCGGATACCGGCGTGCCCATGCCGGAGACGCCCGTGCTTTTTGAGAAGGAACTGAAGCGGGATTCCAGGGGCGACGCTGTCAAGAAGCTGCAGGAGAGGATGAAGCTGCTGGGCTATTTTGACGGATCCATTACCGGCAATTACCAGGACAAAACCATCAGCGCCGTCAAGAAGATCCAGAAGCAGAACGGCATGAAGGTCACAGGCCGGACGGACGAGGAAACCTGGAACCTGATTTTCAACAATCCCGGCATCGTGATGCCGGACGCAACCCCGAAGCCCGAACCGACAAAGGAACCCACTCCCTTTGCCATCACAGTGGATGTCACCAACCAGGTGGTTTCCGTGTATACCCGGGATGAGGAAGGAAACTATACGATTCCTGTGCGCCAGATGCTGTGCTCCTCCGGTAAGGTGGGTACGGACAGTCCGGTGGGCGACTGGGTGCTGAACGGCCGGAAGGCCCGCTGGTGTTATTTCCCGAAGTGGGGAGATTATGCCCGCTACTGGACCCGGATCAACGCTTCCGTTGCGTTCCATTCACCGATCTACAGCGCTGTCAGCGTGAAAGCCATCAAGGAAGGCAGCTATGAGATGCTGGGCAACCGTGCCAGCCATGGCTGCATCCGCCTAGCCCTGGCGGATGCGAAGTGGATCTACGACAATGTGGGTGCCGGAACGGTGGTTTCCATCCGTACGGATCTTCCGAAGGATGAAGAACTGAAGACAGCCCTGAAGGCTGTCAAGCCGAAGCATTCCTACGATTCCCCGATTGCCACCACGCCGGAACCGGAGTACAACCGGTACGTGACGCCCCAGCTGAAGCGGGCGCTGAAATACAAGGATGACGGGGAAGCGGTTTACTGGGTACAGTGCCGCCTGAAGGAACTGGGCTACTACACCACCAAGTGCACCGGAAGAATGCTGAACCGGACAGTGGCCGCAGTCAAGGAATTCCAGAAGGATCACGGATACTCCCAGAGCGGAAGCGTCAATCAGGAACTGATCGAGGCAATGGCCGCAGCGGAGAAGATTACTCCGGAACCGCAGCTGACCCCCGCACCGCCGCCCGCGGATTGACTTAGTGATTAGTGGTTAGAAAAAATGGAGAGAGCGTTCAATGCTCTCTCCATTTTTAATTACTTTTGTATTTATGGATTCAGTGCGTCCAGGGCAGCCTGGGCGTCCTCTCTTCCGGCGACTGCTGCCTGTTCATACCAGCGGGCTGCTTCCGTCAGGTCCGCCTCAACGCCCTGTCCTGTCTGGTAGGCATATCCCAGGGCCATCATGCTGCGGCTGTTTCCCAACTCCGCCGCTTTCCGGTAATACTGAAGGCCTTTTTCCGGATCCGCCGGTACAAGCTCCCCGGTCATATACACATATCCCAGGTAATCACAGGCCAGGTGGCTGCCGCCTTCCGCTGCTTTTTCATAAAAGGCCATGGCAGTATCCGGATCCCGGTCCACGCCCCGGCCGAAGGAATACATGGCGGCGAGGCTCATCCAGCTGTCCGCGTCCCCGGCTTCCGCGGCGGTGCGGTACAGTTCCGCAGCCTTTGCGTAATCCCGGGTAACGACGACGCCTTCTTCATAAAAAGTACCCAAATACCAGTAAGCTTCCGGAATGCCCTGGTCCGCCGCCTTCCGGAAATAATCCATGGCGGTGAACTCATCCTGTACCACCCAGGTGCCCCGGTCATATGCTTTCCCGATCAGCACCAGCGCGGGAGCGTATCCGCTATCCGCTGCGACCATGCAGCAGGCGAGGGCAGCATCGCTGTTCTTTTCCAGCATAAAGCCGGATTCATAATATTCCGCCAGGGCACACAGTGCATCCCCGTGCCGAAGGGCGGCCAGATAGCGGACGGCAGGCCAGGCACGCAGCAGATCTCCGCAGAAAGCCTGCTCCTGCAGGGAATCCTCTTTGCTTTTCCCGCAGGTGCGGCAGGTATCGGAAAGATTCCGGTTTCCGCAGCCCTGACAGGTCCATACGCCTTTGACCGCCCGGCAGAAGGAGCAGACTGTACCGGAGGTTTCAGAACCGCAGCACAGGCAAATCCACAGTCCGTCAGACGATTCGTCCGCGGACGCGGGGAAGAGGGGACACAGCAGGAGAACCGCCAGGAGACAACTCAGCAGTTTACGGATCATAGTGCTGGCTCCTTGATCAGGAACGGGGCGCAAAACCGATCTTCTTCTGGACTTTGCGGAGCGTCCTGGAGGCGAGATACGCAGCCTTTTCGGAGCTGCTGTTCAGCACGCTGAAGAGGTATTCCTTGTCAGCGATCAGCCGCTTGTATTCTGCCTGCAGCGGCTCGAGGGCTGCGATCACGCAGTCCGCCGCTCGGGATTTCAGGGCGCCGTAGCCCTGTCCGTTCAGTTCGGCACAAATGCTGTCCGTGCTCTCTTCGGAAAGGGCGCTGATGATATTCAGCAGGTTGCTGACACCGGGCTTGTTTTCCGGATCAAAGCGGATTTCCGTTTCGGAGTCCGTTACGGCGCGCTTGATCTTCCGGCGGATGGTGTCCGCGTCATCCAGCAGGGATACAAACGTATCTTCCGGATCGCTCTTGCTCATCTTGCGCTCCGGCTCCTGCAGGCTCATGATCCGGGCACCGGCCTTGGTGATCAGCGGTTCCGGCACGGTGAACACATCGCCGTAAACGCCATTGAAACGTTGGGCAATATCCCGGGTGAGTTCCAGATGCTGTTTCTGGTCGGCACCGACGGGGACAAAATTCGTCTGGTACAGCAGGATGTCAGAGGCCATCAGCACCGGGTAGGTGAAAAGGCCGGCGTTGATGTTGTCCGCATGCTTGGCGGATTTATCCTTGAACTGGGTCATCCGGCTGAGCTCACCCATGTAGGTGAAGCAGTTGAGGATCCATCCCAGCTCCGCGTGGGCGCTGACATGGCTCTGGCAGTAGATCAGGCTCTTTTCCGGATCGATGCCGCTGGCCAGATACAGGGCTGCCAGCTCGAGGCAGCGGCGCCGGAGGTCCGCCGGATTCTGGCGCACGGTGATAGCGTGCTCGTCCACGATGCAGTAAATGCAGTCATACTGATCCTGCAGTTCGGAAAAACGCCGCAGGGCGCCGATATAGTTACCGATCGTCAGCACACCGCTGGGCTGGATGCCTGAAAAAATAACCTGTTTCCTGGCTTGCTCTTCCATGGAAAACGACTCCTTACAAATAAATGATATACCATTATATGCCCGCAAGGGGCAAAACACAAGGAATAATTGACACTGCAGGGGCCGCTCTGTATAATCATCCCGAAGATTGCGGCAGGAGGGGAAAACATGAAATTCGGGAAGCATCCGTCCGGTCTCCGCTATGACGAAACCGTGAAGACGCCCGTGATCCGGGCCAGCATCTGCACAGGGGAGCAGGTGGCCGGATTTATCCGGAAGGAAGATGGAACCTTTGAGGAAATCATGCTGATCCGGGATGCTGCGGATCTTCAGTTCTTCCGCGACCAGTACGGGATTGCGGGAGACATCAAAAAGATTTACTGATTACTGAAGGATAGAGGAAATGAACCAGAAATCAATCCGGGGCAGCCTGCTGCTCCTGCTGGGAGCTGTGATCTGGGGCGCAGCCTTTGCTGCCCAGCGGGCCGGCATGGACCATGTACAGCCTTTCACTTTCTCCGGCGTACGGATGACGCTGGCCGGCCTGGTGCTGATTCCGGCCGCGATGATCTCCCGGAAAAAGGAAGACCGCGCGCAGGACACGCCGGAGAGGAGGAAACTGCAGCGAAAAGGCGGGCTGCTGTGCGGCCTGTTCCTGTTTGCCGCCACCTCCCTGCAGCAGATCGGGCTGGTATCGACTTCGGCAGGAAAAGCGGGATTCCTGACGGCACTGTATGTGGTGCTGGTGCCGGTGGCAGGATGGCTCCTCTTCCGGAAGAGGACCAGCCGGATGATCTGGCTTGGCGTCGGGCTGGCGGTTGTGGCGCTGTATCTGCTGTGCGTTCCGTCATCCGGCTTCCAGGTGGAGCAGGGGGATCTTCTGCTGCTGGGATGCGCGGTATGCTTCACCGGACAGATCCTTTGCGTGGATTCCTATGCCCCGCGGGTAAACGGGTTTGAACTTGCCCGGGATGAATTCCTGATCACAGGCATTCTCTCCCTGGTGGTGGCCGCCTTTACGGAAAAGATTGAAATGTCCGGGCTGCTGGAAGCCTGGTTCCCGATTCTGTATACGGGCATCTGTTCCGGAGCCATCGGCTATACGCTGCAGATTATCGGCCAGCGGGATGTGAATCCGACAGTGGCTTCGCTCCTGATGTGCCTGGAGTCCGTCTTTGCCGTACTTACCGGCGTACTGCTGCTGGGGGAGCGGATGACGGGACGGGAGATCGCCGGGTGTGCGCTGATGTTCACCGCTGTGATCCTGGCACAGCTTTCCACCGCGATTCATATCAGACTTCCCGGAAAGAAAGGACAATAAACCAATGAAGATCCTGATCGCTTCGGATATCCACGGATCCGCGTATTACTGCCGGAAACTGCTGGAAGCCTGGGACAGGGAGAACCCGGATAAGACCGTACTGCTGGGGGACCTGCTGTATCACGGGCCGCGGAATGAACTGCCGAAGGAATACGATCCGAAGCAGGTGATCCCACTGCTGAATGACCGCAGGGACAGCCTGTTATGCGTCCGGGGCAACTGCGATACGGAAGTGGATCAGATGGTGCTGCAGTTCCCGATCCTGGCAGATTACGCCTGGATTGCGGCGGATGGCTGCAGCCTGTTCGCGACCCATGGCCATGTGTATCATCCGGATCACCTGCCACCGCTGCGGGAAGGGGAGATCCTGCTGTACGGCCATACGCATGTACCGGCCTGGGAGAACCGGGGCGGTTTCCGCTGCTTCAATCCCGGATCTGTTTCCATTCCGAAGGGGGGAAGCCAGCCGGGGTATTTGCTGTATGAGGACGGCGCCTTCACCTGGAAAACGCTGGAGGAAGAGGCCTTCCACACCGAAAATTACTGAAGCGGCAAGTTTATGTTGCATTTTTCCGCAACCTGTGATAACATATACCCCGCTGACCGCATGGGATTATAGCTCAGTTGGTTAGAGCACCACGTTGACATCGTGGGGGTCATAGGTTCGAGTCCTACTAATCCCACTCCCCGGAGCCTTGAAAATCAAGACTCTGGGGTTTTTTGTTGCTTGTGGGCACGGCGTACGTGGTGGTCATTGGGCACAAAAGTGGGCACAAGCTATAGAAATTATGATTTTGTTCCAGGATTGATTCACAAATTTACATTAAAAAAATGGAAGGCATCGTGCCTTCCTCAAATAATCCGGGCTCATGCTGAAGTAGTATTCTCTGCTGGGAAAATTGTCAATTTTGGCCGTTCTTTATTAAATGCATCTGCGACCATGTCCTGTAGGCCTGGCATTAAATATCCATACAGATCCATTGTGATCTTGATAGAGGAGTGTCCAAGTCGTTCGGAAATGAACTTCGGCTGGACATTCCGTCGGATCAGCATCGCTGCATGGGTGTGCCTGAGATAATGGAAAGACGGCTTTGGTATTCTGGGAGCATGCTGCTTTTGGCGTTCGGCATTTATTTCATCCACCAGACGTTTGATAGGGTGGGAATAAGATTTACAGGAATATGGTTCGCCTGTTGATGTTACACACACTCTGTGATTCGGGTTGTGGCGTAAAATATATGCGTCTGTCCTGCCTAAAAATTTATCGTATTCTATTGCCAGTTCTTTCATGACAAATTTAGGCATGGAGATCGTCCTGGCCGAGAGATGTGTTTTGGGATCTTTCAAATGCTCTTTTCCGTCGG
Source organism: Clostridia bacterium (assembly GCA_017447185.1). GTDB lineage: Bacteria > Bacillota > Clostridia > Christensenellales > Aristaeellaceae > Aristaeella. Next base: position 44,138 of record JAFSOC010000021.1, on the reverse strand, counting down.
AAGTCATGACGATGGCTTCAGAAATAGTAATCCGGTTGAGTTTAAAATCCACTTTATCCCAACGCAGCCCAGCACATTCTTCCCGGCGGAGCCCACCATAAAGGGCAAGAAGAAGAGGAATGCGATAATCCTTACACCGACGCTTTGGAGAGCTTGCTGCTTTAACCAAATCTTCTGCATCAGCATCTGACTCCATCCGCCTTCCTGGCTTTCTATCCCCAGTTTTCCTCCTTTTCCCAGGGCGTTGTCCTTACGGAGTATCTCCGGCAGGCCAACGCCCGCTTTTCTGATTATGAGGAAGATATGGATGAGGCCCGGCGGCTTTACGTGGCGCATAAGCTGACGCTGTATGCCGCCGTCTGCCTGCCGGAAGGCGTTACCGCGCCAACACGAGCCCAGCTGGCTGCTTCAGGTAGTAGTACTAGACAGGATGTTTCCTCCAAGAAGGTCGGGGAAGTTTCCGTGTCCTATTCGGACCGGGAATCCGTTGCAGCTAATGTTTCTACCGGCCTCAGCGATCTGAAAGAAACGCTGTTCGGTCTGCAGCTCCTCAGCCTGATCCGCATGCATGGATTTGCGAAATATATACCATGAGAATCACTATTCATGATAACCTGGATGCAATGGATAAGCGTCTCCAGGCTCTTCAAAAACTGAAGAATACCAAAGTGAAAGTCGGCCTTCCCGCATCCTCAATCGGCGCGACTCCCCACCGGGGAGATCGCTTGTTTCGGATGACCTCACCTTCGGCGAAACTTCCGCCACAGGCGGTCGCCGGAGGTTCGCCCGGAAAAGCGGGAGGCCGACTTCAGTTTATCCTCGCCGTGCAGGAGCACGGCTCGCCCCTGATGCATATTCCATCCCGGCCGGTGATTGCTCCTGCGCTCCGACGGCCGGAGACCCGGCAGCAGATGGCGGAGGCCATGAAGGATGCTGTCAAGGCGGCTTGGGAAGGGGAAGATCCTCATCCCGCGCTGGAGGCTGCCGGCCAGGCCGGAGCGGACGGTATCCGGGCCTATATCGATTCCCATATCCCACCGCCCAACAGCCCCGTGACGGTGCATGGCGGCTGGGTTTATAACCGGAAGGCCCGGAAATGTGTCTATGTTCATGGAAAGGGATTTGATAAGCCCCTGTTCGACACAGGGGCTTTGTACAATGCCTTTGATTATGAGCTTGAGGAATGAGAAAAGCCCGCTTTCGCGGGTCGGGGGAAGGGAATTTATATTCCGGTTTTTCGAGCAGATCATACTACATGCTGAATCATTTCTTGTATTCATACATGACAACGTCAGCTGCAGCGCTTATTCCACCCGCCTTTTCATAGCATCTGCAAGCAGACACGTTGCCGGTGTTTGTCATCAAAAACATTTTGCGGCAACCCAGGCTTTTTGAATGTGCATACACAAATCTGACCAATTCCGTTCCGTAACCAAGATTCTGATAACCGGTCATAATATCTATCGCGTGCAGATAAAAAGTCTTTCGTCCATCAGGTTCATTTAACACATAACCGTACGCAAATCCAATTGCTTTTCCGTCGTCTACGGCAATATAACCGTATGCGTTCTTTTCATTCAAAAACGCTTTCAGCACGGTTTCATCGTATTTTGTGTTCACATCATCAATAAAGTCCAGTAGCAACGCATAATTTGATTCTGCTAACAGTTCACACTTCATATCATCCAACCTCAAACCCCGATCTGTCATAGTCTATAAAACTGAAAGATAAACTCACAAAGTTTTCCGAAAAGGATTATACCACACCGAGGTTTCTATGCAAATTACAGAAGCGATTACCGATCCGGAGCTGGGCTTTACGTCCTTTTCGGTTCAGCGGACCACCTACCGCCGGCAGAACGGTACTTCCGTTCCGGCAACGCAGACGTTGCCGGCATCCGGATGCATCCATCCCGGCACGCCGGAGATGATCCAGCTGCTGCCGGAGGAGGACCGTAATGAGGAGTTTATCGCCATCTACACTGACTTCGCCTTGAGTCAGGGAGAAAACGATGGGGGAGCGACCTATTCCACGCCGGACCGGATCCTCTGGAACGGAGAAACCTGGCGGGTGGTGAAGGTCCGGGACTGGGCCATGTTCGGATATTATCAATGCCTTGCGGTGAAGATGCATGAATGAAACGATTTTTTCCGCCCTTTGCGCCTGTTTCGGATTGTCGGCTTCTTCCTCGGAGGCTGCAGTACTGATCCGGGAGGCGTATCAGGAGCCGGAGAATGCGCCGCGGCCGCCCCGGAGTACGGATGTGATTTATTACTCCCTGGAGCCGGATACTGCGCCGGAGCCCCCGGCAATTTATGGCGCGACGAATCCGGGATCGGCATCCCATACGCCGTCGGTTTCCACCTTCTCCGCATGGCGGCTTGTGGTGGTCTGCTACGGCCCGCACGCCCTGGAGAACGCCCGGAAGATCCGGGTTTTTCTGTATCTGGACGGCTCCGGATATCCCCGGAGCATCCTGCGGAAGGCGGGGATCTATCCGGTCCCGGATCCGCCGGAGCCGCAGCTGCTGCATGAGCCGGAGGGCTCCCTCTGGCGGGAAAGAGCGGATCTGACGGTCTCCCTCCGGACGGAGGAAACACAGCAGCATCCGAACCGCCGGAACGCGATCCGGACGGCACCGGCAATTGTTCTGAGAACCGATAAATAAACTCTGACAACGAAAGGAGTCAGCCTATGCTTTCCATCAATACGATTGCCCGGGTGGCTGTGAATGTGATCCGGTCCGCTTCGCAGCCAACTTCCTTTGATACCGGAGCGCTGCTGGTGAAGGATGCTTCCTATACCGCAGCCAAACGCCTCCGGTCGTATGCCAACTCCGCGGAGGCAGCCGCCGGCATGGTAGCGGATGGCTTTTCTTCCTCTTCGGAACCATACAAGGCAGCGCAGAAATACTTTGCAGCCTCTCCGGTTCCCGGGAGGCTGCTTGTGAGCTGCTATCTCCTTTCATCAGTAGAGGCTGTTGATGTATTCAACCAGGGCTTCCCGGTCGTAGTAGCGCTCATAGGAGCTGATCACATAGTCCGGATCCACGCCTCGGTCAACGTCATAATACGCCCCGTTCTTCATGAAGGAGAGGCGGTTCGGACCGGAAGTAACATAGGAGGTGCCCCAGGCTGTCGTCATCGGCAGCGTCACGCAGCTGCCGCCGCCGGTCACGCCGCCCAGCAGCTTCACTGAGCCGTCTTCCTTGAACGCCCAGGGGACCAGGTTCCCGCAGGAGAAGGAAGCCGGGGAGGTCAGGCAGAACAGGCGCAGTCCGCGGCCGGCCAGTGTATCCTGTTCGTCGAAAACGTGGTCCAGGTTTACATCCGCCCGGTATTCGACGGTGCTTTCCGCGCCGCTGAGCATGCTCTTGAGCGACAGGTGGGCGTCACCCAGCATCCAGCTGACCAGGAAAACAGCTGCGGGAGCCATGCCGCCACTATTCACACTCAGGTCCAGCACGACGTTCCGGATCGGGCTGTTTTCCCGGGTAATCCGGCGGTGGGCGTCGATGACGATTGCGAGGGTGTTTCCCGGCAGGCTTTCCGGGTCCTCCGTGTAATAATCCGCATTCGCGCAAACGAAACTGTCCAGCGTCACGAAGGCCGTATTGCCGATCTCGGTATAGGCGGGCACAACGTCTCCCAGGACCTGCCTGCGGATTCCGGCCAGGCGCATCTGCAGCGTTTTCAATCCGGAACTGGAAAAACCGCTTACTGTTTCCATCAGGCCGCTTTCCGACAGGTACGAGCCGCTGTAAAAACCGGAGTGCCCGTCGTCCAGCCAGACGTTCGCCAGGTCGTTGATCGCAGCGTCGGCTTCCTCCGGCTTCGCGCTGTTCAGGCCGGAGAGCAGGCCGGTTTCAAGGAAATAAAGCATAAAATCATCGATATCGTGGGCTTCCTTCAGGCCGTAGAGGCAATCCAGCTCCATTGCCAGCTCGTGCAGCCCGTAGTCCGTCAGCGCTGCGCTCCGCTCGCCTTTGGGGCCCGACATATAGGTGTTGTACAGCGTGGGCTGTTCCCGGGACGCAAGAGCCTCCTGGAGAAGCTCCATTACCTTTGCCTTGGCTTCTTCCTCGGGCAATTCCTGCAGGGCGGCTACGTCTTCCGGGTTCAGCGACGCATTCGCGGACTGCATCGCGACTATTGCCTGGATGAATTCGCTCGGCGCGGTGACGATCAGGCACTCCTGGTTGCAGTACATGGCCCGGCCTTCTGCTGAAAGAAAGAACGCGGACAGCGTCTGCAGGGGAACAAGGTACAGTCCGTCCTGGGAAATCATGGGGATGCCGTATTTTTTCAGGTCCAGGGTGACCGGCCTGCCCAGGCGTTCCCGTACGGTTCCGAGTTTGATGATCCCGGGCTGACCGTCGCTATCAATCCCCGTGAATCCCTCCAGCATCATATCCATGTACGGCCTGCCTTCACGCCGGCTGAATCCCTCGTAATCGGGCCAGATGATCTGCTGTTCCGCAAAGTTGAAGAGAACCAGATCACTTTCCCGGCGCATCCAGGTGACTGTTTTCTGTGCGTCGTCCACAGTCACAGCGATGTCGCTTTCCTCGCTGGCCCCGTCTGTGTCCTTCGCAGAGAGGCAAACGCCGATGAAATCGGCGTAATCCCGCACATCCAGCCAGGGTACGTCCGCCACCCCGTCCATGAAATATACCGGGAATTCCTCAGGCCACTGGCTGTTCAGCGAACTGACGTACATCGTCATGGCTTTCTTCTCAATCGTGTGGGTTTCCCCGCCATCCCACAGGGAGGGGAGTTCGGCCGGGCTGCCTGCCGGCACGGCCAGGGCTTCTTCCGCCATGCAGAAGGAACAGAGCAGGCACAGCGCGATGACCAGTGATAGGATTTTTCTCATCTTCTTTTTCCTCTTTCGGATTGATTCGCTTTTCATATCCTGCATCAACCAATATAACTTGTTCTGGAATAATCATATATTATCCGTCCTAAAGCTTTGCTGAAATCATTATAGTTAAAAACAGGTCTCCAATCAATCGCGCTTGCACAATTAAATTGAAAGTTAAACTGATTTCCATTGCATTATACCATTCCAGCCATTCTTCTGAAAGGAGAATTTCCGCATGCTTTCCATCAATACGATCGCCCGGGTGGCCGTGAATGTGGTCCGGTCCGCCTCGCAGCCCACATCCTTTGATACCGGCGCCCTGCTGGTGAAGGATTCCTCCTACGCCGCGGCAAAGCGCCTGCGGTCCTACGCCAATTCGACGGAAGCTGCCGCCGGCCTGATCGCCGACGGCTTCCCGGCCTCTTCCGAGCCGTACAAGGCCGCGCAGAAATACTTCGCCGCTTCTCCGTCGCCCGGGAGGCTGCTGGTCTCCTGCTATCCGAATTCGGAATCCCCGGTGCAGGCCCTGGACGCTCTGCTGGAGAAGACGGGGGATTTCTACGGCGTCGCCCTGGCGGATACGAGGACGGACGCGGAAGTGCTTCTGCCGGCCGGATGGTATCCGGTGATGACCCAGGGAGAATGGGGCTATCCGGAACTGAAGTATGAGCCGGGCATCTGCCTGAAGCTGACCATCGAGGAGGTTGTCTGGACGCTGGAAGGTTTTTTCGGCGAAGGCGGTTCGAAACCGCGCCCGTGATCCCGGCTTCCTGATTGCCGAATGTCCGAACGTGGACGAATTCCTCTTCCTGCCGGTGAGTACAGGGATGTAGCGTCAGCATGAATGCTGGGACGGAACCTATACGCTGGACGACCTGCTGGATATCACGGAGCTGATCCGGGTGAAACGGGAAAATGAAAGAAGGGCGGCCGAAGCCGCCCGGGATCATTCTCTCTGAGATTAATGGAATGGACCGTTATGGATTTCCACATCGGAATCCTTCAGGGCATGTCCGATGCCGATGGCCATGCCGATCGCGCCGCCGACTACGCCGAGCACGCAGAGAAGACCGATGATGCTGCCGCCGTTTACCTGTTCCATTTCGTCCAGGTTCAGTTCTTTCATGCTGGTATTCATTGTCTTTTCCTCCTGTCTCACTTGTAATCGGCTCCGCCGACAGCTGCTCCGACAACCGCGCCCGCTACACCGCCGACCACCGCGCCGGGCACAGCGCCGAAGGTTCCGCCGAGGGCTGCGCCGGTGAGTGCGCCGGCAAAAGCCCCCGAGATTGCTCCGAAGATATTGATTCCGCCGTTCGTCCGTTCCATCTGGTCCATTGTGAGTTCCATCATATTGTTATTCATTGTTTGTTCCTCTCTTTCTGCCCTGTGGGCTTCGTTTTTGTCTGTGAGTTTTAGTGGTATTCATTTTGGAGCAGCACTGCTCAGTCGTCCTTGTGCGCCTGGTAGTACAGGTAGGCGATTCCGCCGATCCATACTGCGGTGGAGCATAACCCGGCTATGCACCAGATGCATCCGCCGCTGACATTTTCCATTTCTTCCATGCTAATCACCATGCCGGTGCGGCACCGGCACAAATAGGAATGAAAACAGGAGCCGCAGAATTACCCGTCTTCTGGTACAATACGCTTGAGAGAGGCACACTACAGAGCACGGTAGGAGGAGTTGCACGCAACTCATCAGCTGCAAAGGCAGTATGCTAATCAGTGTAAGTGCCACCTTTCAAGCACAAATAAGTGGGTCGATCCAGTCCGCACACTAAGAATTGTTTAAGCTATCTTAGTTTAATGTGTGGTGGCTCAGTCCCTGCCTCTCTCTTCCCAATACAGGAAGGAGGGTCGTCATGAAACTTACCTACAAGGTCTGCTGTGGCGTCGATGTTCACAAAACCTTTCTCGTCGCCACAATCATTACCAGCAGCTTTGTGCTGCCCCAGTATCAGCAGAAACGCTTCTCCACTTTCTACAGAGGCCTGCTTGCTTTCAAGCAGTGGCTCCTTGACAATGACTGCAAGGACGTCTGTATGGAGAGCACCGGTAAATACTGGGTTCCGGTCTGGAATGTCCTCGAGGATTCCATCCATGTTGTCATCGCAAATCCAAAATGGGTTTCCGCTGTTAAGGGCAACAAGGATGACAAGAAGGATTCCAAGTGGATCGGGGATCTGTTCCGCATGGGACTTGTTCCCGGAAGCTACATTCCGCCCAAGGATATCCGTATTCTCCGTGAATGTACCCGTTACCGGAGTAAGCTTGTGTCCATGCATTCCAGTGAAAAGAATCGTTTCCAGAATGCTTTCACTGTGTGTAACCTGACGCTGGATGCCGTTGTCTCCGACATGTTCGGGAAATCATCAACGGATATCCTGAACTACCTGCTGGATACGGATACCGTAGATCCAGATCATTGTGTTTCCCTGCTCCGCCGTTCTCTGAAAAAGAAAGCTTCAGATGTTGTTGAAGCGGTTAACGGCTTCAATATGACTGCGGAACAGAAGGAAAGGGTTCGCATCGTTCAGGGGCATTTTGCTGACATCGATAATCGTATCAGCCAGATTGACCAGATTATTGCTAAGCTGACTGCCGAGTACGAAGGAACCATTTCCCTCCTATGTACAATTCCCGGAATTGATCGCCGTCTCGCAATAACAATCATTTCGGAAATTGGTACCGACATGACGGAATTCGGTTCTTCCAAACGTCTTTGCCGCTGGGCGGGTTTAACACCTGGTAATAACGAATCCGCTGGCAAGAAGAAATCTGTCAGGGTTTCCCGTGCTGGAGTATATCTGAAACCAGCTTTGGTGGAAGCGGCACATGCTGCAGTCAAAGCTACTCAGAAGTGTCCTTACTTCAGGATTAAATACGAGCGGATCATGAAGCGCCGCGGTAAGAAAAGAGCTACCATTGCTATCGCTCGTATGATTCTGACCGCCATCTACGCAATGGTTTCAACTGGTGAAACATTCAATCCTTGCGATCTCCAGAAATACGATATGCCGGAAGAACTGAAGAAGAAACAGACTGTTTCCGCTGCCAAAGAAGCTGTGAAGCTTCTTGTCTCTCTTGGCCTTGTTCCCGAAGGATCCATTTCATTGGAGGCGCTTGCCAGTTAGTCAAATCTCTACAATTTTTGCCTCTCAGAGGCTTGTTTGCTATACGTTTCTTTTGCGGTTGGTCCTGCTCTGCTCGTAAAAGATGTTTTCACACTAAGTTCCTTCATGTTGATTTCTTTCATATTGTTCTTCATTTTGTTTTTCTCTCTTTCTGCCCTGCGGGCTTCGTTATTTTTTGTTTTGTGAAGCACTTTGGTGCTTTCACCTGTATATACGGACCGCCCGGAAACGCTGGTATTTAACGCTTTTGCGGTTTGTGTAAGGATTCTTTGGACGCTATGGAAGGATCCGGAGAAGCGGCGGGGGTGAACCGGAAAAAACTGTACAGCGGGCGAAAAAAAGCAAACTTTTTGACTTTCCGGGAGGGTTTTCATGGCTGATCAGGAGTTTCTTGCTTCCTTTGGTGTTGAGATTGACGAATCCGGCGTGGCGCGGCTGCAGGCCGCGCTGGAAGAGAACCGGACGCTGGCGGAAAAACTGGCGGCGGCCTTTGATAATGCCCGCGCTTCCGTGCAGGCTTTCTTCCGGGACCTGAACGAAATCTCGCTGCCGGGATTCGGCTCCGGAACGGCAAGCGTCACGGAAGAGCCTTCCGGGATGCATCTCCCGGTGTCGCTGGACTTCACAAAGGCGAATAAAGAACTGGCCGCATTCCTGAAGGAAGCGGCCAAGGCTTTCACATTGTCAGCGGACGGATCACGGGTAGTTTCTGCGGGAAGGAACGCGCTCTCTTCGCTGCAGAGCCTGTTTGCTTCCGCGGTACTGCCGCTGAAGGTGCAGGTCGAGACGAGCGGGGGAGTGGATCTTCCCGGAACGGACGGGAGCGGAACTTCCGGCACGTCTGGCGGAACATCCAGGACTGCCGGTTCCTTCGGAACAACGCAGACAGGAACACGGACGACAGTGCGCAATCTGGAATCTATCCTGAATGTGTCCAATGTGACGGCGCCTGTGACGAATAATAATTCGAAAACCATCCAGGCGCCGGTATCGATCAACGTAACGGCAACGGGATCCAATCCGGAAGCTGTTGGACGGCCTGTGTATAACGTAGCGGAGCAGTAGCATAACTGACCCTGTGCACGAATTCCAAAGTCCTCCGTCCACAGCACTTTATCGATCTGCAGGACAGGCACATTGCTCCAATCCGGTTTATTGCCTGTTTTTACGACAGTATATAATTCTTTTTCCATTTGTGACTCCTTGCTGTTTGCTTTCCCATAGGAAGGCATGCTCATGATCAATGACAGCACAAGCAGAATAGGCAAAATTCTTTTCTTAACATTTTTGCCTGCCTGATAAATTACGATTTGCTTCAGCCAACAATAAGCATATATCAGTATAATACTTATCGTTAAGCCTAACAATGCCAAATGTGAACGCTGAAAAAACTTGACACATTTATCAGGACTCATCAAAATATATTTATAATACGAAAGATGTTGCGCCGAATGTAAGCCTTGCAAGAGCCGTGATGAAAGGGCTCATGACCGGCCGCATTATTCCCGGAAGAAGCAATGCCAGATGCTTCATAAATCAGGATGCAGACCTGAGCGGGCGAAATAACATTTTACTGATCTGGACACTCTATATTGTAAGGAGAACGGACGTATGAAAAAGTACCTTTTTCTGATCGTGCTGATTTGCTGCCTGCTGCTCTGTGCTGCCGCATTCGCGGATCGGGAAATCAGCGTCACGACGCTGGATGGTGTTTCCGGAGTCATCAGGGTGCCAGATGACGTAACCTTGATTTTGGAAAAAGGCGGACCGGACGGTGTTGTCTGCAATGAAAATGGAGGCACCAAAACCTTCGCACTATCCAACTATCAGATGTCGGAAGGAACCATCGCTTACGGAACGTCGGGTCAGAAGATGGTAGTCCTGGAGCTTTCTCCCAAGGTCATTAACACCAGTAAGGGCACGCCTGTGACCTGCCTGATTCCGGTTGTGCATCCGGGTACTCTGCAGTCCGGTACGAATGGCAGCCTGATTCTGAATGCTTTCACATATTCAGGAGATGCAGAACAAGAAAAGGCAATGACGGAGGATGAATGGAATACATATAAAACCTATGTATCCGACATTAATCTGCTGTTCTCCTCTGAAGCGGTTTCCGCGACGAATGACAAGGATCACAACATCGATATTCATAAAAAGGAACCAGCTTACACGCTGGACATTTACGGCAATTCCAGAATCAAGATTGATGGATCGATCAAGGTGCAGGGTTTTCATCTCCATGGAGAGATTAAAATCAGATATGGACTGGAGATTGACAGCTTTGCCATTGAGAAAGTTGAAACAGGCGAGTTGAGTCTGATGATCCCCATTCCGTTGTGTGCACTGGGAATGACCGTCGGGGGAGAGGGATCCATTGGTGCTTCATTCTCTGAGTCTTTCGAGATTACCGCCGCCTTTAACGTTGGCTTCGATGCTATGAATGCAAATGTCGAAGGGCATCGCTCCGGCGGAAAAGTGGATGTTTTCGGAGAAGAGGAGCTTGATGTTTTCATCGGCGCGGAGATCGGACCGGAAGTGGAACTGGAAGTATTCTCTGCCGGAATTGTCTACAAGCTGGGGCTTACCATCAAATACCGGGCATACCAGGGACATTATTTTGTGGAAGACCGGCACAAGTATATGTATCACGCCTGCAACAGATGCCGCTACAAAGGCCTCTTCCCCCAGATAGGCCCGCTGGCAGCGGAAATCAAGATTGCCGGTATCTTTTCCAAGCTGTATGAGCTGATTCCGGAAAAGGAAATGGATCCGCTCATCGATCATTACTGGAGCGATACCTTTTCCCAGGATGGCGAAGGCACCTGTCCGCTGATCGGATACAGGCTGGATGTTCATGTTCAGGATCAGAACGGAAAGGAGATCGAGGGAGCAGAGGTAACCTACAGTCCCCACGATGAAAAGTATTTCAAGGACGTCATCACTGCTAAAACTGACGTGTTCGGCGATGCAAAGATTTATATTCCCCTGAAGGATTTCAAGGATCCGAATCCTGTTACGGTAACTGCTTCCATTCAGGATAACCTGAACCCTCATCTGTCCATCAAATCGTCAGTGGACATTACAGAAAAGGGGATTTCGAAGGAAAAGGGCACCGCTGCCAACAAAGAAGATACGCCCCCGGATCCGGAGAAAGAGACTCTGACGCTGGACACATCGACCCAAGCGATATACTTTGAGGATTCCGGCAGCGGAAGCGCAACCGGAATGCCGTCGACGATTTATTACCATTATTCCCAGGGAAAGGCGAATATTCCCAAAAATATTCCGGAAAAATCCGGCCTGCTTTTCACCGGATGGAATACGGAAAAGGACGGGTCCGGTAAAGCGGTTGCTCCGGGATCCCAGCTCGGTCAGCGTGAGGATATTACCCTTTATGCACAGTGGGAGCTGATTTCCAAGTATTATCTCATCCAGTACAATGCCAACGGCGGAGAATGGGCACCGGAAGGCCAGGTGGTTCCGCTGAATCAGAGCGTACTTCTGACCGATATGCCCGCCCTGTGGACGAACTATCACTTCCTGGGATGGGCAGAGACGGAAGATGCATTTGAACCGGATTATCCTTATGGACAGCAGAACAGATATGTTCCCAAGGGAGAGGAATTCATCGTTACCTTGTATGCGGTCTGGTCTTTCGATCCTGTGATTCCGCCGATCCGGGTGCATTTTGATATGAACGGCGGTCCCCAGGAGCAGGCTCCGTCAGACCAGTGGATTGAAAACCCCTCCTGGATGATGATTCCAACGAAGAACATTCACTGGGATGAGATCCATTACCTGGCAGGCTGGAGTAAGGATCCCAACGCGACAACAGCAACGTTTTTCTCGGGACGCAGCTATTACTTCACGGAGAATACAATTTTATACGCTGTATGGAACCAGTTCCCGCTCTGCACCCTGAGTTTCAGGGATCCGGCAGGAAACGATGTGGCCAACATGCCGGAAGATATCCTGTTTGTCCCTGAAGTTTCAACGAAGGTTTCCGTGCCGGATACCATACCGTTAAAATCCGGCCGCCATTTTACCGGCTGGAACCTGCAGGCGGACGGAAAGGGGAAAGCTGTGGCGCCGGGATCCATTATTGACCTGACCGGGGATACAGTACTTTACGCCCAGTGGGAAGTGCTGGGCAGCGACTGGATGGTACGATTCAATGCCAATGGCGGTGAATCGGCGCCAACCCCCCAATTCGCGAAAAACGGGGAGGCTATGAAACTGACCACATCTCAGGCCCGCTGGACTTATTACAAATTCCTGGGCTGGAGCCGGAGCGATACTGCAGATCTTCCGGACTATCCGGTGGGCCAGGAGAACGTAATTCCCTACAATCCGGACGAAACCGTGCTTACACTATATGCGGTCTGGGGCTTTGACCCGGTGGATGAACCAATCCGAATCAGATTTGATATGAACGGTGGGCCGACAGGCCAGAAGCCATCGGACCAGTGGATTCCGGCAGGCAACTGGTTCCAGCTGAGCGGAAACATCCCGGTCTGGGACGGGCAGCATTCCTTCCTGGGATGGAGTGCGTCCCCAAAGTCCAAAACTGCGGAGTATAAGGCGGGAAGCTCGGTGAGCTTCCTGGAGAACACAGTACTGTACGCGGTCTGGAAAGCGGACTATCGGATTATTGAGGGGAACGGCGCTGTCTGGGTATTGAATTCAACAGACACCCTGAAATTTGCTGCCGATGGTAACTATGCATATTTCACTGGCGTGAGGATCAACGAAAGCAGGCTTCCTGCGGATCAATACGATGCTTCCTCTGGCAGTACGATTATCCTGCTGAAGGCGGGCTATCTGCAGACATTGCAGGAAGGGACCTATGAGATCCATATTGTTTACAGGGACGGCACGGCGGATGGAACTTTCTCTGTGAAGAATACTGAGCCAACGCCTACACTATCTCCCACACCCACAACAACACCCACACTAACGCCCGCCCCAACGCCAACCCCATCTCCCACACCATCTCCTACACCCAGTCCGACACCTCGTCCGCTTCCTCCTACGGGTGACAACGGCAATCCTGCCCTGTGGCTCGGAATCTTTTTGACGGGACTGGTTGGAATGGCTGCATTCGGGATGCTGATTCGCTTCGGAAAGAAACGAAAATAACAAGAATGTTTTTGCTTGTTAGACATGTGGTGTACACTTCTGTGTAAACTTACTGCCGTCGGATGAATCCGGCCGTATCAACAGGCGTTCAGAGATGAACAACAAACAAAAACAACATTTGAAACCGGAGGATAAGGAAATGGAAAACATGAAGGATATGAACGAAACAATGGTAAATGAACTGAACCCGGAAATGCTGGAAAAGGTTGCCGGCGGAAAGAAAAAGTCCAAGAAGACTGAAACCGGTGAGGCCCGCCGCTAGGGCGTCCAGGTTTGCTACACACCTGAGGAGGATCCGGAGAAAAAGAAGGCAAGGGAAACCGCAGAAGCCATTGCGAGAGCAACCCGCGATTTTGATGAAATCTGCAAGAAAGATGACGTTCAGATCAGGCTTCCCGAAATGCCCGGACTCTGATCCCACAGGGAACTGAACAGCAGAAAAATTACAGGCGGCCCGCAGCAATGCGGACCGCCTTTTACTATGCTTCGGTTGTTTCATTTTAATCCACTTTTGTGACAAGAAGCTTTCCTTCTTTTACCGTAAAGTGGATCTGGGCAGAGGCAAAGGAGAAGATATATTCCCGGTCGGGGTCTTCCTGGTAGGCGGGCCGGGGGTCCTCCTTCAGTACAGACGCAAGGGCTTTTCTCATTTCGGGGAGAAGCTTGTTTTCCGCCTCTTCAGAGAAGGCAACGGTGACCGTGCGCTTTTCGGTGGTATCGGTGAAACCGCCGGTGGCCTCGGGCTTGCAGTCCGCGTAGGGCAGATACGGCTTGATATCATAGATTGGAGTGCCGTTCATGAGATCGGCTCCGGAAACCGTCAGGGCCAGGCCGTCGGGTGTCTTATCAACGGAGACAAGCTTCACGCAGCTCAGTCCGATGGCATTCGGACGGAAAGGGGAGCGGGTGGCAAAGACACCGACGCGCTTGTTGCCGCCGAGACGCGGGGGACGGACCGTGGGGGACCAGGTATCCCGCTCCGCCTTGTCAAAGCCCCAGATCAGCCACAGGTGCGAGAATTCCTCAATACCCCGGAGGGCTTCCGGGACGCGATATTCCTCTTCAAAAACAATGACGGAGAGGACTTCCTCCGCCAGGCCGCTCTGGCGTGGGACACCGAACTTCTCATCATAGGGATTGTGGATTCTGGCAATGGTTTTCATAAGCGATTCCTCGGCTTCATTCGGAATAACACACGGAACAAAAGGAGGATCCCCCAAGGCTTTAAAGACTTCAGGGGATCCTTCCTTACGATCGGGACAAACTCCCGGATTACATGACTACAGTGATGGTGTTTTCATCCTTCAGGTCTTCGGCGGGGATGAGGACCGCAGGGCGCTCTTCACCGTTGAGGATGATCTTCGAGGGATTGCCTTCCTTGCCGGCCTTGTTATCCACGGTGATGTGGAGCTTCTTTCCGCGGAAGACTTTTTCCATGGTGAAGCTTTCCCAGTCAGAGGGGATGGCAGGAGAGATCAGGATTCCCTTCGGGGTGGGACGGAGGCCCAGGATGCCTTCCACGCAGCCGACCATAACGGTGCTGGCGGTGCCGGTGAGCCAATGGACATGGCTGCGGCCGGCGAAGGGGCTCTCGTGGCCTTCGATGAACTGTCCGTGGACATAGGGCTCGATGACCCGCAGGTCCGCGTTTTCATTGAAGGAGGCGGGGCTGCTCTCCGTGAAGTACTTGTAGGCCCGGTTGCCGTGGCCGGCCAGGGCTTCCGCCAGGACTGCCCATCCCTGGGGCTGGCAGAAGATACCGCCGTTCTCCTTGGTGCCGGGGTTGAAGAGCCGCATGCGGGCGCCTTCGAAGTATTCGTAGCGATAGCTGGGCTGCATGAGCTCCAGGCCGTAGGGGGTGTTCAGCTTCTCATATGCGGTCTGCAGGATGGCCTCCGTTTGTTCCTTCGTCGCACCGCGGGAGATGACGGCCCAGCTCTGCGGATTCAGCCACATGTTGGCTTCGTTGTTGTTCTTGCTGCCGATGACATCGCCGTTGTCGCGGAAGCCGCGGACGAAGCGGTCGCCTTCGAAGCATTTCTCGTTCAGGATCTTCAGGAGGTTTGCAGCGGTTTCATCCAGGTACTTCACATAATCCGGCTCGTTCTCGCAGAATTCCTTCATGATGTTCAGCGCGTAGTAGAGCTGGAAGGCGACGAAGGTGCTTTCACCCTGGGAACCGAGGACGAGGCAGTCGTTCCAGTCCGCGTGCAGGCCGGCGGGCATACCGTGCGGTCCGAGATGCGTCATGGAGAAGTTGATCGCCCGCTTCAGGTGCTCCCGGACGGTGCCGGTATCCTTGTCGGCGAAGGGAATTTCCTCATCCAGGTAGGCAACATTGCCGGTTTCGGCCACGTACTTGTAAACCGTGGGGAAGAGCCAGAGGGCATCGTCCGCCCGGTAGGAGGGATGGCCGGTCTCCTTCACATAGCTTTCCTGCTCGGGGGTGTCTTCGTGGCCGGCGTTGTGGGTGTATTTCACCAGGGGCAGGCCGGCACCGTGATGGACCTGGGCGGAGAGCATGAAGGTCAGCTGCTTGCGGGCCAGTTCCGGATCCAGGTGCATGATACCCTGGATATCCTGGACGGTATCGCGGTAGCCGTATCCGTTGCGCTCACCGCAGTATACCAGGGATGCCGCGCGGGACCACACGAAGGTGGTGAAGCACTGGAAGGCGTTCCAGGTGTTGATCATCGCGTCGAAATTCTTGTCGGGGGTGCAGATCTTCAGGTTTTCCAGTTCACCGTGCCAGTACTTGATCAGCTCGGCTTCTTCCGCGTCGACGATCTTTTCGGTATCGGCGTAGCGGTCCATGATCTTTTTTGCTTCGAAGACGTTCTTCTGGCCCAGGAGGAACGCGGCGGTCTTCTTTTCACCGGCGGCGAGGGACAGGGAGAACTGCAGGGCACCACAGGGGTTCGCGTTGTAGTTCAGGGAGTTGTCGCACTTGCCGTCGAGAAGCGCCTGGGGCTTATCAAAACGGTTGCGGCCGAGGAACTGTTCGCGGCGGCCAGTGTAGCTGGCGACAGGTGCGCCGGCAAGGCCAAAGAAGCGCTCACGGCCGGTGGTGCCGTCCGGGTTCGGATAGTTGAACTCATTGATCTGCTCCAGGATGAAATTGTCATGGAACTCGGTCTTGGTGATGAACTGGGTGTACTGCATGTTCACCAGGTCCTGGGTGTAGAAGCTTTCGGTGGTCAGCTCAGCATAGCCGAAGACGGAGATCTTCCGGGGCTTGCCGGACAGGTTCTCCACGCTGATGCGCCATACTTCATGGGTGGCGCCCATAGGAACGTAATACAGTGCCCGGCTGCGGATGCCGGCATATTCGCTGATAAATTCGGTGTAGCTGGTGCCATGGTGGCACTCGGTTTTGTATTCATCCAGAGGCTTGGCGACAGGCTTCCAGCTGGCGCTCCAGAAATCGCCGGTTTCATCATCCCGGAGATAGATGTAGCGGCCGGGCTCGTCAAACTGATTGAAAGTATAACGGAGGATCCGGCCGGCAGCGCCGCTCTTCACAAAGCTGTAACCGCCAGCATTCTGGGTGATGATGGCACCGTAATCCGGAGAGCCGAGGTAATTCGCCCAGGGGGCGGGAGTGTTCGGGTTGGTAATGACATATTCTCTGGCTTTCTCGTCAAAATAGCCGTACTGCATGCGATGATCCTCCTTGAATTTGTCCGTATGGTTGCGGATACATTCTAACATAGCAAACGTTTGCAATCAACAGGAATGTTTATGCCGGTTTTTCCGGTGAATTGTTTGCGGCGGCTGTCTTGTGTTGTTGCCCGTTTTTTTGTATTCTATAGAAGAAAGGACAAGGGGATCCGTAGAGTAAAAAAGTAAAACAGGATGTGCGGAAAGGAAAGTGCCTATGCTGTTGCTGAAAGCTACGGAAAGGAACTGGGGACTGATGGGACCGGGTTCCTGGGAAAAACGGACCTGGAAAATCAATACGGACGGAACCTATTCCATGAAAACGACCTACCGGCCGGTGGACCGGGAGGACCTGACCCTGGAGGAAACGCGGGAAGGCGCGCTGTATGAGGAACAGATGGAGTTCCTGCAGGAATGCATCCACGACTACTGGACAGACGAGAAAACCGATGACTGCGACGGCACCGCCTGGGAATTCAAACTGTATGAGAATGACACCGTCGTCCGCCACAGGGAACTGGGATATATTGACGGAATCGAGCCTTATGTGCGAATCGCCGGTATGCTGAACCAGGCAGCGGAGATGGACGCGCAGGAGGAGAATGAATAACAGCGGCGGAGGCTTCCGGAGAGGAGAAAACCATCCATGAAGATTGCTGCTTTCTATGAAAACATTTATGACGGCGTCCGGGCAACGGGACGGCAGATGGAAGATGCGCTGGAGGAGCTACGCGGCGAGGGAATGACAATGCGGTATATCACTGGATGACGCTACTGTTCATGCTGATTCAGTTCCACGGGGTACGACGGGTGGCAGTGGACCGCAAATGAAGAAAAACCTGGCCGGATTACCGGTCAGGTTTTTTACGAGGGTTCAATCACGCGGCCTTCTTTTTTCCGACTTTTTCAAACAGGGTGAAGGCTTTCGGGTAAATGCCCATGACCACAAAGACGACGATGGCATAGCGCGCGGTGCGGATCAGGAGGCCTCCCAGGGTTCCGCCTTCGAGGAGCTCTTTGCTGAAGGGCAGTTTCAGTACTGTGTTCAGTGCAAAATAGACTGCAAAGGCGCCGACGACCCGCAGGATCATCGCCCAGATGTTCCGGGTGTCAACGAAATTCACGAACTTCTCTTCAAAGTGGATAGCGGCGATCAGGCCGATCATCAGGCCCAGGGCGGTGAAATAGTCTTCGGTCCGGACGAAGAACAGGCCGGGCAGTGCGGTCGCCAACAGGATCAGATGCCGGGTCCATTCGTTCTTTATCTTGCTCTCCAGCAGCAGGCAGATACCGGCGCAGACGAGACCAAGAGTCCATCCGGCCAGGATGTCTGTCGGAAAGTGCATGCCGGTGATTGCCCGGCTGAGGCCTACCAGGAAAATGATGACGCAGGAAAGAACCCACACCCATTTTTTCTTGATTTCATGGGCCAGGGGAACATAAAGCGCCATGGTCGAAGCGCTGTGCATGCTGGGGAAGGAATAACCGTGGGCGGCAACATTTTCCAGGGGAGCTTTGTTACCGACGTCAGCAACTCCCTTGATCCGGTCCGGATACTGCATATAGGGGCGGGGCCGCATCACAACGGCCTTGATCATCGGCATCCAGCAGTTGATGGCCGCGAGGATCACAGCCAGGCGCTTTCCGACTTCTTTCTTCCAGCAGAAATAAACAATCAGAACCACCAGCAGCAGGCCGTACTCGCCGCCGATAAAGCTGAGCGCTGTGCCGATCGCCTCGTTCACGCTTCCAAGTGTTTTCTGCAGCCATTCAATTAATTGGGCTTCCCATTCCATGGCTTTACCACTCCAATCATTCGTTTTTCTTCTTTATGGAATCCGCCTGTTATGAATTGGTTTTCCATTCTTGTCCAATTTTACCACTCCATACGTGATAAGTAAATTCCCCCGCGATGAACCAGGAGGATATTTATTCAAACTGGGCGGCATACAGCTTCTGGTAGAAGCCTTTGCGGTCCATGAGGTCGCGGTGGGTGCCCTGTTCGACCACGTCGCCGTCCTTTAGCACCAGGATCATATCCGCGTTTTCGATGGTGGAAAGGCGGTGGGCGATGACGAAGCAGGTTTTCTGCTTCATGAGTTCCCGCATGGCTTTCTGGATTTCCCGCTCAGTGGCGGTATCCACATTGGAGGTGGCCTCATCCAGGATCAGCATCGGGGCATCGTAAAGCATAGCCCGGGCGATGGTCAGGAGCTGCTTCTGGCCCTTGGAAATGTTGCCGCCGTCCTCGCTGATGACGGTATCGTAGCCCTGGGGCAGCCGCATGATGAAGGGATGGATGCGGGCGGCCTTTGCCGCGGCAACCACCTCTTCCATGGTGGCATTTTCCTTACCATAGGCAATATTTTCATAAATCGAGCCCTGGAAGACCCAGGTATCCTGCAGCACCATGGCGTAGGCGCCGCGGACACTGCTGCGGACAGAGGTACGGATATCGTGGCCGTCAATGCGGATGACACCGCTGTCCGGATCATAGAAGCGCATCAGCAGGTTGATGATGGTGGTTTTGCCTGCACCGGTAGGGCCGACGATGGCGATCAGTTTGCCGGCGGGAGCCTCCAGGGTCAGGTCATGCAGGATGGTGCGCCCGGGATCATACCCGAAGGCCACATGCTCCACTCTTACATCGCCACGAACATTCTCCAGCGGGTACGCGCCTTCCACGTCCGCCGTTTCCTCCGGCTCATCCAACAGGGTGAAGACACGCTCGGCGGCCGCGAGGGCGGAGAAGAGCTCGTTGAAGACTTCCGCCACCGCGTTGATGGGTCCGGCGAACTTCCGGCTGTACAGCACAAAGGAAGAGATGCGGCCCAGGTCGATCTGCCCGTTCAGGAACAGGATACCGCCCAGCAGGGCGATCAGGCTCAGGCCCAGGTTGTTGATGGCGGTCATGGTGGGTCCGAGGGTGACGCCGTAATGCTCTGCATCGGAGAAAGCGTCCGCCGCGTTTCGGTTGATGGTGTCGAAGCGCTCGTCCACGCGATCCTCATAGGCGTAGGCCTGGATGGTTTTCTGGCCGGAGAGCATTTCCTCCACAAAACCGTTCATCACGCCGTAGCTCCGGGAGCGCTTTGCATAGCGGGGTTGGGTTTTGCGGCGCATGAAAACGGTATAGATTACTGAAACCGGGACGGTCACCAGCGTCAGGGCGGAGAGGGGAAGGGAGATCAGCGTCATCATGACCAGGGAACCGATGACTGTGACCAGGCTGGTCAGGATCTGGACGATATCCGTGGACATACTGGTGGAGATAACGTCGATATCATAGCTGACGCGGGAGATGATATCCCCGGCCTGGTGGCGGTCAAAATAACCGACCGGGAGGCGCATCAGCTTCTCAAATACATCCTGGCGCATCCGGCGGGCAACCCGGCGGCTGACCACGGTCATGACCAGGCTGATGCCAAAGCCCAGCAGGGCGGAGGATACATAGCAGAAGAGCATCAGCAGGGCATCGTGCTTCACGGCTTCAAAATTCACTTTTCCAGGTCCGGCAGCAGCTTCCCGGATGGCGGATCCGGCCAGACTCGGTCCCCAGAGGTTGAGCAGGTTGCTGACCAGGCACAGGACGGCTACCCCGAGAATCACATACTTCCATGGACCCAGGTAGCGGAGCAGGCGGCGGAGGGCACCGCGGGTGTCCTTCGGCTTTTTCATTACAGTATCGCGGGCCATCTACTTACCCTCCTTCATCTGGGTCAGGCAGATGTCCCGGTATTCAGGACAGGATTCCATCAGCTGGGCATGGGTGCCGCGGCCAATCATTTCGCCTTCATGCAGGACAATGATTTCATCCAGGGAGAGAATGGAGGAGACGCGCTGGGCGATGACAACGGTGGTGGCCTCGCCGTGGTGCTCCCGGATGGCCCGGCGCAGTTCCGCATCCGTCCGGTAATCCAGGGCGGAGGACGCGTCGTCCAGGATCAGGATCTCCGGACGGGCGGCGAGGGCACGGGAAATCAGGAGCCGCTGTTTCTGGCCGCCGGAGAAATTCGCGCCGCGGATGGCAGCCTTGTGGTCATAAGCGTCCGGTGTGTTCTGAATAAAGCTGTGGGCCATGGCGTTCTGCGCGGCAGATACCATTCCTTCCTCCGTGACAGGGCGGCCGAAGGTGATATTCTCCCGGATGGTATCGGCAAAAATGACGTCATTCTGGAAAACGACGCCGAACTTCCGGTGCAGGTCATCCCGCGTATAGGCGCGGACATCCTGCCCGTCCACAAAGACATGGCCCTGCTGCGGATCGTAAAAGCGCATCAGGAGATTGATGATCGTGGTTTTGCCGCTGCCGGTGGCACCGATGATGCCGAGGCTGCCGCCCTTCGGAACGCGGAAGGAGATATCCTTCAGGCACTGGCGGCGCTCTTCGCCGAGGAACTGGCCGTGCATTTCCTCCGGTGAGTCGGCGTCGTAATTGAAAGAGACATGGTCAAAAATCAGGGCTTCGTCTCCCGGAACTTCGGCGCACTGATCCTCGGGCAGGGGCGTCAGTTCCTCCGGCAGGTCGATGACCTCACAGATGCGGTTGGCGGAGGCGTTGGCCTTGGACATCATCATGAAAACTCGGTTCAGGCCCATGACACCCATCAGGATCATGTTGAAATAGGTGAGGAAGGCAAGGATCACGCCCGGTGCGGTCTGGCCGTCATTGACCCGGCGGGCACCGACGAGAACCACCAATGTCAGGCCGATGTTGAGGAAGAGGGTGACGATGGGGCCGGGAAGGCTCATGATCACGCCGGCCTTGACTTCCTGGCGGGCCATGCGGGTGTTGGCTTCACCGAATCGGCCTTCCTCATAGGACTCCTTGCTCAGGGCGCGTACCACGCGGATGCCGGTGATGCTTTCCCGCATGCGCCGGACGAGCACGTCCATACGCCGCTGCACTTCGTTGTACAGCGGGATACCTTTCCAGGAAACAAAGCAGACGAGCACGATCATGATGGGCGCCATGATACAGAGGATCATGGAAAGGCCCGTGTCCATGGTCAGGGTGATGGCGATGCCGCCCAGCAGCATGATCGGCGCACGGATACCCATGGTCTGGATCATGCGGACGAAGTTCTGGACATTGTAGGTATCGCTGGTCATCCGGGAGATCAGGGAGGGCAGGCCGACACCGTCCATCTGGCGGCCGGACAGGTTCAGTGCCGTATGGAAAAGATCCCGGCGGATGGCATAGGTGCTGTTTTTCGCCACACGCACGCTCATGCGGTTGGCGGTGATATTCAGGATCCGGGTCAGCAAAGTCAGCCCCAGCATGACAGCGCCCCAGGCAATGACCGGCCAGGCATCGGATGCGGCGGGAATGACATGATCCAGCAGGTGCTCCAGGACATAGGGAAGCAGCAGGTCGGTACCTGTACCGATCAGCTTGATTACCATGACCGCCAGGATGAACCGGCGGTAGGGACGCACATATCTCCAGATCAGTTTCATTCCGTATCCGAAAGCTCCTTCTCGCAGCGGAAAGATCGCGGAATATTTTACCACAGGCCATTGCAGCGCGCCACAGGAAACATTTACCAGCAGAACAGATGAAAAAATGATTGAAAAATACAGGCTTGTGTCATAAAATAACAGAAACATATTTCTGTGGATATATTCCTCTGACAGAGGTCCTTACACAGTATATAATTTATTTACATTTATGGAGGTATACACAATGAAGAAGTTCCTTGCCCTTTTGCTGGCCGCGATGATGGCGGCGGCAGTGGTACCCGCCCTGGCGGAAGAAACCGAAACCGTTGCCGTGGACGCAACCGTGGCCGCGCTGGACAACCAGAAGCTGGACGCCAGCTACACCCTGGCGCTGAACGCGATTGTCGCTGAAGACTATGAAGCGGCGAAAGAATACATTTCGATCTGCTTTGCCTACTGCGACCGGCAGAGCAATCCGACCATCTTTGCGGACCTGTTGCTGAAGCGGGGCTGCATTGACATGATCGAAGAAAAAGAAGACATGGCGCTGCTGAACCTGGACGCCGCCTTGCGGGTGGATCCGAATCTGGCGGACGCATACCTGGTAAAGACGCAGATCTACGCGAATGCCGGAGAAGTGGATCAGGCGATCACGTGCCTGGAGAAGTACATCGACCTGTCCAAGGACACGAACCTGTATGAAACAGTTGCCAAGCTGCAGGAAGCGAAGGGCGATATCGAAGCCGCGTCTGCCGCATACAACAAGTTTGTGGAAGGCGGCGGAGCCGAGGCGGAGGAAGCCGGATTCCAGAATGGCGTATACATGATGCAGGCGGGCAAGTATGTGGATGCGATTACCGCTTTTGAAGCATACGCCGAGAACGAAACCTACGGCGCCGGCGCGATGTACAACATCGGCGTCTGCAAGATGAACAGCGGAGATTTCGAAAGCGCGGTGGAAGCCTTCACAGCCTGTGAGAACAAGGGCGGAACCTTCGAAGGCTTGTACTACAACCGGGGCGTATGCCTCTACAGCCTGGGCCGGTGGGAAGACGCGGAAAGCGATTTCATCAAGTCCGTCGAGACGGAATCCTTCAAGGACGAAGCGCTCTACTTCCAGGCCAGCTGCCGGATGTGGCAGGAAGACTATGAAGGCGCTGCGGCCATGTTCACCGAGTACATCGGGGACGGCGAAGAAGCTGCTGAGACCCCTGCGGAAGGTGAAACCGAACGCGTGGTTTACGATGGCGCATATTACTTCCGCGGTATATGTGAAGGCGTCCTGGGCAATCTGGAAGGCGCGCTGGCGGACTACACGAAGTGCATTGAAAACGGATATGAGCTGAGCGAGAGCTACTATCAGCGGGCGCAGGTTTACGCGGCCCTGGGAGAAACCGAAAAGCAGAACGAAGACCTGGCGAACTCCCTGAAGAGCGTAAGCAAATAATACAGATTTACACAGCAAAAAAGGCTGCCGTTTACGGCAGCCTTTTTCATATTCTTATTCCACTGTGACAGTCTGGGTTTCGCTGTATTCGCCGGGGAAGAAGGTCTGGCCGTCTTCCATCCGCATGGAAGCACCGGAAACATCCACGAAGGCACGGGCACGGACTTCATAGGTGCCGGGTTCCGTGATATCCGCAATCCAGGCGGTTTCGCCGCCGGAGAGCTTTCCGGCGGTCCAGTCTTCGCTTCCGGACCGGCGGTACTCAATCTCATAACCCGTGATACCGGTTTCCCACTGATCTTCCAGTTCCGCCCGGAGCTGTCCGTCCGCGGCGTCCAGGGTGGTGATCTCCGCCTGCTGCGGGACGATGACGAAGGGAACAGAGAAGAAGGGTTCCTCGGATTCTTCATTCACAAAAAGATCTATAATGGCAAGACCGCAGCTTTCATTGTCCCGGCAGCCAACCACGAAATCCTCGCCTTCATAGAGCGGGTCACCGTTTTCGGAAACCACTTCCAGATCCGGACAGAGGGGCATGTCTTCATATTCCATGACGGAGGGAATGGCTTCCGCTGACTTCGGGATGACAGAACGCACCTTCATCCGGAGCACCGCGGTTCCCAGATCCTCCCGGCCCTTCACGGAAGCGCCGAGGTAAAGGGTTCCTGCTTTCCGGACGGTGAGTTCCGCCTGGGAACCGCCTTTCAGGATTTCCATTTCCGCCAGTTCCCCGGAGCCGTTCAGCAGCGTCCATTCGATCTCCGGATGGCTGAGTTCCATTTCCCGGGGCCCCTTGAAATACAGGATGACGCCGGTCTGCACCGCGTCCCCCGTGAGGGCCACTTCCCGGTCGGCGGAGAAGTGCATATAGAGGTCTCCGACGATGGGATTGTAGTATCCCTTAATGGGGAAGTTGTCATAGCTCGTGTAGGGCGAGGTTTCGCTGTCAGGATCCGGCGCGGTGACGGTGCGGTAATCGGTCCAGGCGCCATCGGCATACAGAAAGCTTTCGCGTTCATTGATCACAGCTTTCTGGGCGCCGGGATCCCCCGGCAGGGCAAAGGCGACGGATTCATTCACCAGGTATTTGCCGTCCGCATCGGTCATGGTCAGGATGACGGCATAGGACTGACCTTTCTGGAGAAAAATGGAATCCGTGTCCGTGGAGAGGGACGTTTTGTGATACCCGCCGTAGGGGAAGGTCACTTCTCCTTCGGCCACTTTCAGTCCGTCTTCCGGGGTTTCGTAGTCGTTGCACAGGAGATAGATCTCATAGGTTACCCGGGTGTTTTCCTTCTCCGTCATGCAGGAGAAACCGGTCAGCACCTGGCTGCAGCGCGCGGTAAAGACATTGGCCATCTTTGCAGGCGCGTCTTTTTCCAGGACCATTACGGCAGTGGTCTGCATATAGTCGTGCTGTTCCACCTGCTCCGGGGCAATGGCATCCTCAAAGACAAAGGATTCCGGCGAGTCCAGGGACTGGTCATAATAGGAGAGCCAGAAATAGCCGGAGCCGGTAAGCACCGGGTTTCCGTCCGTGTCCTTGACCGGGTTTCCTTTGCCGTCGGTCAGCGGTACCTGGATGCCCCAGGTGGCATCGCCGCGGTTCGGGAACGATTCATTGCCGGAACCCCAGCTGTTTTTCACCAGCCATGCGCCGTCCGCAGGGGGCTGATGATCCGCGACGAAGTTTTCCTTCGGATAGCTGTCGTCCCAGCCGATCAGCGTCACTGCGTGATTTGGAGCGCCGTCGTCCCAGGTGTAGTGTGCCCAGGTCTTCGTGTTCAGGTAGCGGCCTTCTTCCAACAGCTCCTGGTCCGGATCGGATTCGTCCGCGCAGAAGGAGACGGAGACGCCCCGTTTCTGCAGCAGCTGCAGCTTGATCTGGAGGGTGGCCTCTTCGCTGTAGACATATTCATCCTCGCTGTTCACCTGTGCGGGGGTGGGAAGGAGGAAGGATTCCTTCAGCAGGTAATCCCTGCGGAACCGGTATTCCTCCGGGATGGACCAGTCGTCATCGTCACTGTAGCAGAAATCCTGGTAAGATCCCTGGATCCAGCGCCGGATCGTATTCTGTTCCTTTCCCCGGTAGCGGAACAGATCCCCGAGTTCTTCCGCGTTCTCACTGGAAGGGCCGATGCCCTGGGCAAAGGTGCTGGTGGCCAGGAAGGTGGAGGCTCCGCTGCCGTAGACGGCTCTGGCGCTGCGGACATCCGTCACGAGGGCGCCTTCGCCGTTCTGCGGGTTGTCCGGATCATTCAGCGCCACGTGGGAGAAGTAAACCAGCTGTTTTTCAGAAAGGTCCAGCGTTCTCCATGCATCCGGGTCGTACTCATAGACGGAACCCAGGATGCTGATTTCTGCGGCAGCCACCGCGGCGAAGCCCCAGCAGGTTCCGAAGGGCGACTGCTCCTTCACCGGAGTGACATAGCAGCGGTCGCCGATACCGTCCCCGTCCGTATCCACACTCCGCAGGTCGAAGGCAGAAGGGATTTCCGCCGGCACATCCCCTGTGGACGCAGAGAGGGGACACAGGGCTGCCGCCAGGGACAGGCAGAGCAGCAGGGCAATTGCTTTCTTCATGGGAAAACCTCCTGATGATGAATCCATTCTTCGGGGATCAGCGGCCGGCGGGCAGCAGGTACAGGCAGTCCGACTGTTCACTTCCGGCCAGATCCTTCTTTTCCAAAAGCCATACGCCTTTCCGGGTCCATGCTGCGCTGCAGCTCAGGTAATGATGGGGCAGGTAACCGGACATGCTGAGGTACAGCGGCTCGATGGCACCGGTTTCCGGATCCCAGTGGAAACAGTTTCCGCCGCCTTCCGCCGGACAGTTGAGCAGGACCAGTCCGTCCTCCGTGACGGTACAGGCTCCGTAAGCTGTTTTGCTGTGAACTGCATCCGGGTCCGGATCATCCCCTGCATAAGGGATTTCCGGCAGCTTTTCCCATCCGGCTCCGTCAAAGACATACCCGTCCAGACAGCGCCGGGACTGGATAAGACTGTTTTCCAACCCCAGCAGCGCGTAGATCTTTCCGTTGCCGGAGACAAGGGTCCAGCTGTCCCGGGTGACCGGCAGGGCGGCTGTGTTCTGCCAGGCGTTTTCCGCCGGATCATAGCATAGCATGAAGGGCGTATCGTCCCCCAGGCCGATGCAGTATATTTTCCCGTCCAGGCCGGCCAGGGTGATGTCTGAGCAGGAATCGGAGCCGGTAAGCTCTGTCCAGCTTTTTGTCTCCGTAAAGGACCAGGTGGGCTTTGCAGCAGTGTAATCCATGACGGCAAGATACCGCCGGGTAATGCTTTCCTCTGCTTCTGCGGAAGGCCTGTATTCCGTTGTGATCCAGTGATACAGCCGGTTGCCGGTATACACCGGGGCGGACAGGTCTTCGAGGGTGACCTGCGTATTCCGGTGGACATCATAGTAAGAGATACCTTCCTGTTCCAGGAAAGCGATGGCTGCGTCCAAGAGGCCGGTTCCCAGGACCGCGCTGAAGCCGGATCCGTCCCAGCGAAAGAGGGTGCCGGTATGCGGATCAAAGCCATACAGGTTATCGTGATGCTCATCCGTAAGGATACAGCTCACTTCCGGCAGGGTATTCTCCTGCTCCTGCAGGTGCAGGTCCTCCCAGGCGAGGGAGAGGGAGGACTGGCCCTTGACGAGGAAATCCTCCAGCTTCGCCCGGACGGATCCGTTCTCCGAAAGGGCGAACTCCACGAAAGAGCCAAAGAGCTCCTTTGCGTTGTGAATCGTCAGGGTACTGCCGTCTTCCGACGCGTCCACGGTCATTCCTCCGGAGGGGAGGGCGACAGCCTGCGCGCCTTCTTCAGCTGTTTTCCGGTAAGAAAGAACTGCGCTTCCGCCGAGGTTGATACCGTTGAGGATTACATCCCCGGTGTCCACATCGCAGACCGCCCGGGTGAGGGCGGGATTTTCCGCACCCAGCAGGCTCAGGTCCAGATAACCGCCGGAAGCGCACAGGTCCTTCAGTTCTTCAGTCCTGCGGACGCAGGAGAGAAGCCGTGCCCGGGTTTCCAGTGCGTATTCCGATCCGGACTGCCCTTCCTGCCGGGGATACAAGGACGCCAGCACCGCGCAGGCACCGGCTGCGGCGGGAGTGGCCATGGAGGTGCCGCCCATGATGTCATAGGCGTCATCGGCGGAAAGCTCAATGCCGGGTCTGGAGACCGCGATGGAATCCAGGTAGAAATGCAGGTCACCCACCGCATCCTCATCCTCCGAATTCACGACAACCTGCACGCCGACGCCGCATGTGCGTCCTTCCAGTTCCTCCACGCCGGTGATGAGGCTGTCATTGTCGGAGGAACTGTTGCAGCAGTGGGTCATGATTCCCTGGTTGGTCAGGCCCGGGTTCGTTTCCTCCATTCCGGCGTTGACGAGCTCGCAGTTTCCGTCCGTATCCACCAGGATTTCACCGACGGAAACGGAGAGGGGAAGTTCCCCCTCCAGAGTTTCGCGGGTCACGCATACGGAAAGATCCGTATTGTCGCTGCCGGTGGTTGACGGATCCTTGTCATAGGGAAAGTACAGAAAGTACTGCTCCCCGTAGGAGGCGCTGTGAATTGTTACCTTCAGGGAGGCAGGACGGTCCGTATCCGTAAAGGTGTGATCCTTCACGATTTCCAGTTCGCACACGGCGCCGGTGACATAAGGTTCCCCTTCTTCCTTCGGCAGGAGGGGCTGGGCGCGGAACACGGAGGCTCCAAAGGGCTTCACGGTTTCATCGCAGCCGGTGACGGAAGGAATCACGGAACCGTCTTCCAGGCAGACGGTATTTTCGTCGAAGAGGCCGTAATATGCGGTGGTTTCACTGCGCTTTTCCGGGGTCCAGAGATTCGGGAAATAGCAGGGATAGCTGACGGAGGAAAGGATATTGACGCCGGGGGCAAACAGGTCCACCTTTCTCCGGCCGTAATTGCTGAAACCGGAGGCATTTCCATAGCGGTCCGCCGCGCCGACGGTGACCCGGTACGGAGAGGTGCCCGCGGTGTGGTATTCACTGTAATCCAGATTGATGTGTTCGTTTCCGGCAGCGAAAAAGGTCAGGATGCCTTCCTCACCCAGGCGATTCAGGATATCGTCCAGTACGCCACTCTGACCGCCCTGGCCCCAGGAGCAGGAGACGGCCACGATATTGACGCCAGCCTGCTTCGCGCGAAGGACATACTCCAGGGCGCCGATTTCCCGGTCCGTGGAAAGAAGATCGTTTATATGTTCCGGATCCGAATGGTTGGTGGCAACCATCATGATTTTCACATTGGCCGCGGAGGCGACACCAGCGATCCCGGCCCCGTTGCCGGACTGGGCGGCGATGATGCCTGCGCAGTGGGTGCCGTGACCCTCCAGATCTGTCAGGACGGAGTTGCTCTCCTGGGTGTTGAAACCGTGCTCCCCGGGCAGGCCCAGGTTCCCCGGATTGGTCCACAGCACGTTCTTCAGGTCCTCATGATTCACGTTAATGCCGGTATCGATCACAGCGACCACCGCTTCATCCCTTCCTCCGGCAAGGAAGCTCCAGGCATCCGGTGCGTTCAGGGAAAGACCCGGGGATTGCAGGTACCACTGATAGAAAGACAGCGGATCGCCTGCGGACACTTCATCCGCTGCCGAGAAGGGCAGGGAAACGCAGGCGATCAGCAAAACCAGAAATATGGATACTGTTTTATAAAGCAGTCGATGCATCTGTATTTGTCCTCC
Organism: Clostridia bacterium; assembly: GCA_017447185.1. Lineage (GTDB taxonomy): Bacteria > Bacillota > Clostridia > Christensenellales > Aristaeellaceae > Aristaeella. The sequence goes on along the minus strand of JAFSOC010000021.1, from coordinate 14,731 downwards.
GGCAGGTTGTTCGCGGGATCTACGGGTATTATACCTGCGGCACGCTGAAAAATCAAACCGCGCGGAGGAGGAAAAGGCGCTATTTTGCGGCGGAGCGCCGGCAGCGGAGATAGGCGGTCAGCGCGGAGATGAAGGAGACCACCTCATTGATGCTTCCGCCGATGGAATGGGTCAGGATATCATAGGTCAGGGCAAAGGGAGAGGAGATCATGATAAACAGCCGGACCGTGTTGGGGTTGGGGATGGACATGGCCACGGTGTTGAACAGCATGGCGACGATAAACAGCAGGGAAACCCAGCTGCTCCAGGACAGGATGCCGATCACCAGGATGATGACGGAGAAGACAACAGCCAGCAGGGTTGTCAGCTTCGGGGTGCGCTTCTTTTCCGTGAAGAGGAGCACCACATCCCGGACGGCGCAGACCCCGTTCAGCACGGCACCGGTGACGGCGTCCGCCTGCCCGCAGCCGGACAGCAGGAGGAAATGTACCACGAAAAGACTGGCGCACAGCGTCTGGACCAGGAGAATCTGCCGGTAGGTTTTCATCTGGAACGAGATGACGGAAACAATAAAGGCAAGAATGCCGAATACCTGGGCAACGATCTCCATGCGTCTTCCTCCCTGTAGGGAAATCCTGCGGGAGATTGTACTCCGGGAAACGGCCTGTGTCAAAGACTTTCTGCAGCGGGATCATTGATTCGGAAAAGGAAAGCGCATATAATGCAGATAACTGATCGGTGCACAAAACAGGGAGGTGCTGCCATGGCAGGCCCGGGCGGCCCGGGGAGACGGGCATTTTTCCTGACAGAGGAAGAAAAAAAGAATTCCCCGAAGATCACCAAAGAGCTGCTCCTGCGTGTTTTTTCGTACCTGCGGCCCTACTGGAAACAGTTTTCACTGGTGCTGGTCTGCATCGCCGTTTCTTCGGTATGCAGCCTGTTTCCCTCCATCCTGACCGGTAACATCATCGATGTGCTGACTGGCAAGAACCTGGGCGGATGGTTCGGCGAGGGGATCTCCGCGCTGATCCGGCTGATCCTGCTATCCCTGGGGCTGCACCTGGTCTCCAACCTGATCGGTGTCGGGGAAACCTACCTGAACAACTGGATCGCGCAGCATATTTCCTTTGATATGCGCAACCAGATGTACCGGCACCTGCAGAAGATGTCCCAGCGGTTCTTCACTTCCGCCAACCAGGGCGATATCATCACCCGGATGACCAGTGATATCTCCGGTGTGGAATCGGTGGTCACCGGTACATTCACCAGCATCCTTTCCAATACGATCACGCTGGTGGTGGCGGTGGTTGCAATGTTCCAGAAGAACTGGATCCTGGCGCTGGTGGGCATCGCGGTGGTGCCGCTTTTCACGCTGCCGACCCGGATGGCCGGCAAACGGCGGTGGAAGCTGGCAGGGGAGGCACAGGCCTGCAACGATGAAATCAACGGGATCCTGAACGAAACACTTTCGGTCAGCGGCCAGCTGCTGGTGAAGCTCTTCGGGCGGGAGAAAGCGGAATATACCCGGTACGAGGAAGCCAACGGCAGGATGATCAAACTGAACATCCGGGAGCGGATGGCCGGCCGGTGGTTCTTCATGCTGCTCAGCACGCTGACCACCATCGGGCCGATGCTGCTGTACCTGGTGGGCGGTATCCTGATCATGAAATATGACAGCAGCCTGTCCGTGGGCGATATTACGGTGCTGGTGGCGCTGCTTGCCAGGATGTACGGCCCGGTGAACAGCCTGCTGAACATCCAGGTGGACTGGATCCGGTCCATGGCGATGTTTACCCGTATCTTCGAATACTACGACATGAAACCGGAGATCGATGACCGGCCCGACGCGAAGGAACTGACTGGCGCGAAGGGGGAAATTGTGTTTGACCACGTGGACTTTACCTACGACGGGGAGCGGATGATCCTGCAGGATATCAACTTCACGTTGCACAGCGGCGACTGCATCGCGATCGTTGGCCCCAGCGGCAGCGGGAAGAGCACCATCGTGAACCTGATTCCGCGGCTGTGGGATGCCACCGGCGGCAGGGTGACTTTTGACGGAACGGATGTCCGGGACCTGACGCTGCATTCCCTGCGGGACGAGGTGGGCGTGGTGACCCAGGAGACCTACCTGTTCAACGGGACGATCCGGGATAACCTGCTCTACGCGAAACCGGAGGCGACGGAAGAGGAAATGATCGAAGCCTGCCGGAAGGCGAATATTTACGACTTCATCGCGAAACAGCCGGACGGGCTGGACACCATGGTGGGCAACCGGGGACTGAAACTCTCCGGCGGCGAGAAGCAGCGCATCTCCATCGCCCGGGCGCTGCTGAAGGATCCGGCACTCCTGATTTTTGATGAGGCCACCTCTGCACTGGACTCCATTTCGGAGGCTGCGATCCAGGCAGCCATCAATCCGCTGATTGAACAGCGTACCTCTATCCTGATCGCCCACCGGCTGTCCACGATCCTGGCGGCGGACGAAATCCTGGTGGTTCGGGACGGCCGGATTGTAGAGCGCGGAACGCATAAAGACCTGGTTCATGCCGGCGGCACATACCAGGAATTGTACGAAACCCAATTCAGCAAAGCGATGGAAGTTTAGGAACTGTGGACAAACAAAGGTAATTCTGCTACAATACCGCTTGAACCAACGAAGGAGGATGAAACCAATGGCTACCAAGAAGACTGAAGAAAAGAAGACTGAAACGAAAGTAACCGCCGCGAAGCCCGCCGAGAAGGCCGCTCCGAAGGCTGCTGCGAAGCCCGCTGCTGCGAAGCCCGCTGCCAAGCCTGCTGCGAAGGCTGCCGCGAAGCCCGCTGTCAAAGCTGCTGCGAAGCCCGCTGCTGCGAAGCCCGCTGCAAAACCCGCGGCAAAACCCGCCGCCAAGGCTCCCGCCAAGAAGCCTGCTGCCAAGCCCGCCGCCAAGAAGGTGGAGATGATCATTCAGAGCCCCATGGGCGGAGACATCACTCCCGAAGCGATCCTGGCCAAGGTTGGCAAAGCGGACAAGATCTATATCCGCGTGGACGAGAACAAGGCATACTGGGTCCGCGGCAAGGAAACCGGCAGCGTGGATCTGTGGGACTGATCACCCGGACAGGGCGTGGAGGAAACGCACGTGAAAAAGGACAGGCTTGAGGATTATGTCATCACCATTCCGGATTTCCCGAAGCCCGGGATCATGTTCCGGGACATCACTTCCGTGATTCTTGATCCGGACGGACTGAAGATGGCGATTGACGGAATGGCGGATGCGGTCAAGGACCTGGATTTTGACCTGATCGTCGGGCCTGAATCCCGCGGCTTCATTTTCGGCGTCCCCCTGGCTTACAGAATGGGGAAGGGATTTGTTGCCGTGCGCAAGAAGGGAAAGCTCCCCCGTGCAGTCGTCAGCCAGAAATATGAACTGGAATACGGCGAGGCGGAGATTGAAGTCCATGCGGACGCGATCCGGCCCGGACAGAAGATCCTCATTGTGGATGACCTGATGGCCACCGGAGGGAGCGCCGCTGCCGCCGCGAAACTGGTTGAAAAGCTGGGCGGTGTGGTGGTCGGGATGGTGTTCGTGCTGGAACTCGCCGGCCTGGAAGGACGGAAGAGGCTTTCCGGATATGACATCCGGTCCCTGATCACTTATCCCGGCAAGTAAAATGCATTTGCAAAAACATGCAGCGCTGAATGCGCTGCATGTTTCTTTATGCACGGGAGGTTATTTCCGGACCTTGGGAACATGGTATTCCACACCGGGATCGAAGCGCACCTCTTCAGGCGGAGTTTCCAGCTCTTCCGGATGATCCATGTAATGCATGATATCAAAGAAGAAGGCGGCGTAGTGCGCGCCGGAGCAGACGCGCTCATCTGCGGTGATCCCGATGGGCAGGTAACGGCGCATCCTGGTGTTGCCAGCTTCCACCACAGCTTCCTTCTGGATGCTGCCCATGCCGAAGAACAGGCTGACGTTGCCGAAGTTATAGATATGGTGCAGGGGATTGTGCAGACCGATGGAACCGTTGTTGGTAACATAGAGTCCGCTGTAGAGCGGCAGCTCCCGCATCAGGATGCCCGGGGCAAGACCGTACCGGTCCAGCAGCCGTACCAGTCCGACCACCAGCGTGGCCAGGCCGGGCACAGCCAGCAGTCCGCTGGCCAGCTTGATGGCGAAGCCGCCTTCTTCCGAAGCCCTGCATTTTTCCACCGCATCGTTCATCCGGTCCCGGACGTCGAAGATGGTATCCGTCAGGTCAAAGAGGATGCGCACGGTATCCTCGTTGCTGTCGGTATCCTGCGGATTTTTCAGCACCGTATAGGATACGGAACAGTTGTTCCGGGAGAAATACTGCTTGTTGAAAATGAAGCGGTTGACTTCCGGATTCCGGCTGACAGCCCGGACATAGGCGGCCACCAGGATCTGCATGAAGGTGATCTTCTCTCCCTCCTGGCTCTTGCGCACGATATAGCGGCTCATCTTTTCATAATCTGCTTTATGCTCCAGGAACACCTGGGCGTCACAGCGCATGGGCATCAGATAGGGTGTAATCTGAACAATGGGGTCCAGTTTCTTTACTCTTCTTCCGTCAGGTCTGCGTCCGAACATGTTTGTTCCTCCCTCTTTCTCTCTCTATCATTTCATTTAATTGTTATTCTATTGAAACCGCGTTCCGGTATGGTCCGCGGGAGTTTTCAGTGCACGGCGCCCCGCTCGCAGCGGTTGCCCCAGAAGTCGATCAGGCTGCCGTCCCGGTATACGCAGATGACTTCGCAGTTATTGGAACAGCCGCCGCAGTTTCGCTCCCGGGTGACAAAGTCCATCTTTTCGACGGAAAAATCGAACACCGTTCTTTTCAGGCCGCGCTTCGCTAGAATGGCCGCGCCCATGGCGCCCATCAGGTGTCCGTTTTCATCCACGATGACCGGACACTGGAGCAGGTCCTCAAAAGCGCGGACAACGCCCACGTTCTTGCTGACACCGCCCTGGAACACGACAGGGGAACAGATCTTCTTTCCCTTGCCCACATTGTTGATATAGTTGGACGCCACGGCCCGGCAGACGCCGGCGATGATATCCTCCCGCGGGTGTCCCATCTGGATTTTGTGCACCAGGTCCGATTCGGCGAAGACAGTGCAGCGCGCGGCGATCATGGTGGGATGGGCGGACTGGAGCGCATACTGTCCCATTTCCTCCACGTCGATGCCCAGCCGCCTGGCCTGGCTGGAGAGGAAGGCTCCCGTTCCGGCAGCGCACAGGGTGTTCATGGCGTAATCCACGGCGATGCCGTTTTCCACCAGGATAATCTTTGAATCCTGCCCGCCGATTTCCAGGATGGTCCGCACGTCCGGATGGAAGGTGGTGGTTCCCACGGCATGGGCGGTAATCTCATTCTTGACCACGGTGGCCCCGACAATGGATCCCACCAGCCGCCGGGCGCTGCCGGTGGCACCCACGCCGACGATCTGCCACGTGTCCCGGTCCAGCTGCTTTTCCAGCAGGCCCAGCAGCTTCTTGACGGCGCCGATGGGATTGCCTTCAGTCCATATATATTCCTGGGCCAGGATCGTATTGTGTTCATCGATGATGACGGCCTTGGTGGAAATGGACCCCACATCGATGCCGAGGAATGCGTTCTGTGTGCTCAAGGGGCCACCTTCTTTCTCATTTCAAGCATATCGAAAAAGGCTTCCAGCCGCGTCATCAGGCCGACGTCGCTGGTCTGGGAATCATAGGTCAGGTACAGCACGGGGATACTGTATTCCCGGGACAGGTTCGCCAGCACCGGCATGATATCCGTCTCCGGCATACAGAAGGCGGACTTAACCTGGATCAGGCCGTCGAACCCGCGCTCGGCGAAGTTCTGCGCCTGCCAGATATCGGTGGTGGAGCTGGCACCCATGGAATACTCGCTGAAGCGGCGGATGATAATCTGCTTGTTCTTTTCACTGTTGCGCAGCATATCATTGGTGATGTTCATCAGGCGGTGGACTTCCACTCCCATATCCGCCAGCTTCTGCTCAATCTCCAGGTTGGAGAAGGGATCCATGACCGTATAGTAATCGCCGATGATCCCGATGCGGATCGGATCCGGGTTTTTCTCCAGCACTACGTCCGCAAAGGCATGGTTCGCGTTCCGGTATCCTTCCTGGATATCCGCGAGGCTCCGGGCGGCGTACATGTCCGAGATGAATTTGCGGTAAATCTTCGGGTAGGTGCCCGTGGGATCGAAACCGCAGTTCTGGTAGTACATGGAGGTGGTATCGTCCAGGTGCTCCACCATCTTCACGGCGTCATACACGGCCCGGCCTGCTTTTACCATGTTGCAGCGGGGATTGATGACCTTCAGGGCCCGGAGGATATCCTTTATTTTCCCCGTGTTATAAAGGGACAGGTTGATGAATTCAAAGGAATATCCCAGGTCCCGGAGGATTTGCTCCTGCAGCTCGCCGAAGTAATTCAGCCGGCAGGCGCCGTGGACCATGATGATCGTATCCGCGCCGGCCTCCAGGGCTTCGATCATGCTCCCGAGGGTGGTCTTGAACGGGGTGCAGACCAGGTCCGGGCTGTTGCGCGCGCCCAGTTCCTCCGTCCGCCTCGACAGCGGGGGCGGGAGGATGCACTGCGCCTCGAATCCCTGTTCCACTATATATTTCAGGACACAGTTGTATTCGCCGTAGCGGGGAAGGGCAACTTTGCGCTGCTGCTTCATACCATCTCCCCCTTCTGAAAGCGGATAATGTCCAGGAAGCTTTCAATCCGCGTCTCAATGCCAGCCATACCGCTCTGGATATCCAGGATCAGGGGCAGGACGGGAACGCCTTTGATCCGCCGGATCAGCAGTTCGTTGGTCATGGAATCCGGGCCGCAGGGGAAAGCACTGACCAGGATGATGCCGTCCACCTTTTCCTTCCACAGCATGACCCCGCCCACCACTTCCTCGCTGACGAGCCAGCGGCAGGTGGGGGAGAAACGGGCGGAGGCCTTCCGGGAAGTTATTGGATCCAGAGCATCGGTACGCAGGATGACCGCGCCCGCGGCCTCCAGGTAATCCCGGATGGGCTTTCCCAGGTAGGGGTCGGACAGCACATAGCTGTGTCCGGCCAGCAGGACCTTCATGCCCGGCTTTCCGGCCAGCTCCTTCTGCAGGCGGTCGTTTGCCCGCTGTTCCTGCTCCAGGGCGCCAGCGGCTTCCTTCCAGGCCTGGCGGCTTTCCCGCTCGGAAAAACCCAGCTCAACGCCCAGCTGTTCGAAAGCCTTCGGCTCCGGGGAACCGTTCATCACATCGATGTTGCAGGTGATGAACCGCTGGCCTGAAGTGTGAAAAATGTTTCGCGCCTGGTCATAGATCCCCTCATAACGGGTGCAGAAAAGATCGGTATAGCCGTAATTGCTGTACCGGGGAATGAAGATCCGCTCACACTTGCCGATCAGTGCTTCCACATGGCCGATGAACATTTTCAGGGAAATGCAGCCTTCGTCCGGAGCCAGCCGGGCCCCGATGTCCAGGATGCCGCGGCTGCTCAACGGGCTCAGGATTACCGGGACATCCAGGGCCCGGAAGAAATGTTCCCACAGCGTTCCGTACCGGTAATACAGCAGTGCCCGGGGAATCCCGATCGCCGGGATCCTGTTTCCGCCTGTTTCTTCCATGCGCCTGCTCCTTCCGGATATACTTTATTCTCCAATTATATCCAAAACAGCCGCGCTGACAAGCATAACGCCCCAAGTGCGGCGTATGCAGCATTCTTCATCCATCTGTCCCCAAAAAAGAAAATACAGTCCCCGGAGGGACTGCAGTCATTGCAAAAAGGGAAATCAGCGAAACTCGATGGAGTCCATGATCTGCAGGATGGTTTCCAGGGCGGCCTTGGGCTGCCCGTAGATCAGGAAATACAGCTGCACCTGGTTGCGCTGGTCCAGCCAGGTATAGATCCGGTAATCGCCCTCCACGGCGGTACCGGCGACATAGTCCATCTTTTTCCCGCTCCGCATGTCCGTGCCGGAGTCGGTTTCGTTGCCCAGCCAGACCTCAAAGCTGTCCGGCAGGACGCCGCCCACATCCGTCACATAGACCGCCAGGGTCAGGTCGTTTCCTTCCAGCAGGAGGCGGAGATCCGGGTCGTCCGCCGGGGACAGGGGAACCACGGTCCAGGGATCCGGAACGGAAAGCACCAAGTGCGCCTCGGGACAGGATACACTCTGGGCCAGAGCACCGGAAACCAGGCAGACAGCCAGGAAACTGCACAGCAGAAACAGCCGGAATTTGTACATGCAAAAAACCCCTTTCTCATCCTTCCGATTATAAAACGGAACAGGGAAAACATTTCTTCCCGAAAAACGTAAATAGGAGGAAAGCACATGGTTTTTTTTTTGATTGTCTGCTATAATTGTAACCGGATAACTATGCCCGGGCTGTAAGGGAGGATGCGACGGAAAATGGAGAAATTCACCCTGAAGAAAAGCCAGCTTGGCTGGTTCTGTGTGCTGATTGCACTGTGTATCCTGGGGAACTATGCCGGAAGCCTTTTTGCCATGACGCAGAAGCTTCCGATGTGGCTGGATTCTGCGGGCACAGCGCTGGCTGCTTTCCTGGGTGGACCCATCTGCGGCGCGCTGGTTGGCGCGACGACAAACTTTGTGAATTATCTTGCCTTTGGCGATAACTGGATTTACTGTATCGTCAGCATTGCCATTGGCCTCGTGATCGGCATGGCTGCCCGGCGGCAGGGATTCACCAGCCTGCTGGGGATCCTGACGACGGCGGTGATGACGGCTGTGGCTGCCACCATTGTGGCGACCCCCCTGAACGTTATCTTCAGCAGCAACAGCACGGGGAACATCTGGGGTGACGCAGTGGCGGGCTTCCTGATGGAGAAGGGCGTTCCTTCCTTCCTGAGCCTGCCGGTGGGACAGCTGTATGTGGAGTTGCTGGATAAGCTGGTCATCCTGATCGTATTGTATATTGTGATCCGGCTGAACAACCTGTGCGCCAGCATGAAGGCAAAGCGCCGGGAGGAGAAGCAGCGGGAAGCGGACAGGGAAAACGGGGAAGACGAATCGGAAGAGGAAAAAGTGGCAGAGGCCACCGAGACGGATAAAAAAGCCGCGGCGGGTATGCTGGCCATCCTGCTGGCGGTGTCGCTGACGATTCCGGGCACCCTTGGCAAGGCCCGGGCGGACGAAGTGCAGACCTCAGATGCGATCAATTACAACGACTATGTGCAGACGATCTATTCCAGCACCAACGGCCTGCCCTGCGGCGAGGCCAACGATATTGCCCAGACGAACGACGGCATCCTGTGGATCGGCACTTACGCCGGCCTGTACCGGTACAACGGACGGGAGTTCACCTGGATGGATTCCTATGAGTCCGTCCGCAACGTCAACTGCCTTTATGTGGACGAGGAAGGCCGCCTGTGGATCGGAACCAACGACAACGGCCTGAGTATCGTGATCAATGGGCAGATCGCCAATGTAGTGGACCAGAGTGCGGGCCTGCCTTCCAACGCGGTCCGTTCCATCGTCCGGAGCTCGGACGGATACTACTATATCGGCACCACCTCCACCATGCAGGTGCTGTCGCTGAACTACGGCCTGCAGCGGTTCAACACCCTTTCGGAAGTGATCTACGCGGACGACAGCGCCGCGGACGAGCACGGATATGTGGCCGCGGTGACCGACAGCGGAATGCTGTACCTGCTCCGGGAGGGACAGGTCAGGAGTTCCCGGCGGCTGATTGAGGACGGAAACGACGCATACAAGAGCTGCGCCTTCGCGCCGGACGGGAAGCTGCTGGCAGCGACCACGGGAAATAAGATCCATGTCTATGACATTTCCAAAGGCTGGTTTGAAGAGACGGACGTCTGGACCTGCGGCGACCTGAAAAGCATCAAGGACCTGAGCTACCTGCCCACGGGAGAACTGTTCATCTCCGCGGACAACGGTGTCGGATACCGGACGCCCACGGGCCATTTCGAGCGCATCAATACGAATGACTTCAACAATTCCATCGACAACATGCTGATGGACTACCAGGGCAATATCTGGTTCACGTCCTCCCGGCTCGGCCTGCTGCGCATGGCTCCTTCCGATTTCAGGGACATCTATTCCGCGGTGGGCCTGGACAACCGGGTTGTGAACACGATCGTGGAATGGAACGGCGCCTTCTACTTCGGAACGGACAAGGGCCTGGATGCGGTGGACCTCACCGGCAAGAAGCGGGTTACCAACGAGCTGACGGAACAGTTTTCCGGTGTCCGCATCCGCTGCATGACGGTGGACAGGAGCGGAAGCCTGTGGATCTGCACCTACTCCAGCGGACTGGTGGAGATCGAGGCGAACGGGGAACAGCACCTGTATGATGCGGAGAACGGCGGCTTTGACAACCGGACCCGCGTTGTCCTGCAGCTGGCCGACGGGACGATTGCCGCCGGCGGCGACACGCGCCTGTGCTTCATCCGGGATCACAAGATCGAAACGAGCGTCCGCATGACTTCCAAGGTGCTGACGATCTGCGAACTGGCGGACGGGACCATCCTGGCCGGCACGGACGGTAATGGCGTTGCGGTGCTGGTCAACCGGGAAACCACAAAGATGCTGACCCGGAAGGATGGCCTCAGCTCCGAAGTCATCCTGCGGGCGATCCCGGACGAGAAGACCGGCGGCGTCTTCCTGGTTACCAGCAACGGCCTGTGTTACATGAATCCGGACCAGACGATCCGCATGCTGGACAATTTCCCGTACTACAACAATTACGATATCTGGATCCAGGGAACGGATAACCTGTTCGTACTCTCCAGCGCCGGCATCTATGTGGTAGACCGGGCGGAGCTGCTGAGCGGCAAGCAGGATCTCCGCTACGACCTGCTGGACGGCCGGCGGGGCCTGAACAGTTCCCTGACGGCGAACTCCTGGACCTGGTTCAATGAGAAGACCGGGGAGCTGTACCTGGCCTGCGATACAGGCGCGTTTGTGCTGAACGTCAACAAACTCAGCGGCGGCGCGAAGGTGTTCCGCATGAGCGTACCGAGCGCGAAGATGGATGGCGTTTCCCGCCGGGTGGACCGGAACACGGCGATCACCGTGAGCCGGGGCGTCAGCAAGCTGGAACTGAATCCTGAAATCATCAACTACACGATCCAGGAACCCTACGTGGGATATATGCTGGAAGGGTTTGACAACGACTGGACCATCATGCCGCAGAACAGCCTGAATTCCATCATTTATACCAATCTTCCCTCCGGGAACTACACCTTCCACCTGGCGGTGTTTGACAACAACCAGGAGAACATCCTGGCGGAGCGGACATACTCCGTGGTCAAGGAGAAGGAACTGTACGACAGCCCCTGGTTCATCCTGTATGTGCTGATGCTGCCCATGTTCACGGTGGCGTGGGTCACCTGGCTGATGGTGAAGCGCCGTGAGATCCGGATGGAGAAGGAACTGGCGGAAGCCAACCGACTGGTCGAGATGGGCAAACAGACGGTTATCGCCATTGCCCGTACGGTGGACGCGAAGGATCCGCGTACCGGCGGCCACAGCCGCCGCGTGGCGCTGTATTCCAAGCAGATCGCCAAGGAATACGGCCTGAGCGAAAAGGACTGCCAGGATATTGAATGGGCTGCGAACATGCACGACATCGGCAAGATCGCCATTCCCGACGCGATCCTGAACAAGGATTCCCGCCTGACGGATGAGGAATACGCCATCATGAAATCCCACACGATCCAGGGCGCGAAGATTCTGAGCGACTTTACCCTGCTGGATCACGTGATCGAAGGCGCCGAATTCCACCACGAACGGTATGACGGCCGCGGATATCCGAAGGGACTGCAGGGGGAGGAGATTCCGCTGTACGCCCGGATCATCGGCGTGGCGGACGCCTTCGACGCCATGACCGCGAACCGCGTCTACCGGAAACAGATGGACTTCGGCTATGTGTTGGGTGAACTTGAAAAAGGACGCGGCTCCCAGTTTGATCCCGCGTTTGTGGATATCCTGCTGAAACTGATCCGCGACGGCGTCATCGACCTGAACAAGCTGTACGGCGTCCATACGGATGAGGCGGAAGAGCAGAAGGAAGAAGCAAAGCCGGAAACGCAGGGGAATTCCGAAAAACCGTCGGGCCAGTAACCGGACGGGAACCCGGGAATTCTGAAGCGGAAAGGAAGATCGGTCATGAACGCAAAGCATAAAATTATCGCCACATTGATTGTCTGCGTGCTGATCCTGGGGGCGGTCAGCCTGTTTTCCGGTTTCTGGAACCGGCAGCAGAGCGAGACGGCGGGGCTGAAGGTCGGCTTTATCTGCTCCGAGGACGAGAGTACTCCCTATACCTACAATTTCCTGCAGGCCCAGTACAAGCTGGAGGAACAGTACGGGGACAAGATCCAGGTACTGATCCGCAGCAACGTTCACCAGAACGCTGTGGAGGAATCCATGCGGGAACTGGTGCGGAAGGGCTGCAGCATCCTCTTCATCAATGAGGATACGGATATCCCGCCGAAACTGGCCGCGGAGTTCCCGAATGTCCAGTTCTGCCAGATTTCCATGCCCACCATTTCGATCGAAGGGCAGCCGAAAAACTACCACACCTTCAACGGGGAAATCTACCAGGCCCGCTACACCGCAGGGATCGTGGCCGGCATGAAGCTGCGGGAGCTGATTGACGGCGGCGCCATCCTGCCGGAGAACGCCATCGTAGGATATGTGGCGGCAAACAAGAGCGCTGAGGTGGTTTCCGGATATACCGCCTTCCTGCTGGGCGTACGCAACGTGGCGCCGGAAGCGGTGATGAAGGTCTGGTATACGAACAGCTGGAGCAACTACCCGAAGGAAAAAGAAGCCGCCCAGGCGCTGATTGACGCGGGCTGCGTGATCCTTTCCCAGCATACGAACACCATGGCGCCGGCCATTGCCTGCGAAGACGCCTTCTCCAAGGGAAACCGCGTATACTTTGTCGGTTACCACCAGAGCATGATGGATGTGGCGCCATCCTGCGCACTGCTCAGCATCCGCACCAACTGGATGCCCTATATCCAGCAGGCGGTGGACGCGGTATGGCAGAAGCAGGACATCGAAAAGGTGGTAAAGGGCAACCTGCACGGCAACGATATCAGCGCCGGCTTCGAGGAAGACTGGGTGCAGATGCTGGAGCTGAACAAGCACGCGGCGGCGGCCGGAACCGAGGAACGGATGAACCGTATCATTGCCTCCTTCCAGAAGGGGAAAGTGGCTGTGTTCCAGGGGAAATACACCGGCGTCAATCCGAACAATCCGGCGGACAGGGTGGATCTGAGTAAGGGCTGGGAAGAGAATAAAAAGTCTTCCTCACCGTCCTTCTGTTACATCCTGGACGATGTTGTGATCGAATTGAACTGACCGGCGGGAAAGCCGGAACGGGGAGGCCGCAAACGTGTCTCCCCGGTTTTTGAAACCAAAATGTTGCAAAATGAAACAAATTTATTAAAAATAGTTGACAATTGAAACATAAGGTGCTATACTCTGCATCGAAAGGGGGCGGAAGCGTGGAGTACGGAGCCATGATCCGTGAGCGGAGAATCGCACTGGGGATGAACCAGGCGGAGCTTGCGGAGCGCGTCGGCGTCAGCCGGAATACGGTTGCCGGGTGGGAGACGAATCATTCCCGTCCGGATCTGGGTACGCTGCCGGCCCTGTGCAGTGCACTGAAGATCTCCCTGAACCGGTTCTTCGGCCAGGAGAAAAAGCGCACCGCCGAAGCGGAAAAACTGCTGGAGATATTCTTCAGCCTGGAGGCAGGGGACCGGGAAAGCATCCTGTGGCAGATGGAAGCCCTGCGGGACCGCCGGACGGAGCAGCGGGAGAGGGAAAAGGAAAAGATCCTTCCGCTGCCGAAGACCGTCACCCTGTTCCGGAACGAGCTTGGTGCAGCCGCCGGTTTCGGTGCCGCGCTGGGGGAGGCACAGGGCGAAAAGGTAACCCTCCTGGCAGATCGGGATACCGAGCGGGCGGACGAGATTATCACCGTCTGCGGCCGGAGCATGGAGCCCACTTTCTTCGACGGGGACCAGGTGCTCGTGCAGCACACGAAGGAACTGCGGGAAGGCGAGATCGGAATCTTCCTGGTGGACAACGAAGGCTACATCAAGGAATACCGGAAAGACGGCCTGCATTCCCACAATCCCGAATTCAGGACCATGACCTTCCACGAAGATCAGACGGTCCGCTGCCTGGGCCGCGTGATCGGCAAACTGAAAGAAGAACAGATTCCAACCCGGGAACAGATCAATCGTATAGAGGCCGAAAAGGCCGGAAAGGAACCGCAATGAGTCAGTTTATGAATATGAATACCATCCGTTCCATCAACAGTGCCCTGCTTTTCACCTCCGGGGAGAAATATGAGAAGCCGGATCTGCGCCCCTGGCAGGTGGTGCAGATGGAATATGAACGGGTCGGCCTGGTTCCTCCGGCGGGAACGCCCCGGTTTGAATCCGTGGAGGACGCGGAAATCTGGATGTGCCTGGACAGCCGGTACAACACCCGCCTGCGGGAAGTGTACCGTCCTGTTGCGGTGTAAGGCTGCAGGAAAGCATAAAGAAACCGGACGGCGATGGTGATATGCTCCCTCTATGAAAGACAGGAAAACAAAAACTGTCACATGGAGGGAGCAATCTTATATGCGAAAAAGGAAATTGTCAGAAGATCAAATTTTAAAAATCATTGACGAACACTTCAAAGAAGGAAAAAGTATAAGG